>CAVSPL010000012.1:0-780267 GCA_963729765.1 uncultured beta proteobacterium | reverse complement strand
CACGACGAAGCCGAACGCGGCCAGGTGGCGCCCGGTTTCGCGCGCGTCGACGCCGCCTCCCAGGCTGCGCGCCTCGCCTACTGGCAAGGCGTGCTGCGCCGGCTCGACGCCATCGATGCGGCGCGCCTGTCGGCGCCGGCACGCATCGATTACCAGGTCTACCGCGCCCAGATCGCGGCCTTTGTCGAGGAGCTGCGTTTTCGCGAGTACGAGCAGCCGGTGAATGCCGACAGCGCCTTCTGGACCGACGTGACCTATGCCGCGCGCCAGCCCTTCACCAAGGCCGAGGATTACCGCAACTATCTTGCCCAGCTGGCCGCCATGCCGCGCTATTTCGGCGAACAGGTCGAGAACATGCGCGCCGGCCTGGCGCGCGGCTTCACGCCGCCGCGCGTCACGCTGCAAGGACGCGACGCCGCGCTGGCCTCGGTGGTCGAGGCCAGGCCGGAAGACACCGTCTTCTTCACGCCCTTCAAGACCATGCCGGCCGCCATTCCGGCCGCGGAGCAGGCCGCGCTGCGCGCGCAGGCGATCGCGGCCATCCGCGAGCAGGTGCAGCCGGCCTACGCGGCCACGCTGGCCTTCGTGCGCGAGCACTACATGCCGGGCGCACGCGCAGCGCTGGCCGCCGAAAGCCTGCCCGACGGCAAGGCCTATTACCAGTCGAAGATCCTCGAGTTCACGACCACGAACATGAGCGCCGGCCGAGATCCACCGCATCGGCCTGGCCGAGATGGCGAAGATCCGCGCCGAGATGCAGGTGACGATGCTGCAGGCCGGCTTCAAGGGCGACTTGCCGGCCTTCCTGCGTTTCCTGCGCACCGACCCGCAGTTCTATGCGAAGACGCCGGAGGAACTGCTGATGCGCGCGGCCTGGATCGCCAAGAAGTTCGACGCCAAGGCCGGCCAGTACTTCGGCTACCTGCCGCGCCAGCGCTTCGCGATCCGTCCCGGTCCCGCCCGACCAGGCGCCCTTCTACACGGCCGGCCGCGGCGGCCCCGGCGTCTACCTGGTCAACACCTATAACCTGCCGGCGCGCGCGCTCTACAGCCTGCCCGCGCTCACCCTGCACGAGTCGGCGCCGGGCCACGCCTTCCAGATGCCGATCGCGCTCGAGCAGAAAGGCGTGCCGCCGTTCCGCCGCGCCTACATTTCGGCCTTCGGCGAAGGCTGGGCGCTGTACACCGAGCGCCTGGGCGCGGAGATGGGCATCTACGAGACGCCCTACGAGGTCTTCGGCATGCTCAGCTACCAGGCCTGGCGCGCGTCGCGCCTGGTGGTCGACACCGGCATCCATGCGAAGGGCTGGACCCGCGAACAGGCGCAAGCCTACCTGCGCGAGAACACGGCGCTGGCCGAACACGAAGTGACGACCGAAGTCGACCGCTACATCTCCTGGCCGGGCCAGGCGCTGTCGTATTACCTGGGCCAGATGGCGATCATGGAAGCGCGCGCGAAGGCGGAGAAGGCGCTCGGCGCGCGCTTCGACATCCGCGCCTTCCACGACACCGTGCTGCAGCTGGGCTCGGTGCCCCTGCCCGTGCTGGGCGCGCGGATCGACCGCTTCATTGCCGAGGGCGGCAAGAGTCCCTACCCGAAGGAAGGCTGAACGGCCAGGACCGGTCCTGCCGGACCGCATAGCGGGCAGGCGGGGCCTGCGGGGCACGGGCGCTGGTGGCGCACCAGTACGACATGCAGAGGTAGAGCACGTAGAGCCCGGAACGGCCGACGCATAGGCCAGCAGGCTCTCCTGCAGCGACAAGGGGGCCAGGAAGACGGTGAGCGTCATCGCGAACAGCGCCACCTGCCAGCGCAGCTCCATCTTCTGCCTGCCGACGACGGAAAAGACGTAACTCAGGGGGCTGGCCAGAAAGTTGAGGAAGTACAGCGGGGCCAGGATGCGCGCCAGTTCGCCCGCCGGGCGCCACTCGGCGCCGAAAATCCAGCTGAACAGCTGGGGCGAAAACAGGAACAGGATCAGCGACGGCCCCAGGGCGAGCAGCAGCAGCGTCCTGAAGGTGGCGCGGTAGCAGGCGCGGCAATTGCCGACGGACTGGAACTCGACCACCGCCTGGCGTTTGAACACTTCGAGCACCGAACTGGCGATCAGGGAGATCGGTGCGCTCAGCACGCGCTGGGTCAAGGCGAACAAGCCCGCCGCCCAGACGCCGTGGTGCATGCCGATCATGAACAAGGGCAGCTGGCTGACCACGGCGTTGAGCAGGCTCGACGGCAGGGAGTAGCGCCAGAAGGCCCGGTGCCTGACGAGGTAGGCGCGCTGTTCCCTGTCGAGCATGAAGGCGAAACGCGCCATGGGCGGCGTCAGCAGCCAGCGCGCCGCCGCCAGTCCGGCGCAGAGGCCGATCAATTGCCCCAGTAACAGACCGGCGCTGTCGAGTCCGGCGTAAAGGAGCGCGAGCTGGCACAGCGCGATGGTTCCGGCCTGCACGATCTTGGTCTTGGCCGCCGCGCCGAACAGGTTATGCGAGGCCGCATACGACAGCACCAGCTGCCCGGTCGCGGTGAGCCAGGTGCCGGCGCCGATGGTGAGCATTTCGAGCCAGGACATGTCGGCCAGCGCCGGCAGGCCCAGCAGGCGCGCGGCGATCGTCCCTGCCGTCAAGGCCAGGGCCAGCCAGGTCGCGGACCAGGCCACCACCCGGAAACAGAGGCCTTGCTGGCGCTCCCCATGGTCGAGCACCATGGCCGCTTCGAAGCGCAAGGTGGCGACGATCGAGGTGACGGCGATCACGCCCAGCCAGACGCTGAAGGTGCCCATTTCGGCCGGCGTGCACAGGCGGGTCAGGAGCGGCGCCACGAGCATCGGCAATGCTTGCGCCCCCGTCGCTCCGGCGAGGACGGTGATGACGTTTTTATAATAAGCTGACCGTGGCATGCGCATGGGACACCATAACTTGCGCACAATTGCCGCGGTTTTAGCCCATGGTAGTGCTCAGCGCCGGCGCGGCTGTTCGGTGTTCTCTAACGAACCGTTAAATCCGTGTAAAGAACGCCCTGGCGGAGGGCTATTCAATCGTCGGCGGCGGGATCGAGCCCCGGGAACATGACCTCGGTGAACCCGAAGCGCGAAAAATCGGTGATCCGCATCGGGTACAGGATGCCGAGCAAATGGTCGACCTCGTGCTGCACCACGCGCGCATGGAAGCCGTCCACTTCGCGCCGGATCGGCTTGCCGAACTGGTCCACGCCTTCGTAGCGCAGGCGCGTGAAGCGCGGCACGCTGCCGCGCAGGCCGGGCACCGACAGGCAGCCTTCGAAGCCCTCTTCCATCTCGTCCGACAAGGGCGTCAGGACCGGATTGAGCAGCACCGTTTCGGGCACCTGCGGCGCGTCGGGATAGCGCGCATTATTCTGCGAAACCGAAGATCACCAGCTGCAGGTTGACGCCGATCTGCGGCGCGGCCAGGCCCGCGCCATTGGCCGCATGCATGGTCTCGAACATGTCGGCGACCAGCGCATCGAGCTCGCGGCGTGCCGAATTCGCGCACCGGCTCGGCCACCCGCAACAGGCGCGGGTCGCCCATCCTCAGAATTTCACGTACCGCCATGTCCGTTCTCCTTCGCCTGCGCATTGCCAGCCCTGCCAGGAAAGTACTGAAGCCGGCCGCCGTTTCCGGATGCTTCAAGCCCATCGCGGCGGTCGCCTGCAGGTAGCCCAGTTTCGAACCGCAATCATAACGCCGTCCGTCGAAGCGGTAGGCGAGCACGCGTTCGGCTTTCATCAGGGCGGCGATGCCGTCGGTCAGCTGGATCTCGCCGCCGGTGCCCGGTGCCGAGGTTTTCCAGGTGGTCGAAAATCGCGCCGGTCAGGATGTAGCGCCCGACCACGGCCGAGGTCGACGGCGCCTCGGCGGGCAGCGGCTTTTCGACGATGTTCGACACCAGCTCGAGCTTCTCGCGGTAGGCCTCGGCCTTGACGATGCCGTACTGGCGCGTATTCTCGCGCGGCACTTCCTGCACCGCCAGCACGCTGCACTTCTCGTAGCCGAAGACCTCGCTCATCTGGGCCAGCACCGGCGCGGTGCCGGGATCGGTGTCCATGAAGTCGTCGGCCAGCAGCACCGCGAACGGCTCGTTGCCGACCACGGGACGCGCGCACAGCACCGCATGGCCCAGGCCCAGCGGCGCCGACTGGCGGATGTAGATGCAGGTGACGTTCTTCGGGATCACGTTGCGCACCAGTTCGAGCAGGGCCTGCTTGTTGGCCGCTTCCAGCTCCGCCTCGAGCTCGTAGGCCTTGTCGAAATGGTCCTCGATCGCGCGCTTGTTGCGGCCGGTGATGAAGATCATCTCGGTGATGCCGGCGGCGACCGCCTCTTCCACCGCGTACTGGATCAGCGGCTTGTCGACGATCGGCAGCATCTCCTTCGGCTGGGCCTTGGTGGCGGGAAGGAAGCGGCTGCCGAGGCCGGCGACGGGAAAGACGGCCTTGCGAATCTTGTTCATGTGCTTGTTTCTCTGCGTTCGTTGATTGGTTTGGCCTGCGCCGCCAGCAGGGCGAGCAGGCCCGCTTCGTCGAGCACGGTCACCCCGAGCGACTCGGCCTTGGCCAGCTTGCTGCCGGCATCCGCGCCGGCCACGACGTAGGAGGTCTTCTTCGAGACCGAACCGGACACCTTGCCGCCGGCCGCCTCGATCAGCGCGCCGGCGTCGTCGCGCGACATGGTCGGCAGCGTGCCGGTCAGGACAAAGGTCTGCCCGCTGAGCGCGCCCTCCTCGCTCTGCGCTTCCTGCGGCAGCTGTGTCCAGCAGTTCGCGGCGCAGCTGCGCCGAGCGCCAGCAAGGCTTCGCGGTTGGCGGGCACGCGCCATCCAGGCTTCCAGCGAGGCGACCAGCGACTCGGGCAGGCCGAACACGCTGAACACCTTCAGGTGCGCCAGGTCCTCCAGCGTGCGGCCCGGCCAGCAGCTGGCGCGCGCGCGGCTCGGTCAGTTTCGGAATGCCGGCCGCGGCCAGCAGCGCCACCTCGTCCAGGCAGCTCGCGCAGCGCCGCTTTCGGCGCGTGCTCGCCCTGGGGCGCGACGCCGGTGTCGAGCAGCGCATCCAGGGCGGCCTGGTTCTTTTCCTCGGCGAAGAAGTCGGCGATCGATTCGGCCACGGTGCCGCCGATGTCGGGCAGCACGCGCAGCAAGGCGGCGGGCGCACGGCGCACCAGCGCCAGGCTTCCCAGCCAGTCGGCCAGGGTCTTGGCGGTCGATTCGCCCACGTGGCGGATGCCGAGCGCGAACAGCAGGCGCTCCAGCGGCGGCTGCTTGCTGGCGGCGATGGCGCGCGAGCAGGTTGTCGGCCCATTTGGTCGGCACTTTGCCCTGCTTGACCGTTTCGGGCGTACTGCTCGTCGCGCTCGTCGGCCAGGCGCTTCATCTTCAGCAGGTCGTCGAGGTTCAGCGTGTACAGGTCGGCCACGCCGTGGATCAGGTTGCACTCGACCAGGCTGTCGATGTAGCGGTCGCCCAGGCCCTCGATGTCCATCATGCGCCGGCCGGCGAAGTGGCGGATCGCTTCCTTGCGCTGGGCCGCGCAGCTACAGGCCGCCGGAGCAGCGGGCGATGGCTTCGCCCTCTTCGCGCACCACGTGCGAGCCGCACACCGGGCACAGCTTCGGCAGCTCGTACACGGCGGCGCGCGGGCTCGGGCGGCGCTCGAGCACCACGGCCAGCACTTCCGGAATCACGTCGCCGGCGCGGCGCACGATCACCGTGTCGCCCACGCGCACGTCCTTGCGGCGCACTTCGTCCTCGTTGTGCAGGGTCGCGTTGGTGACGGTCACGCCGCCCACCGACACCGGCACCAGGCGCGCCACCGGCGTGATCGCGCCGGTGCGGCCGACTTGCACGTCGATCGCGGAGACCACCGTCAGCGCTTCCTCGGCCGGGAATTTATGCGCGAGCGCGAAGCGCGGCGCGCGCGAGACGAAGCCGAGCGCGCGCTGGTCGGCCAGGCGGTCGACCTTGTAGACGACGCCGTCGATTTCGTACGGCAGCGCGCGCGCGCTTTTCGCCGATGCTGCGGTAGTAGCCGAGCAGGCCGTCGCGGCCCTGCACCACGGCGCGCTCCTTCGACACCGGCAAGCCGAGGCGCTCGAACCAGTCGAGCACCTCCGAATGCGATGCCGGCATCTCGGCGCCTTCGAGGAAGCCGATGCCATAGGCGAAGAAGCGCAGCTTGCGCTGGGCCGTGATGCGGGCGTCGAGCTGGCGCAGGCTGCCGGCGGCGGCGTTCCTCGGGTTGGCGAATTCCTTCTGGCCGGCGTCGCGCTGGCGCTGGTTCAGGTTCGCGAAGTCGTCCTTGAACATCAGGACTTCGCCGCGCACCTCCAGCACCGCGGGGATAGCGTCCCCGTGCAGGCGCAGGGGAATGACGCGCACGGTGCGGATATTCGCCGTCACGTCTTCGCCGGTATAGCCGTCGCCGCGGGTGGCGGCCTGCACGAAGACGCCGTTTTCGTAGCGCAGGCTCATCGCCAGGCCGTCGAATTTCAGTTCGGCCGCATACGCCACTTCGCCATTGTCCAGCCCTTCGCGCACGCGGCGGTCGAAGTTGTCGACGTCCTCGTCCTCGAAGCCGTTGTTCAGCGAGAGCATCGGCACCGCATGGGTCACCTGGCTTGAACTCGGGGATGGGCGCGGCGCCCACGCGCGACGTCGGCGTGTCCGGGGACACGGCCTCCGGGTGCGCGGCCTCCAGCGCCTGCAGTTCGCGGAACATGCGGTCGTACTCGGCGTCCGGAATCGTCGGCGCGTCGAGCACGTGGTAGTTGTAGATGTGGCGGTTCAGTTCCTCGACCAGCGCCGCCATGCGGGCCAGGAAATCGGCTTGTTCACGTCATCGAGCACCTCAGCTGAACAGGCGCAGCGCGCGGGTCGAGCCGGCCGGGATGTCGGCCCCTTCCATCTCGGTGTAGAACTCCTTCACCTGGCCGGCGATTTCGTCCAGCGTGGCGTCGACCAGCGGCTGCTCGAAGTCGTCGACCATGGTCGCGTCCAGGCGCATCGCCAGGTCGCGCGCGGCCTTGACCATGGCGCCGAAGCCGTCGCGCTCGGGCGCCACGCAGGGCACGTCGAGCAGCAGCGTCAGGCGGTCGGTGGTGTCGGCGCCCAGCGTGACGTTGGTCGAGAGCGTGAACAGCACGCCGCCCAAGCGCCGTCGGGCATGGCGAAGCGGCCGTCCGGACGCACGTCGAAGCCGGCCTTTTCCAGCGCGCCGATCAGGGTCGACATCGCCCATGGCGGGCCGTTCGATTTCAGGTTCACGCCCAGCTGGGCGTCGTGGCCGGCGACGAATTTGTGCAGGGTGCGCGCTTCGCTCATCACTTCGATCATGTCCGGCACTTCCGGCTCGGCGCCGATCTCGTCGGCCACCGCGCGCAGGCGCGTGACCAGTTCCGAGTATTCGAGTTCGTTCAGGGAGGTCGTGCGCGTGGCCATCTGCACGCCCGCCTGCAGCTTGGTGTAGACGCCGCCATGCACGATCGGCTCCCAGTCGCCGTTCACGGCCAGGCCGATGTAGTGGATCGGCTTGTTGCCGACGCGGCGCAGCTTGAGCAGCGAAGGCAGGATCTTGTCGCCGCGCGCCGGCGCCTTCCAGCGCCAGCGGGATCATGCAGTCGATCAGCGGGTCGACCAGGCTGTCGGCCAGTTCCGCGGGCGGCGTGTCGGGCGTGGTGCCCGGCAGCGGGGCCGCGGGCGCCAGCGAGGCGGCGCTCATCGCCATCGCGCCGGCACCAGCGCCAGCACGCCGGCGCTCGGCGCGCGCCGGTGCCGAAGCCCGGTTCGATCGGCCCCAGCGGCGGCGTGGCGCCGATGTCGAGCACCGGTTCGCTGCGTTCGGCCAGCGTGCCGTCGGGGCGCATCAGCACGTCGTCGTGGTCGGAGGCGAAAGCGCGTTCGACGCTTTTGCGCGCCTTGTGCTCCTGCCACTTGTTATAGGAGATGACGCCGACGACGAAGACGCCGCCCGCCGCGATCAGGCTCATTTGAAGGTCTGTCATGCTGCTTGTGCCTCTTGTGCGAAATGGGCGGCGGACTCCATGTCCACCGCCACGATGCGCGATACGCCCTGCTCCTGCATCGTCACACCGATCAGTTGATTGGCCATTTCCATCGCAATCTTATTGTGCGAAATGAAAAGGAATTGGGTATGTTCGGACATGCGCTTGACCATGCGGCAGAAGCGCTCCGTATTGGCATCGTCCAGCGGCGCGTCGACCTCGTCCAGCAGGCAGAACGGCGCCGGGTTCAGGCGGAACATCGAAAACACGAGCGCGGTGGCCGTGAGCGCTTTCTCGCCGCCCGAGAGCAGGTGGATGGTCGCGTTCTTCTTGCCCGGCGGCTGGGCCATCACCTGCACGCCGGCATCGAGGATTTCGTCGCCGGTCATGACCAGCCTGGCCTGGCCGCCGCCGAACAGGATCGGGAACAGTTCCGAGAAATGCGTGTTGACGCGCTCGAAGGTGTCCATCAAGAGCTCGCGCGTTTCCTTGTCGATGCGGCGGATCGCGTCTTCCAGCGTGGCGATGGCCTCGTTCAGATCGGCATTCTGCGCATCGAGGAAGCGCTTGCGTTCGCTCGCCGTGCGCCAGTTCCTCGACCGCGGCCAGGTTGACCGCGCCGAGCGCGGCGATCGCATTCGTCAGGCGCGTCACCTCGCCCTGCAGGTATTGGGGCTTCAGGTCCGGGATCGAGCTTGGCGGCCAACACGGCTTCGTCGGCGCCGGTCGCGGCCAGGGCTTCGGCGAACTGCTCCTGGTTCAGGCGCGCGGCCTGCTCCTTCAGCTGCATCTCGGTGATGCGGTCGCGCTGCGGCTGCAGGCTGCGCTCGGAACCCATGCGCGACTCCTCGACAGTGGCGCAGCTGCTGGGCCACCTGGTCGAGTTCGTGGCGCGCATCGGACAGCGCCTTTTCCTGGCTCGTCCTGCGATCGAGCAGCTCCTGCAAGCCTTCGTGGGCGCTGCCGCTTTCGAGGGCCGTCAGCTCGGCCTGGCCGGAAGCGAGGCTGTCGGCCACCTGCGCCGCCTGCTGGCTGGCGGTGGCGATGCTGCGCCGCAGTTCCTCGATCCTGGCGCGCCCGGTCTTCTCGGCGAACAGCGCTTCCTGGGCGCCGCGTTCGAGTTCGCGCAGCTTGTCGCGCGCCTCGGCGAGCGCCGCTTCGCGCTGCAGGAACAGGGTCTGGCCGTCCTCGAAACCGCCCTGCAGTTCGGCCAGTTCCATGTCGAGCTGTTCGAACTGCTGCTCGGCCTCTTGCTGCACCATGCGCTGCTCTTCTTCCTGGGCCGCGATCTCGGCCAGGTCGACGTCGATCTGGCTGCTGCGCTGGTTGAAGCGCGACTCGACTTCGTTCTGGCGCACGACCTCGATCTGCAGCGCATGGGTTTCGCGCTGCAGGGTGGCGATGCGGGCGCGCGCGTCCTGCAGGCGGCGCGTCAGTTCCGTCACGGCGGCGTCGGCGCGGGTGGCGCGCGGTGCGCGCCTCGTCCAGCAGCAGGGCCTGGGCGCGCAGCTGGGTGGCCGTGTTGTCGATATCGTGCTGGCGCGCCAGCATGCCGTCCTGCTCGGCGTCGGCGGCGTAGAAACGCACGCTCGACGCGGTGATCGACGTGGCCCTGGCGCGTGACGAAGGAGCCGCCCTGCGGCAGGCGCGCGCGTTCGGCGAAGGCCTCGGTGACCGTCTCGGCGGCGAACACCAGGTGCAGCCAGTCGTTGAGCACGCCGCGCAGGCCCGGGTCGTTCAGTTTCAACAGGCTCGCGAAGGATTTCAGGCCCATGACCTCGAGCGCGGCGGGCGCGCCCGGCGCCGGCGCATACAGCGCCAGGCGCGCCGGCGGCGCGTCGCCGACAAAGGCCTTGGCCCAGTCGATGTTCGACAGTTCCAGCGCGCCGGCGCGTTCGCGCAGCACGGCTTCCAGCGCCGTTTCCCAGCCCTCTTCCACCTGCACCTTTTGCCACAGGCGCGGCAGCGATTCGAGTTCGTGTTTTTTCAGCCAGGGCGCGACCTTGCCCTGGGTCTGCACGCGTTCCTGCAGCTGCTTCAAGGCCGACAGGCGCGCCTCCAGCTGGGCGTTGGTGGTCGACTCCTGCTGCGACTCGGCGTGGGCTTCGCGGCGCTCGGTCTCAGCGCTGTCCTGCAAGGCGGCCGCTTCTTCCTGCAGCAAGGTCTGTTCTTCCAGCGCCTCCTGCTTTTCTTCGAGCTGCAGGCGCAGGTTGGCCAGGTGCGCGCTGTCGGGCGGCGCCAGCATCTTCTTCTCGGCTTGCAGGCGCTCGCGCCGGGTCGCCAGGCCGGTCAGGATATTCCCGGCGTTGCGGCCATGGGCGGCGGCCAGCTCGATGCGCTGGCGTACCTCGCCGATGCGGGCGCGGGCCGCGTCGCCGCTGCGCTGGGCTTCGCGCCAGGCGGTGTCGAGTTCGGGCAGGCGTTCGTTCTGGGCTTCGACCGCGATCTGGGCGCCTTCCGCGCGCGCGGCCAGTTCTTCGACCCGATAGGTCGCTTCCTCGATCTGCTCCTCGTATTCCTGGGCCTGCGCCAGCCACTGGTCGCGCTGGGCGGCGAGCGTGCCGAGCTGGTTTTGCAGGCGGGTGCGCGACTCGATCACGAACTTGATCTGCGCTTCCAGGCTGCCGATCTCGGCATTGGTCTGGTAGAGCGCGCCCTGCGCCGTGTGCAGGCGGTCGCCGACGGCGAAATGGTGCTGGCGCAGGTGCTCGAGTTCGAGTTCGACGTTGCGCAGTTTCGCGGTCTGTTCTTCCAGGCCGTTCTGCGCTTCTTCCATCTCGCGGAACCAGCGCGCCTGTTCGGCCTTGGCCTCGTTCTTGCGCAGCAGCCAGAGCAGCTTCTGCTTTTCTTCCTGGTCGCTTTGCAGCTGGTGGAAGCGCGTTGCGCGACCGCGGCTTGCGCTTCGAGTTTATCCAGGTTGGCGTTCAGTTCGCGCAGGATGTCTTCGACCCGCAGCAGGTTTTCGCGGGTATCGGATAAACGGTTTTCGGTTTCGCGGCGGCGTTCCTTGTACTTCGAGACGCCGGCCGCTTCTTCGAGGAAGACGCGCAGTTCTTCCGGGCGCGATTCGATGATGCGCGAGATCATGCCCTGGCCGATGATGGCGTAGGCGCGCGGGCCGAGGCCGGTGCCGAGGAAGATGTCCTGGATGTCGCGCCGGCGCACCGGCTGGCCGTTGATGTAATAGGTGGAGGTGCCGTCGCGCGTGAGGGTGCGCTTGACCGCGATCTCGCCGTACTGGCCCCACTGGCCGGCGGCCTTGCCGAGCGCTGTTGTCGAACACCAGTTCGACCGAGGCCCGGCCCGCGGGTTTGCGGTGGGTGGAGCCGTTGAAGATCACGTCCTGCATCGACTCGCCGCGCAGTTCCGACGCTTTCGATTCGCCCAGCACCCAGCGCACGGCGTCGATGATGTTCGACTTGCCGCAGCCATTCGGGCCGACCACGCCAACCAGTTGCCCAGGCACCTGGAAATTGGTGGGATCGACGAAAGACTTAAATCCCGACAATTTAATGGAGGATAGTCGCACGTTGCTTCGGCTACTCGGGAATCGATAAAGGACGCATCATACCATCGGTTGCTTGCTTTTCGGCCAAGTTACAAGCGACCGGGGCGCATGGGTTGCGCGCCGCGCAGGCACGCGGCTGGTCGAACCGGCATATTTTACAGAAGATTAACGAAATGCAACAGATGCGCCGGCGGTTATCCGGCGGCGCGCAGGGGATCCAGGGCGGACGGGTCGTTGACCGCCTGCATCGCCTCGGTCAGCACGCGGCCGACCACGCCCTCGGGCGCCACGCACCCGGGCCGCCCCGGCGCGCAGGGCGTCCTGCAGCTTTTCGGCGGGCAGCGAGAAGGCTTCCTGGCGCAAGCCGGCCGAGAAGATGAAGAGCGTGCGCAGCGGGCTGACCCAGGCCAGCTTGACCTTGCGCACGCTGCCGTCCGGCTGGGTGAACTCGATGCGCATGCCGCGCTCCAGGGTATCGACGCAGTTGCGCGGCGTCGTCCTTGTCGGGCGCTTCTTCCTGGGCGGCGGCGGCCTGCTCCTGGGCGATGCGGCGCAGCGCGTCCTGCTGGGCCGCCTCGACCGCGATTTCGAGCTGGCGCTCGGGCGACAGTTCGAGCGGCGCGCGCACGATCGAGAGGTGGCATTTCGCCAGTTCCGCAAAAAACTGCAGGCGCTCGGCATCCTGCCATTTGATGGCATCGAGCCATTTGTTGAGCGCGGTGAGCAGCCCCGGCAGCTTGGCGATCAGGTCGCGGCGCTGCTCCTGGGTCGCTTTCGGCTTCACGGTCCAGACCAGCTCGTCCATCGTGCGGGTGGCGTTGTTCAGGGCGCCGGGGCGTTCGGTCTCGATCAGGTGGGCAAAGGTCAGCACGTCGACCCAGCGCTGTTCGAGGAAGTGCGAGACCACCGGCAGCAGCGCGCCGTCGGCCACGCGCACCCGCACCGCCTGGCGCGCCGAGCGCGCGGCCACGCCCTGCTGCTCGATTTTGGTGGCGCGCGCGATCGGCGCGGCGATCGCTTCCTCGGCCGCGCGCTCCTCGACCAGCAATTGCGCTTCGAGTTCGGCGACCGCCTCGGCAAAGGCGGCCGGCTGGGCATCGCCCTCGCGCCCGATGCGGTCGACGCCGCGCCGCATGGCTTGCACCACCGGATCGTTGGCGCCCTTGCGGCCCTCCCAGCCCATGTGCGAGAGCAGGTCGATCATGCGCCGCGCCGGGTGCGCTTCCTCGAAGAAGAAGTCCTGGTCGAGCAGCGCGGCTTTCAGCACCGGCACCTGCAGGAAGCGGATCAGTTCGCGCGTCTCGGCCGGGATGCTGTCGTCGAGCAGCACGGTCTCGAAAATCCGCGACAGCAGGTCGAGGGTGTTTTCTTCGCCGCGCGAGAGCGCGCCCTGGGGCAGGCTTTGCTTGAAGCGCGGCAGGAAGAAGACGTTATGGGGGACGGCGGCCGGCGCGTTGCCGGACCCCGCCATCGGCGCCGCGACCGGCAGTTGCAGGCCGGCCAGCAGGTCGAGCAGCGAGGCGTGCTGGGCGGATGCGGGCGCGCCGGAAGGCGCCGGCAACGACGTCATGGCCGCTTGCGGGCGCCGGTCCACTGGCCCGGCTGCCCGCCGGCGCGGCAAACCCTGGCGCCGGGGCCGAGCCGGCGCCATGCCCGGCAACGAAACCGGGATGGGGCGTGGCGCCCGCCGGCGCCTGCGCAGCGCTCCCCGCCGGCGCCGTGCGCACGGCGCACTGCGCTCGCCGGCAGGCGCCACGCCGAATCCCGCCGCGGAACTCGGACGCCAGCCCGCGCCCTGCGGCATGTTCGGCAAGTCCGGCACCAGCGGACTGGCGCCCTCCCCCGGCGCGTCGCCGAGCAGGCTGCGCAACTGCTGCGCCAGCGCCGCGTCCATGCCCGGCTTGCGCGCGCGGCCGGCGTCCACGGTCTTGCTGATGTGGAAGCGCTCGCGCGCCTGCTTGCTGCGTGCGCGCAGGCTGGCGTCGAGTGGCCTCGAACAGCGGCCCCAGGTCGAGGAAGAGCTCGGGACGCAGCATGCGGCAGCAGCAGCGCATGGTCGTCCTGGTCCGGCGCGAAGGCGCGCCAGGCATCGTGGATGGCGGTGAGGAAGACTTCGGGCCGGAAGGGATTCTGGCCGGGCCGCAGCAGGTCGCGCCCCAGCAGCAGGCCGATCCGCACGCAGAGGCTGGCCAGCGCTTCCGCGTGGGCGATGTCGAAAGGCCGGCACAGGGCGCCGAACGCGACTTTGGTATCCATCACCTCCATCGGCACCAGCGACAGCGACAGCGCGTCGCTGCGCGTCTTTGCGCCCGGCACCAGTTCGTCGACCGCTTCGCGCAAGGCGCGCTCGACCGCCTCGCCGGCAAGGTGGACGAAGGCGTAGGCAGTTGCTTTTCAGGAGATTGCCGGCCTTGACGCGGCGGAAGGCGGTTTGCGCATCGAGGCCGGCGGTGGTCATGTCGCCGAGCGCCGCCACCAGCCGGTTGACCATCGCGCCCAGTTGCTCGTTGACGTCGCTGCAGGCTTCGCGGACGAGTTCGGCCAGCACCTCGCGCGGGAGCGCGGGCGCCATGCTGCTGGCGGGCTTCGTTGGCGGCGTGGGCCATGTCCTGGTTCATCCTGTGGCGCGGTGGAGCGACACGGTATTGTTGCACATTATTTCCGAATGGCAATATTTTAGTCGCAAAATTCGGCGTTTTTTGCGCAATGCGTGGAAAAGCAACAGCGCTCTTCCATTCACGGCATGTCCTGCGGGAATCTTTAGCTTGCGATGACGCAAACGCCTCGCCTTTTGTTTCCCTAACATAACAAAGTCCCCTTTCCCCCATCCCGCCTGAGGAAGCTTCCATGAAACATATTCGTCAACTGGGCACCCCTGTCAAGATCGTTGGCGCATTCGCGCTGCTGTTCCTGCTGGGTGCCGCCTGCGTCGATGTCGCTGCTGGCTGCAGCTGGGCGAGGCCGCCGCGCCGGTGCGAGCGAGCGCCCTGTCCTGCCTGGCCGTCGGCCTGGCCGTCACGGCGGGCCTGGCCGCCTGGGTCGTGCGCGAAGCCAACCGCCCGCTGCACGAAGCGCTGGCGGTGGCGCAGCGCGTGGCCGACGGCGACCTGCGGGTGCGCGCGGTCTCCAGCCTGGGAGGCAGCTCGGCCGCCCTGATGACGGCGATGAGCGCGATGGCCGCCAGGATCGCCGCGATGATCGCCGAGGTACGCAGCGGCGCCGCCAGCATCGTCGACCGGCACCACCGAAATTGCCACCGGCAACATGGACTTGTCGAAGCGCACCGAGCAGCAGGCGGCCTCGCTCGAAGAGACCGCCTCCTCGATGGAAGAGCTGACCGCCACCGTGCGCCAGAACGCCGATTCCGCGCACACGGCCAGCAAACTGGCGCTGTCGGCCTCGGAAGTGGCGGTCAAGGGCGGCGCGGTGGTCAGCGACGTGGTCGGCACCATGGCCTCGATCAACGATTCCTCGAAGCGCATCGCCGAGATCATCGGGGTGATCGACGGCATCGCCTTCCAGACCAATATCCTGGCCCTGAACGCGGCGGTGGAAGCGGCGCGCGCCGGCGAACAGGGGCGCGGCTTCGCCGTCGTCGCCTCGGAAGTGCGCAGCCTGGCCCAGCGCTCGGCGGCCGCGGCCAAGGAAATCAAGGCCCTGATCGACGATTCGGTGGCCAAGGTCGATGCCGGCACCCTGCTGGTCGACAAGGCCGGGCGCACGATGGACGAAGTGGTCGGCAGCGTCAAGCGCGTCACCGACATCATCGGCGAGATCGCCGCCGCCAGCGCCGAGCAGACGGCCGGCATCGGGCAAGTCAACGACGCCATCACCGCGATGGACCAGGCGACCCAGCAGAACGCGGCCCTGGTCGAGCAGTCGGCGGCGGCCGCCGCGTCGGTGCGCGAGCAGGCGACGGCCCTGACCCGCGCCACCGGCGGCTTCGTGCTGGCGGCCGACGCGGCCCCGGCCGAGGCGGCGCCCGCGGCGGCGGTGCGCCAACTCCCGGTCGTCGAAGAAGACCGCGCCGCGCAAGGCGCCACGCAGCCAGCCGGCGGCGCCGGCCGCCGCCGAAAGCGGTCACGCCGATCCGGCGCGTGGCCACCAAGCCGGATGTGGATTGGGAAGAATTTTAAGATCCGCTAACGAAAAACATTGAAGTATTCAAGGCATGCATTATTTTCAATACGTAGGAGCCCATCCTACACAGGCTCAGGCGGTCATCCGATACCGGATCAACAGGTCGGCTCGCATGATTGCAACACCGAAAACGACTGCTGAACAAGCAGTTGTTCGGCGAGCATTATTTTTTCAATTGTGTCAGTTGAAAGGAAATAATCATGGCCTCGAATCAAAAACGCACGCAAGGCGGCACGCCTGAGCAGCACGCGGAAGCCGGCCGCCAGAGCCACAAGAACGATGGCAACAAGCAGTCCGGTGCGGCGCGGGTTCGCGTTCGAGCTCGTCCGGCTCGCGCAGCGGCAGCGCCCAGGAACAGAATCTGGAAAAGGGCCGCGAGAGCGGCAACAAGCAGTCGGGCGCCGGTTCGGGTTCGCGCTCGGGTTCGGGTGGCGGCACCCGCGGCGGCACGCCTGAGCAGCACGCGGCCGCCGGCCGTCAAAGCCACAAGAACGACGCAAAGAAGTAATTCGTCGCTACACCGTCATGTGAGGTGACGGAAATAGAAAAGAGCCTGGCGCATGATTGCGAACCAGGCTCTTTTATTATCTGCGGCGCATTACTCAGCAATATAAACCCTGTATTGCCGGGTTATCGCTACTGCAAATATTGTGTGCATCGAGCACGCCTGTGCAAATAATTATTTGCACAGACTTATTGCCGTCAGATATTGCGCAGCGGGGCGCCTTTCGGTGGCGAGAAATCGGCGACGTCGTTGATCATGCCGGCGATTTTCGCATCGCGCGAATTCAAGTGCAGGTCGGAATACTGGTGGATCGCCCACTGCTCCGGCGTGAGCTCGACATGCTTGCGCAGGATCGACTCGGTGCGCGCATCGTCCGCCCGCAAGCCTTCGACGATGATGTTGAGCGCGTCGGGCCGCGAGCCGGGCGAGGCCGTGGCGTGCGACTTGTGCACCATGAAGCGCGCCGTTTCGCTGGCGTAGCGGCGCGTGCCCGCCAGGTACATGATGACGGCGATCGAGGCGACCGCCCCGCCGTTGTACATCACGAACTCGATCGGCGACTTCGACATGAAGTTGTACAGGCACAGGCCGTCGCTCACATAGCCGCCGTTCGACTGCACCAGCACGTGGGCCGTTTCGATGCCGTCTTCGGTCATGTGGCCCACCGCCTCGAATACCCGGTGCACCATGTCGCTGTTGACGTCGCCCGACAGGGTGAACCACGCTTCCTTGCTGCGTTTCGTTTTATCGTCGCTCATAGTCTTGTTTTGCCCCGCAAAGTGTGGCCCCCAGTTTATCAAATCGAAGAAAAAGCCTGCGCGCATGCGCACCAACGGTGCGCGGCATCAAGGCGAACCCGACAATTTGTTGCGCAGGCGTTTAACGGCACGCAAGATTGACAGGAACACCTTGCTGGCATATTCTCCACAGTCTTGATCGGGAGAGAACAGCCGCGTGCTGTCGCCGAAGGGGCATCACCCAAAAACTCTCAGGCAAAAGGACCGGTCAGGGGTCGGCGCGCGAAGCGTGCTGCGATCAACTCTGGAGAGCGGCCGACACTGGCCCACCGAAGGGGCAAGCGATCGTTGCAGATCGCTATCTCTCAGGTACCAAGGACAGAGGGGCGCGCAGCGCACATTCCGGCTCGGCCGGCGTGCAGCTCCCCTATTATTCTGTCCCGAGGATTCCATGACGCTCAAAGCGACCCCGCTCAATTCCGCACACCGCGCCGCTGGCGCCAAGATGGTCGATTTCGGCGGCTGGGACATGCCCGTCAATTACGGCTCGCAAATCGAAGAGCACAACGCCGTGCGCACGGACGCCGGCATGTTCGACGTCTCGCACATGTGCGTGGTCGATATCGAAGGCGCGAACGCGCGCCCCTTCCTGCGCGCCCTGCTGGCCAATAACGTCGACAAGCTGCAAGTGCCGGGCAAGGCGCTCTACTCGTGCATGCTCAATCCCGAAGGCACCGTCATCGACGACCTGATCGTCTACTTCTTCCGCGAAGACTGGTTCCGCCTGGTCGTCAACGCCGGCACGGCCGAGAAGGACGTGGCCTGGATGCGCCAGCAGAACGACGCCACCAACAGCGGCCTGACGATCACCCAGCGCCGCGACGGCGAGAATGCGATCGCCCTGGTCGCCGTGCAGGGCCCGAACGCGCGCGCCAAGGTCTGGGACGTGCTGCCGACGGCGAAAGCCGCCTCGCAGGACATGAAGCCCTTCAACGTCGTGATCGTCCCGGATACCGCCTTCGGCGAAGCGATGGTCGCGCGTACCGGCTATACCGGCGAAGACGGCTTCGAGATCGGCGTGCCGGCGACCCAGGTCGAAGCACTCTGGAACGCCCTGGTCGCCGCCGGCGTCAAGCCTGCCGGCCTCGGCGCACGCGACACGCTGCGCCTGGAAGCGGGCATGAACCTGTACGGCATGGACATGGACGAGTCCGTGAACCCGCTCGACGCCGGCCTCGCCTGGACCATCGACCTGGTCTCCGAGCGCGACTTCGTCGGCAAGGCCGCGCTGCAGGCCAAGGGCCAGAACGCCCAGTTCATGGGCCTGATCCTGCGCGAAAAAGGCGGCATCCTGCGCGCCCACCAGCGCGTCGTGGCCGCCTCGGGCGAAGCCGGCGAAATCACCAGCGGCACCTTCAGCCCCTCGATGCAGCAGGCGATCGCACTGGCGCGCCTGCCGATGGATGTCGCGATCGGCGACACCGTGCACGTCGAGATCCGCGACAAGAAGCTGGCCGCCACCGTCGTCAAGCTGCCCTTCGTCCGCAACGGCAAAGTGCTGGCCGTCTAAGATTTATAATATCGCTATCATACCAACCCGGAGCCCCCTTACATGAACATCCCAACCGACCTGAAATACACCGAGTCCCACGAGTGGGTCCGCCGCGAAGCAGACGGCAGCCTCACCGTCGGCATCACCGACTTCGCGCAGGACGCACTGGGCGACATCGTGTTCGTCGAACTGCCGCAGGTCGGCAAGGCCCTCACGGCCGGCCAGGACGCCGCCGTCGTCGAATCGGTCAAGGCCGCCAGCGACATCTACGCACCGGTCGCCGGCACCGTCACCGAAGTCAACCAGGCGACCGCCGATGCGCCCGACTCGATCAATACCGATGCCTTCGCCGCCTGGCTGTTCAAGCTCAAGCCGAGCGACGCCGGCGCGTACGACGGCCTGATGGACGCCGACGCCTACGGCAAGTCGACCGGTAACTGATTTCGCTATGCCTGGCGTGCGGCGCACGCTTGCGCCGCACGCTGCAGCTCCCCTATTCCCTCTTTAGTCCGGCCGGCCCCGCCCGTCCCGTCACCTCTTTTTGGCCACCACCATGACCCGCACCAGCCTCACCCAACTCGAAGCCCGCGATTCCTTCATCCCGCGCCACATCGGCCCGTCCAGCAGCGAGGAAGCGGCCATGCTGGCCACCCTCGGCTACCCGACGCGCGCCGCGCTGATCGACGCGGTCGTTCCCGCCAACATCCGCCGCAAGGACAAGCTCGACCTGGGCCAGTTCTTCGAGCCGCTGCCGGAACAGGCGGCGCTGACCAAGCTGAAGGCCATCGCCTCGAAGAACAAGGTGATGAAGTCGGTCATCGGCCAGGGCTATTACGGCACCCTCACGCCGGGCGTCATCCTGCGCAACATCTTCGAAAACCCGGCCTGGTACACCGCCTACACGCCTTACCAGCCGGAGATCTCGCAGGGCCGCCTGGAAGCGATCCTGAACTTCCAGCAGATGATCACCGACATGACCGGCATGGGCATCGCCAACTCGTCGATGCTCGACGAAGGCACGGCCGCCGCCGAAGCGATGACCCTGGTCCAGCGCGTCGGCAAGTCGGCCTCGAAAGTGTTCTACGTCGCCGACGACGTGCTGCCGCAGACGCTGGAAGTGATCAGGACGCGCGCCGAGCCGATCGGCGTCGAAGTGCGCACCATCGCCGCCGGCGAGATCGAGTCGCTGGACGAAACCTGCTTCGGCGTGCTGCTGCAATACCCGGGCGTGAACGGCGAAGTGCGCGACTACCGTGTCGCCTGCGAGAAGCTGCATGCGGCCGGCGCGATGGTGATCGTCGCCGCCGACCTGCTGGCCCTGACCATGCTGACGCCGCCGGGCGAATGGGGCGCGGACGTGGTCGTCGGTAACAGCCAGCGCTTCGGCGTGCCGCTCGGTTTCGGCGGCCCGCACGCCGGCTACCTCGCCACCCGCGACGAATTCAAGCGCTCGATGGCCGGCCGCCTGGTCGGCGTCACCGTCGACGCGCAAGGCCAGTCGGCCCTGCGCCTGGCGCTGCAGACGCGCGAGCAGCACATCCGCCGCGAAAAGGCGACCTCGAACATCTGCACCGCCCAGGTGCTGCTGGCCGTGATGGCCGGCATGTACGCGGTCTACCACGGCCCGGACGGCCTGAGCCGCATCGCCAACCGCGTGCACCGCATGACCGGCATCCTGGCCGCCGGCCTGAAACAGATGGGCTACGCGCTGGCGAACGACACCTTCTTCGACACGCTGACGGTCGTCACCGACCGCGCCGCCGAACTGCACGCCGCCGCCAACGACGCCGGCATCAACCTGCGCCGCGTCGACGACGGCCACGTCGGCCTGTCGCTGGACGAGACCACGACCCGCGAAGACCTGGCCGCTGCTGTTCTCGGTGTTCGGCGAACGGCGCGCAAGCCGCGCCGACGTCGAGACGCTGGACAAGGATGCGATCGACGCCTTCCCGGCCGTGCTGGCGCGCACCAGCGCCTTCCTGACCCACCCGACCTTCCACCGCTACCACGCCGAGCACGAGATGCTGCGCTACCTGCGCAGCGCTGGCCGACAAGGACCTGGCGCTCGACCGCACCATGATCCCGCTCGGTTCGTGCACGATGAAGCTGAACGCGACCTCCGAGATGATCCCGGTCACCTGGCCCGAGTTCTCGAACATCCACCCGTTCGCACCCGACGACCAGACCGTCGGCTACCGCGAGATGATCTGCCAGCTGGAAGAGATGCTGTGCGCCGTCACCGGCTACGCCGCCATTTCGCTGCAGCCGAACGCCGGCTCGCAGGGCGAGTACGCGGGCCTGCTGGTGATCCAGAAATACCACCAGGCGCGCGGCGAAGGCCACCGCAACATCTGCCTGATCCCGTCCTCGGCGCACGGCACCAACCCGGCATCGGCCAACATGGTCGGCATGCAGGTGGTCGTCACCGCCTGCGACGAGAACGGCAACGTCGACCTCGCGGACCTGAAGAAGAAGGCCGAGCAGCACAGCGCGAACCTGGCCTGCGTGATGGTCACCTACCCGTCGACCCACGGCGTGTTCGAAGAAGGCATCCAGGAACTGTGCGAGATCGTCCACGCGCACGGCGGCCAGGTCTACATCGACGGCGCCAACATGAACGCGCTGGTCGGCGTGGCCGCGCCGGGCGCCTTCGGCGGCGACGTCAGCCACCTGAACCTGCATAAAACCTTCTGCATCCCGCACGGCGGCGGCGGCCCCGGCGTCGGCCCGATCGGCGTCGGCGCCCACCTGGCGCCCTTCCTGCCGAACCAGCGCTCGACCGGCTATGTGCGCAGCGAAGACGGCATCGGCGCGGTCAGCGCCGCGGCCTACGGCTCGGCCTCGATCCTGCCGATCTCGTGGATGTACATCGCGATGATGGGCGCCGAGGGCCTGACGAATGCCACCGAGACGGCGATCCTGAACGCCAACTACATCGCGCGCCGCCTGGCCCCGCACTACCCGGTGCTGTACACCGGCCACGACGGCCTGGTCGCGCACGAGTGCATCATCGACCTGCGTCCGCTGCAGGACAAGACCGGCATCTCGAACGAAGACGTGGCCAAGCGCCTGATGGACTTCGGCTTCCACGCCCCGACCATGAGCTTCCCGGTGCCGGGCACGCTGATGATCGAGCCGACCGAATCGGAGTCGAAGATCGAGATCGACCGCTTCATCGAGGCGATGATCACGATCCACGCCGAGATCGTCAAGGTCGAGCGCGGCGAGTACGACAAGATGGACAACCCGTTGAAGGGTGCGCCGCACACGGCGGAAGTGGTGACCGCCGACGACTGGCAGCACACCTATTCGCGCGAAGTGGCGGCCTTCCCGGTGGCCTCGCTGCGCAAGAAGAAGTACTGGCCGCCGGTCGGCCGTGCGGACAACGTGTATGGCGACCGCAACCTGTTCTGCGGGTGTGCGCCGATCAGCGATTACGAGTAATCCTCGAAGCGGTAAATTAAAACGGCGGCGCAGAGAGTGATCTCTGCGCCGCCGTTGTCATGTCGCGATCGCGCTTACTTGGCCGCCGTCACCCGCCAGATCACGTTGCCCACATCGTCCGCGAACAGCAAGGCCCCTTCCGCATCCTGCGCCAGGCCCACCGGCGCGCCATACAGCTGCTTCTCGTCGGCCGAATGGAAGCCCGTCACGACCGGCTGCGCCTTCCCCTTCGGCATGCCGTTCTCGAACGGCACATACACGATCTGGTAACCGCTCAGCGGCGAACGGTCCCAGCTGCCGTGTTCGGCCACGAAGGCGCCGCCCTTGTACTGCGGCAGGCCGTTCCCGGTGTAGAACAGCAGGCCAAGCGCGGCCACGTGCGAACCCAGGGCGAAATCGGGCTTGATGGCTTTCGCGACCAGGTCCGGCCGCTGCGGCATGACGCGGTGGTCCACGTGCTGGCCGAAATAACTGTAAGGCCAGCCATAAAACCCCTTTTCCTGGACCGAGGTCATATAGTCCGGCACCAGGTCGGCGCCGATCTCGTCGCGCTCGTTGACGATGGCCCAGAGTTTTCCGGACTGCGGTTCGAATTGCAGGCCGGTCGGATTGCGCAGGCCCGATGCGAAGACCCGGCTGCCGCCGTTCGCGACATCGACTTCCAGCACGGCGGCGCGCCGGTATTCGACCTCCATGCCGTTTTCCGTGATATTGCTGTTCGAGCCGCTGCCGACGTACAGCTTCTTGCCATCCGGGCTGGCCACCAGCGCCTTGGTCCAGTGGTGGTTGACGGTACTCGGCAGGTCGCCCAGCTCGGTGCCCGGGTCGGACATCTTCGTCTCGCCGGGCGTGTATTTGTACTTCATGATGTTGCCGGTATTGGCGACATACAGGGTATCGCCGACCAGCTGGATGCCGAAGGGCGAGTGCAGCTTCTCGATGTAGACGTGCTGCTCCCACTCGCCCGTGGCGCCGGGCTTCTTGCGCAGCAGGGTCACGCGGTTGCCGCCCTTGCCGCCCTTGCCGGAACGCTTCTTGACCATGCCGGCGATAACCTGCTTCGGCGTGGTGACGGCTTCCTCGCCGGGACCGTTGCCTTCGACGACCAGCACGTCGCCGTTCGGCAGCACCAGCAGGGTGCGCGGATGCAGCAGGTTCGATGCGATCTTTTCGATCTTCAGGCCGGCCACGACCTTCGGCGCCGCATCGCCTTTCCAGCCCACGCCATCGGGCACCTGCATCGGCGGCACCATGAAGTCCTGCGCTTTCGGCAGCGCCGGATTGGCGCCGATCTGCGTCGCGGGATCCACCCTTTCCTTGTCGCCGCAGCCGGTCAAGACCAGCGAAGAAACGGCCACCAGGCCCAGCGCATTGAACCACGTTTGCTTATGCTTGATCACGTCCTCACTCCTTGAAATTGCGTTGTTTGCCCAGCCAGGAGGATGCGACCCAGTCCCATCGCCAGCACCGTCACGATCGACAGCCATACCGCGGCGGGCATCACCGCATAGGCGTCCCGGCTATGCACGAAGGCATTGATCAGCGCCGCCACGATGGCGACCACGTTGAGCCAGAAATTGGCTTTTTCGCCGCGCAGGCGAACCCGGTTCTTTCCGAACCAGACACGGCCGAGATTGATCAGCTGCGGCAGGATCGCGAACACCAGGCCGATGCTGACCAGCCAGGCGGCGCTCTTCATCCAGAAGACGTTGGCCGTCTTGGCATAGATGACGTCGAAAATCAGCGCGCCCACGAAAAACCCGAACGGAATCGGGTCGAGCAAATTGAATATCGCCGACGTCACGCTGAAGCGCGACGTATTTGTTTCTACTGTCATGAGCTTGCCCTCTTTGGTATATACGCGAATGTGCACGCTGCACACTCGCATCGAGCTTTCAGCGCGAATCGATCGGAGGTTAGCAGGACAGAAGAAAGTCTGTCGCGTTGTTGAAATGATATTTACAGGCGCGGCAGGATCCGCGCGCCAAATAAAAACGGCCGGCATTGCGCCGGCCGCCTGTCTGTGCCTTCGGCGCAGCGCCTCAGGAATCGCGCCGCGAGGCCAGGCGCAAATGCGGCCGTGGCGACTTGCGCCGCTCCACCTTGGGCGCGGCGCTGGCATCGCGCCGCCCATCCTTGAGCACTTCGCGCATGTCGGGTTCGGCCACGTTCGAGACCCGCGCCGGCGGCTCGGGCGGCAGCATCGCCTCGTCCAGGCGGAAGCTGGCCACCGCCTTCGACAGGGTCATGGCCTGCATCTGCAAGGTGCGCGCCGCATCCGCCGCTTCTTCCACCAGCGAGGAATTGCGCTGCGTGACCTGGTCCATCTGCACGATCGCCTCGTTCACTTCCGACAGCCCGCTGGCCTGCTCGGCGTTGGCCGAACTGATCTGGCTGATGATGTCGCCCACCTGCTGCACCGAGACCGCGATCGTCGCCATCGTGCTGCCGGCCTGCGCGGCAAAGGCCGTGCCGCCCTCGATCTCGGCCACCGACTGGCTGATCAGTTCGCGGATTTCGCGCGCGGCGCTGCCGGTGCGCAGCGCCAGCGTGCGCACCTCGCCCGCCACCAGCGCGAACTCGCGTCCCGATTCGCCCGCGCGCGCCGCCTCCAGTGCGGCGTTCAGCGCCAGCGTGCCGGTCTCCACCGCGATCGCATCGATCTGCCGCGAGATCTCGCCGACCCGGGTGGCGCTGCCCTTGACCGAGGCCATGGTGGTCACCAGGCGCTCGGTCACGTTGCCGCCCTGCTGGGCGACGTTCGAGGCCGATTCGGCGAGGCGGTTCGCGGCTTGCGCACTGTCGGCGGTGAGGTGCACCGTGGCGGCCAGTTCCTGCATCGAGGAAGCCGTATGTTCGAGCGAACTGGCGCGGAACACGGCGCGCGTGGTCAGGTTCAGGTTGCCGAGGGCCAGGTCGCGCGAGGCGGTGCCGATCGAGCGCGCCGATTCGAGGATGGTGCGCAGGGTGCCGTTCAGGTTGCGGATGCTGGCGTTCAGGGCGCGCGAGGTTTCCGCGATCTCGTCGTTGCCGTAGACCCGGTCCTTGACCGTCAGGTCGCCGCTGGCGAGGTCGATGGCCGCGGCGCTGATGCCGCGGATCTCGTCCAGCAGCGCGCGCCGCACCGCCACCGTGATGCCCGAGCGAGACGCCGATCGCGAGCAGGATCACGACCGGCATCAGCCAGGTCATGGCGCGGAAATCGGACGCGGCGCTGGTCGAGGCGTCCTGCGACAGCGACTGCTCGAGCTGGGACAGGGCGTTCAGGCGCTGGGCGACGTCGGCGAACGCGCTCTCGGCCTTGCTCATGGCGTTGGCGCTGATCGACTGGTCGTCGCGCGCCAGTTCGATCACGTCGCGCACCGCCTGCACATAGCGCGTGTGGGCGGCGGCGGCGCCGTCGACATAGCGGCGCTCGGCGCCGTTCGCCTGCGTCATGTCGGCCAGGCCGCGCAGGCCGGCCGTGGTCAGCGCATGCTGCTTGTGGATATCCTGGATCAGGGGCACGATCCGGCTCTTCGCGAAACTGCCGCCGATCCAGGTCTGCAGCTGGTAGATTTCGGCGTGGCCGCGCTGGGCCGTGGCGACCAGCTCGGCGGCGGCGCGCATGTGGGCGGCGCGGCGTCCGACGATGTCCTCGAGCGAGGCGTTCTGGCGCACCATCGCGTACCAGGCGCCGCAGGACAGCAGGATCAGCAGCACCAGCACGATCGCGGGCGCCAGCAGCAGTTTCGGACCGATCTTCAGGCGCGACAGCATCTCAGCGCCCCTTTTTCAAGAAAAGACAGGCGGCGCCACGGGCCGCGACGGGGAATTGCCGGTGCTTGTGCATGATTGCCTCGCAGTCTGAAAATGCGCGATATTTCTTTAACGCATTCGACCAATCTACGGCATCGCCTCCGGGGCGCCCTTGAGCCGTATCAACACCATCCCGCAGGTGGACAATTGCAGACAGGTCGGACACACTAGCGCCATGAAGATTGCCGTCCACCTGGCCCGGCACCGGCGCCTGGTGGCGTTGGGCGGGCTGTCCCTGTTGCTGCACCTGTTCGCCTTCGTCTGGATCGATACCCTGGTCACGGCCCGGCCGCCGGTCGCCGGCATGCCGCTCGCGCTGCGCCTGGTGCGCGAGCGCCCGGCCGCCGGCGCCGGCCACACCGGCGCCACCCACCGCGCAGGCGACGCCGCCGCCGGCGCCGGTGCACAGCCGCCCCGCAGCCGCCCGCCGCCCCTGCCCGCCGCTCCGCAGCCGCGCGCGCCTGCCGAGGCGCCCGCGCCGGCCGTTGCCGCCGCCGCGACGCCCGGCATCGCCCCGCTGCAAATGCCCGGCCGCTACCGCGTGCGCCTGCCGCCCTCGGCCACCCTGCGCTACGCGGTGACGCGCAGCGCGCCCGGGCAGCCGGCGGTCGCGGGCGAGCCCGCGCAACTGACCTGGGAGTCGGGCGACAAGGGCTACCGCCTGCGGGTCGAAGGCGTGCTCGGGCTGCTCGAAAGCGAAGGCGGCGGCGACGACGCCGGCATCGCCCCGCTCCAGGCCAGCGAAGCGGGCCGGCCGGCGGCGCCCAGCTGACCCGCTTCAACCGCGAGACGCGCCAGATCGAGCACGGGCCGCTGGCCGCCAGCGCCCCGCTGCGCCTGGGCAGCCAGGACCGCGCCTCGGTGCTGATGCAGCTGGCCGGCATCGGCCTGGCCGAACCGGACCAGATGCAGGACACGCTCGACATCGTGGTGGCGGGAAGCGGCGGCGTGCGCGTGGTGCGCTGGCAGGTGGTGGGCAACGAAGAACTGGCGACGCCCGCCGGCGTGCTGGCGACCGTGCACCTGGTGCAGCTGGCGCCGGCCGGCGAAGCGCGGGTGGAAGTGTGGCTGGCGCCGCAGCGCGCACTGGCTGCCGGTCCAGTTGCGCGTGACCCAGCCCGACGGCACGGTGGCGAACCAGCTTGTCACCAGCATCGAGACCGCGCCGCGCGCCATGAAAAAAGGCCGGCAACATCTGCCGGCCTCGTTACCACCAAAACTGAATTACCCCAGCTTCGCCGCGTGCTCGCGCGTCGCGTGGAAGGTCAGCTTCGGCCAGCGTTCCTGGGTCAGGCGCAGGTTCACGCCGGAGGTGGCCAGATAGGCCAGGTTGCCGGCCGCATCGTAGGCCACGTTGTGCCCCAGCTGCACTTCGAAGTCGGCCAGCGACTTCTTGTCGTCGGACGACACCCAGCGCGCGCTGCTGATGCTGCTGCCCTCGAAGACGGCGTCGACGCCGTATTCGTTGAGCAGGCGGCTGGCCACCACTTCGAACTGCAGCACGCCGACCGCGCCCAGGATCAGGTCCGAGCCCAGCACCGGCTTGAAGACCTGCACCGCGCCCTCCTCGCCCAGCTGCTGCAAGCCTTTGTGCAGCTGCTTCATCTTCAGCGGATTGCGGATGCGCACCGTGCGGAACAGGTCCGGCGCGAAGTACGGGATGCCGGTGAAGGTCAGCATCTCGCCTTCCGAGAAGCTGTCGCCGATCTGCATGTTGCCGTGGTTCGGCAAGCCGATGATGTCGCCCGCGTAGGCTTCCTCGACCTGCTCGCGCGAGGAGGCCATGAAGGTCACCACCGACGACAACTTGACCTCGCGTCCCAGGCGCAGGTGCTTGACCTTCATGCCCTTTTCGAAACGCCCCGAGCACACGCGCAGGAAAGCGATGCGGTCGCGGTGGGCCGGGTCCATGTTGGCCTGGATCTTGAAGACGAAGCCCGAGAACTTCGGCTCGCTCGGCGCGACCGCGCGCACGGTGGCGTCGCGCTCGCGCGGCGCCGGCGCCCAGTCGACCAGCGCCGACAGGATCTCGCGCACGCCGAAGTTGTTGATGGCCGAGCCGAAGAAGACCGGCGTCTGCACGCCCGACAGGAAGCGTTCGAGGTCGAACGGGTGCGAGGCGCCGTGCACCAGCTCGACTTCCATTTTCAGCTGCTCGATCTCGAGCGGGAACATCTCGGCCAGCTTCGGATTGTCGATGCCCTTCAGGATCTCGAAGGCGCCGTCGGCTTTTTCTTCGCCGGCCTTGAACAGCATGATCTCGTCGTTCAGCAGGTGGTACACGCCGCGGAAGTTCTTGCCCATGCCGATCGGCCAGGTCACCGGCGCGCATTCGATCTTCAGCACCGATTCGAGTTCGTCGAGCAGTTCGAGCGGATCGCGCGTTTCGCGGTCGAGCTTGTTCATGAAGGTGACGATCGGCGTGTTGCGCATGCGGCAGACGTCGAGCAGCTTGATGGTCTGCGCCTCGACGCCCTTGGCGGCGTCGATCACCATCAGCGCCGAGTCGACGGCCGTCAGCACGCGGTAGGTGTCTTCCGAGAAGTCCTGGTGGCCGGGCGTGTCGAGCAGGTTGATCACGTGGTCGCGGAACTCGAACTGCATGACCGAGGAGGCGACCGAAATGCCGCGCTGCTTCTCGATGTCCATCCAGTCGGAGGTGGCGTGGCGGCCGCTCTTGCGGCCCTTGACGGTGCCGGCGAGCTGGATCGCGCCCGAGAACAGCAGCAGCTTCTCGGTCAGCGTGGTTTTACCCGCATCGGGGTGGGAAATGATGCCGAAGGTGCGGCGGCGCGCCACTTCGCGCGCGATGGCGGCTGCCGGACGCGCAGCGAGCGTGGAGTCAGGTGTGTCGTCGCCAGGGACGTTCGTGGCGAGGATGTCGGAATCGTTGGACATAGTCGAGCCCCATTGGCCCAGATAAAGAAAACCCTCGATTTTACCGATTCCGGGGCCTGTCGTGTGAATAGAATGTGAAAGCGGGCAGGCGCATGCGCCTGTCCCGCTTGCGCGGCCGCGCGCTGGGCTTACTCGCGCACGCGGCGCCAGCCCGCGCGCTTGGCCGGCGCCGAGATCGGCCGCGTGCACCGCCGAGTCGGTCATGCTGCCGTCGGCATTGGTCGTGATCTGGCGCGCATTCCCTTTCGGCAGCGTGATCAGGATCGAGCCGACCGCCGCCGCCGAGTTCGACAGGGTCTGGCCCGCGATCATGACCGGCTCGGCTTCGGGATCGACATTGATCGACGTCAGCGGCTCGCCGGTGCAGACGTTGAGCTGGTAGACGTTGCTGGTGCCGCCCACCTTGCAGCTCGACGAAGTGCTCGGCATGTTGGTGACGATGTTCAGGCCGCCGTAGATGATCTGCGGGTCGAGGTTGACGCGCTCGCCGGCGTTCAGGTTGAAGTCGAGGTACCAGCCCTGCTTGCGTCGGCAGGTCGACCTTGACGCCGTTGATCGTGTAGGCGGTCGATGTCCTGCGACTTTCGCCAGGGTCTGCTTCGCCATCGTCGACGCGCCGCGCCACTGGGCCGCGCTGATGCCGGTGCCGGTATCCTTGAGCACGTACGCGCTCTGGACGTCGGTGTTGCGGGATGTCGGCCAGGTCGAGCAGGCGCCCGGTGCCGAAGGCGACGACCCGGTACACGGTGCTGGTCCGGTGCCGTCGGCGGCGGTGCCGGTCACCTCGCAGCTGGTCACGTCGGGACGGGTGGTGATCGGCTGCTTGACGCCGGCGTCGCCCATCTTGACGAGCGGCCGGCGCGCTGCCCGCGGTGAAGTCGAAGCGCCACATCTGGCCCTGGTTGTCGCCGCCGTACACATAGGTCAGTGACGCGGATCGGTATGCGGATTGGCCGCTGATCGCCGTGATCCTGGCCAGGCCCGACGGCGTGGTCGGCGTCGCCCGATCCGGTGCTGGACTTTCTGGAGCACCGTGCCGGTGGCGACGTCGACGATGTACAGGTAGCCCTTGCCGTTGCCGCCGGCGACGCCGTCGATGCCCGGCACGTTGTTGTAGCCCGAGGTCAGGAACACGACCCATACTCGACCCGGCGCTGTCCTTCCAGATGCCGAACTGCGGGTTGCCGAAGGTCAGGCCGATGTCGGCGTCGAGGTTGTCGCCCTGCACACGGCCGGGTCGGCGCACAGTTCCCACAGCGCGGCCGGGTTGTCCGGATCGGTGACGTCGAGCGCGTAGTAGCCGCGCCCGCCGCCGTTCAGGCCGGCCACCAGCACGGTCTTCCAGACGCCGCCGATCTTGACGTCGGCCACCTCGGGCGAGCCGTCGGTGGTGAACTGGTGGTTGGTCGCAGTAGTTGGTGCCGGCCTGCGCGTACAGCTTCTTCATCGTGATGCGCGGCGCGTAGGCCCACATCTCTTCGCCGGTGGCGGCGTCGAACGCGTGCAGCATGCCGTCGTTGGCGGCCGACGAACACGGTGCGGCTGGCGGTCGGCGTTGTGCGACCTTGAAGTCGGCGTAGCCGGCGTCCGGGTAAGCCTTGCGCGGATCGCGCAGGTAGGCCGGCTTGGACGAGGCGATATCGCCCAGCACGATCGGCAGCGGCGCCGCCGGCCGGTCGGGATCGTCGCGGTCTTGGTGTAGGCGCGGCAGCATGTTGTCGTTGGCGTACTGCTGCTGGCCGCGCAGCCAGTTGACCATGTTGGCGCCGCTGTTGACGATCGCGCTTGTCGGCGCGTCGACAGCGTGGCGCACTGCGCCAGCAGCGCTGCACTTGTTGTCGAACCAGGCCTTCTCGGTCGCGCGTCATGAGTCGCATAGTTGAAGTCCTTCAGCGTTCGCCGCGGTCGGCGTCGAGCATCTAGATGGTGCGCGTGTCGGTGGTCGGCGCCGACCTTGCGCGCCGACCGTCGCCGACGTGTTCCAGATCGGCGTCGGCACGACCGTGCCGGTGATGATGTCGATCTTCTTGCCCGACAGTTCGCCGTACCAGCGCACGGTGGTGAAGGTGGCGGAGAAGATGTCGTTGTCGTGCCTGCGAGATGTTCGGCGTCGAGGTGGCGGCCGCCGACGGCGGCGCCGATCCTGACTTCGATGTTCGACGAGCGCCTGCGTCAGGCCGTCGATCACCTGCGCGCGGATCGGACGCGCTGAAGTACTTGCCGTGGCCGTTGATGGCGGCATGCCACAGGTCGTCGACGCGCGACTGGTAGGCGGTGCTGCCGGAGTTGTCGTCGGTGTACGGATTCGGCCAGACGTAGGTGCCGCCGCCGTTCCACGGGCAGCCGGTGGCGCCGGTGATGCAGCTTGTAGAAGTCGCCGCCGGCGTTCGGCGCTTGTCGTAGTTCGGCTCGTAGGTCATGACGCCGTCCACGCCCAGGCCGAGCGTGTAGGTGTTCATGTGCAGGTGGGTGTTTTCGCCGGCGGCCGGCGGGCACCAGGCCTTCGGCTTGCGTGCCAGTCTTCGAGCGTCGGACGCAGCGACACCGTGACCTGGTCGTTGGAGCCGCCGTTGTACCAGTACAGGGCGACGTCGGCCAGCGAATTGCCGCGTCTGGGTGCGCGTGTCGACGCAGCCGCTGGCGCGCGGTGCAGAAGCGCGCCGGCGTTTTCGACGTTGTCGTTGTTGACGACGTCGGCGGCGGTGCCGCCGTTCCAGTAGCCGTCGGTGGTCACGAAGCATGAAGTTCTGCTGGCACGGGAACTGCACCACTTCGTTGCCGCCGGTGTAATCGTAGGGACGCGGTTGGCGTACATCTTGCCGACCTCGTGCAGCGCCGGCGCGGATCGGCGTCGAGCCGCTGGCGGTGATGGCGTACAGCGCGCTGTACCAGGCGGTGCGCGCGGTGCCGGTGAAGTCGGCTCGGGCGTCATCTCGATCGTGCCGCTCGGCGGCGGCGGTCGACAGCGTCGACGAGGCCGACCCGGTAGTTGTCCGCTGATCGGCTGCGAAGGCCTGGCCGACCGCCGTCTTCATCATCTGGTTGCGCGTCTTGTAGTAGGCGTACCAGTTGGCGAAGTTGGTCATTTCCTCGTCATAGGTGCAGATGGTGGCGGCGGCGCAATCGGTGCGCGCCGGACCTTCGGATAGCGGTGCGGCCGTCGACGATGTCGGTGCGCACGAACACCGAGGCGCCGGTCGGCGTGACGTCGGTCGGGATGCCGTCGGTCACGGCGGCGGTGGTGGTGAAGCGCAGGTAGGTGCCGTTGCTGGCGTGTGTTGAAGGTCGGTCCGCCGAGGGCGATGTTGTCGCCGTCGTCGGCGAGCGAGGAGCTGACCAGGCAGACGACGTTGCTGGCGTTGTTGGCCGCGCACAGCGGCGAGACGTTGTTGCCGCCGATATAGGCCTTGACCGTGCCGCTGGTGCCGACCTGGTGTCTTGATCGCCGTCGCCACCGCGGCTGGCGCTCGATGTCTTGCGCGAGCGTCAGGTTGGAAAACAGCTGGGTGTCGCCGAGGCTCAGGCTGGTCAGGACCTGGTTCTTGCTGCTGTTCGAGGTGCCGCTGACGGTCAGCAGCGCCGTCACCGAGGTGCCCGACGAGACGATCAGGTCGCGCCCGGCGCGGCTGCCGTCGTCGACCTTGGTGCAGTTGGCGACCGTCTTGCTGCCGGCTGCAGATGACCGGCACCACCGCCACCACATTGTCGCTGTCGAGCGTGATGCCGTAGTCGAGCAATTCGGCACGCCGCTGCCGGTCGGCGTGCGCTACGCAGGCCCTGTACTGGGTCGCGAGACCGGTCTTCGGCGATGATCGAGGCGGCCAGCGCACTGGCCAGCGCCTGCCTGCTTGGTCGGCGGTATTGGTGCCGCTGGCGGCGGTCACGGCCGTGTTCGTCAGCGTGAAGGTGCCGTTCGGCTCGACCACCGTGACGCTGTTGATCGCCATCGAATTGGTCGTGCGCGAGGCGCCGATCGTGATGGTGCCGTACCAGTCGGGCGCGCGCGCCGGGTCGGAGAAGCGCGGATACTTGAAGTTGCCGACGTACTTGGCCTGGCAGTTGGTCAGCGCGCGGCTGTCGCACCAGCGCACCCGCGCCGGCTCCGGATAGCCGGCCGGCGCCGGCGCGTTGACGGCGGTGACGCGGCAATTGGTCAGCGATGGTGTCGGTGCAGTATTCGGCGACGTCGATCGTGTAGTAGTACGGGTTGGCGAGGAAGGACTTGCGCCGTGTAGCGCTCGTCGTTCGGGATAGGTGTAGCCGTTGCCGTTGGCGCTGCAGTTGCTGCTGCGCGTCGCACCAGCGCAGGTCGGGAAAGCCCGTCGCCAGGTTGGTCTTGCTGACGTCGGCGCCGAGCAGGTCGGTGTTGTCGACGTTGAAGGCGTCGGTCGTGACCGAGGTCCAGTCGGTGGTGTTGGTGCGCGTCATCGACGCGAAGTACGTGCCGTCGGCCTTGACCGGCGGCAGGTAGCGCATCTTCGGGTTGTAGTACTGCTTGTTGAAGTCGGCGCTGGTGAACGGCGGATCGCCGATGCGGCAGCCGCGCGTGCCGCCGGCCATGGTCGCGCGCGAGCGGCACGGTCGGTCGGTGTCGTCGACGTAATCGGGCGTGAAGGTGCTAGTCCATCGAGCCCGAGTTATCGAACAGCAGCATCAGGTTCGGCTTGACCGTGCCGGTGCCGGTGATGTTCAGCAGCGGCAGCTGGGCGATGCTGGTCGGCGCCGGCCTGGGCCGCCGGCAGCCAGCAACGCCAGCGACCAGCGCGGCAAGCAGGCGAGAGAGTAGACGATTCATGCGTGGTTCCATTTCGTTGGCCGGCGTCGGTTCGGTGGGCGGCGTCAGCCGCCGATCAGCACGACCAGCTGGTTGACGACATTGCCGCCGCGCGGGCCGTCCATGCGCGCGGTGATGACGTAGTGCACGCTGCGGTGACCGCCGCGTAGCGCGGCGTCGACAGCATCAGGCTGTCGCCCAGTCGCGATCGGCGCGCCGGCGGCCGACGGGTTGTCGCTGGTCTGGACGCAGGCGTTGTCGCTTGCGGTTGTAAGGCGCCGCGGCAGCGACGCACATGCGGTGGATCACGTATTCGATGCGCTGCCGTGCCGTAGCGTCACGGTGCGCGAGCCGTTCCAGAAGCGCGGCGTGCGCACGGTCTAGGTGGTGTCGTAGGTGGCGACGTAGCCGTTGGCCGCTGCGTTGGCGTCGAGCAGGCCCTTGTTGGTCCTGGCGGTGGTCGCCGAGCCACTGGAAGCCCGGTGCAGGCCGAGGTCGGCCGCCTTGGCTCAGGGCCGAATCGTAGGCCAGGTTGGAGGTCGTCAGGGTGGTCGTGTTGCTCGACTTGAGCAGGTAGACGCTCGCTGATGAGCATCACCAGCAGGATGATCAGCATGACCGGCAAGGCGACGCCGGCTGGCGCATGCGAGTGGACGTTTCATCATGCGGTCTCCAGTCCGGCGTTGCGCATCGGCGACGATGGTTTCGAACACGCGGTAGCGGTAGCACTTCCAGTCGACGCGTGTCGCCGGTGACGGCGACGTCGACGCGTGATCGGCACCGCCGTCACGCCGGCCGGCTCCGCGGTGGCGAACACGCTCGGCGCGGTCGGCGTGGCGCTGCAGGCGCCGGCCGGCGTTCGGACGCTCGCGCGTCTTGCTGCGCGCCACCACGGCGATGCGCACGCGCGGCGATGCGCTGGTAGTCGCCGGCGCCGCCGGTCACGCCGTCGCCGTCGGCATCGATCATGGTGGCCGACCAGCTGCCGACGCTGCATGCCGCTGCGCGCGGCGAAGGCGGCGGCGGCGCGGGTATCGAAGCCGTACTGCGCCTTGATCGAGACGATGTTGTCGGCCACCGTCGCCGGCGCCGCGCTGGCGCCGGCCAGGTCGGTCGAGCGCAGGCGCAGGAAGCCGTTGTTGACCGACCAGGTGTGGAACGACAGCGTGGCGGCCGGGCCGAGGTTGAACATGCGCGCGCCGGCTGCCCGTGAAGGCGACGCCGAGCGTCGCCGCGTGTTGAAGCGCAGTTGGCGCCGCCGCCGACCATGCACGACTGGATCTGGCGCCGGCGCCGGTGGCGGTCGGCCGAGATCTGCGCCAGCGCGCAGTCGCCGCCGCGGTCTTCGGGCGCCACCACGATCACGTCGCCCAGGGCGAAGCCGTAGGGCTCGCGGTCGACGTCGATGCGGGTCGCCGCCGCGCGTAGTCGGCGACCAGGCGCATGGTGCCGGTGCCGGCCAGCGACGCTGCCGGAGTACAGCGCAGATGACGTCCGGATCGCGCTGCCGTTCGATTCGATCATGGCCGGCGCCAGCGGGCGTGACGGTGGCGCCGCCGCGCGTGGCCGCGGCCAGCGTGTAGCCGACTGCTGTCGGTGAAGCTGGTGTTGCAGCCGAGCGAGGAGCGGGTCGTTCAGGCCCCAGCCGGCCTGGCCGGCGTCGCTGCTGATCGAGAACATCGCCAGCATGCCGTTCTGCATCGAGTCCGAGCCGCCCAGCGCCGACTGCTTGCTCTGCTCGGAGCCGGTGATCAGGCGCGTGGCGAACATCAGCGCCAGCATGCCGATGACCACGCTGACCATCAGTTCGACCAGCGAGAAGCCGCGTGCGCGGAAGTGCAGGTGAGACAGGTCGTCATGCCGGCCCTAGATGTAGGCGCGCACGGTGTGCGTGTTCGGCTGGGCGCCGGCCTTGCGCTGCCAGCTGATCGCGATCGTCGACGTGCTGCGGCAGGCCGGCGGCCGGTGGCGGCGACCGTCGACCGTGACCTGGCGCGCCGGGAATGCTTGTCGCGGGTGGCGCCGTACCAGGGCGCCAGCGGGCGCCCGGCGTGGCGCCGGCGGCCAGCGCGTAGGCGCTCAGGTTGGTCGGCGTCGGTGGTCATCATGCCGAGCAGGCGTTCGGTGGCGATGGTCGCTTCGGCGCGCATGCCGGCGTCCGACAGCGCCGAATAGGCGCGCGCCTGCAGGCCGATGGTGCCGAGCAGGCCGATGGCCAGCAGCACGACGGCGAGCAGCGCTTCGAGCAGGGCGATGCCGCCCTGGCGTGCGTCGGGATGGAGCAGGGTCGACGCATCATGGCGGGCACCTTTGGGATCGTTGGCGGCAACGCTGCGGCTTGCAGCGGATGCCGTTGCCGGCCAGGGTCAGCACCACGGCGCTTGCCGGCGCCGCGCCGCCTGCTTGCCGGCCGGCGTCAGGTCGATGCGTCGAGGCGCGGCGCGATGGCGGGATCGACCCAGCCGAGCGGCGTGAAATACACGGCGCCGCGTCGTCCGGGCCGGCCGCCTGGGTCAGCTGCGGCTGCTCGGCGGCAGCGCGTCGGCGCGCGCGCAGCACCGACTTGAAGCCGTGGTCGCGCCCTTCGGGTCGCCGCTGGCGGCGGCGGCCGGTGCGTCGACCAGTTGGCGCTGGCCGCGTTGCACGGCGTCGTCCGAGCGCGGGAAGCAGACGTCGACCTGCCAGTCGAACTGGCCGTTGCCGGCGTTCTCGGTCAGCACCAGGCGGCTGGCGCCGTTGTGGGTCAGCGCCTGGTTGCGCGCCAGCGGAAGCCCTCGGCTGTAGAACTGGCCGGCCGCCGCGGCCTTGTTGGCGCAGATCCAGCCTGCTCATGCTCGGGCATGCCGACCGCCAGCAGCGATGCCGATGATCGCCAGCGCGACCATGATTTCGAGCAGGGTGAAACCGCGCGCGGGCTGCAGCGCGGCTGCCTCATTGGCTGCACTTGCCGCCCTTGCGCTCACCCAGCAGGTGGCGCTCGCGGTCCAGCCGGTCGGCACGCCGGTGGTGGCGCGCTGGCCGTTCTGGTCGATGGTGAAGACGAAGCCGCGGGCGGCGTTCTTGCCGGTGGCGGTGACCAGGTAGGCGGTGTCGGTCGGCGTTGCCGACGGCGATAGGTGAAGTTGGCGGTATTCGGCCGGCAGGCCGGTCGAAGCCGGCGTAGGTATTGTTGTTCGACCAGTGCTGCTCGGCCAGCGGCTGCACGCCCGCCAGGCCCGCATAGGCCTCGGTCAGGCGCGCGCGCAGCACATAGCTCGCCGTAGGACGGCAAGGCGATCGGCGGACAGGATGCCGATGATGGCGATCGTGATCATGAGTTCGATCAGCGTGAAGCCAGCCTGGTTGCTGTCGTTTCATGGTGGACTTGCTCCTGCGAGCATCGGACGGAAATAGTTGCCTTGGGAGAATAATACCGCAGCAAGCTTGCATTTCCCTGAGGAAATGCTGACAGGAAGCTGACAGTGCGAACTGCGGCGAAGTCTAGGGGAAGCGCGACGGTGAAACACGGCGCCGCCGCCGTCGCGCTCGGCCAGCGCCAGCTCGGCGCCGTGCAGCGTTGGCGATGTCGCGCACGATCGCCAGGCCCAGGCCGCTGCCGTGGGTGCCTGTCGTCGAGCCGCACGAAGCGCTCGAAGACCTGGCGCGCGCAGGTGCGGCCGGAATGCCGGGGCCGTTGTCCTCCACGCGCAGCATGCGCTGCCGCCGTCGGGCAAGGCGCGCAGCCGACGGTGACGCGCCCGCCCGGCGGCGTGTAGCGCAGCGCATTGTCGACCAGGTTGTCGACCAGGTCGCGCAGCAGGAAGCGGTCGCCGTCGACCCGCGCCGGCGCCAGTTCGAAGCCGAGGTCGATGTCGCGCACGGCGGCCTGTTCGACGAAATGCTGGACGCTCTCCGCCACCAGGGCGGCCAGGTCGAGCGGCGCCAGGCGCGCCCGCTCGAAGCGGTTCGGCTCGGCGCGCTCGAGCGAGAGCAGCTGGTTGGTCTGGCGGATCATGCGCTCGTTCGCCTGCAGCATCAGCGCGACCGAACGCGCGCGTCTCGGGGTCGCCGCGCATGGCGCGCGGCCAGCCATTCGAGCTGCAGGCGCAGGCCGGCCAGCGGCGTGCGCAGCTGGTGGGCGACGTTGGCGCGGAATTCGTCCTGGGCGCGGGCGCCCAGCTCGATCCGTGCCGAGCAAGGCATTGAAGGCGTCGACCACGGGCACCAGTTCGCGCGGCATGCCGGTGTCGTCGAGCGGCGCCAGGTCGCTGCTGCCGCGCGCATCGAGCCGGGCGCGCAGGCGCGCCAGCGGCGCCAGGCCGTTGCCGACCGAGAACCAGACCAGGCCGACCAGCGCCAGGCTGAACAGCACTTCGAGCAGCACCAGCGAACGCACGATGGCGCGCTGCGCACCTGCTGGCGCGCGCGCACGGTGCGCGCCAGGCTGACGCGCTCGCCGTTCGGCGCCGGCCACCTCGGCCACCGCGACCCGCACCGGCTCGCCGTCCAGGCGGGCGTCGCGCATGCCGGCGCGCGGCGGCGCCAGGCGAGTTGCGGCGATCGCCGGCCATGCAGGCGTCCCTGCGCCGTCGTGCAGCGCGACCCAGCTGCGCGCTCGCCGGCGCCGTCGTCGGCCGGCAACGCTCGACAGCGCGGGCGCTCCGCCGACACGCACGCGCGCGGCCAGGCGCAGCGGCATTCGTGCGCAAACCTTCGTCGAAAGCCAGCTGGGCCGGGGTCCAGGCCAGCAGATAGGTCAGCGCGGCGGCGCCCAGGTTGACCACCAGGATCGGGCCGACCAGCCATTTCAGCAGCCGATACGGATGCTCGGGATGCTGGAGGCTGCTCATGCGGCGCGCGCCGCTTCCAGCAGGTAGCCGAAGCCGCGGATGGTGCGCAGGGCGAGACCGGCGCCGTCGAGTTTCAGGCGCAGGCGCGAGACATAGACTTCGACCGCGTTCAGGGTCAGGTCTTCGCCCCAGGGCGCGATGGTGTCGATGATCTGCTGCTTCGACACCACCCGCCCGCCTGCTGCAGCAGGTATTCGAGCACCGCCCATTCGCGCGCCGACAGTTCCAGCGCGCTGCTCGCCGATGCGGGCGCGGCGCGCGCCGGAATCGAAGACCAGGTTGCCGAGCGTCGAGGATGCCGGTCTTCGGGGCGTTGCGCCGCGCCAGCGCGCGGATGCGGGCCACCAGTTCGGGCGTGGCGAAGGGTTTGACCAGGTAGTCGTCGGCGCCCAGTTCGAGGCCGCGCACGCGGTCTTCGATGGCGTCGCGCGCGGTCAGCAGCAGCACCGGCGTGGCTGTCGCCGCGCGCCGCGCAGGCGGCGCACGACCTCGAAGCCGTCGATGCCGGGCAGGCCGATGTCGAGCACGGCCACTTGCGGAGGATTGCGCTGCAGCTGGGCGTCGGCCTGGAGGCCATCGGTCGGCCAGTTCGACCTGCATGCCGTGGCCCTGCAGGGTACGGGTCAGGCCGTCAGCGAGGACGGCATCGTCTTCGACGAGCAGGACATGCATGGTGAATAAGGGAGTAAATGGTTGCGGACGCGGCCATTATGGGGCAATTCCTTGCGCTACTAACAGAAAATGCCTGATTGCGAGGCATCTTTCCCAGTAGGACTGGACTGACAAGACATCATGCATGCAGCCTACACAGGGGCAACACCTAATCTTATGTTCGCCAACAGACGGAAGCCGTATCGTACACACATCGCGATTGAGACATTAGTAACAAAGTCTCCGGAAGTCGCACTTCATGCAGCAAGTCAGATATAGAGGACAGAAAATGAACAACGCTCAACTCGGTGGTGTCACGCAAAAAGCACAATCGGTCAACCAGCTTCTTTCGACCAAAGAGGATATCAAAGCGGCGTCCCGTCCAGTTGTCAGCTTCAGCGGCACCCAGCAAAACGAATTGCTCGGCGCCACTGCCCCGCCCAGATCTGGAAGCACTGTTCGAACACCTCGAACTGGTTCCAATGCCTTTCGGCAAGGAACTGTTTGAGTATGGCAGCAAACTGGAATACGTGTATTTCCCTACGACCTCAATCGTGTCGCTGCTGTACGTGATGGAAGACGGCGCCACCACCGAGATCGCCGTTGTCGGCCACGAAGGCGTGGTCGGCGTGTCGCTCTTCATGGGCGAACGCGCCATGTGCAGCGCCGTGGTCCAGAGCGCCGGCTACGGCTACCGCCTGAAGACCCAATTCCTGCGCGACGCCTTCATGAAAGGCGGCGCCCTGCCCCAGCTGCTGATGCGCTACACCAACGCCCTGTTCGCCCAGATGGCCCAGAACGCCGTCGGCGGCCGTCACAGCTCGATCGAACAGAAGCTGTGCCGCTGGCTGCTCGACCGCCTGGACCGTTCGCCAGGCAACGAACTGAAAGTGACCCAGGAACTGATTTCGATCATGCTGGGTGTGCGCCGCGAAAGCATCACGGCAGCGGCCGGCAAGCTGCAGGATGAAGGCCTGATCCAGTACCGCCGCGGCAACATCACCGTGCTCGACCGCGTCGGCCTGGAAGATTACGCCGGCGAATGCTACAAGGTCGCCAAGACCGAATACGACCGCCTGCTGACGGACGTCGCGCGCTAAGCATCCACTGCACTTGATAAGAAAGCCGCCCGCATCTTGCGCGCGGCTTTTTTTACCGATCCTACGCCGGCAAATTTGCCCATCTCGTCGCTGATCACCGGCGCACCGCAGCTGGCGCCATCAATGCCGACGGCGCCCGCCGCCGGCCTGCGCCGGAATCCGCGCCCGCACGCAAGTCCCCACCCCGTTCACCCCACGGTCGACCTCGAGTTGCCCGCCCAGCAGCAAGGCGCGCTCGCGCATGCCCAGCAAGCCATGCGACTTCGAGCGCGTCAGCGCGTCGGGCGCGATGCCGACGCCGTCGTCCGTCACTTCCAGCGCCAGCGCGTCGTCTTCGCGCGCCAGGTGCACGATCACGCTGCGCGCCTGGGCATATTTGGCGATGTTGTTGAGCGACTCCTGCACGATGCGGAACAAGGCGATCGCATGCATCGGCCCGGCGCTGTCGACCTCGCCGTCGATCAGGACGTCGCAGTCGAGCCCGGTGACCCGGCCGTAATCCTCGCAATAGCTCTGCAAGGCGGCGGCCAGGCCCAGGTTGTCGAGCAGGCTCGGGCGCAGGTCCTCGACGATGCGGCGTTTCAGCTGCACCGTATCGACCAGGGTGGCGCGGGCGCGCGCCAGCATCGCCGCCAGGTCCGGGCCGGCTGCTGCGCAAGGCTTCGCCGACGCGTGGCCAGGTCCATGCCGATCGCCGTCAGGTTGGCGCCCATTTCGTCGTGCAGCTCGCGCGCCAGGCGCGATTTTTCTTCTTCCGAGACATGGATCAGGTGCCGCGACAGCACCGACAACTGCTCGGTACGGCGCGCCACCGTCGACTCGAGCTGCTCGTTCACCTGCTGCAAGGCGTGTTCGGCACGGGCGCGGTCGTCGAAACTGCGCTGCACCAGGCGATAGAACAAGAGCAGCACGGCAATGGCCGCCGCATTGATGCCCAGTCCCAGCATCACCGCATGGCGGTACTGGCTGTAGAAGGCGGCGCTGCGGGTGTTCATCAATTCGTTCTGTTCGCTCAGCATGATCACCACCTGCAGGCGGATCTCGTCGCTGTCGCCCTCGCCCGGCGCGCCGGTGATGGTCAGGATTTCCTTCAGGCCGCCATCGCGGTAGATGGTCAGCGCCTGCTGCATCATGCCGAGCTGGTGCTCGACCAGGAAACGCAGCTGGGCCAGGTTCTTTTGTTGCGAGGGATTGTCGGCCAGCAGCGTGCCGAGCTTGCGCAACTGGCGTGTCGATCTGGACCGGGGCGCGCCTGCACACTGCCGAGATAGCTCGGCGAGCCCGACAGGAAATAGCCGCGCAGATTGCTTTCGGCATCGGTGACGAGCAGGTTCAGGTGCTGCAGCTCGTCGGTCACCTTGGCGGTCTGGTCTTGCAGGCTGTTGGCTGCCTTCAGGCCGTCGAGATTACGCAACAGGAAGATCCCGTTGACGAGCAGGATCGCGACGCAGGCCAGGCACAGCAGGGTCTTGTACAGCGGCAGCGAGCGGGCGCGTTTCGGGAGGGGATTGGTGGAGAAGTGCATCTGCTGGCTTCCTTTCGCGCAACTTGCCGGACCGGGCCGATTATAGTCCTTCGGGACGCTTTAATGCAGCCCGGCAATTGCCGACGAAAAGGATACAGGTGCAGCTACGGCCATGAGCGCGGCCGAACGGACTTGCGCGCGACAAGGGCCGACGCGCCGGCGCTTGGCCGGCAGGCAGCGCCGGGCGAGCAACCGCTGACGCTCTTAGTCGAGCAGGTTGTTCTTCATGGCGTAATAGGTCAGGTCGCTGTTCGACTGCAGGCCCATCTTTTCCATGATGCGGGTACGGTAGGTGGACACGGTCTTGATCGACAGCGACAAGGCGTTTCCGATATCGGACACGGTTGCGCCCTTGGCCAGGCGCAGGAACACCTGGAATTCGCGGTCCGACAGCTCGGTGTGCAGCGCGGTGTTCGGATCGCGGTCGAAACTTTGCGCCAGCAACTCGCCCACGGTCGAGCTCACATAACGGCGCCCCTGGAACACGGTGCGCACGGCCGTTTTCAGCTCGTCGGCATCGCATTCCTTGTTCAGGTAGCCGTTGGCGCCCATCTTGAACAGGTTCAGTGCGTACTGCTGGGCCGGATAGCCGGACAGAATCAGCACCGGCAGGTTCGGCTGGCCCTGGCGGATCGTGCGCAGGATATCGATCCCGCTCTGGTCGGGCATGGCGATGTCGAGCAAGAGCACATCGCAGATTTCGCGACGGGCAATGTCCAGCGCCTCGCGGCCGGTGGCGCCTTCAGCGACGACTTCGAAATCGCCGGACGAGGAGAAAATCTGTTTGAATCCTGCTCGAACTATCTGGTGATCGTCACAAATGGCAACGCGTATCATTGTCTTCCCTTATATTTTCCTGGCACAGGAAAGTGCCGGGGAAAGCTCACCCGGCTGTATTGCGTTGGTACCCAAGCCGCATGTAACATTTTAGCACTCATGCGCACTTCTACAACAGCGCACAACTGCCGCGTTAACGCTACAATTAAGCTTGGCGGACGCTCTGCTTGCACAAAGCGAGGATGTCGAGCAGTTCCACGCGCAGCTTGGCCGTATCGACGACGGGCGCCTCTTCGACCTGCACTTCCTCGATCCCGCCGGCCAGGCTGCTGGCGCGGCTGTCGAGCTTGTTGCGTGCGCCGCTGATCGTGAAACCTTGTTCGTAGAGCAGTTCGCGGATGCGCCGGATCAGCAGCACTTCGTGGTGCTGGTAATAGCGGCGGTTACCTCGGCGTTTGACCGGCTTTAGCTGAGTAAATTCCTGCTCCCAGTAGCGCAGCACGTGCGGCTTGACGCCGCACAATTCGCTGACTTCGCCGATCGTGAAGTAGCGCTTCGCCGGAATCGGCGGCAGCGCAGTCAGTTCAATCTTGTTAGGGCGATCGTTCATGGCTCACTTATTAGACTGGCTCAGGCGGCGCGCGCCATCGATGCCGGGCTGGTTTCTTCCACCATGCCCTTCAGTTTCTGGCTGGCGTGGAAAGTCACGACGCGGCGCGCCGTAATCGGGATTTCTTCCCCGGTTTTTGGATTGCGGCCAGGCCGCTGCGGCTTGTCGCGCAACTGGAAGTTGCCGAAACCGGACAGCTTGACGGCCTCACCGCGCTCGAGCGCGTTACGGATTTCGTCGAAGAAGGTCTCGACCATGTCCTTGGCTTCGCGCTTGTTCAGGCCGACCTGCTCGAAGAGCAGCTCGGCCAGCTCGGCCTTGGTCAGGGTCGGCAGGTCCTTTTCCGCTTCTTGCCGTACACGTGCCACCTGCATCGCGCGATGCAGGTCGGCCGCCAGTGCCTCCTGGAATACGGCCGAATCAACGTCGTTGTTATTAATTTTGAAGCCCTGCCTTCAGATGGACATGTTTTGGACGAACTGCAACTTAGCCGCGCAATTTTGCGCTGTGTTTTTCTCTTGCGGAATCGAGCACGGAAGCCATCACGGACTCCACGACATCGTCCTGCAAGGTCGATTGAGTATCTTGCAAGCTAAAGCGGAAAGCAAGCGATTTTTCGTCCGCCTCCAGGCCCTTGCCGCGGTATTCATCAAACAAAACAACGGCTTGCAAGATCTTGCCGTTGGGATGGGCAGCGGCCGCGGCAGTGAAAGCGTCGATCACGTCCTGGGCCGCAACGCTCCTGCTTCACCACCAGTGCGAGGTCGCGCGTGGCGCCCGGGAACTTCGAAATCTCGGTGTAGCTCGGCACCACGCGCGACGTCAGCGCGTCGGCATCGACCTCGAACAGCACCGGCGCCTGCGGCAGGTCGTATTTCTGCAGCCAGCGCGGATGCAGCTCGCCGATGAAGCCGACGACGCGGCCATCGAGTTCGACGGTGGCGCAGCGGCCCGGATGCAGCGCCGGGTGCTCAGCCTTGACGAAGCGTACCACACGCGGGGCAAACAGCGCCTCCAGGTCGGCCTTGACGTCGAAGTAGTCGACCGCGCGGGTCGGCAGGCTCCACTGCTCGCCCTCCGCCGGGCCGTAGGCCATCGCGGCCACGCGCTTGGGCTGGTCGTAACCGGCCACCGTCAGCGGACCGTCCGGCGTGGCGCTGTTGCGCTTGAAGACGGCGCCCACTTCGAACACGCGCACCCTGCCCGCCTTGCGGTTCAGGTTGTAGCGCACGTTGGCCAGCAGGCCGCCGATCAGCGTCGAGCGCATCACGCTCATCTGGCTGGCGATCGGGTTCTGCAGCTTGATCGGTGCGTCGTTGGCCGCGAAATCCTGCTCCCAGGCGCTTTCCACGAAGCTCATGTTGACCACTTCCTGGTAGCCGAGGTCGGCCAGCTGATGCCGCACGGCGAACAGCGAACGGGTGTTTTCCGGCTCGATCAGCATCGCGCTTGGCGCCACCGGCGGATTGGCCGGAATGTTCTCGAAGCCATACACGCGCGCGACTTCCTCGATCAGGTCTTCCTCGATCTCGATGTCGAAACGGTAGGACGGCGCGGTGACGGCGAACTTGCCCTCTTCATGCGTGAACGGCAGGTGCAGGCGGGTGAAGATGTCGGCCACCATGGCGTCGGTGATCGGCACGCCGATCACCTTCTGGGCGCGCGCCGTGCGCAGCACGACCGGCTTGCGCTCCGGCAGGTTCGCGATCTGGTCGTCGATCGGGCCGACCTTGCGTCGCATCGGTGCCGCAGATCTGGATGATCAGCGACGTGATGCGCTCGATGTGCTCGACCGTCGGTCGCGTAGTCGACGCCACGCTCGAAGCGGTGCGCCGCATCGGTCGAGAAATTGTATTTGCGGGCACGGCCCTGGATCGCGTTCGGCCACCAGAAGGCCGCTTCCAGGTAGATATCGGTCGTGTCGAGCGTCACGGCGGTCGAGTCGCCGCCCATGATGCCGGCCAGCGATTCGATTTCCTTTTCGTCGGCGATGACGCCGACCCACTCGTCGACCTCGACGGTGTTGCCGTTCAGGAGCTTGAGGCTTTCGCCCTTCTTGCCCCAGCGCACGTCCAGGCTGCCGTGGATCTTGTTCATGTCGAACACGTGCGACGGACGGCCGACTTCCAGCATGACGTAGTTCGAGATGTCGACCAGGGCCGAGACCGAGCGCTGGCCCGAGCGCTCGAGGCGCTGCTTCATCCAGTCCGGCGTCGCGGCTTTCGCGTTCAGGCCGCGGATCACGCGGCCGGTGAAGCGGCCGCACAGGTCCGGCGCGGAAATTTTCGCCGGCAGGATTTCGCTCGATGGTGACCGGCACCGGCACCGTGGTCGGCAGGTGCAGCGGCGTACCGGTGAGCGCGGACACTTCGCGCGCCACGCCCAGCACCGACAGGCAATCGGCCTTGTTCGGGGTCAGCTTGATCGTGAACTTCAGGTCGTCCAGGCCGAGGTAGTCGCGGATGCTCATGCCGACCGGCGCATCGGCCGGGAGTTCCATCAGGCCGCTGCTCTCTTCCGAGATTTTCAATTCCTTCGCCGAGCACATCATGCCCTGCGACTCGACGCCGCGCAGCTGGCCGACCTTGATTTCGAACGGCTTGCCGTCGGCGCCCGGCGGCAGCACGGCGCCGGCCTTGGCGCAGATCGCCTTCATGCCCGCGCGCACGTTCGGCGCGCCGCAGACGATGTTCAGCAAGGTGCCGGTGCCGACGTCCACCTGGCAGACGTTCAGGCGGTCCGCGTTCGGATGCTTGGCCACTTCGACCACTTCGGCGACGACCACGTTCGAGAACGGCGGCGCGACCGGCTCGACCTCTTCGACTTCGAGGCCGGACATCGTCAGCAGATGGGACAGTTCATCCGAAGTCATCTTCGGATCGACCATGGAACGGAGCCAGTTTTCGGAGAATTGCATAATCTTGCCTTCAGCTACAGGTGATTGTTATTAATTGAACTGCTTCAGGAATCGCAGATCGCCTTCGTAGAACAGGCGCAGATCGTTGATTCCGTAACGCAGCATCGTCAGGCGCTCGAGGCCGGAGCCGAACGCGAAGCCGATGAATTTTTCCGGATCCAGGCCGAAGTTTTGCACCACGGTCGGGTGCACCTGGCCGGCGCCCGAGACTTCCAGCCAGCGGCCCTTCAAGGGACCGGAGCCGAAGGCGATATCGATCTCGGCCGACGGTTCCGTGAACGGGAAGTAGGACGGACGGAAACGCACCTGCAGGTCGTCGGTCTCGAAGAAGGCCTTGACGAAGTTCAGGTAGACGCCCTTCAGGTCGGCGAACGAAATGTCTTCGCCGATCCACAGGCCTTCGACCTGGTGGAACATCGGCGAGTGGGTGGCGTCGCTGTCGACGCGGTAGGTGCGGCCCGGGGCGATCACCTTGATCGGCGGCGTATGCGTGCGCGCATAACGCACCTGCATCGGGCTGGTATGGGTGCGCAGCAGCAGCGGCTTGCCGGTGCTGTCGTTGCCTTCGATATAGAAGGTGTCCTGCATCGAACGCGCCGGGTGGTTTTCCGGGCTGTTCAGGGCAGTGAAATTGGTCCAGTCGTTTTCGATTTCGGGGCCGTCGGCCACGTCGAAACCGATCGAGCGGAAGATCTGCTCGACGCGTTCCCAGGTGCGCATCACCGGATGGATGCCGCCCATGGCGCGGCCGCGGCCGGGCATGGTGACGTCGATGCTCTCCGCGCTCAGGCGCTCGAGCAGCTGGGCGTTGGCCAGGTCCTCGCGGCGGCCGGTCAATGCCTGTTCGATTTTTTCTTTGGCGGCATTGATCAGGGCGCCCTGCGCCTTGCGCTGGTCAGGGTCGAGCTTGCCGAGGCCCTTCATCAGTTCGGTTACCTGGCCGGTCTTGCCGAGGTATTTTGCTTTTGCGTTTTCCAGCGCGGCTGCGTCTGGCGCAGCGCCAAAGTCAGCCTGGGCCGAGACGACGAGTTCTTCCAGCGAGTTCATGCGTGTTTTCCTGTTTTTATGGTGGCGGGAGCCACAGGAGCCGTAGTTGGTTTAACAAGGCCCCACAATCAAAAACGGGGCAAAGGTCTTTGCAAACCCTGCCCCGCTCTTTTCGCGCTACGTTACCGCAGCGCTATTTGCTCTAGCAAACTGCTGTTAGGCAGCCAGCTTGGCCTGGACGGCAGCGACGATCGCGGCGAAAGCCGGCTTGTCGTGCACGGCCATGTCGGCCAGAACCTTACGGTCCAGTTCAATCGCGGCTTTTTTCAGGCCGTTCATGAAGACGCTGTAGGTCATGCCGTGCGAACGCGATGCCGCGTTGATACGGGTGATCCACAGTGCGCGGAAGACGCGCTTCTTGTTGCGACGGTCGCGGTATGCGTACTGGCCAGCGCGCATGACTGCTTGCTTGGCAACACGGTATACTTTTGAGCGACGGCCACGGTAGCCTTTTGCAAGCTCAAGAACCTTCTTATGACGGGCCCGTGCGGTAACCCCACGTTTAACTCTAGGCATATTAGCTCCTTAGTGTGAGATTAAGCAGATCGGCATCATGCGCATAGACGCTCGTGACGTCAGACGCATTGATGTTACGGGTACCACGCAGCTGACGCTTGTTCTTGGTGGTCTTCTTGGTCAGGATGTGACGCTTGAACGCCATACCCGATTTCACAGTACCGCCCGGACGCACGCGAAAACGTTTCTTCGCGGAGCTTTTGGTTTTCATTTTTGGCATAGTCTTCTGTCCTTTTCACGGACAGCCTCATATAACAGGATTGCAGGTGGCAACTTAGTCGCGCTTAGATGCCTGCTTTCACTTGTTTTGCAGCGAATGCTAGTCGCGCTACAACCTGCTTCGAAAAACAGGAACCGCAGATTCTAGCACAGGTTGCTGGACGAAAGTGTGGTGCACTTGATGCCCACGCGGTGATACGTACCAGCAAATTTATCGCGCACGACATCGGAACCGCAACTAAAACGACACAAGGCCGAGCCCGGCATCGCAGCGATTGCTGCAATACCGGACCCGGCCCTGGCGATCCTGAATCGAAGAATTACTTCTTCTTTTTCGGCGCAATAATCATGATCATCTGGCGGCCTTCCATCTTCGGGAACTGCTCGACCTGGCCGTACGGCTCCAGGTCACCCTTCAGACGTTCGAGCATGCGGAAGCCGATATCCTGGTGCGCCATTTCACGGCCGCGGAAGCGCAGCGTGATCTTGGTCTTGTCGCCTTCGTCGAGGAACTTGATGAGGTTACGCAGCTTGATGCTGTAGTCGCCTTCATCCGTACCTGGGCGGAATTTGACTTCCTTGACCTGGATGATCTTCTGCTTCAGCTTGGCCTCGTGGGCCTTCTTCTGCTCCGAATACTTGAACTTGCCGTAGTCCATGAGGCGGCAGACCGGCGGGACCGCGTTTGGCGCGATCTCGACCAGGTCGACGTTCTTTTCTTCGGCCAGACGGAACGCGTCAGCCAGGCTCACAATGCCCAGCGGCTCGTTGTCCACCCCGGACAAACGCATTTCCGGGTGATTGATCTCGCCATTGATGCGATGCGACGACTTGTCAGTAGCTATGTTGTTTCCTTTTAATGTCTGAATAAACCGGCCGGCTTACTTGGCTTTCGGATTGACTTCGCCAAGCAGGCGCTCGATCAGGGCATCGACGGACATCACGCCCAGATCGACATTGCCCCGTGCGCGCACGGCCACGGTGTTTGCTTCACGTTCCTTGTCGCCAACAACTAGAATATATGGCAACTTTTGAACGGAATGTTCACGTATTTTATAGGTAATTTTCTCGTTCCGCAAATCAGCGTGAACGCGCAGGCCCGCCTTCTTCAGGCGATCCTGCACCTCTTTCACGTAATCGGCCTGTGCGTCGGAGATGTTGAGTACCGCCACTTGCACCGGCGCCAGCCACAGCGGCAGCGCGCCGGCGTAGTTCTCGATCAGGATGCCGATGAAGCGCTCCATCGAGCCGACGATCGCGCGGTGCAGCATGACCGGCACCTTGCGCGTGTTGTCTTCGGCGACATATTCGGCGCCGAGGCGGCCCGGCATCGAGAAGTCGACCTGCATCGTGCCGACCTGCCATGGACGGCCGAGGCTATCCTTCAGGTGGTACTCGATCTTCGGACCGTAGAAGGCGCCCTCGCCCGGCAATTCCGTCCACTCCACGCCACAGGCGCGCAGGGCCGAACGCAGCGCTTCTTCGGCTTCGTCCCAGACTTCGTCGCTGCCGATGCGGCTGTCCGGACGCAGCGCCAGCTTGACGTCGATGTTCGTGAAGCCGAAGTCGTCATACACTTCCATCGCCTGGGCGTGGAAGGCCGTGACTTCCGCCTCGATCTGCTCTTCGGTACAGAACACGTGGCCGTCGTCCTGCGTGAAGCCGCGCACGCGCATGATGCCGTGCAGCGCGCCCGAGGACTCGTTGCGGTGGCACTGGCCGAACTCGCCGTAGCGCAGCGGCAGGTCGCGGTAGCTCTTCATGCCCGAGTTATAGATCTGCACGTGGCCCGGGCAGTTCATCGGCTTGAGCGCATACGAACGGTTCTCCGACTCGGTCGTGAACATGTTCTCGCGATAGTTGTCCCAGTGACCCGTCTTCTGCCACAGCGTGACGTCGAGGATCTGCGGCGCCTTGACTTCGTCGTAGCCGTTGACCTGGTATTTGTGGCGCATGTACTGCTCGACCTGCTGCCAGATCGTCCAGCCCTTCGGATGCCAGAAGATCAGGCCCGGCGCTTCTTCCTGGAAGTGGAACAGGTCCAGTGCCTTGCCGAGTTTGCGGTGGTCGCGCTTTTCCGCTTCTTCCAGGTTGTGCAGGTAGAGCTCCTGGTCTTCCTTCTTGGCCCAGGCCGTGCCGTACACGCGCTGCAGCATCTCGTTCTTCGAGTCGCCGCGCCAGTAGGCGCCGGCCAGCTTCATCAGCTTGAAGACTTTCAGCTTGCCGGACGACGGCACGTGCGGGCCGCGGCACAGGTCGGTGAAGCTGCCTTCCGAATACAGCGAGACGTCCTCGCCCGCCGGAATCGAGGCGATGATCTCGGCCTTGTATTCTTCGCCGATCGATTTGAAGTAAGCCACGGCTTCGTCGCGCGGCAAGACCTTGCGCGTGACCGGCTCGTCCTTCTTGGCCAGTTCGGCCATCTTCTTTTCGATCTTGGCCAGGTCTTCCGGCGTGAACGGGCGCTTGTACGAGAAGTCGTAATAGAAGCCGTTTTCGATGACCGGGCCGATCGTGACCTGGGCGTCCGGGAACAGTTCCTTCACGGCGTGCGCCAGCAGGTGGGCCGTCGAGTGACGGATCACGTCCAGGCCTTCCGGGTCGCGGTCGGTGATGACGGCGAAATCGGCGTCCTGCTCGATCAGGAAGGAAGTATCGACCACTTTGCCGTCGACCTTGCCGGCCAGCGCGGCCTTGCCAAGGCTGGGGGCAATACTCGTCGCCACCTGGGCGACCGTCACGGGGCCGTCGAACTGACGGCTGGAGCCATCGGGAAGTCGCACGTTAAGCATAGTGATCTCCAATTGGCGCGGCGCGCCGCTGAAAGTTGAAAAATATTGAAAGTTAAAATCTGAGACGAAAAAAAACGCGGGCTAGCCGCGTTGATTTCAGTGTGTTGAGCAAAAGAACACCATACCGCGCCTAGCGATTCCCCCACAACCAGGTTGTAGTTCGCGGTGTCATAACCGTAGGTGCCTTTCTCGCTCTTACTAAATGTTCTGGTGGGCGGTGCAGAATTCGAATCTGCGACCCCTTGGATGTCGACCAAGTATTCTAACCAGCTGAACTAACCGCCCAATGACGAGCATTATAGGGGCTGCATCGGCGCCGCGCAAGGCTTGTACAGAATTAAGTGCTAAACGGCAAAGTTGCTCGCTGCGTCAGCATTTCGTCGCCGCCGTTATCCATTACACTTCCGGCTGTTCCCATTGACTGAATCACCCATGCCCTCCGACCAAGCCGCACCGACCTCCGAACACCTGCACGCCCACCTCGACGGCGACGCCAGCCATGGCCATTTCATCGAGGCGCGCAGCCAGAAGGCGCTCGGCATCGCGCTGGCGATGACGCTCCTGTTCGCCGTGATCGAGGTCGTCACCGGCTTCATGTCGAATTCGCTGGCGCTCATTTCCGACGCCGGCCACATGGTCACCGACGCCGCCGCCCTCGGCCTGGCCCTGCTGGCCCAGCTGATCGCCAAGCGCCCGCCTTCGCACCGCCATTCCTTCGGCCTGGTGCGCGCCGAAGCGCTCGCCGCCTTCGTCAACTGCCTGGCGATGCTGGCCCTGGTGGCCTGGATCGTCTATGAAGCGGCGCAGCGCCTGACGCATCCGCGAGCCGGTGCAAGGCGGCGTGGTGCTGGTGGTGGCCGCGATCGGCGCCGCCATCAACCTGATCGTGGCCTGGGTGCTCTCGCGCGACAGCGACAGCATCAATACCCGCGCCGCGCTGGTCAACGTGATGGGCGACCTGCTCGGTTCGGTCGCCGCGATCGCCGCCGGCGCCATCATCTATTTTACCGGCTGGGTGCGGATCGACCCGATCCTGTCGATCTTCGTGTCGCTGCTGATCCTGAAATCGACCTGGGGCATCCTGCGCGAGTCCTACCACTTCCTGATGGAAGGCGTGCCGCACGGGATCGACTACCTGCAGGTGGGCGCCGACCTGGCCGAGGTCGAGGGCGTGCTGTCGGTGCACGACCTGCACGTCTGGGACATGTCGCCCGGCCACCCTGCCCTGATCGGCCACCTCGAAATTCGCGACCTGGCCGAGTGGCCGGCCGTGCTGCGCCGCGGTGCAGGCGATGCTGCTCGAACGCCACGCCATCGACCACGTCACCCTGCAGCCTGAAGCGGCAGGGCGGCCTGCCGCTCGATCCGAGTCGCTGTAAGCCTGCGCTTACCCAAGCTGGGCACGCGCGCCGATAGGTGTGCACGGGCATAGTCCCGATAATCGCTGAATGAGCGAACTTACCGAACACGTATTCGACACCCTGGTCATCGGCGGCGGGCCTGGCGGCCTGACCGCCGCCATTTACCTGCGCCGCTTCACGCGCAACATCGTCGTCATCGACAAGGGCAACAGCCGCGCCAGCCTGATTCCCGTCTCGCACAACTATCCCGGCTTTCCGGACGGCGTGCCGGGCACGAAGCTGCTCGACCGGCTCTCCTGCCAGCTGGGGAACTACGGCGGCGAGGTCATGCCCGGCGAGATCACCGACCTGCGCCTGGAAGACGGCCATTTCGTCGGCGACTATGTGGACGACGACGGCGTCACGCACGCGATCCGGGCCCTGACGGTACTGATCGCCACCGGCGTGGCCGACGCCGGCCTGCCGATCGAGAACTGGCGCGAGGCGGTGGCCAGCGGCGCCGTGCGCCTGTGCCCGGTGTGCGACGGCTTCGACGTGATGGACCGGCGCATCGCGGTCGTCACCAACGAAACCAATCCGGTCGGGCACGCGCTCTTCATGCGCTCGTTCAGCGCGCGACGTGACCCTGTTCGACCGCGGCGAGGAATCGATGCTGAGCGACGAGGACCGCAAGCAGGTCGAGGCGGCCGGCGTGCGCTATGTCGAGTCACCTTTATTGGGCGTGTCGCTGAGCGACGACATGAAACCGATCCTGAATACGGCCGATGGCGAGAGCCGCGAGTTCGACGTGTTCTATCCGATGCTGGGCGAAACCGCGCGCTCCGGGCTGGCGTCCGCGCTGGGCGTGGAGACGGTCGAGTGCGACAAGATCGTGGTCGACGACCACCAGCGCACCAGCGTGCCGGGACTGTATGCGATCGGCGACGTGGTGCGCGGCTTGAACCAGATCGCGGTGGCGGCCGGGCAGGCGGCGATTGCGGCGACCGCGATTCATAATGCGCTTGCCGTGGGCGCTGCGGCCGAAAGTGGAGAAACAGGAAGGGCGCGCGGTTGCCGGCTCGCGCTGAAACCTAGTTTATTTTTTCCCCGACGCCAACGCGATGCGGCGCTTGATGCTGCTCCACGGCCGCCGTGTCGCCCACCGCTTCCGCCCTCTTCTGCGCCACCCCCAGCCACATCAACAGCGGCCTGCGCCACCCCTGGCTTGACGCCGTCTCCGTCGCCACAGCGATATCGCCCGGCGCAATCCGCCCCGCCTTGAACAGCGCCCCCGCCGCCACCAGCTTCGCCAGCGGATCGGCCACGCCCGCAATCGCGCCCGTCAGTCACCACCGGCCGATGCTGCTCCGGCAGCGCCGCCACGTCCAGCCCTTCCCAGCGCCCGGCCAGGTAGGCGGCATAGGCCCGCTGCTGCGCCGTCGCCTCCGGCGCCAGCGCCGCGAATCCCGGGCAGTCGTCGAACTCGAGCGAGGCCGCCAGCACCGCGCAGCGCACCAGCTCCACCTGCGCCACCAGGTCCGGCCGGCCGGTGCTGCTGGTCTCGCGCCGCGCGCGCGCGAACTCGGCGTTCGCCGCGCCAGTATTCCCGCGCAGGTAGTCGTCCGTGAAGCCGTCGAGCGCATCCTTGGCGTTCGGCTGCCAGCTCGGGGGCGCCGGCTTGCTGGCGCAGCCGGCCAGCACCAGACAGCGCGATCATCAGGAGCATTCTTCATGGCAGCTTGATCTCCTCGTTCTTGCCGGCGAACGGCCACTTGCGGTTGATCTGGTCGACCAGGCGGTTCACCTTGCGCAGGCTGGCGTCGACCTCGCCGCGCAATGCGCCCAGGTCTTCGGTCGCCACGCGCGCGTTCGCGCCGACGGCCTGCGCTTCGACCAGCACGGCATCGACCCGCTTCAAGGTGCCGCGCGCATCCTGCAGCACGCCCTTCAGCTCGACCACCGCCGCCTGGGCATCGTCGACCACGCCCTTCTTGCCGTACAGGCGCTGGTCGGTCTTCGCCAGCAGCACGTCCAGGCGCTGCAGGGTGCCGACGAATTTCTTCGCCTCGTCGTCGCCCAGCGCGCCGCTGAGCAGCCCGTATTTGCCGGCCATGCGGCCGGACAGGCTGCCGGTCAGCGCCTGCAGGTTGTCCAGGCTGCCGGCCATGCTCGAGCCTTCCGCGGTCATGCTTTCCAGGTTGTTCAGCAGCGAGCGCGCGGTGGCGACCAGGCCGGGAATCTCGGCGGTGACGTCGCCGCGCAGGATGGGGCGCACGGCGCCGTCCGGCAGCGGCGCGTCGTCCAGCACGCCGGTAAAGGCGCGCAGGCGCGTTTCGCCGACCACGCTGCGCTCGAGCGTGAAGACACTCGACGCTTTCAGCCACTTGGCGTCGGATTTCGAGACGTCGACCAGCACCTGCACCTTGCCGTCCTTGGCCAGGTCGACCAGGCGCACGCGCCCGATCGGGAAGCCGGCGAAGGTCATGTCCATGCCGGGGATGACGCCTTCCGAATTCTCGGTGGTCAGCACCAGCCTCTGGGTCGGCTCGAACACGCCGCGCGCATACATCACGTACAGCACGAAGGCGATGATCAGCAAGGAGACGACCCCCAGCAGGATCATCGCCTTGGTTTCCACGTGGGCGGGTTCGTCGGGTGTCGTGTCGGTCATAGTGTTAGATATATTTGAGGGCAAGCGAAGCGCCTTCGATCAGCAGCAGCACGAACAGCAGGCGCAGCGCGCCGGGCTGCACGCTCGATGCCAGGCGGCGCGGATAGCGCTGCAGTTCGAGGATGGCGGCGGTCGGGATCACGGCCACGGCCAGGCCGAACAGCACGGTCTTGAGGATGAAGCCGATGGTGACGACCGGGTCGAACACGCGGCCGACGGTGCGGGTGTAGTCGGGCAGGCCCCAGGGCAAGAGGCCGTACACGTTCAGGTAGGCCAGCACCAGCACGATGGTCGAGCTGACCATGGCGAGGCTCAATACCGCGAAGGCGTTGGCGAACAGCTGGGGCACCAGGTCGCGCCGCAGGCGGCGCAGGGCTTCGGCATTGACTTCGACAGTCGGCAGGCCGGCGCGCGCCAGGCCCAGGCTCGAGGCGTCGAAGGCCATGCCGGAGCGCAGCGCCGCGAACAGGGCCGCCGACAGCGGAATCAGTTCGAGCACCAGCACCCGCACCACCATCTCCAGCGCGTAGCGCGACAGGCCATAGCTCATCGCCGTGACCAGCACGATGCGGATGATGACGAGGCTGATCAGGGCCGAGAGCAGCGTGAACCAGGGCAGCACCTGCCAGGTGCTGGCGTGGATGCAGCGCGCCGTCGTCAGGCGGTTGGCCCGGTTGTAGGTGGAGGGCGACAAGGCCGTGACGATGGCGACCGCGCCCAGGTGGAACATGTACCACCAGCTGCGCAGGTAGTGGACGAAGGCGAGGCCCCAGAGGCTGGGGCGGACGGCGAGGTGGAGGGAGCGGCGCATGGGCATATGATACGGTTTCAGCAAGCTATGCATGTGATTTCGTATCATATTTTCCAGGAGCGTTTTCAAGCGCGCCGCGCCTCCTGCACGCCCGCGACTTCGGTGATCGACGCCAGCGCCTTCTGCAGCTGCGCCGTCGCCCCGATCTCCGCCGTGAACACCATGCGCGCCTGCCCCTTGGTCGTCTGCGTGTTGACGCCGATGACGTTGATCTTCTCGCGCAGGAAGGCGTCCGAAATATCGCGCAGCAGGCCCTGGCGGTCGATCGCGAGGATGAAGATGTCGACCGGGTAGACGGTCTCGCTGACGCCGCGGCCCCACTCGGTCTGGATCACGCGCTCGGGCGCCTTGCTGCGCATCTCGGCGAAGTTTTTGCAGGACAGCCGGTGGATCGACACGCCCTTGCCGCGCGTGACGAAGCCGACGATCGGGTCCGGCGGCGCCGGCTTGCAGCACTTCGCCAGCATCGTCATCAGGCCCTCGGTGCCGACCACCAGCACGCCCGATTTCGCGCCCTGCTCCACGCTCGACGCGCGGCTCTTGTTGACGACGGCCGTGTCGTCCGGCGGCGGCGCTTCCACGGTTTCGTGCAGCGCCGCTTCCACGTGGCGCAGGCTGAATTTCTCCTTGCCGACCGCGACGAACAAATCGTCGACCTTGGCAAAGCCGAGTTTATGCGCCAGCGCTTCCAGGTTGACCGCGGTCTTGCCCTCGCGCTGCAGCGATTTTTCGACCAGGGTCCGGCCCGAAGCCAGCGTTTCGGCCAGTTCCAGCGCATGGAACCAGGCGCGGATCTTCGAGCGCGTGCGGCTGCTGACCGTGTAGCCGGGGCTGAGCCAGTCGCGCGACGGCCCCTGGCTGCCGGCCGGGCCTTTCGCGGTGATGATCTCGCAGGTCTGGCCGTTCGCCAGCGGGGTATTGAGCGGCACCATCACGCCGTCGATCTTGGCGCCGCGGCAGCGGTGGCCGACTTCGCTGTGCAGGTGGTAGGCGAAGTCGATCGGCGTCGCGCCCACCGGCAGCTCGAGCACGCGCGCCTGCGGCGTGAGCACGAAAATGCGGTCGTCGAGCGTGGTGGCTTTCAGCTTCTCGACCCATTCCTTCTGGTCTTCCTCGGCGGCGACGACGTCGGTGACGTCGGTCTTCCAGGCCAGCAGCTGGCGCAGCCAGGCGATCTTTTCGTCGTACTTCTGGCCCTTGAAATTCGAGCCGCCCTCTTCCTTGTAGCGCCAGTGCGCGGCCACGCCGTATTCGGCGAAGTTGTGCATCTCCTGGGTGCGCACCTGCACTTCCAGCGGCCGCCCGTCTTCGGCGGTGACGACCGTGTGCAGCGACTGGTAGCCGTTCGGCTTGGGGCGCGCGATGTAGTCGTCGAATTCGGCCGGGAATCGGGGTCCAGATATTGTGCACCAGGCTCAGGACCGTGTAGCAGGTCTTGGCGTCGGCCACGATCACGCGGAAGGCGCGCACGTCGTACAGCGCGGAGAAATCGAGCTCCTTGCCGCGCATCTTGTTGTAGATGCTGTAGATGTGCTTCGGGCGCCCGCTCACCTCGGCCTTGATGCCGGCCGCGTGCAGCTCGCGCTGCAGGCGCTCGATCGAGGAGGCGACGAAGCCTTCGCGCGACATGCGCTTCTCTTCCAGCATCTTGGCGATGCGCTTGTAGGTCTCGGGCTCGAGGAAGCGGAAGGCCAGGTCTTCCAGCTCCCACTTCAGCTGCCAGATCCCGAGGCGGTTCGCCAGCGGCGCATACAAGTCCATCACTTCGCGCCCGTAGTCGCGCGTCAGGTCGTCGAAGCGCTTGGCCTCGGCGAAATAGCGCAGCGTGGTCACGCAGGACGCGAGGCGAATCAGCACCACGCGCATGTCGGTCGCCATCGCCAGCAGCATCTTGCGCAGCGTTTCCACCTGCGCCACGGCCTGCTGGGCCGCGTTCTTGCCGCGCCAGACGGCCTGGTGGCCGACGGTCAGGTCGCGCAGGCGGATCAGCTGCTGCACGCCGCGCACCAGGCTCGCCACCTCGGCGCCGAACAGGCGCTCGAGCGTTTCCACCAGCGGCGGCTCGACGATCGCCAGTTCGAACAGCAAGCCGGCGATGCGGGTTTCGACATCGCTGCGCAGATAGGCCAGCGTGCCGGCCACCCCGAGCGAAAACTCGAAGGCGTTCTGGCCCGAGGAGCAGGCCCGTTCGCCATAGGCGACGGCGGCATAGTCGAGCGCATCCTGCACGCGCACGCATTCCTCGGGATTCAGGCCCGATACGAGCTGGGTGGTGGCGTCGCCGAGTGCGGCGGTGGAAACCATGGACTTAGCGCAGTGCGGCGGTGACGACGATCTCCACCAGGCAGGCCGGATTGGCAAGCTTCGCTTCGACGGTGGCGCGCGGCGGCGTGTGGCCGGCGGCGACCCATTCGTCATAGACCGCGTTCATGCCGGCGAAATTGGCCATGTCGGCGATGTAGATCTGGCACATCAGGATGCAGGTCTTGTCGCTGCCGACTTCCTGCAGCAGGCGGTCGACGTGGGCCAGCACTTCGCGCGTCTGGCCTTCGATGTCCTGGGTGGTGTCTTCGGCGATCTGGCCGGCCAGGTAGATGGTGCCGTTGTGGATGGCGATTTCGGAGAGGCGCTTGCCTACGTGGAGTCGTGTGATTTGCATGTCTTCTCTTTCGTGTTCAGGGCTGTGCGCCCAGTAAAAATGTCGCGTGCGATGGCGATCTGTTCGGGCTGCACGAAGGTCGGCGCATGGCCGACGCCGGCAATCTCGACCAGTTGCGGCTTCGGTCCGCGCGTCGTCATCAGCTGCGCCGTGTCGTGCGACAGCAGGTCGGACAATTCGCCGCGCACCAGCAGCGTCGGGCAGGTAATCGCATCCCAGGCGCGCCACAGCGTTGCCTGGTCCTGCTGCGCGCGCTCGACGTTCATCGACTTGAACGGCTGGGCCAGCGCCAGGTCGTAGTGGCGCACCCATTCGCCGTTCGACTTCCTGGCGCAGCACGTCGCCGGCCAGCTTGTCCCACTGCTCGTCCGAGTGCGGCCCGAACGAACTCGATACCTCGCGCACAAAACGCGCCCCGCTCGCGTAATCGGGAAAGCGCAGGTCCTGGCCGATGTAGTCGGCGATGCGCTGCAGGGCCGCGCCGTCGAGGGTCGGGCCGATGTCGTTGATCAGCAGGCGCGTGATCGGCGTGTGCGGCAGGGACGCCAGCACCATGCCGATCAGGCCGCCCATCGAGGTGCCGAACCAGTGCACCTTGTCGTCGCCGTTGGCGGTGACGCGCGCGATCAGCGTCACCATGTCGGCGATGTATTGCGGCAGCGCGTACAGCTGCGGATCGAGCAGGCGCCCCGAGCGCCCGCGCCCGACCACGTCGGGACAGACCACGCGGTATTCGTCGCACAGCGCGCGCGCCAGCGCATCGAAGTCGTCGGCCACGCGCGTCACGCCATGCACGCAGACCAGCACGCGGTCGTTGGCCGGGTCGCCCCATTCCTTATAGGCGATCCGGTGCAGGCCGGCGGGCGAGCTGCACTGCACGCTTTTCAATCTCGCTTCGCTCATTCTCCGCTCCAGAAATGGCAATATTGTTACTTCGTTCAAGGCCAGCCCCACATTTTAACTGCTTGAGCGATTAGAATTCTACCAATTCCGTACGAACACCCCGCTCACCTACCTAACAGAGGAAACAATGAAATCGACCATGCTTAGCGGTAAAACGGCACTCGTCACCGGCTCGACCTCCGGCATCGGCCTCGGAATCGCCCGTGCGCTGGCCGAACAGGGCGCCAACCTGGTCTTCAACGGCTTCGGCGACGCCCAGCAGATCGAGAAGCTGCATACCGACATCGGCGCCGAATTCGGCGTGCAGACCGCCTACCACAACGCCGACATGTCCAAGCCCGAGCAGATCGAGGCGATGATGGCCTTCGCGCAGGAGAAATTCGGCGGCGTCGACATCCTGGTCAACAATGCCGGCATCCAGCACGTGGCCGCGATCGAGGACTTCCCGGTCGAGAAATGGGACGCGATCATCGCCATCAACCTGACCTCGGCCTTCCACACCTCGCGCCTGGCCCTGCCCGGCATGAAGCAGAAAAACTGGGGCCGCATCATCAACCTGGCCTCGGTCCACGGCCTGGTGGGCTCGGCGCAGAAGTCGGCCTATGTCGCGGCCAAGCACGGCCTGGTCGGCTTCACCAAGGTCACCGCGCTGGAAACCGCGCAGACCGGCGTGACCTGCAACGCGATCTGCCCGGGCTGGGTCCTGACCCCGCTGGTGCAAAAACAGGTCGACGACCGCGCCGCCCGCGAGAACCTGTCGAACGACGCAGCGCGCAAGGCCCTGCTGGCTTGAAAAGCAGCCGTCGGGCGAATTCGTCACCCCGGAAGAACTGGGCGCGCTGGCCGTGTTCTTCTGCAGCCCCGCCGGCAGCCAGGTGCGCGGCGTGGCCTGGAACATGGACGGCGGCTGGGCCGCGCAGTAAGCGTTGTTCGTCGCGGCACCCGGACACCGGTGCCGCGTCTCTCATCTTCACTTCGCATGCACAACTTCGAAAAACGCCGCGACCGCTTCGACCTCTTCAACCGCATGGACAGCCCTGCGGTGAACCTCTGCTTCACGCTCGACCTGCCCGACTACCGCCCCTGGTGCAAGCAGCAAAACCTGCCGCCCTTCCACGTCCTGCTGTTCGCCGTCCTGCGCTCGATCCTGAAGATCGACAACTTCCGCTACCGCGTCTTCGAAGGCGAAGTGATCCAGATCGACCGCCTGATGCCCTCCTTCACGGTCGTCAACCACAACAACGACCTGAATTTCGCCTTGTTCGACTGGTCCGACGACCTGCGCGAATTCGCCAGGCGCGGCGTCCAGGCGCGCGAACAGGCCTGCGCCATGACAGCCTTGAACAATGCCTACGCCGATTTGTCGCCGCGCGCATGCAAGGACCAGGTTTTCATTACCTGCATCCCCTGGCTCGATTTCACGTCGATCCAGCACCCGACGGCGACGCTCGGCGCGCCCGACATCCCGTCGCTGGCCTGGGGCCGGTTCAGGGATGGCCCGGATGGACGCCTGCAGTTGCCGTTTTCGGTGCAGGCGCATCATGGGTTCGTGGACGGCTTCCATATCCACCAGCTGGCGCAGCAGATTGCGGCGGAGCTGAATGGCGTGATGATCGAAAGCTGAATATCGGCGGTTATCGAGTAGGCGTGCCTGCCCCATGCATGACTCCGACAGCGAGAACGGCGAGCAGCTAAGGTCTCACGGTGGCTGTAACCGTCCGCTTCCGGTTGTGGATTCAAGCGCGTGCTCGACTGCAACAGCGTCCTGTTCTCGACCGAGCAGACGCAAAGCATTGGCTTTGGAACGGGTTGGAAGACTACCAACGCCAGGACATGTATCCGCTAAGCTCAGAAACGCCTTGAAGGGTGACGGCCTTTTCGAGATATGGAATAGCATATTTCTCGATCAGCCGAACGAACCTCATCCGCCCTTTGTGGCACTTCGGACGGATCGCTAATCCGCCACCAATGATCCTCTTGCTGCGGAAGCAAGTGGCCGATCCGAGTCCCGACAGTGCCCGAATCTCTGTTTCGCAGCCTCGACAATAGGGACTTCGCCGTCTGCGATTGCAAGCGCGGGCAAGTAGGTCCAGAGATTCAGGGTAAAACTACTTCGGTCCGGTGAATTCCACTGGCTTGATTGAAAGCTGACGTGGCAAGTTGCATCCCCTGACGTACGGAAAAAGTGATGCCCTTTCTTACGAAAGCCCAAGGATTTCAACAAAGGAGCCGGGCCGAGCGTGATGACCTCTCCAATGAGCTGACTTGACCGAGTTGGTAAGGGTGGCATTTCAACCCTCGATTTTGGCGATGCACATGTCTGTTGCTGGGCGCTAGCGCTGGTACGGGGGAGCGCCGGGCGCAGGAGTAAGTGCATGGAGACTCCTTCCGAAATGGCGGCGTTGCTACAAAGCTATGTTACACCTATCCATCGCTAATCAACTCATCTACGTTGGGCACCATTACAGATTCAAACCGCGGGTTCGATCGGGTACTCGCCACCTTTTTTCTTTAGGCGCTCTTGGTCTTGCTCACCAGATCGCGTAATCGAAGACTTCCGCATCACGGCCGGTATCCAGTTCCGCTCATCGGGTAAGGAAACACACCTTTATCGATGCCTTTCTTCGGTTTTCTCGAAGTCGTTTATTTGAGCACCGTCAGCGCATCGACAATGTCCACACCCTGCAGCTGCCCCAGCCAGCTGTCGAACCACGGCTTGTGCGAGGCCCCGACCACCGACAGCACGCGGGCGCCGGGACGTTCGCGGAAGGTTTCGCGCACGTTCGCGACCATGCGCAGGTTGCGGATTTCCCAGCCCGCCACCCAGATCTGCGGATAGCCCGCTTTCGAGACCGCGCGCATCGAGGGCACGACGTTGGACTCGGCCAGCATGCGCAGGCGCGCCCGGGTCGTTGACGGCACGGTACAGCGGCAGCAGGTCCGGCGCACGCTTGAGCGCTTCTTCATGCTCGCCTCGATCGTCTTGAACGCGCCGCCGTAGCCCAGGCGGCCTCGATCTCGCGCACGAAGCCTTGGTATCGGCTACGTCGATGAGGTCGCCCGTATGGTTGTCGACCGCATGCACGCGCGCCAGGCCGAGCCGCGCGGCCAGGCGCGCGGCGATCTGGTAGCTCTCGTTGTTGCGCTTGCCGAGCTTGACGAGCTGTGCGACGAGTGCGGCGTCCAGTCCGTCCCCAGGCCGGCGCTCGCTGACGGGCAACTGCAGCCACTGCACATAGGCCGAGGCGCCGTCATAGGAAGCGAGGAACAATGCGGCAAGCTGCCGGCGCTGGGCCGGCGTCGGCTGGCTCGGCCAGGCCTTGAGCAGCTTGTTGGCTTGCGCCATCGCTGCCGGCGCATCGAGTCCCGTCGCGGCACGGGCGGCGTCGATCGGCGGGCAGTAATCGGCGCCGTATTTCACCGGGTGGCGCGCCGCCAGGTCGCATTCTTCGCCGTTCTCCGTTTCGATGGTGATGATCTCGGGCTTGAAGGCCGCCAGCCGGTCGAGCAAGCCATCGAGGCTGGCCGGATCGAAGCTGGCCGGCAGCGTGCGCAGGTGGATCGTGCCCAGCACCAGCACCTGGGCGCGCGGCCCGGCCATGTCGCGGTCGAGCGTGGTCAGGTCGACCTGTGCCTGCGCGGCGAAGGGCAAGGCGAGCGTGAGCAGGCAAAGTGCGGCACGGACTGTTCTCATTTGATTCCTCGGAAAGTTTTATCGACGGGACAATGTAGGAAAAGCAAGAAAGCAGCACAAGGCGCGGACGGACAGGATGCCGTTTGCAAGGTACGGAACGCAAAAAACCGCTTGACTTGAAAATATGACGGTCATAATATGAAGGCCATCATATTTGCAAGGCACTGCCATGAACACCGACACCAAGCAGAACCGCCGCGAGCAATCGCACCAGCGCATCCTCGACGCCGCCGCGCGCGCCGTGCGCCGCCAGGGCTATGCCGGCGTCGGCGTGGCCGAGGTGATGAAGGAAGCCGGCCTGACCCACGGCGGCTTCTACGCCCACTTCAAGTCGCGCGACGCCCTGCTGGCGGCGGCGATCGAGCATGCGGCCCAGGACAGCGTCCGCATCCTGTCGCGCCGCATCAAGGCCTTGCAGGACGCGGGCGCCAGTCCGGTGCGCGCGCTGGTCGAGGGCTATCTGGCGGACGAGCACGTGGACGCCTGCGAACGCGGCTGCCCGGTCGCCGCGCTCGGCTCGGAAATGGCGCGCCAGTCGGACGAATTGCTGGAAGTGTCGCGCAAGCGGGTGCGCGGCCTGGTCGAGAAGGTGCGCCAGGCCCTGCCCCCGGCAGCGCCGGCCGGAAAGCGCCTTCGGCCTGGCCGCCAGCCTGGTCGGCGCCCTGCAACTGGCGCGCGCCCTGGGCGAGGAAGGCCGCGCGCAGCTAGCGGCCACCCGCGCCGCCCTCATCGCGCAATACGACAAGACCTGAACACCGGCTGCGGTACGCCCGCAGCTTTTTTTGACGCCAAAATATGACGATCATCATATTTCAAACCCTGAAAGGAACGACCATGAAACTCCAGGACGCCACCGTCTTCATCACCGGCGCCAACCGCGGCCTCGGCCTGGCTTTCGCCCGCCACGCACTCGAACACGGCGCGCGCAAGGTCTACGCCGCCGCGCGCGATCCGTCGACCATCACCCTGCCCGGCGTGGTGCCGATCGCGCTCGACGTGACCAATCCCTCGCAGGTGCTTGCCGCCGCCGCCGACTGCGGCGACGTCACCCTGGTCGTCAACAACGCCGGCATCGCCGAGGTCAAGGGCCTGCTCGACGCCGACAGCATCGCCGTCACCCAGCGCATGATGGAGACGAATGTCTACGGCCTGCTGCGCGTCAGCCAGGCCTTCGCGCCCGTGCTCGCCGCGAATGGCGGCGGCGCCCTGCTCAACGTGCTGTCGGTGTCGAGCTGGGTGAGCGCACCGATGCTGGCGGCCTACTGCGGTCTCGAAAGCGGCCGCCTGGAGCGCGACCAACGGCCTGCGCAACGAGCTGCGCGCCCAGGGCACGCAGGTGCTCGGCCTGCACGTCGGCTTCATCGACACGGACCTGACGCGCGGCTTCGATGCGCCCAAACTGTCGCCCGACTTCGTCGTCGCGCGCGCCTTCGAAGCCCTGGAAAACGGCGACAGCGAAGTGGCGATCGACGACTTGACGCAGCAGATCAAGCGCGGCCTGTCGAACGAACCCGGCATCTACATCGACAGCGCACGCTAACCGGAAAACGCCATGACCACCCCCACCCTTGCCCCTGTCGCGGCCGACGCCGTCCCGCGCAACGCCGCTTCGCCCTGGCCCACCTTCTGGATCGCCTGCATCGCCGTCTTCCTGGTGTCGATCGACAGCACCGTCCTGTTCGCGGCCTTCGGCGCCCTGCAGGCCGCCTTCCCGGCCGCCACGCCGGCCGACCTGTCCTGGGTGCTGAACGCCTACACGGTGGTCTACGCGACCATGCTGATTCCCGCCGGCGGCCTGGCCGACGCCCATGGCAGGAAGCGCGTCTTCCTGGCCGGCGTGACGCTGTTCCTGGCCGCTTCGGCCGCCTGCGGCATGGCCGACAGCGTGGCCTGGCTGATCGTCGCGCGCGTGATCCAGGCCCTGGGCGCGGCGCTGCTGACGCCCGCTTCGCTGTCGATCATCCTCGACGCCTTCCCGAAAGAAAAGCGCACGGTGGCGGTGAGCCTGTGGGGCGCGGTCGGCGGCCTGGCCGCGGCGATCGGGCCGAGCCTCGGCAGCAGCATCGTCGAGCACCTGGGCTGGCCCTGGGCCTTCTACATCAACCTGCCGCTGGGCGCGGTCTCGCTCTGGTTCGGCGCCGGCGCGCCTGCGCGAAGCGGTCGTGCCGGGCAAGCGCGCGCGCATCGACGTGGTCGGCATGCTGCTCCTGATCGTCGCCGTCGGCGCGCTGGCGATGGCGATCACCCAGCTCGATTCGAAGCACTGGAGCCGGCTCGAACTGGCCGCGCTGGCGCTCACGAGCGTGATCGCCTTCGGCGCCTTCATCGCCTGGGCACGCACCGCCAGCGCGCCGCTGGTCGACCTGGCCCTGTTCGCGAACCGCAGCTACAGCGCGGTGAACCTGGCGACGCTGGCCTTCGGCACGGCGTTTGCGATGATGTTCTTCGCCTTCTTCAGCTACATGACGCGCATCTGGCATTTCAGCCTGCCGCTGGCCGGCCTGGCAGTGACGCCCGGTCCGCTGATGGTGGTGCCGACCGCGATCATCGCCGGCCGCATCGCCGCGCGCACCGGCCACCGCCCGATCCTCGTCATCGGCTCGCTCGTGTATGCGGCCAGCGGCCTGTGGCTGCTGCTGGTGCCGGGCACCGAACCGGCGTATGTCGACCCAGTGGCTGCCGGGCCTGTTCCTCTCCGGGATCGGCGTCGGCATGGTGCTGCCGTCCTTGTCCGGTGCGGCGGTGGCGGGCCTGCCGGCGGCGCAGTATGCGGTCGGCAGCGCGGTGAACCAGGCCACGCGCCAGCTCGGCTCCGTGCTGGGCGTGGCGGTCACCGTGCTGCTGGTCGGCCACGCCAACCTGACGCGCGCCGACTTCCTGCCGGTGTACGGCATGCACGTGGCGCTGGCCCTGCTCACCGCGGCGCTGTGCCTGGCGGTGAAAACCCGCCCCGTGGCGAAGTAGTCAGGGCGCGCGCAGCACCAGCAGGTGGCCGTCGATGGCGACGCCGTTTTCGCTGCGCACCGCTGCGCGTTCGGCTTCGGCCACGGTGAAGCCGTGCGCGGCGGCCAGCCGCTCGAGGTAGGACAGCGCGTGGGCGTAGCGGTTCGAGGGCAGCAGCGTGACATCGCCGCCTTCGCCCGCTTCGGTCGAGAAGCAGAACCAGCCGCCGGGGCGCAAGGCGGCGCGCACCTGGGCGAACAAGGCGTCCAGGTCGCCGAAATAGACCAGCACGTCGGCGGCCACGACCAGGTCGAAGCTTGCCGTCTTGCTCGTTCCGAGGTAGGCGCCGATATCGGCGCACACCAGTTCGTCGTACAGCCCGGTCGCGCGCGCCTGGGCCAGCATGTTGTCCGACAGGTCGACCCCAAGCAGGCGCTGCGACGCGCGGCCGCAGGAAGGGCGCGCACAGGCCGGTGCCGCAGCCCAGGTCGACGCGTGGCGAGCATCGTGCCTGTCGACGTGGCGCGCGATCGCCTGCGCGATCAGTTGCGGCGTGCGGTAGCCCAGCACGCCGGTGAGATGCTGGTCGAAGTGGCCGGCGTACTGGTCGAACAGGGCTTTGACGTAAGCGCTCGGCGCCCGTTCGGGCGGCGCGCCGATGCCGAGCGCGGCCAGTGCGAATTCGAACTGGCTGGTATCCTCGCCCGCTTCCTGCGCGAGCGCGCGTGCGTGTTGGTAAGCGGCGATTGCCTCGTCGCGCCGGCCCAGCGCCAGCAGCGCGTCGGCGTGTTGCCGGTGGCCTTGCGCGTGCGCCGGCCGCAGCGCCAGCGCGCGCTCGAAACAGGCCAGCGCCTCTTGCGCGCGTCCGAGTTTTTGCAGGCTCAGGCCGCGCCCGGTGTGCGCCTCGGCCAGGTTCGCGTCCAGCCTGATGGCGTCGTCGTATCCACGCAAGGCCGTCTCGAATTCGCGCAACTGGAACAGCGCGTTCGCGCGCACGCACAGGGCTTGCGGATAGGCGGGCTTGGCGGCCAGCGCGCGCTCGCTGCTCGCCAGCGCCGCCCCTGCGTCGCCGAGATCGAGCAGCGCGATCGCGCGGTTGCACCAGGCTTCCGGATAGTCCGGGCGCAGCGCCAGCGCGCGTTCGTAGCTGGCGACGCGCGTCGCCAAGGCGTCCCAGCTTGCGCAGGGCGTTGCCGCGATTGCTCCAGGCGAGCGCATAGCCGGGGTTGAGGTCGAGCGCCGCATCGTAGCTGGCCAGGGCTTCCTGCGCTGCGCCCGAGGTCCTGCAGCGCGGCGCCGAGGTTGCAGTGGGCCGTCGCCTGCGCCGGATTGATGGCGATTGCCTGCGCGATCAGCGTCGCCGCTTCCTGCGCATCGCCCTGCTGGCGCTGGATCACGCCGAGCAGGTGCAGCGCGTCGAACTGGCGCGGCGCATGCGCCAGCACCTGGCGGTAGCGCGCCTGCGCCGCATCGAGTTTGCCTGCCTGGTGCAGCGCGACCGCTTCCTTCAACAGCGCGCCGAGCTGCGCATCATCTCGCCCATATGCCCTCTTTCGATGAATTCGGCCGCCAGCATACCGCACGCAAGCGCGGAAGGCTCCGCTATGATGGCGGCTCCATCACTCGACAATGAACGCCATGCGGACCTGGACCCGGAAACTTGCGCTGACCACCCTCACCTTGCTGGCAAGCGCCTGCGCGCAGGCGCTGAATCCGCGCAGCCTGCTGCTCTCCGCCGACCGCGTCTGGACCGGCGAAGGCAAGCCGCACGCCGGCTGGGCGGTGCTGGTGGTCGATGGCCGCGTCAAGGAAGTGGGACCGGAAAGCGCGATCGGCGCGCCGCCCGATGCCGAGCGCGTTTCCCTGCCCGGCAAGACCCTGATCCCCGGCCTGATCGACCTGCACTCGCACGTGCTGCTGCACCCGTATAACGAGACCACCTGGGACGACCAGGTGATCAAGGAGCAGGTCGAGTACCGCACCCTCCTGGCCGGCAAGCATGCGGTCGACACGCTGCAGGCCGGCTTCACGACCCTGCGCGACCTCGGCACCGAAGGCGCGAACTATGCCGACGTCGGCATCAAGCGCGCGATCGAAGGCGGCGTCGTGGCCGGCCCGCGCCTCCTGATCGCGACCAAGGCCATCGTCGCCAGCTTCAGCTACGGCCCGGCCGAGCGCAGCTACCGGCCCGACATGGAGATCCCCTACGGCGCCCAGGAAGCGACCGGCGTCGACGAGGTGACGAAAGCGGTGCGCGAGCAAAGCGCGCACGGCGCCGACTGGATCAAGTTCTACGCCGACTACCGCACCGGCGTCGACGGCACCAGCCGCCCGACCTTCACGCTCGAGGAGATGAAGGCGATGGTGGCGGCCAGCCACGTCACCGGCCGCAAGGTCGCCGCGCACGCCAGCACCGACGCCGCGATCCGTCTGGCCGTGCTGGCCGGGGCCGACACGATCGAACATGGCTATGGCGCCTCCGAGGCGACCTTCCGCCTGATGAAGGAGCGCGGCACCGCCTACGTGCCGACGCTCACGGCGCCGGAAGCGATCGGCGAATACTTCCAGAAGCACGTGCGCGGCGGCGACGCCGACGCCCGGCATGGTCGAGGCGGCGCGCGCTTTCCAGCTGGCGCGCAAAGTCGGCGTCGTGATCGGCAACGGCAGCGACGTCGGCGTCTTCACGCACGGGACCAATGCGCGCGAACTGGAGTGGATGGTGCGGCTCGGGATGACGCCGACGGAGGCCCTGCGCGCCGCCACCGTGGTCGCGGCCGAGATCCTCGGCAAGGGCAAGGAACTGGGGCAGCTGGCGCCCGGCGCACTGGCCGACGTGGTGGCGGTCGAGGGCGATCCGACGGCGGACATCACGGCCCTGCGCAAGGTCGGGTTCGTGATGAAGGGCGGGAAGGTCTACCGCCGGCCGTGATCGGTAGCGACGTCTCAACGCGTTGAACGCCGCGCCACTCAACCGTGCGTTGAACGCGTGGGCGGCATCGACGCCGCGTGAACGCATACCGTCGGGTGGAGCCGCCCACCCTACGGCTGCTCATCGGTCTGTCGATAGCCGCGTGAATATCCGCCATTCACCAGCGCAAAAAACAACTCGGCAGTACCGCGACGCCCCGTAGGGTGCGACATCAAAAAACGAAATGACGGACATTCACGACATGCGGATATCCACAATAGCGGGGTAGCCGAGAAATCACGATCATGGCGTCACCATCAACCTCTCATGAAGAGTTGTCATGAAAAAGCCTTTCTATAAAATCCTGTACGTGCAGGTGCTGTTCGCCATCGCGATGGGCGTCCTGCTCGGCGTGTTCTATCCCGAGCTCGGCGCGAAGATGAAGCCGCTCGGCGACGGCTTCATCAAGCTGATCAAGATGATCATCGCCCCCGTCATCTTCTGCACCGTCGTCGCCGGTATCGCCGGCATGCAGGACATGAAGAAAGTCGGCCGCGTCGGCGGCAAGGCCCTGCTCTACTTCGAAGTGGTGTCGACCTTCGCGCTGGCCATCGGCCTGGTCGTGGCCAACGTCGTCAAGCCGGGCGCCGGCTTCAACGTCGACGTCGCCCACCTCGACGCCAGCTCGATCGCCCAGTACACCGACAAGGCGAAGTCGCAGTCGCACCGTCGACTTCCTGCTCAACATCATCCCGAACACCTTCGTCGATGCCTTCGCCAAGGGCGACATCCTGCAAGTGCTCCTGATCGCGATCCTGTTCGGCGTGGCGCTGTCGCTGCTGGGCGAGCGCGGCCGTCCGATGACGAAGCTGATCGACGACTTCTCGCACGTGATCTTCGGCGTGGTCGAACATCGTCATGAAAGTCGCCCCGATCGGCGCCTTCGGCGCGATGGCCTTCACGATCGGCAAATACGGCCTGGCCTCGCTGATCCCGCTGGCCAAGCTGATGGGCTCCTTCTACCTGACCTGCGGCCTGTTCGTGGTCGTCGTGCTCGGCACCATCGCCCGCCTGACCGGCTTCTCGATCTTCAAGTTCATCGGCTACATCAAGGAAGAACTGCTGATCGTGCTCGGCACCAGCTCGTCGGAAAGCGCGCTGCCGGCCCTGATGCGCAAGCTCGAAAAGCTCGGCTGCTCGAAATCGGTGGTCGGCCTGGTGGTCCCGACCGGCTACTCGTTCAACCTGGACGGCACCAACATCTACATGACGATGGCGGCCCTGTTCGTGGCCCAGGCGACCAACACCGAACTGACGCTGATGCAGGAACTGACCATCCTGTTCGTGGCGATGCTGACCTCGAAAGGCGCCTCCGGCATCACCGGCGCCGGCTTCATCACCCTGGCCGCGACGCTGGCCGTGGTGCCGACCATCCCGGTCGCCGGCATGGCCCTGATCCTCGGCATCGACCGCTTCATGAGCGAATGCCGCGCCCTCACCAACTTCATCGGCAACGGCGTGGCCACGGTGGTGGTGTCGAAGTGGGAAAAGGAACTCGACCACGACCGCATGGCTGCGGTGCTGTCGGGCACCTATGTCGAGGAACAGGCGAAGCATGCGGCGCCGTTCCGCGAAGCGGCCTGATAGCCCCTGCTCTCATGAAAACCGCGCTTCGGCGCGGTTTTTTTATGGCCGCGTCATATCCGTTGCCGCCCGCATACCCTCATGCTACGCTCGCCGGCAACCAACACCACCGGAGATCCACCATGCGCCTGCCCGCCCTCGCCCTCGCCACCCTGCTCGCCCTGCCCTTCGCCGCCAACGCCGCCCCGGCCGAACCGGCAACGACGCCGGCCTACGACGCCGCGCTGGCGAAATCCCTCGGCGCCGACGAGCGCGGCATGCGCCAGTACGTGCTGGTGATCCTGAAAACCGGCCCCAACAAGATGGCCGCGGGCGAGGCGCGCACCAAAATGTTCGAGGGCCACTTCGCCAACATGGGCAGGCTGGCCGGCGAAAAGAAGCTGGTGCTGGCCGGCCCCCTCGACGGCAAGGAAGGCCGGCGCGGCATCTTCGTCTTCAACACGCCCGATATCGACGCGGCGACCTCCTGGGTCGCCACCGACCCGGTCATCATCAACGGCGAAATGGTGGCCGAGTACCACAAGTTCTACGGCTCGGCGGCGCTGATGATGGTGAACGAGGTGCACGGCAAGATCGAGAAGAAAGTAAGCCGGACTCCATTCTTCATGATCGGCCAAGGCAGGCGTAGGTCGATGCCGTGCTTCCAGGGACGGGTAAGGACACGCAGCGCGACGGTCAAAGGAACGTCATTTTTCGCCAGGATGCTGGCGGCAAGTGAAGGCGTGCTTCCATGCGCGTGATTATCGATCAGGTATCGATGAGGATTGCGGTCAACCGGTCGAGTCTTCTCTTCATTTTTGACTGAAAATGCTTGCGATATCAAGAAATGGCATGTGCAACGCCACCTGAGGATCGTCCGGCTTCTTGTGGACGTTAAGTGATCCGGATAGTGACGCAGGATCGCGGAAACGTCGACGCGATGTTACGAATGCTTGCAGTTGCAACGATCTAGACAATCTTATCTATCGTATTTCCGCGTAGACCCGCACGCCTGAAAAATGATCTAGACATTCTTTTCTAGACAAGATAATCTAGATGCAATTCAGTTCGCATTCAAGGACGCGCCATGCCCACCTCCGCCGACATCCCGAAGCCCACCGCGGCCGAACTCGACCTGCTGCAGGTGCTGTGGCCGCTAGGCGCCGCGACCGCGCGCCAGGTGCATGAGGCCATGCAACAGACGCGTCCCGACGTCACCTACGCGACCGTGCTGCGCCTGATGCAGATCATGCACACCAAGGGCCTGCTCACCCGCGACGAGAGCGAACGCTCGCACGTCTACGCACCGGCCCAGCCGCAGGACTCGCTGCAGACCAACCTGCTCAAGGACCTGATGCAGAAAGCCTTCGCCGGCTCGGCCAAGGCGCTGGTGCTGGCGGCCCTGAAAAGCGGCATTTCGAAGAAGGAGCGCGCCGAGATCGAGCAGCTGCTGAAGGAGGACAAGCAATGACCGGCCAGGAACTCATCGGCCACGTCGGCGCCACCCTGCTCGATTCCGTCTGGCAGTGCGCCCTGATCGGGCTGGAAGCGGCCTGCGCGATGATCGGCTTGCGCCGTGCCCGGCCCCAGACGCGCTATGCGGTGGCCTGCGTCCATCTGCTCTTGTGCCTGCTCTGGCCGGTGGTCGAACTGACCGCGCGCCTGAATGGCGGCGCCGCCGGCGCGAGCGGCGCCCCGGTGCTGGTGCAGATGCTCCCCGGCGTCGGCGATGCCGGCAGCGGCGGCCTGCACGGCTTCCTGCAGGCGCACCTGAGCTGGCTGGTGGCCGGCTGGGCCGCATGCGCCGCCGCGCTCGGCCTGCGCATGGCGCTGGGCCTGGTCTGGATCGGGCGCGCGGCGCGGGTGCAGCGCACCGACGCCCACTGGAACGCGAAGACTGGCGACGATGGCGACGCAGTTCGGCATCACGCGCGACGTGCGCCTGCGCGTGGTCGATGCGCTGGCCAGTCCCGTCACGGCCGGCTGGTGGCGTCCGGTGGTGCTGGTGCCGGCCTCGCTGGTGTCGGGCATGCCGCCGCAGCTGCTGGAGGCCCTGCTGGCGCACGAACTGGCCCATGTGCGCCGCTTCGACTACCTGGTCAACCTGGTGCAGAGCGTGATCGAAACAGTGTTGTTCTACCACCCCGTGGTCTGGTGGCTCTCGCACCGCATCCGTGCCGAGCGCGAACTGATCGCGGACGATATCGCGGCAAGGCAACTGGGCGAACCGCGGCGCCTGGCCCTTGCGCTTTCCGAGCTGGAACGTCTCCAGTTCTCAACCCACCACCTGGCCCAGGCGGCCAACGGAGGAGATCTCATGTCACGTATCAAACAACTGGTTCGTCCCGAAACGCAAGTACTGAGCTGGAAAGCCGCGCTTCCAGTGCTGGCCATGGCGGCGGCCTGCCTGGCCGGCTGCGCCGGGACGGCGCCGCAGCGACAACACATTCGAACACGATGCCGGCATCGTGAAACCGGTCGCCCAGTTCAATTCCTGCGCCAAACCGGAGTACCCGCGCGAGTCGCTGGCCCGCCGTGCCCAGGGCACGACCACGCTGCGCTTCCTGATCGATGTCGACGGCAGTGTCGCCGAAGCCGCGGTTGCCAAGTCGAGCGGCGACGCCCTGCTCGACGAAGCGGCGCGCGTCGCCATCGCCAAATGCCGCTTCACGCCGGCCATGGCCGGCAGCACGCCGGCGCAAGGCCTGGGCGCCGGTCCAGTACGTCTGGTCGCTGGGCTAAAAAGCAACAGGGCCGCACGCGGTCCTGCCTTGAACAGTGTGTCGGACAGGCGTGCACGATAGAATAAGGCGGTGACAGCCGACTGTTCATCGGAGGGCGCCATGCAAACCGGCGAGAAGCTCAACACCATCACCCACCTCGGCGGCGCCCTGCTCGCCTTTGGCGCCAGCATCCCGCTGCTGGCGCGCGCCTTCGATGCCAACGGCCACCTCGGCCTGGCCAGCACGGCCGTGTACGCGGCCTCGCTGATCCTGATGTATGCCTGCTCGACCGCCTACCACGGCAGCAGCGGCGCCCTCAAAGCCCTGCTGCAGCGCTTCGACCACCTCAGCATTTATCTCCTGATCGCCGGCAGCTACACGCCCTTCTGCATGCTGATGTTGCATGGCAGTGCAGGCTGGATCCTGCTCGGCGTGGTGTGGGGGCTGGCGATCGTCGGCATCTTGCAGGAAACGCGGCCACGCTCGGGGGCGCGCGTGCTGTCGATGCTGGTGTATCTGGCGATGGGCTGGTCGGCCGCGACCATGATCCAGCCGCTGCACGAGGGGCTCGGCACGGCGGGCTTCGCCTGGCTGCTGGGAGGCGGACTGGCCTATACGGCGGGCATCGTGTTCTACGTGCTCGATGCGCGCTTGCGCCATGCGCACGGCATCTGGCACCTGTTCGTGCTGGCCGGCAGCGCGGCGCACTACATCACGATCTATTTCTACGTGCTGTAAAAAAACGGGGAGCAGCTTGCGCCGCTCCCCGCTTTTTTTGCATCAACTAAAGCTTACACGCCCGAGACGTCCAGTTCAGCCGCCGTTGCTTCGACGACCTGTTCCTTGGTCACGCCCGGCGCCAGTTCGACCAGTTTCAAGCCGCTTGTCGGTGATGTCGATCACGCCGAGGTCGGTGATGATGCGGTCGACCACGCCGACGCCGGTCAGCGGCAGGTCGCATTTTTTGAGGATCTTGTGCGAGGTCGAGCCATCCTTGGCGGTGGCGACGTGTTCCATCACCACGACCACGCGCTTGACGCCGGCCACCAGGTCCATCGCGCCGCCCATGCCCTTGACCATCTTGCCTGGAATCATCCAGTTGGCCAGGTCGCCGCGCTCGGACACCTGCATCGCACCCAGGATGGCGAGGTTGATCTTGCCGCCGCGGATCATGCCGAAGGAATCGGCCGAGCTGAAGTAGGCAGCGCCCGGCAGCGCCGTCACGGTCTGCTTGCCGGCGTTGATCAGGTCGGCGTCGACCGCATCGTCGGTCGGGAAGGGGCCGATGCCGAGCAAGCCGTTTTCCGATTGCAGGGACACTTCGATGTCTTGCGGCACATAGTTGGCCACCAGGGTCGGCAAGCCGATGCCCAGGTTCACATAAAAGCCGTCCTGCAGTTCTTTCGCCGCGCGCGCGGCCATTTCATCACGAGTCCATGCCATGTTCTGTCTCCAGGAATGTCTTAGTTCGCGCGCACGGTGCGCTGTTCGATGCGCTTTTCCGGCGATGGATTGTGGACGATGCGGTGCACGAAGATGCTCGCGGTGTGCACCTGGTCCGGATCGATCTCGCCGATCTCGACCAGCTCTTCGACTTCGACGATGCAGACTTTACCGGCGGTGGCGACGTTCGGATTGAAGTTGCGCGCGGTCTTGCGGAACACCAGGTTGCCGGCCTTGTCGGCCTTCCAGGCTTTCACGAGGGACACGTCCGGCACCAGGGCCAGTTCCATGACATAGTGTTCGCCGTCGAATTCGCGGGTTTCCTTGCCGTCGGCAACGATGGTGCCGTAGCCGGTTTTGGTGAAGAAGGCCGGGATGCCGGCGCCGCCGCAGCGCAGCTTTTCGGCCAGCGTGCCCTGGGGCGTGAATTCGAGTTCGAGTTCGCCGGCCAGGAACTGGCGTGCGAATTCCTTGTTTTCGCCGACGTAGGAGGCGATCATTTTCTTGATCTGGCGCGTTTCCAGCAGCTGGCCGAGGCCGAAGCCGTCGACGCCCGCGTTGTTGGAGATGGCGGTCAATTGCTTGACGCCCGAGTCGCGCAGCGCTTCGATCAGCGCTTCCGGAATACCGCACAGGCCGAAGCCGCCGACAGCGATGGTCTGGCCGTCTTGCACGACGCCGGCCAGCGCCGATGCCGCGTCAGGATACACTTTGTTCATACCCGTCCCTTTTATGAAATAAGCTTGAAAGCTCGATGTTGGAATCCTCGGGACAATGTTCGTTCAGAATTCCTTTATGTACCGCAGAGTAGAATCCCAGCATAAAATACGCCTGCACAAAGCACAATACCGTAGAACTACCGGCCATGGCCCTGCCCCAGTACCAGCAACGAGATCCCGTTCAAGTGAATTCATCATACGCCATCGATTACGAGATGATTTTCCAGCATGCCCCGGTCGGCATGTGCATCTCCAGCAATCGCGTGATCCAGTCGTCGAACCTGGCGCTGGCCGCGATGTTCGGCTACGGCCACGGCCATCTCGACGGCCAGTCGTTCGCCGTGCTGTATCCGACGATGGACGAGTTCCTGCGCACGGGCGACCGCATCGTGCCGATCATGAACGCGAAGGGCCGCTATTCGGACGAACGCATCATGCGCCGCGGCGATGGCGAGCTGTTCTGGTGCCACGTCGACGGGCCGCGCGCTGAACGCAGCCGAGCCGCTCGGCGCGGGGGTCTGGACCTTCGAGGATGTCAGCGAAAAGCGCCCGGTGACGGCCGAGCTGACGCCGCGCGAGCGCGAGATCGCGGCGCTGCTGGTGGAGGGCAAGACGAGCAAGGTGATCGCGCGCGAAACGGACCTGAGTCCGCGCACGGTGGAGATGCACCGGGCGAAATTGATGAAGAAGTTTTCGGCGTCGACCTCGTCGGAGCTGGTGCACAAGCTGGTGGGCGTGGCGCGCTAGCGCGGCGTGTAGCATCATGGCGTCTTCTTGCACGCTCATGCGATCCGCCTCCCGATGACGATTTCCCCACCCTCCTCCGAACCCGCTTTTGCCGACATCGACTGGCGCGGCCGCACGATCCAGCTCGAACTGCACTGGGTCGGCGACCGCGCTTCGCGCTACCCGACCGTGGTCTTCCTGCACGAAGGCCTGGGGTCGGTCGCGCTCTGGAAAGACTTCCCCGAGCGCTTCTGCCGCGCCCACGGTTTGCGCGGCCTGGTGTTTTCGCGCTACGGTTACGGCCGCTCCAGCGCACGCCCCCTCGACCAGCCCTTGACCCCCGACTTCATGCACTACGAGGCGACCGCGGTGCTGCCTGCCCTGTTGGCCCGGCTCGGCATCCATCGTCCCTGGCTGTTCGGCCACAGCGACGGCGCCTCGATCGCGCTGCTGCATGCCGCGCATTGCGGGGACTGCGTGAGCGGGATCATCGTCGCCGCTCCCCACATCATGGTCGAGGAGGTCGGCCTGGCATCGATCCGGCAGGCACGCGCCGCCTGGCTGGACGGATCCTTGCGCGAACGCCTGGCGCAGTACCACGACGACGTCGACTCCGCCTTCCGGGGCTGGAACGACATCTGGCTCGATCCCGCATTCGCTGGCTGGGACATCCGCGAGGAAGTGGCGAGCATCACGGTCCCGGTGCTGGCGATCCAGGGCGAACAGGACGAGTACGGAACGCTCGAACAGGTGGTCGGCATCGCGGCGCCTGCTGCCGCACGCGCAGCTGCTCATCCTGCCCGAATGCGGACATTCGCCGCATCGCGACCAGGCCGAGCGGGTCATTGCAGAGTCCGTACGCTTCATCCGGGAGCACTCCTGACCAGCCAGCCCGGCCGAGGAAAGTGCCATCACATTTAATGATACTAAGCATAAACAAACATTATTAGAATAGATGTTACATACGCGCTAATCTCTGTCATACAAACAGCGGCACGGTGAGAACACCCTCTCACCGTCCCTGCAAGACATGAGGAGAGGCACGTGCAGACGGCGCAGCAACGATTCGATTACCTCATCGTGGGTGGAGGCTCCGCCGGCTGCGTGCTGGCGAACCGCCTCTCGCTCGACCCCGGCATACGGGTCGCCCTGATCGAGGCAGGTCCCGATACGCCGCCTGGCGCCGTGCCGGCCGAGATTCTCGACAGCTACCCGATGCCGCTGTTCTGCGGCGACCGTTACATCTGGCCATCCCTGAAGGCGCGCGCCACCGCCACTTCCCCGCTCAAGGTCTACGAACAGGGCCGCGTGATGGGCGGCGGCTCGAGCATCAATGTGCAGGCGGCCAACCGCGGCCTGCCGCGCGACTACGACGACTGGGCCCAGGACGGCGCCCCCGGCTGGGGCTGGGACGAGGTGCTGCCGTATTTCCGCAAGCTCGAGCGCGACCTGGATTTCGGCAATTCTCCCTGCACGGCAACAGCGGCCCGGTGCCGATCCGGCGCATCGGGCCCGACAACTGGCCGCGCTTCTGCCACGTGTACGCGGACAGCCTGCAAGCGAACGGCCTGCCCTACCTGCAAGACCAGAACGCCGAATTCGGCGACGGCATGTTCCCGGCCGCTTTCTCGAATATCGACGACCGGCGCGTCTCGACCGCCGCCGGCTATCTCGATGCGGCCACGCGGGCACGGCCGAACCTGCACATCCACGCCGGCATGCAGGTGGAGCGCATCGTCATGGCGAACGGGCGCGCCGTCGGCGTGGCGGCGATCGATGCCCGGGGCAACCGGGTGCGCTTCGATGCGGGCGAGGTCATCGTCTCGGCAGGCGCCCTGCAGTCGCCGGTCCTGCTGCTGCACGCGGGCATCGGCGACGCAAGCGTGCTCGACCGTCTTGGCGTGCCGGTGACGGCGGACCGCCCCGGCGTCGGGCGCAACCTGCAAGACCACCCGTCGCTGACCTTCTGCCACTTCCTGGCGCCGGAATTCCGGATGCCGCTCGCGCGCCGCCGCGCCAGCATGACCGCCGCCCGCTTTTCCTCGAAGCTTCCCGGCTGCGATGTCTCCGACATGTACATGTCGAGCGCGACGCGCGCCGCCTGGCATGCGCTGGGCAACCGCCTCGGCCTGTTCTTCCTATGGTGTAACCGGCCTTACTCGCGCGGACATGTCCGCATCGTCTCGCCCGATCCGCAGGTCGCGCCGGACATCGAACTCAACCTGCTGTCGGACGAACGCGACCTGCAGCGGATGGCGACCGGCGTGCGCGTGCTGGCCGAGGTCGTCCAGGGCAGCGCCCTGCACCGCCACCCCGGCGACTTCTTCCCGGCCGCCTTCTCGCCGCGCGTCAAGGCGCTCAGCCGCGTCACGCCCGCCAACAAGCTCCTGACCCAGGTGCTCGGGGCCGCGCTCGACGTCCCGGCGCCGCTGCGGCGCTGGATGATCGAGCGCTTCGTCACCGGCGGACAGCGCATGGCGGCCCTGCTGGCGACGAGGAGGCGCTGCATGCCTTCATCCGCAAGAGCGTGTTCGGCGTCTGGCATGCCAGCGGCACCTGCCGCATGGGCCCGGCCAGCGACCGCACTGGCCGTCACCGACGCCGAGGGCCGCGTGCACGGGGTACGAGAACCTGCGCGTGGTCGACGCCTCGCTGATGCCGAGCCTGCCCTCGGCGAACACCAACATTCCCACCATCATGATGGCCGAAAAAATTGCCGACGCGATCCTCTCGCGCCGGCCCAGCGGCACGCCTCGACAGCCGGCGCCAGCCGGCGTTGGCCGCAGATCCCTGAAGCCGCGCAAGAGCAACGACGCAACGACCAATCAGCAATACGCCCGACGGCACCGACTGGCGCCGGGGCGACACACATCCCAAGGAGACGAAAATGGCTGTGGCAACAAATGAAAATGCATTCGCGGACCGGGAAAGCAACCGCCACACGCTCAGGGCGGTGATTGCTTCCTGCATCGGCTGGTCGCTCGACCTGTACGACCTGTTCATCCTGCTGTTCGTGGCGCCCATCATCGGGAGGCTGTTCTTCCCCTCGGAGCACGCGATGCTGTCGCTGGCGGCGGTGTATGCGTCGTTCGGCGTAACCCTGCTGATGCGCCCGCTCGGCTCGGCGCTGTTCGGCTCGTACGCCGACCGCAAGGGCCGCAAGGCGGCGATGATCGCGTCGATGGTCGGCGTCGGCGTTTCCACGGCGGCCTTCGGCCTGCTGCCGACGGTGGCGACGGTTGGCGCCGCGGCGCCGGTCCTGTTCATCCTGCTGCGCCTGGTGCAAGGCGTGTTCGTCGGCGGCGTGGTGGCCTCGACCCACACCATCGGCACCGAATCGGTCGCGCCGCGCTGGCGCGGCGCCGTCTCGGGCCTGATCGGCGGCGGCGGCGCCGGCCTCGGCGCGCTGTTCGCCTCGCTGGCCTACTACGCGCTGTCGGCGGTCTTCCCGGGCGAGCAGTTCGACGAATGGGGCTGGCGCTGCATGTTCTTCACCGGCATCATCAGCGCGGTGCTGGGCATCACCATCTTCAGCAAGCTCGAAGAATCGCCGATGTTCAAGAAAATGCAGGAGGCCAAGGCGCGCAGCAAGGCGGCAGTCGTCCCGACGGCGCACCCGGTGCGCACCCTGTTCACCGGCCAGTACCGCAACATCCTGCTGGTCAACCTGCTGCTGACCATCGGCGGCGGCGCCGGCTATTACCTGACCTCGGGCTTCCTGCCGACCTACCTGAAGGTGGTCAACGGCACCCCCGCGTCGACCGCCGGCTTCATCCTGATGCTGGCCAGCGTCGGCGTGATCGTCGCCTCGATCGCCACCGGCCACCTGAGCACCTTCATCGGCCGCAAGAAGACCTTCATCTGGGTCGGCGTGGCGCGCCTGATCCTGCTGCCCGCCATCGCACTCATGATGCCCGGCATAACCGACACCGTGACCCTCGCGATCTACGTCATCGTCTTCAGCATGCTGGGCAGCATGGGCTATGCGCCGATCCTGATCTTCCTCAACGAGCGCTTCCCGACCTCGATCCGCGCCACCGGCACCGGCCTGTCCTGGAACATCGGCTTCGCCATCGGCGGCGTGCTGCCGACCTTTGTCTCGCTCGCCTCGCCGCAGCCGGCCGACGTGCCGATGTCGCTGGCGATCTTCCTGGCGGTGATCAGCGTGATCTTCCTGATCGGCGCCCTGGTCGTGCCCGAAACGCTGGGCAAGCTCGACGAGCCGGCCAAGTCCTGAACCCCTGGCCACAAGGAGAACGACCATGCATGCAAAGGACCAGAAAATCCGCGACCGCTCCGACCGTTTTCGCGACGAGTACGTGGCCGGCACGCCCGGCTGGTACCGCGGCGAGATGCACCTGGGCTTCACCCTGCTGTTCACCGGCGGCGTGATCGCCTGGTGCCTGTTCAAGATCGAGCATTCGCGCTGGCAGGAATGGATGATCGCCCTGCCGATTTTCCTGTTCGGCAACTGGGCGAATGGGCCGCGCATCGCTACCTGCTGCACCGCCCGAGCGAGTACTTCAACGCCGTCTACAAGCGCCACTGCGCGGCGCATCACCAGTTCTTCACCCACGTCACGACCTCGAGCTACGAGGGCCACAAGACGTGGCGCGCGCTGCTGTTCCCGCCGTTCGCGCCGGTGATGTTCGTGCTGGCGGCGCTGCCGATCGCGCTGATCGCCGGCTGGCTGTGGTCGGCCAACGCCGGCTACATCGTCGATGGTGGCCATGGCCGGCTATTACTGATGTACGAGGGGCTGCACACGCTCTCGCATCGTGGTCGACAGCCCCCTCCTCGACAGCCTGCCGCTGGTCAACACGGTGCGGCGCATGCATGTGATCGCACCACGCATCCGGGCTTCATGCGACCCGCAATTTCAACCTGACCTTCCCGATCTGCGATGCGCTGTTCGGCACCAGCGACCTCGACAGCGGCGTGCTCGGCACGCTGTTCCATGGCGCCGGACACGCCACGATGGGCGAGGAAGAGCGCCGCACGATGGGCATTGACAGCGCCCCTCCGAAGAATCGCGAACATCAGGATTCGTGATATTACGAATCAATATTCATTATTAGTCGTGATGCCTGTCCATCCATATACTGAAATCACCTATACAGGCATCACGTCAGGGAGCTTGAAAGCATGGAAATGAAGATCCCCCAGTCCGCCGGGCCGCTGAACCAGCAGGAGCAACCGCGGCCCTTCGTGGGCCGGCCGATGCGGCGCATCGAAGACGCCGCGCTGCTCACCGGCGCGGCCGCTTTGCCGATGACGTCGGGGTCAAGCCCGGCACGCTGCACGCGGCGTTCCTGCGCTCGCCGCATGCCCATGCACGCTGCATCGACGGCATCGACAGCAAGCGCGCGAAGCGGCGCCGGGCGTGCGCGCCGTGCTGACCGGTGACGATATGAAGCGCTGGGCCGCACCGTTCGTGGTCGGCGTCAAAGCGCCGATGGAGATCTGGTGCCTCGCCGTGGACAAGGTGCGCTATGTCGGCGAGCCGGTGGCGGTGGTGGTGGCCGAAGACCGCTACCTCGCCGAGGATGCGCTCGACCTCATCAGCGTCGACTACGAGCCGCTTGCCCGGCGGTGTCGACTCGAGGCGGCGATCGCGCCCGATGCGCCGATCCTGCACGCAGGCCGTCGGCAGCAACGTCGTCGAGCGATCGCATTTCCGTTACGGCGATCCCGAAGCGGCGTTCGCATCAGCGCCGCACCGGTCGCGCTCGAAGGTGCGCTACCCGCGCAACTCGTGCACGCCGATCGAGTGCTGCGGTCGTGGTGGCCGACTATCTCGCGGGAGACGAGGGCTACGACGTGCTCTCGAACTTCATGGGCCCGTTCTCGCTGCACGCCGTGATGGCGCTGGCGCTGCAAGGTGCCCGGCCAGCAAGCTGCGCCACCGCACCTGCCGCGCGATTCCGGCGGCAGCTTCGGCGTCAAGCAGGCGGTGTTCCATACGTCGTTGCGCTGTGCCTTGCCGCGCGCAAGGCCGGCGCGCCGGTGAAATGGGTCGAGGATCGCCTCGAACATCTGCTTGCGGCCGACCTCGGCGACCGGCCGCCAGTCGACCATCGAGGCGGCGGTGCGAGCCTGACGGCCGCATCACCGCTCTCGCCTACGACCAGCTCGACGATTGCGGCGGCTATCTGCGCGCGCCGGAGCCCGCGACGTTCTACCGCATGCACGGCTGCCTGACCGGCGCCTACGACATCCGACATCTCGCTGGTGCGCAATCGCGTGGTGCTGACCAACAAAACGCCGGCCGGCCTGGTGCGCGGCTTCGGCGGGCCGCAGGTCTATTTCGCGCTCGAGCGGCTGATGCAGCGCATCGCGATCGAACTCGAGCTCGATCCGCTCGAGGTGTATCGCCGCAACTTCATTCGCGCCGATGCGTTTCCCTATCGGGCCGCCGCGGGCGCGCTGATCGACTCCGGCGACTACCAGCTTGCACTGGAGCTGGTGCATCGAGCGAAGGCGGATCTGGCGCGGGCTGCTGACGCGCAAGCGCGAGCGCGCACGCGCCGAGGGCCGGCTGTACGGCATCGGTTTCGCGGCCATCGTCGAGCCCTCGATTTCGAACATGGGCTACATCACGACCGTGATGCCGGCGGAGGCGCGCGCCAAGGCCGGCCCGAAGAACGGCGCGATCGCCTCCGCCACGCGTCACCATCGATCCGCTCGGCGGCGTCAGCGTCATCATCGCCTCGGCGCCGGCAGGGCCAGGGCCACCGCACCGTGCTGCGCCCAAGTCGTGGCCGACGTGTTCGGTCTCGAGCCGGATGAATGTCGCGGTCAACGTCGAGTTCGACACGCAAGAAGGATGCGTGGTCGGTCGCCTCCGGCAACTACTCCAGCCGCTTCGCCGGCGCCGTCGCCGGCACCGTGCACCTGGCCGCCGTGCAAGCTGCGCGACAAGCTCGCCCGCATTGCCGCCGCCCAGCTTGAAGGTGCGACGCGCGCCGACATCGTGTTCGTCGGCGGCAAAGTGTTCGCGCGACATGCGACCCGTCGCACGCGCTGCCCTTCACTGCGCGTCGCCGGCCAGCCCGCACTGGGCGCCGGGCGCTGCTGCCCGAGGGTATGGAACCGGGCCTGCGCGAGACCGTGTTCTGGACCGCCGCCGCAGCTCGCGCGCGCCCGACGAACAGGACCGCGTCAACACCTCGGCCGCCTACGGCTTCGGCTTCGATATCTGCGGCGTCGAGATCGACCGCGACACCGGCACGCGTGACGCATCGACAAGTACATCACGATGCACGACGCCGGCAAGCTGCTCAACCCGGCTCTGGCCGACGGCCAGATCCGCGGCGGCTTCGCGCAAGGCGCTGGGCGCGGCGCTGATGGAAGAATTCCGCTACGGCGAGGACGGCAGCTTCCATCTCCGGCACCTTCGCCGACTACCTGGTTCCGACCGCGATGGAAGTGCCGGAGCCGCTGATCCTGCACATGGAGACGCCCTCGCCCTTCACGCCGCTGGGCGCGAAGGGACTCGGCGAAGGCAACAACATGAGCACGCCGGTCTGCATCGCCAATGCCGTCGCCGACGCGCTCGGCGTGCGCGATGTCGAGCTGCCGCTGACGCCGTCGAAGATCATGGACCTGATCGGCGCCGAGGAACCGCCGCCGTCGAAAGCGGTGGCCGAACAGCAGCCGCCCGCACCCGCTGCCGGCGGCAAGGGCGGCAAGTCGCTGGCGGCGCGCGGCGAGGTCGTGCTGGACGCGTCTCCCGAAGCCGTGTTCCGGGTGCTGCTCGACCCGGTCGCCCTGGCCAAGGTCATCCCCGGCTGCAACGCGCTCGAAGCCGGCCGGGCGAAATCGCTACCGCGCCGACGTCAGCGTCGGCGTGGGCATGATCAAGGCGCGCTACGCCGCCGAGGTCGCCCTGTCCGAGCTCGACCCGCCGCGCAGCCTGCGCCTGGCCGGTTCCGGCCTGTCCTCGGTCGGCAGCGCGCGCGGCAGCGGCATGGTCACGCTGGAACCTGCGTGGCGCCGGCACCCTGCTGCGCTACGACTACGCGGCCGACGTCTCGGGCAAGGTGGCGGCCGTCGGCAGCCGCATGCTCGAGGGCGCGGCGAAGATTGTCCTGAACCAGCTGTTCGAGCAGCTCGGCCGCGAGGCCAGCGGCAAGGGAGCGGCGCCGGCGCCACGGAAACGCGGCCTGCTTGCGCGCCTGCTGGCCCTGTTTGGAGTGAAAGCATGAAACCGCAAGCATTCGACTACGCCCGCCCCGACAGCGCCGACGAAGCGGTCGCCCTGCTGACCGAGGCCGGCGAGGACGCCCGCATCCTGGCCGGCGGCCAGTCGCTGATGGCCGTGCTGAACCTGCGCCTGGCCCAGCCGAGCGTCCTGATCGACATCTCGCGCGTGCCGGACCTGAACTATGTCCGCACGACCGGCAAACACCTGGCGATCGGCGCCGCCGCGACGCAAGGCAGCGTCGAATGGCGCGCCACGCTGGCGCAGGAGGTGCCGCTGCTGGCCCAGGCCTTCCCCCATATCTCGCACTTCCAGATCCGCAATCGCGGCACGGTGTGCGGTTCGATCGCCCACGCCGACCCGAGCGCCGAACTGCCGCTGGCCCTGCTGGCCCTGGGCGGCGAGGTCGTGCTGCGCAGCCGTCGCGGCAGGCGCACCGTCGCTGCCGAGGATTTCTTCCAGGGCATGCTGATGACGGCGCGCGCGCCGGACGAGCTGGTCGAGGAAGCGCGCTACCCGCTGGCGCAACAGGGCGTGCGCTACGCCTTCGACGAATTCGCCGGCCGCCATGGCGATTTTGCGATCTGCGCGGTGGCGGCCGTCGTCAGCCCGGACAGCATCCGCCTCGCCGTCGGCGGCGTCTCGGACCGCCCGCGCCTGCGCACCTGGCCGCGCCTGAACAGGCGCCGACCTGGACGCGGCGATCAACGATTTCGCCTGGGAGCTCGGCGCGCAAGGACGACCACCACGCCTCGGCCAAATTCAGGCGACAACTGGTGCGCCATTTGGGGCGCGCCGCGATTGACAAGGCACTCTCATGAAGACTTACCGAAAAGACGATGTCGTGCGCATCGACGCTGGTCCTGAACGGCCAGCAGCGCAGCGGCACCTGCGAGCCGCGCACGCTGCTGTCGGACTTCCTGCGCCACGAACTGGGCGCGACCGGCACCCACGTCGGCTGCGAGCACGGCGTGTGCGGCGCCTGCACCGTGAACATCGAGGGCGTCGCCGGACGCTCCTGCATGACGCTCGCGGTGCAGGCCGAAGGCTGCAGCGTCGACACGGTCGAAGGTCTCGGTCCGGACGGCGGCAGGAAGATCTCTCCGACCTGCAGGAAGCCTTCCGCCGCAACCATGCGCTGCAATGCGGCTTCTGCACGGCCGGGATCCTGATGTCCTGCACCGACTACCTGCGCCGCAACCCGGACCCGAGCGAGGCGCGAGGTGCGCGAGATGCTGTCGGGGCACCTGTGCCGCTGCACCGGCTACACCAACATCGTCCGGGCCGTGCTGGAAACGGCGGCCGAACGGCTCGGAAGACCGCACGCCGGCTGGGCGCACCCGGACGAGCCGGGCCATGCCGGCGTCGGGCCCGACGAGCAGGGCCGGCTGGTCAACGCCTGAGCCCAAAACAAATACCTATACCATCACCTGGAGGAGAACATCGTGCTCGATCTTGGACGCACATTCCTGCAAAGCGTCGAACGCAGCCCGCACGCGCTGGCAGTCGTCGACGGCGAGCAGCGCCTGACCTACACCGCAATGGTACGAACGCATCCAATGCGCCGCGGCCGGCCTTTCCGCCCTCGGCCTCGAACGCGGCGACCACCTGCTGGTGGTGCTGCAAAACCGCATCGAGATGGCCACCCTGCACTGGGCCTGCCAGTTCCTCGGCCTGATCGCAACCCCGCTGAACTGGCGCGCCAAGCCCGAGGAAGTGGAGTACTGCCTGACCGATTCGGGGGCCAAGGCCATCGTGTACGAGCCGGTCAGCGAAGCCGCCGTCGCCGCCAGCCCGGCCGCGGCGACGCTGCCGCGCATCGCCGTCGGCGGCGCCGCCAACGGCACGCTCGGGTACGACGAACTGCTGGCACGCCGGCCCGCGCAGCCCGTCCTCGCGGCCGACGCGGAGGACATCTCGCTCATGCTCTACACCTCCGGCACCACCGGCAAACCGAAGGGCGTGCCGCGCCGCCACCGCGCCGAGCGCGCCGGCGGCCCTGGGCCACGTGGCGCAGAACCTGTACCGGCGCGGCGAGCGCACGCTGGGCGTCATGCCGCTGTACCACACGATGGGCGTGCGCTCGCTGCTGGCGATGGCGCTGATCGACGGCGTGTTCGTCTGCGTGCCGAAATTCGACTGCGCCGCCGCCTTCCGCTCCATCGAGCAGGAACGGGTCACCAACCTGTACCTGGTGCCGACGCTCTACCACGACATGCTGTCCTGGCGCGAGAATACACGCGGGCCGACATCTCCTCGGTGACGCAAGCTCGGCTTCGCCGGCGCACCGATGCAGGACGGCCTGCTGAAACGCCTGGCGGAGACCTTCAAGCCCGAGCTCTTCGTCAACCACTACGGCTCGTCCGAGGTCTACACCTTCGCCATCGACCAGGACGCCACCCGCAAGGCCGGGCAGCGCCGGGCGCGCCGGCATCAACACCCGCCTGCGCGTGGTGTCCCTCACCGCGGAGTCGCCGGACAGGATCGGTCGCAGCGGGCGAGGAAGGCCAGATCATCTGCGACCTGAAGGGCGACGAAGCCTTCGACGGCTACTGGAACCGGCCCGACGCCGACGCCAAATCGATCCGCGGCGGCTGGTACTTCACCGGCGACACCGGCTACATCGACGCAGGACGGCGACCTGTTCGTCACCGGCCGCATGGACGACATGATCATCAGCGGCGGCGAGAACATTTCGCCGGTCGACATCGAATCGGTGCTGTCGCTGCATCCGTCGGTCGACGAAGTCGCGGTGGCGGGCCTGCAGGACGAGCGCTGGGGCCAGAAAGTGGTCGCTTTCGTCAAGACGCACGGCGACATCAGCGCCGGAGGCGCTCGACGCGCACTGCCAGCATTCGGACCTGCTGAACTTCAAGCGCCCGCGCGAATACGTGTTCGTGCGCGAGATCCCGAAATCCCCGGTCGGCAAGATCCTGCGCCGCAAACTGGTGGCCGGCGAATACGAAGCCATGCCCGCGCCCGCCGCCGACACACAGAACGAAGGAACGCGTCCAATGACGAACCAAGCTATCACCGGGCGGCCATGCACGCGACCTGCGCCAGTGGCTGGCCCACCTCGAAGCGACCGGACGCCTGGCCGTGATGCGCGAGGGCGTGCCGCTCAAGCACCGGCTGGCGGCCATTGCCAAGCGCCTCGACGGCACCCAGGCCGCCTACTTTCCGAAGCCCGACGGCCACGACATCGCCGTGGTCTCCGGTTTCGTCTCGCGCCGCGCCTGGATCGCCGAGGCGATGGGCGTCGAGCAGGCGGGCCTGCTGGCGGCATTCCGCCGGGCGGCCGAGAACCCCCTGCCCTGGCGCGAAGTCGCGCCGGAGAGCGCGCCCTGCCGCCAGGTCGTGCACCGCTTCGGCGAAGGCGCGGCAATGCGGGCGACCTGCACGCCCTGCTGCCGATCCCGACCCACAGCGAGCATGACAACGGTCCCTACATCACGGCCGGCCTGGTGATTGCGCGCAATCCCGTCACCGGCGTGCAGAACGTGTCGATCAACCGCATCCAGGTCCATGGGCGCGACCGGATGGCGATCCTGATGCTGCCGCGCCACCTGCTGCGCCTTCTACCAGGCGGCCGAGGCGAACGACCAGCCGCTCGACGTGGCCGTGGTGATCGGCGCCGATCCGCTCACGCTGCTCGCATCCCAGGCGATCACGCCGATCGACTTCGACGAGCTCGAAATCGCGGGCGCCCTGCACGGCGAGCCGCTGGCGGTGGTGAAGTGCCTGACGAGCGAGGTGCGGGTGCCGGCGAACGCCGAAATCGTCATCGAAGGCAAGCTGCTGCCGAAGGTGCGCGAGCCGGAAGGCCCGTTCGGCGAATTCCCGAAGTATTACAGCGCCCGCGAGAACCGCGAGGTGATCGTGGTCGAAGCGGTCACCCACCGCACCAACCCGATCTACCACACCATCGTGCCGGCCGAAATGGAACACCTGCTGCTCGGATCGATTCCGCGCGAGGCGACCATGCTGGCCCACCTGCAGCGCAGCTTCCCGGGCGTGCTCGACGTGCACCTGTCGGTCGGCGGCGTCGGCCGCTACCACCTGTACGTCAAGTTCAGGAAGCAGCGCGAAGGCGAACCGCGCAACGTCATCCTCGGCGCGTTCGGCGCCCACTACGACATCAAGCAGGTGACGGTGGTCGACGACGACGTCGACGTGCACGACCCGCAGCAGGTCGAGTGGGCGGTGGCCACCCGCTTCCAGGCCGACCGCGACCTGATCGTCATCTCCGGCGCGCAAGGCTCGGTGCTCGACCCCTCGACCACGGTCGGCCAGGATCATGGCGCCGATGAGGTGGCGCCGCCGCACCTGCAGGGCATCAGCGCCAAGATGGGGCTCGATGCCACCAAACCGGTGGCCTACCAGGGCCACGTGTTCACCAAGGTGCGCATCCCGGGCGAAACCGAGATCGACCTCGACCAGGAAATCGTGCGCGGCGCAAGCGTCGACTGGTCCGGCGCCAGGATGGAAAAATGAGCAAGCCACGCCTGGTCGTTGCGATCACCGGCGCCAGCGGCGCCATCTACGGCGTGCGCCTGCTCCAGGAGCTGCGTGCTTCCGGTGCGGCCGAGACCCACCTCGTGATGTCCTCGTCGGGCGTCATGACGGCGCAGCAGGAACTCGACATGCGCCGCACCGACATCGAGGCGCTGGCCGACGTCGTCCACAACGTGAAGGACATCGGCGCCACGATCGCCAGCGGCTCCTTCAAGACGAGCGGGATGGTGGTCGCGCCCTGCTCGATGAAGACGCTGGCGAGCATCGCGCACGGCCTGGCCGACAACCTGGTCTCGCGCGCCGCGGACGTGATGCTCAAGGAACGGCGCCGCCTGGTGCTGGTGGCGCGCGAAACGCCGCTCAACCTGGCGCACCTGCGCAACATGGCGAGCGTGACCGAAATGGGCGGGATCATCTTCCCGCCGGTGCCGGCCTTCTACACGCGGCCGGCCTCGCTCGACGAACTCGTCAACCATACGGTCGGGCGCCTGCTCGACCTGTTCGACCTCCCCCACGCAGGCCTCGTGAAGCGCTGGGAAGGCATGAGCAAAACAGCTGAACAACGCAATCAATAACCTACAGGAGAACAACATGACCCAACTGAACCACCCCGCCCAGACCCTGCTTGAAAACCTCGAAGGCTTCCGCGTCGACGATCGACGCCGAGCGCCAGCGCGCCGACATCGTCCTGTCGAACGGCCCCTTCAACATCATCTCGATGGCCCAGCGCGAACAGCTGCGCCTGGTATTCGAAGCGCTCGACGACGATGAGCGCGTGCGCGTGATCGTCCTGCGCGCCGAGGGCCAGCACTTCTCCAGCGGCGGCGACATCCGGGGCTTCCTCGAAGCGAGCCCGGAGCACGTGTCGAAACTCGCCTGGAACATCGCCGCGCCGACCCGCTGCAGCAAGCCCGTCATCGCCGCCAACCGCGGTTTCTGTTTCGGCGTGGGCTTCGAGATTTCGCTGGCCTGCGATTTCCGCATCGTCACCGACACCACCTTCTATGCGCTGCCCGAGCAGAAGCTGGGCCAGATCCCGGGTTCGGGCGGCTCGGCGCGCCTGCAGAAGATGGTCGGCATCACGCGCACCAAGGACATCGTGATGCGCTCGCGCCGCATTCCCGGCCAGCAGGCCTACGACTGGGGCGTGGCCACCGAAGTCGTGCCGGACGCCGAGCTGGAAGCGGCCACCGACCGCCTGGTCGACGAATTGCGTTCCTTCTCGCCGCTGGCCCAGCGCACCGCCAAGAAGCTCCTGAACGACACCGAGGATTCGCCGCTGTCGATCGCCATCGAGCTGGAGGGCCACTGCTACAGCCGCCTGCGTTCGTCGAACGATTTCCGCGAGGGCGTCGAGGCCTTCCACGCGAAGCGTCCGCCGGTCTTCAACGGCAGCTGAACCCGATCGGGATTGTCCACATGAGCGACCTGAACGCACTCAACTACATCGACGGCCAGTGGCAAGGCGCCGCCGGCGGGGCGCTTGGGGAGAGCAGGAACCCGGCCGACGGCAGCGTGATCGGCACCTACGCCGCCAGCGGCCGGCAGGAAGCGCGCCTGGCCATTGCCGGCGCGCGCGAGGCCTTCGAGACCTCGCTGTGGGCGCACGACGCGCGCCTGCGCCAGATGGTGCTGCTGAAGTGGGCCGACCGGCTCGAGCAGCGCCAGGAACTGGCCGCCCTGCTGACCCAGGAAAACGGCAAGGTACTGGCGCAGTCGCGCGGGGAGATGGCCGCCGCCATCTCGGAGATCCGTTACTACGCGGGCCTCACGCGCCACATCCCCGGGCATTTCATGGAAGTCGAGCCCGGCGCCTACTCGGCCACGCTGCGCGAGGCCGCGGGCGTGGCGGGCCTCATCATTCCATGGAATGCGCCGATCGTGCTCCTGATACGCTCGCTGGCGCCGGCGCTGGCCGCCGGCTGCACCGTGGTCGTCAAGCCGGCGCACCAGACCGCCCAGATCACGGCCCAGGTGCTGCGCGAACTGGCCGCCATCGAATCGCTGCCGCGCGGGGTGCTCAACCTGGTGCTGGAAAACGGCAGCGAGGTGGCGCAGGAACTGGTCGCCTCGAACGAGGTCGACGTGCTCAGTTTCACGGGCTCGAACCTGACCGGCCAGCGCATCATGGCGGCGGCCGCGCCGACCATGAAGAAGCTGTCGCTGGAACTGGGCGGCAAGTCGAGTTGCCTGGTGTTCCCGGACGCCGACATCACGAGCGTCGCGCAGCGCCTCGCCACGGCGGCGACCATCATCTCGGGCCAGCAATGCACGGCCGCGCGCCGTGTGCTGGTGCATGCGTCGCGCTTCGACGAGATGAAGGGCGCCTTGAGAAGCGCGCTGGAAGCGATCGTGGTGGCGCCCGGCGACGTTGCCGGCGCCGCCATGGGTCCGCTGATCGACGCCGATTCGCTGGAGCGGGTGCAGAGCGACATCGAACGCGCGCAGTGCATGGCCGACGAAGTCGTGCTACGTGGCGCCCGGGGCGGCGGCAAGCTGGCCGGCGGCCACTTCCTGACCCCGACCCTGGTCGCGCACGGCGACAGCGGCGCCTTCTTCACCCAGGACGAGATCTTCGGCCCCTTCGTCGTGCTGGAAAAGTTCGAAGACGAGAAGGAAGCGGTGGCGCGCGCCAACCACACGGTGTTCGGGCTCGCGGCCAGCGTCTGGACGGCGGACGGCGACCGCGGCATGCGCCTGGCGCGGGCGCTGCGCAACGGCACCGTCTGGATCAACGACCACAACCGGCTGTTCGCGGAAGCGGAAACCGGCGGCTACCGGCGCAGCGGCATCGGCCGCCTGCACGGCTACGAGGGCCTGGGGGACTTCCTCGAGACCAAGCACATCTTCCGCAACGCGGGACTGGTCTGACCGGCCCGCCTGCGCCGGCGGATCATTCCTCCGGCGCCGCCGGCGGCCCTCCTCCTCGGCCTGCCCGCCGCCGGGCGTGCGCAGGCGCAGGTTCGCCCCCAGCATCGCGATGAACAGCTTGGTGGCGGGGTTCAGCGGCCGCCGCGGATGCGACACGCTCACGACGCGCCGCACCAGCCTTGGCGACACGATCGGATGCGCGCGCAGCGTGCCGCTGGCGAGCTGGCGGTGCACCGCGATCTGCGGCACGATGGTGGCCAGCTGGGTCTGTTCGACCAGCTTGATGGTCGCCACCAGCGAGTCGATTTCGAATTTTGGATTCAGCTCGATGTTCTCGCTTTCGGCAAAGCTGTCGATATTGCTGCGCAGCCCATGGCCGCGGCTCGGCAGCACGAGCGCCAGGCCCAGCGACGATAACTGGCGCAAGGTCAGGTTCGCGGGCAGGCTCGCCGCGGGGTGTGCGCCGGTGATCAGCACCATTTCCTCGTCGACGATGTGCTCGACATCGAGCGCCAGCGGACGGCGCGGCTTGTTGACGATCGCCGCATCCAGGCGCCCGCCGGCGACCCAGTCGGTCAGGGTGCTGGTATAGCCATCGCTGACGGTCACGTCCACTTCCGGATACTTGTTCGAGAAATCGCTGAGCGTGTCGACCAGCACGCCTTCCGTGATCGAGGCGATCAGGCCGATCTTGACATGCCCCCGGATCGCGCCTTCGCTGCTGAGCATCTGCGCTTCGGCATTCGAGAAGTCGCGCATGATCGGCAGGAACAGCCGGTACATCTGGCGCGCGGCGGCGGTCGGCACCATGCCTTGCCGGGCCCGTTCGAACAGTTTCTGGCCGATGTGCTCTTCCAGCCTGCCGATCTGCATGCTCAGGGCGGGCTGCACGATGTTGAGCCGGTACGCGGCGCGCGTGACCGTGCCTTCCTCGTAGAGCGAGATGAAGTAGTGAATCTGGCGGAAGTCCATGGGCGGGCGGCTCTGGTCGGCGATGTCTGGAGGGGACATCTTACCCCAGTGCGGGCCGGTGCGGGTCGACGTCGTGGGAGCTGGTGCACATGCTGGTGGGTGTGGCGCGCTGAGCTGCGGCGCCGGCAGGGGAAACCACGCCGGCTGGGCGGCGCGGTTTGCTTGCGACTGAAGGCTTCCTGGTTGACGCTTACTGCTTGACCACCGGACGGTACGGACCATCCGGGATGGCTGTCGGGCCGTAGACGAAGACGTCGTTGTTGGCCATCTGGGTCAGCGGCATGTAGTTCGGCCTGGCGCGCTCCATCGCTGCGGCGATCGCCGCCCCGAGCAGGTTGCCCAGCGGGAGCCGTTCCTGGTTTTGTGGCGTGTACTGCATGCGCTTGTTCGCTTTCCACAGCTCGGTCCCGTCCTTCGACACGAGGCGATAGTCGAAGTCCACCGTGACGGTCGTCGGATCACCACGTACTTCGCATCCCACTGGTTGATCGTCACGTACAGGACCGCGTCCGCGCCGAACATCTTCGCGAGCTTTGCCGGCGGCTGCTTGTGGATTTGCTCGCCTTCATACATGCCTTCCTGTTCCAGCACGGTTTTCGCCGTGTGGATCGGGAACACGTAGAAGCCCTTCTCGGCCAGCGGCACGGTCAGGGTCGTCAGCAGGTAGGCAGGCGCATCGACGTCGACCGACTTGTTGGTGGCGGGGACGACCAGGATCGAGCGCGGCTTGGCCGCTTCGAAGGCGCTGTAGTCCGGCTTGACGACCGGGGCGCTGGCGCAGCCGGTCAGCAGGATGGCGACCAAGGCCGTGACCAGGAGTATGGATGCGCTTCATGACTGTGCCTCTTTCGACTTCGTGGTTTCCAGGTTCTTGATCATCGCGTCCATCAGGACGGCGCTTTCAGGCCAGAGCTCGCGCTCGCGGCGGTAGTGCGACAGAGCGCCGGCCTTGTCGCCCGCTTGCAGCAGCATGGTGCCGAGGTCCGCATGCAGGCCCGGCGCGACGCGCTTGCCGCTCTTGTCCATGAGGGCGATGTGGGCCGCCAGCGACGCGCGGCTCGTGGCCACCGCTTCCGGGTTCTTGTACGACTGGTACATCAGGCCGTCGTAGCCGCCCCATTCGTACAGGCCGCGGTTCGGCGTGGCGCAGCCGGTCAGCGCCAGCATGGCGCAGGCGATCATGAGTTTTTTCATTGGTGCGGTTCCCTTGATGTCGAAGGTACGCGACACGCCGTCGGCCACGTAGAATTTTTCGGAGACGATGATCTGGCCGCGCGAACGCACCGTCAGCTGGTGCGTGCCCGGCAGGACACGCAGCGCGGCCTTGCCTTCGGCGAAGTCGCCGGCGCGGCCCATGTCGAGGTCGTCGACGAACACGCGCGCGTCGGCGTCGGCGCCAGCGACCACGCGGAAGGCGATGTGCGGACGCGCATCGACCACCGACGATTTCTCGGTCGGATAGGACACGCAGGCGGCGAGCGTTGCCAGCGCCAGTGCCGCCACGGCGCGATTGATGAATTGATCGATACGCATTATTGGCCTGCCTTTTCACGAACGGTGAGCTGATCGAAGCTGTAGCCCTGCAGCGAGCCACCCACCAGGGTGGCGCTGGCGCCCTCGCTGACTTCGGTGTCGCCGAACAGCGAATCGACACGCAACTGGGCCACTTCCTTGCCCGGCAGCGTGATGTCGAAGCCGGTCTGCGGCGATTTGACTTTCTTGCCGATGGTCTGCACCGAGAACACCATGCCCGGCGCCAGTCCTTGCGACTTGCCGCCTGCGATGAAATAGCTGCCCTGCTCGTTGCCGATCAGGGAGGTCTGCCACGGGCGGCGTTGCAGTTCGGTCGTGAGGCGGTTCACGACTTCCGAAATCGCCTGACGGATCGAGCTGTCGTTCAGCGTACCGTCGTAGGCCGCTTGCGAACCGAAGCCGAACGTGGTCGACGACTCGGTCGACGATTCGCCGGCGCCCGAGGCAGCGAAGAAGCTCTGTCCCGTCGTGACGTCGACCAGGCGCAGGTCGATCTTGGCGAACGCCACCTGCTTCTTGCTGTTCGAGACAAAGCCGGACTGGCCGACGGCCTTGCGTCCGAATTCGCTCAGCGATCCCATGATCAGCGCATCGACGCCGACCAGCTGCTGTTTGGCGCCGGTGAGTTGGGCCTCGTCCTTGAGCTTCGACAGGTCGCTGCGTTCGAGGACGACGTACGAACCCGATTCGGTGAGCGCCTTGGCCAGCATGTCGGAGACCTGCTTGCCGACCGGGTCGCCGGCATCGTCGCGCAGGAGCGAGCGGCCGAACGTGGTCTCGTTCGAGACACGGCCGATGGCGATCTTGCGCTTGAGCGCGGGACGGGCGGCCGGCGTTGCGCAACCGCTTGCTGCGCCTGCTGTTGACGAACCGCGGATTGGGGCGCTTCAACGGAAGCGACCGGTGGAGCCTGTGTGGCGCAGCCGGCCAGGAGGACGAGTGCGGAAAGTACCGCGGCAGCTGGCGCTGTCGGGCGTGGAAGTCGTGCCATGATTTTTCCCTGTTAAGGTGCGAGACCGTTGTTCTTGTATGTCAAACGACGGCTGGCACATTAGCATTAATTGCTCAGGGAAAATCTATCGAATATTCACAAAAAGACATTTATTTTGACGTAGGGCAACATTAGGCCAATAAATTTCTGACCATGTCGGGCAATACAACAGACTTTTCGGCTTGAAAATCGACCCACACGATTTTCGCCATGCCTTCGGCGTGCAGCGCGCCGGCCTGCCCGTCCGCGCCGACCAGCCGGATCACGTGCGTCATCTCGAAGCTCGAACGCCCCGGCGGCCCGACATACGAGGCCACTTCGATCTCGGCCGGATACTTCAGCTGCTTGAGGAAGGAACACTGCGCATTGATCAGCACCGGCCCGGTCCCGGTCGGATCGGGCAAGGCGCCGATCTGTTCGAGCCAGGCGATGCGCGCCGTTTCGATGTAGCGGAAATAAACGGTGTTGTTGACATGGCCCATCGCGTCCATGTCGCCCCAGCGCACCGGCATGCGCATCGTGTGTACCAGCTTCTTGTTACTCATGCGTCGCACTCTTTTCAGTTAAAAAAAATGGCGCCGCAACGGGCGCCACCTTCGCTATTTTACGACGCGCGTTTATTGCGCCGTCATGCCGTCGTCGGCCGTGATGATCGCGCCGTTGATGAAATGCGCTTCCTCGGCCGCCAGCAGCAGCAGCAGGCCATCGAGGTCTTCCGGCTTGCCGGGGCGTTTGCGCGGCAGCAGGTCGATCAGCTTCTTGCCCTGCTCGGTCTCGAAATAATCCTCGTTCATTTCGGTCGAAATGTAGCCGGGGCAGATGGCGTTCACGTTGATGCCGTACTTGCCCCATTCGACCGCCATCGCCTTGGTCATCTGCACCACGCCGGCCTTGCTCATGCAGTAGACGCCGATTTGCGGCAGCACGCGCAGGCCGGCGACCGAGGCGATGTTGACGATGCGGTGCTGCTTGCGCGGGTCGCCCTTGGCGCGCTGGATCATGCGCTTGGCCGCCTGCTGGGCGACGAAGAAGGCGCCGCGCAGGTTGGTGTCCATGATGTAGTTGTAGTCGTCCTCGGTCACGTCGACCAGGCGCTGGGTGCTTTGCACGCCCGAGTTGTTGATCAGGATGTCGATCGGGCCGGCCTCGGTTTCGGCGTGGGCAATCGCCGACTTGATGCTGGCCAGGTCGGTCACGTCGAGGTTGACCACGTGGGCCGCGCCGCCGTCGGCCTCGATCTCGGCGCGCAATTCCTTCAGGCGCTCGGTGCGGCGCGAGGCCAGCACCACCTGGGCGCCGGCGCCGGCCAGGGCTTTGGCGAAACGCGCGCCGAGCCCGCTCGAGGCGCCGGTCACCATCGCAATCTTTCCTTCAAAATTTACTTCGATGCCCACGTTCGCTCCTGTCCTGTCGTGCTCTTGTCGAAGGCATAATCATGTCACAGATTCAGCGTATTAGATGAGCCCCATCTAATAATCGGCAACGCCCTAAAATGGCGCGCAAAGTTGCATTCGTGCCGAAAAACCCGCACACTCGTGCTTAAATTTTTTAACCATACAAGACCATGACAGAGACCATCAACATCCTCGAACAATACGGACCGCGCGAAGCAATGGAGTACGACGTCGTCGTCGTCGGCGGCGGCCCGGCCGGATTGTCGGCAGCGATCCGCCTGAAGCAGCTGGCTGCGGAAAAAGGCCAGGAAGTCTCGGTCTGCGTGCTGGAAAAAGGCGGCGAGCTCGGCGCCCACATCCTGTCGGGCGCGGTCATGGATCCGATCGCCCTGAACGAACTCTTCCCCGAACTGGAAGGAACTGGGCGCGCCGCTGAACACCCCGGTGACCGAAGACCGCTTCCTGTTCCTGACCGAGACGAAGGCGCGCGCCACGCCCCGAGTTCATGATTCCGAAGATGCTGACGAATCACGGCAACTACATCATCTCGCTGGCCAACGTCGTGCGCTGGCTGGGCCAGCAGGCCGAAGCCCTCGGCGTCGAAGTCTTCCCCGGCTTCCCGGCCGCCGAAATCCTGTACAACGACGACGGCTCGGTCAAGGGTGTCGCCACCGGCAACATGGGCGTGGACCGCGAAGGCAAGCCGACCGACGCCTTCCAGCTGGGCATGGAACTGCACGCGAAATACACCTTCTTCGCCGAAGGCTCGCGCGGCCACCTCGGCAAGCAGCTGATGGCCAAGTACGACCTCGAACAAGGGCAAGGATCCGCAGACCTACGGCATCGGCATCAAGGAACTGTGGGAGATCGACCCGGCCATGCACAAGCCGGGCCTGGTGATCCACACCGCCGGCTGGCCGCTGGACAACAGCACCTATGGCGGCTCCTTCCTGTACCACCTGGAGAACAACCAGGTCGCGGTCGGCTTCGTGGTCGGCCTGGCCTACCAGAACCCGTACCTGTCGCCGTACGAGGAATTCCAGCGCTACAAAACGCATCCGGAAATCCGCAAGTTCTTCGAAGGCGGCAAGCGCATTTCCTACGGCGCGCGCGCCATCACCGCAGGCGGCCTGCAATCCCTGCCGAAGACCGTGTTCCCGGGCGGCGCCCTGATCGGCTGCGACGCCGGCTTCCTCAACACCAGCCGCATCAAGGGCAGCCACAGCGCCATCAAGACCGGCATGCTGGCCGCGGAAGCGGCCTTCGAGGCGCTGGGCGCCGAACCGCCAGCACGACGAACTGACGCGCCTACCCGGCCGCCTTCGAAAAGTCCTGGCTGTACGACGGAACTGCACGCGGCGCGCAACTTCAAGCCGTGGATGAGCAAGGGCCTGTACCTCGGCACCGTCATGGCCGGCATCGACCAGATGGTCTTCAGGGCAAGGCGCCCTGGACGCTGCACCACAAGCACGCCGACCACGAGATGCTGCAGCCGGCCGCGAACTTCAAGCCGATCGTGTATCCGAAGCCGGACGGCAAGCTCACCTTCGACCGCCTGTCGTCGGTGTTCATCTCGAACACCAACCACGCCGAAGACCAGCCGGTGCACCTGACGCTGAAGAACGCCAGCATTCCGGTCGACGTCAACCTGGCCAAGTACGCCGGGCCCGAGCAGCGCTACTGCCCGGCGGGCGTGTACGAATTCGTGAAGACGGATGCGGGCCAGGACCGCTTGCAGATCAATGCGCAGAACTGCGTGCACTGCAAGACCTGCGACATCAAGGATCCGACGCAGAACATCGTGTGGGTGACGCCGGAAGGCGGCGGCGGGCCGAATTATCCGAACATGTAATGCATGAACGGGCGCCGCTGGCGCCCGTTTTTTTTGGCGGCGGCTGTTCAATGGCTCGAAACATACACGAAATTTCGTTGTATTGCGGCAACTATTGTCTGTTCGCCATTCCGGCTGAGATTTACGGTATGCAATAATTCCGTATTGAAATCTCATCCAAAGCTCACCGAATGTCACGTTCCGCCCTGCTTCGCCCCGTCCTGCTCTGCACCCTCCTCGCCGCTGCTTCCGCCCAGGCACAAACGCAAACGCCCCGTCCTACCTGATGAGCCTGATGTCCCAGCTGCCCGAATACAGCGCCAACGGCGATGGCGTGCGCATCTACGGCACGGCTCGACCTGGGCATGATGTATACGAAGGCCGATAAGGCGCCGGGCCGCTGGCAGCAGCAAAGCGGCGGCGACTACACCTCGAAACTCGGTTTCTATGCCTCCGAAGACCTGGGCGGCGGCCTCAAAGCCGAAGCCAAGCTGGAAGCCGGCATCAATGCCGACACCGGCGCCCAGCAAGCCACCGCCCTGTTCAACCGCGAATCCTGGGTCGGCCTGAAGCTCGAGCCACCTACGGCACGCTGCGCTTCGGTAACCAGATCAATGCGATGCTGCCGCTGTTTATCGACCCCTTCCTGCTGGTGTCGACCAACTCGGTCTATAACTGGGTCGCCGGCGGCGCCATGCAGGGCCCGCGCGGCGTCGGGGCGAATACCGACCTCGGGCCGGGCGCCGGCACCATTCCCGTGCGCGTGCCGAAATCGGTCACCTATGCCACCCCGCGCGTGATGGGCTTCGGCGCCCAGGCGATCTACGCCTCCAACCCCTACGGCACGCACAGAGCCCAAGGTCGGCACGCGCGGCGGCGTGGTCTCGTTCACCAATGGCCGCATCTACCTGGCCGCGAGCATGACCCAGGCCTTCAGCAGCCCGGTCGTGGTCAGCGCGGGCACGCCGGCGCAATCGGTGCGCACCGACATTCCGGCCGTCGGCGCCATCTACGACAACGGCAAGTTCGTGCTCTCGACCTCGTATGCGCGCATCTCGCCGCAGCTGGCGCAAAGCGGCGAAGCGCGCATCGCGACGCTGGGCGCGATCCTGCTGCAGGACCGCTTCTCGTGGCGCGCGTCGCTGGTGCACCGCGATACCGAAGGCGCGCGCAATGCTTCGCGGGCAGCCGGTCGAATCGTCGGCGCTGGGCCTGATGCTGGGCGCCGACTACAACCTGTCGCTGCGCACCGCGTTATACGCGCGCGCCGGCGCGGTGCGCAATTTCGGCGCCTCGACCATCATCCTCAACAGCGTGGCGCTGCCCTTCGTCGCCGGTTCGACGGCGCCGCAGACCGGCATCGAGACGCGTACCTTCTCGCTCGGGCTGCTGCACCACTTCTGATCGTCCGCCACACAAAATCGGCCATGCTATACTCGCCGCCACAATGAACCGCATTTTCAAGAAATTGCTCATTTGGCTGCTCGTGGCCCTGCTTCCGCTGCAAGCGGTCGCCGGCAGCTTCGGCATGACTTGCGCGCCGGTTCATCAGCAGTCCAGCCAGGACGTTCAGCGCCATCGCGGGCGTCGACCATGACATGATGGCCGATGCGCACGGCTGGCTACCACGGCGACCATGCCAGCCACGGTGGCGAGCACGCCGACCAGGCGGCCAGCGCCGACGGCAATGCATCCGGTCATCATGCCGGCAAGTTGTCGCATTCGTCCTGCAGCGCATGTTCGGCCTTTTGCCTCGGCGCGGTTGCGCCACCTTCGTCCCATCTTCCTGCCCCCACGTTTGACGGCTCCGATGCCGTCATCGTCTCGCCCTCCGTGTTTGCCGTCGGTTTCATCCAGGACGGCCCCCAGCGACCTCCCCGGCAATAAATCCGTCTGATCGAAACAAGCGCTGAGCCGGCAGGCCTTTCCTGCCGCCTTCATGCGTCTTGAACATACTGCGCGTGCCTGCGCACGCCTGTTTCCGATTTTGAGGATTGACAATGAACATCAAGCTCTCGGCCGCCGTTTATGGCGTCCTGCTGGCGGCCCTCGGCGCGCCATTTGCTGCGCACGCCCAGCAATCCGAGCCCTGCCGCCAACCCGGCCGACCCGGCCGCGGCGGTGCCGGCGCTCGTCTATGTGTCCGCCTTCCAGGACGCCCCGCGCGCTGCCGACGCCGCCCAGACGCCCGACAAGGTCTGGCGCGCGGCCAACGATGCCCTATCGGCTGCGCCGGACCACGGCGGTCATGCCGGCCACGGCGCCCCGCAGCCCGTTGAACAGGCCCATGAGGACCAGGCCCCTGCCGCACAAGCGGCGCCACAGCCGACGCAGAAAGCTGCGCCGCAGCCGGCCGCCGGGCACGCCAAACATCACCATTGAAACCAGGCGGAACAATGAAAATAACATCCCCTATCGCCTCGCTGCGCACCATTGCGGCGGCGGTCGCCGTCCTCGCGCTCAGCGGTTGCGCCACCTTTTCCAAGGACGGCGGCCTGGACGCGGTGTCGGCCCTGACGGCCGAACGCACGGGCCAGGACGTCCGGCTTCTTAAAGGCACTGCCGGAACCGAGGCGGCGCAGGCCGAGCTCGACCAGATGCTCAAGCAGCCGCTCTCGGCCGACGGTGCCGTGCACGTCGCCCTGCTCAACAACCGCGGCCTGCACGCCGTCGCTTGCCGGACTCGGCATCGCCGAGGCCGACCTGGTGCAGGCCGGCCGCATGGCCAATCCGGGCTTCAGCTTCAGCCGCATGTCCGGCGGCGGCGAAACCGAGATCGAGCGCAGCGTCATGTTCGACCTGGTCGGCCTGCTGACCATTCCGCTGCGCCGCGATATCGAAGGCGCGGCGCTTCGAAAGCGCCAAGCTGGTCGCCGCGACCCAGGCCGTGCGCCTGGCGGCCGACACCCGCAAGGCCTGGTTCAATGCGGTCGCGGCGGCCCAGTCGGCGCGCTATGCGGAGCAGGTGCGCGAGGCGGCCGAGGCCAGTGCCGAACTGGCGCAGCGCATGGCCCAGGTGGGCAACCTGCAGCGAGCTGGACCAGGCGCGCGAGCAGGCCTTCTAGGCCGAGGCGGCGACCCAGCTGGCGCGCGCGCGGCACAATGCCACGGCGGCGCGCGAGCAGCTCGCCGGCTGATGGGTGTCTGGGGCGCGCACACCGCATTCCAGCTGCCCGAACGCCTGCCGGACCTGCCGGCCGCACCGCGCGAGGCCGCCAACATCGAGTCGCTGGCGATGCAGCAGCGCCTCGACGTGCAGCCTGGCCAAACTCGACGCCGAGTCGACCGCACGCGCGCTGGGCCTGACGAAAGCCACCGGCTTCATCAACGTGCTCGACGCCGGCTACGTCAACGCGAGCAAGACCGGTGCGCCGCGCGAGAACGGCTACGAGATCGAGCTGTCGCTGCCGATCTTCGACTGGGGCGGCGCGCGCGTCGCGAAAGCGCGAAGCGATCTACATGCAGGCGGTGCACCGCACCGCCGAGACCGCCACGGTCGCCCGGTCGGAAGTGCGCGAGGCCTACTCGGCCTACCGACCAGCCTACGACCTCGCACGCAACTACCGCGACGAGATCGTGCCGCTGCGCAAGAAGATCTCCGAAGAGAACCTGCTGCGCTACAACGGCATGCTGATCGAGCGTGTTCGAGCTGCTGGCCGATGCCCGCGCCCAGATCGCGAGCGTCAACGCCGCCATCGAGGCGCAGCGCGACTTCTGGCTCGCCGAGACCGACCTGCAGGCCGCCATCAGCGGCAGCGGCGGTGCGCCGGCATCGCTCGGCCGCCAGCGAGCGCCGCCGAAGCCGGCGCGCCGAACATTAAACAAGGATAGACAAATGAGTTCACGACGAAATTTCTTCAGCGGCGCCGCCGCACTGGTCGGCGCCGGCCTCGGTCAGCCGCGCCGGCGCTGGCCGCGCTGCCCGAAGCGCCGATCATGACCAGCGCGGCGACCCAGCCGCCGCTGGTGCCGCCGAACGGCCGCCCCTACAACCCGGTCGTCACCCTCAACGGCTGGACGCTGCCCTGGCGCATGAACAACGGCGTCAAGGAGTTCCACCTGGTCGCCGAGCCGGTGGTGCGCGAGATGGCGCCCGGCATGAAGGCCAACCTGTGGGGCTACAACGGCCAGAGCCCGGGGCCGACGATCGAGGTGGTCGAAGGCGACCGCGTGCGCATCTTCGTCACCAACAGCCTGCCCGAGCACACCAGCATCCACTGGCACGGCCAGCGCCTGCCCAACGGCATGGACGGCGTCACCGGGCTGACCCAGCCGGGCATCCAGCCGGGCAAGACCTTCGTCTACGAGTTCGTCGCGCGCCGGCCCGGCACCTTCATGTACCACCCGCATGCCGACGAGATGGTGCAGATGGCGATGGGCATGATGGGCTTCTGGGTCACGCACCCGAAGGAACCCCGCGCAGCACGAGGTCGACCGCGACTTCGTCTTCCTGCTCAACGCCTACGACATCGAGCCCGGCAGCTACACGCCGAAGATCAATGACGATGCTCGACTTCAACCTGTGGACGCTGGAACAGCCGCGTCTTCCCCGGCATCGACCCGCTGAACGTGCGCCAGGGACGACCAGGTGCGCATCCGCATCGGCAACCTGACGATGACGAACCACCCGATCCACCTGCACGGCCACGAGTTCGTGGTGACCGGCACCGACGGCGGCTGGACGCCGGCCGGAGTCGCGCTGGCCCGAGGTGACGACCGACATCGCGGTCGGCCAGATGCGCGCGATCGAGTTCGTCGCCGACGAACAAGGCGACTGGGCCTTCCACTGCCACAAGAGCCACCACACGATGAACGCGATGGGCCACGACGTGCCGACCATGATCGGCGTGGACCACCGCGGCGTCGCCGAGAAGATCACGCAAGCTCGTGCCCGACTACATGGTGATGGGCGAGAAGGGCAGGCCGACATGGGCGAGATGGAGATGCCGCTGCCCGACAACACCGCTGCCGATGATGACCGGCCAGGGCCCGTTCGGCGGCGTCGAGATGGGCGGCATGTTCAGCGTGCTCAAGGTGCGCAAGGACCAGAAGCCGGGCGACTACAAGGACCCGGGCTGGTACAAGCACCCGGCCGGCACCGTTGCCTACGAATGGAAGGGCGAGACGCCGGCCGCGGTGCGCAGCCAGACGGCCGGCGGCCAGGCCATGCCCGCTGCGACCAAGCCGGCGGACGTCGAAGTGACCGTACGCAAGCCAACTGGCCACCAGGGCCACCACTGATTACATCACGAACAGGAGCGAAAGGACTGACTCATGAAACGACGTTTATTCATACAGCGCGGCAGTCGGCGCTTCGGTGGCCATGCCCTTGCTGGCCGCCATGGCAGCCGCCCCTGTCATTGACGTCTTCAAGAGCGAATCCTGCGGCTGCTGCGGCGCGTGGGTCGAGCACTTTGAAGGCGAACGGCATTCATCACCCGGGTGGTCAATGTCGAGAATCCTTCGGACTACCGCGAACGCGGCGGCATTCCGGACGAACTCGGTTCCTGCCATACCGGCATGGTGCAGCGGCTACGCCATCGAGGGCCATGTTCCGGCAAGCGACATCAAGCGGCTGCTGGCCACAAGCCCAAGGCCAGAGGACTGGCGGTGCCCGCGATGCCGCTCGGCTCGCCCGGCATGGAAGGCCCGCGCAAGGACCCGTTCGACGTCCTGCTGGTCGCACGCCAACGGCCGTCCAGCGTATTCAAGCACTACAACTGATCAATCACCCATACCACTAAAGGAACTCTCCAATGAACGCATTCTCGAAACTCGCCTTCGCCACCGCCCTCTTCGCCGCAGCCGCGATCGCCTCCGCCCAGGAACACGCACATGGCAGCCACGAGGCACCATGCCGGCCAGCAGGCGCGGCAGCGGCCGAACTGGTCGACGGCGAAGTCAAGAAGATCGACAAGGACGCCGGCAAGATCACGCTTCGTCACGGCGAACTCAAAAACCTCAACATGCCGGCCATGACGATGGTGTTCCGGTGAAGGATCCTGCGATGCTGGACCAGGTCAAGGCCGGCGACAAGGTCAAGTTTGCGGCCGAGCGCGTCAACGGCGCGGTCACGATCGTGGAACTCAAGGCGAGTCGCTGTAAGCCATTTCATCCTGACCGGAGAAGTCCATGAAACTCAAAAACATCCTCGCCGCGGGCGTAGCCGCCGCTGGCTGTGCGTTTGCCTCCTCGGCGCTGGCGCATGCGAAACTCGAAGCCTCCACGCCAGCGGCGAATGCCGTCGTTAGCCCTGCCCCTGCCCAACTTCGCCTGCAGTTCAACGAGCCGCTCGAACTTCCGTTCAGTAAAGTCAAGCTCGTCGACGAAAAAGGCGTCGTCACCGAATCGTCGAAGCTTGTGCTCGATAGCGCGAACAACAAGGTCCTCGTGGCCGCCGTGCCCGCGCTGCACGCCGGCGCCTATCGCGTCCAATGGACGACCCTCACCCGCGACGGGCACAAGGTCAAGGGCGAATTCGGCTTCCGGGTAAAGTGAGGTGGAGCCGGACCTTCTCTCATGCCCAGCGGGCGGCGGTCGTCGTCCTCAACCTGACGATCGCCATCCTGGTCGGAGCGAGCGCGGCAACCTGTGGCTGCGGTCCGCTTCCTCGGCATGGGCGGCCGCCGTGCTGCCGCGCCTGCGCACGTCGATGCGCGCATGCGTGCCGGTAGCATTGGCCGCCTACGTCGCCGTGCTCTGGCTGGAGGCGGCATCCATGGCGGAGGTGCCGCTCGCCAGCGCCTGGCCCGCAGTGGTGTCGGTCCTCGCCGCGACCCACTATGGCCTTGCATGGCTGATCGGCGCAGCGGCGCTGGTGGTGCTTGGCTTGACCAGTCTCGCCCTGCCTGCACACCAGGCGGCGGGGCCGGCGAACGCCGTCCGCATCCTCGCCCTCGGGGTGTTCCTGTACAGCCGCAGCATGGTCAGCCATGCAGGCGCCGCTGGCGACTTCACCTGGGCCGTCGCCGCCGACTGGGTCCACCTGGTGCTCGTCAGTGTCTGGGTCGGCGAAGTGATCGTGGCCGGACTGCTCGTGCTGAACCGGGAGCCGGCGGGCGAGTCCGCGAACCGCGCCGATTGCGCCCGCTATACCGAGCAACTGTCGCACTCGGCCACGATCGCGCTGACCGGGATCTTCATCACAGGCGCCATCAGCGCATGGCGTGGGCTTGGCGGCACTCGAGAACGTGGTCGGCAATCCCTACGGCACCACCCTGCTCGTCAAGATCGCCCTGGTACTGAGCGCGGCCGCGTTGGGTGGTGTGAACCGTTTCGTCGTCATGCCGGGCCTGCTCGCAGGGCTGCGCACGCCGCACACTGCAAACCTGGGGGCCAGCCGGCGTTTTGCAGCCGTCCTCAAGGTCGAAGCGGTCGTCCTGCTGGCCGTCCTCGTTGCGGCAGCTTTTCTGAGTTCGACGTCGCCGCCCTCGGCGGCTTGATCAACCTGTTTACAAGGATCGAGAATGAAAAAGAAGAACGTGACGGGCCTGCTGCTGGCCTCCGCCCTGCTCGCGCTGACGGCGGCGCCTCGGCCGCCTCGCCAAAAGATACGCTTGCGGCCTTCCATGACGCCCTGACGAGCGGCGACAAGGCACGTGCGGTCAGCCTGCTCTCGCCCGAGATTGCAATCTACGAGTCCGGTTATGTCGAGCGCTCGCGCGACGAGTACGCCAGTCATCATCTCGGCGGCGATATCGAGTTTGCGAAAAACTCGACGCGCAAGGTGCTCAAGCAGACCGAGCGGATCGACGGCAACATGGCCGTGGTCTGGGAGGAAAGCGAAACGACCGGCACCGTGCGCGGCAAACCCGTGCACGTGTTCGGAACGGGCACCGCCGTCCTGGAAAAAAAGGGCGACGCCTGGACTATCGTGCACGTCCACTGGTCGTCGCGCAAGGCGAAGTAAGAAAGAGACCGATCAGTCGCCGGCGTGCGCCTTGTTCAGGCGCCGCTCGGCGACGCGCTGCACCTGTTCGAAGGCGAGGCTGAGCATCCAGTAGACGGCAGGCCGCCGCCAGGTACAGCGGCAGCGGCTGGAAGGTGGTCGCGATCACCTCTTTCGTCGCCAGCATCAGTTCCGTCACGGTGATCACCGAGACCAGCGAGGTGTCCTTGATCAGGCTGATCAGGGTGTTGCTCATCGACGGCACCGCGATGCGCAGCGCCTGCGGCAGCACGACGTGGGCCAGCGTCTGGCCGTAGCCCAGTCCCAGGCTCAAACTGGCGCGCCACTGCCCTTGCCCGATGCTGACGATCGCCCCGCGCAGGCTTTCCGACAGATAGGCGCCGCTGTTCAGCGACAACGCCAGCACGCCCGGCCGTGACCGGCGTGAATTCGATGCCGATGCCGGGCAGGCCGTAATAGATGACGAAGATCTGCACCAGCAGCGGCGTGCCGCGCATCAGGCTCACGTACAGCGTGGCCGGCCAGCGCACCAGCCGGAACGGCGCGATGCGCATCAGCGCCACCGGCACCCCGATCGCCAGCCCGCCGACCATCGAGGCGAGCGCGAACAGCAGCGTGTAGCCGGCGCCGCGCAGCAGGACGGGCGCCGCCTCGCGCAGCAGGTCGAACAAGGCCATCGATTCAGGGCGCCGGACGCGAGGCGTCGCTGCCGAACCACTTGACCGACATCGCCTTCAGGCTGCCGTCGGCCTGCAGCGCCGGCCAGCGCCTTGTCGAGGGCCGCCCCGAACTTCGGATTGCCCTTGCGGTAACGGGATGCCCATGCGCTCGACCGCGCCCACGCGCGCGCCGGCCTTGATCGGCAGCTGCGAATTCTTCAGCAGGTAGGCCACCATCAGGCTGTCGTTCAGGGCCGCGTCGATGCGCCCGAAGGCGAGGTCCTGCAGGTTCTCGGGCGCGGCCGGATAACTCTTCACGGCAATCCCCGGCACCGCCTTGGCCTGCTGCTCGAACACGCTGCCCTGCCCGACCCCGACCGTCTTGCCCTTCAGGTCGAGCAGCGTCTTGTAGCTCAGGCTCTCGTTGCTGCGCACGATGAGCTGGGGCGACGAATAGGTGTAGGGCTGGGAGAAGTCGAAGGCCTGCGCGCGCTTGGCCGTGATGCCGACCTGGCTGACGATCACGTCGTACTTGCCGGCGCCCAGGCCGGCCAGGATCGCCGACCACTCGGTGGTCACGAATTCGGGTTTCAGGCCCAGTTTGGCGGCGACGGCTTTGGCCACATCGACGTCGTAGCCGGCCAGTTGCCCGCTCTTCGCATCCTTGAAATTAAACGGCGGATAGGTGCCTTCCATCGCGATGCGCAGGGTGCCGCGCGCCTTGACCGTGTCGAGCAGGTCGGCGGCCAGGGCCGGCAAGGCGCAGCCGAGGGCCAGCACGAGGGCGCCGAGCATGGACGGCGCGGCGGCGCGCAGGAAAATGGAAGCGATGGCATTTGAGTTGCTCTCCGGTAAAAAGCGAATAGTGCTTTTATAACCGAAAAGCTTGCCGCCCGGCGAGGGAAATGCGTTTAACCGAGGTGCATGCGGCCGCGCGAACCGAAACGGTGCCCCACCACCAGGGTGGTGCTGGCGACCAGGCTCGACAGGCCGATGACCAGCTGGATCAGCTTGTCCGCCGGCAGCAGCCAGTAGGCGCCGCGCGGCATCTCGGCGCCGGTGGCGGCCACGATCAGCGGCGCGATCCAGGCCGCGTCGTCCTCGACGTCGAGCACGATCGCATCTTCCATCGTCTGCATGTAGATGTTGCCGCCCTCGGCCAGCGTGAAGCAGATGCCGTAGCCGGTTTCCTGCGGCTTGATCAGTTCCTGCAGCGCCTGGTCGTGTTCGGCGATCCAGAGTTCGACGTCTTGCGGCGTTTCGAGGTGGATCCAGGGACGGGGACGAAAGCGTGGCGGTGTATCGAGGGTAGCGGTCATTGGATGCAAAAAAGATCACGGCAAGGAGACATCCTACGGCATTTCGGGTGGCGCGTACATGGCGCGGCGGCCCAGGATCAGACCAGCGTGACGATGCGCGGCCGCACCTGGTCGCCCTCGATGATCAGTTCGGCCGCCGAGATCGGCAAGCTGAAGCGGCGGCGCCCCGCACTGCCCGGATTGATGTAGAGCACGCCATCGCGCTCGCTGCAGGACGGCTTGTGCGAATGGCCCGACACCACGACCCGCACGCCGAGCGCGGCGGGATCGATGTCGAGTTCCTTGATGTCGTGGATCGCATGCAGCACGACGCCGCCGATCGGCCAGCTGCGCGCTGACGGGAATGGCGCGCGCCCAGGCCTCGCGGTCGTTGTTGCCGCGCACGGTGGTCAAGGGCGCGATGGCCGCCAGGCGTTCGAGGATGGCCGCGTCGCCGATGTCGCCGCCATGGACGATGTGGTCGCAGCCGGCCAGGAAGTCGAGCGCCTCCGGACGCAGCAGGCCGTGCGTGTCGGAGATGAGTCCGACCCGCACGGCCTGCTTGAGGTCGCGCTTAGCGATGGCGCTTCGCTCCCGCCATCTTCGCCGTCGTATAGATCGAGTACAGCGCGGCCAGGCCGACCAGCACATAGACCAGGCGCGAGGCCGGGCTGTCGGGGCCGAAGAGGGTGGCGACCAGGTCGACTTCGAACAGGCCGACCATCGCCCAGTTCAGGCCGCCGATGATCAGCAGGACCATCGCCACGTAATCGAGTGCCGACATGGCCGGACGGCCGCCTTCGCGCACGACCGTGCGGCGTTCGGGGCCGGTGCGGCGATCCATCGTCGGTGCGTTCATCGTTGCCATGATGTTCTCCTTCAAAGACGATCGATCGCGCAGCTGCGCAGATCTCAAGATAGCAAAAACCGGCGCACCGGGGAGTACCTTAGCCCTTCCAGGTCCGGGCCAGTCCGGTATCGGCATGGATCCAGCCGCCTTTCGGGCCGGAACGGTAGTAATAGCCGACGCCGCCCTGGCGGAAGCTGCGCACCAGGCCGCCGAGCACTTCCTCGTTCAGGCTGGAAATGCGGATGTCGGCCGCCTTGCCCGTCATGTGCAGCGACTTGCGCGCGGCCGGCACGCCCGCCTCGATCAGGCGTGCGTTCGAGGCCGGGGTGCGGTAGCCGGACAGAATTTCGAGCGGCTGTTCGAGGCCGTAGCGGGCGATGAAGGCTTGCGTGCCCCACAGCATTTCGAGCAGCTTCGGATCGATCGGCGCGGTTTCGCGGCCGTTGACGTCGCGCAGCAAGTGGCACAGTTCCTGGTAGGCCGAATCGATCACTTCGCCGTCTTTCCAGTACAGCAGCTTGGCGCGTTCGCCGCTGGCCGGACGCGTCACGGTCAGGGTGCGCGGCTTGACCCAGAAATCGAGGTCGAGCAACTGGGCGTCGAACAGGTCGGGAGGCGGCGTCAGCTCGGCCGGCGCGGCTTGCGGCGCGGCCTGGGCCTCGGCGACCAGGGTCGGGACGAGCACGCCGAGCGCGGACAGGCGCATGCCGTGCTGTAGAAAATCTCTGCGGGAAGCCATAGGGTACTCATCTTTGCGAAGGCCGTACTATAGCGCAAGGAGTTAGCCGACAAAAGACGTGTTCTGTTGGATTATTGCCGCTTATTGGCTGCAGTTACAGAAGCGCTTGCGTCGCGTGTCGCCAGCCTTGGCGTCGCTCGCGAGCGGATCGGCATCGAGCTGCTTCCACATCAGGCTGCATTCGAGGCCGAAGCAGGATTTTTCCAGGCCGGCATTGGCGTAGCCGTGGCGCTCGAAGAAGGCGGCGGTGCTCGTCGGGCTCTGCAGGTGCAGTTTGCCGATGTTCCAGGCGCGCGCCTGTCCTCGACGGCGGCCAGCAAGGCGCGGCCGACGCCGATGCGCAAGGCATCCGGCTCGACATAGCAGAGGGCGAGTTTGCCGGCCTGGGTCAGCAGGGCCAGGCCCAGCAGTTCCCCGTCGCGCTCGGCGACGATGGCGTGGTTGGTCGGGGAGGCGAACCAGGCGGCGACGTTGTCCGGGTTCTTGTTGGCGAGCCAGGTGTCGAGGATCTCGGGACGGCCGTGGTGGTCGGGCTCGCAGCCCTGCTCGATCGAGCGGCGCAGCAGCGCGCAGGCGGCTGCGGCATCAAGCGGTACTGCTTTGCGAATTTCGATACCCATGAACATCTTACCCAGTAATTCGTGACGACTGTTTCTCTTGCCCGACAGCATGCTTTTGGCATGGCCGGTGAATGTGCGGACTATACACCGAAAGCCGCAGAGCTTGCCGGAGCCCATGCATACTTGGACTCGCTTCTAAGCATATGACGAAATTATTCTTCCGCTTTGCTCTGAATATATGGAACATGCACGCTGTTCCCATTGTATTTAAAAAGCGAGAAAAATATGCCACAGACCCCGTTTTTGCCCGCTGCGCTCGCTGGATCCTTGCCGCTGGCCGTCGGCGCCGCCCTGCCGATCGCGGCAAGCGCCGCCGAGCCCGAGCTGCTGAACGTGTCCTATGACGTGGCGCGCGAACTGTACAAGGACATCAACCCGGCCTTCATCGAGAGCTGGAAGAAAAGCAGCGGCGAGACCGTCGTCATCAAGCAATCGCACGGCGGCTCGAGCAAGCAGGCGCGCGCCGTGGCCGATGGCCTGGAAGCGTCGGTGGTGACGATGAACCAGGCCAACGACATCGACATGCTGGCCGACCGCGGCCTGGTCGCCAAGGACTGGGCCAAGAAGTTCCCGAACAATGCGGCGCCCTACTACTCGACCATGGTGTTCCTGGTGCGCAAGGGTAATCCGAAAGCCATCAAGAACTGGGACGACCTGGCCAAGCCGGGCGTGCAAGTCATCATCCCGAACCCGAAGACCGCCGGCAACGGCCGCTACACCTACCTGGCGGCCTGGGGCTCGGTGCTGAAAAAGAAAGGCGGCACCGAAGCGCAGGCGCGCGACCTGGTGACGCGCATCTTCAAGAACGTGCCGATCCTCGACGCCGGCGGCCGCGCCGCGACCACCACCTTCACCCAGCGCCAGATCGGCGACGCCCTGGTGACCTTCGAGAACGAAGTGAGCATGGTGCGCGCCGAATTCGGCGACAATTTCGAAGTCGTCTACCCGACCGTGTCGATCCTGGCCGAGTCGCCGGTGGCCGTGGTCGACAAGGTGGTCGACCGCCGCGGCGTGCGCAAGCAGGCCACGGCTTACCTGAACTTCCTGTACACCCCGGCGGGCCAGGAAATCGGCGCCAAGCACTTCATGCGCGTGCGTAACGAAGCGGTGATGAAGAAGAACGCGGCCAACTACAAGCCGATCACCCTGTTCTCGGTCGACGAGCTGTTCGGCGGCTGGCGCAACGCCCAGAAAGTCCACTTCGACGACGGCGGCGAATTCGACAAGATCTACCAGTCGAAATAAGCATCTGGCGCATTTCTTGTCAGAGTAAAAAGGCCCTGCTGCAACGCAGGGCTTTTTTTGTCTGTAAAATTCAACTTGGCCACTTGATTTTTCCTGTGCGCCATGGACACACAGAAATGTTGATGCTATCGTTCATCAAATTGTAGTTGCTTTAGAGCCAGAACCGAATTGAGCTATACCCCGACGCGCCGCCCCGGCGCCTGAAGTTCCAACCCGACACCCCTTCCCTGGACACCATGATCAAAAAAATGTTGGCCGCCGTTCTATTGACGCTCTCTTCTGCTGCCGCTATCGCGGTGCCGTTCGGATCGCAATCGGTACTGGTGGTCGAGGACGACACCGGCAAGATTTTGCTGGAAAAGAACGCCGGCGCCATCATGCCGATCGCCTCGCTGACCAAGCTGATGACCGCCATGGTCATCCTCGACGCCAAGCAGGACATGAACGAGCTGATCGAGATCGAGCGCAGCGACGTCGACATGCTGAAGCACAGCACCTCGCGCGTGCCGGTCGGCGCCAGCATCCCGCGCGGCGACGTGCTGCAACTGGCCCTGATGTCCTCGGATAACCGCGCCGCAGCCTCGCTGGGACGCACCTATCCGGGCGGCGTGCCGGCCTTCAAGGCCGCCGTGCGCCGCAAGATCGCCGCCCTCGGCATGACCAATACCGTGATCGAAGAGCCGACCGGCCTGTCGCCGAACAACCGCTCGACCGCCGCCGACCTGGTCAAGATGGCGAATGCCGCCTCGCGCTACCGGAAATCACCGACCGCACCACCGACGCCAAGAACATCATCAACATCAACGGCCGCGGCGTGGAATACCACAACACGAACCGCCTGGTGGGCGCCAAGGGCTGGGATGTCGGCCTGTCGAAGACCGGCTACACCCAGGAAGCGGGCCGCTGCCTGATCATGAGCATCAAGGCCGCCGGCAAGAACGCGACCATGGTGCTGCTCAACGCCGGCGCCTCCTCGGCGCGCGTGCTCGACGCCCTCAACATCCGCCGCTACATCAGCGGCGAAGAAGCCTCGAACGGCCGCGTTGCGCGCTCGAGCGCCGATCCGCGTCGCCAGCCGCGCCGCCAGCCGCTCCCCGCGCTTCAGCGCCAGCGCCCCGGCCATCATCAAGGCCAGCAGCGGCCGCGTGGTCAAGGTCAAGAGCGGTGCGCGCGCCAAGCTGCAGGTCGTGCCGGTCAAGAAGAAGGTCGTCGTGCGTGCGCAAGCGCCGCCATTGATCCGCCCGGCAAACCGCCTTGATGGCGGTTTTTTTTTGCGCTGTGCGGCGGCTGCTTACATCGGCGCCGACTGGCCGTCTGCATAAGGAGCGCCGGCGAGTCGAAAGCGCGGCGCAGGCCGGCCTTGATGCTGCGGGCGAAGTGGCCGGCGGTGCGTGGGGTGCCGGTACGGTACAACGAATTCAAAATGGCTTCCATGGCAGCTCCTGTTTTCATTGGCATGTGGTCGATGGTTCCAGCTTACGCCGCGGGGAGATATAAATCCAATTTCGATTTCCCATGCCGGACATGCGCTACATGTTATCTCCTCATCAGTCGGGCGCGATTCTGCCGCGTTCCCGATACCCATCGCGGTAGAATGCGGCTCGAACAAACATGTGAAAGCAACCAATGAAAAAAGCCGACCTTGCCAAGAGCGATGCGAAGAAGATCATGAACCAGATGGGCACGCGCAGCGCATCGTTCGGCGCCGCCGACGCCGCCCCTGTCGACCGCCGCGAACAGCGCGAGCGCGAGCGCGCGCTGGGACTGGTGCCGTTTGCCGTCAAGCTCAATGGCGAGCTGGTGGCGCAGCTGCAGGCGCTGGCCAAGGAACGGGGCGTCGACATGAACCAGCTGGTCGACGAAGTGGTGCGCAAGGGCCTGGCTGGCTGAGTCCATCTTCATGTAGGGTGGACTCCTGAGTCCACGCGTTCGCCGCAGGCGATGCGTCATCGCGCGTACCGCGTGGACTCAGAGCCCACCCTACGAAGCTAGCGCTCGATCAGGTTTCGCAAACCACTGGCGCGGTGCGTCCTTCTCGCCACCGCTTCCGCCAGCACCGTCGCATTCGGCGACACCAGCGTGAATTCGACGCTTGCCCGCGTAATCCCCGTGTACACCAGCTCGCGCGTGAGGATGCCGTGGCGGTCTTCCGGCAGCACCAGCACCGTGTGGCGGAATTCGGAGCCCTGCGACTTGTGCACGGTCATCGCATACGCCGTCTCGACGCTGCGCAGGCGCGTGGCCAGCACGCTCCGTACCTCGTCGCCCTCCAGGAAATACACGCGCAGCGAACCGGGACGGGCCGGGTCGCCCAGGGTCAGGCCGATGTCGCCGTTGAAGACGCGGGTGCCGTAGTCGTTGCGGGTCACCATCACCGGGCGCCCGACATACCATTCGCCGGCGCGGCGCAGCAGGCCGGCCTTCTGCAGGCTCGCTTCGATGGCCGTGTTCAGGCCGGAGACGCCCCACTCCCCCTCGCGCACCGCGCACAGGATGCGGAAAGCCTCGAAGCGCTGCAGCACCGCCCGCACCCAGTCTTCATGCTCGCCGCCCGGCCCCTCGCGCAGCAATTCCAGGTAGGGCTGGTAGCCCGCCAGCGCCAGGCTCACCACCTGGTGCTGGTGCGCCCCTTCGATCCAGCGCAGCGCACCTTCGCCGCCGCCGCGCAGCACCGCTTCGGCCGCCGGCGCATCGCCGGCGTTCACCGCCAGCGCCAGCTGCCCGATCGGGCCGCCGAAGCGGCGGCTGTGGCGCAGCATCACGGTTTGCTGGGCCAGCGGCCCGGCCTGGCCGAGGTAGGCCGGCGGCAGTTCCTCGCCGCTGGCTTCCAGCACGTAGGCGGCGGTCTCGCGGCTGTAGCCGCCGGCCTGGGCATCGTGGCACAGGTCGCCGAGCACCGCGCCCGCCTCCACCGAGGCCAGTTGATCCTTGTCGCCCAACAGGATCAGGGTCGCGCCGGGCGGCAGCGCGTCCAGCAGGCAGGCCATCATCTCGAGGTGGACCATCGAGGCTTCGTCGACGATCAGCACGTCCACGTCGAGCGGATTGCCGGCATGGTGGGCAAACGAGCGGGTGTCGGGGCGCGCGCCGAGCAGGCTGTGCAGGGTGCGCGCCGCGCCCATGCGGGCGGTCAGCTCGCGCAGGGGCAGCGCATCGCCGACGCGGTCGGCCAGCTCGGTCAATGCCTTGTCGATCGACTGCTTCAGGCGTGCGGCCGCCTTGCCGGTCGGCGCCGCCAGCGCGATGCGCTGCCGGGCGGCGTCGGGCGCCACGGCGAACAGCAGCGCCAGCAGGCGCGCCACCGTATAGGTCTTGCCGGTGCCGGGGCCGCCCGTGATGATGGCGACCGAGCCGCGCAGGGCCACCGCGCAGGCGAGCTTTTGCCAGTCCGGCTTGTGCTCGGCGCGCTGCGCCGTGAACAGCAGGTCGAGCCAGGTGCGCACCTGGTGCGATCCACCGGGCGCGTGGCGGCGGCGCGCGCGCGGATGCTGTTGGCGACCAGGGTTTCGTCGCGCCAGTAGCGGCGCAAATACAGGCGTTCGCCGTCGAACACCAGCGGCGCGCCGAAGTCGAATTCCCCGACCTGCCACACCTCTTCGCAGGCGGCCAGCTGCGCGGCCCAGGCCTTGGCGTTCTTCGGCAGCGGCGCCACGGTGCCGGCCAGCGCCTGCCACTGTTCCCTGGTCCAGCCGAGCAGGCCGGCCGGGTCGTGCGCCAGGTCGGCCATTTGCAGGCAGCTGTGGCCGCGGCCTTCGAGTTCGGACAGCACCAGCGCGGCCAGCAGCACCGGCGGCGCCACGGGTCCCGAGCGAATCGACGAAGCGGGCGAACGCGGTCGACAGGCGGCGCAGTTCGCCCGCTTCGGTCAGGCGCGTGGCTTCCTCCCACAGCGCGGCAGGCGACACGACGGCTTGGGTGTCAGTGCTTCATGCGTCGGTCCCGAGAAGTTGGTCCAGGCCGTCGAGCAGTTCGACGTCCGGTTCGAGCAGGCAGCAGCCATGGGTCGCCGTGTTGGCGATCCCGCGCAGGAACAGGAAGACGGCGCCGCCCAGCTGGCGCGCCGGATCGTAGTCCTCGCCGAGGCGGCTTTTCAGGAGGCGGTGCAGCGCCAGCATGTAGATCGCGCCCTGGATGTCGTAGCGGTGGCCGGCCATGCCCTCTTCCATCGCGCGTTTCGTGTAGGCGGCGTCGTTCGGGCCGAGCGCGTTCGACTTGTAGTCGAGCACCCAGTATTTGCCCTCGTGTTCGAACACCAGGTCGGCGAAGCCCTTGAGCATGCCGTGCAGCGCGCGTTCGGGCAGCGTCGGGCGTTGCGTCTTGCCCAGCAGGCGGCGCCGGCACAGGCGGTCGAGTTCGCCGAGGTCGAGATGCTCGTTCGGGAACCAGAATTCCATCTCCGGCACCGTGTTGGTGATCTGCGCGAGGCTGGCGCCGATCGGCGGCAAGCGCTGTCGTCACCACCGCGCGCAGCCAGGCGATCGCATCGTCCAGCCGGTGGCCCCAGCCGGCGCGCTCGATGCGCTGCGCCAGGCGCGCGTCGAAATTCGGGTCGTCGACGGTCTCGAAACCTTCCTGGCCGATCCATTCGAGCTGCTCGTGCAGGAAGTTGCCCGGCACCGAGCCGCGCGGAAAGCGGTGCCAGGGCGCGTCCTCGAGTGCGCATGGCCGGCGCGGCTTCCTCGTCCTCGAGCAGGGTTTCCTCGGCCGCCCGCATCGGCGGCGCCGTCGTGTGGCGCGTGATCGAGGTGAAGGAACCGACCGACCAGTTGCGTTCGAAATCGGCCTCGAAGGGCGCCGCGTCCACTGAGGGCCGGCCGTTCCTCGACCCGGTTCAGCATGGTGCAGCCGTCCAACGCATCGAGCGTATGCAGTTCGATGCCGCCGCAGTCCCCGCGCAGGCGGCCCAGGTGTTCGCCGACCGCGCTGGTGGGCACCGGCGCGCCGCCGCTCATCAGGTAGCCGAGGGCCGACTCGTGCAGCTGGTTCTCGCCCTTCTTCCTGCTGCCGACGGCCGCCACGCCCAGCCACAGGAAGTGGCGCGAACGGGTGAGCGCGACGTAGAGCAGGCGCAAATCCTCTTCCAGGCGCGCGCGGTCGACCGCCTCCAGGGCCTCGTCCGACAGCGCCAGGTCGATGCGGCGCCCGCCGTCTTCGTGCACGTACTCGAAGAAGCTGCGCCGGCGGCGGTCGGTCTTGCGCGCGCTGGCGGCGAACGGCAGGTAGACCAGCGGGTATTCCAGGCCCTTCGACTTGTGCACGGTGACGACTTTGACCAGGCGCGCATCGCTTTCCAGGCGCAGCACGCGTTCGTCGCCCCCCGCGCCTTCGCCGAGTCCCTCGATCTGTTCGGCGAACCAGCGGATCAGGGCCTGCTCGCCATCGAGCTGGGTGCTCGCTTCCTGCAGCAGTTCGGCCAGGTGCAGCAGGTTGGTAAGCCTGCGCTCGCCGCCCGGCTCCTTCAACAGGCGCGCCGGCAGGCCCAGTTCGTGGATGAAGCGGCGCAGCATGGCCAGCACGCCCTGGCGCTGCCAGGTCGCATGCAAGGCCTTGAGTTGCTCGACCCGCTCTTCCCAGACGGTTTCGTCGCCCGAGAGCCGGGCCAGTTCGCGCCAGCGGCAGGCCGGCCGTGCGCGTGGCCAGCGCGGCGCGCGCCAGGGCGCCGTCGAGCGGGCTGGCGACCGCGTACAGCCAGCGCAGCACGTCGGCCGCCTCTTCGCTCTCGACGACCGAATCCTTGTCGGACAGGTAGACGCTGGCCACCTTGCGCCGCGCGAGGGCCTGGCGCACGGCGGTCGCCTCCTTGCGGTCGCGCACCAGCACGGCGATGTCGGCCGGCTGCAGGCGCACGAAGCGCCCGCCCAGGTCCTCGGGGTCGGGTTCGGCGAAACCGACCTGCGGATCGTTGAGCAGGCCGACGATGTGCTCGGCGCAGTGGCCGGCGAAGAAGGCGCGGTATTCCTCGGCCTTCATGTCTTCCTGCGCGCTGGTGCACATCGCCAGCGCCTGGTAGGGTCCGTCGACGCCGACCAGGTGGGCGCCGCGGCCGGCGGCGCGCACCGACTCGAACGGCAGCGGATTGACCTGGCCGCGCCGGAAGCGGAAGGCGCCGGCCGCATGGCCCGGATGCCCGCCATGGCCCTCGGCGTGGCGGAACAGCTGGTTCACCGCCTCGACCAGCGCGGCGGTGGAGCGGTAGTTGGTGCCGAGCTGGTAGTGCCGTCCTTCGGTGGCGCTGCGCGCGGCCAGGTAGCTGTGGATGTCGGCGCCGCGGAAACCGTAGATCGACTGCTTGGGGTCGCCGATCAGGAACAGGCCGCGCGCCGGATCGTTGTCCTCGACCCGGTACAGCAGGTTGAAGATGCGGTACTGGTCGGGCGAGGTATCCTGGAATTCGTCGATCAGCGCGACCGGGAACTGCTCCACGATGCGCGCGCGCAGCGCCTCGCCGTTCGCGCCGCCCAGCGCATCCTTCAGGCGCACCAGCATGTCGGCGAAACCGAACTGGCGCTTGCGCGCTTTCAGTGCCGTCATCTGGCGCGCGATGTGGCCGGCCGCGTGGCGCAGCAGCGCATGCGCCGAGCGGTTCGATCGCGGCCAGCGCTGCGCGCAGGCCGTCGGTATGGGCGAAGCAGTCCGGCACGACGGCGTGGAAGCCGCTGCCGAAGGCGTCTTCCAGGCCCTGCGGCGCCAGGCGCTTCCAGGCGGTCTCGTTCATGTCGGGTTCGACCAGCGCCGGGTCCTGGGCCCAGGCGCGCAGGGCCTCGAACCATTTCGGCACCGAATCGGCACGCATCTTGTTGCCGTTGAAGGCCTTGGGATTGCGCTCGCGCTGGGCCGCGATCCAGCGCTCCATTTCGCCCGCGCGCTCGAACCAGCCCGCTTTCAGGTGCGCGAGTTCGGCTTGCTGGCTGCGCTGCACGCGCTCGACCAGGCGCGCCAGCGGCTCGGGGTCCGGCATGCCGAGCGTGGCGCTGCGCCCGACCAGGTCGCGCACGGCCGTCTTCATGACGCCGACGTCGCGCCAGCAGCCCAGCACCGCATCGAGGCAGGCGCTGTCCATCGGGTAGACGTGCTGGCGCCAGTAATCGTGGGCGGCGTCCTCGAACAGCGCGCGCTCGTCGCTGACGAGTTCCTCGTCGAACAGGCTGCCGGAATCGAAGGCGTGCTCGCGCAGCATGCGCTGGCACCAGGCGTCGATCGTGAAGATGGCCGCTTCGTCCATCGTCTCGGCGGCCAGCACCAGGCGGTGCGCGGCGACCTGGCGTTCGCCGTCGCTGGCGTAGCTGGCGGCCAGGGTTTCCAGGTAGGGATCGGACTGTTTCGCCTCGCCGCGGAAATAGGCGGCGGCGCCGACCAGGCGCTCGCGCACGCGGTTGGCCAGCTCGCGCGTGGCGGCGCGGGTGAAGGTCATCACCAGGATCTGCGAGGGCAGCAGCGGACGCGCGAAACGCGTCGGCGCCGCCGTGGCCCAGCACCAGGCGCAGGTAGAGCGCGGCGATGGTCCAGGTTTTACCGGTGCCGGCGCTGGCCTCGATCAGGCGCGAGCCGTGCAGCGGGAACGTGAGGGCGTCGAGGAGTTTGCTCATGGCGCGTCCCCCGCGTGCGGCGTCGACCTGGATCTGCTCGGCCATCCAGTGGGCGAGCGCCGCCGTACAGCGCTTCGGCCAGCTCGGGCCAGTCGCCGCTCGCCGCCAGCTGCGCGAACTCGGGCCACAGGCGCGCCAGGCAGGGCTCCTCGCTTCGACCTCGCCCGGCACCTCGTGCCCGTCGCCTTCGTAGACCGTCGCGCGCATCGCGCCCGGCCAGCTGCGCCAGCGCGGTCCTGCAGGCCACGGGCAGCGGCGCGTCGAGATTGCGCTGCCAGAGGCCGACGATATAGCGCCAGCACGCCGAGGGCTTCCTCGCGCTCGATCGGCGCCATCGTCACCAGGGCGTCGCGCGCGACCAGGTAGCCGGTGATGCCGTCATGCGGCCCCGGCGGCGCTGGCGGCCAGCTGGCGCAGCCAGGGCATCGATCAGCTTTTCGCCGCGCGCCGCGCCCTTCTTGTCCAGCACCTTCGAGGAGACCTGCATCAGCCAGGCGGTCTGCCGGCCGTCGGTGCGCAGGCGGTCGATCCAGTCTTCCAGCAGCACGCCATTGAAGTCGAGGCTGAGCGCCAGCTTGGGCGCGGCCTGCGGGAAGCGCGCGCCCAGCGCCAGCCAGGCGCTGACGCACCGGCACCAGGCCATCGACCAGCTGCTGCTGCCACTGGCGCCCGACCAGGCCGATCGGCAGCACGCCCTCGCGCGTCAGGCGTTCGGCGCGCGCGTCCAGCATCTGGCGCACTTCGTCGAGCGCCTTCGGCCTTGCCCGGCGTCGTCGAGCAGGAGATCCTCCAGGAAGTAGCGCTCCAGCGCGTCGAGCGAGAACGGTTCCTCGTCCTCGCCGACGACCTCGGCCGCGTTGAACATCGACGCCCAGGCGGCGCCGGAAGAAGTAGCGCGCCGGCTGGCTTCAGGAAGCCGGCCAGTTCCGACAGCTTCAGGCGGAAATCCGGTTCGAGCTCGTAGGGCGGCAAGGCGTCCAGCGCGCCCTCGCCTTCGACGCCGTGGGCGGCGCGCCATTCGCGCGCATAGGTCAGCAAACCGCCCTTCTTCGAAATAGCGGCGGCTGAACGGCTGCAGCGCGTGTTCGGTGGTGAGGGTGGCCAGGTCGAGGTCCCAGCCGGCGTGCAGGTAGTCGCGCAGCTGCGCCACCAGCACCGAGGCCGGCTGCTCGCTGTTGTCGCGCACGTTGCGCCCGACCCAGCTGACGTACAGTTTGTCGCGCGCGGCCAGCAGGGCTTCGAGCATCAGGTAGCGGTCGTCGTCGCGCCGCGAACGGTCGCCCGGACGGCTCATGCCGGGCAGCGAGAGCAGGTCGAAATCGTTTTGCGGCGTGCGGCGCGGGAAGTCGCCGTCGTTCATGCCGAGCAGGCAGACGGCGCGGAAGGGCACCGCGCGCATCGGCATCAGGGTGCAGAAGGTGACGCCGCCCGAGACGAATTGGTGGTTCAGGGTCGGCTGGTCGATCTGGCCGAGCCAGGCTTCGCGCAGCACGCTCAGGGGCACCGGCTCGTCGAAGCCGCCGCCTTCGGTCATCTCGAGCCAGCAATTGAGGGCTTCGCCCAGCTGGGCCAGCGTGATGCGGTCGCCCTCTTCGCGGCCGTCGAAGAAGGCGGCCAGCAGCGCGCGCGCCTGCACCACCCATTCGGCCGGGGTGCGCGTCTCGGCCAGGCGCGCGCGCCATTCGAGCAGGCAGTCGACGAACTGGGCCAGCGAGCCGGCCAGCGCCGCATCGAGCCCGCCCACTTCGGCATACGGTTCGATGTCGCCGAAGCGCGCGCCGGCGCCGCTGGCGTAACCGAGCAGCATGCGCCGCACCCCGAAGATCCAGGCGTTCTGTTCGCCCGCCGCGCCCAGGCCGAGGCCCGCGCGGTGCGCGCCGTCCAGGCCCCAGCGCACGCCGGCGCCGTCGATCCAGGCGCCCAGGGTGTGCAGGTCGTCCTCCATCACGCCGAAGCGCGCGGCCACGGCCGGCACGTCGAGCAGGTCGCGGATTTCGCTCTGGCGGCAGCGCTGCTGCGGCAGGCGCAGCAGCCATTCGAGGGCGACCAGCAAGGGATTGACGCTGCGGTCGCGCGTGTCGCCGATCTCGAAGGGGATGTGGCGCGGGTCGCTCTTCTTGTGCTGGTCGAACACGGCGTGGATCGCGGCCGAGAAGGTGTCGATGTCGGGCACCATGACGACGATGTCGCGCGGGCGCAGCGTCGGGTCCTGCGCGAACATCGACAGCAGCTGGTCGTGCAGGGCCTCGACCTCGCGCTGGGTGCTGTGCGCGATGTGGAATTCGATCGAGCGGTCGCCGGGCTCGGGCGGGACCTGCGGATGCTCGGACAGGGGCCGCATGTCGCGCACGGCCGCCTGCACCTGCTGCAGCAGGGTCTCGCCGTCGCCGTCCGAGAACAGGTCGATGCGCAGCTTGGTGATGCCCTCGATTTCGGGGCGCCCTTCCTCGTTGTCGAATTCGTCGAGCATGCGCACGAAGTCGCGCCCCTGGCGGCCCCAGCTCGCCAGCAGCGGATGGCTGTGCGCGTGCAGTTCCTCGATCGGCAGCGTCGCCAGATCGACGCCGCCGCGCGCCGGCTGGCGCTTGTGCGCCGCCTTCAACAGCTCGCGCCCTTCGATGATGTCGCCCCAGTAGAACTGGCAGGGATTCGGCACGGCCAGCAGCACCTGCGTGTGGCGCGACAGCGCGGCGATCGCCTGCAAGGTCTGGTACGGCAGGGCCGACATCCCGAACAGCACCACGCGGCGCGGCAGGCGATTGCGTGGGCGGCTCGCCCGCGCCGATTTTGGCGACGAAGACTTCGTGGATCGCGGCGCGGCCGCTGCCGCGCTGCATCGGCGGCACGCTCTCGTGCACGGCGCGCCACAATCGCGCCTGCCAGCAGCTGGTCGGGGCCGAGCGGCACCGGCTCGCCGCCGGCGCGGCGCAGCTGGTCGCGCCCGATTTCCCAGTCGGTCAGCCAGTCGGCGCGGTACACCTGGTACTGGTCGAACAGGTCGGCCAGGCGTTCGGCCAGCTGCAGCCGGCGCTCCGGGCAGCCGTCGCCCAGGAAGTGCGTGAGCGGCGCGAACACCGGTTCCTTCAGCAGCGTCGGCAACAGGCGCATCAGGCGCCAGGTCAGCGGATCGCGGTCGAAAGGCGAGCGGTTCGGCACGCGCTCGCGTCCCAGCATGGCGCGGTAGGCTTCCCACAGAAAACGCGCCGGCAGCGCCACCCGCGTCGCGGCGCACACCCCGAGCTCCTCGGCCAGCGCGATTTTCAGCCATTCGGCGAAGCCGTTCGACTGCACCAGGATGGTTTCCTGCTCGAGCGGCCCGAGCGGGTGCCGGCGCAGCCAGTCGAAGACGGCGGCGCGCAGCATTTCCATCTGGTTGCCGTGCAAAATCAGCAGGCCGGGAGTGATCGTGGAGGACATCGGGGAGGTTCGTGGAATGGGCAGCTCAGGCGCAACAGGATACTCTTTTTGGCCGCGCGGCGAAAGGCGCAGGCGGTCCTACTGCCCATCCGTGGCGCGTGCGCCAAGCTCCGCGGCAACCTGGCTGCTCGAGCCGCGCAAAGATGCTGCGCAGACCTGCTCCCAGGGCTGTTGCCTGGTCCGGTGCCTGAGCCTCGCGGCTGGCGCTCGAGCTCGTCGCAGAGCGCGGCGAAGCCGAGCGCGCCCACGGCCCGCGCCGAGGATTTCAGGCGGTGCGCGACGGCGCCGGCGCGCGCCAGGTCGCTCGCCGGCCAGCGCGCTGTCGATCTCGGCCAGGCCCGCGCGCGCGCTGTCGAGGAACATGAAGGCGAACTTGCGCATCTTGCCGGGGTCGGCGCCGAAGGTGGCCGCGAGCACGGCGGTGTCGAGCAGCAGGCGCCGCGCTGCGCGTCCGCGCCGCGCCCGATGGCGCGCGCGATCGTCGCCGCCAGGTGCTCCGGCGCCACCGGCTTGGCGAGGAAGTCGTCCATGCCCGCCTCCCTGCAGCGCGCCTGGTCCTCGGTGCCGGCGTTGGCCGTCATCGCAATCACCACGGCCTTGCACAGCGCGGGGTCGGCGCGGATCTGGCGCGTGGCCTCGAAGCCGTCCATCACCGGCATCTGCACGTCCATCAGCACGCAATCGAAATGCCGGCGCCGCATCTGCGCCAGCGCCTCGCTGCCGTTGCCGGCGACGGCCACCAGCGCGCCCGCGTTTTCCAGCAGTTCGCGCCCGACCTGCTGGCTGAAGGCATTGTCCTCGACCAGCAGGATGCTGGCGCCGTCGAGGCGCTGGCCGCCGCGCGCCGGCTGCGCTCGCCGGACGCCGCAGCGAGCGCACGCCATGGTCGCCGCCCTGCCCCAGGCGCGCCGTGAACCAGAAGGTGCTGCCGCGTCCCGGCGCGCTCTCGACCCCGACTTCGCCGCCCATCAGCTCGGCCAGCTGCTTGCTGATCACCAGGCCCAGACCGGTGCCGCCGTAGCGCCGCGTGGTCGACGGGTCGGCCTGGTGGAAGGGCGTGAACAGCTGCGCCAGTTCCGCCGGATCGATGCCGATGCCGTGGTCCTCGACCTCGAAGCGCACCAGGGTTCATGCGCGGCTCACGCAGCGCCCGCACCCGCACCACGACCGCGCCGCGTTCGGAAAACTTGATGGCGTTGCCGACGAAATTGAGCAGCACCTGTTCCAGGCGCAGCGGATCGCCGCGCAGGGGCCGCGCCAGCTCGGGCGCGATGTCGAAGACCAGGCGCAGCGTCTTCGCGCGCGCCGCCTCGCCGAGCTGGGTCTCGAGGTTGCGCATCAGGGCTTCGAGCCTGAAGTCGACCAGGTCGAGATCGAGTTTGCCGGCCTCGATCTTGGAAAAGTCGAGGATATGGTTGATGATCCGCGAGCAGGTGCCGGCCCGAATAATGGATTTTTTCGAGGTAGTCGCGCAGCTTCGGTTCCGTGCGCCGCCTTGAGCGCGAGGTGGGTCATGCCGATGATGCTGTTCATCGGCGTGCGGATCTCGTGGCTCATGTTCGACAGGAAGTCGCTTTTCGCCTGGTTGGCGGCGTCGGCCGCGGCTTTCAGCTGGTGCAGTTCGGTGACGTCGGTCGCCACGCACAGCACGCCGCCGACATCGCCGTCCAGGTGCACCGGCACCTTCAACTCCCAGAACTGGCGCGGCACGCCGTCGGCCAGCACGATCTCGACCTGGCTGGCGCGGCGCGTGCCGTCGAACACGGCGCGTTCGCGCTCCCAGGCGGCGTCGGCCAGGCCGGCGGGCATCACCTCGCGGTCCAGGCGCCCGACGATCCGGTCGGCCGTCTGCGCCCAGCGCCAGCGCGGTCTTCGCGTTCACGTAGCGGAAGCGCCGGTCGCGGTCCTTCATGAAGACGAAGGCGTCGAGGTTGTCGAGCACCGTGTCGAGCAGGGTGCGCTGCTCGATGGCGGTGCGGCGCGACCAGTACAGCGTCAGGAACAGGCTGTAGAACAGCAGCGTCGCCACGAAGCCGGTCGCCAGCGCGATCAGCGGCAGCCGGCGGTCGAGCGGCAGGAACAGCGCGCTCTTGGGCGCGCTGAAATGGGCCTTCCAGGTGCGTGCCGTTGAAGTCGACCGGCAGCACCGCCGTGAAGGTGCTCGCCGCATCGGGGACGCTGGTGCGCACGCTTTCGTCGCCATACAGCAGGCGGTCCTGCAGGCCGACGCGCGTCGCTGCGCCGGCCTTGCCGGGCGCGGCGGCGAACAGCGCCAGCGCCATCGGGTCGCCGGCGATGCTTGCCGAGCGCGCCTTCGACCAGGGCCGGCACCGAGAACGAGACGCCGACGCCGCCGACATAGGCCGCGCGCCGCTCGGCGACCGTGGTGGGCGTGCGCCCGCCGCGGTAGACCGGCGCGCGCATGTTGAGCGCGATGTGCGGCGTCGGCCCGGCGACCCGCACCGGCTGGCCGGAGGCGCTGATGCCGCCCAGGTCGCGCGCGCGCGCCATGGCCGCCGCCGGGACCGGATTGACGCCGATGTCCATGCCGAGTTTGCCGGCCGCCATGGCCGGCGGCTCGATATAGGTCAGCACGTTGTAGGTGGGCGCGCCGCCCGGCCGGAAAAATCGAGAAACGCGGGATAGCCCTTCGGATCGACGCTGCGGTCGGCGCGCACCTGCGCCTCGAAGGCGTCGCGCTCGGCGTCGCTGACGACCTGGGCATAGGTGACGGCGTCGATCGCCGGATAATTGGTGCGCAGGTCGAGCTGGTCGACGTAGCGGTGGAACTGCAGGCGCGTGACCGGGCTGTCGCTGCTGGCGAACAGCGCGACCAGCGCGCGCGTGGCGTCGGTGTAGGACTTGATGGCGCCCGCCAGGCGTTCCTGGGTGGCGCGGGCCCGGTTCTCGAAACGCCGCAGCGCCTCTTCCTCGACCGCGCGCGCGGCCGCCATGTGCAGCAATGCCCCGACCAGCAGCGCCAGCCACAGGCCGGCGCCCCACAGCACGACGCGGGTGGTGCCGCGCGCCCCGGCGGCTGCGCCTATGCTGCGGGTGATCGACAGGGCCATCGTTTTCAGCAGCGCCTATTGGAGACGAAAGATTGTTGATAATATACGCTATCGCACCCCCACGGGGCGCTCGACTTCAAGGACGACAGATGCAGGCCAGCAGACCCGCACGCATGGCTGGAAAACGTGGACGGCGAGCAGCCGCTGGCCTGGGTGCGCGAACACAATGCGCGCACCGAGCACGCCCTGGGCGGACGCGGCGCACGAGGCCCTGCGCGCCAGGCTGCAGGGCATCCTCGACGCCAGGGACCGCATCCCCTACCCCAGGATGTCACGGCGACCATCTGTACAACTTCTGGCGCGACGCCGGCCACGAGCGCGGCATCTGGCGCCGCACCACCCTGGCCGACTACCGCAAGGACGCGCCGCATTGGGAAACCGTGCTCGACGTCGACGCGCTGGCGGCAAGCGAAGGCGAGAACTGGGTCTGGGCCGGCGCCACCTGCCTCGAGCCGCGCGGCACGCGCTGCCTGGTCCTGCTCTCGCGCGGCGGCGGCGACGCGCGCGTCGTGCGCGAATTCGACCTGGAGACAGCGCGCTTTCGTGGCGGACGGCTTCGCGCTGCCCGAATCGAAAGGCAGCGTCGCCTGGATCGACCAGGACCGGCTGTTCGTCGCCACCGATTTCGGTCCCGGCTCGATGACGGACTCGGGCTACCCGCGCATCGTCAAGGAATGGCGGCGCGGCACGCCCCTGCACGAGGCGCGCCTGGTGTTCGAAGCGGGCAGCGGCGACCTTTCGGCCTCGGCGCGGCGCGACCTGACGCCCGGCTACGAGCGCGACTTCGTGACGCGCCAGATCGGCTTCTACAGCAGCGAACTGTTCCTGCGCGAAGGCGACCGCCTGGTCAAGATCGACAAGCCGATCGACGCCAACGCCTTCGCCGTGCGCGACCAGCTGCTGATCGAGCTGCGCTCGGACTGGACGATCGGCGGGCGCACCTGGCCGCAGGGCGCCCTGCTCGCCATCGATTTCGCGCGCTTCATGGCGGGCGAGCGCGATTTCGAGGCGCTGTTCACGCCGACCGACTACGAGCTCCCTCGACGGCATGGCGGTGACGCGCAGCGCCCTGGTCCTCACCATCCTCGACAAGGTCAAGAACCGCCTGGTGGAACTGCGCCGCGCGAACGGCGGCCTGGACCCGGCGCGAGGTCGCCACGCCCGCCATCGGCACGCTCGGCGTCACCAGCCTCGACGAGATCGAATCGGACGAGTATTTCCTGACCGTGACCGACTTCCTGAGCCCGACCACGCTCTACCTGGGCCAGCTCGGCCTGGATGCGCGCACGCGCCTGAAGGCGATGCCGGCCTGGTTCGACCCGCAACCGTACACCGTGTCCCAGTTCGAAGCGACGTCGAAGGACGGCACGCGGGTGCCCTACTTCGTCGTCATGGAACGGCGCGCCAAATTCGACGGCAACAACCCGACCGTCCTGTATGGCTATGGCGGCTTCGAGGTGTCGCTGACGCCGGCCTACAGCGGCATGCTCGGCGCCGGCTGGCTGGAACGCGGCGGCGTCTACGTGCTGGCGAACATCCGCGGCGGCGGCGAATTCGGTCCGCGCTGGCACCAGGCGGCCCTGAAGGAACACCGCCAGAGCGCCTTCGACGACTTCCTGGCGGTGGCGCGAGGACCTCATCGAGCGCAAGGTCACGCAGTCCGCGCCACCTCGGCATCATGGGCGGCAGCAATGGCGGCCTGCTGGTGGGCGCGGCGCTGACCCAGCGTCCCGACCTGTTCAATGCCGTGGTCTGCCAGGTGCCGCTGCTGGACATGCGGCGCTACCACAAGCTGCTGGCCGGCGCCTCGTGGATGGGGGAATACGGCGACCCGGACGATCCGGCACAGTGGGAATATCATCGGCAAGTACTCGCCCTACCACAACGTCTTCAAGGACAAGCACTATCCGACCGTGCTGTTCACGACCTCGACCCGCGACGACCGCGTGCATCCGGGCCATGCGCGCAAGATGGCGGCGCTGATGGAGGCGCAGGGCCACCGCGTCCTGTACTGGGAAAATACCGAGGGCGGGCATGCCGGGGCGGCCAACAACACGCAGCAGGCGCGCATGTGGGCGCTGACCTATTCGTTCCTGCGGGAGCAGCTGAAATGAGCGCACTACTATATAGAAGGGACGCAGTGCCCGCCCTCGTGCGCACGCTGGCCGCGCACGAGTGGCCGCTGTACCGCGCGCTGCGCCTGCGCGCGCTGGCGCGACGCGCCCGCCGCCTTCGGCAGCACGCTGGCCGAGGAAGCGCGCCCGGACGGACGCAGGACTGGGCCTGGCGCCTGAACATCGGCGCCAGCTCCGGGCGCGACCGGCCGCTGGTGGCGGAACTGGGCGGCACGGCCGCCGGCCTGGCCTGGGCCAAGGTCGATGGCGGCGACCCGTCGCTGGTCAACCTGTTCCAGATGTGGGTGGCGCCCGAGGCGCGCGGGCACGGCGTGGCGGCGGCGCTGCTCGATGCGGCGCTGGCGTGGGCGCGCGCCAGGAATGCGCGCGCGATGCAGCTGGGCGTGGTGTGCGGGAACGACGCCGCCCGGCGCCTCTACGAGCGCGCCGGATTTCGCGCTGTCGGGGAACCCGAGCCGCAGCGCCCGGGATCGAACAGGATGGAGCAGCGGATGCAGCTCGATCTCGTCCGATACCCGACGCCACCCTAGCGCTGGCTCAGCTCGCCAGCCGCGGGGCGAACAGCACCGCGCAGGTCGGCTCGATATCCACGTACAGGGCCACTGCCGTCTCGACGCCGATGACCAGGGGCGGACCGAGGCGTTCGGTGACCACGCCGGCGCGGCGCAGCAGGCGTTCGATGGCGGTCGTGGTCACCGTCACGTAGCGCTCGATGCCTTGCTCGTGGCCATAGCGGATGATGGCGGCGATCGATTCCATCGTGATTTCGGAAAAGCCGAAATGGCCGGCGCCGCCGGTTTCGATGGCAAAGCGCGACAGTTCCCAGATATGTTCGTCGCGCGGCGCGCTCTGGCCGTGCAGCAGCTGCGGGAACGAATCCTTGAGCATGTACGGGCCTTCGGTCGGCAGCAGGCGCCAGCAGCCGCGCAGGATCGCCGGCGCCGCGGCTCGCGCATCATCATGTAATGCGGCTCGAGCGCATCGTAGCCATCGATCTCCATGCCCGACATGACCGGCACTTCCCAGCCGAGCCGGCCCTGGAACACTTTTGCGCGAAGCGTGTGCATTTCCCACAGATCGCGGGACTGGAAGTCGCGCCGTGCTGCGATATTAATTTGCAGTGCCATGTCGTTCTCCCTGTATGTTGATCGAAAAAACCTATGCGACAGGCATGAAGCCTCATGCAATTTATGCACGGGCGGTACTAGCAAGTTTGCTAGGTGGCTAGGAAGTGACGCAGTGGAATACTAGGTTTTTCACCCCGTTCAACAGGAGACTGGCCATGCCAAACGACTACATCAGCGAATCCATGCTTTCCCGTCCAGGCGTCCAGCACGCCATGCCGATGCCGATGCCGATGCGGGCGCCGCACGCGGACCTGCGCCAGTTCCGCATCAGCAAGCGCGAAAGCCAGGAGAAATTCTGGGGACGGTTCGGCGTCACCCAGTCGAGCGGCAGCCGGTTCGAGACGGGCCTGGCGATTCCGGCCCCGGTGGCGATCCTGTTGAAGCTCTACGTCAACGGCAAGCTCAACGATGGTGATCTTCAGGGTTGATCAAGCCCAGGGAGATCGCCTTGATCACCGCCTGCTGACGTGTGTTGACGTTGAATTTCTGGCGCACGTTGGCCAGATGGAAATTGACGGTGGCTTCGGAACAACGGGTGATCATCGAGATCTCCCAGGACGACTTGCCCGCCATGACCCAGTTGAGCACCTCGAGCTCACGCCGGGTCAGGCGCGGCGCCGCCTCCCCGCCGTTCCGAAAAACGCTGCGACGACGCGAACGCATAGTCGCGCACGAGCGTCAGTCGCCGGCATCGCCCGGCTCGATGTCGCCTTGGTAAATTCCGGCCCGGTTTTGCCGTCGGAGGCAAAACTGATGCACGCCGAATTCCCCGTTCGGGCCGTGGATCGGCAGGGTGACCCCGCTGCGGATGCCATAGCCGCTCGCCTCTTCGTACAGGGCGCGCTCCGCTTCGCTCTTGAAGGTCTCGGGTTCCCAGACGATCGGCAGCGCGCTGGTCAGGCAATGCCCGACGGTCGGATCGCTATAGGCCAGGCGCTCGGCATCGTAGCGGTGGCGCCACTCGGCCGAATAATTACTTTGCAAGAAAGCGTGCTCGAATTGGGCATGGCGGGAATTGACGACGCCGTACAGCACCTGTTCAAAACCAAGCGACGCCGACAGATCGAACAAAGCCAGACGCCAGGACGCGGCGTCTTTCGAATCCAACAGCTGCACTAGCTGTGCAGTTTCAATCATAGCGCTCGCTTGCCTAGTTTATGATTGTGCACATGCTAATGGCATCTAGCACTCCAAAGCATGCATCCTAGCAATTTTAACAACCGGAGTTGAAATTGTATCCATGTATTTTGTAGTATTTACACAACGTCCCAAAAACATTGCAATTCCAACCGTGCGCTGAAGAAACTAAATTTCAGCTACCCTCCAGCGCTGCCGCATAAACATTCCTAATTGCAATCTTTATTCTGCCACTGCGCTTGACTTGATTTCGCACAAGAGTATCGTTTCATTCTTTCTGTTTAACAGTTTCCCGCGCGCGAAAGCTTGACGCCTTCGCGACGACAAGAACGCCGTACCACTTTCCCATACAAGGATTACACGTCGATGAACACAATGACCGACATGGCCGAACAGCTGGACGTCAAGCTCCTGCTGGCAACGCTGATGGCCCTGAAAAAGGGTGACTTTTCGGTACGCATGCCTTCCGACTGGACCGGCGTGTCGGGCAAGATTGCCGATACCCTGAACGACATCATCGAAACCAAATCGAAGATGGTCGAAGCCGTGACCGAAGTGTCGCGCGTCGTCGGCCGCGAGGGCCACCTGACCCAGCGCGCCGACGTGCCGGGCGTGGTCGGCGGCTGGAGCACCCTGATCACCTCGGTCAATTCCCTGATCGACGACCTGGTGCGCCCGACCACCGAAATGGCGCGCGTCATCGGCGCCGTGGCAAAGGGCGACCTGTCGCAGACGATGGCGCTCGAAGTCGACGGCCATCCGTTGAAGGGCCAGTACCTGCGCGCGGCGACCACCGCCAACACGATGGTGGAACAGCTTTCCTCCTTCTCCTCCGAAGTGACGCGCGTGGCGCGCGAAGTCGGTACCGAGGGCAAGCTGGGCGGCCAGGCGCAGGTGAAGGGCGTGGCGGGTACCTGGAAAGACTTGACCGACTCGGTCAACTCGATGGCGGGTAACCTCACCTCCCAGGTGCGTAACATCGCGGAAGTGACGACCGCCGTGGCAAACGGCGACTTGTCGAAGAAAATCACGGTCGACGTGCGCGGCGAGATCCTGCAGCTGAAGGACACGATCAACGTCATGGTGGACCAGCTGCGCTCCTTCGCATCCGAAGTGACGCGCGTGGCGCGCGAGGTCGGTACCGAAGGAAAACTGGGCGGCCAGGCCTACGTGCCGGGCGTCGGCGGTACCTGGAAGGACTTGACCGACAACGTCAACTTCATGGCCTCGAACCTGACGGGCCAGGTGCGTAACATCGCGACGGTGACGACCGCGGTGGCGAACGGCGACCTGTCCAAGAAAATTACGGTCGACGTGAAGGGCGAGATTCTCGAACTGAAGAACACGATTAACGTCATGGTCGACCAGTTGTCCTCGTTCTCCTCCGAAGTGACGCGCGTGGCGCGCGAGGTGGGTACCGAAGGAAAACTGGGCGGCCAGGCGCAGGTGAAGGGTGTCGCGGGCACCTGGAAAGACTTGACCGACTCGGTGAACTCGATGGCGGGTAACCTCACGGGCCAGGTGCGTAACATCGCGGACGTGACCACCGCCGTGGCGAACGGCGACTTGTCCAAGAAAATCACGGTCGACGTGAAGGGCGAGATTCTCGAGCTGAAGAACACGATCAACGTCATGGTCGACCAGCTGAACTCCTTCGCATCCGAGGTGACCCGGGTGGCACGAGAAGTCGGTACCGAGGGCCGCCTGGGCGGCCAGGCGAACGTGCCCGGCGTTGCCGGTACCTGGAAAGACTTGACCGACGGCGTGAACTCGATGGCGGGTAACCTGACCGGCCAGGTGCGTAACATTGCGGACGTGACGACCGCGGTGGCGAACGGCGACCTCTCGAAAAAGATCACGGTCGACGTGAAGGGCGAGATTCTCGAACTGAAGAACACGATTAACGTCATGGTCGACCAGTTGTCCTCCTTCGCATCCGAGGTGACGCGCGTGGCGCGCGAGGTCGGTACCGAAGGCAAGCTGGGCGGCCAGGCCTACGTGCCGGGCGTCGGCGGTACCTGGAAGGACTTGACCGACAACGTGAACTTCATGGCGTCGAACCTGACGGGCCAGGTGCGTAACATCGCGGCGGTGACGACCGCGGTGGCGCGGGGTGACTTGTCGAAGAAAATTACGGTGGACGTGAAGGGCGAGATTCTCGAACTGAAGGACACGATCAACGTCATGGTCGACCAGTTGTCCTCCTTCGCATCCGAGGTGACGCGCGTCGCCCGCGAGGTGGGTACGGAAGGTAAGCTCGGTGGCCAGGCGAACGTGTCCGGTGTGGCGGGTACCTGGAAAGACTTGACCGAGAACGTCAACCAGCTGGCGGCGAACCTGACCAACCAGATGCGCGCGATTGGTGAAGTGGCGACCGCGGTGACCCGTGGTGACTTGTCGCGTTCGATTCAGGTCGAAGCGCGCGGCGAGGTGTCCTACCTGAAGGACAACATCAACGAGATGATCCGCAACCTGAAGGAAACCACGCAGAAGAACGCGCAGCAGGATTGGCTCAAGACCAACCTCGCCCGCTTCACGCGACTCCTGCAAGGCCAGCGCGACTTGGGCGCGGTGACCAAGCTGATCCTGTCGGAGCTGGCTCCGCTGGTCTCGGCCCACCACGGCGTGTTCTACATGATGGATTCGCAGGAAGCCGATGCGCGCCTGCGGATGATCGCATCGTATGGCTACCGTTCCAGCCGCAAGCTGCCGACCTCCTTCTCGCCGGGCGAAGGCCTGGTGGGCCAGTGCGCGCTCGAGAAGACCCGCATCTGGCTGACCGACGTGCCGCGCGATTACATCGTCGTCTCCTCGGGCCTGGGTTCGGCGCCGCCGAACAACATCGTCGTGCTGCCGATCCTGTTCGAGCAGCAGGTCAAGGCCGTCATCGAGATCGCCTCGCTCGACCGCTTCACCGAAACCCACCTCTCCTTCCTCGACCAGCTGATGGAGTCGATCGGCGTCGTCTTGAACACGATCGAAGCGAACAGCCGTACCGAGTCGCTGCTGACCCAGTCGCAGTCGCTGGCGCAAGAGCTCCAGCAGACCAACCAGGAACTGGCCGAAAAGGCGCGCCTGCTGTCCGAGCAGAACATCGAGGTGGAACGCAAGAACCGCGAGGTGGAGCAGGCCAAGCTGGCGCTGGAAGAAAAGGCGACCCAGCTGGCGCTGTCCTCGAAGTACAAGTCCGAGTTCCTGGCGAATATGTCGCACGAACTGCGGACGCCGTTGAATTCGCTGCTGATCCTGGCGCAGCAGCTGTCCGATAACCCGGAAGGCAACCTGTCCGGTAAACAGGTCGAATTCGCGAAGACCATCCACGGCTCCGGCTCCGACTTGCTGACCCTGATTAACGACATTCTCGACTTGTCGAAGATCGAGTCGGGTACCGTCACGCTGGACGTCTCGGAATACCGCTTCGCCAACCTGCGCAACTACGTGGACCGCACCTTCCGCCACATGGCCGAAGCCAAGCACCTCGGCTTCCAGGTCGGCCTCGCGGAAAACCTGCCGACCGCGGTGATGACCGATACCACGCGCCTGCAGCAAGTGTTGAAGAACCTGCTGTCGAACGCGTTCAAGTTCACCAGCCATGGCCAGGTCGCCCTGAACATCAGCCTGGTGACCAGCGGCTGGACGCGCGGACCACCCGCACCTGCTGCATGCGGACGCGGTGCTCGCGTTCTCGGTCAGCGACAGCGGCGTCGGCATCCCGTCGGACAAGCTGCAGCTGATCTTCGAAGCCTTCCAGCAGGCCGACGGCTCGACCGCCCGCAAGTACGGCGGCACGGGTCTCGGCCTGTCGATTTCGCGCGAACTGGCGCGCCTGCTGGGCGGCGAGATTCGCGTCGAATCGACCGTCAACGTCGGCTCGACCTTCACGCTCTACCTGCCGTACAACCGCGCCGGCTTCATCAACTACGAAGCGAGCCGCCAGCCCCAGCCTGCCCGCCTGGTGGCCCCGAGCGCAGCGCCGATTGCCGCGCCGATCACCTATGCACCGGCCGAGGCGACCGAAAACGGCGCCGTCGCCACCATCGAAGTGCAGGCGCCGACCAACAGCAACCTGGTCGAATACGCCTCGATGCTGGACGACCGCGGCCTGATCGCCCCGGGCGACCCGTCGGTGCTGATCGTCGAGGACGACGACCGCTTCGCCAAGACCGTGCTCGAACTGGCGCGCGAGAAGAACTTCAAGGGCATCGTCACCCACCGCGGCGACTCGGCCCTGTCGCTGGCGCGCGATTACCTGCCCTCGGCGATCCTGCTCGACATCGACCTGCCGGACATCGACGGCTTCACGGTGCTCGACCGCCTGAAGCGCGACCCGAGCACCCGCCACATCCCGGTGCACGTGGTCTCGGCACTGCGCGAGCGCGAGCGCGCGCTGCGCCAGGGCGCGATCTCCTTCCTCAACAAGCCGGTGGAGCGCGAGGTGCTGGACGAGGAATTCAACCGCATCCAGAAGTTCCTGGTCGGCGGCAAGCGTTCCTTGCTGGTGGTGGAAGACGACATGGCCCAGCGCGAGCTGATCGTGAACCTGATCGGCGACAGCGACCTGAACATGGTGACCGTGGAAACCGGCGCCGCCGCGATGGAAGCGCTCGACGCCCAGCACTTCGACTGCATGGTGCTCGACCTGACGCTGCCGGACATTTCCGGCTTCGACCTGCTCGACCAGATCGGCAAGAAGCCGCGCTGCGCGACCTGCCGATCGTGATCTACACGGCGCAGGAACTCTCGCGCAAGGAAGTGACGAAGCTGAAGAAATACGCGAAGACCATCGTCATCAAGGATGCCCGTTCGCCCGAGCGCCTGCTGGACGAAACGGCGCTCTTCCTGCACCGCTCGCACGCCTCGCTGCCTGAACTGCAGCGCAAGATGCTGGAAGAGATCCACGCGCTCGACGGCGGCCTGGCCGGACGCAAGGTGCTGATCGTCGACGATGACCTGCGCAACATCTTCGCCCTGTCCTCCTTGCTGGAGCGCCAGCAGATGCAAGTGCTGTTCGCCGAGAACGGCCGTGACGGCATCGAGGTGCTGGAGAAGGATCCGACCATCGAGATCGTCCTGATGGACATCATGATGCCGGAGATGGACGGTTACGACACGATGCGCGCGATCCGCCGCATTCCGAAGTTCAAGTCGCTGCCGATCATCACCCTGACCGCGAAAGCGATGAAGGGCGACCGCGACAAGTGCATCGCCGCCGGCGCGTCCGACTACATCACCAAGCCGGTCGACGTGGCGCAGCTGCTGTCGCTGATGCGAGTGTGGCTGCATTGACCGCCTTCACCGCCTTTGCTCAGCTTGGCCCACCCTTCGCTGGCGGTCGAGGAGCTGGAGATCGAGCTGTTGCTGGAGGCTGTATTCCAAAGGCACGGCTACGATTTCCGCGACTACGACCGGCCGCTGGTCAGGCGCAAGCTGCTCGGGGTCATGGCCGAGCGCGAACTGAAGACGGTCTCCGCGCTGCAGGAACGCGTGCTGCACGAACCGGGCGCGGCTTCCAGCGTGCTGCGCGCGCTCGCGGTCAGTCCGGTCGCCCTGTTCGGCGAGCCGGCGCGGGCGCGGGAGGCGCGCGCAGGTGCTGGGAAAGTCGCTGCGGCCGGCGGCCGTGCCGAAAGTCTGGCTGGCCGAATGCGCCGGCATCGGCGACGCCTGGACGCTGGCGATCGTGCTGCATGAGGAGGGCCTGCTGGCCCGTACCGACATCTTCGCGACCCTGGCCAACGACGAGTTGCTGGCCGAGGTGCGCGAGGCGACGCTCGACGCCGCCACCCTGCCCGCCTTGCAGGAGAACTACCTGCAGGCTGGCGGCGCCGGCCAGCTGGCGGACTATTTCGAGGTGCACGACGGCCGCGCGACGCTGCTGCCGCGCCTGCGCGGGCGCATCACCTGGGCCGGCTACAACCTGGTGACGGACGCCTCGTTCAACGAGTTCCAGGCCATCATCTGCTGCCGCGCCCTGGCCGACTTCGGCCCGATGCTGCGCCAGCGCGTGCTGCGCCTGTTCTACGAGAGCCTGTCGCGCTTCGGCGTGCTCGGCCTCGACCGCGAACTGGCGGCGGGGGATGCGCATGCGGCGGCCTACCAGGCGCTGGAGGGGGACTTGCCGTGGTACCGGCGGGTGGGGTGATTCCGATGTGCGAAGGGCGGCGTTGCCGCCCTTTTTTATTGGCGCCCTACTTCGAGCCGATTGCGCTTGGCCGCTGGGCAATCCGGTCACGCCAGGCCTGCAGGTGTTCCATCCCCTCGTCGCCCGGCCGGAAGCGCAGCAGGCCGCGGCCGAATTCGAGCGCGCAGAAGGCGGTGATGTCGGCGATGGTGAAACGCTCGCCGGCCACATAGGCCTGGCGCGCCAGCAGCTGGTCGAGCCAGCGCGCCGTGGTGCGCATCTTGTCGGCCTGGGCGGCGCCGAAATCCTTGAACTGCGGCTGCTCCAGCGCCGCCAGCGCGGGATGCTGGTGGCGCGCGCTCTGGGCCGTTTCCAGCAGCAGGTGCAGCTCCATGCGGCGGTCGGCCATTTCGATGAAGGCGCGCTCCTCGAAGTCCACGCCCATCAGGTTCGGCTCGGGATGCAAGCCTTCCAGATAGGTGCAGATCGCGCGCGTTTCGCTGAGCACGCGGCCATCGTCGAATTCGAGCGCGGGCACGCGGCCGAGCGGATTCTTGGCCAGGTAACGCTCGCTGCGCTGCTCGCCGGCGATGATGTCGACCACTTCGGTGTCGATACCGGTGATGCCTTTTTCGAGGATGAACATGCTCACCCGGCGCGGGTTCGGTGCGTGGCTGCTGATATACAGTTTCATGGCGTCTCCTTTGGTTTTGTTGTCATGAAAGGCAAAGGCAATCATAGCCGCAAATCCCCCGCCACGGCAGCCGCCCTTAACAGATTGACATGCTCCGGATTTGGCTCCAGACTTCCGCCTGCCCTGTCATCCTCTCGTCGAAAGTACTCCATGCGCCGCAACCTGCTGTCCGCCGCCATCGCACTCGCCTTTGCCGGCCTTGCCGCCCTCCCCGCCTGCGCCGCGCCGGCCAAGCCGCAAACCGCCGCCCTGAGCCACCACCCAGTTGCCGCGCGGCGTGCAGCCGCTGCACTACGATATCGCGATGACGCCGGACGCGAACAGCGCCAGCTTCAGCGCCCAGGTGGCGATCGACCTCGAGGTCACGGCGCCGACCAGCAGCATCACCCTGCATGCGGCCGACCTGAAGTTCGCGCGCGCCACGCTCACCGGCAAGACCGGCGCGCGCGCAGGATGCGCAGATCGCGCTGGACGAAGCCGCGCAAACGGCCACCTTCCGCTTCGCCAAACCGCTCGCGCGCGGACGCTACAAGCTGGCCCTGGATTACACCGGCAGCATCGGCAGCCAGGCCGTCGGCCTGTTCTCGCTCGATTACGACACCGCCGCCGGCAAGCGGCGCGCCCTGTTCACCCAGTTCGAAAATTCGGATGCGCGGCGCATGATCCCGTCCTGGGACGAGCCGGCCTTCAAGGCGAGTTTCGCGCTGCGCGTGACGGTTCCGTCAGGCGAAATGGCCGTCAGTAACATGCCGATTAAAAGCAGCACGCCGCTGGCCGGACGGGCGCGTGAGCGTGCGCTTCGCCGATACGCCGAAGATGTCGACCTATCTGCTGTTCTTCGCGCTGGGCGACTTCGAACGCGCCACGGCGAATGTGGACGGCACCGAACTGGGCGTCGTCACGCGCCGCGGCAGCCTGCCGCAAGCCGCGTTCGCCCTCGAATCCTCGCAAGCGGTCCTGCGCGAGTACAACGACTATTTCGGCGTGCGCTATCCGCTGCCCAAGCTCGACAACATCGCCGGCCCGGGCCGCAGCCAGTTCTTCGGCGCGATGGAAAACTGGGGCGCGATCTTCACCTTCGAGTACGCGCTGCTGCTCGACCCGGCGATTTCGACCCAGCGCGACAAGCAGGAAATCTTCGCCACCGCCGCCCACGAGATGGCGCACCAGTGGTTCGGCGACCTGGTCACCATGCGCTGGTGGGACGACCTCTGGCTCAACGAAGGCTTCGCCTCCTGGATGGAGTCGCGCATGACGGCGCGCCTGCACCCGGAATGGAACACCCACCTCGACACCGTGAGCGCGCGCGACGGCGCCATGCGGCGCGATGCGCTGGCCACCACCCACCCGGTGGTGCAGCACGTCGCCACCGTCGAGCAGGCCAGCCAGGCCTTCGACGAGATCACCTACCAGAAGGGCGAAGCGGTGATCCGCATGCTCGAGGCCTATGTCGGCGAGGACGCCTGGCGCCGCGGCGTGCGCGCGCTACATGCGCGAACACGCCTACGGCAATACCGCATCGAGCGACCTGTGGCGCCAGGTCGAACGCGCCGCCGCCAAGCCCGTCACGGCGATCGCCCGCGACTTCACGCTGCAGCCGGGCGTGCCGCTGATCCGCGTGGCGGAGCCGGTGTGCAAGGGCGGCAGCATGACGGTCGCGCTGACCCAGGGCGAATTCTCGCGCGACCAGCCGGCGCGCAAGCCGCTGTCCTGGCGCGTGCCGGTGATCGCCGGCATCGCGGGCGGCAGCGCCACGGCGCGCACGCTGGTCGCGGGCGGCAAAGGCAGCATCACCCTGCCCGGCTGCGGCGCGGCCAGTCGTCAACGCCGGCCAGAGCGGCTACTACCGCACCTTGTACGCGCCGCGCGCCTTTGCCCGGCTGGCGGACGGCTTCGCCACGCTGGCGCCGATCGACCAGATCGGCACGCTGGCCGATACCTGGGCCCTCGGCATGGCGGGCCTGCAGCCGGCCTCGAACTTCCTCGACCTGGCCCAGGCCACGCCCGCGAGCGCCGAGCCGCAGGTCTGGGCCCGCATCGCCGGCGGCTTCGACAGCCTGCACGCGATGTATGGCGACGACAAGGCCGGCCGCGCGCGCCTCGACGCCTATGCGCTGGCGCGCCTGGCGCCGGTGATGGCGCAGGTCGGCTGGAACGCCCAGGACGGGGAGCCGACCTCGCGCGCGATCCTGCGCGCGAACCTGATCGCCACCCTCAGCCACCTGGGCGACCAGGCCACGGTCAACGGAAGCGCGCCGCCGTTACGCGGCGATGGACAGCGACCCGCAAGCCGTGCCCGGCGCGCTGCGCAAGACCATCCTGGCGGTCGTCGCCGAGCATGCCGATGGCGCGACCTGGGACGCGATGCGCAGTGCCGCGCAGGCGGAAAAGTCGCCGATGATCAAGGACACGCTGTACGCCCTGCTGGCCTCGACCGACGACCGCGCGCTGGCCGAACGGGCGCTGGCCCTGGCCCTCTCCGACGAGCCGGGCGCCACCAACGGCGCGGCGATGATCGCGATGGTGTCGCACAGCCATCCGGAGCTGGCCTTCGATTTCGCGCTGGCGAACATCAAGGCGGTCAACGAGCGGGTCGACGCCACCTCGCGCAGCCGCTACGTGCCCGGACTGGCCGGCAACGCCGCCACGCCCGCCATGGCCGGCAAGGTCAAGACCTATGCCGAAGCGCATATCGCGCCGGACGCGCGGCGCGATGCGGAGACGGCGATCGCGGGGATCAATGACCGCATCCAGGTGCGGCGCGAGCGCCTGCCGGAGATCGATGCCTGGCTGGCGCGGCACGCGAAGTAATTACAGCGCCAGCGCTCCCTGGCGCGCGCCGATCCACTCGTCCAGCAGCGCCGCGCTGCCGGGCGCCACGTGCAGCCCCAGCTTGGTGCGGCGCCACAGGATGTCGGCGCTGCTCTTGGCCCATTCGTGGGTCATCAGGTAGTCGATCTCGGCCTCGTACAGCCCCGGCACGATCTCGGCGCCCATGTCCGCCAGCGCGTTGCGGCGCGCCAGCAGCGTGTGCATGCCGCGTGCCATAGGCGCGGGCATAGCGCGCCAGCAGCGGCGGCGGCAGCCACGGATAGCGCGCGCCCTGGCGCGCGCGCCAGCCGTCGAATTCCAGCACGGCGCGCTTGCTCGGGCCAGGGCCGTACAGGTCGCCGCCGGGCAGGCAGGCGTTGCGCGGTCCAGGCGGGCGCCGGGCGCCCGAGCGCCTGGCCGATCCAGTCGACCGCCTGCTCGGCCAGCTTGCGGCTGGTCGTGATCTTGCCGCCGAAGACAGACAGCAGCGGCGCCCCCGCTCGATCGGGTTCCAGGCGGTAATCGCGCGTGGCCGCGGCCGCGCTGGCCGCTTCGTCCTCCACCAGCGGACGCACGCCGGAATAACTCCACAGCACGTCGCCGGGCGTGACGGCGCGCCGGAAATAGCGGTTCACGAGCTGCGCACAGGTAGAGCACTTCCTCGGCGCTGATGGCGACCTTGTCGGGCTCGCCCCGGTAATCGACGTCGGTGGTGCCGACCAGCGTGAACGCGCCTTCGTAGGGCAGCGCGAAGACGATGCGCCCGTCCGGATGCTGGAAGATATACGCATGCGGGTGCTCGAACAGGCGCGGCACGACGATATGGCTGCCCTTGATCAGGCGCAGCGCGCGCGCGCCGGGGGTATTCGTGGCGCCATGCAGGAAGCGCGCCGCCCAGGGTCCGGCGGCGTTCACCAGGCAGCGCGCATTGACGTGCGATGCGCGCGCCCTGCCCCTCGATCGCCGCGCTCCAGCCGTCGGGCTGGCGTTGCAGGGCGCCGCAGCGGGCCTGGGTCAGGATCACGGCGCCGCGTTCGCAGGCATCGACGGCATTCAGGACCACCAGGCGCGCATCGTCGACCCAGGCGTCGGAATACATGAAGCCGTGCGTGAACTGCGGCTGCAGGGGCGCGCCGGCCGGGTGCACGCGCAGGTCGAGCGCCTGCGAGCCGGGCAGGAATTCGCGCCGCGCCAGCCGGTCGTAGAGGAAGAGTCCGGCGCGGATCATCCAGGCCGGGCGCCCGCCCGCGTCATGCGGCATGACGAAGCGCAGCGGATGCATGATGTGGGGCGCCGAGCGCAGCAGCGTTTCGCGCTCGGCCAGGGCCTTGCGCACCAGGCCGAATTCGTAGTGTTCGAGGTAGCGCAGGCCGCCATGGATGAGTTTGCTCGATGCGGACGACGTATGCTGGGCCAGGTCGTCCTTTTCGCACAGCACCACGCGCAGGCCGCGCCCGGCCGCGTCGCGCGCGATCGCCGCGCCATTGATGCCGCCGCCGACGACCAGCACGTCGCACTCGAACCGTTTCATTGTCTCCATCGCGGCGCTCTCCGGAAGTGTGGCAAAAACCGATCCAGTGTATGCCACCGCCATTTCGCCATATTCGCATGGATCAACGAGTCCAGAGCGCATGTCGCTGTGTAGAATCGGGGTATGAGAACGACATTCCTTCACCGCTTGATGACCGGGCAACGCGCCTGGGTGCGCATGCCCTCGGGCAAACGCCTGGACTTGCTGAACCCGACGCCCTTCGACTGGGACGACGCCGACCTCGCGCTGGGCCTGGCGCGCACCTACCGCTGGGGCGGGCATTCGGCCTGGCCGCTGCCGCTGTCGGTCGCCCAGCATTCGATCACGGTGATGCTGCTGCAGCGCGCCGAGATGAGAGGCCGGATCGACCCGCTGCTGGAACTGCGCGAACTGCTGCACGACGCCGAGGAAGGCCTGCTCGGCTTCGATGCCTTGTCGGTGATCAAGCCTTTCCTGGGCGAGGGCTTCCGCGACTTGAGCAAACGGCTGGAGCATGCCGTCTTCCTGCGCTATGGTTTGCCGTCCTGGACGCCGCTCGAGCACGCGCGCCACAAACGCGCCGACCGCCTGGCCGCCGCCAGCGAGGCGGTGCACGTGGCCGGCTGGTCGCGCGAAGAAGTGCGCGGCACGCTCAAAATCCGCGCCAGCGTGCTGCAGGACGACCCGCTGGCCGCCGCCTATGGCTGCGTTCCCTGGGAACCCTGGCCGCCGGCCCTGGCTTGCGAACGCTTCCTGGCCGAACTACACCGCCTGACGACACTTAATGAAGAAAGGATAAGCGAATGCGATCACTACTGGCTTTCCTCGGAGCGGTCACCCTTGCCCTGCCGGCCACGGCCGCCTGCACGGCGGCCGACCGGCTCGTCGACGAATACGGCATCGGCTTTTCCGGCTTCAAGAAAGCCGCTGCCGAAAGTGGCGCGGCCCATCGAACGGGGCACGCGGGTCGACGACCTGGTGGTGATTCGCCTGCGGAACAAGCAGGGTGAAGTTCCCGACGGCTTCTCGCACTCGGCCGTGATCAACAAGCAAAAACAGCATGCCTGGATACGCCGCACAGGCGGCTTCGTCTATGTCGACGAATGGTATGGGCCGGTCAAGCTGGCCTCGCTCGATCTCGGCGGCTGCAAGGTCGAGCCCTGGCGCTGAGCGACACGTCAAAAATCGTTGTAATTTTGCTCACGGCTGAGAATGCGCCCGCGGCCGGTCAAAGATTTGACGAATCGCAAACAAGCAGAGCTAAGTGATTGATTTTATTCAGCTTGCAGCGATATCCACAAGAAATGTGGATAACTATGTGGACAAGCGCCTCTTGACAAGCCGCAAGCGCAGTATTGATGCGGGTTTCAACAAAATGCCCAATCTACAGGCAAAAATTGTCCCCTTTAAAATCAATGGCTTGCACGCCATGTGGTTTGGTGAACGGACTCAGCATCAGAAGATTCCTACAAAGTCCTACAACGGGGGATAAGTAATTATTTCCACGCATTTCTCGCCCGGTCGCGCACCAGCATCCTGACGCTGTCGGGCATGGGTTTTTTCGATTTCGCCGTGTCGGCCGTGATCCAGACGCATTCCTCGAAATGCTTGAGCATGGCCGGCGTGACGAAGCGCGTGCGCGCCGCATACACGTGGCGGTCGCCCATCTGCGACTGCTGCTTGATGAAGAAGCGGTTCGGCACCACCAGGTGCAGGTGTTCCTTGGCGCGCGTCATCGCCACGTAGAGCAGGCGCCGCTCTTCCTCGATTTCTTCGGCGCTGCCGGTGCTCATGTCGGACGGAATGCAGCCGTCGACGACGTTCAGCACGTGCACCGATTTCCATTCCTGGCCCTTGGAGGAGTGGATGGTCGACAGGATCAGGTAATCCTCGTCCAGCAGCGGCGGGCCGGCGCGGTCGCTGGTCGCCTCGGGCGGGTCGAGCGTGATCTCGGCCAGGAAACTCTCGCGCGTGCCGTGGCCGCCCGCCAGCGCGGCCAGCTGGGTCGACGTCGGCCGCGCGCACGGTGGCGTCGTCGTGCAGGCGCTCGAGGTGCGGCAGGTACCAGTCGCGCACCAGTTCGATATCGAGCGGCCAGCGCAGGCCCGGCGTGCGCAGCCGCCGGTACAGGGTCACGAAGGCCTGCCAGTCGCCCTGGCTCTTGGACGGAGCCGCGAAGGCCTCGACCGCATCGCTCGCTTCCGGCGCCTCGGCCACCGCGTCCAGCAGGCGCGTCGCCGTGGCCGGGCCGATGCCCGGGATCAGTTGCAGCACCCGGAAACCGGCCATCCGCCCGTTCGGGTTCTGGGCGAAACGCAGCACGCGCCAGCACGTCCTTGATGTGCGAGGCCTCCAGAAATTTCAGGCCGCCGAATTTGACGAAGGGGATATTCCGGCGCATCAGTTCGAGTTCCAGCGCGGCGCTATGGCTGGCGGCGCGAAACAGCACGGCCTGCGTGGTGAGCTTGATGCCCGCTTCGCGCTGCTCGAGGATGCGGTTGCAGACCCAGCGCGCCTGTTCGGCCTCGTCGGGAATCAGCACCAGTTGCGGCAGGCTGCTCGCCACCTTGTCCGTCCACAGCGTCTTGGCATGGCGCTCGAGCGCCGCCGCGATGACGGCATTCGAGGCGTCCAGGATCGGCTGGGTCGAGCGGTAATTGCGGTCCAGCGTGATCGTCTGCGCCGGCTGCGAGAACTGCTTGGGAAAATCGAGGATGTTGCGCACCGTCGCGCCGCGGAAGGAATAGATCGACTGGGCATCGTCGCCGACCACCATCACGCCGGCGCCATCGGGCTTCATGCCGGTGATGATGGCGGCCTGCAAGCGGTTCGTGTCCTGGTATTCGTCGACCAGCACGTGGTCGAACAAGGCGCCGATCTCGGGCCCGAGTTCCGGATCGGACGCCATCTCGGCCCAGAACAGCAGCAGGTCGTCGTAGTCGAGCACGTTCTGCTCCTGCTTGGCGTCGACATAGGCGCCGAACAGGCGTTTCAGCTCCGCCTCCCACTCCACGCACCAGGGAAAGGTGCTCTGCAAGACCAGGTCGAGCGGCTCGCGCGCATTCACCACCCGCGAATAGATCGACAGGCAGGTGCCTTTCAGGGGAAAGCGCTTGGCGGTCTGGGTCAGGCCGATCTCGTGGCGCACCAGTCCCATCAGGTCTTCCGAATCGCCGCGGTCGTGGATGGTGAACGATTCGTCGAGGCCGATGCGCCCGGAGAATTCGCGCAGCAGGCGTGCGCCGATGCTGTGGAAGGTGCCGGCCCAGGGCAGGGTCGCCGCGCCCTCGGTCCGCCCGCCCATGATCCGCTGCAGCACGTTCCCGGCGCGCTGGGTCATCTCGTTGGCGGCGCGCCGCGAAAACGTCAGCAGCAGGATGCGCTGCGGATCGGCGCCTTTCAGGATCAGGCGCGCCACCCGGTGCGCCAGCGTATTCGTCTTGCCGGAACCGGCGCCCGCGACGACCAGCAGCGGCCGGCTGGCCGGCGCATCGATGTCGTGCTCGACCGCCGCGCGCTGCTCGGGATTGAGGCTGGCGAAGGGATCATCGACGGGCGGAGCGAGCGTGGCGGCAGCGGACATAAGGATGGCAAAGCAGTAGCAATTGGGAAACAACGCATACTGTACATTTGTCCAGTAAGGCTTCGCAAGTGCATTTTGCACTGCGCTGCGCCCTGCCCTGTCGTAAAAAGGATGCGCGCCGCTCGAGGCGAGTTCGCGTATTACGCGATAGGCGCGTGCTAAGTAGCCGTAACTAAAGAACTTTTCCGGATATCCACAAAGTCTGTGAATAACTTTGTGGAAAAGCCGGGGCTTGACAGGCTGAAATGCCGTCCGCATGCGGCTTTCAACAACTTGCCCATTCCACGGGCAGTGCCCAATTCACGAAAAATCAATGACTTGCGAGATCATGCGCAAGGATATGCGAAGGGCGCCGGAGATGAAAAAAAGAAATTAATGTGTATAACCGAGGCCGTGCAAGGCGCAACAAAGATGACTCTTTGATATCGCAATGACCCAGCTTCGGGAAACTTTCAGGAGCCGGACCGGCGCCGGTGCGGTTCCAGCAAGACGCGTTCGATGACATGCGAACGGATATCGCGGGTGCGCAGGTACTCGACGGCGGACATGGTGTTGCTGCTGCCCTGTACGGCGATGCCGGCGTCGACGATCACGCGCTGGCGCGCATCGGTACGGGCGTCGATGAGTGGCGGCCAGTGCGCCCGTTGACTCGACTGCGGAATTCTCCATTGTGACCTCTGCTTGTCAGGTTGAATGTTTTGCCTTAAGGAGTATTCCTTAATAAAGATCAATGTCAATGTCAACTTCTTATCGTACGCGTGAAATAGTTGTACAGACGCGTTGGTCAAATGCGCGCCGCCACGGGCATCGATCGCCCTAGAATGGCCGGGCTGTCCAACCACTTGCGAGGCATCCATGGCGACGACTCCCGAACCCGACCTGAACCCTGGCGACGAAGCCAGCTCCCGGCACGCCGGGCGCCGGCGAAGACGTCTGCGAAGCCTGCTCCGGCAGCGGCAAGCTGGCCGACGGCAAACCCTGTCCGCAATGCGGCGGCAGCGGCCGCGTCATGCGCGGGATCGGCGGCGGCTGAGCAGGTGCGCATCGACGTCGTTGCAAGACAGAAAGCCGAGGGCGCGCGATAATGGCGGGATGACTCCCACCGCTCGACCCCGCTTTCGAACACCCGCGTCCCGCCTCCCTGCTCGAACTGTTCCTTGCTTTCACCGTGCTGGCCCTGCAGGGCTTCGGCGGCGTGCTGGCCGTCGTCCAGCGCGAGATGGTCGAGCGCAAGCGCTGGCTGACCCAGGACGAATTCATCGAGGACTGGGCAGTGGCGCAGATCATGCCGGGCCCGAACGTGGTGAACCTGTCGATGATGATCGGCGCGCGCTATTTCGGCCTGCGCGGCGCCCTGGCGGCCCTGGCCGGCATGCTGGCCGTGCCGCTGGTGCTGATCCTGCTGCTGGTCACCCTGCATGCGCGCTTCGCCGACAATCCCCAGGTCATGGGCGCCCTGCGCGGCATGGCGGCGGTCTCGGCCGGGCTGATCGCCGCGGCCGGCCTCAAGATGGCCGCCTCGCTCAAGCGCAGCCCGGTGCCCCTGCCCTGGTGCCTGGCGATCGGCGCGCGCCGGCTTCGTGCTGGTCGCGCTGCTCAAGTTCCCGCTGTTCTATGTGCTGCTCGTGCTGGGCAGCCTCGGCTGCGTGCTGGCCTACAGGAACCTGCGATGAATACGGCCATCCACATCACGCTCGACTGGCACGACTGGCTGAACCTGTTCGGGCACTACCTGCTGCTGTCGCTGATGTCGCTCGGCGGGGCGATTTCGACGACGTCCGAAATGCACCGTTTCCTGGTCGAGCAGCACGGCTGGCTGACCCAGGCCCAGTTCAACGATTCGATCGCGCTGGCGCAGGCCGCGCCGGGGCCGAACGTGCTGTTCGTCGCGCTGATGGGCTGGAAGGTCGGCATGAACGCGGGCAGCACCGCGGCCGCCTTCTTCGGCGTGGCGACCACCATGACCGGCATCCTGCTGCCCTCGACCATCTTCACTTACCAGGTCGCGCAATGGGGCCACCGCAACCGCGAACTGCGCGCGGTGCGCGCCTTCAAGCAGGGCATGGCGCCGGTCGTGATCGCCCTGCTGCTGTCGACCGCCTGGATCCTGGCAAGCTCGGGCGGCGGCACGGGCGTCCAGTGGCCGCTGTGGCTGCTTGCGCTGGCGAGCTGCCTCGTCATCTGGCGCACCAGGCTGCATTTGCTGTGGGTGCTGGGTGCGGGCGCGCTGCTGGGCGCGCTCGGTATCGTCTGATGCACCCGGCGACCGGTTCGCCAAACTGGCATACTTGCGGTATCTATCGACCGGAGCCTCCCCATGCCCACCCTGCTCAGCGAACACGCCTGCTTCGGCGGCGTCCAGCGTTTCTACCAGCACGACTCGCAGGCCATCGGCTTGCCGATGCGCTTTTCGATCTTCCTGCCGCCCGGCTTCGAGGGCAAGCAGTTGCCGGTCCTGTTCTACCTGGCCGGCCTGACCTGCACCGAAGAAACCTTCGCCACCAAGGGCGGCGCGCAGCGCGTGGCGGCCGAGGAAGGCCTGGCGCTGGTCATGCCGGACACCAGCCCGCGCGGCGCCGGCGTGGCGGGCGAGACGCGACAGCTGGGACTTCGGCGTGGGCGCCGGTTTCTATGTCGACGCGACCGAGGAACCCTGGTCGCGCCATTACCGCATGTACAGCTATGTGCTCGAACTGCGCGAACTGGTGCTGGCCGAATTCGGCCTCGACGCGGCGCGCTGCGGCATCTTCGGCCACTCGATGGGCGGGCACGGCGCGCTGGTGCTGGCCCTGCGCAACCCGGAACTGTTCCGCTCGGTGTCGGCCTTTGCGCCGATCGCCGCGCCCTCGCGCTGCCCCTGGGGCGAGAAAGCCTTCGGCGGCTATCTCGGCGCCGACAAGGCAAGCTGGCGCAACTACGACGCCAGCGAACTGGTGGCGAACGGCCCGGTGCGCTTCCCGCAAGGCATCCTGATCGACCAGGGCCTGGCCGACAAGTTCCTGGCCGGAGCAGCTGAACCCGGACGTGTTCGAAGCCGCCTGCGCCGCCGCCGGCCAGCCCCTGACCCTGCGCCGCCACGCCGGCTACGACCACGGTTATTACTTCATCTCGACCTTTGTCGAGGACCACCTGCGCCTGCATCGCCGCCAGCTCGGCTGATTCGCTCGCTCTTCTGTATTTCGACCGCCGGAATCGCCTTCGGTTCCGGCCGGTTGCACCCTTTCTGCCCTCGCGCAAAGCCCCTGCAAAGCGGGCTCGCGCGGGCGATCTTCGCCCCTTGAAAATGCCGTCCGCGCGCGCCCTATAAATCAGGTGCGGCCCCGACGCCGCGCATTGCTATCAAGCGAAAGAAAGGAGCTCATCATGAATCTCGTCAGGAGAGGCACGTACGCCCCTGGCGGCCTACCGTCCCGGTTCGGTCGAGGACGGTTTTGGCCGCCTCGTCGAAAGCATGTTCGAAGACTTCTTCGCCCCCATGGCCCTGGGTGGCACGCGCCGGCTGGACGATGGCGCCAGCATTCCGCGGCTCGACCTGCTCGAGAACGAACAAGCCTTTGAAATACAGGCTGAAATGCCGGGCGTCGAGAAAGAAGACCTGAAGGTGGCGATCGATCACCAGCGCGTCACCATCGAAGGAGAATGCCGCAAGGCAAACGAGCGACGCGAGGGCGAGAACGTGGTTTATTCTGAACGCTCAGCACGCAAGTTCATGCGCAGCTTTACCTTGCCGTCCGAAGTCGACGAGGGAGCGGCGCAGGCCAGGCTGGACAACGGTGTGCTGCACCTGACGCTGCCGAAGAAACAGGGCAGCGCGGCGCGGCGGATCGACGTCCAGTAAAGGCGGCAGGACATGCCGGGCCGCAAGGCCGGGCATGTCCGGGGAAGCAACAGGATGGCCGAGGTCCGCCGTTTCAAGAACCGCGCACAGGCCGGCAAGCTGCTTGCAAAAGCGCTTGGCGCCTATGCGCACCAGCCTGACGCGATCGTGCTGGCGCTGCCGCGCGGCGGCGTCCCGGTCGCGTTCGCGGTGGCGATGACGCTGGAGCTGGAGCTCGACATCCTGCTGGTACGCAAGCTGGGCCTGCCGCGCCAGCCCGAGTACGCGATCGGCGCCATCGGCAGCGGCGGCGTGCGGGTACTGCAGCCCGGCGTGCCGGGCCTGATGGGCGTCACGCAGGAACAGATCGACGCGATTGCGGCGCGCGAACTGCTGGAAATCGAACGGCGCACCCGCCTCTACCGGGGCGGGCGGGCGCCGCCGGCGCTGGGCGGGCGCAGCGTCATCATCGTCGACGACGGCATTGCCACCGGCTCGACGATGCAGGCCGCGGTCGAGGTCGCGCGCCGGCATGGCGCCGGACGCGTCGTCGTCGCCGCGCCGGTGGCGCCGCCCGACACGCTCGCGACGCTGGCGGCGCAGGCCGACGAACTGGTGTGCCTGGCTGCGCCGCCGTATTTTCGCGCGGTCAGCCAGTGGTACGACACGTTCGACCAGACGAGCGACGAGGAAGTACAGGATTTGCTGGCGATGGCCTGGCGCAGCCAGGAAGATCGCCAGCCACATGAACAACTGCACCACCCCAAAGGAGAGGACACAACATGAGATATCCAACCACCACCGACCACAGCCTGGAAGCTGCAGACCTTGCCAAATTAGTGGGCGGGGCCGCCGCCGGCGCCCTGCTGATGTACTTGCTCGACCCGGACCGCGGCAGCGCACGACGCGCCACCTCGACCTCGGCGCTCAAGAATGCGGGTTCGCGCACCGGCAGTGCGCTCGGCAATGCATGGCACGGCATTGGCGAGCGCATCGGCTCGGCGGCGCGCCAGGCCGGCGACGTCGCCAGCGACCTGCTCGACGATGCCGCCAAAACCGGCGGCAAGATACCTCGACGAGGCCAGCAGCACGCGCCGGCAAATACCTGGACGACGCGCGGCACCCGCGCCGGCAAATACGCCGACGAAGCCGGCCTCGCGCGCGAGCCGCGCTGCTCGAATCGGCCAAGCCGAACGGCGCGGCGCGCCGCACCTACGAAGACGCGCGTCGACAGCGCCTCGCAGCATGATCGATTCGGCCACCGACAGCGCCAGCGCCGCCGCATCGCGCTTCGGCCGCATGGCCAGCCAGGCCGCCGGCAGCGCCGGCCGCGCCCTGCACCTCGACGAGGGCGACATGCTGTCCTCGCTGATGCGCAATCCGGCGGTGGTCGGCGGCGGCATCCTCGGCCTGATCGGGCTGTTCCGCCGCTCGCCACTGGCGGCGGCCGCCGGCGTCGTCGGCCTGGCGCTGGCCGCACGCAGCAGCGGCGGCAGCGGTTCGGTCGTGTCGAACCTGCTCGGCAGCGGCCGCGGCAAGCGCATCGAGCTCGAAAAATCGATCCGCATCGACGCCGCGCCCGACGAGGTCTACGACATGTGGACCCACTACGAAAACTTCCCGCGCTTCATGTCGCACGTGGTCGAGGTGCGCGACATCGGCAAGCGCCGTTCGCACTGGACGGTGCAAGGTCCGGCCGGCACCCAGTTCGAGTTCGATTCCGTGCTGACCGAACAGACCAAGAACCGGCGCCTGGCCTGGCGCAGCGAGCCGGGCGCGCAGATCCCCAACTCGGGCTCGGTCGAATTCGAACCGCACCGCGGCGGCACCGATCGTCACCGTGCGCCTGTCCTACTCGCCGCCGGCCGGCGCGCTCGGCCATGCCGTGGCCTCGCTGTTCGGGTCCGACCCGAAAGGCCAGATGGACGACGACCTGGCGCGCATGAAGCAGTTCATCGAGCGCGGCGCGATTCCGCACGATGCCGCGCAGCGCGACAAGCCGCGCGGGCGCTTCCTGCATTGAGAAAGTAAAGAGCAAGGCGGCAAGGCCATGACGGCGGCGATCGACACCAGTGCGGCCCTGCTGGCCGCCGCCGCCCATCCGCTCGAGGGCGGACCGGGCGACTACGACGCCCTCATGAAGCTCGTGGGCGACGCCCGCTTCGTGCTGCTCGGCGAAGCGACCCACGGCACCCACGAGTTCTACGCGGAACGCGCGCGCATCACCCAGCGCCTGATCCGCGAAAAGGGATTCACCGCGGTCGCGGTCGAAGCCGACTGGCCGGACGCCTACCGCGTCAACCGCTACGTGCGCGGCGAAGGCGTCGATGCCGATGCCGACGCGGCCCTGTCCGGCTTCGAGCGTTTTCCGGCCTGGATGTGGCGCAACGCCGATGTCGTCCATTTCGTCGACTGGCTGCGCGCGCATAACGCCGGCGTGCGTGCCGGTCCCAAGGTCGGGTTCTACGGGCTCGACCTCTACAGCCTGTTCACCTCGGTGCGCGAAGTACTGAACTACCTCGATCGGGTCGATCCGACTGCCGCCGAGCAGGCACGGCGCCGCTACGCCTGCTTCGACCACTACGACGAAGACAGCCAGCACTATGGCTACGCCACCGGCATCGGCATGTCCGAATCCTGCCAGCAAGGCGTGCTGACCCAGTTGCAGGAACTCCAGCAACGCGCCTTCGATTACATGCAGGGCGGCGACGTCTCGAGCGAAGATGCCTTCTTCTACGCCCAGCAGAATGCGCGCCTGGTCAAGAATGCCGAAGAATACTACCGCACCATGTTCCGCGGCCGGGTCTCGTCCTGGAACCTGCGCGACAGCCACATGGCCGAAACCCTCGACGCCCTCGCCCGCCACCTGTCGCGCGAGGGCGAGCCGGCCAAGATCGTGGTCTGGGAACACAACTCGCACATCGGCGACGCGCGCGCAACCGACTATGCGCGAGATGGGCGAATGGAATGTCGGCGAACTGGCGCGCAAGGCCTATCCGGGCCAGACTTGCCTGATCGGCTTTTCCACCTTCGAGGGCCACGTCACGGCCGCCTCGGAATGGGACGGCCCCGCCGAGCGCAAGCGCGTGCGTCCCGGCATGGCCGGCAGCTATGAGGAACTGCTGCACCACGTCGGCCTGCCGCGCTTCTACCTGAATCTGCGCGACGACGGCAGCGTGCGCCGCCTGCTGCTCGAGCAGCGCCTCGAGCGGGCGATCGGCGTGCTATACCTGCCGCGCACGCGAGCGCCAGAGCCATTATTTCCAGGCCCGGCTGGCCGAGCAGTTCGACGCCATCATCCACATCGACCGCACCGAGGCGCTGCTGCCGCTGGACGCGACCAGTGGCTGGCATTCGGGCGAGCCGCCGGAAACCTACCCGGAAGGGATCTAGCACTGAGCCTCGTCAAGAATAATCTTCCTCCCAGCCACACTCTTCCTTGCCGCCTTTTGATACGATGCCGAGGTTCAATATCCTGGCAAGGAAGAGTCGATGAGTAAATACACGCTGAATATCAACGGCAAGCCGCAGCAGGTCGAGGTCGAGGCCGACACCCCGCTGCTGTGGGCGCTGCGCGACGGGCTCGGCCTGGTCGGGGCCAAGTATGGCTGCGGCGCGGGCCAGTGCGGCGCCTGCACCGTGCACATCGACGGCGCCCCGACCCGTTCCTGCCTGCTGCCGGTCTCGAGCATCGGCAAGGCCAAAATCACCACCATCGAAGGCCTGCACAAGCAGCACCAGCATCCGCTCCAGCAAGCCTGGCAGGAACTCGACGTGCCGCAGTGCGGCTATTGCCAGTCGGGCCAGATCATGAGCGCCTGCGCGCTGCTTGAAGCAGCATCCGAAACCGACCGACGCCCAGATCGACGAGGCCATGGCCGGCAACCTGTGCCGCTGCGCGACCTATACCCGCATCCGCGCCGGCATCCACCGCGCCGCCGAGATCGCCGCCACGCGGAAAGGGCAAGGCATGAACGCGCCCCTCTCCCCAGGCCGCCGCGGCTTCCTGAAAGCCGGCGCGGCCGGCGCCCTCGTCATCGGCATGGGTCCGGGCGGCGTGCTGGCCGCGCAAAACGCCGCCGGCCGAGTCCTTCTCGCCCAACGTCTTCATCCGCATCGGCCGCGACGGCATCGTCACGCTGGTGTCGAAGCAGCCGGAAATCGGCCAGGGCATCAAGACCTCGCTGCCGATGGTGATTGCCGAGGAACTGGAAATCGACTGGAAGGACGTGCGCATCGTCCAGGGCGACCTGAACCCGGCCTATGGCAGCCAGGGCGCGGGCGGATCGACCTCGACCCCGACCAACTACAACGACTTCCACCGCCTGGGCGCGACCGCACGCACCATATTGGTGCAAGCGGCCAGCCAGACCTGGGGCGTGCCGGCCAGCGAATGCCGCGCCGCGCATGGCGCCGTGCACCACGCGCCGAGCGGCCGCAAGCTCGGCTATGGCGCACTGGTGCCGGCCGCGTCGAAGCTGGCCTTGCCGGAGGCGGCGCAGGTCCAGCTGAAGGATCCGGCGACCTACACCCTGCTCGGCACCCGCATCGGCGGCGTCGACAACGCGGCCATCGTCGAGCGGCAAGCCGCTGTTCGGCATCGATATTCAATTGCCCGGCATGCTGTACGCGGTCTACGCGAAGTGCCCGGTGTTCGGCGGCAAACCGGTCAGCGCGAATCTCGACGCCATCAAGGCCATGCCGGGCGTCAAGGATGCCTTCATCGTCGCGGGCACCGAGAACCTGAACGGCCTGCGTCCGGGCGTGGCGATCGTCGCCACCTCGACCTGGGCCGCCTTCAAGGCGCGGCGCGCGCTGCGAAGTGAAGTGGGACGAAGGCGTCGGCGCCACGCCACAGCTGGGCCGATTTCGCGCAGCAAGCCCAGGCGGCGGCCGGCAAGCCGGGCACGACGGTCCTGCGCCAGGACGGCGACGTGCGCGCGGCCCTGGCCGGCGCGGCAAAGACGGTCGAAGCGAGCTACCGCTACCCCTTCATCTCGCACGCGAGCATGGAGCCGCAGAACTGCACCGCCCTGTTCAAGCCGGCGGACGGCACGCTGGAACTCTGGGCGCCGACCCAGAACCCGGGCGCCGGCCAGGCCCTGGTGACGTCGACCTTCGGCATCCCGAAGGAAAAGATCACCCTGCACATCATCCGCAGCGGCGGCGGCTTCGGGCGGCGCCTGTCGTCCGACTTCATCGTCGAGGCGGCGGCGATCGCGCAAAAGGTGAATGCCCCGGTAAAACTGACCTGGACCCGCGAAGACGATCTGCAGCACGACCATTTCCGGGCCGGCGGCTTCCACCACCTGCGCGGCGGCGTCGACGCCAATGGCAAGCTGGTCGGCTGGCACAACCACTTCGTCACCTTTGCCAACCGCGTCGAGCGCGAGGGCAAAAGCATCCTGCAGCCGGGCAGCGGCGGCAGCCTCTCGGGCGACGAGTTCCCGGGCCGCTGGCTGGCCAACTGCCTGCTGGAACAGACCGCGCTCGAATGCCGGATCCCGATGGGCCCGTGGCGCGCGCCGGGCAGCAATGTGTTTTCCTGGGTCTTCCACAGCTTCATCGACGAGCTGGCCCACGCGGGCGGACGCGATCCGCTCGAATTTCGCATGGAACTGCTGGGCGACAAGGACATCGTGCCGGGCACGGGCGAACGCGGCCAGCCATACAGCGTGGCGCGCATGAAGAACGTGCTGCGCGCCGTGGCGGAAAAATCGGGCTGGGGCACGAAGAAATTCGCGCGCGGCCAGGGTGCGGGCGTGGCCTTCCACTTCAGCCACCGCGGCTACGTGGCCGAGGTGGCCGAAGTGACGGTGTCGAAATCGGGCGAACTGAGGGTCGACCGCGTGGTCGTGGTGACCGACATCGGCGCCCAGATCGTCAACCTCAGCGGCGCCGAGAACCAGGTGCAGGGCTCGGTGATCGACGGCCTGTCGACGCTGATGCATCCGGAACTGAACATCGAGGGCGGCCGCGTCGTGCAAAGCAATTTCCACGAGTACAAGCTGCTGCGCATGCCGGAGACGCCGACCAAGATCGACATCCACTTCCTGAAGACCGATTATCCGGTGACGGGACTGGGCGAACCGGTGCTGCCGCCGCTCGCCCCGGCCGTGTGCAATGCGATTTTCGCCGCCACCGGCAAGCGGGTGCGCGAGCTGCCGCTCAGCAAGACCGACCTGCAGCTGGAGCTGAGCCGCGCCGGAGCGCGTATCAGGCGCGTCGTGGGCGGGGTCGGTGTCGACGCCGCCGTGATATTCGAGGATGGCCGCCGCCCGTTCCAGCTGGGATGCGTCGGCCACCGTCACCGTCATCATGCACAGGTCGCCGCGCGCGGCGGGCTTGAAGACGTCCTTGTAGTCGGTCCCGCCTTTGACTTCAGGCGAATCGCCGACATAAAAATTGCTTTCGGCAGGACCGGCTTCGTCGGTGGTCACGTTGACATCGATGCCGTTGCCGTCGAATCCTTCGGCCAGCAAGCCTTTGCGGGCCGCTTCGGCGGCGTCGAAATTCGGCAGCATGCGTACGATTTGCTTGTTCATGGCGCTCCACTATTGCAGTTATGACCACCGTACCAGAATCCCTTCCCCGCGCGGCGCGCCCGACCTGTGTTGGACATTGAACACGCCGGAAACGGAACGAGCCGCATTGCGTCCATTCGCGCTCGCTTGGTGCAAATATTTAGTACAATCAGGAAATGTTGTGGCAGCGGCTGCCGCACGGAGACACATTTACCCACGGTACATAAGAAGATGAAGATTTCACGCCGCATTGCCGCGTCCCGCCCCCTTGCCACGACCGCCATGCATGGCCGTGTCGAAGCATTCCGCAACGAAGGCATGGGCATCATCGATTTCTCGATCGCGATCTCGCACTTCCCTCCTCCGGCGTCGGTGCTCGACGCGGTGACGCGCGCGGTGCAGGACGAGCGCACCATGCCGTACACCGGCGTCGCCGGCGCCCTCGACGTGCGCCGCAGCCTGTGCACCAAGCTCGCGCGCGAAAACGGCATCACGGCCAGCGCCGAGGAAATCATCGTCACCAACGGCGCCAAGCAGGCGCTCTACGAAGCGCTGTACGCGATGACCGATCCGGGCGACCGCGTCCTGATCTTCAAGCCGCACTGGCCGGCCTACGTCACCACCTGCCTGCTGCTCGGGCTCGAGCCGGTGCTGGTCGACCAGCCGGACGCGTTCACGCCTGAATCGCTGGCGGCCTGTCCGCAGGTCGACCTGGTCATCATCAACAACCCGCACAACCCGACCGGCAAGGTCTATTCGAAAGAAGAACTCGGCCACCTGTGCGCCTGGGCGCACGCACGCGGCGTCCAGGTGATCGTCGACGAGAGCTACGAACACCTCAGCTTCGGCCAGGTCCACACCAGCTTCGCCACCCTCTGCGACTGGCGCGAACTGGGCGTGGTGACGATCTTCTCGGCCTCGCAAAGCTATGCGATGATGGGCTGGCGCCTCGGCTTCGCCCTGGCGCCGCAGGCGATCGCCGAAGCGATGCAGACCCTGCAGGGCCCGATCACGGCGGCCACCTCGCACCTGGCGCAAGTGGCCTGCGCCGCCGCCTTCGACTGCGGCCCGCAGCAGCACATGATCGAGGAATACCGCGCGCGGCGCGACGCAGGTGCTGCGCCACCTGCGCGAAGTGCCGTGGATCGAGATGGCCTGCCCGGATTCCGGCCCTTACCTGTGGGGCGACGTGCGTTCGCTCACGCACGACACCGAAGCCTTCGCCGAAGCCCTGCTGGCCGAGGAAGGCGTGGCCATCATGCCGGGCGACGCGCTCGGCGTGCCGGGCTTCATCCGCATCGGCTATATCTGCGACGATACCTGGACGCTGATGGAAGGCGTGCGGCGCCTGGCCGCATTCGGCGACCGGATGGCCGAACCGATGAAGCTGGCGCGCCCCTTCTTCAGGCTGAGCAGCCTGCGCAGCCGCCTGATGCTGCTGGTCGCGCTGGCGATCCTGCCGCTGGCCCTGATGACGATCCTGGGCGGCCTGCGCGAGCGCGAACAGGCGGTCGAGCAGTCCGAGGAAAACCTGCGGCGCCTGACCAACCTGGCCGCGGCCAACGAAGCGCAATCGGTCGAGCGCGCGCGCCAGATCCTGGTCGACCTGGCCAGCGTGCCCGACCTGCTGGGCGAAACGCCGCGCTGCAACGCGCTGCTGGCCGATGTCCTGGACCGCAACGAAGGCTATGTGAATTTCGGCCTGATCCAGCTGAACGGCGACGTCTCCTGCAGCGCCGTGCCGATGCTCCATCCGGTCAACCTGGGCGACCGCGCCCACTTCAAGCGCGCCATCATGGAGCGCCGCTTCATCGCCGGCGACTACGTGTTCGGGCGCGTGATCCGGCGCCACACCATCAACCTCACCTATCCCGTGATCGACCGCGGCGGCAAGGTCGTCGCCGTCGTCTTCGCGGCGATGGACCTGGCCGGCCTCGACACCTTCGTCGCCGACATCAACCTGCCGCCCGGCTCGATGCTGGTGACGACCGACGCCAACGGCACCATCATCTCGCGCCGCCCCGACCCGGAACGCTGGTTCGGCACCAAGGTCTCGACCAACGTGCGCGATGCCATGCGCGAATCGATCAAGGGCGGCGGCCGGCGCGCCATGGTGCTGCGCGGCGACGACGACGTCGAACGCCTGCACACCTTCGCCCGCGTGGGCCCGCCTTCGCTGTCGGACTACACGGTCACGATCGGCATCCCGGTCGAGACGGTGACGGCCGGCGCGCGGCGCGCCCAGCTGATGTCGCTGGTGGGCCTGGCCGCCACCACCATGCTGGCGCTGCTCGCGGCCTGGCTGGCCGGCGACGTGCTGATCGTCCAGCGCGTACGCAAACTGATGGACACGGCGCGCAGCATCGCCGCCGGCGACCTCGACGCGCGCTCCGGCATCGCCTACGAACGCGAGGAGATCGGCCAGCTGGCCGCAGCGCTCGACGAAATGGCGGCCACGCTGCAGAAGAAGGAAGCGGCGCGCGGCCTGGCCGAGCGCGAACTGCGCGCGGCCGACCAGCGCAAGGACGAATTCCTGGCGATGCTGGCGCACGAGCTGCGCAATCCGCTGGCGCCGATCAGCACCGGCGCGCACCTGCTCAAGCTGCTGCACTCGGATAACGCCCAGATCACGCAAACCTGCGCCATCATCGCGCGCCAGGTCGAGCACATGACCGGCCTGGTCGACGACCTGCTGGACGTCTCGCGCGTGACGCGCGGGCTGGTGTCGATCTCGACCCAGGTGCTCGACCTGCGCAAGGTGATCGACGACGCGGCCGAGCAGATCCGGCCCCTGATCACGACGCGCCGCCACAGCGTGGTGCTCGACCTGCCGCCGCAACCGCGCGCCGGTCAAGGGCGACCACAAGCGCCTGGTGCAGGTGGTGGCCAACCTGCTCAACAACGCGAACAAATACACGCCCGAGGGCGGACGCATCGAACTGCGCCTGTTCGAGGACGGCGACGACTACGTGCTCTCGGTACGCGACGACGGCATCGGCATGGAGCCGCAGCTGGTGGCGCGCGTGTTCGACCTGTTCACCCAGGCCGAGCGCACCCCGGACCGCTCGCAGGGCGGCCTCGGCCTGGGCCTGGCGCTGGCGAAAAGCCTGGTCGAGCTGCACGGCGGCACGGTGCGGGCGGCCAGCGCGGGCCTCGGCCAGGGCAGCATCTTCACGGTGCGCCTGCCGCGCCACAGCCAGGAAGTGGCGCTGCCGGTGGCCCAGACCGCCGGCCACGCGCAGGCGGTCAAGCCCCTGAAAGTGCTGCTGGTGGACGACAACCTGGACGCCGTCCACACGCTGCAGCTGTTCCTCGCCGCCGGCGGCCACCACGTCGAAATCGCCTACTGCGCGGCCGACGCGGTCGACCTGGCGCGCGTGTTCGTGCCCGACCTCTGCCTGCTCGACATCGGCCTGCCCGACTTCGACGGCAACGAACTGGCGCGCCGCCTGCGCCGCCTGCCGCAAGCCACCGGCGCCACCCTGGTCGCGATGACCGGCTACGGCCGCCAGCAGGACCGCGACGCCGCCGATGGCGGCCGGCTTCGACCAGTACATGGTCAAGCCGGTCAATACGGTGGAGCTGTCGGATTTGCTGGCCGACGCGGCGGCGGAGAAGCATCCGCGGTAAGCACACGGCGACGCGCCGCCGTGTCCCGCATTCCCGTATCATGCCAACTCGACATCAAGGAGCGGGAATGGAATCGGTAGGCGTGGTACTCGCAATGCTGCTGGCAGTGATCGGCAGCGGTTACCTGGTGCGCATGCTGCCGTTCGCGCTGCCGCTGCCGCTGGTGCAGATCGCGCTCGGCGCGGTGATCGCCGGCGTGTTCGGCCATGGCGTCACGCTCGATCCCGAGATCTTCTTCCTGCTGTTCCTGCCGCCCCTGCTCTTCCTCGACGGCTGGCGCATCCCGAAGGTCGGGCCTGTTCCGCGACAAGGGCATCATCCTCGAGCTCGCGCTCGGCCTGGTCGTGTTCACGGTGCTGGGCGCCGGCTTCCTGATCCACTGGCTGGTGCCCGAGATGCCGCTGGCGGTCGCCTTTGCGCTGGCCGCGATCGTGGCGCCGACCGATCCGGTGGCCGTGTCCTCGATCGCCGCGCGCGTGCCGATCCCGCGCCGCCTGATGCACATCCTGGAGGGCGAGTCGCTGCTGAACGACGCCACCGGCCTGGTCTGCTTCCGCTTCGCCGTCGCCGCCGCCATGACGGGCGCCTTTTCGCTGGCCGAGGCCTCGGCCACCTTCCTCTGGGTGGCGCTGGCCGGCATCGCCTGCGGCGTCGCGCTCACCGCCGGCGTCGCCTTCGTCCAGCGCGTGGCGGCCCAGCGCATCGGCGAAGAACCCGGCTCGCCGATCCTGGTCAACCTGCTCACGCCCTTCGGCGCCTACCTGCTGGCCGAACACCTCGAGGCCTCCGGCATCCTGGCCGCCGTCTCGGCCGGCATCACGATGAGCTATGTCGAGCTGTCGGGGCGCGCGCTGGCCACCACCCGCGTGCGCCGCGCCGTGGTCTGGGACACGGTGCAGTTCGCGCTCAACGGCGTGATGTTCGTGCTGCTGGGCGAGCAGCTGCCCGAGATCGTGCAGCGCTCCCTGAACGACGCCCGGCTCGATGCGCGCATGACGCCCCTGTCGCTGGTCGGCACCGCGCTCGCGATCAGCCTGGCCCTGATCCTGCTGCGCCTGGTCTGGGTCTGGGTCTCGCTGCGCCTGACCATCCTCAAGGCGCGGCGCCAGGGCGAGCACGTGTACACGCCGAACTTCCGGCTCGTGATTGCGACCTCGCTGGCCGGCGTGCGCGGCGCGATCACGATGGCCGGCGTGCTGACGCTGCCCCTGACGCTGCCCGGCGGCGCGCCCTTCCCGGGGCGCGACCTCGCGATTTTCTACGCCAGCGCCGTCATCATCGTCTCGCTGCTGGTGGCCAGCATCGGCCTGCCGCGCGTGCTGAAGGGGCTCGAGGTGCCGGAAGAATCGAGCGAGGAAGCCGAGGAAGACCATGCGCGCCACGACGCCGCCGTCGCCGCGATCGCCGCGATCGAAAAGGCGGCGCACGGCCACCTCGACCAGGAACACGACGCCGACGTGCACGCCAGCGCCGTCGACCATGTGCGCGGCATCTACCAGCACCGCCTGGGCGGCGCCGGCCTCTACGACCCGGCGCGCGTGCGCGTGGCCGAAGTGGCCGAGCGCGAATACCGGCTGGCCGCGCTGACAGGCCGAGCGCAAGACCATCCTGGCGATGGTCCACGCGCGCACCCTGTCCGACGAGACGGCGCGCAAGCTGCTGCGCGAGATCGACCTGGTCGAGGCGAGATACCGCTGACGGTAAACGCCTACCGTCCTGCGTAGTGCGGCACGCACGCGCCTCGGTTAGCTCCCGAACAGTGCGCCTACCCAGAAAGCGTAAGATCGGCCGGGTTCGTTCACCCGAAAGCCGCTCCCATGACCCTTGACGCCACCACGCCGCCCGATGCGGCCCCGCCTCAGCGATCCGCCCGCCGCCGCCAAGGCCGCCGGCCTGCGCTACGTCCACGACGACAAGCCCGGCATCCGGCGCGAGCCGGCCAAGGACGGCTTCAGCTACTTCTCCGCCAAGGGCGAGCCGGTCGAGGACGAGGCCACGCTCAAGCGCATCAAGTCGCTCGTGATTCCGCCGGCCTGGCAAGAGGTCTGGATCTGCCCGCAGGCGAACGGCCACCTGCAGGCCACCGGGCGCGACGCGCGCGGGCGCAAGCAGTACCGCTACCACCCGAAATGGCGCAGCGTGCGCGACGAGGCGAAATACGAGCGCATGATCAACTTCGGCAAGGCGCTGCCCGCGATCCGCGCCGAGGTCGACCGCGCCCTGAAACTGCCCGGCCTGCCGCGCGAAAAAATGCTGGCGACGATCGTCTACCTGCTGGAAGCGACCATGATGCGGGTCGGGAACGAGGAGTACGCGCGCACCAACAAATCGTTCGGCCTGACCACGCTGCGCAACCGCCACGTGAGCGTCGACGGCAGCAAGGTCGAATTCAAGTTCCGCGGAAAGAGCGGCGTCTTCCACAAGATCCACGTGCAGGACCGGCGCCTGGCGCGCATCATCCGCAGCACGCGCGAGCTGCCGGGCCAGGAACTGTTCCAGTATCTCGACGAGGATGGCGAGACGCACAGCATCGACTCGTCCGACGTCAACGACTACCTGCGCGCGATCACCGGCGAAGACTATACGGCCAAGGATTTCCGCACCTGGTCGGGCACCGTGCTGGCCGCGCTGGCCCTGCAGGAATTCGAGAAGTTCGATTCCGAAGCCCAGGCCAAGAAGAACATCGTGCGCGCCATCGAAACGGTCGCGCAAAAGCTCGGCAACACGCCCTCGGTCTGCCGCAAGTGCTACGTGCACCCGGCCGTGCTCGACGCCTACATGGAAGGCGCGGTGCTGGACGCGCATGCGCGAGCGCGCCGAACAGGAACTGATCGAAGACCTGCACGCCCTGCAGCCCGAAGAAGCGGCCGTCCTCGCCATGCTGCAGCAGCGCCTGGCGCGCGAAGCGGACAGGCATTCAGCGCAAGGCCGCATGAAACTACTCATCAATTAATGAAGGAAACCCATGACCAAGCCAGAACACGCTTCGACCTCCAGCCAGGACAATGCGGCATCGAGCTGGTCGCCCGTTTCGAGCACCAGGTGACGGGCGTCACCGTCTCCGAGGACAACCGCATTTTCGTCAACTTCCCGCGCTGGACCGAGGACACGGCGGTGTCGGTGGCCGAGCTGCTGCCGGGCGGCGAAGTGCAAGCCCTATCCGGACGACGAATGGAACAGCTGGCGCAACGCGCGCAAGGACGACGTGACGCCCGAGCGACCACTGGGTCTGCGTGCAAAGCGTCGTCGCCGACGGCCGCGGCAGCCTGTGGGTGCTGGACCCGGCCGCGCCCGCGCAAAGCCATGTGGTCGACAAGGGGCCGAAGCTGGTGCGGATCGACCTCGCCACGAACAAGGTCAAGCAGACCATCGCCTTCGACGAAGACGCGGCGCCGCAGGGCTCCTACCTGAACGACGTGCGCTTCTCCCCCGACGGCAAGCCCGCCTACATCACCGACTCCGGCGTGCAGGGCGCGATCGTGGTGGTCGAACTCGGCGAGCGGCAAGGCGCAGCGCGTGCTCGACGGCGACCCGTCGACGCAAATGAAAAAGGGGCTGGACGTGAAGGCCGACGGCAAGGTGCTGCGCCGTCCCGACGGGCGCGGCGTCGAGTTCTCGGCCGACGGCATCGAACTCTCCGGCGACGGCGACTACCTGTACTGGCAGGCGATCAAGGGCGACACCCTGTACCGCATCGCCACCGCGGCGCTGCTCGGCAAGGATGCATCCGGCAAGGTCGAGGACTACGGCCTGAACGGCGTCAACGACGGCCTCCTGATCGCGCGCGGCAGCAACACCATGCTGCTCACCAGCGTCGAGGAAAACGCGATCCGGATGCGCGACCTCGACCAGGGACCGGCGCGCCGATCCAGACCCTGGTGCAGGACGAGCGCCTGCGCTGGCCCGACACCTTCAGCCAGGGCCCGGACGGCACGGTGTATGTGACGACCTCGCACATCCAGGACAGCGCCTTCTTCAAGCCCGATGCGCCGGCGGCGCTGCCGACCGAGCTGTGGAAGCTGACGCCGGCCGGCTAAGGATCACGCTCGACGCCTGCGCGCGGACTGGCTCGGCGACGTTGAACACCTGGCGCAGGTAGGCCAGGAAGGTCTCGTCGGTGCACATCGATTTGCCCGGCGTGTCCGACAGTTTCGCCACCGGCTGGCCATTGCAGCGCACCAGCTTCATGACGATGTTCAGCGCTTTATACGGCGTGTCGTTGGTGAGCTGGGTGCCGATGCCGAAGCCCGTCATGGTGCGGTCGGCGAAATGGCGGTACAGGGCCAGGGCCTTGGGCACGGTCAGCGCATCGGAAAACACCAGGCGCTTGGTGCGCGCGTCGATGCGCAGCTTGGCGTAATGCGCGAGCGCCTTTTCGCCCCACTCGGTCGGGTCGCCGGAATCGTGGCGCAGGCCGTCGAACAGCTTGGCGAAATACAGGTCGAAATCGGCCAGGAAGGCGTCCATGCCGACCACGTCGGTGAGCGCCGTGCCCAGGTCGCCCCGGTATTCCTGCACCCAGTCCTCGAGCGCCGCCTTTTGAAAGTCGCGCAGGCGCACCGGGAAGGCCTGGAAGGCTTGCAGGTATTCGTGCGCCATGGTCCCGATCGGCACCAGGTTGTACTTGCGCGCCAGGTGCACGTTCGAGGTGCCCTTGAAGAACTGCGGCAGTTCGCGCGCCAGGGTCGAGACGACCTCGTCCTGCCACTCGCCCGAAAAGCGCCGGCGCACGCCGAAGTCGAAGAATTCGAAGGGATTTGTCGCGCTTCGGCTCGCGCGTCGAAGTCGCGGAACTGTTCGACCTTCAGCGCCAGGCGCTTGCGCGCCTCCTCGATCGCCATGCTGCTGGTCGAAACGGCGGAAGTACAGCTCGTTGACGATGTAGAGCACATAGATCTCGAAGCCCATCACGTGCACCACCGGGCCGCAGGCGCGGATGCGCAGGTGCGGCCCGTCGGTCTCGACGGTGATGAACTTGCGCTGGAAGCGGAACACGGTGAGGAAGTCGGCGAAGTCGCTCTTGATGAAGCGCAGGCCGCGCAGGTAGGCGATCTCTTCGTCCGGTGAACAGCATCTCGCACAGGTGGTCGAGTTCGCGCTCGACTTCTTCCTTGAGTTCGGCCAGCGGATAGTCGGGCTGGTTCCGGCACAGGAATTCGTATTCGCCGTGGGCGTTCGGATGGCGATGCAGCAGCGCCTGCCACATCGTGAATTTGTACAGGTCGGTCTCGAGCAGGCTGCGGACGATGGGCTTCATGCCTTTTTCCTCGACCGTTTTTTCGGGGCCAGCATGGTGCCGGTGCAGCCCGGCGTGCCGCAGCGGCATTCGAACAGTTTTTTCAGGGCCGGCGTATGGCGCTCGTCGTAGATCAGTGCGTAGTTGTAGTTCAGCTCCTGCCCCGTTTCGATCGGGTGGATCGCATGGATGTAGACCCGGCCGTCTTCTTCAAAGGCTTCGCAGTTGGGCGAACAGGCGTGGTTGATCCAGCGCGCGTCGTTGCCGCGCCGGCCGCCGTCGATGACGCGGCCGTCGTGCAGGCTGAAATAAAAGGTGTGGTTGATCGGGCCGCCGCGGTCTTCGGCGCGCTCGGTGGCGTCATCCCAGCTGATGCGCTCGCCCCGGTATTCGATGATGCGCTCGCCGGCATCGATGAAGCGGCGGGCGAAGACGCCGTTGCCGTGGACGGGGGATTTCTTGACTTCGTAGGCCGGGTCGGCCTTGGCTGCGGGTTTGGTGGGCATGTGGGATCAGGTAACGATTGATGCGCGCAATGCGCAATGGACATCATTACCATTATGGTAGGTTTTCCGCCCTTGTGCCGCACTTGAGTTGTGAAGACGAAAAAAAGCGCGCCGCCGCGGGTCAGCCACCTGCGACGGCGCGCCCAGGAAAAAAACAGGTCTACTGCAGCGTGATGCGGCCGTACTGGCCGTGGGTTTCGTCGCCCGGCCCGGCGGTGTAGAACAGCACATTGGTCGGCTGGGCCTGCACGCCGTTGCCGAACGCGATGCCCCAGAGTCCCTCGATCACGATCGGCGTATTCGCGGCGCGGTTGACGGTGCCCATGAAGGCGCCCGTCCCCGGGTTATAGGCATTGATCTTGCCGTCGCCGAAGTTCGCCACCAGCAGGCTGTTGCTGAAGTCGCCGAAATTGGCGGGGGCGATTGCCATGCCCCAGGGCGCGTTCAGGGCGCCGCCGCTGGCGACGCGGCCGATCAAGGCGCCGCTGGTGTCGTAGGCATCGATCAGGCCGAGGCCCGCGCCCTTGACCTCTTCCGTGCCGGCGGCGTTGCGCTGCACATAGGTGACGTAGATGCGGTTGCCGGCGGCCTGGATCCCGAAGGGCGCGTAGCCGGCCGGCAGGTTGGGGTCGACGAAGCGCTGGCGGGCAGCGTCGACCTTTTGCCAGGTGGCGTCGTAGACGTCGATCCGGCTGTTGCGGAAATCGGTCGCATAGATCCGGTTGGCGCCGCTCGCGCTGGCGATCGCCAGGCCCTTGTAGACGGCAGTGCCGCCGGTGTCGACCACGGTCACGGCATTGGTGCGGTTGACGGCCGGCGACCAGCCCGACACGGTGCCCGCTTCGCCGACGAAAATGAAGGGGCTGGCGCCGGTGACGCCGTTCTGCGTCACCTTGAAGTCGGTGCTGCCGTTGAACACGATGCCGGTCGGCCGCGCCGCGCCGGCGCTCCCGGGGGGAATGGCGACGACCAGGGTTTGCGGCACGCCGTTGCCGTCGTACAGGGTGGAGGTCGAGCTGCCCTGGTTCGCTACCCAGACGAAGCCGGTCGGATTGAAGGCGATGCCCCAGGCGTTGACCAGGTTGCGGTCGACATTCGCCGCCGGCGCCGACGTCGGCCACCAGCGCGGCCGTGGCGAAGGTGCTGGTGACGACCGGGGCGGGCGGCGCATCGTCGTCATTGCCGCCCCCGCAGGCGGCGATACCGGCGCCGAAGACGATGCCGATCAGTGCCGCCTTGAACCAGGCGGATGTGGTGGAATGCGTGCTCATGGCTGCTCCTGTCGGATTGGTCGGGTGGACCTTCCGTGAATACCTGCCGCGGCAGGAAAGGTTCAAGCCGTGATGGAAAAATGCCGGCGTTCAGAAGCCCATGCTGGCGCTGGCGAACAGGGCCGCGCGCGCGGGGCGCGCAGGCCGGGGTCGCGCTGGCGCGCCTGCAGGCCGACCTCGATGCTGGCGTCGCCGATATCGGTGCCGAGCGCCACCCGCAGGTCGGCGCGTTCGCGCGCGGCGCCGCCCTGCCCTGCGAACCGGCGCAGCAGGCCCGCGTGGCCGCTGATACGCAGCCGTTCGCCGAGCGGCTGGAAGGCTTGACCTCGATATAGGCCGTGCGGCCCGCGCCGTAGTAATCGGGCGAGAGCGACAGCCGTGCGCTCGCGCGGTCGCTGCTGATCCCGGCATACACCTCGGTGTAGTTGTAGCGCGCGTCGTGCACGAAGACGCTGCGGCTGACGCCGGCGTCCCAGCCGCAGCCGGAGACGAGCCGGCGCGCATAGCCGCCATACGCGATGACGCTGGCCCGTGCTTCGCTGGCGCCAGAAACACGCGCGAAGCGAACAGGCCCGCATACGCGCCGCCGGCGGTATCGTGGTCGATCCGCAGTTGCGGCACGGCGCGCGCATCGCTGAGCGACAGGCCGCGCAAGCTGTATTCGGAGGCGATGGTGGCCGTGATGCTGGTCTGGGCGCCGGCCGGGCCGCAGGACGCGGCGGCGAGCAGGACAAGAAAGATGGCCCGCGCTTGCGCAGGACCGACGAGCGCTAGCGGGCGTGTTGGGCGGTCGTTGCGGCGGTCGGTGGACATAGGCAAACGCAGGCTCCGGCGGCGCGCTCGAGGGCGGCGCATGCGCTTATGCTACCAGCTTGTTCCGCGCGCAGGGCGACGCCCTCGTCCAACTGGCTGCGCAACTGCGCCGGCGTGGCCCCGGGGCGCAGCTGCACCAGCAGGGCGACCAGGCCTGTGACATGCGCCGCCGCATACGAGGAGCCGCTGACCAGGCCCCAGCGCGCGCCGGGGACGCAGGTCGGCACATCCAGGCCGGGCGCCCGCAGCGCGCCCGCCGGCGCGCCGGCCGTTCCCGCCGGCGCCACGCCGATCACGCCCGGATGCGAGGCCGGAAAGCCGCCATCGGCGCGCCGCGGGTCGAGCGCGGCGACCACGGCGATGCCGCGCGCCAGCGCCGCGTCGAGCAGGCTTTGCAGCAGGCGGTCGGGCGGCCCGGCCAGGCTCAGGTTGATGATCCTGGCGTCGTGCGCGAGCGCATGGTTGAGTGCGCGCCCCAGCGTGAAGCTGTTGCAGAGCGACCGGCGCGCCGCTGCGCTCCCAGCAGGCGCGCAAGGCCATCAGCCTGGCATCGGGGGCGATCCCGGCGATGCCGACGCCATTCCCCGCACGCGCCGCGATGATGCCCGCCACCGCCGTGCCATGCGCTTCGGGCGCGTCGGGATAAGCGTCGACGAAATTTTCGCGCGCCGTCACCTGCCCCCGCAGGTCGGGATGGCCGGCGTCGACGCCGCTGTCGATGACGGCGATCGCCACCTCGCGCCCGGTGCTGGCGCGGTGCACGGCGGCCAGGTGCCAGTCCCGGCTGGCGGGTGGACCCGCAGCAAGGGATCGCCGCCGTCCATGCCTTCGTACAGGTTCAGCGGCTGGGCCCACAGGACGCGCGGATCGCGGGCCAGCGCCGCCAGCGTCGGCCCCAGCGGCGCGCCGCCCGCCTCTTCCATGACGAAGCAGTCGACACCGATCGCCGGCATCGGCCAGGCGTTGACCAGCCTGAGTCCATGGGCTTCGGCCAGCTCGAGGGCGAGTGCGGCGCCGCGCAACCCGCGCGGTGTCGCCGGTATAGGCGCCGCCGTAGGCGCTGTCCGGGCGGAAGTGCTGCGGCGGCAGGCGCAGCATGACCAGCACCCGGCGCGCGGCGGCCTCGTCGTCGCGCACGCCGGAAGCCGTCGCCGGCGCAGCGCCCTGGGCCGCGTGGGCGGCATGCAGCCGAGCGCGGCCAGCAGGGCCAGCGCCGCGATGCCGGGCCGGATCATCGCCCTTCCCCCGCGGCGAGCGGCTCGGCGAGCAGCACCGCCGGCTCGGCGCGCAGGCGCGCCAGGCTGGCGGCCGATGCCTCGGGCATGGCCAGCACGTAGGCATCGGTCACGGTCGGCCCGCCGACGATCCGGGCGCCGCTGGCGCGCACGATGCGGCGCAGCTCGCGTTCGGCGGTGTCGGGCCGGAACACGACCACTGCCTGCGCCTGCGCATCCGGGGCGGCGCCCAGTGCGCGGTAGGCGTCGAGCGTGGCGCCGGGCCGGGCCAGCAGCGCGCCCAGCAGCACGATCACGCCGCACTGGAAGAATGCCGCCCGGCGCAGCCAACGCGGGTCGTTGGCCGCGCCGCCGGAGCAGGCCCGGCGCAGCGCCGCTCGATCCGGGGCAGCAAGCGCGCCAGCGCGCGTTCCGGGTCGCACTGCGGCTGCGGCGGCGGCGCCCGCCTCGCGCAGGCGGCGCAGCCCGGCGAGATCGGCCTGGCACAGCGCGCAGTGCGCAAGTGCGCCTGCGCCGCCTCCAGTTCGGCGCCGCCGAGCGTGCCGTTGAGCAGCCAGGGCAGGTTTTCCTGCACCGTTGCGGTGCGCGCGCTCGTCCATGCGGCCCGCTCATGCCCGCCCCTCGAGCTGGCCTTCGAACAGGAGCGCCAGGCGCCGGCGGGCATGGAACAGGCGGGTCTTGACCGTGTTGACGGGGCAATCCATGATGTCGGCGATCTCGGCGCAACTCAGCTCGTGATAAAAGGTCAGCTGGAACGCGGCCCGTTGCGCCAGCGGCAGCGTATCGAGGGCATCGTCGAGCGCGTGCGCCAGGCTCAGCCGTTCGAACTGGCGTTCCGGCTGGCCCGCCTGCGCCGACTCGGCCGCATCGGCAACATAATCCAGCGGTTCGTCGAGCTTGCCCAGGGACTTGCAGGCCTTGCGGTAGGCAATCGCAAATACCCAGGTCGACACCTTGCAGCTGCCGTCGAAGCTGTTCGCTTTTTGCCAGACGACCAGCATGACGTCGTTCACGATTTCCTCGATGAGCTGGCCGCTACGGGTCATGCGGCCAAGGAAGCGCGTCAGGCGGTGGAAGTAGGCGCGGTACAGGACTTCGAAGGCATGCCGGTCCCCGGCCGCCACCTGGCCAATCAAACGGGCATCCTCGTCGCCGAACACGGCCGTCGAGCGCGCCGGCTGCTGCGTTTCATGGGTGCGGCAATCCACGCTGCGTCTCCGCTGTTTTCGGTGAATACCCTGCGCCCGGCAAAAGGTTCAAGCAGATCCCTGCTCAGTTGCCCAGGTCCTCTTCGCGGAACTCGATCCCGGTCGCCGGCACCGTATCGCGCGTCGCTTCCTGCTTGCGCAGCTCGACCCGGCGGATCTTGCCGGAGATCGTCTTCGGCAGTTCGCGGAACTCGATGCGGCGGATGCGCTTGTACGGCGCCAGCCGTTCGCGCGCAAAGGCGAAGAGTTCGCGCGCCAGCTCGCGGCTGGGCTCGACGCCCTGGCGCAGCGTGATGAAGGCCTTCGGCACCGCCAGGCGCAACGCGTCCGGGCTCGGCACGACGGCCGCTTCCAGCACCGCCTCGTGCTCGACCAGCACGCTCTCGAGCTCGAAGGGGCTGATGCGGTAGTCGGAGGACTTGAACACGTCGTCGTTGCGGCCGACGTAGAAGTAATAGCCGTCCTCGTCGACCAGCGGCGGTGTCGCCGGTGTGGTAGTAGCCGGCGCGCATCACGTCCGCCGTCTTGTCCTCGTCGCCCTCGTAGCCCAGCATCAGGCCCAGCGGACGCGGCGTCGAGCGTCGACGGAGATCTCGCCCTCCTCGGCCGGCTGGTCGTCGATGTCGAGCAGCGCGATCGCGATAGCCCGGCAAGGGCCGGCCCATCGAGCCGGGCTTCACCAGCTGGCCCGGCGGGTTGCCGATCTGCGCCGTGGTCTCGGTCTGGCCGAAGCCGTCGCGGATGCGGATGCCCCAGGCCCGCTCGACCTGCTCGATGACTTCCGGGTTGAGCGGCTCGCCCGCGCCCACCAGTTCGCGCAGCGGCGGCTGCCATGGCGTCAGGTCTTCCTGGATCAGCATGCGCCAGACGGTCGGCGGCGCGCACAGCGAGGTCACGCCGCAGCGCTGCACGGTGTCCAGCGCGGCGCTTGCGCGCTGAAGCGCTCGTAGTTGTAGACGAAGACGGTGGCGCCGGCGTTCCAGGGCGCGAAGAAGCAGCTCCAGGCGTGCTTGGCCCAGCCGGGCGAGCTGATGTTCCAGTGGACGTCGCCGCGCTGCAGGCCGATCCAGTACATGGTCGACAGGTGGCCGACCGGATAGCTCTGGTGGCTGTGCAGCACCAGCTTGGGCTGGGCCGTGGTGCCGGACGTGAAGTACAGCAGCAGCGGATCGTTCGGCAGCGTTTCGCCCTTCGGCGTGAAGACGCTCAGCACGCGCCGGCAATCGTCGAAGTCGTGCCAGCCGTCGAGGCTGCCGCCGACGGCGATGCGGGTGAAGTTGCCGGTGACGCCGTCGAACTTGTGGGCGTCGGACACCTGCACGATCACGTGGCGCACGCGGCCGCGCTCCATGCGGTCCTGCAGGTCGGCGGTCGAGACCAGCATGGTGGTCGGCACCAGCACGGCGCCGAGCTTGATCCCGGCCAGCATGATTTCCCAGAGCTCGACCCGGTTCGGCAGCATCAGCAGCACGCGGTCGCCGCGTTCGACGCCGCATTGCTGCAGGTATTGCGCGACCTGGTTCGAGCGCGCCGACATGTCGGCGAACGAGATCTTCTGCTCGCGCCCGTCTTCCTCGACCACCCACAGCGCCGGGGCCTGGTTGCCCTTCGCTTCGACGTCGAAGAAATCGAGCGCCCAGTTGAAGTTGTCGAGCTTCGGCGGCTGGTAGTCGCGGTAGGCGGTGTCGTAGTCGGTGCGGTGCTGTTGCAGGAAGTCGCGGGCGTGGACGAAACGCTGGTAAGGGGTCATGGTGTCTCCAGTGCGCAATGGCGATGTTTTATTATCTATTTGCGCACATTGTGCCATGGCTGGCCGCCCTGGGCAGCCGCGTACGCCTAGCGCGGACGGCGCAGCGGCACGGCCAGTTCGCCCTCGGGCTGCATCATGTCGATCACGCGGCAGTCGCCGCACATTTTCAGGCGGTCGAGGTTGCCGGCAAAGGCGCTGTGCTGCGACAGGCGGCCGAGCATGTTCTCGATCATGTGCAGGGTGCCGAAGGCCTTGTTGCAGCGGATGCAGTGGAAAGGCTGCGACTCGTTGAGCACGCGGGTTTCCTTGCGCGTCGCGCCGAAGGCCATGCGCGGCACCAGGGTGATCGCGTTTTCCGGGCAGGTGTTCGCGCACAGGCCGCACTGCACGCAGTTCTGCTCGACGAAACGCAGCTGCGGCGCGGTCGGCGTGTCCATCACGGCCGAGGTCGGGCAGGCGCCGACGCAGGCCATGCACAGGCTGCAGGTCGACTTGTTCGACGACGATCGCGCCGAACGGGGCGCCGGCAGGCAGCGCCACCGCTTCCGGCTGCTGGCGCGCATGGCGCGAACAGGTGCTCGAGCGCGTAGTCGAGCGTGTTGCGCTTGTCCTGGGCCAGGTTCCAGGTCGCGGCCTGGGCCGGGGTTTCGCCGCGCGGCGCGTGCTGCAGGGCCACGGCGCCAGCTCCTGCGCGATTCGCTACGCGCAGCAGCTGGAAATGCGGACCGGCGTAGCCAAGGCCGTCGAGCACGGCCTGGGCGACGCGCATCTGGGTCTCGAGCGCGGCGGCGTACTGCGGCGCTTCGGCCTGCGTCATCAGGACCGTGATGCCGGCCACGCCATAGCTCAGGGCCGCCAGCCAGACGTCGATGCCGGCCGATGCCGTGTGGTGCAGGGCCATCGGAATCACGCGGCCCGGTACCTCGCCGGCGATCGCCTCGATCAGCGGCGCGCCGCCTTCGCTGTGCAGCAGCAGCACCGGGTCCTGGCCGCCCGCCTCGACGATAGGCGCGCAGCGCGGCCTTGATGCGGCTGCCGGTATGCGCGGCCGACGGGTAGGCGTAATTCATCGCGCCGGTCGGGCAGACCGTGCTGCAGGCGCCGCAGCCGGCGCACAGGTAAGGATTGACCTTGACCTTGTCGCCGTCGCTGACGATGGCCTTGGCCGAGCAGATGTCGATGCAGGCGGTGCAGCCTTTGAGCTGGTTGCGGCTGTGGGCGCACAGGCGCTCTTTGTAGGCGAAGTACTTCGGCTTTTCGAAGTCGCCGACCATCTCCATCATCTCGGCCGCGGCCGCGCGGCGGGCGCCCTCGTCCATGCCCGGGGCGTAATAGCCGTGCGGGTTCTGGTGGGTCGAGATCAGCGGGCTCGGGCAGAGGTCGAGCACGAGATCGAATTTGCCCTGCTCGACCGGCTGGCCCGGCGCCTGCCAGCGCGCGTCGAAAGCGCCCAGCCAGCCGGCCAGCGCCACCGTGCGCGCGACGAAGACCGGATACAGGCGCTCGCCGACGTCGACGTTGTCGAGCAGCACCAGCGTGACCGGCAGGCTGGTCGCCAGGTGATCGGCCCAGGACAGGGCTTGCAGCGAACTGCCGACGACGAGGGTACGGCCGCCGGAGCGGTAGCTGACGGCGACGCCCGGCTCGAATGGGGCGATGGCGTCGGCCGCGAGGATGGCGGCGGTCTTGGCAAGGGCGTTGCGGCGTTCCTGCAGCGGATCGCCGGCCTGCCCTTCCAGAAATCGGATGTTCATGCGGTACCTTGGGAATGGTGCGGGTGGAAACTGAGTCTGACTGCGGCTAAATGCCTGCCTGTGCATTGTGCGCGCGCACGGGTGTTAGCGCAATGACATCGCTATCATCCTATCGTGCTCAGCGGTGGGCGGGGAAGGTCTGCTGCGATGGCGGCGGGCGCCGCTGGCTGCGGGTCGTCGCCGGCGGCATCAGGTGCCTCGGCAGGCGTGCTGGATTCTTCGGCTGCGGCCGGCGCATCGAGCGCTTCGTCCGCGCGGCGTCCGCCGCTCTCGACGGGCGCATCCCGGGCCGCGCAGGCGCGCCAGCTCCGCCTGCACTTCCTCGGGACGGCGCAAGGTGCCGCGCGCATGGTCGAGCGCGGCCAGCATCGCGGCCGATACCGGATCGGGCTTGTTGTAGTCGTCCATGTACATGTCGAGCCGGTCCAGCACGTTGAAGTGCGGATCGGCGAACAGTTTTTTCAGCGCCAGGCGCCGCACGTCCTGGCCGACGTGCGGGCTGACGAAGGCGGAGAAATCGGAGTCGGCTGTCAGCTGGGCGGCGTCGACCAGCGTCGGTGCAGGCTGGGCCGGCTCGCCCTGCGCGACGCGTGCACGGGCCGGGCGCGGCCGGCATCGGCACGCGGCGGCGCGGCGGGCAGGCGCCGCCTCGCATCGGCCGCTTCGGCGCCGGTCGCCTTGACGCGCGCCCAGCGGCGCAGGAATCCTTCTTCGGGCATGCCTCGTTCCTTACCCGTGCTGGCGGCCGCGGCGCGGCTTGGGTGTGTAATGCTGGCGCAGGTAGTCCGGCGACCCAGGCGTAGATCTCGGCCGGCATGGTCACGCCGTCGGCCGCTTCGCCCGAATCGAACATGCGCGTGCCTTCGACATAGCTGACCGAGGCGCGCGCCGGCATGGCGCGGCCCTCTTCCATGCGCCACAGCACGAACACCTTCGATTCCGGCGCCAGCACGTTCTCGTAATAGCCTTCGTTCTCGTCCGTGTACAGCTCGAGTTCCAGGCCCGAGACCAGGTAGTAGTCGCGCTCAGGGCTTTCGCTCAGGATCTGCAGGCGCGGCAGATTGCCGCGGTCCGGCACCACGCCGACGGCGGACCAGGCCTCGTCGGCCCAGCGGTGCTGCAGCGTACGGCGCTGCATGATCACCGCGATCGGCATGCTGGCCATCTTCATTGGTTGCTTCACCTTCCTTGGTATTGCCCCTGTCGACCGCCGGCGAGGCGCCTTTCGGCACGGACTGGGTCTGGACCTTCTTGACGTCCACGCTCGGCGTGGCCGTGCCGAGCTTTTCGCTCTTGATCGGCACGTTGGCCGATTGCAGGGCCTGGTCGCTGCGCGGGGCGGCGCCATTGCCCGGCGCGGCGGCGGCGTTGCCGGCCGGGGTGCCGGTCAGGGTGTTGGCCGAGACGCCGGTGGTGCGCGGCGCGACGCCCGGCATCGGCGTGCCGGTGGTGGCCACGCCGGTGGTCTGCACGGCGGCCGGGACCGCGCCGGGCAGCGGCACGCCGGGTGCCGGCGGTCGCCGCCGGCAGCGCCGGCCGCCGGGCGCCGGCTGCCGGCGCTGCCGCGATCGCCACCGGCGGATGCGTGGTCCAGCCCTTGGCGCCGGCGTTCGAGCGCCAGCGCGTGCTGAGCGACTCCATCGATTCGGCCAGCAGTTGCTTCTGCTTGGCCGCCTCGGCGTCGGCCCGGCTTTCTTGGCGGCGGCGGCCTGCTGCGCGGCCGGCGTCGGCGCCGGCAACGCCGCACAGGCCAGGCTGGCCGTGACCAGCGAGGCCAGCGAGGCCATGGCCTGGGCACGGGTCAACAGTCGGATGCGCATCATTTCTTTTCTCCCGTCAGCGTGCCCGGCGCGGCGGCCGGCGTGCTGCCTGGTGGCGCGGCGCTGCCGGCGGCCGGCGTGGCGTCCGCGGCCGCCGCATCGGCCGGGGCTGGCATGGTTGTCGCCCGAGGGCTTGTTGCCGGGCTGGCCGCCGCTGACCGGCGCGGTGACGCCCGAGGACGGCCCCTGCCCGGTTTCGGTGACGGTGCCGCCCATGGCGGCGCCGGCGTTGTTGCCGCCCGCGCCGCCGGCGATGCCCGGCGTGCCGCCGGCATAGGCCGCGTTGGTTTCAGGCTTGGCGCTGCGCGCCATGACCTGGCCGCTGGTGCCGCCGCCGGCCGTGACCTGGCCCGGAAACTTGGTCTGGATCGACGCCGTCCTTCGGGTTGGCATGGCCGCGGTCGCAGCCGGCCAGCGTGACGCAGGCGGCCAGCAGGCCAGAGAGCGAGTGTGGATGCTTTCATCGTTGACCTCACATGTGCCGGCCCTGGACGCGGCGCCACTGGCGGCACCGGTCCCGGACGCGCGGTGTCGGGCGCGGTGCGCGCGGCCGATTTGACTTCGTCGTACCACAGCGAATGGTGGGCCTTGGCCCAGTTTTCGTCGACGCTGCCATGGCGCATCGAATCGTAGGAGCCGGGCGAACCGATGGTGCCGATATAGATATGGCCCATGGCGGCGACCATGTACAGCGTGGCGCCGCCGATGTGCAGGTAGTTCGCCATCTGCAGCACGTAGCGGGTCTGGCCGAAGGTCACGAAGTCGAGGATCAGGCCGGTGATCGACATGACCAGGCCGAGCAGCCACGACGCCCAGCCAGAACCAGGTCTTTTCGCCGGCATTGAAGAAGCCGGCCGGCACGTGCTTGTGCGAGACCAGCCCGCCGCCCGCCTTCACCCATTGCCAGTCGATGCGCTTGAAGAAGTTACGGTGCAGGAAAGTGAAGAACATCAGGATCGAGCACACGACAAACAGCGGCCCGGCAAAGTTGTGCAGGTATTTCGAGATGATCGCGATCCAGGAAAACAGGGTATGCCCCATCCACGGCAGCATGATGTTCTTGCCGAACATGATGATGATGCCGGTGATCGACAGCAGGATGAAGGCGAAGGCGGTCGCCCAGTGCACCGTGCGCTCCCAGCGGTTGAAGCGGTGCAGGCGCCGTCCCGATTCCGGCAAGCGCGCGCCGGCCGGAATGCCTGGTAGAACACGAAGATCAGCAGCGGCACGGCCAGCAGCAGGACGCCGGTGATGGTCGCGATCGGCCCGTTGCGCAACTGGCGCCAGGTATTGCCGCCGCGCTGGACGATGACGTTCGCTTCCGTGGTGCCGTACTGGCCCAGGTAGTGGCGGTCGATGTGGACCTTGCCCGAGGACGGATTGGCGAAGCCCGGCTCGCGCACGTTCGAATCGCCCTCGACCTGGAGCATGGTCTGCTCTTCGGCGTAGGCGGGCTTGGCGTCCTTGTTCGGCACGCCGGCCCAGGCAGCCGACAAGCGTCAGCAGCAGAACAGCAGGGCCAACATCGGCGCCAGCAGCGCGCGCAAGGCATTCAGTTGTGCTCGCATGGCTGGCTCCTAGGGATTGGCGCGGTTGTACTCGTTCTGCTGGTTGTTGCGATTGACGATCGCAGCGTTCCAGGAGAGCTTGTCGTTGTGGAACAGCGTCTGGTAATGGCGCGGATCCTTCTTGCCCGCGTATTCCCCCTTGACCCATTTCGGGTGCTGTTCGACTTCCAGGCAGCCCGACAGGGCGAGCACCAGCGGCAAGGCCGCGATCAGTACCGAGTCGTTTGTTCATGTCGGCAGGCTCCCCGGTTCGTTCTGGCTGGCGCCAGGCTGCTGGTTGACGCGCGGCAGGTCGCCGCGTGGCCTTGCGCGGGCCGCCGCGCTTGTTCGGGCCGTAGGCGATCTTCCAGCCCCACAGTTCGGGACCGTAGCCGCGCGTTTCGACGCGCTGGCGGTAGATGTCGGCGATCAGGTTGGCTTCGCCGGCCAGCAGCGCCTTGGTGCCGCACATCTCGGCGCAGGCCGGCAGCTTGCCTTCGGCGATGCGGTTGCGGCCGTATTTCTTGAATTCGGCGTCCGAGGTATCCGGTTCCGGACCGCCGGCGCAGAAGGTGCACTTGTCCATCTTGCCGCGGTGGTTGAACAGGCCGCTTTCCGGGAACTGCGGCGCGCCGAACGGGCAGGCATACGAACAATAGCCGCAGCCGATGCACTGGTCCTTGCTGTGCAGGACGATGCCGTCTTCGGTGTGGTAGATGCAGTTGACCGGGCACACCGCCAGGCAAGGCGCGTCGGTGCAATGCATGCAGGCGATCGACACCGAACGCTCGCCCGGCACGCCGTCGTTGATGGTGACGACGCGGCGGCGGTTCACGCCCCAGGGCGTTTCGTTTTCGTTCTTGCATGCGGTAACGCAGCCGTTGCAGTCGATGCAACGCTCGGTATCGCAAATGAATTTCATCCGTGCGGACATGGTTTTCTCCTGTTCCGGTCCGTCAGGCGCGCACGAGGCGGCACAGCGATACCTTGGTTTCCTGCATCATCGTGACGGCGTCGTAGCCGTAGGTCCAGCCGGTGTTGATGGCTTCGCCGCGCACCGTCGGCGCCCCGTCTTCCGGATAGTGGCGCTCGAGATCCTCGCCCATCCACCAGCCGCCGAAGTGGAACGGCGCCCAGACCATGCCGACGGGAACCCGTTCGGTGACCATCGCCATCATTTTCAGGCGCGCCCCGGTCGGGGTCTCGATCCAGACGTAGTCCCCTACCCGCACGTTGATCTGCAGCGCGTCGTTCGGGTTGACCTCGACGAACATGTTCTGCTGCAGCTCGGCCAGCCACGGGTTGGAGCGGGTTTCCTCGCCGCCGCCCTCGTATTCGACCAGGCGTCCCGAGGTCATGATCATCGGGAAGTCCTTCGAGAAGTCGACTTCCTGCACCGATTTATACAGCGTCGGCAGGCGCAGGAAATTGGCCTTGTCGTCGTAGGTCGGGTACTTGGCGACCAGGTCGCGGCGCGGCGACATCAGCGGCTCGCGGTGGGTCGGGATCGGGTCCGGGAAGTTCCAGACGTTGCAGCGGGCGCGGGCATTGCCGAACGGCGCGCAGCCGTGGGCGATCACCACGCGGATGATGCCGCCCGAATTGTCGGTCTTCCAGTTCTTGCCCTCGGCCATGGCCTGTTCGGCGGGCGTCAGCTCGGCCCACCAGCCCAGTTTCTTCAGGAAGACATGGTCGAATTCCGGGTAGCCGGTGTCGAGTTCCGAGCCCTTGTTGGTCGAGCCGTCGGCCGCCAGCAGGGTCTGGCCATTGTGCTCGACGCCCCAGTTGGCGCGGAACGGCAAGCCGCCCTCGGCCACCGACTTGTTGATGTCGTACAGGATCGGCGTGCCCGGGTGCTTCATTTCCGGCGTGCCCCAGCACGGCCACGGCAAGCCGTAGTAGTCGCCCTTGCACGGTCCGGACTCGGCCTTCATCGTGGTCGGGTCGAAGGTGTGCTTGTTCTCCATGTGGAGCTTCAGGCGCTCCGGCGAGCAGCCGGTGTAGCCGATGGTCCAGCAGGAGCGGTTGATTTCGCGCAGGATGTCCTCGATCACCGGCTCGTTCAGGACGACCTTGATGTTCTTGCACAGTTCGTTGTGGAAGCCGAGCTTCTTGGCGAACAGGTACATGATCTCGTGGTCGGTCTTGCATTCGAACAGGGGTGCGATCACCCGTTCGCGCCACTGGATCGAGCGGTTCGAGGCGGTGCAGGAGCCGCTCGATCTCGAACTGCGAGGCCGCCGGCAGCAGGTAGACGCCGTCGGTACGGCCGTGCATCGCCGCCGTCATGCTCGGATACGGGTCGACCACCACCAGCAGGTCGAGCTTTTGCATGGCCGCCTTCATGTCCGGCAGGCGGGTCTGGCTGTTCGGCGCGTGGCCCCAGTAGAACACGGCTTTCAGGTTGGCCGGCTGGTCGACGTACTGGTTCTGCTCGTTGACGGCGTCGAACCAGCGCGACACGGTAATGCCGGGCTTTTCCATCAGTTCCTTGGAACCGAAGCGCGACTGCATCCAGTTGTAGTCGACGCCCCAGACGTTGCCGAAGTGCTTCCAGGCGCCCTCGGCCAGGCCGTAGTAGCCGGGCAGCGAATCGCCGTTCGGGCCGACGTCGGTCGCGCCCTGCACGTTGTCGTGGCCGCGGTAGATGTTGGCGCCGCCGCCGGGCACGCCGATATTGCCGAGCGCCAGCTGCAGGATCGACAGCGCGCGCACGTTGGCGGTGCCGACGTGGTGCTGGGTAATGCCCATGCACCAGACCACCGACGATGGCTTGTTCTTGGCCAGCATTTCGGCCGCCATGCGCACCGACGATTCCGGCACGCCGGTGATGTCGGAGACTTTATCGGGCGTCCATTTCGCCACTTCCTTGCGCACGTCGTCCATGCCGTAGGTGCGGGCGGCGATGTAGTCCTTGTCTTCCCAGCCGTTCTCGAAGATGTGCCAGAGCATGCCCCAGACCAGCGGGATGTCGGTGCCCGGGCGCACGCGCACATAGTGGTGGGCGAAGCGCGCGGTGCGGGTGAAGCGCGGGTCGACCACGATCATCTTGGCGCCCAGTTCCTTGGCGTGCAGGAAGTGCAGCATCGAGATCGGGTGCGCCTCGGCCGGATTCGAGCCGATGAACATCACGGCCTTCGAGTAATGAAGGTCGTTGAACGAGTTCGTCATGGCGCCATAGCCGAAGGTCTGGGCCACGCCGGCGACGGTGGTCGAGTGGCAGATGCGCGCCTGGTGGTCGCAGTTGTTCGAGCCCCAGAAGGCCGACCATTTGCGCAGCAGGTAAGCCTGCTCGTTGCTGTGCTTCGAGCTGCCGATCAGCATCAGCGAATCCGGACCGGACTGCTGGCGGATCTGCAGCATCTTGTCGCCGATCTCGTTGATCGCCTGGTCCCAGGAGATGCGGGTGTACTTGCCGTTCACCAGCTTCATCGGGTAGCGCAGGCGGTGCTCGCCGAAGCCGTGCTCGCGCACCGAGGCGCCCTTGGCGCAGTGGGCGCCCATGTTGATCGGCGAATCGAAGGCCGCCTCCTGGCGTATCCAGACACCGTTGCTGACGATGGCATTGACCGAGCAGCCGACCGAGCAGTGGCTGCAGACGGTGCGCTTGAGTTCGGTCTTGACCGGTGCGGCCGCGGGATCGGCGGCCTGCGCCGGTTCGATCACGTTCAAGGGCAACTGGCGCGCCAGCGCACCGGCGCCGGCTGCGACGCCGGCCCCGACCAGGAACTTGCGTCGCTTGACGCCTTTGTCGTTCGAACTCTTAACTAATGACATGGCTGGTCTCCGGGGTCGCTCACCAGTAGGCGGCGGTTTTATAGTAACGACGAATGTGCTCGGTCTCGTGGTAGCCCTGCTTGACCTCCGGCTTGGCGGCCTCGACAGGTGCGATCTCGGGCTTGGCCTCGGCGCCCGCGGCCACCGCCGCCAGCGCGCCCAGCGGCGCCGTCCTGAGGAAATTGCGGCGCGACGGATCCGGGATCGGTTCCGCGGCCTTGTCGTGTTGGTTCTCGGTCTTCATCGCATGTCCCTCGGATTGTGTTAATAGTCAAAACCGTCTTCCACGGCGAACGCTTCGGCTTCGATGGCCAGCAGCGCGGCCACGAAAGCCGCGATCAGGCGGTAAAAATTCGCGCCTTCGGCCTTGCTCCATGTCGTCCAGGCAGCGCGCATACCAGGGCGCGATGCGCGCTTCGAAAAACGCTTTTTGCTCGGCCAGCGGCTGGCGCCGGATGCCGGGGCCGCCCGCGATCAGCACGCGCATGGTTTCGCACAGGGCGCCGAGGTGGTCTTCGGACTCGAACACGCCGCGCACGCGCCCGATGCCGAAGCGCGCGAGATCGGCGCGCAGCTCGGCCAGCGGGGTATCGTTCATGAAGCCGGACAGGTAGAGCGAGCCGTAGGGATTGAGCGCCGGCGTGCCGCTGCTGATGAAGAGCAGCTCGAATTCCTCGGCCGCCGCGTCGGCATCCATCACGCTGGCGGCCTGGCGTCAGCTTTTCCCAGGCGTCGGCCAGGCTGTGGTCGGCGCCGGTCGAGGCGATCGGCTCGGCGGCCGCGAGGCCACGCAACAGGGCCGCATCCGCGGGCGCGAGCAGCAGGCGCGCCGCCAGCGCATATAAATCGCTTCTTGCCTGGTCTTCGGGTGGGAGCGGCAGCGCCACCGGAACGGCGGCGTCGGCGCGCTTGAGCTCGTGCGCCATGGAGGGTTCGATAGTCGGTGATGCAGACTGCATGGACACTGGGGCGCTCCGTTAATAAATCTTCATCGAAATTGTAAGCTTTCCGCTGACTAAAGGGTGCGCACGTTTGAAGTTTTTCTGCATATGTTTATTACTTCATTCCCGCCGCGTGCATGATGGCGCGCAGCACGGCCGGCCACCAGGTACAGCGTCAGCACCCCGCCCGCCCACAGCGCCACCAGCCAGCCCAGCCGCCGCAGCCAGGGCTTTTTCATCAGTGATACCCCGCGTCGGCCTTGACCTTGCCGCGGAAGACCCAGTACGACCAGACCGTGTACATCAGGATGACCGGCAGGATGAACAGCGTGCCGACCAGGGCGAATCCCTGGCTGCTGGGCGGCGAGGCCGCTTCCCAGATCGTGATGAAGGGCGGGACGATGTGCGGCCAGATGCTGATCGCCATCCCGCTGTAGCCGAGGAAGATCAGGGCCAGCGCGGCCACGAAGGGCCAGCGGTGCGGGTCGCGCTTGAGGGAACCGAGCAGGAGCACGATCGACAGCAGCACCAGCACCGGCACCGGCATCAGGAACACGATGTTCGGGAAGGTGAACCAGCGGTCGGCAACGAAGGGGTCGCGCAGCGGCGTCCAGATGCTGACCACGACCACGGCTGCCAGCAGCATCAGCGCGAACGGCCGCGCCACCTGCACCATGCGCCGGTGCAGCTCGCCCTCGGTCTTCATGATCAGCCAGGTCGCGCCCAGCAGCGTATAGGCGATCATCACGCCGAAGCCGGACAGCAGCGGGAACGGCGCGATCCAGTCGAAGGGGCCGCCGGCATAGCTGCGTCCGGACACCGTGATGCCGTCCAGGAAAGCGCCGAGCGAGACGCCCTGGAAGAAGCTGGCCACCACCGAGCCGCCGATGAAGGCCTTGTCCCACAGGTGGCGCCCGTGCTCCTTGGCCTTGAAGCGAAATTCGAAGGCCACGCCGCGAAACACCAGGCCGACCAGCATGAAGACCAGCGGCAGGTACAAGCCGCGACAGGATGATCGAATAGGCCACCGGGAAGGCCGCCAGCAGCCCCTCGCCGCCCAGCACCAGCCAGGTTTCGTTGCCGTCCCAGACCGGCGCGACCGTGTTCATCATGGTGTCGCGCTCGCGCTTGTCCTTGACGAACGGAAACAGCATGCCGATGCCGAGGTCGAAGCCGTCCAGCAGCACGTACATGAAGACGGAAAAGTAAATGATGACGGCCCAGACGACCGAGGTGTCAATGCCCATCCCGGCCTCCCTTGCCGTCGTCCAGGCCGCAGCGCCTGCGCCGGTGCCTTCGTCGTCGTTGCCGACGTCCGCCGCCGACATCGGCCGCATCGGCGTGCGCACCTCGCCCGGCCCGCCCTCGGTGGCCCGGTGCAGCTCGAAGGCTTGCGGGCCCTTGCGCATCATGCGCAGCACGTAGACGGTGCCGGCGCCGAACACGAAGAAATAGGCCACCACGAACAGGGCGAGCGTCAGCGCCAGCGGTCCCGCGCCATGCTTCGATACCGCATCGGCGGTGCGCAGCACGCCGTAGACCACCCAGGGCTGGCGCCCGACCTCGGTCGTCACCCAGCCGGCCAGGATGGCGAGCAGTCCCGCCGGCCCCATCCAGAGCGCGGCGCGCAGGAACAGGCGTGTCGTGAAGATGCGCCCGCCCCGGCGCAGGAACAGGCTCCAGGCCCCGAGCGCGATCATCAGGAGGCCCAGGCCGACCATCAGGCGGAAACTCCAGAAGACGATCAGGGAATTCGGCCGGTTCTCGGGCGCGAATTCCTTCAGGCCCGGGATCTGCCCGGCCCAGGAGTGCGTGAGGATGACGCTGCCCAGGTGGGGAATGCCGACCGCGTAGCGGGTTTTCTCGGCCTGCATGTCCGGGTATGCCGAACAGCAGCAGCGGCACCGCTTCGCCGGGCGTGTTTTGCCAGTGCCCTTCCATCGCCGCCAGCTTGGCGGGCTGGTGCTCGGCGGTGTTGAGGCCATGGAAGTCGCCGATCACGGCCTGGATCGGCGCCACCAGCAGCAGCATCCACATCGCCATCGACAGCATCTTGCGCACCGCCGGGTTGTCGCGCCTTTTGAGCAGCTGCCAGGCGCCGGTGGCGCCGACGATCAGCGCGGTGGTCAGGTAGGCCGCCACCACCATGTGCATCAGCCGGTACGGGAAGGAGGGATTGAAGACGATCGCCAGCCAGTCGCTCGGGACCATGCGGTTGCCCTCGATGGCATAGCCTTGCGGCGTCTGCATCCAGCTGTTGGCGGCCAGGATCCAGGTGGCGGAAATGAGCGTGCCGACCGCGACCATGCAGGTGGCGAGGAAATGCAGGCCGGGGCCGACCCGGGTCCAGCCGAACAGCATCACGCCCAGGAAACCCGCTTCCAGGAAGAAGGCGGTCAGCACCTCGTAGGCCAGCACCGGCCCCAGGATCGAGCCGGCGAACTCGGACATATAGCTCCAGTTGGTGCCGATCTGGTAGGCCATGACGATGCCCGAGACCACGCCCATGCCGAACATGACGGCGAAAATCTTCAGCCAGAAGTGATAGAGGTCGACATACACCTGGCGCTTCGTGCGCAGCCAGGACAGCTCGAGGACGGCCAGGTAGCTGGCCAGGCCGATGGTCACGGCGGGGAACAGGATGTGGAAGGACATCGTGAACGCGAACTGGATGCGCGCCAGGTCCAGTGCCGTCATGCCGAACATGTGCTCTCCTCATGCGCTCGGTGTTCCAGAATCTAGCATGGGTCGGGGCGCGCACAATTGGCGATCAGCGTTCGCGCCTGACAATCGGACAGCGTGTATCCGATAGAGCCGATCAGAACGTGATCTTCACCGAGGGCGCACTGCGCTGCGCCGTCGCCAGTGGAAGCGGCTTCGATGTTAGTTGCCGTCGGGGCCGAGCACGAAGGCGGCATAATAGCCCGGGTGATAGGGGCGCTCGCCGGGCGCGCCGTTGTCTCTTGCCGCCGGCCGTCCAGTCGCCGCCTTGTAAAAGGCGTCGACCATGGCGCGGTCGGCGAGCCTGGAAGGCCAGATGGCGGCGTACCGCTGAGCTGGATGCCATCAGGGCGGCCGCGACCATTGCGATGCGGCGGCGCTCGAGACGAACGAGTTCGTCGGCCCGGAAATAGTCCGGCCGGCCCGCCCTGCCGGCCACTTCCCCGGATCATGAGCCAGGAAATCACGTGCGAACGACGCATGCTCTTGTAGAACATGGTTCGGGAGGCGGTCGAGGTCCTGCACGACCAGCTGGATGTGGTCGATCAGCTGCGCATGTCGCGCGAGGACATGGAATTACCTGGGCCTGACATGAAGCGTCAGCGCTGCTCGCGTTAAAACAGGGTTGGGTCGCGGTCGACAAGCGCGAGATTGAAGCTGCTCGACACGTTCCGCGATGAAGGCGATCGCCGCCGGCACCGAGCAGTGCAGCCCGGTGGGCGAGCGCTTGACGGTGTGCCCATGGGCGGCCCGCGGTACATACCGCATCGACGCCGCCACCGAAGGCTCTTACGCCTTCTTCTGCCCCGCGATCCAGCCATCCACCAGCTTCCCCAGCACATCCAGCGGCACCGATCCGGCGCCCAGCACCAGGTCATGGAACGCCGGCAGCGAGAACTTGTCCCCAGTTCGGCCTTCGCCTTCTCGCGCAGTTCGAGGATGCGCAGCATGCCGATCATGTAGGCATTGGCCTGGCCGGGCCAGACGATGTAGCGCTCGGTTTCCTCACGCCCATGCCGTAATCGATCGCCTGCTGGCGCGTCCAGCCCTTGGTGTGCAGGCCCGTGTCGGCCACCAGGCGGCGGGCGCGGAACAGTTCCGACCCCAGCGCGCCGAGCAGCCCCGGCACGTCGCCTTCATACCAGCCCTGCTCGACCGCCAGGCGCTCGGTGTACAGCGCCCAGCCTTCCGAGTGCGCGCTGCCGCCGCTGAAGATGCGCTGGCTGCGGAACTTCGGAGATCCTCCATCTCCTGCTGGATCGCGAGCTGGAAGTGGTGGCCCGGCACCGCCTCGTGGTAGGACAGGCTGCGCATGCGGATCATCGGGAACTTCGGCCCGCGCATCGGCACCCAGAACATGCCCGGGCGGCTGCCGTCCGGCGCCGGCAGGCTGTAGTGGGCGGCGGCCGACGGCTTCGTCATCGGCGGCACGCGGCGCACGTCCACCGGCGCGCGCGGCTTGAGGTTGAACAGCGGCGCGCTGCGACGTTCGGCGTCCGTCACCATCTCGTTGTAGCTGGCGATGATGCGCCGGGCGCGGATCGCCCTCGCCTTTCGGCTGGAAGCGCGCGTCGAGCTGCTTCATGCGCGCTTCGATGCCGCCTTCGCTGAGGCCCAGCGACGTCAGGTGCTTGTCCATCTCCGCTTCGATGCGCGCCACTTCGCGCAAGCCGATCGTGTGGATCTCGTCGGCGGTGAGCTTGGTGCTGGTGAAGTTTTCCATTGCGCGTGCGTACGCGGCAGCGCCGTTCGGCAGGCGCGAGATGCCGGCCATGTCGTTCGTCGCCGGATGGATTCCGCCATGAAGCCCTGCACGCGCACATAGGCCGGGCGCACCTTCGTCTTCGACGATGCTGGTGGCGCGGGCGATGGCGGCGCTGCGCGCTTCCGGCGTCAGGTCTTTCAGCGCGGCGCTGCGCTCGTCAGCGAGGTCGACCAACACGTTCTCGGCGCCGAGGGCTTGAGGAAGTGGTCGACCTGGAACTGGGCGCGCTCGAGGATGAAGCGTGGCGGAATCAGCTTCTTGGCGGCAGCCGCGCGGGCGCGCGCCAGCGCCTCGTCCATGCGCATGCCCACCTGGTCCAGGCGCGCCAGATAGCTGTCGACGTCCGCGTGTTGCGCATCGGGTGGGTATTGGTCATGAAGTTGACCAGGCCGACTCTGCGCGCCGCTGAACTGCGAGAACACGAAGTTGTAGTCCTCGAAGGGCTCGTTCGCGATCACGTTGTCCAGCGACCAGCGCATCACCGATGCCGAGATCTTCTGGGTCGTCGTCCAGCGGGGCATTCCGAAGCCGTCGAGGCGCTTGAGGCCTTCGCGGGCCAGCGCCACGGCTCTTCTGGCGCTGCGCCGGCGGTCAGCGGCGTCAGTTCGCGATCGAGGCGCGCCTGCTCGGCGCCGCTGAAGTACTGGGTCGCTGCTCGCCGAGCTGTGGGTCATGCGCACCCAGTCTTCGGCGAAGCGGTCGGCCCAGGCGTCGAACGCGGCGTTCGGCTTGACTGCGGCGGCCTGGCGACCGCGCGGGCGCGGCCAGCGCGGCCTGCGGCAGGATGGCGGCGCCCAGCGCGAGCGGGACGAACAGGGTGGCGACGGCGGCGCGCAGGCTGCGCTGGGAGGAAATCGGCATGGTGTCTCTTATAGTCATTGTTCGGCAAAGTGCCCGGGCGAATCTAACATGGAAGAGACGGGGTCAACAATATTTACGGGTTGCCGATGAAGCCCGCCCAAGCTGGCGCGCGCATCCGTCGTAATCCGCTAGAGTATTTCCAGACTGTCTTTTCAACACCATTCACGATCAGGAAACCGCATGCCCATCTCGCAATCCCTCCACGACGACCTCGCCAAGCGCCTGCAGCAAAGCCGCGAAGCAACGCTCGCCACCGTGCGCGGCCGCACCGGCCATGGCGCCGACGGCGACGAGCCGCCCGCCATCTCGCCCGGTGCGCACCAGGCCCAGAACGACGACGCGCCCACTGCCGAAATGATCGCCGACGACGAAGAACGCTTTGCCGACCACGAAACGGCCCTGCTGCACGAGATCGACGCCGCCATCGGCCGGCTCGAATCGGGCGGTTACGGCATCTGCGAATCCTGCGGCTGCGAGATTCCGGAGCAGCGCCTGCTGGCGACGCCTACCGTGCGCACCTGCGTGCCGTGCCAGGAGCGGATCGAGAAGGAAGAAGGCACGGGGCGTGGGCCGACGATGTAAAGCGGGTGCGAGGGATGCGTCGCGACCTCTGCAATATCGCGTGACAAGCTTGATCATTGCAGCAGCTTCGCCGTCGCAGGGATGGTGTATATCGATGTGGGCCACCGCGTTCAGGTACTCGCCGGGCGGGAGATAGCGGTGAACCTCGATGTCATGAATGAGACCGATCGGCGATACTGAAAGCACGTCGTCCCCGGGTATCCACAGTTCCGCGTCGGGAAGCCATTTGCCATCAGCATCCTGCCATGCGAGCGCTCCGCATGCCGAATGCCGGGAATAGCACGTCATGTCGGCGAACCAGTCGTCCGTGTCGGCTGTGTCGAGAACTTTAACCTGGCAGTTCAAAACCACGAGTATGCGCTCAGCCCGCTACCGGCCGGGCCCGGTGCTAATATTGCACCATGGACAATCTCACCCACTCGCTGGTCGGCCTCGCGCTCGGCGAACTGACCCATCGCCTGCTGCCCGCCGAACCGGACGCGCCGCGCGCCAGCACCCGGCGCCGCCTGCTGCTGACCGGCGCCGCGCTGGCCAGCAATTTCCCCGACCTCGACCTGGTGCTGACCGCCCTCGCGCCGGCCCCGCTCGGCTACCTGCTGCACCACCGCGGCCACACGCATACGCTGCTGTACGCGCTGCCGCAGGCGCTGGTGCTGCTGGCCGCGCTCTGGCTGTGCTGGCCGGCGGCGCGCGCCCTGCTGCGCACCAGCGCCCCGGCGCGGCATGGCTTGCTGGCGGCGACGGCTCATCGGTTTATTGCTGCACTTCGGCATGGATGCGCTGAACGTGTACGGCATCCACCCCTTCGCGCCGTTCGATCCGCGCTGGTATTACGGCGACATGATCTTCATCGTCGAACCCGTGTTCTGGCTGGCGCTGGGCACGCCGCTGGCGGCGCAGGTGGCGAACCGCACCTGGCGCCGCCTGCTGCTCGGCCTGTTCCTGGCGCTGCCGGCGCTGTTCGTGGTCACGGGCCACCTGCAATGGGGATCCTTCGCTGGGGCTGACGGCGGTCTGGGCGCTGGCCGTGCTGCTGACGCGCGCGCCTGGGCGAGCGCGCGGCCCTGCTGGCCGGCGTCGCCACTCGCCGCCGGCTTCGTGCTGCTGCAGGGCGCGATGGCCGAACGCGCGCGCGGCGAATTGCGGGCCGCGCTGCGCCAGTCCGATCCGGCGGCGGCTGATCCTCGACCTGCCGCTGTCGGCCTTCCCCGCCAACCCGCTGTGCTGGGGCATGGTCGCCGTCACGCGCGAGGGGCCGGACGGCTACCGCATCCGCCGCGGCGTCCTCAGCCTGGCGCCGCGCATCACGCCGGCCGCGCATTGCCCGGCGGCGATCGGCGGCGTGCGGTGTCGCGCAGGGTGCGGCGGCGCTCGCCTGGGCCTGGGAAGAGCGCGGCTCGGTGGCGGCACTGCGCGCGCTGCGCGGCCGCGATTGCCGCTTCGACGCCTGGCTGCGCTTTGCGCGCGCGCCCTCGCTGGCCGACGGCGACGCCACCGACGTGCGCTTCGGCCCGCCGGGCGCGCCGAATTTCTCGACCCTGGACCTGGCCGCGCAGCCGGTGCCGCCCTGCCCGCGGGACGTGCCGCGCTGGGGCTATCCGCGCGCCGACCTGCTGGGCATGCCCTAGCCCGGGCGCCGCCGTCAAGCCCCGCATTGTCGAGTTGGTAACGAAACACGGCCATTTCAATTGTCTTCCGTACAACATAACAATGCAGTATGCTTACCCGCAGTTACAGGGTTTTGGCGAGGCCGAGCAGCGTCCGCAGTGTCTGGCGAAACGATTACTCTGCATTTCACCCGATGACCTCGGCGCCGTCGACGTCCTGCGCGCGGAGATGCCCGACTGGCAGATCCGCACCGTGCGCAGCTTCGACGAGGCGCGTTCCGAGCTGCGCCAGGATGCCTACCTGGTCGGGTTGCTCATGCAGGTGATCGGCGCGCGGCCGCATCTCGAGGTCGAACGCTTCCTGCGCCAGCACAGCCATGTCCAGTGGGTCGGCGTGTTTCGCGCCGAGATCATCAAGGCCCCGGCCTGGCGCGACCTGGTGGCCGATTACCTGTGCGACCACCACACCCTGCCGCTCGACTTCGCGGCGCCTGGTGCACACCCTCGGCCACGTGCTCGGGCATGCGCTGCTGCGCCGTCCGCGCGCGCGCGCGCTTGGCGCGCCCTCGGCGCTGATCGGCAGCTGCGACGCCATGCTGCGCCTGCGCAGCCAGGTCGAGCGCGTGGCCAAGGTCGACGCCCCGGTGCTGATCTGGGGCGAAAGCGGCAGCGGCAAGGAGCTCACCGCCCAGGCGATCCACCGCCAGTCGCTGCGCGCGACCGGGCCGATGGTGCCGATCAACTGCGGCGCGATCGCCCCCAACCTGATCCACTCCGAACTGTTCGGCTACGAGCGCGGCGCCTTCACCGGCGCGGCGCGCGACAAGGTCGGCCTGATCGAATCGGCCAACGGCGGCACCCTCTTCCTCGACGAAATCGGCGACCTGCCGAAGGACCTGCAGGCCAATCTGCTGCGCTTCGTGCAGGACAAGACCATCATCCGGCTCGGCGCCACGCGCGCCATCCCGGTCGACGTGCGCGTCATTTCGGCCTCGCACGTCAACCTGCAGCAGGCGGTGGCGCGCGGCGATTTCCGCGAAGACCTGTATTACCGCCTGTCGGTGCTGCCGGTCACGGTGCCTTCGCTGCGCGAGCGGCGCGAGGACCTGGTCGAGCTGGCCGAACATTTCTTCCACCTGTACGCGGCCGACAAGTCGCCGCGCCTGAAGGGCTTCAGCAGCCGCGCCATCGAGGCGATCGCCGCGCACGAGTGGCCGGGCAATGTGCGCGAACTGATCAACCGCGTGCGCCGCGCGATGGTGATGGCCGACGGCAAATGGATCGAGCCGGACGACCTCGACCTGGTCATGCCCTCGGCGCCGATCGAAGCCGTGCTCGACGACGCCCGCTGCAGTTCCGAGCGCCTCGCGATCCGCGCCTGCCTCGACCGCACCGGCCAGAACGTCAGCCGCGCCGCGCGCGACCTCGGCGTCTCGCGCACCACGATGTACCGCCTGCTGGCCAAGCACGGCATGCGTTCCTGAGGCCTGCGCCTCGAGCGTCGTCCCCTCTCTGCCGCGTACCACCCGCGCCAGCTCAGGCACAGGCACTGCGCACGCCCCTCTCTTCCGAGCCGGCTTCTGCCGCCAGGCGCCCAGCCTGCGCAGGCGCACTCTCCCCGCATCGGCCCGGCGCCGCCCGCATGCGCGCGCGTCAGCTCGACGGCACAGTGTCCGCCGCCAGCTCTGCCAATCGGTACACAACTGTGCCACTTCTGTTACACCAGCACTGCTGTTAAATTCCTAACAACAATGTGTATGCGCAATTTCGTCATTTCCGTCATGCATTGTGCTTATTTATCAATGATTTGAGTATTTTGATTCCACGCTTGGCATCGCTCTTGCATAGACACAGGTTCAACTGGTACGACCGCCAGTCGAACTCAACCACACACCCTAGGGGAATTTGCATGAACAAGACTTTGCTCGTTACTGCCCTGTCGCTTGCCTTCGGCCTGACTGCACAAGCCCAAGCCCAAACGACGGACCCAACCACCGATTCTTCCACCACCGTGACCCAGACGGGTCCGGGCGTCAATGCCAACGACAGCGGCACGGCGAGTTCCGACAACAACTCGACGAACACGAGCACGGTCACCACGGATGCCTCGAACCAGGGCAACGATTCCTCGACCCGTTCGAACATGAGCAACAACCAGTCGACCAACACGACCACGAACACGACAACGCAACAATTCGAACCAGGGCAACGATTCTTCGTCGCGCGACAATTCGAACCAGGGCAACAATTCGTCGACCAACACGGCCGACAACTCGAACCAGGGCAACGATTCGCGCAACAGCTCCGGCCAGAACCGCAGCAGCGGCGATGCCGGCGCCACCGCGGCCGGCGCGTCGGCCGCGAACAACGGCGGCACCTCGACCTCGAGCTTCGCCAGCTCCTTCAACACCTCCAGCGCCACGGCGACCAGCACGCTGAACGGCTCCGTGAGCGGCAACGCAGATCAGCAACATCGGCAACGTCGCCAACAACATGGGCAATGCCAACGGCGGCGCCTCGACCGGCGGCGCGGGCGCCACCGGCAGCGGCGGCAACGCACGCGGCGACGGCGGCGCGGGCGCGGGCGGCTGGGGCGGCATGGCCGCTTCCGGTTCGACCGGCGGCAATGCGACCAGCGGCAATGCCCGTACGGGTGCAGCCAGCGCGGGCGGCGCCAACGCCGGTGCGGGCGGCGCGGGCGGCCTGGCCTCGAACGCATCGAGCGGCTCGGGCGCATCGGGCGGCGAAGGCGGCGCGGGCGGTTCGGGCGGCTCGAGCGGTAACGCCGGCGGCGGCATGGCCGGTTCCGGCGGCGCCAGCGGCGCCGGCCAACGGCGGCTGGGGCGGCGGCGGCAGGCGGCAACAGGACGGCGGCAACGGCGGCAATGCCGGCCGTACGCGTGGCAGGCGCCGGCGGCGCGGGCGGCGGCACCGGCGCGGCAACCGGCGGCATGGGCGGCAACGGCGCCGAAGGCGCGGCGGGCGGCATGGGCGGCGCGGGTGCATCCGGCGGCGCAGGCGGCGCGGGCGGCGCGACCAGCGCGGGCGACACCGCGGCACGTGGCGACTCAGCGGGCGCGGGCGCCGGCAGCAGCGGCAACATCGCGCACCAGCGGCAGCGGCGCATCGACGCCGGATTCGACCGGCGGCGCCAGCGGCGCGGCTGACGGCGGCACCTCAGGCCGCACCGGCGGCACCCTGACCGGCGCCACCAATACGGCAACGGCAGGCACGGGCACCGGCGGCGCCGGTGGTGCGGGCGCGGCTGGCGGCGCAGGCGGCGCGGGTGCGGCGGGCGGCGCAGGCGGCACGGCAGGCGCGGGCGCGATGGCCACCAACACGGCCGGCGCAGGCGCAGCAGGCGGCGCTGCGACCGGCGGCACTGCCGGCGCGGGCGCAGCCCTGTCGAGCAGCGGCGGCGCGGCAGGCAGCGGCACCAGCGGCGCGGGCGGCGCAGGCGGCTCGGCCACGGCCGGCACCAGCACCGGCGGCGCGGGCGCGGCTGCAGGCGCGGGCGGCGCGGGCGGCTCGACCGGCCTGGCATCGAACACCGGCGGCGCAGGCTCGGCTGGCGGTGACGCCACCTCGGGCACCGCGACCGGCGGCACCTCGACCTCGGGCACGGCAACTGCCGGCGCCGGCGGCGCGGGCGGCACGGGCGGTACGGGCACCGGCGGCATGGGCGGCGCCAGCGGCGCCAACACCGCGGGCACCGGCACCGGTGGCGCAGGCGGCGCGGCAACCGGCGGCGCAGGCGGCACCAACACCGTCAACGCCGGCACCTTCGACATGTCGAATGCCATGACCAATGTCGGCCAGTCGGCAGCGGGCATCATGGTCGTCAGCCAGAACAACGGCTTCTCGTCCCTGATCCAGCAAAGCGTCAACGTCCAGAGCAACCTGAACGTCGGCGGCCAGTAAGCTGAAGCAATGTCATCCGGTAACAAGGTAGTACGGACACTGCCGCGCCCTCACCGGCGCGGCAGTGTCCGGATTCAGGGAGACACGATGAACATGATTTTTGCACTGCCCCGATCGGCCCATGCCTGCGTGCTCGCGCTGGCTGCCGTCCTGTCCGGCCAGGCCTGTGCGAACGAGCCGGTCCTGCTCGACGCGGCCGAGGTCAAGGCGCCTGCCATCGAAGGCATCGAACAGCTCGTCCAGGCCATTCCTGCCGTCGCCAGGCAGGAAGACAGCAGCACCCTTTCCATCGGTGGCGCCACCGTCCAGGCGGTCGACCTCGACAAGCTCGAGCACGAACGCGGGCGCGCCGACACCGTCTTCAACGACACCAAACTGAACGGCGACGTCGCCAACAACAGCGCCTTCAATGTCCAGACCGGGTCGAACACGATCGACGCCGGCTCGTTTGCCAACATGTCGGGTATTCCGGTGGTGATCCAGAACAGCGGCGCCAACGTGCTGATCCAGAACGCCACGGTCATCAACCTGCAGTTCCAATGAAACCTGCTCTTGTCGTCTGCACACTTGCTTTGCTGTTCGGACCGGCGCATGCCGGCGCCGCCGAGCTGTCGCTGCCAAGCGGCATGCGGATCGGCGCCATGCCCGTCAAGAGCATGAAAGACCTGCGCTTCCAGGCCACGATGCGCCAGCAGTACGATTTCAGCTGCGGCTCGGCCGCGCTGGCCACGCTGCTGACCCACCACTACCAGACCCCTGTGACGGAACAGCTCGCGTTCCAGGAAATGTTTGCCACCGGCGACCAGCAAAAGATCCGCCGCGAAGGCTTTTCCCTGCTCGACATGCAGCGCTTCCTGAAGAACCGCGGCTTCACCGCCAACGGCTTCCAGCTGTCGCTCGACAAACTGATCGAAGCGAAGCTGCCGGCCATCGTCCTCATTTCCGACAACGGCTACAACCACTTTGTCGTCGTCAAGGGCTTCGATGACGGCCGCATCCTGATCGGCGACCCTTCGCGCGGCACGCGCCTGATGCCGCGCGAGCGCTTCGAGTCGCTCTGGGCCAACCGGATCCTGTTCGTGATCCATGAGGGCCCCGTCAAACCCGGCTTCAACCTCGCCGCCGACTGGCGCAATGCGCCGCGCGCGCCGCTGGGCGAAGGCGCAATGCGCGCCATGGACAGTACCTACGGGTTGCCGAAATTCGGCCCCGGCGATTTTTAAGGAATCATCATGCGGTATTCCATTTTCTTGCCGTTCCTGCTGCTGTCGATGGCCGCCCTGGCGCCGGCCGGGGCGCAGCCGATCCCGTTCGACCCGGCGCACGCGGTCGACAGCGCCACGCTCGAAGCGGCGCGCGGCGGCTTCATCACCGCCGATGGCCTGATGGTCACGCTCGGCCTCGAACGGCTTGTTTCCATCAACGGCACCGTGGTCGAGCGCACCGAAATGCAGCTGGGCGATATCGGCAAACTGGCGCGCGGCGAAGGCACGCTCTCGCGCGACGCCCTCGGCGAATTGCGCCTGATCCAGAACGGCGACGTGCGCACGATGGCCGGGAATGCGCAGAACCTGCTGGGCGGAACCATCATCCAGAACTCGCTGAACGACCAGACGATCAGGAACCAGATCTCCATCAACGCCACGGTCAACACCGCTGGAATGTTACGTGCGCTCAATTTCGGCGCAAGCCTGAATAATGCTTTGACAACAGCTGTCGGCACCCGCTGACGGCGACCAACCTTGGAGAGACCCATGCAGAAAATCCCGGCGCTATGTGCTGGCGCCCTGGCCGTCAGCGCAGCGTTCTGCGCCTTCCCGGCGCAAGCGCAATCCGTCGAGGAATTGTCCAGACAGCTGAAGGCGATGCGGCAGCAGCTCGATGCCCAGCGCGCACGCATCGATGAACTCGAGCGCGACGTGCGCAGCGCGCGCGCGCACCGCACCGCAACCGGCCCCGTCCGCCGTGGCCGAGCCGGTGCTGGCCGGCCGCGCCCGTCCCGGACGAGACCCTGGGCGCGCTGCGCGGCACCGGCGGCGCCGGCGCGGGACAGCAGGCGCCGCGGCGCCGCTGCCCGCTGCGCGCCGAACACCGCCGCCGCCGTCGGCCGTGCGCCGTCGAGCGAAAACCTGCCGCGCGAAGTCGCCCCGATCTTCGAGCAGCCGGGCGTGCTGACCCAGCGCGGCAAGTACGTCTTCGAGCCCGCCATCCAGTACGGCTATTCGTCGAGCAACCGCGTGGCCCTGGTCGGCTATACCGTCATCCCCGCCCTGTTGATCGGGCTGATCGACGTGCGCGAAGTGAAACGCAATACCACCACCGCCACCGCCACCCTGCGCACGGGTCTCACCAACCGCATCGAAGTCGAGGCCAAGCTGCCCTACGTCTACCGCAGCGACGCCACCGTCAGCCGCGAAGTGTTCACCGGAACGGCGGTCGAGCGCGCCTTCGAGACCAGCGGCAAGGCCGTCGGCGACGTCGAAGTCGCGGCGCGCTACCAGCTCAACAACGGCGGCGCCGACATGCCCTTTTTCATCGGCGGCCTGCGCTTCAAATCGCGCACCGGCAAGGACCCGTTCGAGGTGACGACCGATTGCCAGCGCCGCTGCATCGGCGAAAACATCACCGGCAGCGGCCTGCCGCTCGAACTGCCCACCGGTTCCGGCTTCTATTCGCTGCAGCCGAGCCTGACCTGGCTGTTCCCGTCGGACCCGGCCGTGTTCTTCGGCAGCTTCAGCTACCTGCACAACTTCAAGCGCGACGTCTCGCGCACCGTGCTGGGCGGCGAGAAGGAATCGCTCGGCACCATCGCGCCGGGCGGCGTGATCGGCTTCAATTTCGGCATGGGCCTGGCCCTGAACGACAAGGCCTCGTTCAGCGTCGGCTACGACCACAACTCGGTCGCCCGCACCAAGCAGAACGGCCGCACGGTGCCGGGCTCGGTGCGCATGCAGCTCGGCACCCTCCTGATCGGCTATTCGTACCGCCTGAGCGACAAGAGGACGCTGAGCGTGGCTGTCGGCGCCGGCCTGACGCGCGATACGCCGGACGTCACGCTGATGGTGCGGGTGCCGACCTCGTTCTGATGCCGTCATACCAGACCGGGCCGGCGACGCGCGGCCCCGGTCGCTTCTCCCTCCCTCGCCGCTTCCATCTGTCCCGATTTGCGCAAGATCAGCGCTTGCGCCGGAACCGATCAGTTTCTTGCGAATCTGACTTGACAGGTGCGTCCACATGACGCGGGCCTGTGCAGCAGACCATGAGGAGACCTTATGGAAACGGCTGAGTTTTTAACAAAGCTGATGGACCATGCGCGCTTCGCCGTGCAACTGGCCCGCCTCCCCGTGGCCCGGCTACGCTTCGAGCAGCAGCGCAATCCGGAAGCCATCCGCCGTACCCACGCCCTCTTCACCCGGCCCCATCCGCGCTACAAGATGTTCGGCAACAAGACCATGGGCATCGCCCTGATCGATCTCGCCGCTTTCGGCGGCCACCCGGACGGCTACCTGCAGAGCGTGCGCCGCAGCGGCCACGCCGGTCCGCAAAGCCGCAAGGCGCTTGGGCGCGGCTACCACCTGCGCCAGATCGACCGTAACGAACACATCGACGAACTGCATGCCATCCACACGTCCTGCGAGCAGCGCCAGGGGCGGCCGATGGACGCATCCTACCGGGTCAGGAAGAGCCTCTACGAAAACCCGCCCCACTTCGAATGCCATGGCGTCTTCGATGCCGGCGAGCGGCTGGTGGCCTATTGCAGCATGGGACGTTACGGCAACTTCGTCGCGACCGACCAACTGATGGGTTACAAGAACCAGGACGGCATCATGTATCTGCTGCTCCTGAAAATCATCTGCCGCCTGATCGAGGAGCGCGAGGTGGAGTAGATTGAACTTAACGTGCCATTGTGTCCAAGAGTGATCATGGAAATCACACTCGGAAGTGGCGAAGCAGCGAAGCGCCTGGGCGTCACGGTGAAAACCCTACAGCGCTGGGAGCGCGAGGGCAGGCTCCTTCCAGCCGCGCGTACCCCCAGCAACCGCAGGCGCTACACGGCAGACCAGTTGTCGGACTTTCTTGAAGCTGCCGCACGACCCGTCGCAACCGCGACGGATCGTTTCGCCTACTGCCGGGTGTCCAGTTTCGCCCAGCGTCCAACCAGCGACAGGTACTCGCGCAGTTCACGGCCTGCGCGCGGCCCGATGGCGTCGAGGGTCGGCGGCGGCCTGAACTTTTCACGCAAAAAATTCGTCGCCCTGCTCGACGCCATCGGCCGCGGTGAAGTGCCATGCTCGTGCTGGCGCATCGCGACCGGCTTGCGCGCTTCGGCTTTGACTGGTTCGCGCACTACGCTGCCAGGTGCGAGGTGCTGGTGTTGAACCAGGAACACCTCTCGCCCGAGCAGGAAATCGTGCAGGACCTGATGACGATCGTGCACTGTTTTTCTAGCCCCTGTACGGTTTGCGCAGTTTCCGCCGCCAGCTGCGTGCGGCCCTTGGAAGGACTGGCGATGCTACTGTCGCACCGGATCAGGATTGAGGCATCCGCCGCCCAGCGCGATTATTTCGCGCGTGCGGCCGGCGCCGCCCGCCGCGTCTGGAACTGGGCGCTGGCGGAGTGGAACCGCCAGGCGACAGCCGGGCAGCGCCCCAATGCGATGGCGCTGAAAAAACAGTTCAACGCGATCAAGTACGCCCACCCGGACTGGCAGGACCAGGATGGCCAGCCCTGGCTGCGCACCATCCACCGCGACGCCCACGCCCAGCCGTTCGCCCACCTGGCCAAAGCCTTCACCCGCTACTCTGCCGCCATCAAGGCGAAGGTACCGGCGCACCCGCCGCGCTTCAAGCGCAAGAGGCGCTGCCGCGATGCGTTCTACGTCGCGAACGACAAATTCCGCATCGAGGGTAAATCGGCCGTGCTGCCGAAGATCGGGCGCGTCGCGCTGGCCGAAGCGCTGCGCTTCCCGGGCAAGATCATGGGCGCCAGCGTCTCACGCGAGGCCGACTGGTGGTATCCTCTCAGTACAGGTCGAGGTGGCCGAGCAAGTGTGCGCAGCGCCCCCGCATCGGCAACGGCGACAGTCGGTGTCGACCTCGGCATCACGGCAGCAGCTACCCTCGAGCAGCGGCGAGAAGATCGATGCACCACGCCCTTTGAGGGCGGCGCTGCGCCGGCTGCGCATCCGCTCCCGGCGCCTTGTCACGCAAGCTTCGAGGCTGCGAAGCGGGCGGCACGGATCAACGGGCCGCATCGCGAAGGGCACGCGCATGCCCGTGTCGAAGAACCGGACCAAAGGCGCACGCGCCCTGGCGCGCCTGCATGCGCGCATCGCCCGGGTGCGCGCCGACTGGACCCACAAGCTCACGACGAGGCTCTGTCATATACTTCATGTACGACACCTTCCTGGGCGCGCAGCCGGGGCTGCGCGACTTCAAGCGCCGCGTGGGCTTCAGGCCGTATCGGGCGCGCTACGAACTGGTGTGAGCTGCGCTTAAAACGCCCCCACGTAATTTTCGGCGAGCGCGGTGCGCATCGCGCGCGAGGCCACCAGCGCTTCCAGTTCCGCGCGCTGGATCTGGCGCTCGAAGGGCGAGGCATCGGCGAAGGTGTGCAGCAGCCGCGTCATCCACCACGAGAAATACTCGGCGCGCCAGACGCGCTTCAAGGCCGTTTCCGAATAGCCGTCCAGCCCCTCCTCGCTGCCCTGCTTGTAGAAGGACACCAGCGCCTGCGACAGCACGCGCACGTCGGAAATGGCCAGGTTCATGCCCTTGGCCCCGGTCGGCGGCACGATGTGGGCGGCGTCGCCGGCCAGGAACAGGCGGCCGTGGCGCATCGGCGCGCAGACGAAACTGCGCATGCCGATGATCCCCTTCTGGAAGATCTTGCCTTCTTTCAGTTTCCAGCCATCGTTGTGCTCCAGGCGGGCATGCAGTTCGGACCAGATGCGGTCGTCGGACCAGGCCTCGACCTTGTCGTGCGGGTCGCACTGGAAATACAGGCGCTGCACGGTCGGCGAGCGGGTGCTGACCAGGGCGAAGCCGCGTTCGTGCTGGGCGTAGATCAGTTCATCGGAGGACGGCGCCGATTCGACCAGGATGCCGAACCAGCCGAACGGATAGACGCGCTGGAAATCCTCGCGCGTCCCGGGCGGGATCATCGGGCGCGAGACGCCGTGGAAGCCGTCGGCGCCGATGACGAAATCGGCGTCGATGCGCTGCCGCTTCGCCGCCGTGCACGAAGGTGACCGAGGGCTTGGTGGTGTCGATGTCGTGCAGCGCCACCTCGCTCACTTCGAAGCGCAGGTCGCCGCCGGCCGCCATGCGCGCGGCCACCAGGTCGATGATGACTTCGTGCTGCGGGTAGACCGTGATCGCGTGGCCGGTCAGTTCCTGCAGGTCGACGCGGTGGCGCTGGCCGCCGAAGGCCAGTTCGAAGCCGTGGTGCAGCGCCCCTTCGCGCCGCATGCGCTCGCCGACGCCGGCCTCGTTCAGGATATCCATGCTGCCCTGCTCGAGCACGCCGGCGCGGATGGTCGCCTCGATGTCGGCGCGGCTGCGCGTTTCCAGCACGACCGATTCGATGCCCTGCAGGTGCAGCAGGTGGGATAACAGAAGGCCGGCCGGGCCGGCGCCGACGATGGCGACCTGGGTTTTCATGATGCTGTCTCCGAACTGTTTTAGTTGTCACCATCGTAGTCCGGGCGCGGCCGGATATGAATGGATCAAATGCGAAAAAACTTGTACTATTTTCCGATTAGCCGCCTTCGCACCCGCTTCCCTGCCATGCCCGTCGCTGCCCCTGCCCCTGAAGATTCCCGAATTCGCGCTGTATGGCGAGGCGACACGGGGCCGCGACGCCGAAGCCGTCCACATCGAGCTGATCGAGACGCGCAGCCGCAAATACGACTGGCACATCGACACCCATACGCACGCGGGTTTGTTTCAGGTACTTTTTTTATTGAAAGGACGGGTTCGCGCGAACATCGACGGCGACCTGTGGGAGTGCGACGGGCCGGTGGCGCTGACGATCCATCCCTCGCTGGCGCACGGCTTCGATTTTTCGGAGGAAGCGCAAGGCTATGTCATGACGGTCGACCAGAACATGCTGTTCGCCGCCGCCGGACACGAGGGCGACCTGTTTTCCTCGCTGTTCGTGCATCCGCTCGCGATCGGCCTGCACGCGGCGCCGGATGCGCTGGCACGCATCGAAGCGCTGCTGCAGAACCTGATCCTGGAAGCGGCCTGGCCGCGCCACGGCCACACCCTGATGCTCGAATGGCTGGCGCGCAGCACGCTGCTGCTGCTGGTGCGGGTGCAGGCCGAGCGCCAGATTGCGGACACCTCGGGGCGCGGCGACTTCGAGCTGTTCAGCCGCTTCCGGGTCGAGGTCGAGCGCCATTACAAGGAGCAGTGGCAGGTCGGGCAGTATGCCGATGCTGCTGCGCGTGGCGCCCGCGCGCCTGAACCGGCTGTGCCTGAAACTGGCCGGCAAATCGGCCTTCGAGATCACCCAGGAGCGGCTGATGCTGGAAGCCTGCCGCAAGCTGACCTATGTGCCGGCGGGGGTGGCGAGCATCGCGTATGAACTCGGGTTCCAGGACCCGGCCTATTTCAGCCGCTTGTTCAAGAAGCTGATGGGGGTGACGCCGAAGGAGTTTCGGCGCCAGGCGCAGGTGAAGGCGGCGGACGCCTGATGGTGAGCAGCGCGGTTGAGCGCGTGGGCGGCGCCAATACGTCGATCCCGCGCTGGATCCGACTCAACATACCGGTATGACATAGACGTAGGGTGGGCGCGCCGTTTGCCGCCGCCCACGCGTTCAACGCACGCCCGCATCGACGCAACGCGAGGTTCGAAAGATCAAGCCGCGCGATCGATCCTGTCGCGCGCCTGCGCAGCCACGTCCTTCAGCCACGGATGCTCCTCCCGCCAGCGCCCGGCAAAGGCCTCGATCGCCGGCAGGTGCAGCAGCGAGGCGCCGAGCATGTCCAGCCCTCCATGAACATCTGCCGGTGCCGGTCGCTGAGGGTGAAGCGCGCCGTCCCCGCCGCGCTGACGACTTCCAGCTGCGCGACATCGACGCGCACCTGCAGCGGCGCGCAGAGGCCGCCGCCAATGCGAACAGGCGCTCCATGTACTCCTCGGGCACCGTCACCAGCATGCAGCCCGTTGTTCATCGCGTTCGAATAGAAAATCTCGCCGAAGCTCGACGCGACCACGGCGCGGATGCCGAACTGCTGCAGCCCCCAGACCGCGTGCTCGCGGCTGGAGCCGCAGCCGAAGTTGGCGCCGGCCAGCAGGATCGGCGCGTCGGCGTAGCTCAGGCTGGTTCAGCACGAAGTCGGCGCGCGCGCGCGCCCGTCGCGCGTCGAAGCGCAGGTCGTACAGGACGCCGCGCTCCAGGCCCGGCCTTGTCGATGCCGCGCAGGAACTGCTTGGGCATGATCTGGTCGGTGTCGAGGTTCTCGATGCGGCAGCGGCGCGGCGCGTGCCTTCGATAGATCGTGTTCTTCATGCTGCTGCCTCCAGTCAGTTGCGCACGTCGGTGATCTTGCCCGGTGACGGCCGCCGCGGCGGCCATGGCCGGGCTCATCAGGTGCGTGATCGCGCCGCGGCCCTGGCGTCCCTCGAAATTGCGGTTGGTGGTCGAGGCGCAGCGCACGCCGGGCGGCCAGCACGTCGTCGTTCATGGCCAGGCACATCGAGCAGCCCGGTTTGCGCCATTCGAAGCCGGCGCTGCGATCAGCCGCTCGCGATGCCTTCGGCTCGGCCTGCTCGCGCACGGCGCCCGAGCCCGGCACCACCATCGCGCGCACGCCTGGCGCCACCTTGCGGCCGCCGCACCACGCCGGCCACCGGCGCGCAGGTCTTCGATGCGGCCGTTGGTGCACGAACCGATGAACACATGCTCGACGCGGCGTGCCCTCGATCGCCGCGCCGGCTGGCCAGCCCGGTGTAGTCGCAGCGCCCGCTCGGTGCTGCGCGCATCGGGCCGTCGGCGCGCTCGGGTCGGAATGCGGCCGTTGACCGCGCATCGCCTGGTCGGGGCTGGTGCCCCAGGTGACGATGCGGCGCCACGTCGGCTGGCGTCGAAGCGGTGCTCGACGTCGAAGCGCGGCGTCCGCGTCGCTAGCCAGCGTCGTCCAGTGCGCCAGCGCGCGCTCGCGCATGCCGCGTCGCCCGCGATGTCCGGCGCAGTGCGCGAGCACGTAGTCGATGGCCGTCTGGTCGGGCGCGATCAGCGCGCCGCGCGCGCCGGCTTCGACCGCCATGTTGCACAGCGTGAAGCGCGCCTCGATCGATCAGCGCGTCGATCGCCGCGCCGCAGTATTCGACGACATAGCCGCGCGCGCCCTGGGCGCCGATCTGCGCCGATGACCATCAGCACCAGGTCCTTGGCCGTCGTGCCGACGGGCAGCGTGCCGTCGATGCGGATGCGCATGTCGCTCGGCCACCCGGTAGACCAGGGTCTGCGTCGCCAGCACGTGCTCGACCTCGGTGGTGCCGATGCCGAAGCCCAGCGCGCCCGAGCGCGCCGTAGGTCGTGGTGTGGCTGTCGCCGCAGATGACCACCATGCCGGGGCGGATCATGCCGTGCTCGGGCGCGATCACGTGCTCGATGCCCTGCAGCGGTCGTTGGTGTCGAACAGCGGGATGCCGTGCCGTTCGCAGTTGCGTCTTCAGGTTGCTGGCCTGGAGCGCCGAGCGCGCATCGGCGATCACGCGCAGCTTGTCCGGCTGGGTCGGGATGATGTGGCTGACCATGGCCACGTTCTGGCCCGGGTCAGCGTCGCCAGGCCGCGCTCGTGCAGGCCGGCGAAGGCCTGCGGGCTGGTGTACTCGTTCATCAGGTGCAGGTCGGCGTACAGCAGCACGTTCTCATCGTCGAGCTGCACGACGGTGTGCGAGTCGACCAGCTTGCGGTAAAGGGTTTTGCTCATCTGCGATGTGCCGGCTCATTCGGCGGTGATGCCGCGCGCCTTGATCAGCTTGGCCCAGGACGCCAGTTCCTGGGTCAGGCGGGCCTGGGCCTGCGCCGGCGTGGACGGGGTCGGGTCGAAGCCATCCTTGACCAGCTTGTCCTTCAGCTGCGGCGACGTCGAGCGCCTTGTTCAGCGCGGCATTGAGCTTGTCGATCATCGGCCTGCGGCGTGCCGGCCGGCGCGAACACGATGAACCAGGTCTCGAAGCTGTAGCCGGGCACGCCCGACTCCGCATGGTCGGCACGTTCGGCAGCAGCGGCGAACGCTTCGGGCCGGTCACGCCGATCGCGCGCAGCTTGCCGCCTTGCACGTGCGGCACGCCGCCGACAGCACCGGGAAAGCTCATGTCGACCTGGCCGGCCATGGTGTCGACCAGCGCCGGGCCGCCGCCGTTGTACGGGATGTGCACGATGTCGACGCCGGCGACGTCCTTGAACAGTTCGGCCGACATGTGGAAGGTGCTGCCGGCGCCGGCCGAGCCGTAGCTGTAGCTTGCCCGGCTTGCTCTTCGCGAGCGCGCCAGCAGTTCCTTCGTGTCCTTGGCCGGGAAGGCTGGTGTTGACCACCAGCACGTGCTGCGAGCTGGCCACCATGCCGATCGGCGCCAGGTCCTTCAGGGTGTCGTAGGGCATCTTCGCGAACAGCGACGGGTTGATCGCCAGCGACACCGTCTGCAGGCCGATCGTGTAGCCGTCGGGCGCCGCCTTGGCCACCGCGTCGACGCCGATGTTGCCGCCGGCGCCGGCCTTGTTCTCGATGAACACTGCTTGCCCAGCGCCTTGCCCCATTCGTCGGCGATCCGGCGCGCGACGATGTCGGCGCTGCCGCCGGGCGCGTACGGCACGACCAGCCGGACGGGCGCGACGGATAGGTCTGGCCGCGTGGCCAGGTGGTGGCGACAGGGTCGCCAGGGCAAGCAGGGCAAGTTTGATCTTCATGGGTCGTCCTCCGATGGATGGAATGGCTTGGTGCCGGATCGCTGCCGGATGATCATCATATTCATGAATCATGAAGTCGTATAATGTATATTTCAGACACTTCATTCGGTCGCGAGAGTTACGAATGGATGGACTCGACGACTTTGTCTTCTTCGCCCTGGTGGTCAAGCGCGGCAGCCTCGCCGCGGCGGCCCAGGAGCTCGGCGTCACGCCGCCGGCGGTCAGCAAGCGCCTGGCCGCGTCGAGCGCGCCTGCGCGTGCGCCTGCTGAACCGCACCACGCGGCGCATCAGCCTCACGCCCGAAGGCGAGATCTACCTGGTCGAAGGCGCGCGGCTGGTGGCCGAACCTGGAGGCGCTCGAGCGCACAGATTTCGGGCGGCAGCGTGCGTGCCGCAGGGGCTGCTGCGCGTCTGCGCCACGCTCGGCTTCGGCCGCAAGCACGTCGACGCCCGAGCTGTCGCGCTTCGCCCGCGCCTTCCCCGAAGTCGAGGTGCAGCTGCACCTGAGCGACCGGCCGGTCAACCTGGTCGAGCAGGCCTTCGATCTGGCGATCCGCTTCGGCGAACAGCCCGACGCGCGCATGACCGCGCGCAAGCTGGCCGACAACCGGCGCTTCCTGTGCGCCTCGCCCGGCCTATATCGCGGCGCACGGCGTGCCGGCCTCACCGCGCGAACTGCAGCAGCACAGCTGCATCTTCCTGCGCGAAAGCGACGAGATCTACGGCAGCTGGCACTTCCGCTCCGGGACGCGCCAGGAAACCGTCAAGGTGCGCGGCCCGCTCAGCACCAACGACGGCGAAGGCGCGCTGGCGTGGGCGCTGGACGGCCACGGCATCGTGATGCGCTCCGATGGGATGCCGCGCCCTACCTGCGCGCCGGGGCGCCTGCAGTTGCTGCTCGAAGACTGGACCGCGCCGCCGGCCGACATCTACATCCTGTTCCCGACCAAGAGCCATTTGCAGGCCAAGACGCGGGCGATGGTCGACTTCATGCTGGAGGCGTTTGCGGACCGGCGGCGGTCGGAGCGGACGCAGGGTGGCGAGGATTGGCTGTGGTGAGTTGTCGAGCGCCTGAACTCCGCTTTCAACAGGCCGTAGACATAGTGGTCGACGAAAACGCCATGCAGGCATTCGTCCTGGCGCAGCAAGCCTTCGCGCATGAAGCCGAGCCGTTCGGCCACGCGGATGCTGGGCGCGTTGCTGGTGGCGCAGCGCAATTCGATGCGGTTCAGGCCGAGCGTGTCGAAGCACCATGCGAGCACGGCCCGCAGCGCCGAGGTGACGATGCCCTTGCCGGTGAATTGGCTGCCGACGAAATAGCCGATGCTGGCCTTGCGGTCGTCATGATCGATGTCCTTCACGCGCACCGAGCCGCACAAGGCGTCGCCCATGAAGAGATGCCACTCGAAGATCTCGCCATCGGCCGCACGGACGGCGGCGCGCTCCAGGTGGGCCCTGGCCGCGTCCAGTGTCGACAAGGTCGCCACCATCGGCAGGAAGGCGTGCAGGTGTTCCCTGTCCTGGCGGACCAGTGCCGCAAGCATGGCGGCATGGTCGACCGTGACGGGGACGATGGCGACGCCGCAGGCGCTCGATAGCGATATCGGTTGTACGGATTTCACAGCAAGCGCCCCCAGTTCCACCTGAATCTTGATCATCGCCGGCAAACAGCGCTCCACCATCTGCTCGATCGGCAGCCGCCCCGCGTGCACGCTGACATTCATCGCCGCCACCACCTCGCCCCTGAAATTCTTCAAGGGCACGGCGATCGTGCGCAGGCCGAGTTCGAGTTCCTGGTCGACCAGCGCATAGCCCTGGGCCCGGGCGCGGGCGATCTCCAGCGCCAGCCGTTCGCGGTTGACGATCGTGTGCTGGGTGATCGGCTCGGGATGCGCGCGCGCCAGGAAGTCCTCGATCTGCGCCTGCGGCAGACTTGCCAATAACATGCGCCCGTTCGCCGTGCAGTAGGCGGGCACGCGCGTGCCCGGTTGCAGGGTCGCCGACACCAGCTGGCCGGCGCTGACGGCCGCCACGCAGACCAGCTGGTCGTGATCGAGCACGCCGACCGAGGCCGCCTCGCCCAGCGAATACGCGAGCCGGTACAGCAGCGGCTGGGCGATGCGCGGCAGGCGCGCCGAGTGCAGGTAGCTCTGGCCCAGGCGCAGCACGGCCGGCGTCAGCGAGAACAGCTTGTTTTCGTGGCGCATGTAGCCGAGGTGGGTCAGCGTGATCAGGTAGCGGCGCGCGGCGGCGCGCGTCAGGCCGGTGGCGTCGGCGACCTCGGCAATGGTCAGGCGCGAGCGCTCCTGGTCGAAGGCTTCGATCACTTTCAAGCCCTTTTCAAGGCCGGCGACGAGGTCGCGTTCGAGGGGAGCGTCGAGTCATTGGAGACGAAAGAAGTGCGATTTGTGCGAGTATCGCACACAGTGTGCGCACTGCGGATATCACCTGCATTGCGCCGCTTGTCGAGGTCGAGAACGACAGGCCTACTATTTCCCTCATCGACAAGACCACTGAAGGAGACAGGCCGTGAAATTCGACATCATCGAACCGGGCATTTACCCCGAGCTCATCTATCCCGCCTACAAATCGACCATCCCGCGCGGGCCGAAGCAGCCGAACCTGCGCATCGAAGCGCTGGCGCCGGTCACGCAGAACATCGTCGCCACCCCGCGCCTGCTGCTGCCGAACGATACCGACCTGACCAAGCACGGCCAGAGCGATCCGCTGGGCGAAAAAATCGTCGTCACCGGCCGCGTGGTCGATGAAGACGGCAAGCCGGTGCGCAATTCGCTGGTCGAAGTCTGGCAGGCGAATTCGGCCGGCCGCTACTGGCACAAGAAGGACCAGCACGCCGCCCCGCTCGACCCGAATTTCTATGGCGTCGGCAAGATGCTGACCGACGACGAAGGCCGCTACCGCTTCGTCACGATCAAGCCCGGTCCCTACCCCTGGGGCAACCACGACAAGGCCTGGCGCCCGGCCCACATCCACTTTTCGCTGTTCGGCAACGTGTATGCCCAGCGCCTGGTGACGCAGATGTACTTCCCGAGCGACCCGCTGTTCGACTTCGACCCGATCTTCCAGAGCGTGCCCGATGCGGCCGCGCGCGAGCGCCTGATTTCGCGCTTCAGCCTCGAGGAAACCGTGGGCAGCGAAATGCTCGGCTACGTCTTCGATATCGTCCTGCGCGGACGCAACGCCACGCCGATGGGCCTGTAAGGAGACCACCATGACAACGAATATCACCACCTCGCAAACCATCGGCCCCTTCTCGCACGAAGCCTGGCAATGGGCGGTCGACGCCTGCACGCCCTCGAACCTGAAATCGAGCGCACCGACCATCACCATCTCGGGCGTCATCTACGACGGCAACGGCGCGCCCATCAACGACGCCCAGATCGAAGCCTGGACGCCGGCCGGCGCCGCGCACGAAGCCGAGCATGCGATCCCGGGCTTCCGCCGCGTGCCGAGCGGCGAAGCGGGCGAATTCGCGCTGTGCGTCTCGCTGCCCGAAGCTGCCACGCGCGGCGAGCCGGTCATGTACGTGACCGTGTTCGCACGCGGCCTGGTCAAGCACCAGTTCACGGCGGTGTTCCTGGAAGACGACACCGGCCTGTCGCAATCGGCGATACTGAACCAGGTGCCGGAAGCGCGCCGCGCCACCCTCCTCGCGCGCAAGACGGGCGAGAACGCCTACCGCTGGGACATCTGGATGCAGACCGAGAAGGAAACCGTCTTCTTCGATTACGTTTGACCGCCAGGGAGACGCACGTGAGCGTTTCGATTTTCGACAGTTTCCTCACCTCGACCGAGATGATCGCCGCGTTCGACGACGCGGCGATCGTGCAGGCGATGTTCCGCTTCGAGGCCGCCCTGGCGCGCGCCCAGGCCGAGGAAGGCCTGATCCCGCCCGCCGCGGCGAGCGCCATCGCGGGCGTTTGCAACGCCCAGCTGTACGACATCCCGGCCCTGATCCACGCCGGCCGCCGCGCCGGCAGCCTGGCCATCCCGCTGGTCAAGGAGCTGACCAAGACGGTCGCGCTGTATGACGAAGGCGCGGCGCGCCACGTGCACTGGGGCAGCACCAGCCAGGACGTGATCGACACGGCCATGGTGCTGGTCACGCGCGAGGCCCTGCAGCTGCTGGACGACGGCCTGCACGAGCTGTGCGCGCACCTGCTGGCGCTGGCCGACACCCACCTGGCCACACCGGTACTGGCGCGCACGCTGATGCAGCCGGCGCAGGTGACCAGCTTCGGCTTCAAGGCCGCCGGCTGGCTGGCGCCGTTGGTGCGGGCGCGCGCGTCCTTGCGCGTCGATGCGCGGCACGCGCCTTGCAGCTGCAGCTGGGCGGCGCGGTCGGCACCTTGTCCGTGATGAAGGACCAGGGCGCGGCCGTGGCCGGGCGCGTGGCCGCGCAGCTTGGCCTGAAGGTGGCCGACGCCGCCTGGCATACGCAGCGCGACGAATGGGTGCGGCTCGGCCTCGAAGTGGCGGTCCTGACGGGCAGCCTGGGCAAGCTCGCGACCGACCTCTCGCCTGATGGCGCAAGGCGAGATCGCCGAGCTGGCCGAACCCTCGGGCAATGGCCGCGGCGGCTCCTCGGCCATGCCGCACAAGCGCAATCCCGTGTCCTCGATGATCGCGCTGGCCGCAGCGCGCCGCACGCCGCAGCACGCGGCGGCGCTGCTGGCCTGCATGGACCAGCAGCACGAACGCGGGCTCGGCAACTGGCAGGCCGAGCTGGCCGAGTGGCCGCCGCTGTTCTTATCGGCCCACGGCGCCTTGCGCGCGCTGAACGAGGCCTTTGCCGGCTTGTCGGTCGACCGCGAGCGCATGCTCGGCCAATATCGCCGCGCTGCAGGGCCTCGTGTTCGCGGAAAGCGCGTCGAGCTACCTGGCCGGCGCGATCGGCCGTCCCGCCGCGCATGCGCTGCTGGAAGGCCTGACCGTGCGCGTGACGGCGGAAGGACGGCCGCTCGACGCCCTGCTGCAGGAGGCCATCGAGGCCGATCCTCAGCTCGCGGCGCAGGTCGACCTGCGGCAGCTCGCCACCCTGTTCGATCCGGTCGCCGCACTGGCGCCCGCACGCCGCCTGGCCGAGCGCCAGTTGCAGGGCTTGCGCAAGCGCTGTGCGCGAGCTGGATGCAACCCACCCTTTTCAGGAGTAAATGACGCATGAGTTTCGATCCGATTGACCACGATTTCGAACGCGGCCTGCACAACCGCCGCACGCGTGCTGGGCGACGAATGGGTCGACCGTTCGCTGAACAAGGCCACCGCCTTCAACGCCGACTTCCAGAACCTGATCACGCGCTTCGCCTGGAACGAGATCTGGGGCCGGCCCGGGCTCGATCACAAGACACGGCGCGCGATCGTCCTGTCGATCACGATCGCGCTCGGGCGCTGGGAAGAGTTCGAGCTGCACGTGCGCGCGGCGCTGCTCGGGGAGGAAGACAGCCGCTTGAGCCCGGACGAGATCAAGGAAATCCTGATGCAGTCGGCGATCTACGCCGGCGTGCCGGCCGCGAACACGGCCTTTACCCACACGCTGGCGATCCTGCGCGAGGTCGGGGAACAGATCGGCTATGTGCTGGAACCGGCGGCGCCGGCCGCGAGCGCGCATTCCGGCATCGGCCGCGAAGGCCGCACGCGCCAGCCTGCCCGCCCTGCACTACAGCGTGCGCGAACCGCGCAATGGCAAGGCGCCGCGCCATACGGTCGTGCTGAGTCACGCGCTCGGGTGCGACCTGACGATGTGGGACAGCCTGGCGAACGAGCTGGCGGCGGACTGCCGCGTGATCGCCTACGACCATCGCGGGCATGGCAGTTCGGATGCGCCGGAGGCGATGTATGCGATGGCCGACCTGGCCGACGACGCCGCGCGCCTGTTGCGCGAGCTCGATACCGGGCCGGTGGTGTGGGTCGGCCTGTCGATGGGCGGCATGGTGGGGCAGGAGCTGGCCTTGCGCCATCCTGCGCTGGTACGCGGCCTGGTGCTGGCGAATACCACGAGCGGCTACCCGGAGGCGGCGCGGGCGGTGTGGGAGCAGCGCATCGCGACCGTGCGCGCCGACGGCATCGAGGCGATCGCGGATGCGGTCATGGGGCGCTATTTCCATGATGCCTTCCGCGCGCGGAAGCCGGCGACGGTGGCGCGCTTCCGGCGCCGGCTGGTGACGACCGATGCGGTCGGGTATGTCGGCTGCTGCGATGCGGTGGGCAAGGTCGATACGACGCGCGCGGCTGGGGCAGATCGGCGTGCCGACGCTGGTGATCGCGGGGGAACTGGATCAGGGGACGCCGGTGGCGATGGCGCAGGCGCTGGCGGAGGCGATTCCGGGGGCGCGGCTGGAAGTGATCGCCGATGCGTCGCATGTGAGTGCGGCGGAGCAGCCGGAGGCGTTTGCGGCGCTGGTGACGGGGTTTGTGGCGGGGCTTTAAACGCTTTTCGATTGCGTTGACGCTCGTTGAACGCGTGGGCGGGGGACCCGCCACCCTACGGTCCGGGTTTCGAGGGCGGGTCCTGTCCACGCGTACATGCACCTACAAATCCAGCACCAGCACCTTGGTCTTCGACCGCGAACAGCACGGCGTGAACTGGTCGTTCGCCGCCTGCTCTTCCTCGGTCAGGTACATGTCGCGGTGGTCCGGCACGCCCTCGAGCACGCGCGTCAGGCAGGTGCCGCACACGCCCTGCTCGCACGAATACGGGATCTCGACGCCGGCTCGGCCAGCACCTTGACCACCGTCTGGTCCCGGCCGGCACCGTGAACACCTTGCCGCTGGACTGGCCAGCTTGACGTCGAAGGCTGGTCGCCGGTCGTGTCCACGGCCGCCGCGCCGAAGTATTCGACGTGCAGCTGCGCTTCGCGGCCAGCCCTGCGCCCTGGCGGTGCCGAGCACGTAGTCGATGAAGCCCTGCGGGCCGCAGACATACAGGTGGGTGTCCGGCTGCGGGTGCGGCCAGCAGCGCGCGCCATGTCCAGCTTCTGCGCGGCGTCGCCGCTGTCGTAATGGAAGTGCACCTGGTCGCGCAAATGCGATCGCCGCGATGCGCTCGTGAAAGCGCCGTGCGCTCGGGCGAGCGCGTGCAGTAGTGCATCTCGAAGGCGGCGCCGGTGCTGGCCAGCCGCTTCGGCCATGCCAGGATCGGCGTGACGCCGATGCCGCCGGCCAGCAGCAGCGTGCGCTGGCGCCGTGCGCCAGCGGGAAGTGGTTCTTCGGCGCGCTGATGCTGCAGCACCGTGCCGTCGTCGACGCGGTCGTGCATCGCCTGCGAGCCGCCGCGCGAGGCCGGCGTCGCGCAGCACGCCGATCTGGTAGCGGTGGGTTTCGTGCGGCGTCGTTGCACAGCGAATACTGGCGCGTCAGGCCGCCCGGCAGGTGGACGTCGACGTGCGCGCCGGCCTAGAAGGCGGGCAGCGGCGCTGCCGTCGCGTCGGCACCAGCTCGAAGCTGCAGATGTCCGTCCGCCTCGTGGTCTTGCGGGCCACGCGGACTGTTGACTTCGATGCGTGCTCATGCGCGGCGAACTCCTGCGTCTGCTCGCTTCGGCCAGCCAGCGCGTCGATGATCTTGCGCGACTGCACGCCGCCGGCGTCGATATTGAGCATCAGCAGCTTGCGCTCGGGGTGGCGCAGCAGGTTCTGCTGCTGCAGCTCCAGCATCTCGCAGGTCTTCGCCGAAGATCTTGCCCTGGCCTTCGCGGATGGTGGCGGTCAGCGCCGCGTCCTGCGGCTTGAAGTTGCGCGCCATGCCCCAGAAATACCAGATCGAGGTTTCGGTCTCGGGCGTGATGAAGTCGACCACGATGCTGGAGGCCTTGTGCTCGGCCGGCGGCGTCGTAGCCGCCCTTGCCGGCATGCGCCACGCCGACTTCGATCATCACGTGGCTGGGCGGCGTGAAGCGGCAGATCTGCCAGCGGTCCACCGGCACGTCGTCGGCCAGGCCGTTGCCGCGCAGGGCCGCCTGCCAGAACGGCGGCGCGCATGATGTTTTCCATGAAGCGGCTGGTGACCACCTGCTCGCCCTCGACCGTGGTCTTGCACCGGCGCCTCGTCGATTTCCTTCTGGCCGATGCTGGTCGCGTGCACATAGGTCTCGTGCGTCAGGTCCATCAGGTTGTCGATCATCAGGCGGTAGTCGCAGTTGATGTGGTACAGGCCGCCGCCGTAGGCCCACTCGGGGTTGTCGGCCCATTCGAGGTGGTGGATGTTGGCGGGATCGGCCAGCTGCCGCGTCGCCCGGCCAGACCCAGATGAAGCCGTAGCGCTCTTCCACCGGATAGCTGCGGATGCGCGGGAAAGCCGCGCACGCGCTGGCCGGGCATGGCGATCGGTCTTGCCTTCGCAGCCCATCTCCAGGCCGTGGTAGCCGCAGACCAGCTTGCCGTCGCGCACGAAGCCGAGCGACAGCGGCGCGCCGCGGTGCGGGCAGAAATCCTCGACGCGCGGCGACCTTGCCGTCTTGCGCCGCGGTAGAACACGATCTTCTCGCCGCAGATCTTGCGGCCCAGCGGCTTGTCGTCGATTTCGTCGGGGGTGCAGGCGACGTACCAGGCGTTTTTCGGGAACATCCTTGTCTCCTCCATGTTGTGTGCGTTATATTCAGTGCACTGAATGTGAGAAAAGTATCACGCGTTTGCGGCACGAAGTAAACTAGGTTTTCAAACTTTTTTGATGGTGCGCCGCACCAGCTGACTGTTAAGAAATATGCCTGCGGAAAAAACAGCCGCAGACCGGGGCGAGAAGCTCGATTTGTACCAGCATCCGGGCCATTTGCTGCGGCGTGCCCAGCAGATTTCGGTGTCGATTTTTTACGACGAAATGGGGAGCGAGCTGACGCCGGTGCAGTACGCGATCCTGAGCCGGCTGGCCGAGCATCCGGGGATCGACCAGGTGTCGCTGGCGGGCCTGGCGGCGATCGATACCTCGACCGGGGCGACGGTGTGCGCGCGGCTCGAGGAAAAGGGCCTGCTCGAGCGGCGCGTGCTGCCGCATAACCGGCGCCAGCGGGCCTTGTCATCACGGCGGCCGGCCAGGCGCTGCTCGACGCGCTGGTGCCGGGGGCGCAGCGCTTGCGCCAACGCCTGCTCGATCCTTTGAGCGCGGAGGAGCAGCGCGTGTTCATGGACCTGCTGGCGAAGCTGGTGCATGAAAATAACGAGCAGAGCCGGGCGCCGCTGGCGGTGCCCGCCGCTGAGATGATTTACTCCACGCCTGGATCCTTGAACTTCTCGACCTTGTCGAACTCGACGTTGTAGACGCCGCCCGCGCCCTGCTCGGCCTTGCGGATGTAGACGTTCTGGACGATGTCGCGGGTGGCCGGGTCGATCGTGACGGGGCCGCGCACGCTGGTCCAGGACTGGCCTTTCATCGCTTCGAGCAGCTTGGCGCCGTCGCTGTTGCCGCCGGTTTTCTTCAGGGCCGCGTACAGCAGGTGCATGCCGTCGTAGGCGCCGACCGCGTGGAAGTTCGGGCGCATGTCCTTGTTGGCCTTGGTGAAGGCGGCAACGAAGGCCTTGTTTTCCGGCGACGGGTGGGCGGCCGAATAATGGTGGCTGCTGACCACGCCGACGGCGGCGTCGCCGATGCTCGGCATCAGGTCGTCGTCGAGCACGTCGCCGGTGGCGATCAGCTTGATGCCGGCTTGCGCCAGGCCGCGGTCGGTGAACTGCTTGAGCACGGCGGCGCCCTCGCCCGAGGGCACGAAGACGAACAAGGCATCCGGCTTCGCATCTTTTACGCGCGCCAGGAAGGGCGAGTAGTCGGGATTGCGCAGCGGCGCGCGCAGCGAGGCGACGATCTTGCCGCCGGCCGCGGTGAAGTCCTTCACGAAGACCTTTTCGGCGTCGATGCCGGGACCGTAGTCGGACACGAAGGTGACCACCGACTTGATCTTGTTCTTCGCGGCCCACTGCGCCAGCGGCGCGGTGACCTGCGCCAGCGTGAAGCCGGTGCGCACGATGTAGGGCGAGCGCTGCGGGATCACCGAGGTGGCCGCGTTCATGACGATCATCGGCACCTTGGCTTGCGTCGCGACCGGGGCGGCGGCAAAGGCGAGCGGGGTCAGGCCGAAGCCGGCCAGCACCTGCACCTTGTCGCGCGAGACCAGTTCCTGGGCGATGCGCTTGGTGACGTCCGGCGAGACGCCGCCGTCGTCCTTCAGGATGATCTGCACTTCGCGGCCGGCGACCGTGGCGCCGTTCTGCTGCATGAACAGCTTGACGGCGGCGTCGACCTGGCGGCCGGTCGAGGCGAAGGGGCCGGACATCGGGACGATCAGGCCGACTTTCAGGGGCTCGGCGGCGGTGGCGACGCCGGCGGACAGCATGGCGGTGGCGAGCAGGATGTGGCGGCGGGTTTTGTTCAGTTTGTTCATTACTTGTGTCTCCTGTTTTTTTTGGTGCGCCCATGGACGCTTGCTGAAAACCGTAGGGTGGACGGCTCGACGCACGCGTCGACCGCTACGCGGTCATGATCTGCCGTAAATACGGCGTCAGAGCGCACCCTAGCGACGCAGCGCGATCGAGCTTCTCGCCATCGGCCAGCAGGCTCGCGCTGTCCGAATCGTGCACGATGCGCCCGCGATCGAGCACGATCGCGCGCGAGGTCAGCGACAGCGCCAGCCGCGCATGCTGCTCGACCACGATCACCGACATGCCTTCGTCCGCCACCAGCCGGCGAATCACGCGCACCAGTTCCTGCACGATGATCGGCGCCAGCCCTTCCATCGGCTCGTCCAGCAGCAGGATGCGCGGATTCGTCATCAGCGCGCGGGCGATGGCCAGCATCTGCTGCTCGCCGCCCGACAGCTGGTTGCCCATGTTCGCGCGCCGCTCCTGCAGGCGCGGGAAGATCTCGTAGACCTTGCGCCAGGTTCCACGGCCCCGGACGCGCGACCACCGTCAGGTGCTCCTCGACCGTCAGCGACGGGAACATGTGGCGCTCCTGCGGCACCCAGCCCAGGCCCGAGCGCGACGCGCTGATAGGTCGGCACGCGCGCGATGTCGGCGCCGCCCCAGCGGATCGCGCCGCTTGTGCAGGCGCGTCAGGCCCATCAGCGTGACCAGCAGGCTGGTCTTGCCGACGCCGTTGCGGCCCAGCAGCGCCAGGCTGTCGCCCTCGTTCATCGTGAAGCGACACGTCTTCCAGCACGATCGATTCGCCGTAGCCGGCGGTGACCTTGTCCAATGCCAGCAACTCAGCCATGTTCGGCCTCCCCCAGATACACTTCCTTTACGCGCGGGTCGGCGGCGATTTCTGCCGGCGTGCCTTCGGTCAGCACCTTGCCGCCGACCAGCACCGTGATGCGGTCGGCGAAGCGGAACACCAGGCCCATGTCGTGCTCGATGAACACGACGGTCACGTCGCGCGGCAGGCCGGCGATCACCTCGAACAGTTCCTTGCTTTCGGCCGACGGAATGCCGGCCGCCGGTTCGTCCAGCAGCAGGATCTTCGGCTTGCGTCGCCAGCGCCAGCGCGATCTCGACCAGCCGCTGCTTGCCGTAGGCCATGCTGCGCGTGATGCGTGTTCGGCCTCGTCGGTCAGCTTGCAGCGTCGCCAGCAGCGCCATCGCCTCGTCGATCACCTCGTCGTGGCTCTCGACCGTCTTGCCACCACACCGTCTGCAGGCCGCGGCGTTCGCAGATCGCCAGCACCACCGATTCCAGCACGGTCATGCCCGCGAACAGGGTGTTGATCTGGAAGGTGCGCGTCATGCCGAGCTTGACGCGCTCGTGCTGCGGCAGCTCGGTGATGTCCTCGCCGCCCAGGTACACGTCGCCCGCTGGTCGGCGCGAAGCCGCCGGTCAGCAGATTGATGAAGGTGGTCTTGCCGGCGCCGTTCGGGCCGATCAGCGCATGGCGCGCGCCCGGCTCGAAGGTGAGCGATGACGTCGCTGTTGGCCTTGAAGGCGCCCCATTGTTTCGAGAGCCCTTCGGTGCGCAGGGTATGTCGGCTCATGCTGGCTCCTTGCGCTTGCAGACGTACGTGACAGACTTTCTCGACGCCGCCCATGATGCCGCCGCGTGCGAACAGCACGATCAGCACCAGCAACAGGCCGATCTAGAACTGCCAGTAGGCCGGATTCGAGGCCCGAGATGTTGTCCTGCGCCACCATGAACACGGCCGCGCCGATCAGCGCGCCGTACAGGCGCCCGGTGCCGCCCAGCACCAGCATGATCAGCAGTTCGGCCGAACGCGGGAAGCCGAGCACGTCGAGGCCGACGAACTGGGTGGTCTGCGCCAGCAGCGCGCCGGCCACGCCGGCCACCGCCGCGCCGATGGTGAAGATGGCGTTCAGGCGGCGGTCGACGTTGGCGCCGATGGCCGGCATGCGGCGCCCGCCTTCGCGGATGCCGCGCAGCGACAGGCCGAACGGCGAATTGACCAGGCGGCGCAGCACCACGAACAGCATGAACAGCACGCCGAAGCTGTACAGATAGGCGGTCTTGCCGTACAGGTCGAACTCGAACACGCCGAACAGCTTGCCCATCACCATGCCCGGACAGGCCGTCGACGCCGCCGGTGATGAAGGCCGCCTTGTTCGCCGCCTCGAACAGCATCAGGCCGATGCCCAGCGTGACCATCAGGCGCGTCAGGTCCTGGCCGCGCACGACCAGGAAGCTGACGATGAAGCCGACAATCGCCGGCCACCAGCGCCGGCGGCGAACAGGCCGGAGATGCGGTTCGCCCCAGCCATGCACCGCCAGCAGGCCGGCGGTATAGGCGCCCAGGCCGAAGAAGGCCGCGTGGCCGAGCGAGACGATGCCGGCATAGCCCAGGATCAGGTCGAGCGACAGCGCGAACAGGCCGACGATCATGATCTGGCTGATCAGCACCAGGTAGCCGGGGAAGAGGAAGTAGGACGCGACCGGCAGCAGCCAGAACACGATCTCGAGCGGCTTCCAGCGGTCGTTCGGCAGGCGCAGCGCGGATTTGTTCATGGCGATCGGTTCGTTCCGGCGCATGCGCGGCTTGCTTCAGGGTGGAGTTGGACAGGCGCTCATGCTTTCCTCCGGACCAGGCCGGCTGGGAACAGGATCAGCAGCACGACCATCAGCGCGTAGATGACGAAGGCGCCGACTTCGCGGCACATAGTATTTGCCGGCGACGTCGAACACGCCGAGGATCAGCGCCGCGATCAGCGGGCCCTTGATGGTGCCGGCGCCGCCGACGGCGACCACCAGCAGGAAGTACACCATGTACTTGACCGGGAAGCTCGGGTCGAGCCCCAGCACGTCGATGCCCAGGCCGCCGCCGAGGCCGGCCAGGCCGGAGCCGAGCGCGAAGGTCAGGCAGAACACGCGGCTGACGTTGATGCCCAGGCCGGCGGCGGCGGTCTGGTTGTCGACCGAGGCGCGGATCTGGGCGCCGAAGCGGGTGCGCTCGATCAGGAAGCACAGGCGCCAGCGTGACCAGCACCACGACGCCGATCAGGAACAGGCGGTAGGCGCCGACGTCGAGCCCGAGCACGTGCACCTGGCCGCGCAGCCAGTCCGGCAGGTCCACCGGCTGCTGGGTCGGCCCGAAGATGAAGGTCGCGCCGGCCACGGCCATGAAGGTCAGGCCGATCGAGAACAGCACCTGGTCGAGGTGGGTCGCCTTGTAGAGCCGGCGGTACAGCGTGCGTTCCAGCACCAGGCCGACAACGGCGGCGGCGATGAAGGCGAGCGGCAGCGTCGCCAGGAAGGGCATGCCGAGCTCGTGCAGCAGGCTGACGCAGACATAGCCGCCGACCATCGCAAAGGCGCCGTGCGCCAGGTTAATGAAGTTCATCATGCCCATCGTGACCGACAGGCCGACGCTGATCAGGAAGAGCAGGCTGCCGTAGGCGATGCCGTCGAACAGCACGCCGATGAAATTGCCGATCATGGCTGCCTCCCGTGTCGCTTGGTGCTGGTTCATACTTTTTGTCTCCTGCTTTTAGTTTGCTCATTTATGTTGCTGCTGCCGGCGTTCAGACGCGTTCGATCACCATCGCGATGCCCTGCCCCACGCCGATGCACATGGTGCACAGCGCGTAGCGCCCGCCGGTGCGGTGCAGCTGGTACATGGCGGTGGTGACCAGGCGCGCGCCGCTCATGCCCAGCGGATGGCCGAGGGCGATGCGCGCCGCCGTTCGGGATTCACGCGTGGATCGTCGTCGGCAATGCCGAGTTCGCGCAACACCGCCAGACCTTGCGATGCAAAGGCTTCGTTCAGCTCGATGATGTCCATCTGGTCGAGCGTCATGCCCAGCTGCTGCAGCAGCTTTTGCGTGGCCGGCGCCGGGCCGATGCCCATCACGCGCGGCGCCACGCCGGCGGTCGCCATGCCGACGATGCGCGCACGCTTGGTCAGGCCATATTGTTTCGGCCGCTTCGCGCGCTGGCCAGCAGCACGGCGCAGGCGCCGTCGTTCACGCCCGAGGCGTTGCCGGCGGTGACGGTGCCGTCCGGACGCACCACGCCCTTGAGCTTGGCGAGCGCTTCGATGCTGGTTTCGCGCGGATGCTCGTCCTGCGCGAAGGCGATCGGGTCGCCTTTCTTTTGCGGGATCAGCACCGGCACGATTTCCTCGTCGAACAGGCCTTCGCGCTGGGCGCGCGCGGTCTTTTGCTGGCTGCGCCAGGGCGAACTTGTCCTGGTCTGCGCGCGAGACCTTGTAGTCGACCGGCGACGTTTTCGGCCGTCTCCGGCATCGAGTCGGTGCCGTACAGGTGCTTCATCAGCCGTGTTCGGGAAGCGCCAGCCGATGGTGGTGTCGTAGATCGCCGCCTGGCGCGAGAACGCGGCGTCGGCCTTGCCCATCACGAAAGGCGCGCGCGTCATCGATTCGACGCCGCCGGCGATCATCAGCTGGGCTTCGCCCGACTTGATGGCGCGCGCGGCGATGCCGATCGCGTCCATGCCGGAGCCGCACAGGCGGTTCACGGTGGTGCCGGGCACGTCCGGTCGGCAAGCCGGCCAGCAGCGACGACATGCGCGCCACGTTGCGGTTGTCTTCGCCGGCCTGGTTGGCGCAGCCGTAGATCACGTCGTCGACCTGCGGTCCAGTCGACGCCGGGGTTGCGCTTGCATCAGTTCGCGCAGCGGCATGGCGCCGAGGTCGTCGGCACGCACGTCCTTCAGGGCGCCGCCGTAGCGGCCGATCGGGGTGCGGATTGCGTCGCAGATAAAAGCTTCGTTCATGATGGATCCTCTCGATTCGATTCAGGTGCGCCAGCAGCGGCGCGCTCGGTGGCAGCTTGCAGTTCTTCAAAAGTCAGGCCGGGCGCCATCTCGACGCACGCGCAGGCCGTCCGGGGTGACGTCGAGCACGGCGAGGTCGGTGTAGATGCGGTTGACGCAGGCCACGCCGGTCAGCGGATAGGTGCATTCGCGCGACGATCTTGCTCTCGCCCGTCTTGGTCTGGTGGTCCATCATCACGTAGACCTGCTTGGCGCCGAGCGCCAGGTCCATCGCGCCGCCGACGGCGGGAATCGCGTCCGGCGCGCCGGTATGCCAGTTGGCCAGGTCGCCCTTTTCCGACACCTGGAAGGCGCCCAGCACGCAGATGTCGAGGTGGCCGCCGCGCATCATGGCGAACGAATCGGCGTGGTGGAAATAGGCGCCGCCGGTGAGGATGGTGACCGGCTGCTTGCCGGCGTTGATCAGGTCTTCGTCTTCCTCGCCGGGCGCGGGCGCCGGGCCCATGCCGAGCAGGCCGTTTTCGCTGTGCAGGAAGACTTCGCGGTCGGCCGGCAGGAAGTTGGCGACCTTGGTCGGCAGGCCGATGCCGAGGTTGACGTAGGCGCCCTCGAAAATGTCTTGCGCGACGCGCGCGGCGATCTGGTCGCGGTGTACGTAAACGGCTTCATGCTGCCTCCTTCACCACGCGCTGGACGAAAATGCCCGGCGTGACGATGTTTTCGGGATCGAGTTCGCCGAGCGGCACGATCTCCGCGCACCTGGGCGATCGCGCACCTTCGCGGCCATCGCCATGATCGGGCCGAAGTTGCGCGCCGTCTTACGGTAGACCAGGTTGCCCCAGCGGTCGCCCTTCAAGGCCTTGATGAGCGCGAAGTCGGCGTGGATCGGCGACTCGAGCACGTAGTGGCGGCCGTCGATCAGGCGCGTTTCCTTGCCCTCGGCCAGCAGCGTGCCGTAGCCGGTCGGGGTGAAGAAGCCGCCGATGCCGGCGCCGGCGGCGCGGATGCGCTCGGCCAGGTTGCCCTGCGGCGTCAGTTCGAGCTCGATTTCGCCGGCGCGGTAGAGCGCGTCGAAATGGTGCGAGTCGGCCTGGCGCGGAAACGAGCAGATGATCTTGCGCACGCGCTTGGCGGCGAGCAAGCGCCGCGAGGCCGGTTTCGCCGTTGCCGGCGTTGTTGTTGACGATCGTGAGCTCGCGCGCGCCCTGCGCGATCAGTGCATCGATCAGTTGCGGCCGGCATGCCGGCGTTGCCGAAGCCGCCGATCATGACGGTGGCGCCGTCGTGCACGTCGGCGACGGCACGTTCCAGCGATTCGAAAGTTTTATCGATCATGTTTTCACCTTGGTGATCCACCCTGGCGTGCGCTTGCGCACTTGAAATGTTGTTGCGAATGTTCGATAATCGAACTAATGATTGATTACCGCCCAAACAAGTGTAGTAGCATGGTAGCCGGAAGGTCAAGAAAAAAAGACCAGTCGAACCACACTTCCCTTGCATTAAAATCGCGCCATGAAAAATTTGACCAAGCAAGCACCCGAGTCCGGCGCCGCTGAGAATGCCGACCAGCAAGAAGAACGCGAGCTGACGATCGCCGAGCAGATCGACGCCCTGACCGATCCCAGCTTCATGACCTCGCTGGCGCGCGGCCTGGCCGTGGTGCAAGCCTTCAGCGATTCGCGCAAGCCGCAGACCATCGCCCAGATCAGCCAGAAGACCGGCATCCCGCGCGCCGCCGTCCGGCGTTGCCTGTTCACGCTGCAGCAGCTCGGCTATGTCGACGCCGAGCTGAACAATTTTTCGCTGCGCCCGAAGGTCCTGACGCTAGGCTACTCCTACCTGTCCTCGACACCGCTGACTGTGTCGAGCCAGCCCTACCTGAATGCGATCAGCCGCGACCTGGGCGAATCCTGCTCGATCGCCGTGCTCGACGATGGCGAAGTGCTGTACGTGGCGCGCTCGGCCGCCTCGCGCGTGATGTCGGTGGCGCTCAACACCGGCAGCCGCCTGCCGGCCTATTGCACCTCGCTCGGCCGGGTGATGCTGGCCTACCTGTCGCCGGACGCAGCTGGACGCCTATTTCGCCAGGGCCAAGCTCAAGCCGATGACCGAGAAAACGGTGACGAACCAGAAGCGCCTGCGCGAACTATTGGCCGGCGTGCGCCAGGACGGCTATGCGATCAACGACGAAGAACTGGAACTGGGCCTGCGCTCGATCGCCGTGCCGGTGCGCGGCGCCTCGGGCCAGGTCGTGGCCGCGCTCAACGTCGGCGCCCAGGCCGCCCGCGTGAGCGTCGAGCGCATGCGCGAGGAATTCCTGCCCGTCCTGCTGCGCGGCGCGCAGGAATTGTCGGTGCTGCTGCCGTAAGACTTCATCGGGTGGGCCGGGCGGCGGTCCGCACGCACGCCCACCCGAAAAAGGCCTTAGAAGTGGTGGCGCAGGCCGACCATCACGCCGTTCTGGGTCAGCCCGGCACCGACCGTACCGCCCGCATCCAGCGCCACCGCCGACGCGCCATCGTTATCCATGCGCCCGATCGCCGAGTAGACGAAGGTCCGCTTCGACATCGCATAGGTCAGGCGCGCCACCAGCATGTCGACGTCGTTGTTCGAGTTCTTCGTATCGCGCCGCGCGACCTGGGCGTCGAGCACGAAGGCGCCGAACGGATAGCTGGCGCCGAAATAATACAAATCCGATTCCGACTTGCCGGTCGCCGGATTGGCGTTGGTCTCGCGCTCGATCACGCCGCCGCCGAGCTTGGTGACGCCCAGCATCAGGTAGCCGTTGGCGGTCTTGCGCACGTCGGTATTGATGCTGCTGGTCAGGCCGCCGGCCGCGCCCGTGTTGCCGCGCAGCTGGTCCCAGGATGCGTTCAGGCCCCAGGCCTTGGTCTCGTAGCCGATCAGGCCGGTGATCTGGCGGCAGGCCTTCGAGTTGCCGCCCACTTCGCCGGCGCAGTTGGTGGCGGCCGGGCCGCCGGCGGCGGAACCGTCACGCCCGAAGCTGTACGTCGCGCCCAGCACGAGGCCGTTGAAGTTGCCCATGTAGCCGATCGCATTGTCGCTGCGCGCGTTCGGCAGGTAGGGATCGATGCTGCCGATGGCGAACAGGTGCGGCCCGAGCACGTCGGTCTTCAGGCCCGAGATATAGGTCATGTTCTGCTGGCGCCCGATCGTCAGCGTGCCCCACGCACCCTTGATGCCGACATTCGCCTGGCGCCCGAACAGGCGGCCGCCCTGCTGCTGGGTGCCGGTGTCGACCGCGAAGCCGTTTTCCAGCACGAAGAAAGCCTGCAGGCCGTTGCCCAGGTCTTCGGTGCCGCGGAAACCGACGCGCGACGGGAAGGAGCTGGTCAGCGACGGGATCTTGGTGATCGAGTCGCCGGCACTGTTGACGTTGGTCATATGGGCAAGGCCGCTGTCGACGATACCGTAGATCTGGACATTGGTCTGGGCGTGTCGCCGAGGACGCGGCGATGCCGCACATCAGCGCGACGGCGCTGCAGATGGTGTTCTTCATATTGTCTCCGTGTTTTATGATAATGCGTTCGATTACCGAACAAGAGGTTGTTAATCGAACGCTATTTGGATACTATGTTTCTCACGGAAGCTTGTCAACAATATGCGCAAGGCGGGTATGATGCAGTTGCGATAACGACACGCCGGCACTCGAGCCCAGCAAAACTTCCGACAATACCAACTCAGGAGACAAGCACATGAAGTTCACCACGATCGCCGCAGCCTTTGCCGCCAGCGCCGCCCTTGCCTTCGCACCCGGCGCGTATGCCCAGGACACCATCAAGGTCGGCGTCATCGCCCCCTTCTCCGGTCCGTTTGCCGACTACGGCAAGCAGATGGAAGGCGGCATCAAGGCCTGGATGGCCCAGCACGGCGACAGCGTCGCCGGCAAGAAAATCCAGATCATCTACAAGGACACCACCGGCCCGGCGCCGGAAGTGGCCAAGCGCCTGGCGCAGGAACTGGTGGTGCGCGACAAGGTCGACTTCCTGGCCGGCTTCGGCCTGACGCCCGAAGCGCTGGCGGTGGCGCCGATCGCCGAGCAGTCCAAGACGCCGATGATCATCATGAACGCGGCCACCTCCATCATCACCACCAAGTCCGACTACATCGCGCGCTTCTCGATGACGCTGCCGCAGATCTCGGCGCCGATGGCCGACTGGGCAATCAAGAACAAGATCAAGAACGTGGCCACCGTGGTGGCCGATTACGGTCCCGGCATCGACGCCGAAAAGGCCTTCAGCGACCGTCTCGTCAAGAACGGCGGCACGATCGTCGAATCGATCCGCGTTCCGCTGCGCAATCCGGAATTCGCGCCCTTCATCCAGCGCATCAAGGACGCCAAGCCGGACGCGGTGTTCGTCTTCGTGCCGGCCGGCGAGCAGAGCATCGCCTTCATGAAGGGCTACCGCGAACGCGGCCTGGCCGCCGCCGGCATCAAGGTCATTGCCACCGGCGACCTGACCGACGACCATGTGTTGCCGGCAATGGGCGACGCGACCCAGGGCGTGATCACCACCTTCCACTACTCGGCCGCGCACAAATCGCCGGAGAACGATGCCTTCCTGAAAAGCTTCGCAGCGAGCAACCCGCAAGGCGGCCGCCCGAACTTCATGGCGGTGGCAGCCTACGACGGCATGAACGCGATCTACCAGGTCAGCCAGAAACTGAACGGCAAGATCGATGGCGACAAGGCGATGGCGGTGCTCAAGGGCATGAAGATCCAGAGCCCGCGCGGCCCGATCAGCATCGACCCGGCCACGCGCGACGTCGTCCAGACCGTGTACGTGCGCAAGGTGGAAACCGTCAACGGCCAGCCCTACAACGTCGAGTTCGACCAGTTTGCGAACCAGAAAGATCCGGGCAAATAAGCGCTTGCCCGTGATGTAAAGATAAGTAAATACAGCTCTCCGGCGCCTGCTGCAGGTCGCCCGGAGAGCGCCCCACCTCGCTTGACAATCCTTCTTCGCTGCCGATACTGAGTCCGTCAACGTTTTCCAGTGTCCGAGTCCTTCAGCCCTTCAGACAGTCACTTCAATTCGCTGCCGGTCATCCCAGGCCGGCACGCACCTGAAACATATTCCCAAGGAATTAGATTGCCCGTTGTGTCCCCGCGCGCGCGTTGAGTACTTCGTTTTTCCAGGAGTAAGTAGATGAGAAAGCAGCTGATATCGGCGCTTGCGCCGCTGGGCCTCTGTTTGGCCGTCAATTCCGCAATCGCGGACACCGTCGTGGCGCGTCAACCGGCCCGCGCCGCCCATCCCGACAACGTATTTACCCGCATGTACCCCGACCTGCCCTCGTTCGCGCCGCAAACCGGCACGGCGCGCGCGGCGATGCAGCGCATGGGCGCCAAGGACGACCTGTTCGACGCAGCGGACAACCTGACCGACCCGATCCAGTCCATCCTCAATCCCGCCGTCTTCAGCCCGCACAATCCCGACAACCCCAACATGACCGCGGGCATGACCTTCCTGGGCCAGTTCCTCGACCATGACATTACCTTCGACAAGAAGTCGATCCTGAACGCCAACGCGTCCCCTGGCCAGACGGTGAATTTCCGCACGGCGGCATTCGACCTCGATTCCGTGTACGGCAACGGGCCGGCCGGCTCGCCCGAACTGTACGACACCAGTTCCGGCCGCATCAAGTTCCGCCTGCAACGCATTCCCGGCGCCGAAGCCGTGTCGCGCAATGGCGCCCCGCGCAACGACGTGCCGCGCGACGCACAGGGTAATGCCATCGTCGCCGAAAGCCGCAACGACGAAAACGTGGTCATCTCGCAAATGCAGGTGGCTTTGCTGTCCTTCCATAATGCCGTCACCGATCAGCTGGCGGCGCAGCCTGCCTACCGCGGCGCCAGCGCCCAGCGCATCTTCGACGATGCCCGCCGGCTCGTGACCTGGCACTACCAATGGTCATCCTGCACGAATTCCTGCCCAAGACGATCGGCCAGGAACGGCTCGACGAGATCCTGCGCGGCGGCCTGCGCTACTACCATCCGCACGATGCCGCGAACCGCTTCCGGGTCGGGCGACGGCCGCGAGATGCCGATGATTCCGATCGAGTTCGCCGCCTCCGTGTACCGCTTCGGGCATTCGCAGGTGCGGCCCAGCTACCGCGCCAATTTCGGCCCCACCGGCGGCGCGCCCTTCTTCGCCTTCCTCTTCGACGATGCCGAAAATCCCGCATCGCCCGATCCGAACGACCTGCGCGGCGGCAAGCGCGCCGCGCGCCGCTTCATCGACTGGCAAACCTTCTTCGATTTCGGCGACGGCAACGTGCGCCCGAACAAGCGCATCGACAGCAAGCTGTCCTCGGTGCTGATGCACCTGCCCGGTTCGCGCGGCCCCTCGCCCGGCCTGCCGAACGACGGCCTGCAATCCTTGCCGGCACGCACGCTGACGCGGCACATCAACTTCGGCCTGCCCTCGGGCCAGGCAATTGCCCGCAAGATGAACATGCCGGTGCTGGCCGACCACGCAGTTGAGCGAACTGGCGCCCTATGCGCTCGACGCCAGGAACACGCTGGCCACCTCGACGCCCCTGTTCTTCTATATCCTGAAGGAAGCGGAGGTCATGGAACACGGCCTGCGCCTGGGACCGGTGGGCGGGCGCATCGTCGGCGAAGTGTTCGTCGGCCTGCTCAAGGAAGATCCCGGCTCCTACCTGAGCGCCGCCCCGCAGTGGAAGCCGACGCTGCCCGTCGCGCCAGGCCGGCGATTTCCGCATGGCCGACCTGCTGCAGTTCGCCGGGGTCGTGAAGCCTTTGTAGATCCTACCCGGCGTCAGCGCCCGGCCTTGCTATGCAAGATCGATGCAACGCCGGGGCGATTCGTGGCATCTAATGGCAGGAAGGACCCATTCATCCACCATGACCCAGGAGCACGCCATGAAGAAGAAACTGACCCACACCCTGATGTCGCCACCATCGCCGCCGCATTCTTACTCGCCGGCAACGCCGCCTTCGCCCAGGCGGCGCCGGACGACGCGCAGATCGCCGGCATCGTGGTGGCGGCCAACACGGTCGATATCGATGCCGGCAAGCTGGCCCAGAAGACGACGAAAAACAAGGAGGTCAAAGCCTTCGCCAAGCAGATGGTGACGGACCACACCGGCGTCAACAAGCAGGCCACGGCGCTGGTGAAGAAGCTGAAGGTGACGCCCACCGACAGCGAGCTCGCCAAGAGCCTGAAGCAAGGTGGCGCCGACAACATGGCGAAACTCAAGACCATGAAGGGCAAGGACTTCGACAAGGCCTATATCGACCATGAAGTCACCTACCACGAAGCGGTGATCGACGCGCTCGACAAGACCCTGATCCCGAACGCCAAGAACGCCGAGCTGAAGGACACGCTGGTCAAGACGCGGCCGGCCTTCGTCGCCCATCTCGAGCATGCGAAGAAGCTGCAGGCCGCGATGCAGTAAGCGCGGGCCGTGAATTTCTTCTTGAAAACCGCGCGGCCGGCCGTGCTCGGCCTCGCGCTGCTGGCCCTGCACGCGCACGCGGCCCCGACGGTGCATACGATCATGATCGACGGCATGCGCTTTATCCCGCAGACTGTCGAGGTCAAGCGGGGCGACACGGTGGTCTGGCGCAACAAGGATCCGTTTCCGCATACGGCCACGGCAAGCGCGCGGCGGCCCGGCCTCGCCCGCGATTGCCGCGGGCGCGCGCTGGACCTATAAAGCCACGAAGCGCGGGAGCTATCCGTATCTGTGCACGCTGCACACCACCATGACGGGGCTGCTGGTCGTCAAATAATGCAAAGGAAAAGACCGATGGAACAGCGCAGCAAACCGGACCCGGCAGACGCGAGCGACCTGGAGCTGGCGGCCATGGTGGCGGCCGGCGACGGGGCCGCCTTCGAAGTGCTCATGCGGCGTTACAACCAGGTGCTGTACCGGCTGGCGCGCAGCATCGTCAAGGACGACACCGAGGCCGAGGACGTGGTGCAGGAAGCGTATTTACTCGCCTGGCGCAACGCGGGCAGCTTTCGCGGCGACGCCAGCCTCGCGACCTGGCTGACCCGCATCGTCGTCAACGAAGCCTCCGGGCGCCTGCGCAAGACGCGGCGCCGGGCCGACATCATCGAGCTCGTTCCCGGCGCGGCCGGGTCCGACGACCTGGCGGAGGATGCAATGCTCGAGCCCGAACATGGCGCAGCGCCTGATGCTCCCGAGACCGCCGCCCTGCGCGCCGAGGCGCGGCGCCTGATCGAGGCGCGCATCGACGCCCTGCCCGACAGCCTGCGCACGGTGTTCGTGCTGCGCGCGATCGAGGACTTGTCGGTACAGGAAACGGCCGCCGCGCTCGGCATGCTTGAAGCGACCGTGCGCAGCCAGTATTTCCGCGCCCGTGGCCTGCTGCGCGAAGCGCTGGCGCGCGACTTCGACATCGGCGTGGCGTCGGCGTTTTCGTTCGACGGCGAGCGCTGCGACCGGATCGTGGCCAGGGTGCTGGCGCGGCTCCGAAGTATCGGCCTGCTGCGGCCTCAGAAGCTGAGCACGAAACGCGCGCCGCCCGCCACCGAACGCACGTGGCGCACGGTGCCGCCATTCGCGTGCACCAGCTGGCGCACCAGCGCCAGGCCGATGCCGCGCCCGCCCTTCCTGGTCGTGAAGAAGGGCGTGAAGATGTGCGCCAGCAGGTCTTCCGGCACGCCGGGGCCGTTGTCGCTGACGTCGATCCGCAGGCGCGCCCCGCGCACCAGCCGCGCGTGCACGGTCACGACGCGGCGCCGCCATGCCTGCGGTGGCCTCGGCGGCGTTCTTCAGCAGGTTGATCAGCGCTTGCTCGAGCTGGCCCGGGTCGGCCACCAGGGTCAGCGAGCCGGGTTCGACCAGGACCTTGAGTTCGCCGCCGCGTGCGCGCCAGTCCGGCCCGACCAGCGTCGCCAGGCGCGCCAGCAAGCGCGCCAGCTCGACGCGTTCGGGCTGCGGCTGCGGCATCGAGGACAGGCTGCGGTAGCTGCCGACGAAATCGGCAAGGCTGGTGGCGCGCCGCGCGATCGCGTCGAGCGCGGCGGCGAGGTCGGCGCCGGCCTCGCTGTCGCGTTGCGGCTGGAGTTCCTGCAGCAGGCCCTGGGCCGTGGTGGAAAGCGAGGCGACCGGGGTCAGCGAATTCATGATCTCGTGGGTCAGCACCTGCACCAGTTGCTGCCAGGCGTTCAGCGTCTCGGACTCCAGTTCGCTCTCCACGGGCAGCAGCGCGGCCAGGCGCTGCGCCCTGCCCTGCACGGTGAGCGAGGACATCGCCACCATCGCGCGCTCGGCGCCGCGTTCGGTATCGAAGGCAACCAGGGCGCGCCCGCTGGCCGGCTGCCGCGCCAGCATGGCGTACAGCGCCGCGGGGTCGACGACGCGCCCGGGCGCGATCATCCGGCGCGCATTCGCGTTCAAAGGGGCGACATCGTACGCGCCGCCGGCGTCCTCGATCAGGAACAGGGCGACCGGCGCGTGCTCGAGGCGCGCTTCCAGCACCAGCGCGGTGTCGGGCTGCGCGACGACCGGCGTCGTGCGGCGGCCGCGGGGACGACGGGCGCGCCAAGCCGGGCCAGTGCGCGCCACAGCATCCATCCGGGCGCGATGGCCAGCAAGGCGCACAGCACCAGCAGGCGCGGCGACCGGCGCTTGCCTGCGCAGCGGCGGCCAGCGCCATCAGGGCCAGGACGCCGGCAACCGCCTGCAGCCGCAGTTGCGATTGAGGCGCGCGGCTAGAGGCCATGCTTCTCCAGCTTGCGGTACAGCGCCGCGCGGCTCAGGCCCAGCCTGCGCGCCGCCTCGCTGATATTGCCCTTGGCCTGCGCCAGCGCGGCGGCGATCGCGCCGCGTTCCACTTCGCCCAGGGTCTGGTCCTCGGCCGCCTGCGTGGCCTGGACGGGCATCAGCGGCCCGGGTGCGGCCAGGCCGAAGTCCGCCGTCTCGTAACTGGCGCCCGCCGCCAGGATGACGGCGCGTTCGCAGGCATGGCGCAAGGAGCGCACGTTGCCGGGCCAGTGCCAGGCCAGCAGCACCGCGAGTGCGCTGTCCGCCAGGGCGCGCGCGGGCCGCGCGTACTGCGCTTCGTAGTGCGCCAGGTAGTGGCGCAGCAGAGCCGGGATGTCGGCGCGCCGCTCGCGCAGCGGCGGCACCCGGATCACGATGGTATTCAGGCGAAACAGCAGGTCGGGACGGAAGGCGGCGGGGTCGAACAGGCTCGCCTCATCGAGGTTGGTGGCGCTGACGATGCGCACGTCGACCGCCTGCGGACGGTCGGCGCCGAGGGGCGTGACTTCGCGCCGTTCGAGCGCGGCCAGCAGCTTGGCCTGGGCCGCCAGGGGCGTGTTGCCGACCTCGTCGAGGAACAGGGTGCCGCCGCGCGCGGCCTGGAAGCGCCCGTCGCGGTCCGCTTTCGCATCGGTGAACGAGCCCTTGCGATGGCCGAACAGTTCGCTCTCGAAGGTCGCCTCGGGCAAGGCGCCCATGTCCACCGCGAGGAAGGCCGCGCTTGAGCGTTTCGAGGCGGCGTGGATGGCGCGCGCGACGAGCTCCTTGCCGACGCCGTTCTCGCCCAGCACCATCACGTTCGCCTCGGTCGGGCCGACGCTCGCCACCATCGCGCGCACCGCCGCCATGGCGGGCGAATCGCCCATCAGGATCGAATCCGCGCCCGGCGCCGGCGCGGCCGCGCGGCGCGCCAGGGCGCCGTCGACGGCGGCCAGCAAACGCGCGTTGTCCCAGGGCTTGGTGATGAAATCGCCGGCGCCGCGCTTGAGCGCCTCGACCGCCAGCGGCACGTCGGCATACGCGGTCAGCGCGATCACGCTTGGAGGCTGCGGATGGCGGCGCAGCAGGTCGAGCACGGCCAGGCCTTCCTGGCCGTCGGTGCGTCCCGGCGTGAAGTTCAGGTCGAGCAGCACCACGTCGGGCGCGCCCTGCGCCAGCAGCGCCGGCAAGGCGCTGGGGGCATGCAGCACGCTCACCTCGCCATGGCGCCGGCGCAGCAGCATCCGCGCGGCGAAGGCCACGTCGGCGTCGTCGTCGAGGATCAGGATGCGGGCGGTGGTCGGGTCCATGGCGGAGGTACTTGAGGCGTTGGAGTCGGGGCATTCTAGCAGCGAAGAAGAGCGAAAGACACGACAAGTTGGGCCGCGCCGGCCACCTGTCCGGAATCGGACAGGTGGCCTGTCCGGTCCTGAACAGGCGCCGTGCAAAAGCGCCGGTTTCGGGCCGAAAACGCCATGGCACGGCGCTTGCAATGCATGTCCCGTCACCATTCATTTTGATTCCATGCACCTGCAAACGCACTCCACCCCCGCCACCGGCGCCGCCATGGACACGATCGTGCCGCGCAAGCGTGGCAAGGCGATCCTGCTGGTCTGCGGCGGCGCCCTGCTCGCCGCCGGCGCCGCCTTCGCCGCCTGGCAGCAGATCCCGCGCGGCCTGCGCGTCGCCCGCGCCGACCTCGAGATCGCGGCCGCCGCGCCAGGCGTCTTTCGCGACGAACTGGTGGTGCGCGCCAGCGCCGCGCCGCTCGACTCCGTGATCCTCGATTCGGTGGAGTCGGGCCGCATCGAGGAAGTCTTCGTACGCGACGGCGAACTGGTCAAGAAAGGGCAGCTGCTGTTTCGGATCGCGAACCCGCAGCGCAACCTGGAACTGCTGGCGCGCCAGGCCGAACAGGCGCAGCAGCTCTACAACCTGTCGAACCTGAGACTGGCCCAGGAGAGCGACCGCAGCACGCGCCGGCGCCGCCTCGACGAGCTGGCCTTCCAGCTGGCGCAGGCGCAGAAGCGCCACGCCCGCAACGAACGGCTGGCGCAGCAAGGCTATATCTCCACGGTGGCGCTGGACGAGTCGCGCGATGCCCTCGACAAGGAAACGCGCGCCATCGCCCTGGAAAAGCGCAGCGCGGCGGCGGACGCCGGGGTCCGCGCACCGGCCCTGGCCCAGCTCGAACGCGCCATCGCCGGCCTCGACACCGGCCTGCAGCTGGTCCAGAGCACGGTCGATGCGCTGGTCGTGCGCGCGCCGGTGGCGGGCCGCCTGACGGACTTCCGGATGCAGGTCGGCGAGTCGATCGCCACCGGCAAGAACGTCGGCCGCATCGACGACCCGAGCCGCTTCAAGCTCAGCGCGCGCATCGACGAGTTCTACCTGAACCGGGTGGCCAGCGGGCGCACGGGTTCGGTCGAACATGACGGCCGCCGCTATCCGGTATCGATCGCCAGCGTCTACCCGCAGATCAAGGACGGCCGCTTCCTGGCCGAACTGCTGTTCACCGGCGCGCAACCGGCGGGCCTGCGGCCCGGCCAGAGCCTGGACACCCAGGTCACGCTGGGCGAGCCGGCGCGCGCCCTGCTGCTGCCGGCCGGCGCCTTCATGAGCGACAGCGGCGGCGCCTGGGTGTTCGTGCTCACGCCCGACGGCAGGCAGGCAATGCGGCGCGAGATCCGCACCGGACGGCGCAGCCTGAACCAGGTCGAGGTGCTCGCCGGCCTGCAAGCGGGCGAACGCGTCGTCGTTTCAAGCTATACCGCGTTCGGAAACTCGACCACGCTCAGCATTTCGCAGTAATCTCTCACACCAGAAAAGAAAGAACGGCATGCTCAAACTCTCAGGCGTCAGCAAGACCCACGTGGCGGGCGAGGTCCACACCACGGCGCTCGACCGGATCGACCTCGATATCGAAGCGGGCGAATACGTGGCCATCACCGGCCCCTCGGGCTGCGGCAAATCGACCCTGCTTGGCCTGCTCGGCCTGCTGGATGTGCCCAGTACCGGCGAATACTGGTTCGACGGCGACAACGTGGCCGGCTGGAGCGAATCGCAGATTGAATACCCTGCGCCGCGGGCGCATCGGCTTCATCTTCCAGAGTTTTAACCTGATCGACGAACTGAACGTGTTCGAGAACGTCGAACTGGCGCTCGAATACACCGGCATGAAAGCCGGCGAACGGCGCGAGCGGGTCGGCGCCATGCTCGACAAACTGGGCGTGGCGCACCGCGCGCGCCACAAACCCTCGCAGCTCTCGGGCGGCCAGCAGCAGCGCGTGGCGATCGCACGCGCGCTGGTGGCCGGCCCCGCCCTGCTGCTGGCCGATGAACCGACCGGCAACCTCGACACCGCCCACGGCGACGAAGTCATGCGCATGCTGCGCACGATTAACGCCGAAGGCACGACGGTGGTCATGGTCACGCACTCGCCCGCGCACGCGGCGCAGGCCTCGCGCACGCTGAATTTGCTCGATGGCCGCATCGTGGTCGACGCGCTGAGGGCGGCATGAGGGCTCGCGCGACTTTCGCATCGGCTGGCGCCAGCTGGTGCAGGAACCCGGCTATTCGCCGTCACCGTGCTGGGCCTGGCCGTGGCCTGCGCGGCCTGCTTCCTGCTGCTTGGCTTCGTGGCTTACTGCCTGAACTACAACAGCCATGTGCCGAACGCGGACCGCGTCCACGTGGTCAAGCAGCGCATCAATTTCTTCCCGCGCCCGGACTGGAACACGCGCGCCACGCTGTCGCTGCGCGACGCCGCCATGGCCAGCGGGATGGTCGAGCAGGCCGCTACCGCAACCCAGGGACAGCAGCCGCTGCGCGTCGGCGACCGAGCTGCACGAGGCGCGCCTGTTTGCGGTCGACCCGGACTTCGCAGCGATCTTCGGCATCAAGCCGCTGGCGGGCGACGTGCAGGCGGCCTTGAGCCGGCCCGACGGCCTGGCCATCACGCGCGAGACCGCGCTGCGCCTGTTCGGCAAGCTCGAGGTGCTGGGCAAAACGGTGTCCGTCGGCGACGAAGTGCTGCAGGTGCTGGCCGTGATTCCCGACCTGCCGGCCAACACGACGCAGCGCTGGGACGTGTTGACCGGCCCCCTGAGCCGCGCGCGTCCGGTCGAGGACCGCACGCTGCATCCCTCCGACAAGAAACGCGGCCAGATCTTCCTGAAACTGCGCCCCGGCGCCGACGTCCCGCGGCTGGCGGCGCTGCTGCAGGAGGCGGTCGAGGCATCGCCCATGAACCGGGATTTCCGCGCCGGTCCCATGGGCCGCGCGACGGCAGGCCCCGGCGTCGAAGTCAGGCTGGTGGCCATGCGCGATGCCTACTTCGACCCGGACCTGGCCAGCGGCCGCGACAAGAACAGCTACGGCCAGCGCGACAGCACGCTGGCACTGGCCGGCGTCGCCCTGCTGATCCTGGCGCTGGCCATGACCAACTGGATCAACCTGGCCACCGTGCGCACGCTCAAACGCCAGCGCGAAATCGGCATGCGCAAGGTGCTGGGCGCGAGTGCGCCGCGCGTGGCCGGCCAGTTCCTGGCCGAGTCGGTGCTGGTCGCCCTGCTCGCCACCGTGGCCGGCATCCTGCTGGCCTGGCTCCTGCTGCCGATCTTCGCCGACCTCGTCAACCGCAAGCTCGAAGGCTTCTTCACGCCGGCCCGGCTGGCGCTGGCGCTGCTGCTGGGCGTGAGCGCGGGCCTGGCGGCGGGCCTGTATCCGGCGTGGACCGCACTGAGCGTGCGCGCCTCACCGTACTGGCGGGCCGCGACAGCAGCAGCGAAACCACGTCCGACCCTGTGGCTGCGGCGCGCGCTGACGGTGCTGCAATTCGCCACCGCGATGGCGCTGGGCGGGATCACGGTCGCCGTCGGCTGGCAGACCTGGTACGCCACCACCGCCGACCCGGGTTTCGATCCGGCCAACCTGACGCTGCTGCACATGCCGCTGGCAAAGGACGAACAGGTGCAGGGCTTTGTCCGTGCGGTCAAGCGCGTGCCGGGGATCGAAGGCTCGGCGGTATCGGCCGAAGCGATCGGGCGCGACGCCAACAAGATCACCGGCGCCTACGACCTGCGCAAGGGCGGCGAGATGCGGGTCGAGATCAAGCGCGTGTCGCCGGAATTCTTCGACCTGTACGGCATTCGCCCCAGCGCCGGGCGCCTGTTCAGCGCCGAACGCGACCAGCCGACATCCAGCGTCATCGTGCTGAACCTGGCCGCGGCCCAGGCGCTGGGCTACCGCACGGCACAGGAAGCGGTCGGCAAACTGCCGTTCGCAGCGCGCGACGATGGGAGCGAGATGACCGTCGTCGGCATCGCACCCGACCTGCGCCACCAGTCGATGCGCGAGCGCCCCGGCCGATCGTCTACCTGCTGACCGATGCCGACAGCGTCGTCACGGTACGGACAAAACTCGACCAGCAGGCCCTGGCCAAAGCCATCGCACCGGTCTGGCGCCAGTACTTCCCGCACGGGATCATGACCATGCAAAGCGCCGCCAGCATCTCCGGCGAAAGCTACAAGCAGGACCTGCGCATGGTGAAGATCCTCGGCGCCGCCAGCCTGGTCGCGCTGGCGCTGGCCGCCTTCGGCATCTACGTGCTGTCGGCCTACACGGTGCAGCGCAGCCGGCGCGAAATCGTGATCCGCAAACTCTACGGCGCCAGCAACGGCGCCATCGCCCGCCGCCTGGGGCGCGAGTTCGGGCTGACGGTGGCGGCTGGCCGCGCTCATCGGGCTGCCGGTGGCGGCGCTGGCGATCCGCTTCTATCTTGCCGGCTTTGCCGAGCATGCGCCGTTCGGGCAGTGGCCGCTGGTTGCGGCGGTGGGGCTGGCGCTGTGCGCGGCGCTGGCGGCGACGGCGCGCCACATGGCGGTGGCGATGCGTATGAGTCCGGTGCAGGCCTTGCGCGCCTGATCAGGCCAGTGCGGCGTACCAATCGGCGTAGGGCGTGTTCTTGACCATGCGCCGGTTGAAGTCCGGCGCGCCGTCCGTCCACCAGACGGGGCCGCGTTCGCCGAGGGCGCGCTTGGCCGCGTCGACGGCGGCGCGGGCCTGGCGCTCGGCTTCCTTGTCGCCCGCCTTCAGGGCGAGGCCGACCTGGCGGCGCGCGGTCATGAGCTGGTCGACGAATTCTTGCCTGGCTTCCGGCGCGAGATCAGGATTGCTGGTGCGCCAGAGGCGGCCCTTGACGACGAAGTAGCGGCCGTCGGGGGTGCTGGGGTATTTGTCGGAATCTGGCATGGCCGCGTGCCGATCAGCCGATCAAAAACGGCAGCACCCGGTCCAGCAAGGCCTCCGGCGCTTCCTCCGCGACTGTAGTGCCCGCAGGGCAGCGCCTCGCCCTCGCACGTCGTCGGCCACCTGCGCCACTCGTTCAAGCGGCTCGAAACAGCGGTGCACCACGCCCTGCTCGCCCCACAGCACCAGCAGCGGCATCGCCAGGCGCGCGCCCTGCTCGCGGTCCGCGCGGTCGTGCTCGAGGTCGATGCCGGCCGCGGCGCGGTAGTCCTCGCACAGGCCGTGCGCCGCGCCCGGCAGCGCCAGGCAGCGCTGGTATTCGGCCAGCGCCCGCGGATCGAACGGCGCCAGGCCGCGCGCTGCGGCGGCCCATGACGTCGACGCACGTAGGCGGCCGGGATCGGCCTCGATCAGGCGCTCCGGCAGCGGCGCCGGCTGGATCAGGAAGAACCAGTGCCAGTAGGCGCGCGCGAAGTCTTCGGTGGTCTGCTCGTACATCGCCAGCGTCGGCGCGATGTCGAGCAGCACCATCCTGCGACCGCCTGCGGATGGTCGGCCGCCAGCCGGTGCGCGACGCGCGCGCCGCGGTCGTGGGCCAGCACGTCGAAAGCGCTCGAAGCCGAGCGAGCGCATCACCGTCAGCGCATGTCAGGGCCATGGCGCGCTTGCTGTAGTTGGCGTGGTCGGCGTCGCCGGGCGGTTTGGACGAATCGCCGTAGCCGCGCAGGTCGTGGCGACGAGCGTGAAGTGCCGCGCCAGCGTCGGCGCCACCCGGTGCCAGATGGTGTGGGTCTGCGGGTGGCCGTGCAGCAGCAGCAGCGGCGGGCCGGCGCCGCCGACGATGGCGTGAATGTCGATGCCAGGCGCGACATTGACATGCTGGCTGCCGGAAACCCGGGAAAAGTGGTGTGGTCGTCATGGTGTAAATCCTAACAGGGTCTGCGGCATGGTGCGTTCCGGCTCGGCCGCTTCAGTGCGCTACTCATTTGAAATCACGCCATCATTCATGACTGCAGCTCATAAGCCCAAGCAATACGCGTGCGATGTTCGAACCGGCTTCTGGCTTATCATGGCTGCCTGTCGCGCCACGCCTGCAACCTGGTGCAACTCACCGCAACACACTTCAAGGAATTCCCCATGACCGTCAAAGCTTACGGCGCCCACGCCGCCGACAAACCGCTCGAATCGATGGACATCACCCGCCGCGCGCCGGGCGCCCACGACGTGCAGATCGACATCGCCTTTTGCGGCGTCTGCCACTCCGACCTGCACCAGGTGCGCGCGCGAGTGGGCCGGCACGCTCTTCCCCTGCGTGCCGGGCCACGAAATCGTCGGCCGCGTCGTCCGCCGTCGGCGCCGACGTCGCCAACCACAAGGTCGGCGACCTGGTCGGCGTCGGCTGCATGGTCGACAGCTGCAAGGCACTGCGCCGATTGCGGGGACGGCCTCGAGAACTACTGCGACGGCATGGTCGGCACCTACAACGGCCCCGACCGCGACGCGCCGGGCCACACGCTGGGCGGCTACTCCGAACAGATCGTCGTCCACGAGCGCTTCGTGCTGCGCGTGAACCACCCGGAAGAACAGCTGGCCGCCGTCGCCCCGCTGCTGTGCGCCGGCATCACCACCTATTCGCCGCTGCGCCACTGGAACGCCGGGCCCGGGCAAGAAGGTCGGCATCGTCGGCATCGGCGGCCTGGGCCACATGGGCATCAAGCTGGCGCGCGCGATGGGCGCCCACGTGGTCGCGTTCACCACCTCCGAACGAAGCGCGCAGGATGCCGAAGCGCTGGGCGCCGACGAAGTCGTGGTCTCGCGCGACGCCGACGCCATGGCCGCGCAAGCGAAGACGCCTGGACCTGATCATCAACACCGTGGCCGCGCCGCACGACCTCGACGCGTTCCTCACGCTGCTGAAGCGCGACGGCACCATGGTGCTGGTCGGCGCGCCGGCCTCGCCGCACCCGTCGCCGCAGGTGTTCAACCTGATCATGAAGCGCCGCTCGCTGGCCGGCTCGCTGATCGGCGGGATCCCGGAGACCCAGGAAATGCTCGACTTCTGCGCCGAACACGGCATCGTCGCCGACATCGAGATGATCCGCGCAGACGAGATCAACGAGGCCTACGAGCGCATGCTCAAGAGCGACGTGAAGTACCGCTTCGTGATCGACAGCGCGACGCTGGCGGGCTGACGCGCGAGGACTGACAATGAAGTGGATTATCACGAAATACCTGATCACCGCGGCCGTCGTCGTGCTGGTGTCCGAGGCCGCCAAGCGCAGCGACCGCTTCGGCGGCTTCATCGCCGCGCTGCCGATGATCACCCTGCTCACCCTGGTGTGGCTGCACCTGGAAAACCAGCCGACTGCGAAGCTGGCGAATCACGCCTGGTACACCTTCTGGTATGTGGTGCCGACGCTGCCGATGTTCCTCGCCTTTCCCTGGCTGCTCCAGCGCCTCGGCTTCTGGCCGACGCTGGGTGCGTGCACGGTGCTGACCGTGGTCTGCTTCGGCCTGTTCGCGTTGGCGGTCAAGCGTTTCGGCGGTATTTCGCTGCTGTAGAGCTGGGGTCGTGGAGAGCTGGGGTCAGGTCTGACATTCGGACACGACCTCAACCATTCATTCAAACCTGCCCGCGGACGGCGCAGTTCCAGACTAACGGCCAAGACAGTCGGCGGGCAGTTGATGCTCCTGATAACACCAAGCCCTGGTTTAAAGCAGAGGCCGTGTCCGAATGTCAGACCTGACCCCAGCCTTACACTCCCTGCACGCTCAGCGCCCGCACCGCATGGCGCAACTGCGCGTGCAGCTGCGCGCGTCCCGCCTCGTCGAGGTCGGGAAACATCATCCGCTCCACCCCCGCCACCTGCGCATCGCACTCCCCCAGCACCGCCTGCCCCGCCTCGGTCAGGCTGATCTGGATGATGCGTCCGTGCGCCGGGTCCGGCGTGCGCGCGATCCAGCCCTTCGCTTCCATCTGCTTGACCATCTCGTTGGCCGACTGCGGCGAAATCATCGTGCGCGTGGCGAGCTGGGCGTTCGAGAGCGAGCCGTGGGCGCGGAAGACGGACAGGGCCGTGTACTGCGGCACCGACAGGCCGGCCGGCGCGAGCGCGTCGCGCAGGCGCTGGTTCAACACGTGGTCGAGGCGGCCGACCAGGTAGGCCAGGCCCATCGGCTTGGTGGCCGCCGCAACAGCCGTGTCGGCTACCGAAAGTTTTTTTGAAGTGGTCATAAAAAAGTGCTTGTCACGCGAATCAGGTGGGACTAGTATAAGTCACATATCAGGCAGCCTGATAACAAACTTAATCCTGAGGAGACATTGTATGTCCAAATACGAAGCGCGCTGGAAGACCGTCAAGGTGGATGTCGAGAACGGTATCGGCTGGATCACCCTGAACCGCCCGGAAAAGCGCAATGCCATGAGCCCGACGCTCAACCGCGAGATGATCGACGTGCTGGAGACGCTCGAACTCGACGACGAGGCGCAAGTGGTGGTGCTGACCGGCGCCGGCGACGCCTGGACCGCCGGCATGGACCTGAAAGAATATTTCCGCGAGACCGACGGCAAGCCGGAGATCATGCAGGAACGCATGCGCCGCGACTGCTCGCAGTGGCAGTGGAAGCTGCTGCGCATGTACAGCAAGGCGACCATCGCGATGGTCAACGGCTGGTGCTTCGGCGGCGCCTTCTCGCCGCTGGTGGCCTGCGACCTGGCGATCGCCGCCGACGAGGCCGTGTTCGGCCTGTCCGAAGTGAACTGGGGCATCCCGCCGGGCAACCTGGTGAGCAAGGCCGTGGCCGACACCATGGGCCACCGCCAGGCGCTGCACTACATCATGACCGGCGACACCTTCACCGGCAAGGAAGCGGCCGCCATGGGCCTGATCAACAAGAGCGTGCCGAAAGAGCAGCTGCGCGACGCCGTCATCGAACTGGCGGAGAAGCTGCTGGAAAAGAACCCGGTCGTGCTGCGCTATGCGAAGATCGGCTTCAAGCGCTGCCGCGAACTGACCTGGGAGCAAGGCGAGGACTACCTGTACGCCAAGACCGACCAGTCGAACCAGCGCGATCCGGAAAAGGGCCGCAAGGAAGGCCTCAAGCAGTTCCTGGACGACAAAACCATCAAGCCGGGCCTGCAGACCTACAAGCGTCCAACATAAGACGCACGGCACAGCAACATAATAATACGGCGGCGGCACCCGATGAGCGGGTAGCCGCCTTCCAATCCAATTAGAGGAGACCTCTGATGTTCCAAGCAGATCTGCTGTTGAATGGCCAAGCCCGCGCCGCATCGAACGGCGCCACCTTCGAGCGCCGCAATCCCGCCACCGGCGAGGTCGCCACCCGCGCCGCCGCCGCCACGCTCGACGATGTCGACGCCGCCGTGCAGCCGCGCAGGCGGCCTTCCCGGCCTGGTCGGCCATGGCGCCGGGCGCGCGCCGCACGCTGCTGTTAAAGGCGGCCGACAAGATGGAAGCGCTGCGCGGCCAGTTCGTCGAAGCCGCCGTCGCCGAAGCCGGCGGCGCGCCGATGTGGTACCAGTTCAACGTGACGCTGGCGGTCGAACATGCTGCGCGAAGCGGCCGCCATGACGACCCAGATTGCGGGCGAAGTCATCCCGTCCGACGTGCCCGGTTCGCTCGCGATGGGCCTGCGCCAGGCCTGCGGCGTGGTGGTCGGCATCGCGCCCTGGAATGCGCCGATCATCCTCGGCACGCGCGCGGTCGCCATGCCGCTCGCCTGCGGCAATACGGTGATCCTGAAAGCGTCCGAACTGTGCCCTGCCCTGCACCGCCTGATCGGCCAGGTGTTCGTCGACGCCGGCTTCCCGGAAGGCGTCGTCAACGTCATCACCAATGCGCCCGACGACGCGCGCGCAGATCGTCGAGCGCCTGATCGCCGCGCCCGCCGTGCGCCGCGTGAACTTCACCGGCTCGACCAAGGTCGGGCGCATCATCGCCCAGACGGCGGCCAAGTACCTGAAACCGGTGCTGCTCGAATTGGGCGGCAAGAATCCGGTCGTCGTGCTCGACGACGCCGACCTCGACGCGGCGGTGGAAGCGGCGGCGTTTTCCGCCTTCTTCAACCAGGGCCAGATCTGCATGTCGGCCGACCGCATCCTGGTCGACCGCAAGGTGGCGCCGGCCTTCGTCGAAAAGCTGGCCGCCAAGACCGCGACCCTGAAGGCCGCGCGCAGCGATGCGCCGCTGGCCGGCATGGTCGACCCGAGCGCCGCCAGCCGCGTGGAAGCGATGCTGCAGGATGCGCGCGCACGCGGCGCGAAAGTCACCCAGTCGGGCACCAGCGTGGACGGGCAACATCATGCAGCCGGCGATCGTCGACGACGTCACGCCGGAGATGCTGGTCTACCAGGAAGAGTCCTTCGGCCCGATCGTCTCGGTGCTGCGCTTCGACAGCGACGAGGAAGCGATCCGGATGGCCAACGACAGCGAATACGGCCTGTCCTCGGCGGTCTTCAGCCGCGACATCGGGCGCGCGATGGCGGTCGCCCAGCGCATCGAATCGGGCATCTGCCACATCAACGGCCCGACCGTGCACGACGAGGCGCAGATGCCCTTCGGCGGCGTGAAAGGCAGCGGCTACGGGCGCTTCGGCGGCAAGGCGGCGATCGCCGAGTTCACCGACCTGCGCTGGATCACGGTGCAAACCACGCCGCGCCACTTCCCGATCTGAACGGAGGCTGTGCATGAATCAATCTTCGCTGGCGCCGGCCGGCGGCGGCAACGCGCCGCGCGCGGTCGCCCTCGGCAACCCCGAGGTCGACGGCCTGGCAGGAGGACGGCGTCTGGCATGTCGACGCCGTCACGCCGCTGGCGCCCTTCCCGGCGCGCTTCACCGACCGCCTGGTGTCGGGCGCGCGCGCCCATCCGGAGCGCACGCTGGTCGCGCGCGCGCGGCGCCGGACGGCGAGTGGATCCGCCTGTCGTACGCCGACGTGCTGCAAAGCGCGCGCCGCATCGGCCAGGCCCTGCTCGATCGCGGCCTGTCGGCCGAGCGTCCGCTCGTCATCCTGTCCGGGAACGACCTGGAGCACTTCCAGCTCGCGCTCGGCGCCATGTATGCGGGCATTCCGTATGCGCCGCTCTCGCCCGCCTATTCGCTGGTGGCGACCGACCCGGCCAAGCTGCGCGACCTGATCGAGCAGCTGACGCCGGGCGCGCTGTTTGCCTGCGACGGGACGCACGTTCGCACGCGCCATCGAGGCCGTGCTGCCGGAGGATGCGGAACTGATCCTGGCGCGCGGCGAGGTGCCGGGCCGCACCGCCACCAGCTTCGCCTCGCTGCTGGCGACGCAGCCGTCCAGCATCGACGCGCGCAACGCGGAGGTCGGGCCGGCGACGATCGCCAAGTTCCTGTTCACCTCGGGCTCGACCAAGAAGCCGAAGGCGGTCATCACGACCCACCAGATGCTGTGCTCGAACCAGCAGATGCTGCTGCAGACCTTCCCCTTCTTCGGCGAAGAGCCGCCGGTGCTGCTCGACTGGCTGCCCTGGAACCATACCTTCGGGGGCAGCCACAACGTCGGCATCGTGCTGTACAACGGCGGCACGCTCTACCTCGACGACGGCCGCCCGACGCCGCGCGAGTTCGCCACCACGCTTGAGCAACCTGCGCGAGATCGCGCCGACCGTCTACTTCAATATCCCGGTCGCCTGGGAGATGCTGGCCGAGGCGCTGGAGACGGACGACCGGCTGGCGCAGACCTTCTACTCGCGCGTCAAACTGTTCTTCTGCGCGGGCGCCGGGCTGTCGCAGGCGGCCTGGGAGCACCTGGACGCGGTCGCGCTGCGCCGCTGCGGCGAATCGATCCGCATCATGACGGGGCTGGGCATGACCGAGACCTCGCCTTCGTGCACCTTCGGCACCGGGCCGTTCAGCAAGGCCGGCTATGTCGGCGTGCCGGCGCCCGGCTGCAAGGTGAAGCTGGTGCCGATGGGCGGCAAGCTGGAAGCGCGCTTCCACGGCCCGCACGTCACGCCGGGCTACTGGCGCGCGCCCCACCTCACCAGCGCCGCCTTCGACGCGGACGGCTATTACTGCACCGGCGACGCGCTGCGTTTCGTCGACGAGGCGCATCCGGAATGGGGCTTCATGTTCGACGGCCGCATCGCCGAAGACTTCAAGCTCAGCACCGGCACTTTTGTGAGCGTCGGGCCGCTGCGCGCACGCGTCATCAGCCAGGGCGCGCCCTATGTGCAGGATGCGGTGGTCACGGGCCTGGACCGGCATGCGATCGGCTTGCTGGTGTTTCCGCGGCTGGACAACTGCCTGGCGCTGTCCGGCCTGCGCGCCGGCGACGGCGGCGGCCGAGGTACTGGCCAGCGCCCCGGTGCGCGACTTCTTCCAGCGCCTGCTCGCCACGCTGAACGCAGAACGCCAGCGGCTCCTCGACCCGGGTCGAACGCATGCTGCTGCTGGCCGAGCCGCCGTCGATCGACGCGCGCGAGCAGACCGACAAGGGTTCGATCAACCAGGCGGCGGTGCTCACGCGGCGCGCGGCCCTGGTCGATGCGATGTACGACGGAACGGAATCACAACACGATACTTGCGGCATAAAACTATAAAACGACAAGGAGACAGCATGAAACTGAAGACCCTCGCCTGCATGACCCTGGCAATCCTGCCCTTCGCCGGCACCTCCGCCTACGCGCAGGACGGCGACACCATCAAGATCGGCGTCATCGCCGCCCTCACCGGCCCGTTCGTCAACATCGGCAAGCCTTTCGAGGACGGCATCAAGACCTATATGAAGCTCAACGGCGACAAGGTGGCCGGCAAGAAGATCGAAATCATCTACCGCGACGACGGCGGCAGCAACGTCGAGCTGTCCAAGCGCGCGGCGCAGGAGCTGATCGGGCGCGAGAAGGTCAGCTTCCTGGTCGGCTTTTCGCTGACGCCGAGCGCGCTGGCCGTGGCGCCGGTGGCCACCCAGGGCAAGGTGCCGATGATCGTCATGAACGCGGTCACGACCGGCATCACGGCGAAGTCACCCTACATGCTGCGCACCTCGATGACGATGCAGCAGATGACCGAACCCTTCGGCACCTGGACCGCGCAGAACAAGATCGGCACGCGTGTATTCGCTGGTCTCGGACTACAGCACCGGCCATGACGCCGAAAAGCTGTTCGCCAAGGGCTTTACCGAAGGCGGCGGCAAGATCGTCGGTTCTTCGCGCACGCCGCTGGCGAATCCCGACTATTCGCCCTTCGTGCAGCGCGTGAAGGATGAAAAGCCGGACGCCCTGTTCTTCTTCGCGCCCGGCGTCGAAGACGGCATCGGCCTGCTGAAAGCCTACAGCGACAAGGGCCTGGACAAGGCCGGCATCAAGTTCCTCGGCGTGGGCGACATGACGAGCGACTCGCCGACCCTGGAAGCGCTGGGCGACCGCGCGCTGGGCGCGGTGACGGTGCTGAACTACTCGACCGCGCTCGACAACGAGGCGAACCGGGTCTTCCTGAAAGCCTATGCGGACGCCAACCCGAACGGCAAGCCGCCTACCTTCGTCGACCGTCGCCGCCTACGACACCATGGGCATGATCTACGAGACCATCAAGCGCCTGAACGGCAAGGTCACCGGCGACGCGGCCGTCAAGACGCTCTCCGGCATGAAGTGGAACAGCCCGCGCGGCCCGATCAGCATCGACCCGAAGACCCGCGACATCGTGCAGAACATGTACATCCGCGAAGTCAAGCGCGTCAACGGCAAGCTGGTCAACCAGCCGATCGGCACCCTCAAGGACGTGATGCCGGACTAAGTCCGCCAGCACCCGCCCGCCGCGGCTTGCTGGCCGCGGCGGGCTTCTCACCTCCATCGCTTCGACCTGATCTGTTTTCCTACAGAGGAGACCTCACGCATGAACGCTTTGACATTCGGTACCGTGGCCGCCCTCGCCAGCTTCGCGCTGGCCGGCTGCAGCAGCAACGACGACGACCTGGCGCGCGCCGGCCGTCCCGCCATTGGCCACATCGCCGCAACTGCCGCAACTGGCGCCCGCCATCGGCGCCACGCTTGGCCCCTGCGCCGAACTGGCGAGCCGCATCAGCTATCCCGACACCGTGATCACGAGCGCGACCCCGGTCGCGGCGGGCACCCTGACGCATCGCCGGCAAACCGGTCGGCCAGCACTGCCTGGTCACCGGCCAGCTCGGACCGCGTACCAGCCCGGTCGACGGCGCGGCCTACGCGATCGGCTTCGAGATGCGCCTGCCCGTGACCTGGAACGGCCGCTTCTTCTACCAGGCCAACGGCGGCGTCGACGGCAGCGTGGTGCACGGCCACCGGCCCGGTGGGCGGCGGCGGCCCGCTCGAGAATGCGCTGCAACATGGGCTTCGCCGTCATCAGCTCCGACGCCGGCCACCAGGCGCCGACGCCCTTCTTCGGCATCGATCCGCAGGCGCGGCTCGACTACGGCTACCAGGCCGTCGGCAAGCTCACGCCGATGGCGAAGAACATCATCCAGGCCGCCTACGGCAAGGGCCCGGACCGCTCCTACTTCGGCGGCTGTTCGAACGGCGGCCGCCACGCGATGGTGGCGGCCGCGCGCTACGCCGACCAGTACGACGGCTTCCTGGTCGGGAACCCGGGCTACCGGCTGCCGCTGGCCGCCATCGCCAACGTCGCCGGCGGCAAGACCTATGCGGCGCTCGCCACCACGCCGGGCGACCTCGGTAGCGGCTTCACGCTGGCCGAGCGCGCGACTGGTCTCGAACGCGGTGCTGGGCAAATGCGACGCGCTCGATGGCGCCGCCGACGGCCTGGTGCAGGATACGGCTGCCTGCCAGAAGGCCTTCGACCTGAACCGCGACGTGCCGACCTGCGCCGCCACGCGCGACGGCAGCTGCCTGTCGGCGGCGCAGAAGAGCGGCATCGGCGCCCTGTTCGCGGGCGCCGAACACCGAGAGCGGCGCCACGATCTACACCAGCTTCCCGTAGGACGCGGGCCTGGCGACCGCCGGCTGGGCCGTCGTGGAAGTTCACCTCGCCGATGCAGCGCGACGCCGGTGCGATCGCCTTCATCTGGCAGGTGCCGCCCGCCGCGCTGGCGGGCTTCGACGGCAACGCCTTCGTCCTGAACGCCAACCTCGACGCCCTGCTGGCCGCCATCAACGCCACCAGCGCGACCTATCCGGAGAAGGCGCTGTCCTTCATGACGCCGCCGGATGCGAACGGCCTGGCCACCCTGAAGAACCGCGGCGCCAAGATGATGGTGTACCACGGCACCAGCGACCCGATCTTCTCGAGCGACGACACCACCGCCTGGTACGAACGGCTGTTCTCGGCCAACGGCGCCGACACGTCGAACTTCGCGCGCTTCTTCCGGGTGCCGGGCATGAACCACTGTTCCGGCGGCCCGGCGCTGGACCAGTTCGACATGCTCACGCCGCTGGTGAACTGGGTCGAACAGGGCCAGGCGCCGGACAGCGTCACGGCCAGCGCGCGCGGCGCCGGCAATGCGGGCGGCGTGAACACCGACTTGCCCGCGGCCTGGTCGGCCACGCGTTCGCGTCCGCTGTGCGCCGTATCCGAAAGTGGCGCGCTACAAGGGCAGCGGCAGCATCGAGGATGCGGCGAATTTCAGCTGCCAGTAAGATAGTCGATCAGCCTTGCCCAGGGCCGTCATCTCAGCGATGACGGCCCTTTTCCATCACCAGACTGAATGTTCCCTCTAGAAGATTTTCGACACTTACTTCACTAATGAACTATTCAGGAGTAAAATAGACCCATGACGCCGATTGTCGTGCGTCTCGCCGAACTTCAGGAGCATCAACATGTCTGCCAAATACCTCATTCCCGCCATCCTCGTTTCCATGCTCGCCGGCTGCGCCTCGACCAATGTCGCGTCGACCACCGACCCGGTGCGCGCACGCGTCGTCGCCGATCTCGAACAAGCCCGCAAGGACGGCAGCTACCCACCGTCGGAAGCCGATTACGTGTATCCGAACTGGGTGAAAATCGCCAACCCTGCCGGCGTGATCATGACTGACGCCAACCAGCCAATCGAAGACGACGGCGGCGCCAGCGCCAGCAGTCAGCGCGCGCGCCCGGAGAGCGTCCCGGTTGCCGCCATCATGAGCGACGGTCACCCGGAACTCGCCACCGTCAAAGGCGGCGGTTCCGCTCAATAAAGGCGTGCCCCGGCTATCCGCCGCGCACCGGCAAGGTTACAATCTGGCATTTACTGCAGGAGTGTCGATGAGCGAATTCGAGCCGACGGAAAAACGATTGCGCAATATCCAGGCGCGGGTGCCGGGATTTCCGTTCGAACCGATTCTCCTGGTTCGCCTGACCCATCACCTGCAGAAACGCCTGCGCGACCGCACCAATGCCATGCTCAAGCCCTATGAGCTCGCCGACACCGGCTATATCGTGCTGGCGATTTTGTACGGCAGCGCGGACGAGACCTCGACCGCATCGGAATTGAGCGAAGCCTGCCATGAAAAGCCGGCCAACCTGACCCGCGTCTGCGACGATCTCGTGGCGCGTGGCCTGATCGAACGCGGCACGCGCGCCGGCGACCGCCGCAGCGTGACGATTTCGCTGCGCCCCGAGGGCCGCGCACTGATCGAACAGGCGCTGCCGGAAGTGTCGAATAAACTCAGCGCCGCGTATGCGGGCTTTACGCAGGCCGAGATGAAGCAGTTCGCCGGCTTCCTGGCGCGCGCCCTGGTCAACATGGACGAGGCGGGCTGACAGGCTTCATGCCTGCGACAGCCAGCGCAGTTCCATTCTCCGACACCCGAAAAGCCAAATCGCCGGCAAGCGGCGATTTTGCTGTGTGTTCTGGAGGCGAGGAAGGGATTCGAACCCATCTGGGCGGCTTTGCAGGCCGCTGCATAACCACTTTGCTACCTCGCCGGAACCCATAGTACGGCTGCCGCGACGGGAGGCTTATGCGCCAGATCAGCTTATATATTCAGAAAACAGTCAGATAAATGGCCAGCTCAGCTTGCGCTTGAGGTGCAGGACCGTGCGCGTGGCCATGTAGGCGATCGCAAAGCCGAAAGCCAGCAGGCTGCGCGCATCGAGCATGGCGGCCAGCCAGACGCCGGCGACGGTGGCCACGGCCACCAGCACCATCAGCGCCAATTCGATACTGAGGAAAAACGGGGCGGCATTGCGCCAGGTGCGCAGCGCGAGGGCGCCGGCTTCCTTGAGGGTGTGGATGTTGTGACCCATGGTCTTCCTGATAATCTTGAACGGAGGTCCGGAAATGCAAAAATCGCCAGCAAGTGGCGATTTTTGGCTTTGTTCTGGAGGCGAGGACGGGAGTCGAACCCGTCTAGACGGCTTTGCAGGCCGCTGCATAACCGCTTTGCTACCTCGCCAGAGGGTATCGTACGACTGCTGAACTGGACGGTTATGTTCCACATCAACAAGAGAAGGATGGCTTCTCTGAATTCTGGAGCGGGAGAAGAGGCTCGAACTCTCGACCTCAACCTTGGCAAGGTTGCGCTCTACCAACTGAGCTACTCCCGCTGAGGAGCTACTTTGTAAAAACACGCCGTTTGGAGCGGGAGAAGAGGCTCGAACTCTCGACCTCAACCTTGGCAAGGTTGCGCTCTACCAACTGAGCTACTCCCGCACGGAGTGTAATTACTGCCGACTATCTACTGCTTCCCAGAATGGAGCGGGAGAAGAGGCTCGAACTCTCGACCTCAACCTTGGCAAGGTTGCGCTCTACCAACTGAGCTACTCCCGCACTCTGGAACCATCAATTATCGCAGAAATTATTTCAATTTCCAAGACAACCTTACTACCGACTGCTGCAAACTTCTGGAGCGGGAGAAGAGGCTCGAACTCTCGACCTCAACCTTGGCAAGGTTGCGCTCTACCAACTGAGCTACTCCCGCTTTGTCCTTCGTTTGCTGCGATGTCGTCACAACAGGCAAGCATTATAGATGATCTGATCCGTACGTCAAGGATGACAGAGAATTAATCTTACAGGTTCCCGCCCTTTTCCTTAATCACAGGCCACGCACGGCGCAGATAGTAGAACATCGACCATACCGTCAGCACGCCGGCGATCCACAGCAGGACCGAACCCCAGAAGTGGGTGTCGACGCCAAGCAGCGGATCATGGAACAGCAGCAGCGGGATCGCCATCATCTGGGCGGCGGTCTTCACCTTGCCCAGCGAACTGACGGCGACCGACTTGCGCGCGCCGATTTCGGCCATCCATTCGCGCAGCGCCGAGATCGTGATTTCGCGGCCGATGATGACGAAGGCGATGACGCGCGTCCACGCGGTGCAGCTGGATCAGCACCAGCAAGGCGCCGGCCACCATCAGTTTGTCGGCGACCGGATCGAGGAAGGCGCCGAAGGCCGAGGTCTGGTTCCAGCGCCGCGCCAGGAAGCCGTCGAACCAGTCGGTGATGGCGGCAATGATGAAGACCAGGGTCGCCGCCAGGTTCTGGTCCGAATGCGGCAACCAGTGGACGGGAAGGTAGTAGACGCCGACAACGAGGGGGATGAGTGCGACACGTAACCAGGTCAGGAGAATCGGGATGTTAAAAGGCATAGGGGGCGATCTGGCTTACCGTTGAAAAATGCGTGCGCCGCTAGTCTACATGGGTATTGCTTTTTAAACCAGTTGAGCTCGGGCGGAGGTGACACCCGCGGCAATGTGGCGCCGCGGGCGAGGCCGATTAGTGCAATTGGCGGTAAATCTCTTCCGCCAGCGCGGTCGAAATGCCTTCGACCTGGCACAGGTCTTCGACACTGGCGTCGACCACGCCGCGCAGGCCGCCAAAGCGCGCCAGCAGGCGCTGGCGGCGTTTGGCGCCGATGCCCTCGATCTCTTCCAGGCGCGAGGCCTGGCGCGTCTTGGCGCGCTTGGCGCGCATGCCGGTAATGGCGAAGCGGTGCGCCTCGTCGCGGATCAGGGCGACCAGCATCAGCGCGGCCGATTCCTTGCCCAGCTCCTGCGGCGCGCGGCCGTCGGCGAAGATCAGGGTTTCCAGGCCGACCCGGCGCCCTTCCCCCTTCGCCACGCCGACGATCAGGCCGATGTCCAGGCCGAGCTCGGACAGCACCTGGCGCGCCATCTCGACCTGGCCCTTGCCGCCGTCGACCAGCACGACGTCCGGCATGACGCCGTCGCCGCTCGCCACCTTCTCGTAGCGCCGCATCAGCACCTGGCGCATGGCCGCGTAATCGTCGCCCGGCGTGATGTCGTTGATGTTGTAGCGCCGGTATTCCGAGTTCTGCATCGCGTGGTGATGGAACACCACGCAGGATGCCTGCGTCGCCTCGCCTGCCGTGTGGCTGATGTCGAAGCATTCGATGCGCAGGGTGTCGAGTTCCGCCGCGTCCAGCGACAAGGCCTCGGCCAGTGCGCGCGTGCGCGACTGCTGTGACCCTTGTTCAGACAACAGGCGCGCCAGGGAGATCTCGGCGCCCTTTTGAGCAAGCTCAAGCCACTGGCGGCGCTGGCCCTGGGGCTGGAAAATCAGGTTGATGCGGTGCCCGCACTGCTGCGTCAGCGCCACCATCAGTTCCGGCTGGTCGTACTCGATGTTCAGGATCAGGCAGCCCGGAATGAATTTATCCGTGTAGTGCTGGACCATGAAGGCGGACAGCACTTCGGACTCGATCGAGCTTTCCGCGATCGCCTCGGCGACCTGGGTCGGGAAATAGGCGCGGTCGCCCAGGTGGCGCCCGCCGCGCACCATGGCCAGGTTGACGCAGGCGCGCCCGCCCTGCACCACCACGGCGATGATGTCGACGTCGGCGTCGCCCGTCGTTTCCATGCTCTGCTGGTGCAGCACGCGCGAGAGCGACTGGATCTGGTTGCGCACGCCGGCCGCCTGCTCGAACATCAGCTTTTCGGCAAAGCCCTGCATCTTGTGCTGCAGGTCTTCCATGACTTCGGTCTGGCGCCCGCGCAGGAACTTGGCGGCGTTCTCGACGTCCACCTTGTACTGCATCCTTGTCGATCAGGTTCACGCAGGGCCCGCTGCAGCGTCCGATCTGGTGCAGCAGGCAGGGCCGCGTGCGGTTGGCGAACACGCTGTCCTCGCAGGTGCGCAGCATGAACACCTTTTGCAGGATCTGCATCGACTCCTTCACCGCCCAGGCGCTCGGGAAAGGACCGAAATACTGGTTCTTGCGGTCCAGGCCGCCGCGGTAATACGCCATGCGCGGGAAGTCGCCGCCCGTGATTTTCAAATACGGGTAGGACTTGTCGTCGCGGAACAGGATGTTGTAGCGGGGCTTCAGCGCCTTGATCAGGTTGTTTTCCAGGATCAGGGCTTCGGCTTCGCTATGGGTGACCGTCGTTTCCAGGTGGGCGATCTGCGACACCATCATCGCGATGCGCGGGCTCGACAGGTTCTTCTGGAAATAGCTCGACACGCGGTTCTTCAGGTTGCGCGCCTTGCCCGACGTACAGCACGTTCTGGTTGGCGTCGAAATAGCGGTACACGCCCGGCAGGTTGGGCAGCTTGGCGACCGTCGCCAGCACTTGCGCGCGCACGTCCGGCTCGCACCTTGGGCTCAGATTGTTTTCGGCGAGTGCGGCGCGCTGGCGCGTCACCCGCATAGGCCACGGGCGCTTCGCGCCACCTGGCCGGCGTCGTGCAGGCTTGTCAGTTCGTCCCTGCCTGTCGGACTGGCGGGTTCGGGGGATTGCACGTCGTTGGTCACTGGCGGTCACTTGCTTGATGGATTGCTTACGGTCGCGGGTCCTGGGTCACGATCACGAAGGCGACGCCGTAATCGGCCTCGTCGCTGATCGTCACCTGGGCGCTCAGTCGTGTTCTGCTGCATGAACTCGGCGAGCGCGCCGCTGCAGACGATGGTCGGCTTGCCGCTCGGCGCATTGAGCATCTGGGCCGAGCGCCAGGTCATCGGCATGCGCATGCCCAGGCCGATGGCTTTCGAAAACGCTTCCTTGGCCGAAAAGCGCGTGGCCAGGAAACGCAGGCCGCGCACTTCGCTGCGGGCACGGCGCGCGCGGAATTTTTCCATTTCCTCGGGGCCGAGGATTTTTTCGGCGAAGCGCTCGTTGCGCGCCAGCGCCGCCTCGACACGCGAAATCTGGACGATGTCGGTGCCGATGCCGTAAATCATGCCCCTTCGTCATCGCGCGCCCAGCGACACGCCCAGGCGCGCCGCGACCATGATCGCCTTCATTTCGCGCACGGCGTTTTCCCAGCCGGCGAACAGCGCATGCGCGACGATCGCGTGGCCGATGTTCAGTTCGGTGATGTCGCGAATCGCGGCGACCGCCTGCACGTTCGTGTAATGCAGGCCATGGCCGGCATTCACGACCAGGCCATGGCGCACGCCGGCGGCGGCGCCGAGCCTGATGCGCTCCAGTTCAGGCGCAGCCGCCTCGCCCTCGGCCTCGGCATAGCGCCCGGTATGCAGCTCGATCACGGTCGCGCCGGTCTCGGCAGCGGCGGCGATCTGCGCTTCGTCGGCGTCGATGAAGAGCGAGACGCGGATGCCCTCGCCTTTCAGCTGCTTCACCGCGGTTTCGACTTCCTTGAAATAGCGGATGACGTCGAGGCCGCCTTCGGTCGTGACTTCCTCGCGCCGCTCGGGCACCAGGCACACGTCCTGCGGGCGCACCTGGCAGGCGAAATCGATCATCTCCTGCGTGACGGCCGCTTCCAGGTTCATGCGCGTGGCCAGTTGCGGGCGCATCGCCAGCACGTCGGCATCCTTGATGTGGCGCCGGTCTTCGCGCAGGTGCAGCGTGATCAGGTCGGCGCCGGCCTGCTCGGCCAGCAAGGCTGCGCGCAGCGGGTCCGGATAGACGGTGCCGCGCGCGTTGCGCACGGTGGCGATGTGGTCGATGTTCACGCCCAGGTCGATGACCTGGCCAACGGGTTGCAGGAAGCTCATGGTTGTTTGGTTATGAAGTTATAACTGCATCAGGTCGATCAAAATTTGCCGGGTATTGAGCGGCACGCCGCCCAGGTGGTGCGCCAGCAGGAAGCGCATCAGCTGCTTGCTCTGCGCCTGCGTGGCCGGATCGGCGTAGTCTTCGCGTTCCATGTCGAGCAGGGTCTTGCCGGTCACGACAGGCCAGACATCGGACACCCGCGCTTCGCGTGCGCCCTTCTCCGGGTCGACCACATAGTCCAGCGCGGCCTCGACGGTTGCGCGGGTGGTGGTCGAGCGTTTCAGGTCGGCGGCGACGCCTGTTTCCTTAAGTAAGGCCCGTTCGAACTTTCGCAAGGCAATTTGTGCCGGTTCGTCGTGCGCCAGCTCGTTGAGCGTCGAAATGTAGTGGTCGAACAGGGCGCGGTGCGGATCGTCGCGCGCCAGCAGCTTGACCAGCAATTCGTTCAGGTAAAAGCCGCACAGCAAGGCGTTGCGTTCGATGGGCAGCATGCCGCCGACCCATTCGGCGTCGATCAGGGTGCGCAGTTCCGACTTGCCGCTCCACGAGACGGACAAGGGCTGGAAGGTTTGCAGCACGCCGCGCAGTTTCGACAGCGGCCGCTTGGCGCCCTTGGCCACGACCGCGATGCGGCCATAATCGCGCGTGAACAGGTCGACGATGAGGCTCGTTTCCTTGTAGGGATAGCTGTGCAGCACGAAGGCGGGCTGGCCGTTGATGCGGCTGTCGCGCACGGGGATGCGGCTGCGGCGCGGCGCCGGTGCGGCTGCGGCCGCCAGCACGCCGGCTGCGGGCGCATAGACGAGCGCACCTTCTTCTACCGCCAGCACCTCAGCCGGGGCAGCGGGTTCCTGGGGCGCCTGGTCGGCGGTATCGAGGCTCGTCATGCGGTGGGGGGACCTCCGGCGCTCAGTGGCAATTACTCGTAGCCGTAGGCGCGCAGGCCCGCTTCGTTGTCGGCCCAGCCGGACTTGACCTTGACCCAGATCTCCAGGTACACGGGGCCGCCGAACAGCTTTTCCATGTCCAGGCGCGACTGGGTCGAGATCTCTTTCAGGCGCGCACCCTTGTTACCGATGATCATCGATTTATGGGTATCGCGCTCGACCAGGATGGCGGCGAAGATGCGGCGCAAATTCCCCTCTTGCAGGAACTGCTCGATGATCACCGTGCTGGTGTACGGCAGCTCGTCGCCCAGCAGGCGGAACACTTTTTCGCGCACGATCTCGGCCGCCAGGAATTTCTCGCTGCGGTCGGTGATGTCGTCCGGGCCGAACACGGGCGGGTTTTCCGGCAGGTGGTTGCGGATTTCGCGTTCCAGCGCATCGGTCTGGAAGCGCATCTTGGCCGACACCGGCACGATGGCCGTGAAGTCGCGCAAGGCGGCCAGCTTCTGGGCGAACGGCATCAGGGTCGCCTTGTCCTTCATGCGGTCCGACTTGTTGATGACCAGCATGACCGGGACATTCTTCGGCAGCAGGTCGATCACTTGCTGGTCGGCCGGACCGAAGGTGCCGGCCTCGACCAGGAAGAGCACGACGTCGGCGTTGCTGAGCGTGTTCGAGACCGTCTTGTTCAGCGTTTTGTTCAGTGCATTCGAATGACGCGTCTGGAATCCCGGCGTATCGACGTAGATAAACTGGGCATCGTCGTGGGTCTGGATGCCGGTGATGCGGTGGCGCGTGGTCTGCGCCTTGCGCGAGGTGATCGACACCTTGGCGCCGATCAGCACGTTCATCAGGGTCGACTTGCCGACGTTCGGGCGGCCGACGATGGCGATATAGCCGCAACGGAAACCTTCGACCGAGGTGCCCTTGCTGACGTCGGTGCGGTCGTTGAAGAAGGCGTTCAGGTCGACCTGTTCACCGCCCGCGTCCTCGCCGGTGGTGTTATTTTCTTCCGGCAGTTCGTCGGCGGGATGTTGTTCGGTGTTCATGGGTCATGCCTGTTTGGTGGGGACGACGAGCGGCGCAGCGCCGGCCTCGTCGCCCTGGATGGTGGCGATGCCGGCCAGCTTGAGCTGGGCGGCACGGGGCTTGGCCTTGCGGCCGGCGGCCGGGGTCTTGCGCAGCGCCTGTTCGGCGGTCTCGAGCGCCAGGCGCGCGGCGGCCTGTTCGCCGGCACGGCGGCTGCCGCCGCGCCCGAACACCTGGATGCCGAGTTTCGGCACCAGGCATTCGATTTCGAATTCCTGGCTGTGGGCGGCGCCGTGGGTGGCGACCACGTTATAGGTCGGCAGCGAAATCTTGCGGCTTTGCAGGAATTCCTGCAGCAGCGTCTTGGCATCCTTGCCGAGGGTGCGCGGGTCGACCGTGTCGAGCAGCGGAATATAGAAGGCGCGGATCGCCTGGCGTGCGGCATCGAAACCGGCGTCGAGGAAAATCGCACCGAGCAAGGCTTCGAGCGTGTCGGCCAGGATCGAAGGACGGCGGAAACCGCCCGGACTTCAGTTCGCCCTCGCCCAGGCGCAAAAATTGCGACAGTTCGAGCTTGGTGGCGATCTCGTAGAGCGACTGCTGCTTGACCAGGTTGGCGCGCAGGCGCGACAGGTCGCCCTCGTCGAGGTGGCTGAAGCGTTCGTACAGGATCGAGGCGACGACGCAATTGAGGATCGAATCGCCGAGGAACTCGAGCCGCTCGTTATGCAGGCTGCTATGGCTGCGGTGTGTCAGGGCCTGCTGCAACAGGGCAGCGTCCCGGAACGTATAACCCAAGCGCGTTTGCAATAACTGAAGATTCATTGTCGATGTATTGTAGTACGGCCGCGGCGAAGGCGGCGCTTCCTGCTCGGTTGGGCGGCGCCGGCCGGCGCGCGCCATGGTGATGTGCCGCGTCGACGCCGGCCGCAAGGCCGGACGACAGCTCAGTCCGGCTTGCGTGGCGACCACGCCGCCCGGGCTGGTCGTGCCATCGTAATCGATGACGAGGGTGGCGCGCTCGGTCAGGGGGATCCGCTTTTCGTAGGCGAAGCTGATTTCCGGCGTCTCGCCGTCGCGGCTGATGACGAGGTCGCGCCCGTGGATGGCGCTGACGTTATTGATTTCGGCAAACTTGTCGAAGGCTGCGCTGCATCTCGGCAACGCCGCCGCCCGCCGCCTTGGCGCGCACGACGCCGTCGCGCACGGCGCGGTATTCGAGATAGGACGGCACGATCTTGATGGCCAGCAGCGCGAACAAGCCGAGCACCATCAGTACCAGGATCAGTCCGGTAAGCGAGATGCCCTGCTGCCTGTGATACCGTGCTGACCATCTTTTTCTCCTTGTAGCGGTTGATCACAGCCTTACTTGATGCCGCCGATGCGCTTCGGATCGCTGAAGTTCATCCAGACCAGGAAGGCCTTGCCGACAATATTCTTGTCGGGAACAAAACCCCAGTAGCGGCTGTCCGCGCTGTTGTCGCGGTTGTCGCCCATCATGAAATAATTGCCTGCTGGTACGGTACAGGTAAATTTGTCGTAGGTGTAGTCGCACGCCTCGCGCTGTGGGAAGTTTTCCACGCTGTCGAGGTTGAACGAGCGCGCCGGATCGGTGTTCAGGATGCGGTGCTCGACGTTCGGCAGCTTTTCGACGAACTGCTTGTGGTAGACCGGACGCTCGTCGTCCAGGTAATCGTCGAGCGCCGTGTACTGGACCGGCACGCCATTCACGCTCAGGCGCTTGTTTTCGTAGGTGATCTTGTCACCCGGCACGCCAATGACGCGCTTGATGTAATCCTGGCTCATGTCCTTCGGATACTTGAAGACCATGACGTCGCCGCGCTGCGGATCGTTGATCTGGATGATCTTCTTGTTCACGATCGGCAGGCGGATGCCGTAGGTGTACTTGTTCACCAGGATCAGGTCGCCCACCAGCAGGGTCGGCACCATCGAGCTCGACGGGATCTTGAACGGCTCCCACAGGAAGGAGCGCAGGAAGAACACCAGCGCGATCACCGGGAAGAAGCTGCCCGAGTACTCGACCCAGGCCGGCTGGCGCAGGTGCGCCGATTCGATCGCGGCGCGGTTGCCGTTGTTGTCGACCTTGATGCCGTCGGCCACCAGCTTGGCCGTGCGTGCATCGTATTCGGCCAGTGCGGCGTCGGCCGCGGCGCGGCGCTGCTTGGCGAGAACGAAGACATCCAGAAACCAGACGATGCCCGTGAGCACCATGAGTACGAACAGAATGAGCGCGAAATTTCCCAGGATCGGTTGCAGGTTCATTTATCTTCCACTTGAAGGATGGCGAGGAAGGCTTCCTGTGGAATTTCCACCGAGCCGACCTGTTTCATGCGTTTCTTACCGGCTTTTTGTTTCTCAAGCAGTTTCTTCTTGCGGCTGATGTCGCCGCCATAGCATTTCGCCAGCACGTTCTTGCGCAAGGCCTTGACGTTTTCGCGCGAAATGATGGTGGCGCCGATGGCGGCCTGGATCGCCACGTCGAACATCTGGCGCGGAATCAGTTCGCGCATCTTGGCCGCCACCTGGCGTCCGCGGTAAGGCGCGTTGGCGCGGTGCACGATGATCGCCAGCGCATCGACCTTCTCGCTGTTGATCAGCATGTCGACTTTGACGACGTCGGCCGAACGGTATTCCTTGAACTCGTAGTCCATCGAGGCATAGCCGCGCGAGGTCGACTTCAGGCGATCGAAGAAGTCGAGCACGATTTCCGCCATCGGGATTTCGTAGTGCAATTTCACCTGGCGGCCGTGGTAGGCCATGTCCATCTGCAGGCCGCGCTTGCCGTTACACAGCGTCATCACCGCGCCGACATATTCCTGCGGCATGTAGAGATTGACGTCGACGATCGGCTCGCGCACTTCGTTGATTTTCGACGGTTCCGGCATCTTCGACGGGTTGTCGACGCGCAGGATGCTGCCATCGCGCATCTCGACCTCGTAGACCACGGTCGGCGCCGTGGTGATCAGGTCCATGTCGAACTCGCGCTCGAGACGTTCCTGCACGATTTCCATGTGCAGCAAGCCCGAGGAAGCCGCAGCGGAAGCCGAAGCCCAGCGCCTGCGACACTTCCGGCTCGTACATCAGGGCGGCGTCGTTCAGTTTCAGCTTTTCCAGCGAGTCGCGCAGCGCGTCGTACTGGTTCGATTCGACCGGGAACAGGCCGGCGAACACCTGCGGCTGGACTTCCTTGAAGCCCGGCAGCGGCGCCGGCGGCGGGACGGTTCGCCAGGGTGACGGTGTCGCCCACTTTCGCGGCTTTCAGTTCCTTGATGCCGGCGATGATGAAGCCCACCTGGCCGGCGGACAGGGTCGGCAGCGAGACCGAGCGCGGCGTGAAGACGCCGATGCTCTCGACCAGGTTCACCGATTCGGTCGCCATCAGGAGGATCTTGTCTTTCGGGCGCAGGGTGCCGTTGACCACGCGCACCAGCATCACGACGCCGACGTACGGGTCGTACCAGGAGTCGACGATCAGGGCCTGCAGCGGTGCGTCGACGTCGCCTTTCGGCGGCGGCACGCGCTTGATCAGGTCTTCCAGCACGTCTTCCACGCCCAGGCCGGACTTGGCCGAGCACATGACCGCTTCCGACGCATCGATGCCGATGACGTCTTCGATTTCCTTCTTGGCGTTGTCGGGGTCGGCGTGCGGCAGGTCGATCTTGTTCAGGACCGGCACCACTTCCACGCCGAGGTCGAGCGCGGTGTAGCAGTTGGCGACCGTCTGGGCTTCGACGCCTTGCGAGGCGTCGACGACCAGCAGCGCGCCTTCGCAGGCCGACAGCGAGCGCGAGACTTCGTAGGAGAAGTCGACGTGGCCCGGGGTGTCGATCAGGTTCAGGTTGTAGACCTGGCCGTCGCGCGCCTTGTATTGCAGGGCGGCGGTCTGCGCCTTGATGGTAATGCCGCGCTCGCGCTCCAGGTCCATCGAGTCGAGCACCTGCGCGTCCATTTCGCGGTCCGACAGGCCGCCGCACAACTGAATGATGCGGTCGGCCAGGGTCGATTTACCGTGGTCGATGTGGGCGATGATGGAGAAGTTACGTATGTTGTTCATTAACAAAGCTCAAAACCAAAAAGGGGCGAGGCCGCAAGCACCGGGCCAGGCGGCGCCGCAAACTGCCGGCGCAATACGAAAAAGGCGCTTCGTGTGGGGCTGGTTCTCCCCAGGCGAGCGCCTTATGTCAACGTGATAATTCGACTCGATCAGCTATGTACCAGGGACAAAAGCTTTTCCAAGCCAGGCATTTTACCGGATTTCAGAGTAGAAAGCCCATATATCGGGTATGTGGCGGCTATGCCGCTGCCGCCGATTCCCGGCTCGAGGCAGGTGCGCACGGCGGCTTCATCGAGGAAATAGTGGCACAGCTCCGGCTCGTCCAGGCGGCCGAACAGCACCGGCACCAGCTCGTCGAAGCGCGCCACCAGGGCCGGATCGGGTCGACGTCGATGACGTCGACCTCGAACGGCTGCCCGCGCCGGCGCCAGCGCTTGCAAGGCTGCCAGCATGTCCTCGCACAGGTGGCAATAGCTGCGCGAATACAGGGTAAACCGCATCACCGGACCGGCTTGATGACGATGTACTGCGTCACGCTCTCGCGGCGCACCAGCACCGCCACGCTCTTCTTCGGGTCGAGTTTGCTGGCCAGCGTGTTGAACTGGGCCGCATCCTTGATTTCGACGTTGTTCATCTGCAGGATCAGGTCGCCGGTGCGCACGCCGGCCGTGGCCGCCCTGCCCTCGGAGGCGTCGACGACCACGCCGCCCTCGATGTTCAGGCCGCGGCGCTGCTCGGCGGTGAGGTTCGAGACGTGCAGGCCGAGCGCATTCGGCGCCGCGCCCGGCGTGGGCTTGCCCGGCTGCGGCTTGGCGGCCACGGCCTTGTCGTCTTCGAGCGCGACGATCGTGACCGGCACGTCGAGCTGGGCGCCGCGGCGCCAGACGGTGACGCTGGCCTGGGTGCCGACCTTGGCCGCGCCCACCAGGCGCGGCAGGTCGCGCGTGGTGTCGATCGGCTGGCCGTTGAATTTGAGGATGATGTCGCCGACCTTGATCCCGCCCTTCTCGGCCGGGCCGCCGGCTTCGACCATCGACACTTCGGCGCCGCGCGCCTTGCCCAGGCCGAGCGACTCGGCCACGTCGCGCGTGACTTCGCTGATCTGCACGCCCAGGCGTCCGCGGGTGACGCGTCCGGTCTTTTTCAGCTGGTCGGCCACGCGCATGACTTCGTCGATCGGCACCGCGAACGAGATGCCGTTGTAGGCGCCGGAAAGCGTGGCGATCTGCGAGTTGATGCCGATGACTTCGCCGCGCATGTTGATCAGCGGGCCGCCCGAATTGCCCGGATTGACGGCGACGTCGCTCTGGATCAGCGGCAGGTATTCGCCGGTATCGCGCGACTTGGCCGAGATGATGCCGGCGGTCACCGTGTTATCGAGGTTGAAAGGCGAACCGATGGCGATCACCCATTCGCCGACGCGGATCTTGCTCGAGTCGCCGGTGCGCAGGTAAGGCAGGTTGGTGGCGCTGACCTTGAGCAGGGCGACGTCGGAGCGGCGGTCCGCGCCCAGCACCTTGGCCTTGAATTCGCGGCGGTCGGTCATGGTGACGGTGACTTCGTCCGCGCCCTCGACCACGTGGGCATTGGTCAGCATGAAGCCGTCGTCGGAAATGATGAAGCCGGAGCCGACGCCGCGCTGGACTTCCTGCTCTTCCTGCGGCTGCTGGGGCGAGCGGCGGCGCGGAATCGGCTGGCCGAAGAAGCGGCGCAGGAATTCCTGCATCTCCTCCTCGCCCGGCCCGCCCTGCCCCATGCGCACGCGCTCGGTGGTGCGGATGTTGACCACCGCGGGGCCGGCCTTTTCGATCAGGTCGGTAAAGTCCGGCAAGCCCGTCACCACCGGGGTGGGCACGGGTGCGGCGGCAAGCGCGGCAGTGGAAACGGACAGGCCGGCACACGTCAACAGCAGGGCCGACAGGACTACGCGAACAGATTTTTTGCTGGTCATGGGAGTCAAGGATGAGGACGGGAATTGACGTTATGGTAAGCCAAAACCATCGACTTGTCGCGCGTGCGGATGAGGAGCGCGCAGCGTTCGCGCGGCAGCAAATGGAGGGAGGCTAGCACGGGCGCGCGGCGACAGGCGGCGCCGACGGCAAGCTGGCGCTGGCGCCCGCATGGCGCGCCGGCCGGCAATCAGTTGGAGGGTGTCGATGCGGCCAGCGCGGCCGGCTTGACGTGTTCGAGTTCGCTCGGCGCGCGGCGCGGGTGCAGCGGCTCGGCCGCCAGGCGCGCGCTCAGGCGCGCGGCGAATCCCGGCGAGAGATCGGCGGACTCTCCCGTGCGCAGCACGTCGCCGATCAGGTGATACACTTCCCACGCTGCCATTCCATCGTCCGTTCGCAGGGCGGCACAGGCCAGCTCGTGATCGTCCTTCGGCAACGCGTCGTCGCTCAGGGCGGAGATACGTTCGCGGTTTTTTTTGTTCGTGTCCATCGGTAGTCCAGTAGCGGTGTGATCCAACATGCCAAGGTTTAGGGAACCTCGGCTGACCCGGTTGCTTCAATTGCTCAGGGCTCTCGTATTACGACCACGCTAGCTACCGACGTTTGTCGGTCGGAAAATCAAGCAAGGGCTTCAGTTTTTCGGCAATCACCTCGCGGGCGCGAAAAATCCTGCTGCGCACCGTGCCGATCGGACAAGCCATCACTTCGGAGATTTCCTCATAGCTCAAACCCTCAATTTCGCGCAAGACAATCGCCGTCCGCAATTCGAGCGGTAGCGCTTCCATCGCGGCATTGACCGTGTACGCGATCTGCTTGCTCGCCAATACCGATTCCGGCGTATTTATGTCGCGCAAGCTGTCCGCATCGTCGAAGCCTTCGGCACGTTCCGTATCCGCCTCGGTCGAGGTCGGCGCGCGCCTGCCTTGTGTGACGAGATAATTCTTTGCCGTGTTAATTCCGATCCGATATAGCCAAGTATAAAACGCCGACTCGCCCCGAAAATGCCGCAAGGCGCGAAAGGCCTTAATAAACGTTTCTTGCACAACATCTTCAGCTTCGGCCGGGTCGTGCACGAGGCGCGACACCAGACGCATCAGCCTGCGCTGATACTTCGCCACCAGCAAGTCGAATGCCTGCCGGTCACCGGCCTGGACGCGTTCGACCAGCAGTTGATCACCCTCGCGTTCTGTTGTCACTGACCCTGTCCCATGCACTGCGGCAGGCCCGGAGAGGCCCTCGGTTTTTCGTAGCCTCTCCAGACATAAGAGTTGGCTGGCTGCAATAAGTTCAACCTATTTCTGTAGTCGCTGCTGCTCGTCCATGGCGCCTGCACAAGGTGCCGACTGCAACGCGCAACGACCGGTATTCGGCGGGCGCCAGGCTGTCGCGCAAGACCGGCACGACCCGCCTGCAGCCGGCCTCGTCAAGCAGATGCAAGAGCAGCATCGACGGCCAGATGAGTGTCCCGGGCAACAGCGTCACCACGCTGCCGACGGACGCCAGCTGATCGGCTCCCACCTCCTGTTGTACCGTCAGGCGCAGGGTGCCGGTTCCAGATACATCAATCCGGTGCGTCTTTGTCGCGGCCGCCCATCGGTGCACCAGACAGAGCGCTGCAAGCAGGAAAAAGGCCGCGCAAAACGGCGCGCCGATGAAGCGATCGGGCAACAAAATGCCGATCGCAAAGGCTGCGCACAGCTGCGCCAGCGCGAACAGCAAGAGCGCTGCGCGCAGGCGGCGTGAAGGCGCCACACGTGCGGACACGGCAAGCGACATTGGGATACAATAAGGGGAAAGTAAAACGGAACGCCTGCCGCGCGCGGGGTGCGGCAGGGTCAGGCGCCCATCCTTTAGACAGGACCGGGCGCGACAGGTTCAGAACCGGTCGGGTAGTTAAACTTTGGCGAAGACGAGGGTACCGTTGGTACCGCCGAAGCCGAACGAGTTCTTCACTGCGTAATCGATCTGCATGTCGCGCGCCGTGTTGGCCACGAAATCAAGATCGCAAGCCGGATCCTGGTTGAACATGTTGATCGTCGGCGGCGAGACCTGGTTGTGGATCGCCAGCACCGTGAACACCGACTCGAGTCCGCCGGCGCCGCCCAGCAAGTGGCCGGTCATCGACTTGGTCGAGTTGACCACCAGCTTGTGCGCATGGTCGCCGAAGGTGCGCTTGATGCCCTGCACTTCCGCGAGGTCGCCCAGCGGCGTCGAGGTGCCGTGCGCGTTCACGTAGTGGACCTGGTCGGCGTTGATGCCGGCATTGCCCATGGCCGAGACCATGCAACGGCTCGCGCCGCTGCCGTCTTCCATCGGCGCCGTGATGTGGTTCGCATCCGCGCTCATGCCGAAGCCCAGCAGCTCGGCGTAGATCTTCGCGCCGCGCGCCTTGGCGTGCTCGTACTCTTCCAGCACCATGACACCGGCGCCCTCGCCCAGCACGAAGCCGTCGCGGTCGCGGTCCCAGGGACGCGAAGCCGTGGCCGGATCGTCGTTGCGCGACGACAGCGCGCGTGCCGAGGCGAAACCGCCCAGGCCCAGCGGCGAGATGGTCGACTCGGAGCCGCCGGCGATCATCACGTCGGCGTCGCCGTATTCGATCAGGCGGCCAGCCGCGCCGATGCAATGCAGGCCGGTGGTGCAGGCGGTGACGATCGCCAGGTTCGGACCGCGCAGGCCGAATTTGATCGAGAGGTCGCCCGAGATCATGTTGATGATCGAGGCCGGCACGAAGAACGGCGAAATGCGGCGCGGGCCGCGCTTGTCGTACTCGTCCTTCTGCTCTTCGATCCGCGGCAAGCCGCCGATGCCCGAACCGACAATCACGCCGATGCGGTCGGCGTTTTCTTCAGTGACTTCGAGGCCCGAATCCTGCAGGGCCTGGATGCCGGCTGCCATGCCGAAATGGATAAACGTATCCATGTTGCGGGCTTCCTTGGCGGGGATGTAATCCTCGATATTGAAGCCTTTGACTTCGCCCGCGAAGCGGGTCGAAAACGGCGTTGCATCGAACCTGGTGATGTTGGCAATGCCCGACTTGCCGGCCAGTGCCGCGTCCCACGCTTCGGCAATCGAGTTGCCGATAGGTGAAATGCAGCCCAGGCCGGTAATGACAACGCGGCGGTTGCGTGAACGGCTCAAGCGATTCTCCCGAAAACTAAAACAGCTCAGGCCTTAGGCCTTGACGTGCGCGGTCGCGTAGTCGATCGCTTGCTTGACCGTGGTGATCTTCTCAGCCTGCTCGTCAGGGATTTCCATTTCGAACTCGTCTTCCAGGGCCATCACCAGTTCAACGGTGTCCAGGGAATCGGCGCCGAGATCGTCAACGAACGAGGACTCGATTTTGATGTCGGCTTCAGCAACACCCAGCTGCTCAGCGACGATTTTTTTAACGCGTTGTTCGATATCCGACATGTTATGGCTCCATTAGGTGTGTGTTGCGGAAAGTGCGCGCATTTTATCAGGTTTGCGCGCTGAAAAACTAGTTTCGGCGTTTGACGCTAAGTCGGCCGGAACTCCTGCTAAAAGATGAGATTCTGCCGCGATTCAATTATGGCGTATTTCCATTATTTGCCCCGCACAAGCATGCATTACCCCACCCTCGCATCAATTCATGTACATGCCGCCATTCACGTGCAGCGTCGTTCCGGTGACGTACGCGGCCAGCGGACCGGCCAGGAATGCCACCGCATGCGCGATGTCTTCCGGCTGGCCGAGGCGGCCCAGCGGGATCTGCGTGAGCAGCGCTTCGTGCTGGCCTTCGCCGAGGCCCTTGGTCATGTCGGTATCGATGAAACCCGGCGCGACGCAATTGACGGTGATGTTGCGGCTGCCGATTTCGCGCGCCAGCGCGCGCGTCATGCCGGCCACGCCCGCCTTGGCGGCGGCGTAGTTCATCTGGCCCGGGTTGCCGGAGGAACCGACGACCGAGGTGATGTTGATGATGCGGCCCTGCTTGGCCTTCATCATGCCGCGCAGCACAGCGCGCGACAGGCGGCCGACGGCGGTGAGGTTGGTGGCGATGACGCTGTCCCACTCCTCGTCCTTCATGCGCATGGCCAGGTTGTCCTGGGTGATGCCGGCATTGTTGACGAGGATGGCGACGGCGCCGAAGCTCTTCTGGATCTCGTCGATGACGGCGCGTGCAGCGCGCCGCATCGGTGACGTCGAGCACGAGGCCCTGGCCGCCGAACTCGGCGAGGTAGGCGGTAATGGCTTGCGCGCCGGCTTCGCTGGTGGCGGTGCCGACGACTTTTGCGCCCTGGCGGGCCAGCTCGAGGGCGATGGCCTTGCCGATGCCGCGCGAGGCGCCGGTGACGAGAGCGACTTGGTTCTGCAGGTTCATGTAATTCTTTTCCTTATCTAGTACAGACTGGCGGCTCAAGCGCCCTTGATGCTTTGCCAGCACGCGCTCGAGCGCCGCCTGGTCCGTCAGCGCTTCGCCCACCAGCACCGGATCGATGCGCTTGGCCATGCCGATCAGGGTCTTGCTCGGCGCGCATTCGATGACCTGCGTGACGCCTTCGGCGGCCATCTTCTGCATCGTCTCGACCCAGCGCACGGGACCGGCGGCCTGGCGCACCAGGGCGTCCTTGATCGCGTCCGGATCGTTAGCAATGGCCACGTCGACATTGTTAATCAAATCGATCTGCGGCGCATGGAAGGTCAAGCCGGCCATGTACTCGCGCAGGCGGCTTGAGGCCGGCTGTCAGCAGCGACGAGTGGAACGGCGCCGAGACGGCCAGCTTCATGGCGCGCTTGGCGCCCTTGGCCTTGGCGATCTCGCAGGCGCGGTCGATCGCGGCGGCATGGCCGGCGATCACGATCTGGGTCGGCTCGTTGAAGTTGACGGCTTCGACCACTTCGCCCTGGGCGGCTTCGAGGCAGACGGCGCGCACGTCGTCCGCGGACAAGCCCAGCACGACGGCCATGCCGCCCTGCCCGACCGGCACCGCTTCCTGCATCGCCTGGGCGCGGAAACGCACCAGCGGCACGGCGTCCTTGAAATCGATCACGCCGGCGGCGACCAGCGCCGAGTATTCGCCCAGGCTATGGCCGGCGACCATCGACGGCACCGGGCCGCCGGCGGCGATCCAGGCGCGGTAGACGGCAACGGCCGCGGTCAGCATGACCGGCTGGGTGTTGGTCGTCAGGTCGAGTTCTTCTTTCGGGCCGTCGGCGATCAGGCGGCCAATGTCCATGCCGAGCGCATCGGAGGCTTCGGCGACGGTGGCTTCGACCGCGGCGTTGCCGGCGAAGCCGTTCAGCATGCCGACCGCTTGCGCGCCCTGGCCGGTAAACAGGAATGCGAATTTGCTCATCTTCTCTTTAGTCCTTGTACATTACATGCGCGCCAGAATCGCGCCCCAGGTAAAGCCGCCGCCCACGCCTTCCATCAGGATATTGTCGCCTGCTTTGATGCGACCATCGCGCACGGCAAGGTCGAGCGCCAGCGGAATCGAGGCGGCCGAGGTATTGCCGTGCTCGTCCACCGTGACGACCATGCGCTCGAGCGGCAGGCCGAGTTTCCTGGCCGTGCTCTTCATGATGCGGATATTGGCCTGGTGCGGGATCAGCCAGTCGACGTCCGGCAGCCGACATTTTTGCCGTATCCAGCACTTCGGCCGCGACTTCTTCGAGCACGGTGACGGCCAGCTTGAACACGGCCTGGCCATCCATGTGCAGGAAACCGCCGCTGGCGGCGCTGCCGGCCGGGCTCGGCGGGATCGACAGGATGTCGGCATGGGTGCCGTCGGCATGCAGTTTGGTGGCCAGGATGCCCGGCTCGTTCGAGGCCGCGAGCACCACGGCGCCGGCGCCGTCGCCGAACAGCACGCAGGTGGTGCGGTCTTCGAAATTCAGGATGCGCGAAAACACTTCGGCGCCGATCACCAGCACCGTCTTGTGCATGCCCGACTTGATGAAGGCGTCGGCGGTGGCGACCGCGTAGACGAAGCCGCTGCAGACGGCCTGCACGTCGAAGGCGGCGCTGCGGTTGAGCATGCCCAGTTTTTGCTGGACGATGCAGGCGGTGCTGGGGAAGCTGCCCTGGAAGTCGGGCGTCGAACTGGCGACGATCACCATGTCGATATCGAGCGCGGTCTTGCCGGCCATCTCGAGCGCGCCGCGCGCGGCTTCGACCGCCAGGTCCGACGAATTCTGGTCGGCCGCGGCATAGTGGCGCGCGGAAATGCCGCTACGCGAAACGATCCACTCGTCCGAGGTCTCGATGCCCTTGGCGCCCAGTTCGGCCGCCAGTTCCTCGTTGGTGACCCTGCGCGCCGGCAGGTAGCTGCCGGTGCCGATGATTTTGCTGTAGACAGTCATTGCGTTTCCACCCGAGTTGCGTCGTCAATCAGACCTGGCGCTGGGCGTCAGGCGTGTCTGGCATCAACTCGGCGATCATCGCCGAGAGTTGCTCTTGTACATTATATTTCGCCGCGTCGAAAGCGCGCTTGATCGCCCACTCGAAAGCGTAGGCGTTTGCGCCGCCATGGCTCTTGAAGACCAGGCCCTTCAGGCCGAGCAAACCGGCGCCGTTGTAGCGCTCCGGATTGAGTTTCTTCAGGGCGCCGCGTGCGATCAGCGCGCCCAGCATCGACAAGGCGCTTTGCTTGAAGACCGATCTTCATGAAGCGCGACAGGCCTTCGATCGCCTTCAGGGTCACGTTGCCGACGAAACCGTCGCAGACGACGACGTTGGTCGTGCCCTTGAAGATGTCGTTGCCTTCGACATTGCCATAGAAATTCAGGATGCCGCGCTCATGGTCGGCGCGCAGCAGGATCGCCGTTTCCTTCACGACTTCGTTGCCCTTGATTTCTTCGGTGCCGACGTTCAGCAGGCCGATGGTCGGCTTGGCAACGCCTTCCATGGCCGAGAACAGGACCGAGCCCATGATCGCGAACTGGTGCAGGTGGTGCGGGCTGCAATCGACGTTGGCGCCCAGGTCGAGCATGTAGGTCGGCTCGTTCTTCTGGTTCGGCAGGATCGAGCAGATCGCCGGGCGGTCGACGCCGGCCATGGTTTTCAGCACATAGCGCGAGACGGCCATCAGGGCGCCGGTGTTGCCGGCCGAGACGCAGGCATGGGCGCCGCCCTCTTTCACCAGCTCGACCGCGACGCGCATCGAGGAATCTTTTTTACGGCGCAGCGCGACTTCGATCGGATCGTCCATCGCCACCACTTCGGAGGCGTGCTTGATCGGAGAGCCGCGGCATTCTGCTCGGCGTGGTGTTTCTTGAGTTCGGCGCGCACAGCGTCTTCCAGGCCGACGAGGATGATTTCGACGTCCGGCTGCTGCTTGAGGAAGGAAAGGGCTGCCGGGATGGTAACGGAAGGACCGTGGTCTCCGCCCATGCAGTCGATGGATATTTTAATTGTCATCTGTGGGGGTAATACCGCGGCTCACACGAGGGTGGCAGCAAGATGCATGCGCCGGGCTGGCGCAATGCCGGTTCGGAACGGAAACCGTGTTGGTGCGCGGACATGCGGGAACCAGGGACAAATAAAAAGCGGCGCCACGCACTCAACATACGTTGCACCGCTTTCATGGTACAGAAAAACAAGACGGCGATTACTCGTCGTTCTTGGTCTTCAGGACTTTGCGACCACGGTAGAAGCCGTTCGGGCTGATGTGGTGACGCAGGTGGGTTTCGCCGGTCACAGGCTCGACTGCCAGGTTAGGTGCAACCAGGAAATCGTGCGAACGGTGCATACCGCGCTTCGATGGGGACTTCTTATTCTGCTGAACTGCCATGATGACTCCTAATACTAAAGTTCTAAAATTCTAACACAACCGATTTGCAAAAACATGCACATCGAGTATCCCACCGGCAACCTCACGATTGCCGACATGTTTAACACGCTGCCCTGACATACTCGACTGTGCACGCGTTGACTACGTTCTGCTCTACTGCAACTACAAAACTGCTTATTCGGATTTCAGGTTCTTCAAGCCGGCGAAGGGCGAGACCTTTTCAGACTTCAGGGTGTCGAGCAGCGGCGTGCTCGGACATACCTCGTGTTTCGGCGCCTGCGGCAGTGCCAGCAGGGCTTCGTCCTCGAGCAGCTCGCGGATATCGGCAGCGTGGCTGCCGACGATCACGTCGATGCTTTCATCGTCGAGGACTTCTTCCATTCCGTCCGCTTCCTCATCGTCGCGGCCCAGCACCAGCTGGGTCGCCGAGTCCATGTGGTAATCGAACGGGGCCAGGCAACGCTGGCATACCAGCTGGACGGTACCCTCGACCGACAAGGTCATGGTCGGATAATCCTGCGGGGTCACGCCACCCTGGATCGACCAGGCGATCTCGCCGCTGTCGTTTGCGCAATCGGCGGCGAGGCGGGGCATTTCCGTTAGCGGGGTCACCCCTTCGCGATGGCCGCCAGTGCGGCAGAATTCAAAGGCGTCGATGACAAATGCGCTCATTGCAGAAAACGTCCCCGGAAAACCTGCGATAATAACAGGGTTATCCGCGTGCAGTCAAAGACTTGGCGCGATTTTTTGGCGCTTGTGCCGATCCCTCGTCTGTTGTAGTTCTTATCGTTGACCGCGCACATGATACCAAGTTCTTCCGCACCGCGCCTGATTTTGGCGTCGAGCTCCGCTTACCGCCGCGAACTGCTGGGGCGCCTGCACCTGCCCTTCGAGGCCATCGCGCCGCATATCGACGAGACGCCCCTGCCCGGCGAAGCACCCCAGGCCACCGCCCTGCGCCTGGCGCGCGCCAAGGCCGAAGCGATCGCGCTGCTGCATCCGGGCGCGCTCGTGATCGGCTCCGACCAGGTCGCCACGCAGGACGGCGCCCAGATCGGCAAACCGGGCGACCATGCCGCGGGCGCTGGCGCAGCTGCAAACCATGCGCGGACGCGAAGTCGTCTTCCATACGGCGCTGTGCCTGTGGGACGGGCGCGACCGGCACTGCGCAGGCCGAGAACGTGCAGGTGTTCGTGCGTTTCCGCGACCTGCCGGACGCCGAGCTCGACGCCTACCTGCGCATCGAACAGCCCTACGATTGCGCCGGCAGCGCCAAGAACGAGGGCCTCGGCATCGCCCTCATCGAACGCATCGACTCTCCTGACCCGACCGCCCTCACCGGCCTGCCCCTGATTGCCCTGACCGGGATGCTGCGCCGCGCCGGCGTGCGCTTCTTCGGCGTTTAACCTTTATTTTCTGACTCATGCCCGGCACCCTCTACCTGATTCCGAACACCCTTGGCCCCACCGACGCCGCACCCGGCGCCCTCTCCCACGTCCTGCCCGGCCAGGTGCAGGCGATCACTTCGCAGCTCGGCTATTTCGTCGCCGAAAACGCCAAGACGGCGCGCGCCTTCTTGAAATTGATTGCAATCGACCATCCGCTGGCGAAACCGCTGCAGGAAATCCGCATCGCCGAACTGAACGTGAATACGCCGGCCGCCGCCTTGGAACAATTGCTGGCGCCGCTGCTGGCCGGGGAAGATGCCGGCCTGGTCTCGGAAGCGGGCGTGCCGGCCGTGGCCGACCCCGGCGCCGACCTGGTGCGCCTGGCGCATCAGCATGGGGTGACGGTGCGCCCGCTGGTTGGCCCGTCCTCGCTGCTGCTGGCCGTCATGGCCAGCGGGCTGAACGGGCAGAGCTTCGCCTTCAATGGCTATCTGCCGACCGATGCCGCGGCGCGCACCAAGCGCATTCGCGAGCTGGAGGCGCGCTCGCGTTCCGAGAAACAGACGCAATTGCTGATCGAGACGCCGTATCGCAACGGGCAGATGCTGGAAGCGCTGGTGGCGGGCTGCCAGCCGGGGACGCTGGTGTGCGTGGCGACGGATTTGTCGCTGGCGAGCGAATCGGTGCGGACGATGACGGCGGCGAAGTGGAAGGCGCAGCTGGCGGCGGGCAAGATGCCGGACTTCCACAAGAAGCCGACCGTCTTTTTATTCCTGGGACAGTGAGCGGTGAGCGGTGCCGAACGACCCGCGTGTCAACGCGCACGCGTTCAACGCATCGCGCGACCTCGCGCGTCAAGCCATCAAGCCGCGTCGTGGACCAGCTCGCGCACCCAGTCGAAGGCAGCCAGTTCGATCTGGCGCACCTGCTTCGAGCTCAGGTTCAAGCGGCGCAGGGCGGCGGTGAAGCAGCGGCCGGTATCGGCTTTTTCCAGGCGCTCGACGAGGTCGAGCATGGCGCCGAGGTCCCCTGCCCGCTCCAGCAGCGCGGCGCGCACGTCGTCGGCCAGCTCGACGTTTTCCAGGATGTCGGCCAGCGGCATCGAAAACAGGGCATCCGCCAGCGACATGATGCCGGCCGTGAAGGCGCGCTCGGCGCCGACCACGTCGCTCGGGCGCGCCTGCAGCGACATCAGTTCGAGCAGCTTGCCGCGCGTGGTGGCCAGCTGCAGCAGCGGCGAATTGAGTTCGACCTTGCTGCCGGGCGCGGCGAACATCAGGATTTGCAGCCAGCGGCGCAATTGCTTGCGCCCCAGCTTGGTCAGCGCTTCGGCGACGGATTCGATGCGGCGCTCCGGACCGGCGGCGCGGCTGTTTACCAGGCGCAGCAAATTCAGGCTGATCACCGGGTCGCGCTTGACGGCGGTCTCGATGGTGACGTCGTCGGCGTCGGAGTTGATCAGGCGCTGCAGGGACAGGATCGCCATTTCCGAGGGCGTGATCTTGCGCCCGCTGAGGATCACGGGCCGGGCAAAATAATAGCCCTGGAAGTAGTCGAAACCGAGCTCCATGCACATCCGGAACTCTTGCTGGGTCTCTACCTTTTCAGCCAGCAGTTTCTTGCCGCTCTTGCGCAGCGATGCCGTCAGATGGCCCAGCGCCTCCGGGGCGACGCCCTGCAGGTCGATCTTGACGATGTCGACCAGCCCGAGCAGCTTCTCCACCTCCTCGCTATGGTCGATCGACGTCGTCGAGCGCGAACTTGAAGCCCAGCTCCTTGAGCTCGGCCACGCGCGCCAGTAAAGGTTCAGTCGGCTTGACGGTTTCGAGGATTTCGAGGATAACCTTATGTGGCGGCAGGAAACGCACGTAATCGGCCATCAGGACGTCTTTGTCGACGTTGACGAATGCCAAGTTATCGCCGACAACTTGCTCGAGTCCGAGCTGGGAGGCGTGCGAAATCACCGCCGCCGTGGCGGTGGCGCCGTCGGTCAGGCGTGCGTCGTCGTGCTCGCCGGCTGCGCGAAACAGCAGCTCGTAAGCCACCAGATGCTGGTCGCGCCCCAGGATGGGTTGGCGCGCCAGGAAAAATTCGTCGGACAGCATCGTTGTCGATTCCGCCCTTACTTCGGCAAGCATGTTGACTCCTGAAAACTCTTGCCGTAACTATTGCTACATAGCAGGCACGGCAAGGGCGCGCATGGTTGCGCACCTCTGCCGACTATACACCATCGCGTCAATCTTTACATTTTTACATCGAAACGAACGCATTGTCGCGTTGCGCAAATGACCCGCGCGCGGCCATAGGACGCGTTTCAGCGGCATTTCGGAAGAATGAGGACCAGGTGCGCTTGCGTGGACGCGCCGGGCCGCTGCCCGCGGCCGGACGTCGCACTGCCGCCGGCGACTGGCCGTCCCGAGGCCGGGCGGCCGCTGGCGGCGCGTTCCGGCCGCGCACCGGCGGCCTTCGGACGCTCGTCGGCATAACGTGCGCGCGGCGCCGGGCTGCCTGCCGGCGCGGCTTCCTGGCGCGAGAAGCGCTTGGCGCGCGCCGAAGCGCCGACCTTGCTGGCAGCTGCCGCATCGTCGGTCAGGCGCACGTCGACTTCCGCCTTTTCGACACGCGGCACCGCGGCCTGGCCCGGCAGGCGCAAACTGCCGGTGCCCGACAGCGGGCTGGCGCGGCGCGCATTGCCGATCGGCTGGCGCGCCGCTGCCGCCGGCGCCCACGCGGGCCGAGGCCGCGCCCGTCACCTGGGTGCCGCTGTTCGATCACGAAGGTGGCGCCGCTGTCCTTGCCCAGCACCTTGACCAGGTAAGGCAGCACTTCGCGCAGCATCGGTTCGAGCGTGTACGGCGGGTTCAGGATGAACATGCCGCTGCTGTGCAGGCCGAAGCCGTCCGGGCCGGGCGTCGACACGGTCAGCGTGACGTTCAGCCATTCCTTGGCCGGCAGGCGCTTCAGGCGGTCGGCGAACTGGCGCGATTCCATGCGTTGCAGCAGCGGATACCAGACGGCGAAGATGCCGGTCGGGAAGCGCGCCGAGCGCCTCTTCCAGCACATCTTTTACTTTGCGGTAATCGTCCTTCACCTCGTAGGGCGGGTCGATCAGCACCAGCGCGCGGCGCGATGGCGGCGGCAGCAGGGCTTTCAGGCTCTGGAAGCCGTCGCCGCGTTCGATCATCACGCGCCGGCCGCGCGCACGCTCGCCCTGCTCCGCCTTGTGCGCTTCGGCCTTGCGGAAGTTTTCCGCCAGGATCTTGCTGTCGGCCGGATGCAGTTCGAACAGGCGCAGGCGGTCTTCCGGGCGCGTCATCTTGTCGGCCACGTAGGGCGAACCCGGGTAGTAGCGCATCTTGCCGCTCGGGTTCATGCCCTTGACCAGGTTCATGTAGTCGGCCAGGGCCGGCGGCAGGTCGGTGCGCGTCCAGAGCGGGCCGATGCCGGTGTCGAACTCGGCCTTCTTGGTGGCGAAACTGCTGTCGAGCGCGTACACGCCGGCGCCCGAGTGGGTGTCGATATAGGTGTAGGCCGTGTCCTTCTGGTTCATGTACTGGTGCAGTTGCACCTGAACGAAATGCTTGAGGACGTCGGCGTGGTTACCCGCGTGGAAGGCGTGGCGGTAGCTCAACATAATATGGGAATCCTAATAGAAAGCGCCGGCGGGAGCCGGCGCGGGGGCGCGGCTCCGGGAGAAAAGCCGGCTTCAAGCCGCCATTATCTCCCAGAACCGCCGGGCCGCCCAAATCGGCGGCCTTGAAACGTCTTCAGGCGACCTTTGATTGCAGCAAGCGCGCAACCAGAGCGCGGCTGGCGCGGTCCATGGCGGCCCGCGAATCGATGCCGTCGATCGCCAGGTTCACGGTCGACACCAGGGCGCCGCTGTGAATATCCTTCAACGTGCCGACCAGTTCCCACTTGCCGTTCAGGTTCAGCAGTTCGACTTCGAACACGAAGCGCGCGCTGCCCTTCAGCGACGCGTACTCGAGGTCGCCGCCCTTGCCGCTGCTGGACAATTTGCGCTGCAGCACCGAGCCGTCGAGCACCGTGAGCTGCTCGCGTTTCATTTCCTTTTGCAGCGACTGCTGGAACAGCGCGGCGAACTGCGAGCCCGGCGCGTCGTTGGCGACATTGCGCTCGACGCCGACGGTCACGCTGCGGCTCGATTCCTTGCCGTCGACCAGGCGCTTGTCTTCGATGTGCAGGCGGCTCTCGCCGCGCCAGCCCGGCGGCAGCTGGGCCAGTTTGCGCTCGAAGTAGAGCACCATGCCGGGACGGCGCTGGGCGGCGTACCAGCTGCGCAGGCTGCCGGCATCAACGGGCGCGGCCATCACGCCCGTATCCAGCGGATCGGACACGCCGGCCGGCGCCGGCCCCGCTTCGATCGCGCGCGGCGCCTGCAGTTGCTGGGCCGGGGCCAGCGCGGCTGCCGCCATCAGGGCGGCGAACAGGCAAGACTTGATCAACGCGCCTCCCGCAGTTCGACGTAGTAATGGGCGACGTTGGCCGCGCCCATCGAGCTTTCCTGGTAGTGGCCGACGCCGTTCGCGTCCAGGTGCAGGCGGGTCCAGGCGGACGGCTTCTCGGTCGGGCCGAAGCCGCTGTCGAAGAAGCTGGTGCGCAGCTCCAGGGTCTGGGTGAAATCGGTGCGGTTGCGCACGGCGACGGTCACCTTCAGGGTGCCGGTGCCGCTACGGCTCGCGCCCTGGCCTTCGATGGCGATCTTGCCGGTCTTCGCGTTCTGCAAGACCTTGTCGAGGATGACGACCTGGTCATACATGATGCGGGCGGTCGGCGAGTTCGCGTCGTCGACGCGCACGCCCATCTGGGCGCCTTCCTGCGAGACAGTTTTGCAGCCCGCCAGCAGCACGATGCAGCCGGCGGCGATGATGGTTTTCAGTTGGTTCATTTCAGTTCCTGGTTTTGATCCAGACCAGCACGTTTCCGCGCTTGTCGATCCATTTTTGTATCCGCACGTTCTCGGCGCTGACCGGCTGGCCGGCCTCGTCGAACAGGGCGACGTCGATCTTCGACGGCAAGCCCTTGTACGGCAGCGCCGCGACGTGCATGGTTTCCGGCAGGTTGCTCCAGTAGCGCACGTCGGCACGCGGCTTGACGTTGACCGCGATGATCGACGCGATCGCGCCCACCGCCGCGACCGCGCCCAGCGCATTGCCGTGCCCGCCGCCGGCCGCCGCGTTCCACACGCTCAGGTCCGAGGCGATCGAGCCTGCCGCGTCGCCGATGCCGCCGGCCACGTTCTGGAACGCGACCTTGCCGGCGATCAGGCGATCGACCGGACGTCCGCCGCGGGTGGCGGCCTGGAAGAACAGGTCCTCCGCCTGCGCCAGCGCGACCGGCTTGCCGTCGATCTCCACGCGGGCGCTGCGTTCAGGCATGCGCTTGGCCTTGCGGTAGACGATCTCGTGGTTGCCGATGCCGTCGCCGACCTTGCGCGGGCTGCCGCCCAGTTCCGCCACGACGAGCAGGTTCGCGTCCTTCGACGGCGCCTGGAAGCCGGCACGCAGGCGCGCCACTTCCTTGTAGGCGTCGTCGGCCTGGCCGCGGTCGCCGTTGAGCTGGTTGGCCCAGCCCTCGAGCAGCATCAGGGAGGCGAAATCGCTACGGAACTGCTGCTCCTCGGCGAACGCATCCTGCAGGATGCCGCCGCGGAAGGACGCGCGCGCATTCTCGTAGTCGCCGCCCGCCAGGTACAGCAGGCCGCGATACCAGAAGGCCATCGCCCGTTCGTAGGGTTCGCCCTTGTAGTCCTTGGCGCCCTCCTCGTACCACAGCGAACGCGCTTTCGCGGCGCCCTCGGTGTTGGCGAACATGCCCTCGATCGAGGACAGCGCCGTGTCGAACAGCTCGCTCGACTCGGCCGTGCGGTTCTCGGCCAGCGCCGCCACGCCGGCCTGCAGCGTGTAGAGGGTGGCGTCCTTGGCCGGCGCGCTGCGCAATTTCGCGGCCTCGGCCGCGAAGTCTGCATGCGCCGGCGCGGCGCCGGCGCATGCCAGCGCCAGCAAGGCGATCCGCAGCGTGCGCTTAGCGGTACAGGACGTCATCCTGCGCTTCCTTCTTGAATTCGAACAGGCCGCTCCAGGCGATCGTTTCGTATTCCAGGTCGATCAGCTCGAAACTGATCTGGTGGTAGCGCGACAGCGTGCCGCTGGCCGCCGAATTGGCGTCGAGCGAGGTGATGCGGCCGCCGAGGCGGAAGTCGGCGCCGGCTTTCGCCTTGGTGGCGCGGACCGTGCCCTTGTCGGTCTCGCCATTGCGCTTGGCTTCGCGTTCCTTGGACACCATGTCGCCGTAGTGACGGGCGACGAACACCAGGCGGCCTTGCGCTGCGCGGTTCAGTTCGATGCGCAGGCGGTCGGTGATCAGGTTCTTGTTGATGCGCGAGGAGCTGTCGTTGGCGAAGTACTCGGAGTCGATGATGATGCGCGGCGGCGTGGCGCGGCCGGCGATCTGCGGCGTGGCCAGGATGTCGCGGATCATGCGGTCGGTCATCGAGACCACGTCCTGCGACTCGACGCCGACGCCGGCGACGCGCTTCGAGGTGGTCGAAACGTCCTGGTAGACGACGGCGCGGCCGGCCGAGTTGTCCAGGTTAGGGGTGGCGCAACCGGCCAGGATCAGGGCGGCGAGCGCGCCTGCGAACAGTTTGAAGGTCATGTCGGTGCCTGCTTAGTTGATGCCGGTCGATGCTTTGATGATGGCCGGGTAGTACGCGGTCTTCAGTTCCGGGTAGATGTCCTGGGCCAGTTTCAGGGCTTGGGCGTAATCCTTGTGGCTCGAGTTCTTGGCGTACATGTAGACGGCCATCTCGTTGACCGAGTTGAACGACAGGTCGGAATTGGCGCGGATGAATTCTTCGCCGCCGGCCATCTTGATGGCGATGGCGCGGCCGGCGGTTTCACCGATCTTCTGGCCGACGATGCCGCCGACGAACGGAATGTTTTCCGCCAGCTTCTGGCCGGCCTGGGCGCCGACGAAGCCGCCGATGTTGGCGCCGATGCCGGCGTTGCGGCCCTTCTCGACCCAGGCGGCGACGGTGCCGTCTTCGGTGTACGGCGACATGAACTTGCCGGTGTTGCCGACGATCGGCTGTGGCGCCTTGATCAGGTTGGGAGCGGCGATGCGCGGGCCGGTGGCGCAGGCGGTCAGCATGAGGGCGAAGAGGATGGCGGAGATTTTTTTCATGGGGAAATCCAAAGTGGTGGAAAGGCTGGCCCGTCATGGCGGGCTGCTCATTTATGGCCGCAAGCTGGCGCTGGCGACGCTATGCAAATCAGCAACTTAGTTTGCAGGCCGGCAATTTACAGAAAGACACTTTGGAAAGCAAATTGATATTTCCTTTGCGCTTGTCACTCCATCAACCAAAAAAACTATCCTCCCTGGTAAAACGGGCAAAAAAAATGCGCGCGTGGCCGCATTTCTCGACTCAAGCCATCAACTGTGAAAAGCACGCGCTCAGTGAATTTGCGAAATGTTGCGTCTTGGCTATTTTATTAACTAAATAGATATTTTATTGACATGAATCATCAAAACCGGCAATATTCGTGTCCTGTACTCACTTTTGTCAAACCGCCCGCTCCGGCTTATCAAGGAAACGCATTTGAAACCATTTCTCCGCAAAATGACGCTGGCGCTTGGCATGGCCGCCGGCATCGGCTCGGCACAGGCTGGCGTGCTCACCTACCAGGACGTCGTCTTCACGACTAGCTGGAGCAACAATGTCCTGACGCTGGAAATCGACGCGGCCAAGCGCAGCGGCAACTGGAGCACTGCGACCATGCTCAGCGCCCTGAGCCTGAAGGAAATCGGCAGTTTCAAGCAGCGTAAAGGTGACGGCGGCGCCGAAAGGCGTCAGCACCTGGGCCCAGACGTCAAAGAACTGACCGCCAACGGCTGCGCCGGCGGCAGCGGTGGTACGCGCACCGACACAGCGCTGTGCCTGACGGGTGCGCCGATCGCGCTGACCGACAACATGGTGTTCACCTTCGCCTTCACCGGCGGCACGCTCGACCTGGATGAACCTCACCTGAAGGTCAACTTCGTCGACGCATCGAAGAACAAGGTCGGCGACCTGCTGTCGCAGACGATCGTGGCAACGCCGGTTGTCGTCACGCCTGTGCCGACGCCGACGCCTATCCCAACGCCGACGCCGACCCCGACCCCGACGCCAGTCGTAACGCCGGTGCCGGTCACGCCGATCGATCCGGTCCTGCTGCCCGCGACCGGCAACACGACCGTGCCGACGACGGGCGGCAGCGGTACGCCGCACATCCCGGTCGTCCAGCAGCCAACTGCTACCGACGTGCCGGAACCATAGACGATCGCACTGATGCTCGGCGGCCTGGCCCTGATGGGCGCGGTGCTGCGCAAACGCCGCTGACCTGACTCGCTTCGGTCATAATAAAAAGCGCGGGCCTCGATGGCCCGCGCTTTTTTCGTTCCTCCCCCTAATGTCTCAGGCCTTGTGCGGCACCGGCACCCTGCCCCTGCCGCCGGCCCCGACCGCGGTGGCGATCGCCAGCGTCTGGAACAGGGCGACGCCGATGAAGAGCCCGGCCGGATGGCCGCCATCCATCAGCATGCCGAACAGGACCGGACCGACCGCCATGCCGCTGTCCAGGCCCGAATACACGACGCCGAATACCCGGCCGGTCGCGTTCGGCGGCGCCGCGGCGCGGATCAGCAAATCGCGCGAGGGAGCGGCCACGCCGCTCGACAGCCCGATCGCACCCATGATCAGCACGACCAGCGGGCCCGGCACGAGCGAGGCCGACAGCAGCAAGGCCAGTGCGGCCGCGAACAGGAAAGCGATGGCGATCGTGCGGTCGTGGCTATGGAAGCGCGCGGCCAGGAAACCACCGGCGACCATGCCCGCCGCCGAGGACAGCATATACGTCGTGTAGGCGGTGGCCGCGGTCGCCAGCGAAATGTCGTACAAGGCCGTCAGGCTGGTCGACGAGAAGGCCTGGATGCCGCCCAGCGCCACCGAGGTCAGGAAAAAGAAGCCGAAACACATCCAGACCGCCGGCAGGCGCAGGAAACCGAAGGAGCCGCCGGCCGCCTGCGCCGCTGTCTGCAGCGGCGCTTTCGTTCCCAGCACCTTGCGGTTCAGGAACAGGGTCAGCAGCATGAGGGCAGGAATGGCGGAGGCGGCCAGCAGCGCCGTGCGCCAGTTCGAGAACGTGGCCACCGCCGCCAGGAATAAGGGCGCGGCGGCCCAGCCGATATTGCCCGAAATGCCGTGCACCGAGAAGGCATACGGCAGCCGCTGTTTCGACACGTGCTGGTTCAGCAGCGTATAGCCGGCCGGATGGAAGACCGCGTTGCCGCAGCCCGCGATCAGGGAGCCGAGCAGCAGCACCGTATAGTTCGGCGCGCTGGCCAGCACCAGCGCGGCGCCGCCGAGCAGCGCATGGCCGGTGAACAGCACGCGCCGCGCGCCGACCTTGTCGACCAGGAAGCCCGACAAGGCCTGGCCCACGCCCGAGACGACGAAAAACACGCTCATCAGCGCGCCCAGCTCGGCATACGAGAGGCTGAACGCCGACTTTAGCCAGGGAAACAGGCCGGCCAGGATCAGGTGATAAAAGTGGGATACCCCGTGCGAGACGCCGACCAGGCCGATCACGCGCGCATCCTGGCGCAGGCTTGTTGTGCTCATCTGTTGCTGACCGTGAGTTGCAGAAAGCAACCAGTGTAGCCAAAACCGGGCACCCTTGCCGGAGAGGGACTTCGATCAACCGGTCCCGGCCTTGCCGCGGCGCTTGACCTGCTGGACGAGTCTGGGCGAATTCCGCACTCGCGCTCGCGTCCGTGGCGGCGAACTCGTGCGTGCCGTCATCCGCGGCAATGCGCAGGGCATAGCCCATCTCGTCGGGATGGGGCGAACCCGGCGCGCTGGACTGGTTGCGCGAGGGCGCGCGCGAGCGCTTCCACTTCCGCGCGCGCGTCGCCCAGCTCGGCGGTGTCGAGGGTGGTTCGACGCCTGATGCCGGCCAGCCCGCCCATCTGTTCCAGGGTGATTTTCATTGCTCAGTGAGCTTAGCGATCGTGACCGGCCGTTTGCTTGAGCGCCTGCATCTCGCGCTGCAGCGCTTCCACCTGGCGCGCGAGACGGCTGATCGAGGTCGCCAGGTCTTCACGCGACTGTTCGACCGTGGACCCCATTTTGCCGGCCCTGCCCTTCTCCTTCTTGCCGACCTTGATACCGACGCCATCCCAGGCAGCCTGGAGCAGTTGCTGGGTTTCCGTGTCAAAGTTTTCGCCGGCGATGGCAAAGGTGATGTTGGCAAAGGCGTCGAAGTTGGTGTCCTTCTTGCTGCGTTGCAGGGCTTCGTACCAGATCTGGCCGGCGGTCTCCCAGGCGTAACCGCCGACGGCGGTGGCAAACCGGAAGAATGCATGGTTCGGGATGCCCGAATTGATGTGGACCCCGCCCATGTCGCCATACGGTGTTTCCGGCAAGCGCTTGTAATCGCGCATGTGGCTCGGTTGCGGGTCCTTGCCGACGCTGGGATCGTTGTAGGCGCTGCCCGGCTTCTTCATGGACCGCAGCGCATCGCCCTGGATTTGCGGCGTCCAGCATTCCGCACCGATCAGCCAGTCCGCTTGCTCCGCGCTTTGTTGCAAGGACCATTGCTTGACGAGCGAGCCGAAGACATCGGAAATCGATTCGTTGAGCGCCCCCGATTCGCCCCGGTATTCGAGGTTGGCGGTGTATTGGGTCACGCCGTGCGTCAACTCGTGGCCGACCACGTCGAGCGACTGCGTCAGGCGCGAAAACAGTTCGCCGTCGCCGTCGCCGAAAATCATCCGGCGTCCATCCCACATGGCGTTCGGATAGCTGTCGGCATAGTGGACGTAACTGTCGAGCCGCATGCCGGCGTTGTCGATCGAGTTGCGATGGAAGATGTCGTTATAAAAATCGAAGGTCGTCCCGACCCCGTCGAAGGCCTCGTCGGCGGCGATATCCCCATTGCTCCTGTCCGTTTCGCGCCGGACCAGTTTCGCATTGCGGGTGGTCGGTTCGTTCTCGCAGTCGAAGATCATGCGTTGCTTGCCCGCCCCCGACACGGGTGCGATGAAGCCGAGCCTGGACATGAAGCGCCGGTCGGCGCGCAGGGCCGTACTCGAGAGCAGCGCCTTGAGGGCTTTTTCGCGCTGCTCGGGGGAACCTTTTTCTAACAGGTTCTTCAAGACGTAAGGCGGCATAATGCAGTGAATCGAGCAACGGTGTCCCATGGCATCCTCCCTTTGTTTTCTGGCCCAGTAGTTAAATCTATGCGGGCGAGCATAGCGGGGGACAAGGACAACGGGTCTGTTTTTGAGCCAGCTCAATGACAAACAAAAAAGGGGCGCATGGAGCGCCCCTTCCTCATCAGAAAACCGGCTTATTTCGCCAGTTCGACCTGCTGCTCGTCGCCGAACACCAGCTGCCCCGCCCGCACCCGCACGGGAATCGTGTCCTTCGGCCCGAAGCGGCCCGACAGGATCGCTTTCGACAGCGGATTTTCGATCTGCTGCTGGATCGCGCGTTTCAAGGGCCGCGCGCCGTACACCGGGTCGAAGCCGGCTTCCGCGATCTTCTGCAGCGCTTCCTCGTCGATGTCGAGCGTCATCTCCATCTTGGCGAGGCGCTCTTCCAGGCTGCGCAGCTGGATCCGGGCGATCGCGCCGATGTTCTTCTCGTCGAGCGCATGGAAGACCACGATGTCGTCGATGCGGTTGATGAACTCCGGACGGAAGTGTCCGCGCACCTCGGCCATCACCGCCATCTTCACCACGGCCGGCTCGTCGGTGTCCATCGACTGGATCTTGTGCGAACCCAGGTTCGAGGTCATCACGATCACCGTGTTCTTGAAGTCGACCGTGCGGCCCTGGCCGTCGGTCATGCGGCCGTCGTCGAGCACCTGCAGCAGCACGTTGAACACGTCCGGATGCGCCTTCTCGATCTCATCCAGCAGGATCACGGAATACGGCTTCCTGCGCACGGCTTCGGTGAGATAGCCGCCCTCCTCGTAGCCGACATAGCCCGGCGGCGCGCCGATCAGGCGGGCGACCGAATGCTTCTCCATGAATTCGCTCATGTCGATGCGGATCATCGAGTCCTCGGTATCGAACAGGAAGCCGGCCAGCGCCTTGCACAGCTCCGTCTTGCCGACGCCGGTCGGCCCCAGGAACATGAAGGAACCATACGGACGGTTCGGGTCCGACAGGCCGGCGCGCGAACGGCGGATCGCGTCCGACACGGCTTCGATCGCCTCGTCCTGGCCGACCACGCGCTCGTGCAGCTTCTCTTCGATGTGCAGCAGCTTGTCGCGCTCGCCCTGCATCATGCGCGAGACGGGAATGCCGGTCGCGCGCGAGACCACTTCGGCGATTTCCTCGGCGCCCACTTGCGTGCGCAGCAGCTTCGGCTTCGCATTGCCGTCGCTCTCGGCCAGGCTGGTCGCTTCCTCGGCCTGCTTGAGCTGGGCTTCGAGCTGCGGCAGCTGGCCGTACTGCAGTTCCGAGACCACCTGCCAGTTGCTCTGGCGCTTGGCCTCCTCCATCTGGTGGCGGATGCGCTCGATCTCTTCCTTGATGTGGGTGGTGCCCTGCACCGCCGCCTTTTCCGACTTCAGGATTTCCTCGTAGTCGTTGTACTCGCGCTCGAGGCGGGCGATCTCCTCGCCGATCAGTTCCAGGCGCCGCTGCGAGGCTTCGTCGGTCTCCCTGCGCACGGCTTCGCGCTCGATCTTCAGCTGGATCAGGCGCCGCTCGAGCTTGTCCATGACTTCCGGCTTGGAGTCGATCTCGATCTTGATCTTCGAGGCCGCCTCGTCGATCAGGTCGATCGCCTTGTCGGGCAGGAAGCGGTCGCTGATGTAGCGGTGCGAGAGCTCGGCCGCGGCGATGATGGCGGGGTCGGTGATCTCGACCTTGTGGTGCAGCTCGTATTTTTCCTGCAGCCCGCGCAGGATGGCGATCGTCGCCTCCACGCTCGGCTCGTCGACGATGATCTTCTGGAAGCGGCGCTCGAGCGCGGCGTCCTTCTCGACATATTTGCGGTATTCGTCGAGCGTGGTCGCGCCGACGCAGTGCAGCTCGCCGCGCGCCAGCGCCGGTTTGAGCATGTTCCCCGCATCCATCGCGCCTTCGGCCTTGCCGGCGCCGACCATGGTGTGGATCTCGTCGATGAAGACGATGGTCTGGCCTTCGTCCTGCGCCAGTTCCTTCAGCACGCGATTTCAGGCGCTCTTCGAATTCGCCGCGGTATTTGGCGCCCGCCAGCAGCGCCGCCATGTCGAGCGAGAGCACGCGCTTGCCCTTGAGCGAATCGGGCACTTCGCCGTTCACGATGCGCTGGGCCAGGCCCTCGACGATCGCGGTCTTGCCCACGCCCGGCTCGCCGATCAGCACCGGATTGTTCTTGGTGCGGCGCTGCAGCACCTGGATCGCGCGGCGGATCTCGTCGTCGCGGCCGATCACCGGGTCGAGTTTGCCCATGCGCGCGCGTTCGGTCAGGTCGAGCGTGTATTTTTTCAGCGATTCGCGCTGGCCTTCGGCGTCCTGCGAATTGACGTTCTCGCCGCCGCGCACGGCCGAGATGGCCGACTCCAGCGACTTGCGCGCCAGGCCGTGTTCGCGCGCCAGGCGGCCGGCGTCGGATTTATCCTCGGTCAGCGCCAGCAGCACCATTTCGGACGAGAGGAACTGGTCGCCGCGCTTTTGCGATTCGCGGTCGGCCAGGTTGAGCAGGGAGACCAGCTCGCGGCCTACCTGGGTTTCGCCGCCGGTGCCGGACACCTTGGGCAGGCGCTCGATGCCGCTCTTCAGCGCATTGGTCAGGGCGCCGACGTTCACGCCGGCACGCTGCAGCAGCGAACGGGCGCTGCCGTCGTCCTGGCCCAGCAGGGCGACGAGCAGGTGCACGGGGTCGATGTACTGGTTATCGTTGCCGACCGCCAGGCTCTGGGCATCGGCCAGCGCTTCCTGGAGCTTGGTCGTCAATTTATCTTGCCGCATTGTGTACTCCTAGTGAGTGTTCTTAACTAGGAAACAAGATTGGGACGGGCGCAGCTTTTTCAAGATGCGCCCGCGCGACGGTAAGGCTTATCCTACGCCGGTGCTCGTCAGGCGGGGCCGAGGTCGGCCGCTTCGGCCTTGGGTGCGGCCACGCCCAGGTCGCGCACGTTCTTCTGCACCGCCACCACCGCGAACAGGCTCAGCACGAAGGACATCGCATAAAAGCCTTTTTCGCTCGGCGCCAGCGTCGCATTCCACAGGCCGACCGACAGCAGCAAGATAACCGCGCACAGCGACAGCCAGCACAAGCCGAAATACAAGCCCGTCACGTGGATGCCTTCGCTGCGGTCGCGCACCGATTTCTGCAGCGAAATGGCGGCGAACAGGCCGTAGAGCAGGAGGCTCAGGTAATAGCCTTTTTCGTTGAGCTGCATCTGCGCGTTCCACAGGCCCATCAGGAAGGCGAGTGCGCCGATGAACAGCGCGCCCCAGGAAGCGCCGACGAAGGCGGCGGTCGGTCGTTGAACGGTGGTCATGGCTGGCTCCGGTTAGTTATCCGGCGGCAAGCTTAGCATTGCGACGGATGCGTTTGTTGCGCGACAACAGGAGTAGCGGCATACGGTACCCGCAGTCCCGTCAGGAACGCGAGGCTTAGCCGCGCAGCGCGCGCCAGGTGGCGAAACCCGCGATGCACAGCAGGATCGACCCGACCAGGTGCAGCAGCGTATGCGCCAGCGCCCAGCCATAGTCGCCGCGCTGCAGCAGCGCCACCGATTCGCCGGAAAAGCTGGAGAAGGTCGTCAGGCCGCCGAGGAAACCGGTGATGACGAACAGGCGCCACTCGGGCGGCAGCTGCGGGTTGTTGCGAAAAGAAGGCGATGGCGATGCCGATCAGGTAGCCGCCGACCAGGTTGGCCGCCAGCGTGCCGGCCTGGACGTGCGCGTGCGATCGAGCTCAGCCACAAGCGCCAGGCCCCAGCGCAGCCAGGCGCCGATCGCGGCGCCGGCGCCGACGCGCAAGCCAGCTCACGCTCGGACTGCACCACTTGGCCTTGGCGCTGTCGTCGCGTGAAGCGCGCGTCGACCCAGCGCGCCCCTTCCGGCGTCTGCTCCTTCTTCCAGAACGGGGCATCGGTCTTCAGGTAGTCGATGATGAACTCGCAGGCGGCAAAGGCTTCGCCGCGGTGCGCCGCGCTGACGGCCACCAGCACGATCTGCTCGAGCGGCGCGAGCGGCCCGACGCGGTGGATCACCAGCGCGTTGTACAGCGGCCAGCGCGCGCCGGCCTGGGCGACGATCTCTTCCAGCGCGCGCTCGGTCATGCCCGGATAGTGTTCCAGCTCCATCTCGGAGACCTGCGCGCCGTCGTTCATGTCGCGCACGGTGCCGACGAAGCTGACCACGGCGCCGACGCGGGCGTCGCTCTCGCGCAGGCGCGCCAATTCTGCGCCGAGGTCGAAGTCCCCGGCCTGCACCCTCACTTCACTCATTTGCCCTCCCGGCCCGTGCGCATGAGCAGCTGCTCGATGCGGTGCGCGGTGCGTTCGTCGACCAGGGCCGGCAGCGCGCACAGCGCGTGCAGCGGCCGTCTGACGATGCGTCGGCTTGTTGCCGGCCTTGAGGGTCGACTGCAGGGCCTCGACCTGCAGTTTCAGGCGGTCGCGCGCGAATTCGGCGCCGCTGTCGATGCCGGCCGCCACTTCCTGGCGCAGCAGTTCGGCGAGCAGGGTCGGACGGTTCGCCTCCAAGAGGCGCGCGTAGCCGGCGCGGTCGGCGTCCAGCGCATGCAGGGCCGCCTCGAAGCGCGCGTGCAGCACCGGATCGTAATCAGGACCGGCCGGCAGCAAGGCCGTCCCAGCGTGCGCGCCAGTCGGCAGCGGAGATTTCCTGGCCCGGCTGGGCCAACGAATCCTCGAGTTCCTGGCAGGCGCGCAGCTTGTCGCGCAGGGCGCCGGCCAGGGCCAGGCCGGCGGCGCGGCGCGACAGGTCGGCGTGGTGCTGCACCTTGGCGACCGCGTCGTGATAGCGCTTGTCGACGCGCGCTTCGTGGGCGCGCGGCACCGGGCCGATCGCATGCCATTCGGCCGCCGCTTCGCGCAGCAGCTTGGGCGCGCTGGCGGCGGTCGCATCCGGCGCCGCCTCTTCCAGGCGCGCGCTGAGCGCTTCCTTGGCCGCTTCGTGGGTCTTGCGCTCGGCGTCGGCCGCGTGCGCGGTTTCCTTGCGGCGCGCGAACAGGTCGTCGCAGGCGCCGCGGAAGCGCTGCCACAGCGCCTGCTCGGCCTTGCGTTCGAGCGGCAGCGCGCGCGCATGCTCCTGCCAGCGCGCCTGGATGTCGCGCAGATGGTCGACCGCGTGGCGGTCGTGCGGGTCGATCGCCAGCACTTCGTCGATCAGTTCCTCGCGCCCGGCGACTTCCGCCTTGCGCTGCTCTTCCAGCGGGCCCTGCAAGGTGGTCAGCGCGGCGCCGAACAGCTGGTCGAGGCGTTTCTTGTCCTTGCGGTCGATGGCGCCGAGGTGGCTCCAGGCCAGGCGCAGGCGCTGCACCGTGCCGGCGACATGCTTCCAGTCGGCTTCGCCCGATTCGAGGCGCGCGATTTCGGCGGCCGCCTCGGCGACGATCGCTTCGCCGCGCGCGGCATTCGTGTGGCGCTCGTCGGCCAGGTGGCGGAAGTGGGCCGCGGCCGGCGCGTAGGCGACGGTGCAGGCGTGGTCGAAGCGTTCCCACAGGGTTTTCGGCGCCGCGCCCGACAGGCTGTCGAGCGCCTTCCAGCGCTCGCGCATGCTGCCGACCTTTTTCGCCAGTTCGCGCCATCGCCAGGTTCTGGGTCGGCAGCGCTTCCACGGTTTTGATCAGTTCCTCGCGCGAGACGTTGCCGCCCCAGCGCGCCCAGTCCGACAGGCGTTTGAGTTCGGCGCGCAGGTGGGCCAGGCGGTCGGCCTGCTGGGCGGTCAAGCGCATGCCCTTGCCCTTGGTTTCCTTCAGCGCCTTGTCGAGTTCGGCCGCGTGGGCCAGCGAGCCTTGCTGCAGGGCCGCTTCCAGCGCATCCATGTTGTCGATGAAGGCCTGGTCGGCGCCTTTGACGGGCGGCTTTGCGCGGCGCGCTTCCACGCCCGCGCGCATCGGCCTCGCCTGCTGCGCGGCGTTCGCCTTCCGGCAGGTCGGCACGCGCGGGCCGGGCCTGCTTCGCGCACCTTGCGCACCGGCTGCGGCAGGCTCGCCAGCAGCGCCTCGAAGCGCCCCTGGATTTCGCTGATTGCCGCGGCGTCGAGCACCGGCGGCAGCTTCTGCCAGGCGCTTGCGCAAGGTATCGGCATTCAGTTCGGCGACGGGTTGCGCCTGCCATTCGGCCAGCGCCGCTTCGCGTGCGGCCAGCGCCGCCTGCGCTTGTTCGAGCGTGGCGAGCGCGCCCGACAGGCGTGCATGTTCGGCGCCGAATTCGGCCACCAGGGCGCGCGGCAGCGAGGCGCGTTCGGGCGCGGCCAGCGCCGCTTCCTGGTCCTGCATCATCTGCGCCAGGCTGGCGGCCAGGTCGGCGCGCGTTCAGGCCGGCCGTCTCGAGGCGGCGCAACTGCGCCCAGGCGGTCGATCATGGCGCGCTGCAGCTGCACTTGCGCTTCCAGGCGGGCGCCCAGCTGGGCGCGCAATGGTGCGAATTCGTCCGCCAGTTCGGGCGCGGCGATGATCGCCCACTTGCGGTCGAGATCGGCGACCTGGTTCGGGCGTCAGGTGGTCGTCCGCCAGCAGCGCGCGCGCCTGGGCCAGCGTGGCCTGGCCGCGCGCCAGTTCGGCTTCGTGGTGGCGCAGCGCGTCGAGGCGCGACTGCATCAGTTTGGCGACGCGGCGGTCGGTATTGCGGATCGCCGCATGCACGCGCTCGAGCCCGGCGCGGCTATGCACCAGCTCGGCGGCGGAGAGACGCAGTTCGGAAAATTCGCAAGCGAGGATGAAGTCGACGGCGCGCGCTTCGTCGCCATCCAGCGTTTTCAGCTGCGCGGCCTGCTGCTCGCGCAGGGCCGCATTGCGTGCCGGCGCGGACGCCGGCGCAGTGTCGCCGGCGCCCGCCTTCTTGTTCGATGTGCCGCCCTGCCCCGCGGGCGCTGCCTGCGCCGGGGCGGACTTGGCCGGCACGGTGGCTTGCGCCCCGCGTCCATTGCCCGTTTTGTCGCCTTGCCGCTTGAATAGGAATTCGAACATAAGAAAATCGCACTTCCAAAACCCCCATCATAGCAAAGAACGATGCGGGTTTTTTCTGGCGTACCCGGCCGCAGCCCGAATACCGGGCGAATGCCGGGCTAATGCATGTAGGCGGCGTGCAGACTCTGCCGGTGAACATGCTCGGCACGGGCCGCACGGCTGGCCGGCGGCGGCGTGCGGCCGCGGTGTTCTTCGCGGTAGGCATCGTGCGCCAGCATTTGTTTACCGACCGCGAACCAGGCGTCGCCGGCAATGGCGCCGCGCGCGATCGGGAACAGCTCGCGCTCCTCGCGGTCGAAGCGCAGCGCGAGTGCGGCGCAGAAACGCTCGACGGCCATGCAAAACGCGTCCACGACGTCTTCCTCGTCGATGGCGCCGCTGGCCAGGCGGCAGGCCGCCCCCAGCGACTCGGCGGCGCTGCGGCTGAGCATGTCGAGCTCGCACAGCAGCGGTTCCGCGCTCGCGGCGCCGGCGCGGCGCAGCGCCGGCAGCAGGAAACGGTCGAGCTTGCGGCCCTGGCAGCCTTCGTAGAGCTGACGCAAGGTATCGCAGACATAATCGGCCTGACCCTCGGTCAGCGCGCTCTGGCGGGCATAGCTTTTTTGGACCAGCTGCTGGACGGCATGCAGGCTGACCCGCATGTTGGTTTGTTCCACTGAAAGCGCAACGAGGGTATAGGTCGCAGTAAGCATGTGGTCTCCTCTTGCGTCGTCAACGCGAGCGCATGCTCCGCAGGGGAACACGGCCAGGCTGGACGCTATGGTTATAGGTTACAAGCAGAACAAGCAGGCTGGGTGGATGTTTTTTCTTCTCTTCAGCCTGAAGGAGTACGTAGTTTAAGGAGCAACGACGGTGCGGGTTTGATCTGTATCAAACTCGGGGAACACGACAATGCAGCACGCGTCAACCGTCGTCCAGGGCCTCGTTGCGTTGATCAAAATTACCAGCGTGCGCGGTAGTCCTCGGCCAGTCCCGCCAGCCCTTCGACCAGGCCGGCGCGGCGCGTCCGCGCCGGCCTTCACCCAGCCGTCGAAGCGGCCCACGTGCTGGCGCATGCTGCTGCTTGCCACCAGCAATTGCTTGTCGTCACAACGGGTGCCCTCGGGCGTGAAGCGCAGGGCGAGCAGGCCATCGCCGGTTGCATCGTCCAGCAGCCATCGGGTTCGACCTCGACCGCGAGCGATCCCAGCGGGAACAACTGGCCATCGAGCCAGAGCGCATTCTCGGCGTCGCCGAAATACCCGCTTTGCAGGTTGAAGCCGAGGCTGGCGCGCCGTGCGCTGAAATCCAGCGCCAGGCCGTGCGCCGTCCCAGCAGGCCGTTCGAAAAGTCGTAACTGGCGACGCCGCCGTCCAGCAGGTAGCGGCGCCCGCCCGCCTCCAGTTGCCCGCAGAGCGCCAGCCCCGGCGACTTCTGGGTGGTGTGCACGCTGCCGCCATCGAACACTTGCCCGATCGCCGTCAGGCGCGGGCCGTCGCCGGCATACTCGGCGTCGATGCGGAAGCGTCCGGCGCGCAGCTGCAAACGGTGGCCGTGCGGCCCCGTCGATTCGATGGCGATGCGGCGTCCCGGGATGGCGAAGCGGGCGCCCTCGGCCACGGTGGCGCCGACCGACGCGGTGAGGCCGGCCACGCCCAGCGGCGAGAAGGCGGCGACGACCTTGCGCTCGGCGCGATCGAAGACGTAGGCAAAGCAGGTATTGCTCCAGCCGATATCGACGATGGCCACGCCGCAAAACAATTCGTCCGTGACCAGGGCGACGAAATGCCAGCGCTTGTGGTGCAGGCGCCGCCACAGGGCGCCGCGCGCCTGCGGCGGCGCCAGCTGCGCCCAGCCGGGCGCGCCCGCCAGGCCCTGGTAGCGCCCGCAGCGCAGCAGCCCGTCCGGGCCGACGGCGTCCAGCGGAGCGGGCGCCAGCTTCATGCGGCGTCCAGCGCCGGTTCGCCGTTCGAGGTGCGCGGCCAGGCGCGGCGCCAGCGCCGCCGGCTCGGTGCGCAACAAGCGCACCTGCGCACAGCCATGCCAGCGCGCGCAGCGCTGCAGCGCGCCGGCCACGTCGCGCAGCAAGGCCTCGCTCGCGCGCAGGCCCGGCTCGAAGAACAGGGCCTTGACCTCGAATACCCCTTCGCGCCGGTGCGCCTTGGCGTCGATCCGGCCCACCAGCGCGCCGCGGCGCAGCAGCGGCAGCGTGAAATAGCCGTAGCGGCGTTTGGCGGCCGGCGTGTAGCACTCGAGGCGGTAGTCGAAATCGAAGAGTTCCAGTGCGCGGCGCCGGTCCCAGACGACCGGATCGAAGGGCGACAGGATCGTGGTGAGCGTCGGGCTCAAGACCCCGCTTGCGGCCTGCTGCGCCAGTTCCAGGTGGTCGGGGTGGATGTAGACCGGGTCGATCCAGCCGGCCACGCGGGCGCGCAGCAGCAGGCCCTCGTCGGCCAGCCGGGCCGGGTCGACGTGCGGGCGCCTGGTGCGGTGGTAGTCGGGAATCCAGGCGGCGCGCGCCAGGCCCAGCGCCTTCACGGCACGCAGCGCAAACGTGCGCTGGACCTCGGCCAGCGAAGGCATGCGGGCGTCATCCCATTCCGGGTGCACCCGTTCGGCCAGGTCGTAGACGCGTTGAAAATTGTGGCGGCGCGCGATCATCAGGGCGCCGGAGGTAAACAACACTTCCAGCGAGCGCTTTTCCGGCTTCCACTCCCACCAGCCGTTGGCTTTGCCGTCGCTGCGTTCGAAGTCCGACGAGCGCACCGGGCCCTTGGTGCGGATATGGGCCAGCAGCGCCGCCACTTCGCCGGCCCGTTCGCGCATCCAGGTGGCGGAATACTTCCAGCCCATCGCGCTTGGGTCGAGCATGCGGTGGCGGTACAGGCCGTAATCCTCGCGCGGGATGAAACAGGCTTCGTGGGCCCAGTACTCGAACAGTTCTCCCTCGGCCAGCGAGGCGTCCAGCCACTCGAGCGGGTAGTCGCCGAGCCGGCTCCACAACACCAGGTAGGGACTGCGCGCGACGACGTTGATGGTGTCGATTTGCAACACGCCCATGCGGCGGATCGTGGCCAGCACGTCGGCCGGCACGGCCTTGCGCCGGCGCGGCTGCAGCAGCCCCTGGGCGGCGAGATGCAGGGCGCGCGCGGCGCCTATCGACAGGGTAATTTCGCTCATGTAAATATTCTAATGAGGTTTCGGCCTGCGGCGTTCTCACCGATCCTGATTTTTTTGAACGCGCCAGCTGCGCTATAGTGCAGCCGTCCCTTATTCCCTTGATTGAACTGCGCATGCGGCTGTTGCACACTTCCGACTGGCACCTCGGCCAGACCCTGCACAATTACGACCGGACCTACGAACACCAGTGCTTCCTCGACTGGCTGCTCGACACGATCGTCAGTGAAGAGGCCGACGCGCTGCTGATCGCGGGCGATATTTTCGACAACGCCAACCCCTCGTCCGCCGCCCAGCGCCAGCTGTACCGCTTCCTGCAGCGGGCCAAGGAGCGCACGCCGCACCTGCAGATCGTCGTCATCGCCGGCAACCACGATTCCCCTGGCCGGCTGGAAGCGCCCGGCCCGCTGCTGGAAGCGCATGGCACGACGGTGATCGGGAATGTGGTGCGCGACCGCGACGGCGCCATCGACCTCGAGCGCCTGATCGTGCCGCTCAAGGACAAAGCGGGCGCCATCCAGGCCTGGTGCCTGGGCGTGCCTTTCCTGCGTCCGGGCGACGTGCCGAAGGCGGACGTCGAAGGCGACGCCTACCTGAACGGGATCGCCCTGCTCTACCGGCAGGCTTTCGCGCTGGCGCAGTCGCGCCGCGAGCCCCACCAGGCGATCCTGGCCATGGGCCACTGCCACATGGTCGACGGCCAGTCCTCGATCGATTCCGAGCGCCGCATCGTCATCGGCGGCACCGAAGCGCTTGCCGGCCTCGATGTTCGATCCCGCCATCGCCTACGCCGCCCTGGGCCACCTGCACCTGGCCCAGCGCGTCGGCAAGAAAGACCATTTGCGCTATTCCGGCAGCCCGCTGCCGCTCTCGTTTGCCGAAGTCGGCTACCAGCACCAGGTGCTGCGCATCGACCTCGAGGGCGCGGTGGCGAAGGAAGTGACGCCCCTGCTCGTTCCGCGCGCGGTCGAGCTGCTGCGCGTGCCGGCTAAGCCGGCGCCGCTGGCCGAGGTGCTGGCGGCGCTGGAGGCGCTGGAACTCGATCCCGACCTGCCGCCGCAATGCCGGCCCTACCTCGAAGTGCGGGTGCTGCTCGACGGGCCGGAGCCGAGCCTGCGCGCCCAGGTGGAAGCCGCGATTGCCGGCAAGGCCGTGCGCCTGGCGAAGATCGAACCGACGCGCAAAGTCGTCACGCGCGAGGATGGCGCCGATGCGCTGACGCTCGACCAGTTGGCGCAGCTGCAGCCGGACGACATCTTCCGCCGCCTGTGGCAGCAGCGCTTCGGCGAGGACGCGCCGAACGAGCAGTTGTCGGCCTTTGCCGAACTGATGTTGCCCGGCGACGCGGAGCGCGCATGAAAATCTTGCGCATCGCGGGACGCAACCTGGCGTCCCTGGCGGGAGACTTTTGCGTCGACTTCGAAGCAGAACCGCTGGCATCAAGCGGCCTGTTCGCCATCTGCGGCCCGACCGGCGCCGGCAAAAGCACCCTGCTCGACGCCCTCTGCCTGGCTTTATATGGCAACACGCCGCGCCTGCAGGGGCGCGGCAGCCGCGGCGCGCCTGCCCGATGCCGGCGGCGAATCGGTGTCTCGACGCTCGATGCGCGCAACCTGCTGCGGCGCGGCGCGGCCGAGGGCCATGCCGAAGTCGATTTCGTCGGCAACGACGGCATTGCCTACCGCGCGCGCTGGAGCGTGCGGCGCTCGCGCAACAAGGTCAGCGGCGCTGCTGCAGGCCTCGAACATGACCCTGCACCGCCTGCCCGAACTGATTGCCCTGGGCGGCACCAAGACCGAGGCGCAGGCCGAGATCGCGGCGCGGATCGGCCTGTCGTTCGAACAGTTCACGCGCTCGGTGCTGCTGGCGCAGAACGAATTTTCGGCCTTCCTGAAAACCGACGAGAACGAGCGCGGCGAACTGCTCGAAACCCTGACCGGCAGCGCCGTCTACAGCGAAATTTCACGGCGCGCCTACGAACGCTACAAGCAGGAACAGGACGCCGTGCGCCGCCTGACCCTGCGCCTGGCCGACCAGACCCCGCTGGCCGCAGGAAGCGCGCGCCGAACTCGATGCCGAGCGCGCCGCCGCCGAAGTGGCGCTGCAGGCCGTCGACGTGCGCCGCGCCCTGCTCGAGGCGCAGCTGCGCTGGCACCAGGAAAGCGAACGCCTGCGGGTGAGCGAAGCGCAGGCGCAGGCCTTGCTGGCCGCGGCGGGCGCCAGCGTCGACGCCGCCGCCGAACGGCGCCTGCGCCTGGCCACGCTCGACGAAGTGCAGGCCGCGCGTCCGCTGATGGCGGAACTGGCGCGCCTGGATGCCGAGCGCGCGCAGCTGGAAGCGCTGCTCGCCAAGGGCCAGGGCGAGCTGGCGCAGGCCGTCGAGGCGGCGCGCCTGGCGCTGCAGGAAGTGCAAGTGGCGACGCTGGCGCTGGAGACGGCCGAAGCCGCGCAACTGGACGCGGCCGCGCAACTCGATGCGGCCAAGGCGCTCGATGCGACGATCGGCACGCTGGCGGGCGCGCATGCGCAGCTGGCGCGGCCGGCGCGACGACACGGCGCTGGAAGCGACGCGTACGCGCTCGCTGCTGGAGCAGGCAGAAAGCCGTCTTGCCCAGACGCGCGCAGCGGAAAAGCGCAGCGCCGACTGGCTGGCCGCACACCGCCGGCACGAGGCGCTGGCGGCGCAATGGCCGCGCTGGGACAAGCTGTTCAGTCAAGCCGCGCAAGCTGCCGCCGCCGAAGGCGACAACCTGGCGGCGCTGGCCAAGGTGGAACGCGCCCGCGTCAACGCCGCCGCCACCCTGGAAGCCGCGCTGGAGACGACCGAACGCGCCACCGTGCGCATCGCCGAACTCGAGGCCGCGCGCCAGGCGGCCACCACGGCGCTGGCCGCCTTCGACCTCGACGCCCTGCATGAGGAACGCCAGGCGCTGGAGGCACGGCGCGAAGCGCTGGCCGCTAGCGCGCGCATCGCCAAGGGCTTGCAGGCGGCGCGCGAACACCTGGCGCGCATCGATGCCGAAGCCGAACGCACGCGCGTTGGACGCACCGCTTTTGAAGCGCAACTGGCGGCCGCCGCTGCCGCCGCATCTGGCCTCGCCGGCGCCGCCGCGCAGGCCGAACACGCGCTCACTGCTGCCGAACGGGCGGTGAACGGCAATGTCGAAGACTTGCGCGGCACGCTGGTCGAGGGCGAGCCCTGCCCGGTCTGCGGCAGCGAAGCCCACCCGTACGCGCACCAGGACGCGCGCCTGCATGCGGTGTTCGACCTGCTGCGCGCGCCAGGTCGCCGAGCGCCGCGCCGACGTGCAGAACAACCTGTCGCGAACAGGCCACGCGCCGCGCCCAGGTCGACGCCGCCGGCGAACGCCTGGCGGCGCTCGCGCGAAGAACGCGCGGCGCTGCTGGAAGAGATCGGCGAACTCGATGCGACCTGGCGCGACAGCCCGGTCGTGCTTGACGCGCCGCCCGAGGGCGAACGCAAACCCTGGTTCGACGCGCAGACGGCCACGGTGCGCGACGCCCTGGCCGCCGTCGAGGCGCGCCAGCAAGCCGCGCGCCGCGCCGCGCAGGCGCGCGAGGCCGCGCAAACGGCCTACGACGCCGGCAATGCCGAGCACCTGCGCGCGCGCGAGCTGGCCCAGAACGCGCGCAACGCGCTGGCCACGCTGGAGAGCGAACAGAAGGCCTTTACCGCGCAGCTGGAACGCGACCGCGCGGCGCTGGGCGCCCTGCTGGCCGAACTCGATCCGGTCCTGGCCGGCTTCGCCGGCGACGGCTGGCAAGACGCCTGGCGCCGCAATCCGGCGCAGTGGCAAGCGGCGCGCGCCGCCGAGGCGAAGCCGCTGGACGCGCGCAATCGGCGCAGCTGGCCGAACAGCGCGCCGCGCTGGCCGCCCTGGAAGCGGCGCAGCGCGAAGCGGCCGTGCGCGCCGAGCATGCGGCGAGCCGCCGCTGCGGCGGCCCAGGAAGCCTTCGCGCCGCAGCGAAGCCGAACTGCGTGAGCGCCGCCTGGCGCGCGCCGCCCTGTTCGAAGGCCGCGCCGTGGGCGAGATCGAGCAGTCCCTGCGCCGCGCCGTCACGACTGCGCGCGAGGCTCTGGCCGCGCGCCAGGCGGCGGCCGGCGAAGCGGCGCAGCGCGAAACGCGGGTGCGCAGCACGCTGGCGCAAGCCCAGGAACGCATCGGCGCCTTGCAGGACGACGCGCGCGACGCCGCCGCCCGCCTGGCCGACTGGATCGAGGACTACGCCGCCCACCACAGCGACCTGGAACCGGTGGAAAACCAGGCGCAACTGGCCGGCCTGCTGGCCGTGGGCGCCGCCTGGCTGGCCCAGGAACGCGCGGCGCTGGCGGAACTCGACGCCGCGCTGGCCAAGGCCGACGACCGTGCTGGCCGAACGCAAGGCCCAGCGCGACCTGCACGAGCAAAGCGCCGCGCCGGATGGCGCACATGCAGGACGGCGCCATGGTCGCCGATGCGCTGGAGGCGGTGCTGGCCGAACGCAGCGCCGTGCACGAGCGCGCGACCGCCCTGCGCCTGCAGGCCGCGCAGGACGACGAGCGCAGGATCAAGGCGCAATCGATGCTGGCCGAGATCGAGCGCCAGCAAGCGATCGAAGCGCGCTGGGGACGCCTGTCGGAGCTGATCGGTTCGGCCGACGGCAAGAAATTCCGCAACTACGCCCAGCAGTTCACGCTCGACGTCCTGCTCGGCTACGCCAACAGCCACCTGAACCAGCTGGCGCGCCGCTACCGCCTCGAGCGCGTCGACAACGCCGGCGCCCCCTCGCTGGCGCTGATGGTGCGCGACCAGGACATGGGCGGCGAAATCCGCTCGGTCAATTCGCTCTCCGGCGGCGAATCCTTCCTCGTCTCGCTGGCCCTGGCGCTGGGCCTGGCCTCGCTGTCCTCGAACCGGGTGCGGGTCGAGTCGCTGTTCATCGACGAAGGTTTCGGTTCGCTCGACAGCGACACCCTGGGCGTCGCGATGGACGCGCTCGACGCGCTGCAATCGATGGGGCGCAAGGTGGGCGTGATCTCGCACGTGCAGGAGATGACGGAGCGGATCGCGGCCAAGATCCAGGTGCGGCCGGCGGGAGGCGGCAGCAGCGCGGTCAGCGTCGGGGTGTAATGGCGCCGTTGTACAATGCCGTGCCTTTGTCATATCCACGCATAATCACATGAAACCCGCCCGCACCCTCACCTTCAAATGCGCCAAATGCGCCAAACCCGTCACCGTCTACCTGCAAAAGGTCTCGGCCTGCTCGCACGTCCAGCCTTACCAGGGCATCTGCGGCTGCGGCGAAGTCAAGCGCCATGCGACCGGCAATGCGGATGCGGTGAAATCCTTCGTCGAGTCGGGCGACGGCAACTGGCATCACCACCACTGATATGACGCGCATCGAATGGGAAGAAGGCGGCGCAGGCGACGCTCCGCGCTGTGGCGTTCCGAGAGCGGCTGGCCGGCGCCGAAAAAAGTCGTGATCGCCGACGACACGATGACGGCCGATGCCGCCTACCGGCTCGCGCTGGACGGTACCGCCCTGCTCTGGCGCGGCGACTTCCAGAACGCGCGCCAGCTGCTGCAGGCGCTGGCGCGCCGCATCGACCATAAGGGTTCGCGCGCCAAGCGCGCCAAGCCGGCCAAGGTCGCGCCGACGCTGCTGGAAAGCTTCCACCGCCACCGCCTGGCGCAGCTGCAGCGCGCCCGCACGCTGGCCATGCTCCTGATCCCGTTCGAGGCCGACTATACGATCCCGCTGCGCCGCGCACCCGACGTGCGCCAGGCCTGCAACGAAGCCTATGGCGCCGCGACCGAACCCTTCGTGGTCTCGCTGCGCGAACTGCTCGGCCTGATCGGCGCCCACGAGTGGCGCAGCAAGGGCGTGCCGATTGCGGCGCTGGACGACCGCATCCACCCCTGGTACGGCGTGTTCTCGCCGGTGCGCGGCGAATACGTCGAGCTGGTGGCGCAGGCGCCGCTGCCGAAGAAGACGAGTCTCGCTTTCGATATCGGCGCCGGTACCGGCGTGCTGTCGGCCGTGCTGGCGCGCCGTGGCCTGCGCCGCGTCGTCGCCACCGATATGGATGCGCGCGCGCTGGGCTGCGCACGCGAGAACATCGAGCGCCTCGGCTTGTCGTCGCAAGTCGAGATCATCGAGGCCGACCTGTTCCCCGAAGGCCAGGCCGACCTGGTGGTCTGTAATCCGCCCTGGCTGCCGGGCAAACCGAGTTCCGCGATCGAACATGCGATCTACGATCCGGACAGCCGCATGCTGCGCGGGTTCCTGGACGGCGTGAAAGCCCATCTGGCGCCCGGCGGCGAGGCCTGGCTGATCCTGTCGGACTTCGCCGAGCATCTCGGCCTGCGCACGCGCGAGCAGCTCACTGGCTGGATTGCGGCACGCGGGCCTGGAGGTCGCGGGCCGCCACGACGTGCGTCCGACGCACCCGAAAGCGCTCGACGCCGAGGACCCGCTGCATGCGGCGCGCAGCCAGGAAATCGACCTCGCTTGTGGCGTTTGCGCGCGGCTCTGAAAACCTTTGTTTGCATCCTGCGGCGCGAAGCAGTACAATAGCGCTGCGGGGTGGAGCAGTCTGGCAGCTCGTCGGGCTCATAACCCGAAGGTCACAGGTTCAAATCCTGTCCCCGCAACCAAACAATAGTTTCAAACGAGCCCGACTCTTGCAGCCGGGCTTTTGTTTTTTGGGCAGCGACACGGGATGAGAGACAAGAAAGACAACGCCACGATCGATCTGCCGGGTTTCGAACCGGCCGCGCCGCTCGAAGCCGGCAATGTCGAGTTTCGGCGCCCCGCGCCCCGCTCCCGTCGCACCCTGAAGCAGGAACAGATTTCCCTGCTCGAAGAAACCGACACTTCCGGCCTGCCAGTCTGGCGCCGCGACGACAACCTTGATTTGACCGGCTTGCCGGTCTGGGCGCCGGCCTCCTAGTCCGGTTTTCCGGCTGGAGGGCCACATGACGACATCATTCACTACGCTGCCGCTTGCGCACGCAATTCCTCGACAACCTGGCCGTGCTCGGCTACCACGAGATGACGCCGATCCAGGCCGCCAGCCTGCCGTCCGTCCTCGAAGGCCGCGACCTGATCGCGCAAGCGAAAACCGGCAGCGGCAAGACCGCGGCCTTCGGCATCGGCCTGCTGCATAAACTGAACCCGGCCTGGTTCGCGATCCAGGGCCTGGTCATGTGCCCGACGCGCGAACTGGCCGACCAGGTGGCCGGCGAATTGCGGCGCCTGGCGCGCGGCGTCGGCAACGTCAAGATCCTGACGCTCACTGGCGGCGTCTCGATGCGCCCGCAAATCGCCTCGCTCGAACACGGCGCCCACATCGTCGTCGGCACCCCGGGCCGCATCCGCGACCACCTGGGCCGCGCGACGATCGACCTGTCGAAGGTGCAGACCCTGGTGCTGGACGAAGCGGACCGCATGACCGACATGGGTTTCTATGACGAGATCGCCGGCATCGTGAGCGCCTGCCCGCAGCGGCGCCAGACCCTGCTGTTCTCGGCGACCTACCCGGACGATATCCGCAACGCGACCGCCGGCTTCCTCAACGAGCCGATCGAAATCGCGGTCGAGAGCCAGCACGACGATTCCAAGATCGAGCAGCGCTTCTATGAAGTCGGTTTCGACAACCGCGACGATGCCGTCGCCCGCCTGCTGCGCCACTACAAGCCGGTGTCGACCCTGGCCTTCTGCAATACCAAGGCCCATTGCCGCGAACTGGCCGATACCCTGCGCGACCAGGGCTTCTCGGCGCTGGCCCTGTACGGTGAACTCGAGCAGCGCGAGCGCGACGAGATCCTGATCCTGTTCGCCAACCGCAGCTGCTCGGTGCTGGTGGCAACCGACGTCGCCGCGCGCGGCCTGGATATCGCCAACCTGGAAGCGGTGGTCAATGTCGACGTCTCGAAGGACGCCGAAGTCCACGTGCACCGCATCGGCCGCACCGGCCGCGTCGACGCCTCGGGCCTGGCCCTGTCGCTGTGCGCGCCGAACGAAAAGAAATGGGTGCGCGCGATCGAGGAATACCAGAACACGCAAGCGTCCTGGTACAAGCTCGACGACCTGGGCGACTCGGTGCTCCCGGCCGAGCCGGCGCCGATGGTGACCCTGATCATTGCCGGCGGCAAGAAGGACAAGCTGCGTCCGGGCGACGTGCTGGGCGCGCTGACGGGCGACGCCGGCCTGGTCAAGGAACAGGTCGGCAAGATCAATGTCACCGAATTCCAGACCTATGTCGCGCTGGCGCGCGATGTGGCGGACAACGCTTACCGGAAGCTGAACGCCGGCAACAAGCTGGGACCGGACTTCGGTAACTTCAAAGGCCGCAGCTTCAAGATGCGCTTCCTCGACGTTTAAACGACACATTTGATTCAGTGGCGACACAGCTGCTGTAAATCTGGCATAGTTTTGCTAAAAATAAACGTTTAGCAAAATGACCAGCCAAAATACATCGATCTATACGCCATTTTCGGATGGCCACACAGTGCGCGACATCGTCGAGCACACCCCTGCGCTGGTCAACGAAGCCTGGTGCCGCACCCTCTTGCGGCACACGCTCGATTCGCTCGAACAGCAATACGCGAGCGGCGCACCGCACCGCCCCATCACGCCCGACACGCTGGTCATGCTGGCCAATGGCGAAACGCTGCTGCTGCCACGCCGGCGAGGAATCGCCCGAGGCCGAGCGAAACCTTGCCGCCGACCTGCGTGCACTGGCCCTGGTGGTCCATTACGCGATTACCGCCGAGCTCCCGCCGGAAGGGCCGCTCGGCCCGCGCCTGTACGACAATTACAGCGATCAACTGACCAGGGGGCTGGATAGCTGCCTGGGACCGAACAAGCGCCTGCGCCCGACACACGATCGAGGACATGCGCACCCTGCTCGGCATCGAGGCCGGCACGGTCGAGATGGCCGCGCCTTCGCCGCCCCCATCGCTCGTCGAATCGTCGAACCGCGGCCCTGTGAGCCGACGCCAGTGGCGGAACCGGTAACCACGGCGCCACTCGACCCGATTGTCATTCCACCCGAACCGGCAGCGCCGCGCAGGAAGCCGCGGATCCGGTATCGCCGGAACCGGTCAGCCTGCGCGAGCAAGCCGAAGCCGGCATGCTGCGCAAACCTGCCAACCGCGACCCGGATGCGCTCCAGGCGCCGCGCAGCGTCGAGAAGATCGCGCCTGCCACGCCAAGCCTGCACGACACCGGCCCGGCTCCGGCGGCGCCGCGCAAGCCCTCCGCAGGGATACCGCCACCCGCGCCGGATAGCGCACGCGCCGACGCCGGCATGCAGCCGGCCAGGCGCCGCAACGGCAGCGCGCAGCGCTGGGGCATGATCGCCGGCGCCGCGATCGTCGTGCTGGCCGCCGGCGGCGCCCTCGTCTCGTGGATGCAGCAGAACGATGCGCGCGACGTGGTGCCGCTGGCGCTGCCGCCGGCCGAACGCGCCGCCACCGGCCTCGACGCCGGCGAAACCGTGGTCGCCGCGCCCGGCGCCACGACCGCCCCGGCGCCGGCTGCAACGGCGCTACCGGCCGATGGTCCACCGCCCGGCCCCGGCCCGTCACCGGCAACGGTCCCGCCCGTGGCCGGCGCAGCGCCACAAGCCGCCAGCCAGGCCGCCACGCGGACGAGGCCATCGTCAACGGCACCACCTATAAACTCCTGATCAAACCCTGGGGCACGGTGTATGTCGACGGCGTCGACCGCGGCGTGAGCCCACCGGTCAAGCGCCTGACGCTGGCCCCCGGCCAGCACTCGATCCGGATCGTCAATCCGAATTTCCCCGACCATGTCGTCACGGTCGACGCCGGTTTGCGGGAAACGGCAACGATCCAGTACGATTTCAGGGCCCAGGCCCGATAAAAGGAAGCGCCATGTCCAGAATCCTTCCTCCCCGCCTGCTCGTTTCCCTGTGCGCCGCCAGCCTGCTGGCCGGTTGCGCCGAAATGTCGCAAATGTTCGATTCCACGCCGGAGCGCAACCATCCGCGCACACGGGTACGCGAGGTGTCGCGCGACGAGCCGCGGCCAGTCCTCGCGCAGCGAAGCGCGCGAAACCGCGGCCGGGCGCGACCAGGCCGCGCTGCGCGACGGCATTCGCCTGTATCACGAAGGGGATTTCAACGGCGCCATCAAGCGCCTGGGATCGGACGACATCCGCAGCAATTCGCCGGCGCGCATCCGGGTGGCGGCGCTGAAATACACCGCCTTCAGCTATTGCGTCACCTCGCGCCCGAAACAGTGCGAGCAGGCGTTCGAGCGCGCCCTGAAGATCGATCCCGACTTCACGCTCGATGTCCGGCGAAGAGGGGCATCCGCTATGGGGCCCCGCCTACGAGCGCGCCAAACGCAGCTGATGTTTAGACCCTGATATTGACCGTGCCCGGGAAAGCCGGCGTACGGCGCCGCTTGCTGGCTTGCTCGTAGGCGTAGGCCATCCCGATCAGGGTCGCCTCGCTCCAGGCGCCGCCGACAAACGAGATCCCCACCGGCAGCCCACGCGCGAAGCCGGCCGGCACCGTGATGTGCGGGTAGCCGGCCACGGCCGCCGGCGACGAGAAGCTCATCCCGTAATGGTCGCCATTGATGTAGTCGGTCAGCCAGGCCAGGCCGCCGGTCGGCGCCACCAGCGCGTCGAGCTTTTCCTCGCGCAGGATCTTGTCGATCCCCTCCTCGCGCGAATAGCGCCGGTTGTTGGCCAGCGCCTCGAGGTAGGCCTTGGCGTCGAGACCCTTCCTTGGCCTGCGAGGCGATCAGGTGCTCCTGGCCGAAGTACGGCATTTCGCGTGCGGCGTGCTTGTCGTTGAAGGCAATCACGTCGGCCATGTTCTTGATCGCCGCATGCGGGGCGTAGCCGGCCAGGTAGGCCGCCAGGTCGGGCTTGAATTCGTAGAGCAGCACTTCGGTCTCGGAGTCGCCGTATTTGTCGGTATTCGGTACCTTGACGTCGACCAGGATCGCGCCCTGGGCTTTCAACACCGCCAGTTCCTGCTCGACGATCTCGTCGATGGCCGTGCTGCCGCCAAAGAAATTGCGCGCCACGCCGATGCGCTTGCCGCGCAAACCATCCAGGCGCAGGGCCGCCGCGTAGTCGCCGACCTTGCCCTGGCTCTCTTTTGTCACCGCATCGTCGTTGTCGAAGCCGGTCATGGCGGCCAGCATCAGGGCGGCGTCGGCCACGCTGCGCGTCATCGGGCCGGCCGTGTCCTGCGAGTGCGCGATCGGGATGATGCCGCTGCGGCTGACCAGGCCCAGCGTCGGCTTGATGCCGACGATGCCGCAGCTCGAGGCCGGGGAGACGATCGAGCCGTCGGTCTCGGTGCCGACCGCCAGGGTCGCCAGGCTGGCGGCGATCGCCGCGCCCGAACCGGAGCTCGAGCCGCTCGGATTCCGGTCGAGCGCGAAGGGATTCCTGGTCTGGCCGCCGCGGCCGCTCCAGCCGCTGACCGAATGGGTCGAGCGCATGTTCGCCCATTCCGACAGATTCGTCTTGCCGAGGATGACGGCGCCGGCGGCGCGCAGGCGCTCGGCGACGAAGGCGTCGCGCGTGGCGCGCACCCCGTTCAAGGCGAGCGAACCGGCGCTGGTGCTCATCTTGTCGCCGGTGGCGATATTGTCCTTCAGCAGGACCGGGATGCCGTGCAGCGGGCCGCGCAGCTTGCCGGCGATGCGCTCGCGGTCGCGCTCGTGCGGCGATCGCCAGGGCGTCCGGATTGAGTTCGATGACGGCGTTGAGCCTGGGGCCGGCCTTGTCGAGCGCGGCGATGCGCGCCAGGTAGCGCGTCACCAGCTTGTGCGAACTCGTCTTGCCGGCCGCCATCGCCGCGCCCTGCTCGCGCACGCCGGCTTCCAGCAGGTCGTCGCCTGCTGCCGGCTTTCGGCGCCGCGCTTGCCTCGCCTGCCGCACCGGCGACGGCGCCGGCCGCCACGCCCAGTCGAACGAAATCCCTGCGATCCATGCTGACTCCACTATTAATAGCAAAGCAACAGCATAGCAGTGCTTTCTGGTAAGCACCATTCGCAAGAGAAATGTCGAGGCGAAAAAAAACGCTGCCGGCGAGGGCAGCGTTTTTCAGTACGCAGACGCGGTCGATCAGTTACGGACGACGCGCTTGTATTCGTTGGTGCGGGTGTCGATCTCGATCGTGTCATCCTGGCTCACGAACAGCGGCACCATGACGATGTGCTGGTGGGCTTCGATGGCGTTCTCGATCTTGGCTTCCTTCAGGACGTTGCCCGAAGTGTTGCCCTTGACCGCAGGCTCCGAGTAGACGATCTGGCGTGCGATCGTGGTCGGCAGTTCGACCGAGATGGCCTTGCCGTCATAGAACACGGCTTCGCATTCCATACCGTCTTTCAGGTAGTGCAGCGCGTCGCCCAGGTTCTCTTCTTCGATTTCGAACTGTTCGTAGTCGGCGTCCATGAAGACGTACAGCGGATCGGCGAAGTACGAATAGGTCACTGGCTTCTTGTCGAGCACGACGACGTCGAACTTGTCATCGCCACGGAACACGTTTTCCAGTGGAGCATTGGTCAGAAGATTTTTCATCTTCCACTTGTAGGTGAAGCCCGTGCGGCTCGAGCCGTTGATATCGGAACGCAGCACGATAAAAGGCTTCTCATCAACCATGATGATGTTGCCGACACGGATCTCTTTTGCGGGTTTCATAGGAGTCTGAGGTATCAAAAAAAGGGGTTGCAGTAACCGGGCATGATATCACGTAACAGATGCCGCGCCTACCGAAGTGAAGCGGCAAAAGCCAACAGGTTCGACGCCAGGTCGCCATTGGCCAGCATGCGCGCCTGCCAGTCGGCGCAACGGGCTGCGATCCGTGCCCTGTCGGCCAGCAATGCCGACCACAGCGCAGGCCAATCGGCCGCTTCCGCGCTGCGCGCCGTTCCAGTGCAGCATGAAACGCTGCACGCTGTCGATGTCGGGGACGTAGCGCCCGAGGAAGGCGCGCAGTTTCTTGTGGTGCAGGTGTTCGTCTTGCGGATAAATGTGCCAGACGAAAGGTTTACCCGCCCACTGGGCGCGCACCCAGGAATCTTCGCCGCGCACGAAGTTCAGGTCGCAGGCCCACAGCAGGCGGTCGTAGTCGGGCTGGGGCACGAAGGGCAGCACGCGCACGGTCAAGGCGCCGCGCGTGGCGACGGCGCCGGCCTGCGCCGGCTGCCCAGGAAGGCTGTCGACCGCCTGCTGCCGCCACGCCTTCCGGCACCAGGCAGGCGATTTTTTCGCCGCCGCCCTGCCAGGCCGCGAACAGCTCGGCGACCGGCGCGTGCGGATAGCAGAACAGCGACACCAGCAAGGCGTCGATCTCCGGCATCCGGCAGGCCGAGATCGCGCAGGAATGCGCGTTTGCTGCGCCGGCTGGTCGAGAAAAGCCTGGCGCTCGCTGCTCGAGGCCGGCTTCGCGCAGCAGGCCGCCGGTCTGGCTGGTGAAACCGGGGAAGAAGAAATGCTTGGTCAGCTTCAGGCGCGGATGCATCGACGGCAGGCGGTGGCAACCCTCGACCCACTCCTCCGCCGTCAAGCCTTCCAGGTTCAGCCAGACCGGACGCGGCGTGCACTGCGCCATCGCTTCTATATAGAGAGGCGGAATATCGCAGGCGAAGAATTCGATGACGATGTCGGCCACGTCGGCCGGCAGATAAGCGTCGTCCTGGCCGCGCCAGTGGCGCACCGTGACGTTTTCTATCGACTGCGACTCGGCTGCCGGCGTCGACGGCGGGGCAGATGCGGCGAAAACTCGCCAGGTCGTCGACCCACAGGCTGACCGCCACCCCATGCTCGCGCTGCAACTGGCGCGCCAGGCGCCAGCAGATGCCGATGTCGCCGTAGTTGTCGACGACCTTGCAGAAGATGGCCAGCGACAGAGGGGAGGAAGAGATCATGGATAGCCGTGCGAAAAAAACGCGTGAAAAAGCAAAAAGCCGCTGAGTAGCGGCTTTTTGCATGACTGGCGTCCCCACGGGGATTCGAACCCCGGTACTCACCGTGAAAGGGTGATGTCCTAGGCCTCTAGACGATGGGGACCTAAAACTGTTTTGCACTACTACTTTTACTGCTTTGCCGAATTCTTGGCGTCCCCACGGGGATTCGAACCCCGGTACTCACCGTGAAAGGGTGATGTCCTAGGCCTCTAGACGATGGGGACCCGGACTATGCTGCTATGATTTCTTCGTGGTGGAGGTAAGCGGGATCGAACCGCTGACCTCTTGCATGCCATGCAAGCGCTCTCCCAGCTGAGCTATACCCCCCACGGGGAAACAACATCATAACATACTGCATTTGCTTCTACTACTCGCTGCCGCTGGCGCAGCGTTTCCGGCAAACTTCTGCCAAAACCTTGGCGTCCCCACGGGGATTCGAACCCCGGTACTCACCGTGAAAGGGCGATGTCCTAGGCCTCTAGACGATGGGGACCCTGAACTACCGACTTTACTACACACTTCAAAGTGGTGGAGGTAAGCGGGATCGAACCGCTGACCTCTTGCATGCCATGCAAGCGCTCTCCCAGCTGAGCTATACCCCCGTACTGCTGAAGTGCGAGCATTATAGCGGGGGTTCTTGCATTACGCAAATACCGATTTGAACGTAATCACAAACCCTTTGCCGACACGCGCCAAAACGGCGTCGCGGCCGAACAGTTCCAGCACCGCGTCGATGGCCGGCGTCTGCAGCTGGCCGGTCACCAGCAGGCGCAGCGGCATGGCGATCTGCGGCATCTTCAAGCCGTGCGCGGCGAGCACTTCCTTGAGCATGGCGGCGATGGCCGCCTTGTTCCACTCGACCGTCTGGCAACGCTCGGCAAAGGCGCCAGGGCCGGGCGCACGGCATCGGTCAGGTGCTGGGTCAGCAAGGCGGCATCGGGCTGCGGCTGGCGGTAGAACAGCATCGCCGCATCGGCCAGTTCGTTGATCGTGTTGACGCGGTCCTTGACCAGGGCCAGCACGCCTGGCACGGCCGGGCTGCCGTCGAACTGGGCGCCCTGCTGCTCCAGCTTCGGACGCACCAGGCCGGCCAGGCGCTCGTTGTCGGCCGCCTTGATGTAATGGTTGTTCAGCCAGGCCAGCTTTTCCGGATTGAACTGGGCCGCCGAGGCGGTCAGGTGCTCGAGGTCGAACCACTCGATGAACTGCTCCATCGAGAAGATCTCGTCGTCGCCGTGGCTCCAGCCCAGGCGCGCCAGGTAGTTCAGCATCGCTTCCGGCAGATAGCCCTGCTCCGGGTATTCCATGACGCTGACCGCGCCGTGGCGCTTCGAGAGCTTCTGGCCGTCGGCGCCCAGGATCATCGGCAGGTGGCCGTACTGCGGCAGCTCGGCGCCCAGCGCCTGCAGGATGTTGATCTGGCGCGGCGTGTTGTTGACGTGGTCGTCGCCGCGCAGCACGTGGGTGATCTTCATGTCCCAGTCGTCGACCGAGACGCAGAAGTTATAGGTCGGCGTGCCGTCCGGACGCGCGATGACCAGGTCGTCGAGCTCCTTGTTGGCGATCGTGATCGGGCCCTTGACGACGTCGTTCCAGGTGACTTCGCCGTCCAGCGGATTCTTGAAGCGCACCACCGGCGTGACGCCTTCCGGCACGGCAGGCAGGGTCTTGCCCGCCTCCGGGCGCCAGGTGCCGTCGTAGCGCGGCTTCTCGCCGCTGGCGCGCATGCGTTCGCGCATCGCTTCGACTTCGGCGGGCGAGCAGTAGCACAGGTAGGCGCTGCCGGCTTCCAGCATGCCCTTGACGACTTCGCGGTAGCGGTCCATGCGCTGCATCTGGTAGAACGGGCCTTCGTCGTGCGACAGGCCGAGCCACTGCATGCCGTCGATGATCGCCTGCACCGCTTCCGGCGTCGAGCGTTCGAGGTCGGTGTCTTCGATGCGCAGGACGAAGGTGCCGCCGAAATGGCGGGCGTAGGCCCAGGAATACAGCGCGGTGCGCGCGCCGCCGAGGTGGAGGTAGCCGGTCGGGCTGGGAGCGAAACGGGTACGGACGGGGGTGCGGGCGGTCATGGCGAAAAGCGCAAATGAGAAAGCGGCTATTCTACCCCGATGCGCCGGGCGCGGGCAGCGCCGTCGCCGCCCCCGCCCTCGCCCTGTTTACACGCGGTGCTCGTCGCGCCTTCATGATAGCCTGCCAGCAGGCGCACCGTCGGGTAATCGTAGAGCAGCTCGGCGCTGACCGGCACCCCGCTGGCCTGCTCGATCTCGAGCGCCAGCGGCACCGAGGCCAGCGAATCGATGCCGAGGTCGCTGAACGGCGTGTCGACGCTCCAGCCGTCGAGCGCGGCCGCGGCGCCGGTGGCGATATCGACATGCAGTGCATCGTCGCCGAACGTGCGTCGAACCCCGGCGGCGCCGGCGCGCGTTCTTCCCTGGTCGCCAGCGCCAGCCCCGCGTCGTCCGGCTCGGCGCCGCCCTGCATGACGGCGCGCGCGTCGTCACCGGCATGGTGTCGCTCCACTCCTCGCCGTCAGCTCGTCCGCCCGGCTTGACCGGCAGGCCTTCGCCCAGCCCGCCCTCGCGCAGCCAGCGCTGCAGGCAGCTGCGCACCAGTTCCAGGCTCGACGGCGCCTCCGGCACGGGGACATCTTCCACCACCAGCGCGGGCGCCGCCTGGCGCAGGAAGGGATCGAGCCGGCCGGCCTCCCCCGGCGCGGCCTGCTCGACGTCGCCGATCGCCAGGGCATGCCGCGCCACGCGCGCCAGCAGCGCGCTGCCCGGCGGGCAGGCGGCGGCCGCCGCATGCTCGGCACGGATCGTGCGCGCCAGGCCGTCCAGGCGGCGCCGCGCCCAGGGCGCCGCGTCGCCGCGCGCCGTGGCCGCCAGCAGGGTCCAGGCGGCGAATTCGCCGTTGCGCCCGTCCTGCCAGGCGCCGCTGCCCGGCGCCGGCAGCTCGCGCCAGCCCGGCGCCAAGCTCGCTCGCGAGCGCGGGCGAAGCGTACTGCGCGACCGCCTGCGCGATGCGGATTGCCGGGCAGGCGCACCAGCGCGCCCAGGTGCGCATACAAGGCTTCGCTCGGCCCCTCGAGGATGCGCAGCACGCGCGCGTCGCGCAGCAGCTGCGGCGCCAGGTTGGTCTCGAGGTAGCCGCGCCCGCCCAGCATCTGCATCAGGCGGTCGACCGCTTCCCACAGCAGTTCGGACAGCACGCACTTGCAGGCGCTGCAGGCCTCCAGCGGCAGCGGCGCGCCGCGCGTCGATGCCGGCGGCCAGGGCATCGACCAGGGCTTCGGCCGCGCCGATCGCGCAATCGAGTTCGTGCAGGCGCAGCAGCGTGACCGGGTTGTCGATCAGGCGCCCGCCGGCAATGTCGCGCCGTTCGGCGTAGCGCGCCATCAATTGGAGGCAGCGCTTCATCGCGCCCACGCACAGGGCGCCGATGCCCAGCCGTGCGAAGCCCATCGCGTCGTGGGCGACTTCCATGCCGGCCCCTGGCGTGCCCAGCACCTGGGCGTCGGGCACGAACACGGCCTCGAAGCGCACCGCGCTTTGCGGCATCGCGCGCATGCCCATCGTCAGCGCTTCGGCGCCAAGCGACAGGCCCGGCGCGTCGCCCGGCACCAGCAGCGCCACCGTGCCGAGCGAGCGTCCGGCCGCGTCGAAGGCGCGCGCGAAGACGGTCAGCACGCCGGCCCAGGCGGCCAGGCCGATCAGGTGCTTCTCGCCGTCCAGGCGCCAGCCGCCGTCGACGCGCGCCGCGCGCGAGCCGATCGCGCGCGGGTTCGACCCGGCCTGCGGCTCGCTGAGCGCATACGCGGCGAGCTGGCGCCCGCTCGCCAGCGCCGGCAGCCACTGCCGGCGCAAGGGGTCGGGCGCGTAGCGCAGCAAGGGCCGCAGGCCCAGGCCGTTGTGCACGCCGACCAGGGTGGCCAGGGTCAGGTCGATCGCGGCCAGCTGCGCCATCACGCGCACCAGGTCGATGGTCGCCAGCGCCAGGCCGCCGCTGCTGCGTCGGCGCCTGCAGCCCGAGCAGGCCGCGCGCGCCGAAGTCGAGCAGGACGTGCGGCGGCAGCGAACGGCGTTCGTCGGCCAGGCGCGAATCGAGCCGGCGCGCCGCATACGCGCGCAGCCAGGCGATGACCGCATCGGCGCGCGCCGCGCTGCCGTCGTCGCGCGGCGCGCGCATGGCCAGCAGCGGCAAGGCGCCCTTCTGCAGCAAGGTCTTGCAGAGCGCGCGCTGGACCTTGCCGCTGGTGGTGCGCGGGAACACGCCGGGACCGACGAAGGCCAGCGTATGCAGCGCCGTGCCGGTGCCCGCCGTCACGGCTGCGCGGATGCGGCGCGCCAGCGCATCGATGTCGCCGCCGCGCGCCAGCGCGCGGCCGGCCTCGACCACCATCGCCAGGCGCTCGCCGGCCTCGATGTCGAGCGCAAAGGCGGCGCAGCTGTTCGGCGCCAGCTCGGCGCAGGCGCCTTCGGCCAGCGCTTCCACATCCTGGGCGTGGATCTTGCGCCCGTTGATCACGATGATGTCCTTGCGGCGCCCGGTAATATAGACCTCGCCGTCGCGCACGAAACCGAGGTCGCCGCTGCGCAGCCAGCGCGCGCCGGCCATGTAGTCCGGGGCGGCCGCGATGCGCAGGCCGAACAGCTGGGCGCTGTCCTGGCGGCGCGCGTGGTAGCCGCGCGCGACGCCCGGCCCGGCGATCCAGAGTTCGCCCACCTCGTCCTCGCCCAGCGGCAGGCAGCGCGCCGGATCGACCACCGCCACCTCGACGCCGGGCGCCGGCGGGCCGCAGCTGACCAGCTTGCGGCTGCCCGCCTGGCGCGCCAGGGCTTCGCGCACCTCGCCGCGTTCGAGCGCGGCGCTGTCGACCGCCAGGATGCGCGGCGCGCGCCCGCGCGGCCCGCCCGCCACCAGCAGCGTGGCCTCGGCCATGCCGTAGCAGGGGAACAGCGCCTCGCGCCGCAGCCCGCAGCGCGCCGAAGGCCTCGACGAATTGTTCGCAGCGTCGCCGCGCGCACCGGCTCGGCGCCGTTGTAGAGCAGCTCCAGGCTGGACAGGTCGAGCCCTGCCTTCTGCGCCGGGCCGATGCGGCGCAGGCACAGGTCCCAGGCGAAATTCGGGCCGCCGCTGCAGGTGGCGCGGTAATGGGTGATCGCCTCCAGCCAGCTCGCGGGCCGGCGCAGGAAGGCCGCCGGCGCCATCAGCACCGAGTGAAAGCCCAGCGCCAGCGGCGCGACGATGCTGCCGATCAGGCCCATGTCGTGAAACGGCGGCAGCCAGCTGACCATCACCGTGCCGGCATGGAAGCCGAAGGCGCTGCCGATCGCGGCCACGTTGGCCAGCATGTTGGCGTGCGTGACCTCGACGCCCTTGGGCTGGCCGGTCGAGCCGGAGGTGTACTGGAGGAAGGCGACGCGCGTCGAGGGCCGGCGCGGGCAGGCGGCGCGCGGCGCCGCGCCGCCGGCATCGCCCAGCAGCGGGACGGCGCAGGCGGCGCGCGCCAGCGCGGCCCTGGTCGCGCCCTGCACCTCGCGGCGCGCACAGCACCAGGCGCCGGATCGGCGTCGTCCAGCAGCGCCGCCAGGCGGCGCGAGCGTCGCGCGGGCGGTGCGCGGGCGCGGCCGGCACGGCGATCACGCCGGCGCGCAGGCAGGCGAAGAAGGCGACGATGAAATCGATCCCCGCCGGATAGAGCAGCAAGGCGCGCGCGCCCGGGGCGGCCTGCGCGCAGCATGTGCGCCGCCAGGGCGTCGACGCGCGCGCGCCAGTTCGGCGTAGGCAGATCGTCTGTTCGCTGCCGTTCTCGCGCAGGAAGGTGTAGGCGATGCGCTCGGGCGTTTGCTGCGCGCGTGCTCGCGCAACAGGCGCTCGGGCAGCGAGCGTCGGACGCGTGGCGCCGGCGCGGTTCGGATGTGTCAGCCACGGGAGCGCTCCCGCGGCCGATGGCTGGCGCGCCGGTTCGACGCCGAGCGCCGCGCCGGCCTCGCTGACCGCCGTGCCGATCATGCGCGCGCCCTGGCGCAGCTGCGCCGGCCGGTGCCCGGCCATCACCTGCAGGCGCAGGCGCGCCGCCCCGAGCGGCACGCCCGGATACTCGACGGCGTTGACGAACACCGCCTTCGCGCGCCAGCGTGCGCCCGGCCAGGCGCGCCACCTGCTCGCTGCCGATCCAGAGCGGCACGATCGCCGACGGCATGCCCAGGCAGCGCATGCCGGTTTCGGCCAGCAGCTGGCGCGCAGCGCCAGCGACGTTGCTGCATGCAGGTCGGCGCGCAGGCTGTCGCCTTCGCTCGCTGCGGACGATGCGCAGCGATTCGCAGCACGCAGGCCGCCTGCACCGGCGAGAGCGCATTCGAGAACATGTGCGGGCCCGCGATACAGCTGCAGCTGGCGCTTGACGGCGCGCGAGGCGCTGGCGACGAAGCCGCCGTTCGCCGCGAAGGTTTTCGAAAACGCGCCCATCACCAGGTCGACCTTGCCCAGCATGCGCCTGCTCGCCCAGGCTGCCGCGCGCCGCCCGGCCCCATCGCGCCGAGGTCGTGCGCCACGTCGACCAGCAGGGTCGCGTTGTATTCGCGGCACAGGTGCTGCATCAGCGGCAGGTCGGGACAATCGGAGTCCATGCTGAACAGGCCCTCGGTGACGACCAGGATCGCGTTCTCGGTGTCGCGCGCGCGGATCGCGGCCAGCAGTTCGCGCACGTGGCCGGTGTCGAGGTGGCGGTGCAGCACCATGTTGCGCGTGGCCGCGTTCGCGCCCTGGCGCAGCGAGGCGTGCGCCAGCTGGTCGACCAGATGTAGTCGCGCGCATGCACCAGCGCCGTGATGGCGCCGAAGGCGGCGCCCCAGCCGGTCGGGAACAGGGTCACGTGCTCGAGCCGCAGCAGTTCGCCCAATCGCCGCTTCCAGCGCCAGCGAGTAGCGGCTGTTCCCCAGCAGGACCGCCGAGCCGGCGCTGTGCGGGCCGGCGTCGCTGCAGGGCGCGCCTGGGCCGCGTCGCGCACCGCCGGGTGCGACGGCCAGCGACAGGTAATCCTGGGAGGCGAAATTGATGCCGCGGGTGGCCGTGCCGGGCGCGGCGCCCTCGTCCTGCACGCTGGCGACTCGGAGCCGGGGCGCCGTCGAGCGCGCGCGCATATTGCCAGACGCCGTGCGCGGCTGCGCAGCCGGCACCAGGCGTCGAGCGCCTCGGTGCGGCGCAGCAGGTTGGCGCCGCGCGGCTGCGCGAACTGGGCGACGCTGCCGCGCAGTGCGCCGCGACGCTTCCAGTCCGGCGATGTCGGCGGTCCGCTCGAAGGCGATCGTTTCCTCGTGCACGGTGTACTCCTCGAAAGGGTAAGATTAGGGAAGGAAATCAGGCCGAGCAGCTGCAGCGCAGCTCCGCCTGCTCGTCTGCCTGGCGCGCCAGCAGCACGCGCCACCTGCTCGGCAGGCAGGGGACGGTTAAACAGGTAACCCTGGGCTTCGTCGCAGCGCATGGCGCACAGGTCGGCCAGCTGCTCGGCCGTTTCGACGCACTCGGCGATCACTTTCAGCTCGAGCCGGTGCGCCATCGCCACGATCGCTTCGGCGATCGCGTAGGGCCGGCACGCACGTCTCGTCCAGGCGCTGGCCGAGGCGGCGCACGAACAGAGCCATCCATCTTGAGGATGTCGAAGGGCAGTTCGGACAGGTAGTTCAGGCTCGAGTAGCCGGTGCCGAAGTCGTCGATCGAGACCAGCACGCCGGCGGCGCGCAGGCGCGCCCATCACCTGGCGGTTCGCTTCCAGGTCGTCGATCAGCATGCCTTCGGTGATTTCCAGGTCGAGGCAGCCCGGCGGCAAGCCGGTGGCTCGCGACGATTTCCAGCACCCGGGCGGCGATGTCCGGGTGGCGCAGCTGGCGCGCCGACAGGTTGACGGCGGTCTTCACGCCGGGCAGGCCGGCGTCGCGCCAGGCGCGGTTCTGGGCGCAGGCGGTGCGCAGCACCCAGTCGCCGATCGGCACGATCATGCCGGTTTCCTCGGCCAGCGGAATGAAGCGGCCCGGCTCGATGCGGCCGTACACCGGATGCTGCCAGCGCAGCAGCGCCTCGACGCCGACGATGCGGCGCGTGGCCAGGTCGACCTGCGGCTGGTATTCGAGGAACAGCTGGCCGCGCGCGAGCGCGTCGCGCAGGCCGTTCTTCAGCGCCAGGCGCTCGCTCTGCGGCTCGCTGGCCGTCGCTCGAGTACAGCTGGACGCTGTTCTCGCCCCAGGCTGCGCGCGCTGCGCATGGCGATGTCGGCGCGTTTCAGCAGCGCGTCGAGGTCGCAGTCCTCGGCCGGATACAGTGGCCACGCCGACCGACAGCGTGACGAAGCATTCGCGCTCGCCGGCCGTCAAGCGGCAGGCCGAAGCGGTCGAGGATTTTCTCGGCCACCTGGCGCGCGTCGCCCTCCTCGGCGCACGTCTTCCAGCAAGGCGACGAATTCGTCGCCGCTCCAGCGCGCCACCGTGTCGCAGTCGCGCAGGCAATGGCGGATGTTGGCGCTCACCTGCACCAGCAGCGCGTCGCCGGCTTCGTAGCCGAGGGCGTCGTTGACTTCCTTGAACTTGTTGATATTCAGGAGCAGCAGCGCGACCAGGCGGCGGTTGCGGTCGGCGCGGTCCATGGCGTGGCGCAGGCGGTCGCGCAGCAGGCGCCGGTTCAGGAGGCCCGTGAGCTGGTCGCAGTGCACGCCGTCGAGCATGCGCCCCACGCTCGCGCCCAGGTCGCGCAGGCCGCGCGCTGCCCGCGGCGCCGCTGCGCAGGGCCTGCGCCACCGGCGCCGTGTCCTGCCCATGGCACACCACCCGGTTGCGTCCGCTCGACTTGGCCAGGTACAGCGCTTCGTCGGCGCGCGCGACCGTCAGCCCGATCGCCTCGCCGCATGCGGTATTCGGCCACGCCGATCGACACCGTCAGCGCGATCTCGCTGCCGCCGTCCAGGCAGCGCATCTTCTCGATCGCGACGCGCACGCGCTCGGCCAGCACCATGGCGTCGGCCGACGGGGTTTCGGGCAGCATCAGCAGGAATTCCTCGCCGCCGTAGCGCCCGAAGCTGTCGCTGCCGCGCACCTTGCCCTGGACCGATGCCGGCAAAGGCGCGCAGCACGGTGTCGCCGGCGGCGTGGCCCCAGGTATCGTTGATGCGCTTGAAGAAATCGATGTCGAGCAGGCACAGGCAGAAGGCGCGGCCGTTGCGGTCGCTGCGCTCCTTTTCCTTTTCGATCAGGCTGAGCAGGTAGCGCCGGTTGTGCACGCCCGTCAGCTCGTCGCGGATGGCCAGCTCGTTGATGGTGCCGAGCGCCTGTTCGAGCTTCACGAAACCCTGGGTCTTGGTCAGTTCGAACAGCAGCGCGAACACCAGCACGACCACGAACAGGCCGAGGTGGCAGATCAGGTACAGCAGCGCCATGTCCGATACCGGGTGGCTGCGGCAGCGCGCTGTTCGCGCCCTGGATCGCGTAGATCGCGACCGCCGCGCGCGCAGCTCAAGGCCAGCCAGAACAGGGCGCTGGCCACGCCGCCGAGGAACATCGCCACCAGCGGCGCGGTGATCAGCCAGCTGGCCGTCGGCGCACCGATCCCGCCCAGGTTGTAGCTGAGCCAGGTGAAATTGAAGAACAGCGCGCACAGGAACAGTTCGCGCGCGGCCCAGATGCTGCCGCTGGCGCGCAGCAGCAGGGGCGAGCCCAGCATGCAGGCGCAGCACAGCAGGATCTCGACGGCGGCGGCGTTGAAGCCCAGCAGGTGGTAAGCCAGGGCATAGAAGGGCCCGGCGGTGGCCGCCAGCAGCGCGGCATTGACGACGTTTTCGGCGCGCGCGCGCTGGCCCGCCGCCTGGTCCAGCAGGTGGCTCGGGAATGAACCAGTGGTTCGCGCCCAGGTAACGGTCGCTCCATCGCGCGCAGGTGCTGTTCATGTGGTGTCAGTCCGGCCGCGGGGCCGCTTGGCGAGTGAGTCCAACCGCCAGTGTAGGAAGGAAATTTCCTACAGACTTTATTTTTGAACAGACACAACGCGGAAAAACATGCGCGCAACGCTTGACAAGAAAAATTGACGTGGTCGCGCGACGCCAATGAAAAACGCGTGGAGTCAGGACTCCACCTACGAGCTCGGTCGCAGGGCGGAGTCCCGACTCCACGCGTTCACCCTTCGAACTGCGACTCAGTCGTTCTTGACCACGATACTCGGGAACTTGCTGGTCATGTCCTTCGCCCGCTCCGCCACCTTGACGGCAACCTTGCGCGCGATCTGCTTATAGACCGCCGCCACCGCGCCATCCGGATCGGCCACCACGGTCGGGCGGCCCGAATCGGTCTGCTCGCGGATCGACATGGTCAGCGGCAGCGCGCCGAGGAAGTCGACATTGAAGTCCTTGCACATCTTCTCGCCGCCGCCCTGGCCGAAAATCGCCTCGGTATGGCCGCAGTTCGAGCAGATGTGGGTGCTCATGTTTTCCACGATGCCGATGATCGGAATGCCGACCTTCTCGAACATTTTCAGGCCCTTGCGGGCATCGAGCAGCGCGATGTCCTGCGGCGTGGTGACGATCACGGCGCCCGTGACCGGCACTTTCTGCGACAGCGTCAGCTGGATGTCGCCGGTGCCCGGCGGCATGTCGACGATCAGGTAATCGAGGTCGCGCCAGTTGGTTTGTTCGAGCAACTGCTGCAGCGCCTGGGTGACCATCGGGCCGCGCCAGACCATCGGCTCGTCCGGATCGATCATGAAGCCGATCGAGGACACCTGCACGCCGTGGTTTTCCAGCGGCTCCATGGTCTTGCCGTCCACGCTTTCCGGACGCGCATTAATACCCAGCATCATCGGCTGGGACGGGCCGTAGATGTCGGCGTCCAGGATGCCGACGCTGGCGCCTTCGGCGGCCAGGGCCAGGGCCAGGTTGACCGCCGTCGTCGATTTGCCGACGCCGCCCTTGCCGGAAGCGACGGCGATGATGTTCTTCACGTTCGGCATGACCTTCAGGCCGCGCTGCACCGCGTGCGACAGGATCTTGACCTGGACGCTGACGCTGACGTTGCCGGCGCCGGGAATGCGTCTTGACCGCGTTGACGACGAGACCGCGCAGCAGGGCGATCTGGCTTTTGGCCGGATAACCGAGTTCGAGGTCGAAGGCGACGTCGGCGCCGTCGACCTGGATATTCTTGACCGATTTCGAGGACACGAAGTCCTTGCCCGTATTAGGATCGATGACCTTTGCCAATACGGCCTTGACGTCGTCTGCAGTGATGCTCATGTATTTCTCCAATGTGATGGGCGCAGTGTAGCAAAAAACGCTGCAACTCTTATTGTCGGATTGATCATTCCAGGGAGTGCCCCCTGCCTGTTGGATGCCATCCGCTGGTAAAATGGTTTTTTTCATCCCTACAATAGCGTTTCGACCATGACCCGCAAGCTGTTCGTCACTACCGCCCTGCCCTACGCGAATGCCGCCTTCCACATCGGCCACATGATGGAGTACATCCAGGCCGACATCTGGGTCCGCTTCCAGCGAATGCAGCGCGATGGCGATAACAAAGCGCCAGGTGCATTTCGTCTGCGCCGACGACACCCACGGCACGCCGATCATGATCGCCGCCGAAAAGGAAGGCATCACCCCGCAGGAATTCGTGGCCAAGATCGCCGCCGGCCGCGCCCAGTACCTGGACGGCTTCCACATCGCCTTCGACAACTGGTACTCCACCGATTCGCCGGAAAACGTCGAACTCTCGCAAGGCATCTACCGCAAGCTGCGCGACGCCGGCCTGATCGTCACCAAGACCGTCGACCGCTTCTACGACCCGGTCAAGGGCATGTTCCTGGCCGACCGCAACATCAAGGGCGAGTGCCCGGTCTGCCACGCCAAGGACCAGTACGGCGACAACTGCGAAGTCTGCGGCGCCGCCTACCAGCCGACCGAACTGATCAATCCGTTCTCGGTCTTCACCGGCTCGACCCCGATCCTGAAGCCGTCGGAGCAGTATTTCTTCAAGCTGTCCGACCCGCGCTGCTTCCACTTCCTCAAGGAATGGCTGAACACCCCGGGCCGCCTGCAGCCGGAAATGGTGAACAAGGTCTCCGAATGGCTGGGCGAAGACGGCGAAAAGCTGGCCGACTGGGATATTTCCCGTGACGCGCCCTATTTCGGCATCCCGATTCCCGATGCGCCGGGCAAGTTCTTCTATGTGTGGCTGGACGCGCCGGTCGGCTACCTGGCCTCGCTGAAGAACTATTTCGACAAGCAGGGGCTCGACTTCGAGGCCTTCCTGAAGGATCCGCAGGCCGAGCAAGTCCACTTCATCGGCAAGGACATCGTCTCCTTCCACCTGCTGTTCTGGCCGGCGATGCTGAATTTCTCGGGCCACCCGATCATCGACAAGCTGAAGGTCGCCGTCCACGGCCACCTGACGGTGAACAACGAAAAGATGTCGAAGTCGCGCGGCACCGGCATTTCGCCGCTGCGCTACCTGGAACTGGGCATGAACCCGGAATGGCTGCGCTATTACCTGGCCTTCAAACTGAATGCCAAGGTCGAGGACCTCGACTTCAACGGCGAGGATTTCGTCGCCCGCGTGAATAGCGACCTGATCGGCAAATACGTCAACATCGCCAGCCGCTGCGCCGGTTTCATCGCCAAGAAATTCGACGGCAAGCTGGCCGTCCGCACTGTCGGATAACGCCAAGGTCGTGGATCGCCAAGGCCTTGACGGTCGATGGCGCCGAGCGCCAGGCCTCGCATCGCCGCCAGCTTCGAGTCGCGCGACTATGGCCGTGCGCTGCGCGAGATCATGGAGATCGCCGACGTCACCAACCAGTTCGTCGACGAGAACAAGCCGTGGATCCTGGCCAAGGACGACACCAAACTGGCCGAGCTGCACGATGTCTGCACCACCGCCCTGATCCTGTTCCGCCAGCTGACGATCATGCTCTCGCCGGTGCTGCCGCAAGTGGCCGCGCGCGTTGCCGAGTTCCTGGGCGATGCGGCGCTGTCCTGGGCCGATACCCAGGGCGATGCCGTCCATAGCACGATGCTCGGCCGCAGCATCGGCGCCTACAGCCACCTGATGCAGCGCGTCGACGCCAAGATGGTCGAGAGCCTGTTCGACAAGCCAGCCGTCGCCGCCCCGGCCGCCGTGGTGTCCGACGCCAGCCTGGCCGTTGCCGCCCTGGCGCCGGCGGACGATGCCGCCTGCCGCAGCCGGCGACATCGAAGAACTCGCCCCCGAAATCTCGATCGACGACTTCATGAAGATCGACCTGCGCGTGGCCCGCATCGTCAACTGCGAACACGTCGAAGGCGCCGGCAAGCTGCTGCGCCTGACGCTGGACGCGGGCGAAGGCCGCCACCGCAACGTGTTCTCGGGCATCAAGTCGGCCTTCAAGCCGGAAGAGCTGGTCGGCAAGCTGACGGTGATGGTGGCCAACCTGGCGCCGCGCAAGATGAAGTTCGGCATCTCGGAAGGCATGGTGCTGTGCGCCTCCGCCGCCGACGAGAAGGCGAACCCGGGCCTGTACCTGCTCGATCCGATGGCCGGCGCAACGCCTGGCATGCGTATCCGCTAAACCGCATTTGCATCAACAAACGCCCCGGGCGGAGCAGTTCCCGGGGCGCAAGGCGGCGTTATAATGCCGTTTTCCTCAAGAAACACGCGCCAGAGACGCCCCTACAAACTCTATTTGAGAGGTAGCTAATAACATGACCGAACTCACCCCCCTCCGCCACATCCCGACCGCCAACGTGTTCCGCAAGGGCGACGTCTTCGTCCTCTTCGGCGAACTGTTCGGCCGCGGCTATGCGAATGGCCTCGTCGACGAAGCGCGCGACGCGGGCATGACGATCGTCGGCATCACCGTCGGCCGCCGCGACGAGACCGGCGCCCTGCGCGCCCTCACGGCCGAAGAGCATGCCGAAGCGGAAGAAAAGCTGGGCGGACGCATCGTCAACGTGCCGCTGATGGCCGGCTTCGACATGGACGCCCCGGAAGGCGAACAGAACCCGACCGAAATGCTGGCCGGTATCCGCCTGCAGACCTGGGAAGACGACAAGCTGGACTGGGAAAAGATCGAGCGCTGCCGCGAAGCCGGCGTGCGCCGCTTCACCACCAGCGCCGCCCAGGCGATGGCGGAGATCGACAAGCTGATCCCGGAAGGCGCGAACGTCTTCTTCGCCCACACGATGGCCGGCGGCATTCCGAAGATCAAGGCCTTCCTGGCCATTGCCAACCGCATCTATAAAGGCCGCGGCGAGCGCTTCATGTCCTCGCGCGCCCTGCTCGAGAGCGACCTGGGCAAGCTGATCCTGATGAACTTCGACGAAGTCACCGCCAACACGCTGAAGTACCTGATCGATGCCTCCGCGCCGATCCGCGAGCGCGTGACCAAGGCCGGCGGCGAAGTGCGCTACACCGCCTACGGCTACCACGGCACCGAGATCCTGATCGGCGGCGAATACGTCTGGCAGACCTACACCAACTACACCCAGGGCTATGCCAAGATGCGCCTGGAAAGCGTCGCCGCAGGCGGCCTGGAACCAGGGCATCGCGGCCACCGTGTTCAACTGCCCGGAAATCCGCACCAATTCGTCCGACATTTTCGTCGGCGTCGAGCTGTCGCTGTTCCCGCTGCTGACCGCCCTGAAGAAGGAAGGCGGCGGCGCCTGGGCCGACCAGCAATGGCAGATCTGCCAGGACCTGCTGGGCGAAGGCACCTCGCTGGAGTCGCTTGCTGGCCACGATCGAGCAGTACAACAACGACGCCACCAGCGCCCAGTTCCGCAACTTCGAAGCCTGGCCGATGGACAACACGCCGGCCCTGGCGGACGTGATGATCGGCACCTCCGAAGCCATCACCAACCTGCACAAGGACAAGAAGGCCCTGATCACGGACCACCTGTCCTCGCTGGTGCTGGAAGGCGCCGGCCCGCTGATGTTCCATGGCGCGTCGGAAAAGATTGCCCCGGTCGTGTGGCTGAACCACGACATCATCGCACGCCAACTCAACGCGCTGCATCCGTAACCCTTGACGCCGGGACGCGGGGGCAGAACAATCTGCCTCGCCGTCCCGGCTCTCATTTTATTCTGTCAAAACAATGCCTAAATTTACCGGTTACGTATCCGACCACACCAAGTTCATCGAAGAGTTGAAGTCGAAGACTCCGGGTATGGAAGAGCGCCAGCAGGAAGGCCGCTCCCTGCTCTGGGACAAGCTGCCGATTTCGCTCGACGAAGAAGCGCGCACGAAAGAATCGCGCCTGCGCCAGAACGCCTATCCGTACCAGAACAAGTTCTAAAGGCCCAGGGGCATGCTGCCGGAGCAGGCCGGGCTCGACGCGCCGGCCGATGTGAGCGCTGGCGAAGCGCAGCGACCGCCGGCCTGGACAATGCCGCTGCGGCGGCCATCGCGCGCCTCTACGGCGAGCCGATGCTGCGCATGCCGAACGACCTCTACATCCCGCCCGATGCCCTCGAGATCTTCCTCGACGCCTTCGAAGGCCCGCTCGACCTGCTGCTCTACCTGATCCGCAAGCAGAACTTCAACATCCTCGACATCCCGATGGCGCAGGTCACCCTGCAATATCTCGTCTACGTCGAAGAGATCCGCAAGAGCAACCTGGAACTGGCGGCCGAATACCTGTTGATGGCGGCGATGCTGATCGAGATCAAGTCGCGCATGCTGTTGCCCAAGCGCGAGAACGACCTGGTCGAAGATGCGGGCGACCCGCGCGCGGAACTCGTGCGGCGCCTGCTGGAATACGAACAGATCAAGATCGCCGCCCTGAACCTGGGAATGATCCCGCAGGAAGGGCGCGATTTCCAGCGTCCTTCGCTGCCGGTCGAGCAAAGCCTGGAGCCGGTCTGGCCCCAGGTCGAACCGCACGACCTGCAACGCGCCTGGCTCGACGTGCTGCGCCGTGCGAAACTGACCCAGCATCACCGCATCGGGCGCCAGGAACTGTCGGTGCGCGAGCACATGTCGGCGATCCTGCGCACGCTGCAGTCGCAGCGCTTCGTCGAGTTCGGCGAACTGTTCGAGGGCCAGGCCTCGGTGCCGATCGTCGTCGTGCACTTTGTGGCCCTGCTCGAGCTGGCCAAGGAAACCCTGGTCGAAATCACCCAGGCCGAACCGTTCGCGCCGATTTACGTGCGCCTGGCATACTCGCCGGCCTGAGTCGGCAAAACTGCGCAGCACAACCAACCATACCGCATCCAATTATGAAAATCATCACCACCATTGAAGAACTGCGCGACCAGACTGCGCGGCCAGCTGCGCACCGCTTTTGTTCCGACGATGGGCAACCTGCACGAAGGCCACCTGTCGCTGATGCGCCTGGCGCGCAAGCATGGCGACCCGGTCGTCGCCTCCATTTTCGTGAACCGCCTGCAGTTCGGCCCGAACGAAGACTTCGACAAGTATCCGCGCACCTTCCAGGCCGACGTCGACAAGCTGGAAAAGGAAGGCGTCTACGTGCTGTTCGCGCCGACCGAGAAGGACTTGTACCCGGAGCCGCAGGAATACCGCGTCCAGCCGCCCGACACGCTCGGCAATACGCTGGAAGGCGAATTCCGCCCCGGCTTCTTCGGCGGCGTGTGCACGGTCGTGACCAAGCTGTTCTCCTGCGTGCAGCCGCGCGTGGCCGTGTTCGGCAAGAAGGATTATCAGCAGCTGATGATCGTGCGTAACATGTCGCGCCAGTTCGCGATGCCGACCGAAATCATCGGCGCCGAAACCTTCCGCGCCGAAGACGGCCTGGCCCTGTCCTCGCGCAACATGTACCTGTCGCCGGAAGAACGCGCTCGAGGCGCCGGCCCTGTACCAGGGCCTGAATTTTGTCGCCAACGAAATCCGCGGCGGCCACCTCGACATCTTCTCGGTCGAGCGCGAAGCGATGGCCCAGCTTGCCGCGCGCGGCTGGAAGCCGGACTACATCTCGGTGCGCAAGCGCATCGACCTGCAGCCGCCCTCGGCCGGCGACCTGGCCCAGGGCACGCCCCTGGTCGTGCTGGCCGCCGCCAAGCTCGGCACCACGCGCCTGATCGACAATCTGGAAATTTGATGTAAAGGCGCCACGGCGGCCCTGCTATTTTGCAAAGAACTATTAACTTTTTGCAACATCAGCGCCAGACGTCTATACTAGCGGCAACAAGCATGCATCCCGGGCCGCTGCGGATGCATGCAATGATTTTGCTGCAAGGATTGCCGCCGTGACCGAAACCCCCGCCCGTCCGCCCCGCAAGGGCCTGCCCCGTCCTGCCGATGTCCTCGAGCGCATCGGACAGAACGCCTCGCCGCACGAGATGTGCGACCCCTTCGATATCGGCGAAACCCTGCACAGCCTGGCTGAATCGGGCGAGCCGCTGACGATCTACCCGAACAGCGTGCGCGAGCCGCTGCTGGCGCGGATCGCCTCGGTGCATCCGGAAGAGCCCCATTTCACGCTCGACCTGGCCGGCGACCTGCCGATTCCCGCCGGCCGCGCCACCTTCGTGGCGGCGCTGGGCGGCAATGCCAAGCTCCAGTTCGAACTGGAAGCCGGCTGGGGCGCCCTGCCCGGCCAGCCGAACCTGGTGCCTGCCGTCTTCCCGGAAACCTGCCTGGTCCTGAACCGGCGTGCGGCGCCGCGGCTGGACACGCCGGTGAACGGCAACTTCGCCGCCACCTTCGCCATCCTGAACAAGCAGTTCGAGCTGCCGCTGTGCGACTACTCGATCGGCGGCGTCGGCCTGCGCGCGACGCCCGACCAGGCGAAGGACCTGTACCTCGGCCGCAAGCTGAAAAGCGTGCGCCTGCAGCTGGGCCCGGCATTGGCGATCACGGCCGACCTCGAAATCCGCCTGCTGCGCCCCTTCCGCAGCTTCCTGCTGGGCGAGCAGGTGCAAGTCGGGTGCGCCATCGAGAATATCGAGATGCAGATGCAGCAGCATCTGGAGCGGCTGGTGACGTCGAATCGCCCGCTGCCGCGGACCTGAACTATTCCTGTCCTGCGCCAGGCTCAAGCTCACCAGGCGCAGCGCCGCATCGTCCGGGCACTGGCGGTCGCTGAACCCCAGGCGTTTGGCAAGCCGGCGCATCGGCGTGTTGACGGCGAGTACCTATCCCTCCATGCAACGCAATCCCCGCTCCCTGGCGTTCGCGATCAGTATTTCCATGAGGCGGCCCGCGAGGCCGAGCCCGTGCCAGTCATCGGCCACCGTGACGGCGAATTCGCAGGTATCGCTTCCAGGCGCGCCGACATAACGGGCGCCGGCGACGATGTCTTCGTCCTCGCCCTCACCGCTGACGGCAACCAGGGCGAAATCGCGGCCCGGCACCGGATGCGTCGCTGCCGCGAGCATGCGCGGCGACAGTTCGCGCAGCGGGATCATGAAGCGGGTGTAGCGCGATTCGGCCGACAGCCGCTCGAAAGCCTCGACAATCTCCTTCTCGTCCTGCGCCCCGATCTCGCGCAACACGACCTCGCGGCCGTCGCGCAGCTTCACCGGCATCGGCAGCGTCATTCCGGTTCCAGCCTCGTTTTGCATGGCCGGCATCAGCGCTGTTTGCGCTGGCGCGAAATTGCCTGTAACTGCGCAATGGCCATGGCCAATTCCGACTGCGCCTTGGCGTAATCGATCTTCGTCCCCCGGTTGCGCAAGGCTTCCTCGGCCTGCTTTCTTGCTTCATTCGCAGCCGCTTCATCCAGGTCACGCCCGCGGATGGCCGTTTCCGCCAGCACCGTCACCTCGTCCGGCTGGACTTCCAGGATGCCGCCGGCGACAAACACCAGTTCTTCGTCCTCGGTTCCCGCCACCTTGATGCGCACGGCGCCCGGCCGGATCCGTGTCATCAAGGGCGTATGCATGGGATAGATGCCGAGCTCACCGCTTTCGCCCGGCAGTGCGACGAACTCGGCCTCGCCATCGAAGATTTCTTCCTCGGCGGAGACGACGCTGACGTGGATGGTATCCGGAGTTGCCATGATGTTTCTCTCATGTAGTCATGCAGTCAGACCGCCGCCGCCCCGGAAACGATCTCGGACAGTTCCTTCGTGATCGCCGCCTGGCGGGTCTTGTTGTAGACAAGCTTGAGGTCGTCGATGACGCTGGCCGCGTTGTCGCTGGCCGCCTTCATCGCCATCCTGCGCGCCGAATGCTCGGATGCCACGTTTTCGGCGACCGCCTGGTAGATCAGCGCTTCGACATAGCGCACCAGCAGCTCGTCGATCACGTCCGCCGCGTCCGGCTCGTAGATATAGTCCCAGCTATGCGTTCCCCGCTCGGCCGCCATCCTTTCCGGGGCCAGCGGCACCAGCTGTTCGACCACCGCTTCCTGGCTCATCGAATTGATGAACTTTGTGTAGCCCAGGTAGATGGCATCGACTTCCCCGCCCTGGTAGGCGTCGAGCAGCACCTTGACCGGGCCCAGCAGCCTTTCCAGATGCGGCGTGTCGCCCAGCTGCACCGCGTGCGCGACCACCCGGGCGCCGATGCGGTTCATGAAGGACAGGCCCCGGTTGCCGACCACCACCAGGTCGCTGGCGACGCCCTCCGCCTCGAACTTGCGCATGGCCTGGGTGACCGCACGCAGGATGTTGGTGTTCATGGCGCCGCACAAGCCCTTGTCGGTCGTGATCACGATCAGGCCGACCTTCTTCGACTCGTTTTGCGTCAGCAGGAAGGGATGGCTGTATTCGGGGCTCGCCTCCGCCAGGTGCCCCGCGATGTTGCGGATCTTCCTGACATAGGGGCGCGCGCTGCGCATCCGGTCCTGCGCCTTGCGCATCTTGGACGTGGCGACCATCTCCATTGCCTTGGTAATTTTCCTGGTGCTTTCCACGCTCTTGATCTTGTCGCGTATTTCTTTGCCTCCAGCCATGATCCTGACTCCTTGAAGAAATTCGCCAGTGACCGCCCGTCACGACCAGAGGCCCGACGACAGCTGCTGCTCCGCCTCGTCAAACATATTCCTCTGCGGCAGCATGCTGGCCCGGGCGAAGCGGATCAGCGAGAAGGCGCGGATGCGCGGCGGCATGGTCGGCACGCTGGCAATCCGGAACTCGAGCTCCTCGCCTTCCTGCGCGTCTCGCCCTCCACCACCACGTTCATCCGGTTCAGCCGCAAGCGCCGGGTGGAGACCGTCAGATGCCGTTCGGGGTGGGCGAACACCGTGCACACATGCTCGAGTTCGCGGTCGAGCGCCTCTTCGCGCAGCCCGAGACCGGCCAGGTTCTGCGCGTTCTCCTCCACCTGCGCCGCCAGCCGCTCGAGCTCGGCGAGGTCCTGCGCGACGTCGCCGCCGATCAGGCCGCGGATGCCCCTGCCCTGGCGCTCCAGCAATTGCAGGCGCGTCTTGAGCAGCGCACGTTCCTTCTCGAGCGCGTTGCGGCGCGACTTGTCCGCGGCCGTGCGTGCCAGTCCTTCGAGGGCGAGCTGGTCCAGCAGGCGTGCCACGATCCCGTTCCTGAGTTCGGCCTCGTCGCGCCCGCACATCCGGACCTGGTGATCGCTGAAGCTGAGCGTCGTTTGCGGTACGTCGCGGCGCATGGTATCGCCTTCCTGGCGCACGCCCAGGATGTGGCGTTCGGTCATTTCCATCCCCAGCACCGCACAGGCTTCCGGCAGGTCGGGTCGTTGTCGAAAAAAGCGCGCAGCTCGGCCGCGCGGCTGAGGGTCGCCGGCGACGTCGTCGGGTGCGGCGAACTACGCGTGCACGTAGGGGTCGACGGCCCAGGCGGCGGCGCTCGCTTCGCGCGGCGCCGGCACCGCATCGACCAGCTCGCGCAGGTAGGCGAGCGATGTGCCGAGCGCGGGCGCGAGGCGCTTGCGATAGTGGCGCGCCAGCCCCAACTGCGGATGCAGTGCCATGACGCGTTCGATCGACTCGCCGACGCGTTCCCTGTCCTGCACCGCGACGGCCATCGTGCGCCCGCCCCAGCCGGTTGAGGAAGCCCATTGCCCGTCCTTTAACTGTAGCGCTCGTTCACGACGTGCACATGGAGCTTGCGGTTCTTCCAGAACATGTCCTGGATGCGCGGCAGCAGGCTGTTCAGGGCTTCCGGCGGCGCGTCGTTGAATTTCAACAGCACCGCCGGCCGCGACCCGTCGCCGGGCATGTGTTCGATCTCGTCGAATGGCGGGAAGCCGTACTTGACCAGGAAGGCCTTGATGTCCTCATCGCTGGTCCCGGCTTCCACATTCCCCATTACCAAGTCGGCCATGACTAGCTCTCCTTCAGGCCATGATGTGTACGCCGCCATCGACGTACATGGTTTCCCCGGAGAGCCGCCTGGCATACGGCGTGGCCAGGAAGGCGCAGGTGAAACCGACGTCCATGATGTCCACCAGTTCGCCCAGCGGCGCGCGCTCGGCCGCTTCCGCCAGCAACAGGTCGAAGTCCTTGAGGCCGGAGCCGGCGCGCGTCTTGAGCGGCCCCGGCGAGACGGCATGCACCCGGATGCGCTGCGGTCCCAGTTCGTAGGCAAGATAGCGCGCGCAGGCCTCCAGCGCCGCCTTGACCGGTCCCATGAGGTTGTAATTGACACCACCTTGTTGGCGCCGTAATAGCTCATCGTGAACATGGCGCCGCCGTCCTTCATCAGCGGCGCCGCCAGGCGCGCCATGCGCACGAAGGAATGGCAGGAGATGTCCATCGCCTGGCCGAAGCCTTCCGCGCTGCTGTTGATGAGGCCGCCCTGCAGGTCTTCCTTCGGCGCCCAGGCGATCGAGTGCACGAACATGTCGAGCTGTCCCCATTGCTGTTCGATCTGGGCGAACACGGCGGCGATGTCTTCCTGCTTCGTGACGTCGAGCGGCATGAAGATCGGCGCATCGACTTCGCGCACCAGCGGCTCGACATAGGTCCGGGTTTTTTCGCCGGCGTAGGTAATGGCAAGCTCCGCGCCGAGCTCATGGAAGGCCTTCGCGCAGCCCCAGGCGATGGAATGCTCGTTGGCGATCCCGCAGACCAGTGCCTTCTTGCCCTTCAAAATCGGGCCGTGGCGTTCGTTCGTCATGATCAATCTCCTTCGATGTCCATCTGCGGAACCTGGTCCGGCACGACCAGCTCGGCCTCGGTGGCCGCGACCACCTCCTGCACCGAGACGCCCGGCGCCGTCTCGAGCAGGGTCGCGCGGCCCCCGGCAAAGCCGATGACGGCCAGTTCCGTGACCAGCAGGTCGATCCTGCGCAGCGAGGTCAGCGGAAGCGAGCATTGCTTGACGATCTTGGGCTTGCCCTTGGCGGTATGCTGCATGGCGACGATGACGCGCTTGGCCCCGGTCACGAGGTCCATGGCGCCACCCATGCCGGGCACCATCTTCCCGGGGATCGTCCAGTTCGCCAGCATGGCCGGCCTGGTCGACCTGCAGGCCGCCCAGCACCGTGAGGTCGAGGTGTCCGCCCCGGATCAGGCCGAAGGACATGGCGCTGTCGAAGGTGGCCGCGCCCGGCAAGGCCGTGACCGGCTGGCCGGCGGCGTCGGTGAGGTAGGCCTCGGCCATGCCTTCCTGCGGAATCGGTCCGGTGCCGATCAGGCCGTTCTCCGACTGGAAATAGATGTGCATGTCGCGCGGCACGTAGTTGGCGACCTGGGTCGGGATGCCGACGCCGAGGTTGACCAGCATCCCGGGGCGCAATTCCTGGGCAATGCGTTTGGCGATCAGGGTCTGGGCGTCCATGGTGGCACTCCTCTAGTGGGCAACGACGTAATCGACCAGCACCGCCGGCGTCACGACATGGTCGGGCGAAATCATCCCCACCGGGACGATATGGGCCGCGTCGACGATCACGGTGTTGGCGGCCATCGCGATCACGGGATTGAAATTGCGCGCCGTCAGGGCGTAGACCAGGTTGCCGTAGTAATCGGAGAGGAAGGCCTCGACCAGCGCGAAATCGGCTTTCAATGCCGTCTCCAGCAGCCAGGACGCGCCGTCGACCTCGATCTTGCGCTTGCCCTCTTCGACCTTGGTGCCGACGCCGGTCGGCGTCAGTATCCCGCCGAGGCCATGACCGGCGGCGCGGAGCCGCTCGATCAGGGTGCCCTGCGGTACCAGCTCGACTTCCATCTCGCCCGCGATCATCTTCTTCTGGGTTTCCGGATTGAGCCCGATATGGCTGACGATCGCCTTGCGCACGGCCCCGGCCGTCACCAGCTTGCCGATACCGCGCCCGGGGATGGCGGTGTCGTTCGCGATCACGGTGAGTTCGCGCTTGCCCTGGCGGGCCAGTTCGTCCATCACCCGTTCCGGGGTGCCGACGCCCATGAAGCCGCCGACCATGAGGCTGGCGCCGTCCGGGATCATGGCGACCGCATGTTCGAGGCTGACCGTTTTCATGCCCGCCCGCTCCCGAGCGCGGCGCGCGTGTGGCGCGCGATCATCAGTTCCTCGTTGGTCGGAATCACCCATGCGGAGGTCTTGCTCGCCGCCGTGCTGATGCAGGGGCCGCCCGCCTCGTTGGCGGCCGGCTCGAGTTCGACCCCGAGCCAGCGCGCCTGGCTGCAGACGCGTTCGCGGATCGGCGCCGAATTCTCGCCGATACCGGCCGTGAAGACGAGTGCGTCGATGCCCTGCGTGGCGGCCGCCAGCGAGCCGAGTTCGCGGCCGATGCGGTAGACAAACAGGTCGACCGCGAAGCGCGCATGCGCATCCTCGCTGCCCAGCAGGACCCGCATGTCGCTCGAGATGCCCGACACGCCAAGCAGGCCCGATTGCTTGTAGATCAGGTTTTCGATGGCGCGCGCATCCATCTTGAGGTGGTCCATCAGGAACAGGACCAGGCCCGGGTCCAGGTTGCCGCAGCGGGTGCCCATCGGCAGGCCGTCGACGGCGGTGAAGCCCATGGTGCTGGCCATGCTCTTGCCGCCCGCCAGCGCGCACAGGCTCGAGCCGTTGCCGAGGTGGGCGACGAGGTGGCGCCGGCGGCGCCCTGCTTCGAATACGCCGGCAACACCGACGCGATGTACTCGTACGACAGGCCATGGAAACCGTAGCGCCGCACCCCCAGCCCGGTGATCGCCTCCGGCAGCGCGTAGGCCTGCGCCACCTCGGGCTGCGAACGGTGAAAGGCGGTATCGAAGCAGGCCACTTGCGGCACGTCCGGCTGCCGCTCGGCGAGGAGCCGGATCGGCGCCAGGTTGTGCGGCTGGTGCAGGGGCGCCAGCGGCGTCAGCTTGTCGAGCGCCTCGATCACGCTGGGTGTGACCAGGGTCGAGCGGGTGAACTGCAGGCCGCCGTGCACGACGCGGTGGCCGACCGCCACCAGGCGGTGGTCCTCGCGGTGGCTGCGCAGGAACTGGCCGATGTAGTCGGTCGCGCCCGCGTGGCCGAATGCGGGGTCGGCTCCCAGCGGTGCTCGGCGATGCGGGCGCCGTTGGCGTCTTTCGCGCTGAAGTGCGCGGTGGTGTACAGTCCCTCGACCTGGCCGTAGAACAGCAGTTCGGGGTCCGGCGGGCCGGCGTCGAAGGCGCGGAACTTGATGCTCGACGAGCCGGCGTTGAGGACGAGAATGACGTCAGCCATGGCATCACCTCACCGGGTTGCTGCTCTCGCGGCGCGCCTTGGCCACCAGGGTGGCAACCGCGCAGGACGCCAGCCTGGTCACCATCGAATCGGCGCGGCTGGTGAGGATGAGCGGTACCTTCGCGCCGAGGACGATGCCGGCCGCATCCGCGCCGGCGAGGAAGGACAGGCTCTTGGCGAGCATGTTGCCGGCCTCGAGATCGGGCACCATCAGCACGTTGGCGCGTCCGGCGACGGGCGAATCGATCTTCTTGATTTTCGCCGCAGCGGGTCGATGGCGTTGTCCAGCGCCAGCGGGCCGTCGACCAGGGCGCCGGTGATCTGGTGGCGGTCGACCATCTTGCACAGCGCGGCGGCCTCGATCGTGGACGGCACCTTCGGGTTGACCGTCTCCATGGCCGACAGCACCGCCACCCGCACCTCCTGGAACTGCAATGCGTGCGCGAGGTCGATGGCGTTCTGCAAAATGTCCATCTTGTCTTCCAGCGTCGGCGCGATATTCACGGCGGCGTCGGTGATGACCAGCGCATCGGCGTGCCCCGGCACATCCATCACGAAACAATGGCTGACGCGGCGCGCGGTACGCAGGCCCGACTCGCGCTTGACCACCGCGCCCATCAGCTCGTCGGTATGCAGGCTGCCCTTCATCAAGGCTTCGGCCTTGCCTTCACGTACCAGCGCGACGGCCGCCGCCGCGGACGCCTGGCTGTAAGCCGCCTCGACGATAGGCACGTCGCCCAGCTGCAGGCCGTTCTCCTTCGCGACCGCCTCGATCCGTGCGCGCGGCCCGACCAGGATCGGCGCAATCAGGCCGACGCGCCCCGCTTCCAGCGCGCCCGCGAGCGAACTCTTGTCGCAAGGGTGGGCAACGGCGGTCGGCAGCGGCGGCAGCTCCTTGCAATAATCGATCAGCCGCTGGTATTTTTCGTGCTTCGGTTCCATGGTGCGTCCTTTCAATGAAGGCTGGTGCGGCCGGCGCCGGCGGCAGCACCGCGGAACACGGGCGGCTGGCCGGATTCATTCAGGAGGTCGCGCAGCCTGTCCACCATCGCCAGCTGGGCATCGGTCGGGTGTTCCTGCACGCGTGGGTCCGCCATCAGCTTGTCGACCAGCTTGAGCAGGCGCTCACGGTCGCCGCGTTCACGCAGCAGCGCCGGCAAGGTGGCGATCGCCTGCTCGGGCGCATAGCGGGCGATGATTTCCTGCTCGCCGCGGATGCGGCGCCACTGGTCGCGCGGCACGTCCGGCAAATACTCGGCGTACGATGGCGCCAGTTCCTTGCGCTTGACCAGCTGCGACAGCGGCAGCAGCTCGTCCTGGTGCGCGGCGCGCAGGCTGGCCAGGCGGGCGAAGGCCTCGGTGTAACCGCCCTCGGCGATCGACCCAGCGCTTCCTGCACGAAAGGCAGCGCGCGCAATCGGCCGCCGCCGCCATGGGCTCCAGCTGTGACGGCTGCTTGTCCGCCATGTAGAACGAATACATGTTCGCGTAGATGCTGAAGAAGCTCGCTTCGGTGGTGGCGTCGCGCATGGCCCGATACAGGTCGAGCGATGCGCTGACCAGCTCGGCGCCGGAGTTTTCCAGGCGGCGCCATGGATCGCTTGCCTCGAGCGGCTGGCGGTGCGCCTTGACCGCCTCCGCCGCCGGTTCGAGCCAGGCCATGAAGGGATTGAGGTGCGACAGCGCCCAGTTCTGGACCCGCAAGGGATGGAAAGTGCGCAACAGCTTCGCGCTCACGTCGTTGGACATCGCCCGCACGAACGGTTGTGCGAACAGCTCATAGGCGCGCTGGTTGAAGTCCGACAGCGCCGCCACCGCCTCGAACGGCTTCTCGTCGACCCGGCCGAAGCGGTTGCCCTTGGCGACCACCTCCTCGAGCCGGCGTTCGTGGAAGGTGACCTCGTACTGCTTCTCTCCACCCGCATCGGCGTCCTCGATTTCGGTGATCTGCATGCCGTACAGGCCGGGCGGCAAAATCTCCACTTCGTTGAGCACCGACACCAGCTGCGTATATTCCTTCTTGGCGACCTTGCCGGAGACGAAAATGCCGAGATGGCCGACGTTCTGGTGCAGCAGGCCGACGATCACCTGGCCGCGCGCCTTGATTTCCTCGGTGCTGCCGTAGATGTCGGCCACCCAGTTGAATGCCTGTTCCGGCGGCGTGATGTTGTCGCCCATCGACGCGAACAGGATGATCGGCATCTTGATGGCGCGCAGGTCGAAAGCCACGCCCCCGGCTCCCTTGACGTCGCCCGACCACAGCTTGTTGCCGACGAACAGATTGCGCGTGATGAATTCGATTTCTTCGCGGTTGAGCAGGTAGTAGGTGCCCCACCAGCGCTCGAAGTCGAGATAGCGCGCCGGCTCGGTATCGGCGTCCTTGTACACCTTGTAATACTTGTCCCACAGCGAGTTGGCGGGATTGAGGTTTTCGAAGTTCTCCACCAGGTAGGCGCCGTCGAAAATGCCATTGCCGAGGTCGGCGGTAAACGAGGACAGCCAGGTGCCGCCGAGCATCCCGCCCGAATAGCGCATCGGGTTGTCGCCTTCGCCTTCGTCCCACGCGCCGCTCACATACGCCATTGGCGCACCATTGATGAGGATCGGCCCGGTATCGTCGGGACCGGACGCGGCCAGCATCATCGCCGCCCAGCCACCCTGGCAGTTGCCGATGATCGCCGGTTTTTCGCTGCTCGGATGCAGGGCGTGCACGTGTTTACGAACTGCTCCTCGGCGCCGCACACGTCGAGCAGGGTCTGGCCCGGTTCGGGGTCGCGGAAGAAGCTGACGAAATACACCGGATGGCCGGCGCGCATCGCCACGCCCGCCTGCGAATCGTCCTTGAAGCCGCCGATGCCGGGCCCGTGGCCGGCGCGCGGATCGACGATGAGATAGGGACGTTTTTCGGGATCGATCGTGACGCCGGGCGGCGGCGTGATGCCGCAACAGGGTGTAGTTCACCGGCCGCTCGAAGCTGCGGCCGTCGAGGACGGTTTCGTAGTCGAAATGGAGGACCGGTTCCGAGCCTTTCGATGCGCGCTCGAGGAAGTTGTCGCCGCGCTGGCGCATGGTGTCCCAGAACAGGATCGAACGCTGGAAGGCATCGACCGCATAGTGCTGGAAGGACCAGGGATTGAAGGCCGCCATCAGGCCGGGGCGCCCCTCGGGGCCTTTGTCGCCCACCGCTTCGCCTGCCGCGTCTTTCACCCGCTGGCCGAACTGCTCGGCCGCGGTTTTCATGCGTTTTTGATAGACAAGACCGATCTTTTTGCCGATCTCATGGCTCCGTCCAAGTTGCGTGGCAGCGTCCATAGGAAAACCTCGTGTGGGATGGTAAGCAGGTGCTCAGCGGAGAAGTCTTCAGGTGCAGCTTCCACTGGAGGTTCCATTTTGTCCCACATTAGTCATTCTGCAATGAGACCATGGTCCCATTCCGCCGCGATCCCTTCGGATCAGGAGGCCCTGATCTCGTTCGACAGCGGCTGGCCGGTCGCGTACTCGGTGACGCTGCGCAGCGTGGTCTCGCTGATCGTCGTGATCGCCTCGCGCGTAAAGAAGGCCTGGTGGCCGGTCACGATGACGTTCGGGAAGGAGACCAGGCGCTGCAGCACATCGTCGGTGATCACGCTGCTCGACAGGTCGCGGAAAAAAAGATCCGTTTCCTGTTCGTAGACATCGAGTCCGAGGCCGCCGAGTTGGCCGCTCTTGAGCGCCTCCACCGCGGCGTCGGTATCGACCAGTCCGCCACGGCTCGTATTGATCAGCAATGCGCCCGGTTTCAGGCGCGCGAGGGTGCCTGCATTGACGAGGTGATGTGTTTCCGGGGTCAAGGGGCAATGCAGGGAGATGATGTCGGCTCGTCGCCCCGATTTCATCGACCGTGGCGTAACGCGCCCCCATCGCTTCGAATTCGGCCGAATGGTGGATGTCGTAGCCGATGACCTCGCATCCGAAGCCCAGCATGATCCGCGCAAAGACGCGGCCGATTTTCCCGGTTCCGATCACGGCCACCGTTTTGCCGTGCAGGTCGAAGCCCATCAACCCGTCGAGTGCGAAATTCGAGTCGCGCGTGCGTTGGTAAGCGCGATGGATCTTGCGGTTAATTGCCAACAACAAGGCAACGGCGTGCTCGGCAACCGAATACGGGGAATAGTCGACGACCCGTACGACCTTGATGCCGAGGCGCTGCGCAGCAGCGAGGTCGACGTTGTTGAACCCGGTGCAGCGCAAGGCGACCAAACCGGTGCCGCCACGCCGCAACACCTCCAGCACGGCGGCGTCGGCATTGTCGTTGACGAAGATGCAGACCGCCTCATGGCCCGCGGCCAGGCCGGCGGTGTCGAGGTCGAGCAGGTCCTGGAAATAGGTCGAGCTGGTGCCCTTGCGCGGCGTTGGCCGCGTTCGAGGAATTCGCGGTCGTAGCGCTCGGCACTGAATACGGCGATTTTCATGGCACGCTCCTCGAAGATGGACCTCGATCTGGCGATGTCGTCGGAGGATGGGCTTTGATGGCGGCAGCGATAGTTTCAGCGACAGGCAGCGCCTCGTGACCGCCGCGGACCAATCCAGCTACTGCGTCACCGCCTGCGCCCACGCCAGCGCCGACAAATGCGCCTTGTTCACTTCGAGCGGGCTCAGCTCGAGCGAGCCGGCCAGCGCGCCCACCAGGTTCGAACTGAGCTCGCAGGCTTCGGCCAGCGCCAGGTAAGGCCCGTACATGCCTTCGCGCGACATCAGCGCGCGCACGACTTCGGGCGGCAGCGGGATCGTCTCGAGCACCTCCTTCATCGGGATGCCCAGCAAGCGGTCGAGCAGCGAGAACATGCCGGCCACGAACAGGTGTTCGCCCTCGCCTTTCGGCAGCGAATGCAGCCCCAGCAGTTCGGTCAGGCGGCCGCGCACGACCGCCGTTTCCATCAGCACCGGCGAGTAACCGCTGGCGCTGGCGCCGGCCAGCAGCATGGTCAGCCAGCGGTACAGCGGCGCGTAGCCCATCAGGCTGATCGCCTGGCGGATCGACTGCACCTCGCGCCCTGCACCGAAACCGGCCGAATTGATGTTGCGCAGCAGTTTATAGGTCAGCGCCGGGTCGCGTTTCAGCACGCTTTCCAGCTTCGGGATGTCGTCGTTGTTCTGCACCATCTGCATCAGTTGCAGGATGATGGTCTGGGCCGGGTTCAGGCCCTTGACCGGATTGCCCGGACGCGGGGTCAGGTGCAGTTTGCCGACGAAGGCGTCCAGGCCGAGCGAGGCGCAGGCGTCGTAGTCGATCCAGTTGGTGACCGGGCGCCCGACCATGCGCAGCGCCGATTGGCGCGCGGCGGCGTAGCTGCGCGCCTGGTCGGCCACGTTGATGCCGGCGAAACGCATTTCGACGTGCGAGGCATACGGCGCCAGCGCCGGGGTCAGGTGCTTGACCTCGAGCCCGCGCAGCGAAATGCCGACGCCGCCGGCGCGCACGGCCTTGACCGCGGCGCGCGCGTCCGGATCCATCAGGTAGTGCGCGGGCAGGCTCAGCACCGTGTATTCGGGCGGCAGGTCGAACAGCGCGTCGGTGGACAGCATCGCCGGGACGGCGTCGAGGAAGAGTTGCTTGTCGCGCAGCAGCCAGCCGTGCTCGGGATGGTTGACGTTGCCGGCCACGAAGCCCACCAGCTGCTTCGAGATCGGCTGCCGGCAGTGCCTGGCCGCTCTGCTGCCACAGTAATTCGTAGCCGATGACGCGCTGCGTGGCGTCGAGCAGCGGTTCGCGAACAATATAGTTGGTGTGATGCATGGAGCCCGCGAAAAAACAATGGCGGCGCCAGGCCGCCCTTACTTAAAATCCCAGGCTGTCGAGCAGGTCGTCGACCTGGCCCTGGTCTGCCACTACCTCGGTATTGCCTTCAGGCTTGATCTGCGGCCCGTTCAACAGGCCGTTGTCGAGCTCGCGGCGGATTTCGCTCGGGGCGAAATCGATCAGCACCTGCACCAGCTGCTTTTCCAGGTCCTGGGCGATCGAGGTGATCTTGCCGATCACTTGCCCGGTCAGGTCCTGGAAGTCCTGGGCCAGCATGATGTTCATCAGCTCGGCACGGGTGGCGGTCGCGGCACGCTCGTTCTCGGCCATCATGGCCACCGTGCGCTCGGCCAGCGCGCGCCAGTCGGCTTCGCCGGCCGCCTGGTTGTCCAGCAGCGCCTGCCAGGAAACTGCGCACGTCGGCGCTGCGGCTTTCGACCGCATCCTGCATCGGGCCTGCCGTATCGGTGGCGTCGAGCACGCGCTTGGCGGCCTGTTCCGACAGCCTGGCCACATAATCGAGCCGGTCGCGTGCATCCGGAATGTCGCTGGCGGCTTTTTCCACCAGCTTGTCGAGGCCCAGGCCGCGCAGGCTGTCGTGCAGCGCGCGCGTCATGTGGCCTACGCGGACGAGGACTTCGTCGTTCGACACCCCATCCGCAGCAACCGCAGCGATCGGCTCGAGCATGATCAGGCCTTTTCCATTTTCTCGAAGATCTTGTTCAGCTTCTCGTCGAGCGTGGCGGCGGTGAATGGCTTGACCACGTAGCCGCTGGCGCCGGCCTGGGCCGCCGCGATGATGTTTTCCTTCTTCGCTTCCGCGGTCACCATCAGCACCGGCAGTTTGGCACAGTGCCGGATCGGCACGGATGTTTTGCAGCATGGTCAGACCGTCCATGTTGGGCATGTTCCAGTCCGAGACCACGAAGTCGAAGTGTTCGCTGCGCAGCTTGGCGAGCGCCATGGACGCCGTCTTCCGCCTCGTCGACGTTGGCGTAGCCCAGTTCTTTCAACAGATTTCTCGGACGATGCGGCGCATCGTCGAGAAATCGTCAACAACCAGGAAACGCATCTTTGGATCAGCCATGAAATACTCCGTTGATTCTTTTACTAATGGTTAGTGTGGCTTGAGTCGCTGCAGCAAGCAAACTCAAGAATAGCATTTTTGTTGCCGTACGGCGATAAAACAGACAGGAAAGGTGCAATTCCGGCGCGATCCGGATCAAACGCGCAACGCTCTTCCGCCATGGGCGGCCAGATGGCCCAGTACCAGGCCGGGCAAGGCCGTCAGCGGCGCCACTTCGTGGGTGGCGCCGATGGCGATCGCTTCGCGCGGCATGCCGAACACGACGCACGAGGCTTCGTCCTGGGCAAAATTCTGGGCGCCGGCGTTTTTCATTTCCAGCATACCAGCAGCGCCGTCTTTCCCCATGCCGGTGAGGATCACGCCGACCGCATTCTTGCCGGCGGCCAAAGCTGCCGAGCGGAACAGCACGTCGACCGAGGGACGGTGGCGGTTGACCGGATCGGTCTGCTCGATTTTCGTCATGTAGTTGGCGCCCGAGCGCGCCAGCAGCAGGTGCGAGTGGCCCGGCGCGATATACGCGTGGCCGGGCAGCACCCGTTCGTTGCCGCTCGACTCGACGACGCTGATCTTGCACAGCGAATCGAGGCGGCGCGCGAACGAGGTCGTAAAACCTTCCGGCATGTGCTGGGCGATCAGGATGCCCGGGCAGTCCGACGGCATCTGCATCAGGAATTCGCGGATCGCTTCGGTGCCGCCGGTGGAGGCGCCGATGATGATCAGTTTTTCCGACGAGGTGAGCGGGCTGCGCAGTTGCGGCAGCGCCGTGGTCGGGGTCGTGCTGGCCACCGTGCGTTTCACGCGCGCACGGGCGGCGGCGCGGATCTTGTCGGTGATCAGTTCGGTGTACTCGCGCATGCCGCTCTGGATCGAGATCTTCGGCTTGGTGACGAAGTCGACCGCACCGAGTTCGAGCGCGCGCATCGTGATTTCCGAACCGCGCTCGGTCAGCGAGGACACCATCAGCACCGGCATCGGCCGCAGGCGCATCAGCTTTTCGAGGAAGTCGAGGCCATCCATCTTCGGCATCTCGACGTCGAGCGTGAGCACGTCGGGATTGGTTTTCTTGATCAGTTCGCGCGCGACGAGCGGATCGGGGGCGGTGCCCACGACTTCCATGTCGGGCTGCGAATTGACGATCTCGCTCATCACGCTGCGGATCAGGGCCGAGTCGTCGACGATCAGGACCTTGGTTTTCATTGTTTCTCCTTCGCGAATCAGAACAGGTCGATGTCGCCGCCGACGGGCTCGACCTTGAGGCGCCTGGCGTAGTCGAGTTCGCGCTTGGCCACCGTATCGTTCTGGGTTTGCATCAGCTTCTTGACCAGCACCTTCCCCGTCTTGGGGAAGAAATACACCTTGCGCGGGTGGATGTCGTTCAGGTCTTCGGCCAGCACCGGAATGCGTTCCGTCTTCAGGAACTGCATCACGAACTCGGCGTTGCGCTGGCCCACGTTCATCGCCGTGAAGCCGCGCAGCACCGCGCCGCCGCCGAAGACCTTGGCTTCCAGGTTTTCGCGCCGCGCGCCGGCTTTCAGCAGGTCGTTGATCAGGATTTCCATGGCGAAGGTGCCGTAGCGCATGGAGGCCGACACCGGGCTGCCGGCGTCGCCGCCGCCGTCGGGCAGCATGAAGTGGTTCATGCCGCCCAGGCCCGTGATGCGGTCGCGGATGCAGGCCGAGACGCAGGAGCCGAGCACGGTCACGATCAGCATGTTCTTGCCGGTGTAGTAGTACTCGCCCGGCAGGATCTTGGCCGCGTCGCAGTCGAAGGTGCGGTCGTAGTAGACGTTGGTGGCGAACTGGTTATTCGAGTGCATGATATTTCTTAGCGCGCCAGGCGCGACTCGCTCAGTTCGTAGACGGTTTTGCCGCGCAGGCGCAGCGCGTCCGACACGTACAGGAAATTCTCGGAATGGCCGGCGAACAGCAGCGCGTGCGACTTCATCAGGGGCACGAAGCGCGCCAGGATCTTGCGCTGCGTGTCCTTGTCAAAATAAATCATCACGTTGCGGCAAAAGATCGCATCGAACTGCCCGCTCACGGGCCAGGTGTCCGACAGCAAATTCAGCTGGCGGAAGGTGACCAGCTGGCGCAGTTCCGGACGCACGCGCACCATGCCTTCGTGGCGGCCCTTGCCGCGCAAGAAGAAGCGCTTCAGGCGTTCGGGCGCCATTTTCTCCACGCGATCGAGCCCGTACATGCCCTCGCTGGCCGTGGCCAGCACGTTGGTGTCGATGTCGGTGGCGACGATCGGTGACCGGGGGCGTGAGCGTATTGAAGGCTTCGCACAGGGTCATCGCGATCGAATACGGCTCTTCGCCGGTCGAACTGGCCGAGCACCAGATGGTCAGCGGCGTGCTGTCGCGCGAACGCAGCAATTGCACGTGGTCGGCCAGCAGCGGGAAGTGATGGGCTTCGCGGAAGAACGAGGTCAGGTTGGTCGTCAGCGCATTCGTGAACGACTCGAACTCCTCGCCCAGGCGCCCTGCTTCGAGGTCGTCGAGGTATTTGCCGAAGGAGGCGATGCCGGTCGCGCGCAGGCGCCGCGCCAGGCGGCTGTAGACCATTTCCTGCTTGCTGTCGGCCAGCGAGATGCCGGCGCGGCGGTAGATCAGGGCGCGCACGCGCTCGAAGTCGGCGCGCGTGAAGTCAAATTCCTTGACCGTGTCGGATGTGTGTAGCGGCACTTTGCCTTACCTGTCTGTTCTGCCGGCTCAAGAGCCGGCGATTGTGTTGCTCGGTGCCGTGCGCTCATGCAGCCGCGTTACGCAGCCAACTTGTGTCGATCAGGCCCATTTCGGCGGACGACATCAGGCGGTCGATGTCGACCAGGATCAGCATGCGCTCGTCGACCGTGCCCAGGCCGATCAGGTAATCGGTACTGAAGGCGCTGCCCATGTCCGGGGCCGGCTTGACCTGGTCCGGCGTCAGGGTGGTGACGTCCGAGACGCTGTCGACCACCATGCCCATCACGCGGCCGGCGATGTTCAGGATGATGACGACCGTGAACTGGTCGTAGGTCGGGGTGCCGAGCTTGAACTTGATGCGCATGTCGACCACGGGGATGATGATGCCGCGCAGGTTGATCACGCCCTTGATGAATTCCGGGGCGTTGGCGATGCGGGTCACGGCTTCGTAGCCGCGGATTTCCTGCACCTTCAGGATGTCGATCCCGTATTCTTCCGAGCCGAGCGTGAAGGCGAGGTATTCGCTGCCGGCGCCTTCGATGCCTTGGGTGGTCGTCTGGGTAATGGACATGTTGATTTCCTTGTGTTGTACATGCTTGTATTGTTTGTTCGATTACGAGGCCAGCGCTTCGCCGGCCAGCTGGCGCGACGAGCGCACCAGCGCCGCCACGTCGAGGATCAGGGAGACGCCGCCGTCGCCGAGAATGGTGGCGCCCGAAATACCGGCCACCTTGCGGTAATTCGATTCCAGGTTCTTCACCACCACGTGCTGCTGGCCGACCAGATCGTCGATCAGCAGTGCCGCGCGCTTGCCTTCGGACTCCAGGATGACGACGATGCCGTCGCTCGGCTCGATCGCCCGCGAGTGCGATCCCGAACACGCCATGCAGGGCGATCAGCGGCAGGTATTCCCCGCGCACTTTCAGCACCTGGCCGCGTCCGGCGATCTCGCGCACGTCTTCGCGGCGCGGTTGCAGCGACTCGACGACATAGCCTAATGGAAGGATATAGATTTCCTCACCGCAACGTATAGTCATCCCGTCCAAAATCGCGAGAGTCAGCGGTAAAGAGATGGAAATCGTGGTGCCGAAACCACGGGCCGACCGGATGTCCACCGAGCCGCCCATCGAAGTGATATTACGTTTGACAACATCCATGCCCACGCCGCGGCCCGACACGTCGGTGACGACATCGGCCGTGGAAAAGCCCGGCGCGAAGATCAGTTGCCAGACTTCCGCGTCGCTCATCGAATCCGACACCGCCAGGCCGTTCTGCGCCGCCTTGGCGAGGATCCGCTCGCGGTTCAGGCCGGCGCCGTCGTCGGCCACTTCGATCACGATATTGCCGCCCTGGTGGCCGGCCGACAGGAACAAGCGCCCTGCTTCCGATTTGCCGGCCGCCGCGCGCGCCTGCGGCATTTCGATGCCGTGGTCGATGCTGTTCCGCACCAGGTGGGTCAGCGGGTCGACGATGCGCTCGATCAGGCCCTTGTCGAGTTCGGTCGCGGCGCCGTGGGTGATGAAGTCGACCTTCTTGCCCAGCTTGCCCGCCAGGTCGCGCACCATGCGCGGGAAGCGCGAGAACACGAAGTCCATCGGCATCATGCGGATCGACATCACGGCTTCCTGCAGCTCGCGCGTGTTGCGCGTGAGCTGGGATACCGACGACAGCAGGCGCTCGTGCAGCATCGGGTCGAGCCCGCTGGAGCGCTGCTCGATCATGGCCTGGGTGATCACCAGTTCGCCGATCAGGTTGATCAATTGGTCGACCTTTTCGACCGAGACCCGGATCGAGGACGATTCGGCGCCCTTGTCGCTCTTTTTTGCTTGCCTTCTTTTCCAGCGCTTCCACGACTTCGACGGCGGCCGTGGACTTCGGCGCGGGCGCATCGATGCCGGCCAGTGCGCGGATCTCCTCGATCGGCTGGAAGAAGCCGTAGCCGCGTTCGTCGTCCGAGAGTTCGGCGCTCGCCGCCGGCGCGTCGTCGGCCGGATCGAAGAAGCCGTAGCCCTGCTCTTCCTCGATGCGGGCGCGTTCGCGCGCCTCGATCGCGCGCTGCTCCGGCGTCAGTGCCGGCGCTTCGAAAATCTTCAGGTCGTCCGGATCGAGCACGAACGAGCAGATGGCGACGATGTCGTCCAGGCTCTCGTGGGTCGTGATGATCAGCGCGCTGCGCCCGCCCGTCGAGCGGCGTGACCGAGACCCGGCCCATCAGGCCCAGTTCGTCGACCAGGGCGTTCACGTCGCGCTGTTCGACGACGGGCAGTTCGATCTTGTAGCGGTGCGCGCCCTCGCCGGTCTGCGCTTTCGGTTCGGCGTGCAGGAAGGACGGGGCGACGATCGGTCGCCGCCGGCACCAGGCCTTCGGACAGGTCGTGCAGCATCATGCGCACGTTGGCGACCGCATCCTGGTCGACGTGGGCGCCGCTGCGGTGGCCGCCCAACTGCATCTTGAGCGTGTCCTTCGCGGCCAGGAAGGCGTCGACGTGCTGGCTCGTGAGCGCCATCTCGCCCTTGCGGATGCGGTCGAGCAAGGACTCCAGCACGTGCGTGACTTCGCTCATGTCGGTGATGCCGAAGGTCGAGGCGCCGCCCTTGACGGAGTGCGCGGTGCGGAAGATCGCGTTCAGGTCTTCGCTGTCCGGGGCGGCCACGTCGACGCCGAGCAGCAGCCGTTCCATTTCGGCGAGCAGCTCTTCGGCCTCGTCGAAAAAGACCTGGTAAAACTGGCTGATGTCGATCGTCATGGGATCATCCCGGAGAGAATCGCACGAAGCTTAGGCAGCGATGCGTCATCGCCTCAGCCGATCACTTTCTTGACGACTTCGATCAGTCGCTGCGGGTCGAAGGGCTTGACCAGCCAGCCATTGGCGCCGGCCGCGCGGCCCTTCGATTTCATTTCGTCCGACGATTCGGTGGTCAGCATCAGGATCGGCACCTTCTGGTACTCGGGCAGGCCGCGCAGGTGCTTGATCAGCGACAGGCCGTCCATGCGCGGCATGTTCTGGTCGGTCAGGACCAGGTCGACGACCTGGTTCTTCGCCTTGTCGAGGCCATCCTGGCCGTCGACCGCTTCCACCACCTGGTAGCCGGCGGCCTTCAGGCTGAACGCCACCATCTGGCGCAGCGAGCTCGAATCGTCGACCGCGAGAATTGTTTTAGCCATGTTGTGCTCCTGCTGTTTTCTTGGATTTGTGAGGGTGGAGAATTGCGCTGACCGCTGTCAGAACAGTTCGATGTCGCCGCTTTCGAGATGCTGTTGTTCGACCGATTTGCGCAGCACGCTGCGCAGTTCGAGCGACTGGATCGCCAGCGCCATGCTGACCTTGCCCAGGCGCTCGACGATTTCGTCGCTGCCTGTATCGGGGCGGATGTCCGCCCCATGTTCGTCCAGGGTGCCGAGGAATTCACGCAAGCCGGTCACGCGCTTGAGGGTACGCTCGATCAACTGGCTCGTCATGTCCTGGAACTGCATGCTGGTGATCGCCGTGTTCACGTGGGTGCCGATTTCGCCCGACATCGCCGGACAGGATGCGCCGAGTCTTCCGGCCGACAGGCGTGCCGCCCGCGAGCAGGCGGTCGATCGCTTCCTGGCGCGCGCCGACCGCGCTATGGATGGCCATGAAGCTGCTGGTGAGCTTGTCCACCGCCTCCTCTAGCAGCAATTCGGTCTGCAGCAGGTCGGTCTCGACTTCGCTCAGGTGGCGCCGGCCGTGCGCCGAGACGCCCGACAGCAGGCGTTTCACGTGCGAACCGAATATCTTTTTTCTTGTCATTGTGTCCTCCTGCTCTTACTTGGTCGCGGTCACGACGGCCTGCGGCCGCCGCCTTGCCGTCGTCGGCCGGCACGTCGAGCGTGGCGGCGTCGCGCATGACGGCGTCTTCGGTGCGCTTGTTCATCACGATGATGCTGATGCGGCGGTTGATCGGGCTGAACGGATCGGCGCGGTCGAGCGGCGCGGCGGCCGCCAGGCCCACCACGCGCAGGATCTTGGCGTCGGCCAGGCCGCCCACCACCATCGCGCGGCGCGAGGCGTTGGCGCGGTCGGCCGACAGCTCCCAGTTGCTGTAGCCGGCTTCGCTGAAGTACGGCGTCGAATCGGTGTGGCCCGACAGGCCGATCCGGTTCGGCACGTCGTTCAGGACCATGCCCAGCACGTGCAGGATGTCGCTGGTGTAGGGCTGCAGGGTCGCTTTCGCCAGCGCGAACATCGGGCGGTTCTGCTCGTCCACGATCTGGATGCGCAATCCCTCGCTGGTGATGTCGAGCAGCAGCTGGTTCTGGTATTTCTTGAGGATCGGATTGGCTTCGATGGTCGCTTCGATCTTCGCCTTCAGCACTTTCAGGCGCTCGCCTTCGACCTTCTCCAGCGCCGCCTTGGCGTCGTTCAGGTCGTAGGTCTTCTTGTTGGTCTGGCGTCTCGCCCTTGTTGACCTGGCCGTTGCGGCGCGTGAGGTCGGTGCCGCCGCCCTTGATGACGGAGGAGCTGTCGCCGGAACCGGAGCCGCCCGACATCGCCACCTTCAGCGGGTTCTTGAAATGTTCGGCGATGCCCTCGAGGTCGCCCTTGGAGGTCGAACCGAGCAGCCACATCAGCAGGAAGAAGGCCATCATCGCCGTCACGAAGTCGGCGTAGGCGATTTTCCAGGCGCCGCCATGATGCCCGCCAGCGGTCTTCTTGATCCGCTTGACGATGATCGGGCGCATTCCTTCATCGGCCATGGCTTATTTGACTCTTCGATTTCTTGATGTGCTCTTCGAGCTCGGCGAAGGTCGGGCGCTCGGTCGAGTACAGCACCTTGCGGCCGAATTCGACGGCGAGGGCCGGCGCATAGCCGTTCAGGCTGGCCAGCAGGGTCACCTTCACGCACTGGAACATCTTGGTCGACTCGTCCAGCTTCTGTTCCGAGCAGGCTCGCCAGCGGCGCGACGAAGCCATAGGCCAGCAAGATGCCGAGGAAGGTACCGACCAGCGCCTTGGCGATCAGGATGCCCAGTTCGGCCGGCGGGATGCCGACCGACTCCATGGTGTGCACCACGCCCATGACGGCGGCGACGATACCGAAGGCCGGCAGGCCGTCGCCGAGCTTCGCGATCACGTGCGCGGGCACCGCGCCTTCGTGGTGGTGGGTCTCGATCTCGTTGTCCATCAGGTTCTCGATCTGGAAGGCGTCCATGTTACCGGACACCATCAGGCGCAGGTAGTCGGCCATGAATTCGATGATGTGATGGTCGGCCAGCACCAGCGGGTATTTCGAGAACAGCGGGCTCGCTTCGGGCGCTTCGATATCGCCCTCGATCGACATCAGGCCTTCCTTGCGCACCTTGGACAGCACGTCGAACAGCAGCGACATCAGCTCCATGTACATCTCGCGCGTGTACTTCGAGCCCTTGAACAGGCCCGGCAGCGCCTTCATGGTCGCCTTGATCGACTTGCTGTTGTTACCGACAAAGAATGCGCCGACCGCCGCGCCGCCGATCATCAGCAGCTCGATCGGCTGGAACAGCACGGCCACGTGGCCGCCGGCCATGACGAAGCCGCCGAACACCGAAGCACAGACAATGATGTAACCAATAATGACTAACAAGAACGTGCTCCAGGAGGTGGGCCGGCAGCGCCTAGAATCCGAGACAATGTATCTCAGAAAAAATATTTACGTGGGGAACTACTACAGCTGGAACAATAGCTGGAGAATGGCCTACGGGCAAGTAAAAAGGCCTGATTTGTGGCCTAAAAGTGCCATATGTAGAGAGTTCGACCAGTATCTTGCAGGTAGTAGCGATGCCGAGGGTGGCGCCTCGTGGATGGCGAATTCATAACTCATCAGCATGCTGCCGGGATGCATCTCGCGGCGCGCCTTGCGCCACAGCGCCGTCATGGCGGCCGGCGACAGGTAGGCGAAGACGGCGTCGTAGCTGCCGAAGTCGAGCCGCTCGTAGTCGCCGCGGATGAACCTGGCGCTGCTGCCGGTGAGGCGCGCCCGCAGGTAACTGGCCAGCCAGGGCAAGGGCGCCAGCTCGATGCCGCTCGCTTGCGCATCCGGACGGCGCCGGGCGAGATCGAGCACCAGGCCGCCCAGGCCGCTGCCGATATCGATGAAGGAGACCGGTCTATCCTGCGGCAGCTGCGCGGCCACCGCCGCCCAGGCCGCCTTGCCGGACGGGTAATACGGCACCTGGGTGCGGAAGGTCGACCAGTACAGCACCAGCATGAACAGGAACACGGCCAGGAACAGCCAGGGCGGCAGGTCGAGCCGGCTGCCGCCGTACAGCGCCAGCGGAAACAGCAGGCAGATGACGATCCACCACGAGGCCAGGCGCCAGCGCCAGGTCAGCAGCGCCGCGAACACGCCCTGCAGGACGCGCCGCCGTCGGGTAGGACGGCTGCGCGCCGGCGCGCGCAAGCAGCCAGACGGCGAGCAGGGTCAGGGGGAAAGCGGCGCACTGGCAGAGCAAGGCGCGCACGGCGGGTGCGCGCAGGAGGCGGAAAGTCACGACGGAGTTCAGGCGGCGCCCGCGGCGCCCTCGGCGTCCTGGCGGGCGGCGGCCTCGAGCGCCTCGGTTGCATCGAGCAGTGCGGCGGCGTCTTTCGCCTTGCGGGTCTTGCCGGCGCGCGAAGGCATGTGGCACAGGCCGCACAGGTAATCGCGGTTCAGGTCGAGCACGTTGACGACGAACTTGCCCTTGCACTTGCCGCAAGGGGCCAGCGCCAGCATATTGCTCTGGAAGAAACGGACCAGGGTCCAGGCGCGCGTCAGCGAGAGCAGCGGCTCTTCGCCGGGCGCGGCCGGCATCTGTTCGAGATAGAGTTTATAGGCCTTCATCACCGCCTGGACACCGGAGGCGCCGGCATGTTCGACCAGGAAGTTATAGATATTGATGAACAGCGAGGAATGGATGTTCGGCTGCCAGGTCAGGAACCAGTCCGTCGAGAACGGCAGCATGCCCTTGGGCGGCGACATGCCCTTGAGTTCCTTGTACAGCTTGATGAGGCGCTCGCGCGAAAGCGAGACTTCGCTTTCCAACAATTGCAGGCGTGCGCCCAATGTGATCAGCTCGATGGCGAGCTGGATTTCCTGCGCTTCCGATACGACGCTTTTTTTACTCATCCCACGGCTCCGGCTTGTGTGCTGGCTATCCTACACCAACAAGCGCAGCTCAGCGGGATTTAACAATGTTTTCTTATGGAAATTTTTCTGACTGCGCCGTGTTAAGCGATCTCTTCGGCTGGCTGGCCGGCCATCAGGATGGCTGCGTGCGACTGGGCGAGGACGCGGTCCTTGCTGTGGCTGGTGAGCATGGTCAGGATCGCGGTGTCGTCGAAGCGGAAGCGGGCCAGCATCATGTTGCCACCGGCAAGCTTCAGGATCTGGGCATTGCTCATGCCTTCGATCAGGTCGGCGATGTCGGCCGAAATGCCGAGACGGAAGATGGCGGTGACTTTGTCGGCGCGGATCATTTGCTGGGCCAGCATCAGGTAGCTCAGGTTGGCGTCCCGAATTTCAGCCATCATGTCGTTTGCAGTCATTTTTCTTCTCCGTCTTCCGTTGAACCTGGCGCTAATGTGTGTTGCCAGTGAGATAGATTCTGACTGTGCGGAAACATTAGGGGAATCGGACGAACGCTGTATTTTGCGTCCGGCAAACGCGGGAGTGCCCGTAGGAGTTTGTCTGACAAACCCGGGCCAATGTGGGATGCGCTCCTATGAAACAGGAGGCTGGGATGCTGCTGCGATATTGCGCTGATTCAACTAACTGGCCAGCGCGGCAATTCGTTCATGTGTTGGTTTACGTCAACCAAATCCGGAACTTTAGGGTGGTTCTGAACTTTTTTTCAGTCCCTTTTCTTGCCTGATGCACCTTTAACGGCAGCGTCAGGAGGAACTTTAGGGTGATTTCAAATTATTTTTGAAATAGTTTTCGTCACCGTTTTGCTGCCTCTGACTCCTTTACGGCAGCCTTGGCCCGAACTTTAGGCTTGCGCGCAAAATAATCTGAAAAAATTCGTTGCCTCTTGCTAAACTCCCGCCCGAACAGCCCTGCCCTCCACCTCTCTACTATACGATATGAGCATGAGCGAACTTTCGATCACCCGCGCCGACTGCCTCGCGCGCGACGTCCAGGACCCATTGGCGCCCCTGCGCGAGCGCTTCGACCTGCCGCCCGACGTCATCTACCTGGACGGCAATTCGCTGGGCGCGCGTCCGCGCGCCGCGCTCGAGCGCGCGCAAGCCGTGGTGGCGCGCGAATGGGGCCGCGACCTGATCAAGAGCTGGAACACGGCCGGCTGGTTCGACATGCCCAAGCGCCTGGGCGAACGCCTGGCGCCGCTGATCGGGGCGCAGGCGGGCGAAGTGGCCGTCACCGACACCACCTCGCTCAATTTGTTCAAGGCGCTGGCCGCCGCGGTGCACATGCAGGCGGAGGGACCGAACGCGGCACGCCGCGTCATCGTCACCGAGCGCAGCAACTTCCCGACCGATATCTACATGGCCGAGGGCCTGACCGCATGGCTGAAGCAAGGCTACCGCGTGCGCCTGGTCGACTCCGTGGAAGAACTGCCGGCGGCGATCGATGCCGACTGCGCCGTCGTCATGCTGACCCACGTGAACTACCGCACCGGCTACCAGCACGACATGGCGGCCCTCACGCGTCACGCGCATCAAAACGGTGCGCTGATCGTCTGGGACCTGGCCCATTCGGCCGGCGCGGTGCCGCTCGACCTGACGGCCTGCGAGGCCGACTTCGCGGTCGGCTGCACCTATAAATACCTGAACGGCGGTCCCGGCTCGCCGGCCTTCATCTGGGTGCCGCGGCGCCACCAGGCGCAGTTCTAGCCATCCGCTGACGGGCTGGTGGAGCCACGCCAAGCCGTTCGCGATGGCGCACGGGTTCGCGCCCACCGACGGCATCGGCCGCGCGCTGTGCGGCACCCAGCCGGTGGTGTCGCTGGCCCTGGTCGAATGCGGCCTCGAGGTATTCGAAGAAACCAGCATGGCGGCGATCCGCGCCAAGTCCCTCGCCCTGACCGACCTGTTCATCGAACTGGTCGAAGCCACCTGCGCCAACCACCCGCTGGGCCTCGTCACGCCGCGCGAACATGCGCGGCGCGGCAGCCAGGTCAGCTTTACCCATCCGCACGGCTATGCGGTGATGGCGGCCCTGATCGCGCGCGGCGTGATCGGCGACTACCGCGAGCCGGAGATCATGCGCTTCGGCTTCACGCCGCTCTACACGCGTTATGTCGACGTCTGGGATGCGGTGGCGATCCTGAAGGACATCCTCGACCGCGAAGACTACGACGTGGCCGCCGAACGCAGCAACGTGACCTGAGGCTGCCATGGACCGATCAAGAGAACAAGGGCGCCGACTGGCATGGCGCGAAGATGGATTTCAAGGAGTCGATGAGCTATGGCGACTATCTCGGCCTGAACCAGATCCTGTCGGCCCAGCACCCGCTCTCGCCGAACCACAACGAGATGCTGTTCATCATCCAGCACCAGACCAGCGAACTCTGGGTCAAGCTGATGCTGCACGAACTGCATGCCGTGCGCGTGCACCTGCGCGCCGGCGAACTCGATCCGGCCTTCAAAATGCTGGCGCGCGTGGCGCGCATCATGGACCAGCTGGTGCATGCCTGGGACGTGCTGGCGACGATGACGCCGTCCGAATACACGGCGATCCGGCCCTATCTCGGCGCCTCCTCGGGCTTCCAGTCGCACCAGTACCGCGAACTCGAATTCATCCTCGGGAACAAGAACGCGGCCCTGCTCGCGGTGCACGAAAAGAACCCGCCGGCCCATGCGACGCTCGACGCGGCCTTGCAGACGCCCTCGATCTACGACGAGGCGGTGCGGCTGCTGGCGCGCCGCGGTTTCGCGATCACGCCCGAGCGCCTGGCGCGCCCGCCGAGCGAGCCGACCGTCCACGACGACTCGGTGCAGGCCGCCTGGCTCGCCGTCTACCAGCATCCGGAACAGCACTGGGGCCTGTACGAACTGGCCGAGAAGCTGGTCGACCTCGAGACCGCCTTCCGCTTCTGGCGCTTCCGCCACGTGACGACGGTCGAACGCATCATCGGCTTCAAGACGGGCACCGGCGGCACGGCGGGCGTCAGCTACCTGCGCAAGATGCTCGATGTGGTGCTGTTCCCGGAGCTGTTCGCGCTGCGCACGGCACTGTAAGCGGAACCTCGGCCAATCCGCGTAGAATCATCTCATCGACAGGGAGGCTGCATGGATGGCGACGTACTGATTCTTTCCGGCTTGTGGAATTCGGGACCGGAGCACTGGCAATCGCACTGGCAGGCGCGCCATCCGGCATGGCGCCGCGTCGAACACCGCGACTGGATCGACCCCGTGCGCGACGAGTGGGTCGCCGAGCTCGACGCCGCGGTCGCCACCTGCAATGGCGCGCCGGTGCTGGTGGCGCACAGCCTGGGCTGCATGCTGGCGGCGCACTGGGCCGGCATCCGGCTCGCCCCTGCGCGCGGCCGGCGCCTTCCTGGTCGCGCCGAGCGACGTCGATGCCCCGTCCTACCCGATCGATGCGAACGGTTTCGCGCCGGTGCCGCTGGCCCGCCTGCCCTTCCCCAGCGTGGTCATCGCCAGCACCAACGACGAATTCGTCACCCGTGAACGCGCCCGCGCCTTTGCCGAGGCCTGGGGCAGCAGCTATGTCGAGATCGGGGAAGCCGGCCACGTGAACGCCGATGCCGGCTATGGCGACTGGCCCGAGGGCGAGCGCCTGTTGCTGGAATTCCTGGAGCAAGTGCGCAAATAGCAACAGTTATTGCCAAGGTTGTAGCTTGCCGCAAGGCATCGGTTATCATGGCGGCTACATTACCTGGCACGACAATGGCACCTCCGGCACCTCCCACTCTCCCGCTCCTTCTCGCTCTACCTCGACTGCTGCCGCTTCCTCGCGGCGGTATTTGTCGTCCTCAGCCATTTCCCGCAGTATGGCGCCACCGCGGAAGTGCCGAACCCCTGGCTGCACCTGGGACGCGAATCGGTCGTGGTGTTCTTCGTGCTGTCCGGCTTCGTGATCGCCTACACGACCGAACGCAAGAGCGCGAGCCTGCGCGAGTATTGCATCGCGCGCTGCACCCGCATCTATTCGGTCGCCCTGCCGCTGGTGCTGCTGGGCTTTGCCGGCGCCGCCTTCCTCGTGCTCACCGGCTTCGGGACGCGTCGAGCAGTTCTATCAGCTGACCAAAGTCTGGCTCTACCTGCCGATGCACCTGCTGTTCATGGGCGAACTCTGGACCGTGTCCGAGCCGCCCCCGCTGCTCGCGCCTTACTGGTCGCTCGGCTACGAAGTCTGGTATTACGTGCTCTTCGGCGCCATGTTCTACCTGCGCGGGCCGCGCCGGCTGGTGGTGGTCGGCTGCGCTGCTGCTGTTCGTCGGCCCGAAGCTCTGGCTGCTGCTGCCGGTGTGGGCCAGCGGCGTCGCGGCCTACCACTGGCAGAAGAAGCACACGATCGCGCGCCCGCTGGCGCTGGCCGGCTGGTGCGTCACACTGGCGCTGCTGGTGGCGTTCAAGCTCGCCGGCCTCGACGTGTCGCTGCGCATGCTGGTGCTCGACAACTGGCCCTTTGCCGGCCTGCACCCGAAAAGCGCCGACCGCTTCCTGGCCGACTACCTCGTGTGCATCCTGGTCGTGCTCAACTTCCTGTGCGCGAAGAGCGCGGATTTCACCGCGCTGCTGCGCATCGAGCGGCCGGTGCGCTGGCTCGCCTCGTACACCTTCACGCTCTACCTCGTGCATGCGCTGGTGATGCGGATGTGGCTGGCCGTGTATCCGCACCGCCAGTCCGATCCGGTCGACGTGCTGCTCGCTGGTGGTCGTGATCATCTCGATGACCTCGCTGATCGGGCAGGTGACCGAGCACCGCAAGGACTGGTTCGAGGCCGTGTTCGTGCGCCTGGCGGCGCGCTGGCCGCAGGCAGCGAGCCGCGACGCGGTAGGCGAAAAAAAACCGGGCGCTGGCCCGGTTTTTTTATTGAAGCGAGCGACGCTTACTTGGCCGTTGCCAGCAGCATCTCGTTCAGGCGCCGCACGAACGCCGCCGGATCGGCCAGGCTGCCGCCTTCGGCCAGCAAGGCCTGGTCGAACAGGATATGCGACCAGTCGGCAAAGCGCGCTTGCGTCGGGTCTTCGTACTTCAGGCGCGTCACCAGCGGGTGCTTCGGGTTGATCTCGAGGATGGGCTTCGAGTCCGGCGCGCTCTGGCCGGCGGCTTTCAGCATGCGCACCAGGTTCGCCGACAGTTCGTGCTCGTCCGCCACCAGGCAGGCCGGCGAATCGGTCAGGCGATGGGTCACGCGCACGTCCTTGGCTTTATCGGCCAGCGCACCCTTCATCTGCTCGACCAGGTCCTTGTACTGGGTCTCGGTCTCTTCGTGTTCCTTCTTCTCGGCTTCGTCTTCCAGCTGGCCCAGATCGAGGCCGCCCTTGGCCACCGAGGCCAGTTCCTTGCCTTCGAATTCGGTCAGGAAGGACAGCATCCACTCGTCGACGCGGTCGGTCATGAGCAGCACTTCGACGCCCTTCTTGCGGAAGATCTCGAGGTGCGGGCTGTTCTTCGCGGCGTTGACGTTATCGGCCGTGACGTAATAAATCTTGTCCTGGCCTTCCTTCATGCGCCCGATGTAGTCGCTGAACGAGACGGTCTGTTCGTCCGACTCGTTCGCGGTCGACGCGAAGCGCAGCAGCTTGGCGATGCGGTCCTTGTTGGTCGCGTCTTCGCCGATGCCCTCTTTCAGCACCTGGCCGAATTCCTTCCAGAAGGTGACGTACTTGTCCTTGCGTTTCCTGCTTCGTCCGCGTTCGCCATTTCTTCCAGCATGCCGAGCACGCGCTTGGTCGAGCCTTCGCGGATGACCTTGCACGTCGCGCGACTCCTGCAGGATCTCGCGCGAGACGTTCAGCGGCAGGTCGGCCGAGTCGATCACGCCCTTGATGAAGCGCAGGTAGGTCGGCATCAGCTGCTCGGCATCGTCCATGATGAAGACGCGCTTGACGTACAGCTTGATGCCGCCGCGCTTGTTGCGGTCCCACAGGTCGAACGGCGCGTGGCTCGGCACGTACAGCAGCTGGGTGTATTCGCTGCGGCCCTCGACGCGGTTGTGCGTGTAGGTCAGCGGCTCCTGGAAGTCGTGCGAGACGTGCTTGTAGAATTCGTCGTACTGCTCTTTGGTGACGTCCGACTTGTTGCGCGCCCACAGTGCGCTGGCCTGGTTCACGGTCTCGAACTCGTCGCGCGCGACGGTCGCCTTGGCCTCTTCGTCCCACTCTTCCTTCTGCATCACGATCGGCAGCGAGATGTGGTCCGAATACTTGCGGATGATCGATTTCAGCTTCCAGCTCGACAGCAGCTCTTCCTCGCCGGCGCGCAGGTGCAGGATGACGTCGGTGCCGCGGCCGACCTTCTCGATCGGTTCGATGCTGTAGTCGCCTTCGCCGGCCGACTCCCAGCGCACGCCTTCGGAGGCGAAGGCGCCGGCGCGGCGGGTGTTGACGATGATCTTTTCGGCGACGATGAAGCCCGAATAGAAGCCCACGCCGAACTGGCCGATCAGGGCCGCATCGGCCTGCTGGTCGCCCGAGAGGCGCGAGAAGAATTCCTTGGTGCCCGACTTGGCGATCGTGCCCAGGTGCGAAATGACTTCCTCGCGGCTCATGCCGATGCCGTTGTCGGAAATCGTGATCGTCTTCGCATCCTTGTCGAAGCTGACCTTGATGCGCAGTTCGTGGTCGTTGCCATACAGCGCATCGTTGTTGATCGCTTCGAAGCGCAGCTTGTCGGCCGCGTCGGAGGCGTTCGAAATGAGTTCGCGCAGGAAGATTTCCTTGTTCGAATACAAGGAGTGAATCATCAGTTGCAGCAGCTGTTTTACTTCAGCTTGAAAGCCAAGGGTTTCTTTTTCGGCGACAGCCATGTTGTTCCTCGTGGTGGTTCTAGTTAATTAAGCGGGTTGAACGGATTGTTGCAATATTGGGATAGCGTCAGGGTTTTCAAGAGGCCTTCGCAAGCGCGGCCACGGCGGGCGGCGCCAGCAGACGCCGCGCCGCCACGTGCACCACCAGTGCGCAGCCCAACGCCAGCGCGAACGCCGTCCCGACACCGCCGGGCTGCAACTGCATGGCCAGCGTGACGCAGAACACGGCAAATCCGTAATAGCCGGTCACCATGCCGCGCAGCAGCGCGACCGCACTGCCGCGCCCGGCGCCGGCATGGGCGAAGCCCACCAGTACGCTGCCCATCACCGGGAACATGGCGAGGAAGCCGGACAGGCGCGGGCCGAGGTGGGCGGCGCCTGCCGTTACCGCCAGCACGAGCGCGGCAGCGGCGAGCATGCGCCACGGCAGGTCGTTGCGGCGCGCGCCGCGGCGGCCACCGGCACGCCGGCCGGAAACAGGCGCAAGGCCAGCAGGATCGCGCCCAGACCAGCACGAAGGCCAGGCCCGGCGGCAGGCGCAGCATCTGCAGCATGGCCACGCTCGCCGGCCCAGGCCAGCAGGCCAGCGTCATCGAGCCGGCAACGGCCCAGCGCGCGAGGCCCAGGCATACACCAGGCAGAACACGAGAATGGCGACCACCGCCAGCAGCGTGCCCTCGGCCGCGCGGGCGGCAAAGCCGGCGCCCTGCTCCAGGTTCAAGGCGAACAGGATCGGGCCGGCGACGATCGGAAAGGCCGACAGCCAGCCGGCCACGCCTGGCCCCAGCGCCGGCCCGCCAGGGTGACGAGCCAGATCAGGAGTGGCACCAGGAATAATTTGAGTGCGAAAACCGGGGTGATCAAGGTGCTGCTCCTTCTTGGACCGCGGCTGCGGCAAGCCGCGATGATATCATCCAAGCAATATCGAGTTGATAACAGAATGCAATGCCCACGCCAGGCAGGCCAGGCGCTCTTACACTGCCCAGCGCGCCTTCGAGGAAGCGGCTCGTGGCCGGGTCCTGCAGCGCGGCGACGTTGAGCCGCATGCGGGTGGACGGCAGCTGCCTGGGCGAGAACAGGCTGCCCGGCGCCAGCAATATGTCTTCCTGCATCGCGCGCGCGGCCAGCACGTTGGTGTCGCAGCCGGCGTCGACCCAGATGAACATGCCGGCGGCGGGCGCCGGGTCGGCGCGCAGGCCCAGCAGCTCGAGCTGGCGCAGCGCCTTCGGGCGCACGGCATCGAGGCGGGCTGCGCACCCGGTCGAGGTGCTTGCGGTAGTGGCCCTCCGACAGGATCTTGTAGACCACCCGCTCGCCAATGTCGCTGGTGGTGAGCGTGGCCAGCATCTTGCGGTCAGCCAGGCGCTGCGCCCGTTCGGCACTGGCGGCGATGAAGCCGACGCGCAGGTTGGGCGCCATCGATTTCGAAAAACCGCCGAGATAGATCACCTGCCGCAGTCCGTCGAGCGCGGCCAGGCGCGTGGCGCTGCCCGGGTGCAGGTCGCGCGTAGATGTCGTCTTCCACCACCGTAAAGCCGAACTGCTCGGCCAGGCGCAGCACCTGGAAGGCCTTGGCCGCCGACAGCGAGGTGGACGTCGGGTTGTGCAGCACCGAGTTGATCACGTACAGGCAGGGACGGTGCAGCGCCGCCAGCTCGGCCAGCTGCGCCAGGTCGGGGCCATCGGCCAGGCGCCGCACGCCCACCACGTTCAGCCCCATGGCCGAGAACGAGCCGAACATCAGGAACCAGGCCGGGTCGTCGACCAGGATCGTGTCGCCGGGCCGGCAGAATTCGCGCGCCACCAGGTCCAGCGCCTGGGTCACGCCCAGCGTCATGACGATCTGCTCCGGGCGGCGCCTCGATCTCGAGCTCGGCCAGCTTGCGCTGCAGCTGCTTGCGCAGCGGCAGGAAGCCGTGCGGGATGCCGTAGCCGATGAAGCCGGCGCTGTTCTGGCGGCTCAGGCTGCGCAGCGCATTGGCGATCGCCGGGCCGTCCATCCAGTCGGCCGGCAACACGCCCGCGCCCGGCGACAGCTGCAGTGGGGCCTGGCGGAACATGCTGCGGATCAGCCACGCGACGTCCAGCGTGGCCGCGCCCGCCGGCAGCGGCGCGGAGGACGCTGGCCTGGCGCCGACGGCGGCTGGGCGCGCTCGCGCACGAAAAGCCGGCGCCGCGGCGCGACTCGAGATAGCCCTGCGCCACCAGCCGGTCGTAGCCGGCCACCACGGTAAACGGCGACACGCCGTGGGTCGCCGCGAACTGGCGGATCGAGGGCATGCGCGCGCCGGGCGCGCAGCATGCGCTCGTCGATGCGCTCGGCCACCGAACGGACGATCTGGTCGGCCAGGGCCTCGCCGGAGTCGCGCGACAACAATAAGCAGGGGCGTATTGGTCATTCGCCATCACAGTGAAGAAATTAAGTGCCAAAGTGTACTGGGACTGTATTGGTAAGTATCGGTAGCATAGGGCCGTACCAGTCCTGGTCAACCGTTTCGAAGGAGTCCCATGCGCGCTGCCTGTCACGCCCCCGCCCTCGCCAACCGCCCGAAAACCGGGGCATGCTGCTCGGCCTGCTCGGCGTGGCCATGTTCAGCCTGACCATTCCCTTCACCCGCATGGCGGTAGCCGAGCTCGATCCGGTCTTCGTCGCGCTCGGGCGCGCGCTCGGCGCGGCCCTGCTGGCGGCGGCCTGGCTGGCCTGGAAGCGCGCACCACTGCCGCCGCACAGCGCCCTGCTGCCCCTGGCGCTGGTCGCGGGCGGCTGCATCGTCGGCTTTCCGCTCCTCACCTCGATCGCCCTGCGCACCATGCCCTCCGCCCACGGCGCCCTGCTGGTCGGCGTGCTGCCGCTGGCCACCGCCCTGTATGCGGCGCTGCGCGGTTTCGAACGCCCGTCGCGCGGCTTTTGGGCGATGGCCCTGCTCGGCGCCAGCCTGGTCGCCGCCTTCGCCCTGTCCCAGGACGGCGGCAGCCTGCGCGCGCGCCGACCTGCTGGTATTCGGCGCTGTGGCGGCCGCGGCCGTTGGCTATGCGGAGGGCGGGCGCCTGGCGCGCAGCCTGGGCGGGCCGGAAACGATCTGCTGGGCCCTGCTCCTGTCCGCGCCCGTCTGTTGCCGGTGCTGCTCTGCATGGCGTGCCGCCGCTGGCCGGCGCCGGCCCCAGGGCCTGGCTCGGCTTCGGCTACGTCACCGCCATTTCGATGTTCCTCGGCTTCTTTTTCTGTACCGCGGCCTGGCCTCGGAGGCGTGGCGCGGGTCGGCCAGGTGCAGCTGCTGCAGCCCTTCCTGAGCCTGGCCGGCGCGGCTCTGCTGCTGGGCGAAAGCCTCACCCTGAAAAACTGCGCCTTCGCGCTGGCGGTGGCCGCCGTCGTGTTCGGCGGACGGAGGATGGGCGTACGACGCCGGTAACAATAAAACCGGGGAGCGAACATTAAGCATCGTCCGTCAAGGCCGCTGACTACAATACCGGCTTCATCCACCGCATTGGAATTACCATGTCCGTCTACGACAAACTCAAAGAACTGAACATCACCCTGGCAGCAAGCCGCTGCCCCTGCCGCCGCCTACGTCATGTTCGTCCAGACCGGCAACCTGGTCTTCATCTCCGGCCACATCGCCAAGAACGCGGACGGCTCGGTCAACGTCGGCCAGCTGGGCAGGACAAGACCACCGCCGACGGCCAGGCCGCTGCGCGCGCGATCGCGATCGACCTGATTGGCACCCTGCAGGATGCCTGCGGCGGCGACCTGACCCGCGTGAAGCGCATCGTCAAGCTGATGAGCCTGGTGAACTCGACCCCGGACTTCACCGAGCAGCACCTGGTCACCAACGGCGCCTCGGAACTGTTCGGCGAAGTCTTCGGCGACGCCGGCAAGCACGCGCGCTCCGCCTTCGGCGTGGCCCAGATCCCGCGCGGCGCCTGCGTCGAGATCGAAATGATCGTCGAAGTGGCATAAGAACGCTTCATCTATACTGGTGAGCGTCAAGCGGCCGGGCCTATCCAGCCCGGCCCTTCGCGAGCAAGCTTACCCGGCGCGCCCATCATGGCCGGCACCCGTCCGGCGGCACCTGACAGTGAGACCAGCATGAAAATCGAGAATCCCCATCCCATCCAGTGGCAGTTTTCCGAGCGCGCGCAGGGGCTGCAAAGCTCGTTCATCCGCGAGATCCTGAAAATCACCCAGCGTCCGGAGATCATCTCCTTCGCCGGCGGCCTGCCTTCGCCCGCGACCTTCCCGGTCGAGCGCATGCGCGCCGCCTACGACAAGGTGCTGAGTCGACGCCGGCAAGGTCGCGCTGCAATACGGCCCGACCGACGGCTACGCGCCGCTGCGCGAATGGATCGCCAACTCGCTGTCCACCGAAGGCACGAAGATCCTGCCCGAGCAGATCCTGATGGTGTCGGGCTCGCAGCAGGCGCTCGACCTGATCGGCAAGGTGCTGATCGACGAAGGCAGCCGCGTGCTGGTCGAAACCCCGAGCTACCTGGGCGCGCTGCAGGCCTTCTCGGTCTACCGCCCGGAGTTCGCCTCGGTCGACACCGACGACGACGGCCTGGTGCCCTCCTCGATCGACGCCGTCGCCAAAGGCGCGCGCCTGCTGTATTCGCTGCCGAACTTCCAGAACCCGACCGGCCGCTCGCTGTCGGCCGCGCGCCGCCTCGAACTGGTGGAAACCTGCGCCCGCCTCGGCCTGCCGCTGATCGAGGACGATCCCTACGGCGCGCTGTCGTATTCGGGCGCAGCCGATGCCGAAGATGGTGGCGATGAACCCGGACGGCGTCATCTACATGGGTTCGTTCTCGAAGGTGCTCACGCCCGGCATCCGCCTCGGCTACGTGTGCGCGCCGCTGCCGCTGGTGCGCCGCCTCGAGCTGGCCAAGCAGGCCGCCGACCTGCACACCGCCCAGCTCACGCAGATGGTGGTGCACGAGGTGATCAAGGACGGCTTCCTCGACGAGCACATCCCGACCATCCGCACGCTCTACGGCAAGCAGTGCCAGGCGATGCTCGACGCGATGGCCGAGCATTTCCCCGCCAGCGTCAGCTGGACCAAGCCCGAAGGCGGCATGTTCATCTGGGTCACGCTCCCGAAGAGCATCGACGCCATGAAGCTGCTCGACACCGCGATCGCCTCGCGCGTGGCCTTCGTGCCGGGCGCGCCGTTCTACGCGAACGCAGGCGAGACCAACACGCTGCGCCTGTCCTTCGTGACGGTGCCGCCCGAGCGCATCCGCGAAGGCATCGCCATCCTCGGCAAGCTGATCGCAGCCTTGCTGTAAGACGCTGGCGGCCGCTGCGGCAGCCGCCTGCCTGCCATTATTGCCGCATGAAATACCGCCGGTTACCCGGCGCTGTACCTGCCGGTTGCGGCGCTGCAACAATAAAAGCTAGCCTTTAGGCAACAAAGCTTACCGTTAGTATGCGACATCGCGGTATCATTTTGCACGAGATCAAACCCGTCCTCGCGACGAATTGAAATGTCCAATCCAGTCCCTGCACCTGCCGTGCCGTCGCGCCAGGCAGCCATCCTGATCGTCGACGACGCTCCCGCCCAGCTCGGGGCGATGCGTTCCATGATGCTGCAGCAGGGCTACCAGACCTTCGTGGCGAACAGCGGCGAACGCGCGCTGGTCATTGCCCAGCGCGCGCAGCCGGACCTGATCCTGCTCGACATCGTCCTGCCCGGCATGGATGGCATGGAAGTGTGCCGCCGCCTCAAAGCCCATCCCGCCACCAGCAACATCCCCGTCATCTTCATGAGCGCGCGGACCGGCACCGAGGACATCGTCGACGCCTTCGACATCGGCGCGGCCGACTACATCGCCAAGCCGCTGCGCCTGGCCGAGGTCTGCGCCCGCGTGCGCGCCCAGCTCCAGTTCCGCCGCAACAGCCTGTCGCAGCAACAGCAGGCCGAGCGCCTGCGCCTGATCGTCGACTGCATGGACGAAGGCCTGATGGTGATCGAGCCGACGGGCGCATCCAGTACACCAACCCGGCCTGCGACCGCTACCTCGGCTACTGCGCGGGCCAGCTGGCCGGCGCTTCGCTCGACGACCTGCTGGCGCCCTCGATCGCGCAGGAATACCTCGACCTGTTCAGCACCAGCCTGCGCGACGCATCGGCCCCGAACTCGCGCGGCGCGCGCGAAGTGCTGATCCGCCGGCGCGACGGCATCCTGCGCGCGATGGATTTCACCCTGACGCCGATGCAGGGCGAGCAGCCGCTGTTCATCGCCCTGCTGCACGACATCACCCACCACAAGCAGTCGGAAAACGCGCTGCAGCGCGCGGCCCTGGTCGACCCGCTGACCAAGATCGCCAACCGGCGCCATTTCGACGCTTTCCTCGACAAGGAATGGCAGCGCGCGATCCGATCGAGCCAGCCGCTGTCGCTGATCGTGCTCGACGTCGACCACTTCAAGGGCTACAACGACAGCCTGGGCCACGCCGCCGGCGACACCTGCCTGCAGCAAGTGGCGATGGCGCTGCAGTCGCATGCGCTGCGCGCCACCGACCTCGCGGCGCGCTACGGCGGCGAGGAATTCGTGCTGCTGTTCGGCGAAACCGGCTTCGAGGCCGCCGGCGCGCTGGCCGAATCGATCCGCGCCCACATCGAGTCCCTGAACATCCCGAACCCGCGCTCGGCCACCTCGCGCTGGGTCACCGCCAGCCTGGGCGTGGCGACCATCGTGCCGACCCAGCTCGACGACATCAAGGATTTCTTCGTGCGCGCCGACCGCGCCATGTATGCGGTCAAGGATGCCGGACGCAATGGCGTGCGCGCCGTCAAAACGGGCGCCACGCTCGAGACCATCGAAGCGGCGCTGGCAGCCCTAGCACTGCTTCGGGATAGCCGGTGATCTCGGCGATCTCGCGGTACAAGCGGCTGCAGCTGGCGGTACATCCTGCGGTACACCTGTTTATAGAGCCGGTCGTAGATGGCGCGGTTGGCCGCGATCGGCTCGAACACCCTGCCCACGCGCGTCATCGCCGCCACCGCACTGGCGAAATCCGGATACAGCCGCAAACCCACGGCGGCGTCGATCGCCGCGCCCAGGCCCGAGGTTTCGTAGACGTGCGGGCGCGCGGTCGGCAAGCCGAAGATGTCGGCCGTGAGCTGCATCGCCGCGTCGCTCTGCGAGCCGCCGCCCGACACCCGCAGCTCGGTGATGCGCACGCCGCTGCGCTGTTCGATGCGCTCCTTCCCTTCGCGCAGCGCATAGGCCAGTCCCTCGAGGATGGCGCGGTAGACGTGGGCGCGCGTGTGGACGTCGCCGAAACCGACGATCGCGCCCTTCGCTTCGCGCCCCGGCACCCGGATGCCGGGCGTCCAGTAGGGCTGCAGCATCAGGCCCATCGAGCCCGGCGGCACCGATTCGGCCAGCCGGTCGAAGAGCTGCTCGGGCGCGAGGTCGCCGGCCAGGGCCTGCAGCTGCTCGTGGTGGCCGAACTGCTCCTTGAACCAGTTCACCATCCAGTAGCCGCGAAACACCTGCACTTCGGTGCTGTAGGCGCCGGGAATGGCGGACGGATACGGCGGCACGAAGGGCGTGACCTCGACATAGCGCTTGCTGGTCGTGTTGATCGTCGCCGTGGTGCCGTAACTCAGGCAGCCGACGTGCGGCGCCACGCAGCCCGCGCCCAGCACTTCGCAGGCCTTGTCGGCGGCGGCCGCAAACAGCGGCGTGCCCGCCGGGATGCCGGTTGCCAGCGCGGCGCCGTGCGTCGATGACGCCCAGTTGCGTGCCGGGCGCCTGCAGCTCGGGCAGCATGCGCGGCTCCACGGCCAGCGCCTGCCATTTCCAGTCGCGCTTGCCCGCCCACTGGTGGCGCTTGTAGTCGAAGGGCAGATAGGCCACCTGCGAGCCGCTCGAATCGACGAAACGCCCGCACAGGCGCCAGTTCAGGTAACCGGAGAGCAGCAGGAACTTGTCGGTCGCTTCCCAGACCTCGCGGCTGGTGGGCGCGGATCCAGTTGATCTCGGCCTCGCCGCGGAAGAAGTCGATCGTGCTGCTCACCCGCGCCAGCTTGAAGGCGGTGCGCCAGAAGGGGCCGATCGGCGGCACGGTGCTTGGTCCTGCGCTGGTCGAGCCAGGTGATGGCCGGGCGCAGCGGCTTGCCGTCGCGGTCCGAGGTTGACCACCGTGCCGCGCTGGGTCGTGACGGCGACCGCCCGCACGGCGCCGCGCTCGACGCCGGGCTGGCTCCACAGTCCCTGGCAGGCGCGGCACACGGCTTGCCAGTAGTCTTCCGGCTCGTGCTCGGCCCAGCCGGGCTGCAGCGAAAAATAGGCTTGCAGCGGCACCTGGCATTTGGCGACGATGTTCCCGTGCAGGTCGAACAGCAGCGCGCGCACGCTTTGGGTGCCGTTGTCGATGGCGAGGATGGTGGGTTCGTGGTGTCATGCGGGCAGGCTGTAGTGGGTCTTCCACAATGGCTGTAGGCGGCGGCTTCGCGCTTCCCAGCGCGCATCGGGCCAGGCCAGTTCCGGCTGGCAGATGGCGCGGATGCGCGCCAGGTGCTCCTGGCCGCCGCCGCGCAGCAGCAGGCCGATGCGCACGCGCCGCAGCAGCAGGTCGTCCAGGTGCTCGACGGCTTCGGCGCGCGCGGCCCAGCGCAGTTCGGCCCACAGGGTCTCGGTGCCGGGGATGATCTCCAGCTCGCCCGCCTGCGCCGCATCGAGCAAGGCCTGCGCCTGGGCGCCGTAGCGCCCCGCAAGGCGGCGCAGGCTGGCGGCCGGCAGGCGGCGCCCGGCCTGCGGCAGCGCTACCGGATCGTAGATGCGGCATGGCGCCAGCGCGTCGCTCCAGCCGGGCAGCTGCTTTTGCGCCTGGCGCAAGGTGTCCAGGGCGATCGCGCGGAAGGTGGTCAGCTTGCCGCCGGTGACGCTGACCAGGCCCGCTGTGGATGTGATGGCGTGTTCGCGCCCCGCTTTCGAGGGGCTGCCGTCAGCGCCGCTGTCGACCACCGGACGCACGCCGGCATAGGTGGCGACGACATCGTCCTCGCTCAAGCCCAGTTGCGGGAACTGCGCCCGCAGGGCCGCCATCAGGTAATCGAGTTCCGCGCGCGTGATCGATGCTTCCTGCGCCAGGCCGTCGCTCGTGGTCGACGTCGGTGGTGCCGACCAGGGTCGCGCCTTCCCAGGGAAAGGCGAACACGGGCCGGCCATCGGCGGGATGCATCAGGCTGATCGCCTGCGCCAGCGGCAGGCGCCAGGCCGGCAGGACCAGGTGGCTGCCGCGCAGCGGACGCAGGCGCGGACCGCAGGCGCCAGCAGGCCGGACCAGGCGCCGCAGGCGTCGATCACGAGCCTGTGCGCGCACGTCGTATCGGGCGTTCGCATTGGCGCCGTCGCGCAGGCAGGCGCCTGTGATCCTGTCGCCTTCGTCAGCAAGGCCTGCGCGGATACGTAGTTGAGCGCCGCGCCGCCATGGCGGCGGGCCTCGGCCAGCGTACGCAGGACCAGGCGCGCATCGTCGGTCTTGGCATCCGTGTAGACGATGCCGCCCGCCAGCTTCGGACCGGCCGCGTTCGGCGCCCGCAGCGCGAACTCGTCGGCCGCGAGCCAGTGCGCTTCGCGCCTTCCGGCGAACAGGTCGTACAGCGCGAGGCCGGCCAGCATGGTGCGGCGTTTGCGCTTGCTGGCGCCGTCGTCGGCGAAGGCGAAGCCCTGCGGCTCGACCAGGCCGGGCGCGTCCGCCAGCAGCGCCTCGCGCTCGCGCACCGCTTCGCGCGTCAGCCCCAGGTGCCCCTGCGCCAGGTAGCGCAGGCCGCCATGCACCAGTTTGGAAGAGCGGCTCGACGTGCCCCAGGCGAAATCGCGCTGCTCGACCAGCAGCGCGGAGAGGCCGCGGCGCGAGGCTTCCAGCAGGATGCCGGCGCCGGTGATGCCGCCGCCGATGACCAGCAGGTCCCACTCGCGCTTGCAGAGTTCGGGACGCGCGCCGTGTGCGCGCCAGCCCTGCGGCCAGAGCGCGCTCAAGGCTGCACCAGCTTGCCGGGGTTCATGCGGCCGTCGGGGTCGAACTTGTCGAACAGTGCGCGCATCGCGTCCAGCCCGAGTTCTCCCTTCTCCGCCACCAGCCAGGGCGCGTGGTCCGAACCGACGCCATGCTGGTGGCTGATCGTGCCGCCGGCGGCGACGATCGCATCCGACACCGCGCATTTGAGCGAGCGCCAGCGCGCCAGATCAGTCTCGTAGTCGCCCGCCAGGCGGTACACGAAGGTGGAATACACGCTGGCGCCCTGCGGGTACAGGTGCGACAGGTGGGTGTAGGCGTGCACGCGTTCCCCATGTTCGCCGAAGGCGCGCGTGGCGGCCGCTTCGATCGCCGCCATCGCATCGTGACGCCGGCCAGTCGACGGCGGTTTCCACGGTGTCGATGGCGTAGCCGTGGCGCCAGGCCGTATTGCGCATGTAGACGTTGCGGAAGCGGTTGTGGCGCCAGCGCTCGCCGAGACCCCGGCCCATGTGCACGCCGTCCTGCGTGCGCGCGATCGCGAAGCCTCGCGCCAGGGCCGCGCGCGCCTGCCGCTTCGCACCGGTCGCGCCGACCAGCAGCATGCACTTGCCGTCCGCGCAGCCGCGCAGCTTCAACCATTTTTCCAGCATGCCGACCAGGCGCTTGTGGCCGGCCAGCGCCAGCATGGTCTGCGTCTCGAGTGGATTCGACAGGCGCAGCATCGACAGCGGCAGGCGCGCCTGCGCCAGTTCGCGCACGGCGCGCACGGCCTGTTCCCAGTCTGGGGAAGAACACGGCGTGGAAGGCTTCGTAGGCGGGCAGCTTCGTCACGCGCACCGTCGCTTGCGTCAGGATGCCGAGCCGCCCTTCCGAACCGAGCACCATTTCGCGCAAGTCGATGCCGGCGGCCGACGCCGGAAAGGTCGGGATCGCGAGCGTGCCGGCCGGGGTTTCGACCTGGCCGCCCGCGAACAGGCCCTCGATGCGGCCGTAGCGCAGCGATTGCTGGCCGGACGAGCGCGTGACGATCCAGCCGCCCAGGGTCGAGTAGTCGAAGGATTGCGGGAAGTGGCCGAGCGTGTAGCCGTGGGCGCGCAGTTGCGCTTCCAGGTCGGGACCGGTGACGCCGGCGCCGAAGGTGGCCAGTTGCGACTCGCGGTCGAGGCGGTCAGCGCGCGCAGGCGCCGCATGTCGATGCACAGCGTGGGCGCTCGCCCAGCACCGTCAGGTGGCCGGCGACGCTGGTGCCGCCGCCGTAGGGAATCACCGATGCGCCATTGCGCGGCGGCGTAGGCCAGCAGTTCGCGCACTTGCGCGGCGCTCTCGGGAAAGGCGACGCCGTCGGGCACGGCGCCCAGGCGGCCGTGGCGCAGGCGCAGCCAGTCGGGCAGGCTCTGGCCGAGTGCATGCAGGGCGCGCACCGGCGGCCGAGCATATCGACCAGCGGATGCGGCGCGAGGCGGCTCGGCGCGATGGCGGCGCAGGCGTCGTCGAAGCTGGCGTCCAGCGGCGCCTGGCCGGGGCCGATGCGCCCGGCCAGGAAGGCCAGCGCATCCTCGTTGAGCACCACATCGATCGTGTCGTCGCCCCAGCCATTCCATCGTCGCATGCGCGTTTCCCTTTATACTTGGCCATTGTTGGCATTCATGCCAGAGTAAGCGAGAACGCTCGTCCGCGTCTTGCTCCTTTATGACACAGCCTTGCTCGATCACGCCAGCCGCAGCGCCGGGTCACCGGCGCCTACCTGCAGCCCCTGCTCGACGCCGCCATCGCGCGCGGCGTGCACGCCGGCCGCGCTGGCGCGCGCCGCCGGCCTGCCCGACAGGCGCGCTGACGCCGCTGCCCGAGTCGCTGGCGGCCGGCGACTACCTGCGCCTGCTCGACGCCGGCGCCGAACTGGCGCAGGACGCGCACTTCGGCCTGCACGTGGGCGAGTGCGTCAAGCTCGGCACCTACAGCGTGTACGGCCTGGTGCTGCTGGCCTGCCGCGACTTCGGCCAGGCCTTCGAGCAGACCATGCGCTACGAGGCGCTGGCGCACGACCTCGGGCGCTCGCGGCTGTCGCTCGACGGCGCCAGCGCGCAGCTACGAATGGACCAGCCACTATCCGGCCGCCAGCCGCCACCTGGCCGACAGCGTCTTCGCCGGCATCCAGACCTTCGGCGCTGGCTCGCCGGCGGCCAGCTGCCGCCGGCCGAGCTGGCAGCTTCACGCATGCGCGGCGGCGCCGATCGCGCGAATACGAGCGCGTGTTCGGCGCCCTGCCGCGCTTCAACGCGCCGGCCAACGCCGCACGTTTCGACGCCGCCCTGCTGGCGCTGCCGGTGCCGAACGCCGACATCAGCTCTATCCGGTGCTGCAGCAGCATGCCGAGCGCCTGCTGAGCCAACGCGAAGCGGCGCCGCCGGCCATCGTGGCCCAGGTGCGCGCCGCCATCATCCGCAACCTGGCGCACGACCGCGTGCGCCTGAGCGCCATCGCGGCCGAGCTGGGCCTGTCGCCGCGCACCCTGCAGCGCAAGCTGGCCGACGCCGGCGCCAGCTTCCAGCATGTGCTCGATCGGCGCCCGCTACGCGCTGGCGCGCGACTACCTGCGCCAGGGCAGCCTGTCGCTGCTGGAGATCGCCTTCCTGCTCGGCTACCAGGAACAGAGCGCTTTACCCACGCGTTCAAGGAATGGTCGGGCATGAATCCGGGCCTGGCGCGAGCGGCCGCGTAATTCATCGGCGCTATAATGTGTCGCTTTCGCACCGCGACCAAGGCCGCCGCCGTGAATCCACGTCTCGACAAACTCCATCCCTACCCGTTCGAAAAACTGCGCGAACTGTTCGCCGGCGTGACGCCGAATGCCGGCCTGGCGCCGATCAGCCTGGGCATCGGCGAACCCAAGCATCCGACGCCGCCCTTCATCGAGAAAGCGCTGACGCATGCGGTGGCCGGCCTGTCGAATTATCCGAGCACGGTCGGCGGCGAGCCGCTGCGCGCGGCGATCGCCAGCTGGCTCGAGCGCCGCTATGGCGTGCCGCGCCTGGACCCGGCGACGAGGTGCTGCCGGTGAACGGTTCGCGCGAGGCGCTGTTCGCGATCGCCCAGTGCACGGTCGACGCCAGCCGGCCGGACGCGCTGGTGCTCTGCCCGAACCCGTTCTACCAGATCTACGAAGGCGCGGCCTACCTGGCCGGCGCCAGCCCGTACTTCGTCAACTCCGACCCGGCGCGCAACTTCGCGCCCGACTACAGCGCCGTGCCGCGATGCGGTCTGGGCGCGCGTGCAGCTGCTCTACGTCTGCTCGCCCGGCAACCCGACCGGCGCCGTGATGACGCTGGACGACTGGCGCGAACTGTTCGCACTGTCCGACCGCCATGGCTTCGTGATCGCGGCCGACGAGTGCTATTCCGAGATCTATTTCGCACGCCACGCCGCCGCTGGGCGCGCTGGAAGCGGCGCACCAGCTGGGCCGCAGCACGGCGAGCTTCCGTATGCCAACCTGGTCGTGTTCTCGAGCCTGTCGAAGCGCTCGAACGTGCCGGGCATGCGCTCCGGCTTCGTCGCCGGCGACGCCGCGCGTGCTGAAGAAATTCCTGCTGTACCGCACCTACAGCGGCGGCGCGATGTCGCCGCCCGTGCAGGCGGCCTCGATCGCGGCCTGGAACGACGAGACCCACGTGCAGGACAACCGCGCGCTGTACAAGGAAAAATTCCACCTCATCACGCCGCTGCTGCACCAGGTGATGGATGTCGAGCTGCCCGACGCCGGCTTCTACCTGTGGGCCGACGTCGCCGCACCGGCCTGTCCGACACCGAGTTCGCACGCCGCCTGTACGCCGAATATAATGTGACGGTTCTGCCGGGCAGCTACCTGGCGCGCGACGCGCACGGCACCAATCCGGGCCGCAACCGCATCCGCATGGCGCTGGTGGCCGGTGTCGACGAAGGCCTGGAAGCGGCCACTCGCATCGTCCAGTTCTGCCAGGCTCGCCTGCACATACGCTTCCTGAAACCACGACCACAGCACCATGACCCAACAACTCCAGAACATCATCGACACCGCCTGGGAACAGCGCGCCGACATCAGTCCTCCGAACGCGCCCGCCGAACTGCGCGAGGCCGTCGCCCACGTGCTGGCCGGCCTCGACGCCGGCACCCTGCGCGTGGCGCAAAAAGAACGGCGCCGACTGGATCGTCAACCAGTGGATCAAGAAGGCCGTGCTGCTGTCGTTCCGCCTCGAGGACAACGTCCCGGTCGAGCCGGCGGCGGCATGCAGTTCTACGACAAGGTGCCGACCAAGTTCGCCGACTACACGCGCCGACGATTTCGCCAAAGGCGGCTTCCGCGTGGTGCCGCCGGCCGTCGCGCGCCGCGGCTCCTTCATCGGCAAGAACGTGGTGCTGATGCCGTCCTACGTCAACATCGGCGCCTATGTCGATGAAGGCACCATGGTCGACACCTGGGCCACGGTCGGTTCCTGCGCGCAGATCGGCAAGAACGTCCACCTGTCGGGCGGCGTCGGCATCGGCGGCGTGCTCGAACCGATGCAGGCCAACCCGACCATCATCGAAGACAACTGCTTCATCGGCGCGCGTTCGGAAATCGTCGAAGGCGTGATCGTCGAAGAAAACTCGGTGATCTCGATGGGCGTCTACATCGGCCAGTCGACCAAGATCTACGACCGCGAAACCGGCGAAGTGACCTATGGCCGCATTCCTTCGGGTTCGGTCGTGGTGTCGGGCAGCCTGCCGTCGGCGGACGGCAAGTACAGCCTGTACTGCGCGGTGATCGTCAAGCGGGTCGATGCGAAGACGCGCGCGAAGACCGGCATCAACGAACTGCTGCGCGGGACTGATTACGCGGACGTGGCGCGGGCAGGCACAGCGCCACGCGTTCAACTAACGCACGAATACCGCACCACCCGGGAGACGACCAATGGCCATGGACCGCCTGTTCCAGCTCATGAAAGAAAAAAACGCGTCGGACATGTTCTTCGCGGTCAATTCGCCCGTCCACATCAAGATCAACGGCAACCTCATCCCGATCAACCAGCACAAGCTCGACCCCGACAACATCGATTCCCTGCTGTCGGAAATCATCTCGCCCGAGCAGCTCGACGAACTCAACCGCACCAACGAACTGAACATGGGCATTTCCGTGCCCAACCTGGGCCGGTTCCGCCTCTCGGCCTTCCGCCAGCGCGGCAGCGTCTCGGCCGTGTTCCGCTTCGTGCCGGCCACCATCCCGCCGCTGGCCGAACTCGGCCTGCCGCCGGTGCTGGCCGAACTCGTCATGGAAAAGCGCGGCCTGCTGCTGGTCGTCGGCGCCACCGGTTCCGGCAAGTCGACCACGATCGCCTCGATGCTCGACTACCGCAACGAACAGCGCACCGGCCACATCCTGACGCTGGAAGACCCGATCGAATACCTCTTCAAGAACAAGAAATCGATCGTCAACCAGCGCGAAATCGGCAGCGACGCCCTCGACTTCCACTCGCGCTGCGCAACAGCGCTGCGCCAGGCGCCCGACGTGATCCTGATCGGCGAAATCCGCGACCAGGACACCATGGGGCCGCCCTGGCCTACGCCCAGTCCGGCCACCTGGTGCGTGGCGACCCTGCACGCCAACAACAGCTACAACGCCCTGAACCGCATCATCGGCTTCTACCCGGTCGACAACCGCCCCGCCCTGCTGCAAGACCTGGCCTCGGCCACGCGCGCCATCGTCTCGCAGCGCCTGGTGCGATCCGCCGCCGGCGGCACGCGCCAGCCCGCGGTCGAAATCATGCTCAACACCCGCTACATCGCCGACCTGATCGAAAAAGGCGAACTCAGCGGGATCAAGGAAGCGATGGACAAGAGCCTCTCGCCCGGCTCGCAATCCTTCGAATACGCGCTGCTGGCGCTGGTGCAGGCCGGGCTGGTGACGCAGGAAGAAGCGCTGGCCAATGCGGATTCGGCGACCAATCTGCTCTGGCTGCTCAACAATGGGCCGGCAGCGACGGACGAGAGCGCCAACAAGTCGGACGAGCCGCGCGGCGCCGACGTTTACCGAGTTCACCCTCAACACCTGAGCCTGCAGGCGCTTTCAAAAAGCTACTGCTGCCTGCGCCGCTTCGGCCCTGTCAGGCAGGGATCAGCACAAGCGGTCGCGCATTCCGCCAGCGATACTCTTGCCAGTTCTCAGGTCTAAGCCCAGGGACACTGGTATCCCCGCTTGGGCTGATAACTACACCATGTATTGCCTTTTGTACGAGAGCGAGCCCCTCGCTGCCGCATATTGTCTTGTCGTCCGGCGCCATTGAATCGAAAATATCTTTCGCGGGTTGCCCGTCAATAATCAGCGACAGCTTTCGATCGCTCCTTGGTCGGCGCTTGTTGCTCGTCCAGATCGCCGGAATAGATGGCATATCTCCCAGTTACCGCTTTATAGGGCGCCGGCCGCTCAGGCCTGCGGCTGATCATCGGCATGGGTCAGCGACATTGACACGATCGCTGCGACAACGAGCAGACACTTTTTCATTGCTTTTTCTTCCTTAGCTCTACATGGAAGTGATTGTCATGGCCGATCAGCGATTTCACGCCTGGTATTTGCAGATCGTTAAAATAGACTTGTTTGACCATAGGATGCGACTGAAAAATATCGATCAGCCTCTTGGTCGCAGGTTGATCATATCCAGATTGAAAATACTTTACTGGTACATGAGCTGCCATCGATTCGCAAGGGACGAACATCCACCTCAAGTCCATCAAGATGACTTTCATGCGGATCGAAGTAGCTGCCCCCAGCCAAACTGATGTTCCCGATGCCAAACTTCCGATAGTCGCCTGCCTGCCACTCCCGTTCTACGTACAGCAGAACAGTCAACATCAGCGGATGTGCATATTGACCAGCGCCACGATCCGCAGTGCCATACACATAGTAACCAGCCCCCTCCGGGGCTTGAGGCAGCATGAGTAAGCGCGAGAGTCCTGGGGTTGAACTTGCATCATGCCCCCTGTCACGCAATCCTGTTAGTCGACAAATCCCAGCCTCCCGAAGTATCACCCCCAGCGCCGCCGGCGATTTTTTGCAAGGTGTACCTCCATTTGACTTTCGAGAATTTCAGGCCCATCGAATCCTGAAGGATGCTGCCTTCATGTACCGACTGATTGACGCTCCCGATGAGAACATTATCGAGTTCAACCTCGTAATACTTGATGCGATTTCCTTGGCCGTCTGCCCGCATGAATTCCAGTTTTGCCTTTGGAATTGTCTTGCCTGCGGCGCAGGTTTGCATGAGGATCGGCGAAGTAAGATCAGCGAGTTTGGTCACTGAAATGCTGCGTAATTCGCAACGTTCCGCAGTATGACCACCGCCTGTGGACGCGGTAGCCGACTTCGGTTGCATAACGCCCCATTGCGCCGACGTGAGTTCGATCCAGCCTTCATGCGTGGAATCCGTTGATTCACCTTTAATGCCGTCAATTTGCAGATAGACATCGATTGCCATGGAATTTCTCCGTCAAGTGTGAAATAGTCGATGATTTCGTTAACTCGAGTGATCGAATAGCCAGCTCAGAGTCGCGCCTGGCGAAAAGCGAGGCCGAAGGAGTGATTGTTGCTGGAGAAATCAGGTAAGGGATTGAAGTGAATCAAGACGTGAGGGGCGGTGCGCCTCGTACCGCTCACCCGGCAGCTTAATCCCGAACCGCCGCGTGCGACATCTCCCTACCACTCGGGCTTATGCTATCCTCTCGCCCTCCCCGAACCACCGCGCTCCCGGCAACGCCCGTTGCCCTCACTATCTACGCCCATGAACAAGACGCTCTACGGTATTCCCAACTGCGACACCGTCAAGAAAGCCCGCACCTGGCTGCTTGAAAACGGCCACGACTTCACCTTCCACGACTTCAAGAAGCAGGGCCTGGACCGCGAGACGGCCGCGCGCTGGCTCGACACGCTCGATTGGGAAGTGCTGGTCAACCGCAAGGGCACGACCTGGCGCAACCTGCCGGACGAGCGCAAGGCGGCAGATCGTCGACAAGGCCTCCGCGCTCGAACTGGTGCTGGAACACACCTCCGTCATCAAGCGCCCGGTACTCGAAGGCGATGGCGCGCTGGCCGTGGGCTTCAGTCCCGACAACTACGCGCGCCTGACGGGGGCCGCATGATCAAGACCTCGCGCACCCAGGAGCTGGCCGCCGAACTGATCGCGCTCGACTCGATCACGCCGCAGGACAAGGGCTGCCAGCAGCGCCTGGCCGAGCTGCTGGCGCCGCTCGGCTTCGTGTGCGAGACCATCGAATCGAACGGCGTCACCAACCTGTGGGCGCGCAAGGGCACCGAGTCGCCGGTGTTCGTGTTTGCCGGCCACACCGACGTGGTGCCGACCGGGCCCGTGCACCAGTGGGCGTCCGAACCGTTCATCGCCGACGATCCGCGACGGCAAACTGTATGGCCGCGGCGCGGCCGACATGAAGACCTCGATCGCGGCGATGGTGATCGCCTGCGAGGAATTCGTGGCCGCCACCCCGACCACCTCGGCTCGATCGCCTTCCTGATCACGAGCGACGAGGAAGGCCCGGCCGTCGACGGCACCGTGGTCGTCTGCGAGCTGCTGGAAGAACGCGGCGTCACGCTCGACTATTGCCTGGTCGGCGAGCCGACCTCCGCCCACATCCTGGGCGACATGATCAAGAACGGCCGGCGCGGCTCGCTCTCGGGGCACCTCGTCATCAAGGGCATCCAGGGCCATATCGCCTATCCGCACCTGGCGCGCAACCCGATCCACCAGGCCGCGCCGGCGCTGGCCGAGCTGACGGCGGAAGTGTGGGACGAAGGCAACGAATACTATGCGCCGACCTCGTGGCAGATTTCCAACATCCACGCCGGCGCCGGCGCCAACAACGTCATCCCGGGCGAGCTGACGCTGGAGTTCAACTTCCGCTTCTCGACCGCGAGCACGGCCGAGGGGCTGGAAGCGCGCGTGCACGCCATCCTCGACCGCCACGGCCTCGAGTACGAGCTGGACTGGACCTTGTCGGGCCTGCCCTTCCTGACGCCGAAGGGCACGCTGTCGGATGCGGTATGCGACGCGATCCGGTTCGAGACGGGCGTGGCGACCGAACTGTCGACCACCGGCGGGACCTCGGATGGGCGCTTCATCGCCCGCATCTGCCCTCAGGTGATAGAATTCGGCCCACCAAACGCCAGCATTCACAAAATCGACGAGCACGTCGAGCTGCGCTTCATCGACCCACTGAAAAACATCTACCGCCGCACGCTGGAAAATTTGCTGGCCGCCTGAACCCGATCCAGAAACCCAGACCGCGAGAAACCGCCATGACCACGACACCTTTCAGCACCCCGCGCGACCTGCTGCGCTATGCCGTCACCCGCTTCAACGCCGCCAAGCTGTTCTTCGGCCACGGCAGCGCCGAAGCCTTCGACGAAGCGGCCTACCTGGTGCTGCATACCCTGAAGCTGCCGCTCGACCGGCTCGATCCCTTCCTCGACGCGAAACTGCTGCCGGAAGAAGTGCTGCAGGTGCTGTCCGTGATCGAGCGCCGCACGAGCGAACGCGTGCCGGCCGCCTACATCACCAACGAAGCCTGGCTCGGCACCTATGCCTTCTATGTGGACGAGCGCGTGCTGGTGCCGCGTTCCTTCATCGCCGAACTGATCCCGAACTGGTTCAGCCCATGGGTGAACGATCCGTATGCCGTCGAAAACGTGCTCGAACTGTGCACCGGCTCCGGCTGCCTGGCGATCATGATGGCCGACGTCTACCAGAACGCCGTGGTCGATGCGGTCGACATCTCGACCGATGCGCTGGCCGTGGCCGAACGTAACATCCGCGAGTACAAACTCGAGGGGCGCGTCAATCCGATCGAATCGGACCTGTACGAGAACGTGCCGTTTAAAAAATACGACCTGATCGTCACCAACCCGCCGTACGTGAACGCCGATTCGATGGGCAAGCTGCCGCCGGAATACCTGCGCGAGCCGCAGATCGCCCTGCACGGCGGCGCTGATGGCATGGACCTGGTACGCAAGATCGTCGCCGGCGCCGCCGAACGCCTGACGCCGGAAGGCATCCTGGTCGTCGAAATCGGCAACGAGGCCGAATACGCCGAAGCCGCCTTTGGCCATTTGGGCCTGACCTGGCTCACCACGAGCGCCGGCGACGAGGCAGTGTTCCTGCTGACCGCCGAGCAGCTTCAACACGCATAAATAGAATAGAACACGCATGATTCGCTTCCTGAACGTCAGCCTGATGCGCGGCATCAAGCCGCTGCTGGTCAACGCCGACCTGACCCTGAACCCCGGCGACAAGATCGGCCTGATCGGCGCCAACGGCGCCGGCAAATCCAGCCTGTTCGCCATGCTGCGCAACGAGCTGCACGCCGACCAGGGCGAGATCGATTTCCCCGCCAAATGGCGCATGGCCTATGTGGCGCAGGAGACGCCGGCGCTGGACCGCCCTGCCCTCGAATACGCGATCGACGGCGACGTCACGCTGCGCCGCCTGCAGAAGGAACTCGACGAACTGGAAGCGGCCGAACACACGGAAGAAAACGGCATCGCGATGGGCAACGTCCACGGCGCGCTGATGGACGCCGACGCCTACACGGTGCAGTCGCGCGGCGAACAGCTGCTGCTGGGCCTGGGCTTCACGCTCGACCAGATGCAGCAGCCGGTGGCCAGCTTCTCCGGCGGCTGGCGCATGCGCCTGAACCTGGCGCAGGCGCTGATGTGCCCTTCCGACCTGCTGCTGCTCGATGAACCGACCAACCACCTGGATCTGGATGCGATCATCTGGCTCGAAGACTGGCTCAAGCGCTATCCGGGCACCCTGGTCATCATCTCCCACGATCGCGACTTCCTCGACGAAATCGTGAACGTGGTCGTGCACATCGACGAACGCAAGCTGAAACGCTACTCGGGCAACTACTCGTCCTTCGAGCGCCAGCGCGCCGCCGCCATGATCCTGGCCGCCAGCGCGATGGAAAAGCAGCAGCGCGCACGCGCCCACCTCGAGTCCTTCATCGACCGCTTCAAGGCGAAGGCCACCAAGGCGCGCCAGGCCCAGAGCCGCATGAAGCAGCTCGCCAAGATGGAAGAACTGGCGCCGCTGCGCGCGGCCGCCGAGTTCTCGTTCGAGTTCCGCGAGCCGCTGGCCGCGCCGAACCCGCTGCTGGTGATGGATAAGGTCGACGCCGGCTACCCGCTGCTGGACGGCCATGGCGACAAGGTCGGCGCCAAGACCATCGTCAACGACATCAACTTCTCGCTGACGATCGGCCAGCGCATTGGCCTCTTGGGCGTGAACGGCGCCGGCAAATCGACGCTGATCAAGACCATCGCCGGCGAACTGGCGCCGCTGACCGGCGACGCCACGCTCGGCAAGGGCCTGTCGATCGGCTACTTCGCCCAGCACCAGGTCGAGATGCTGCGCCACGACGAGTCGCCGCTGTGGCACCTGGCGAAGATCGCGCCGACCGTGCGCGAGCAGGAACTGCGCAACTTCCTGGGCGGCTTCAACTTCCCGGGCACGATGGTGACCAGCCCGATCCGCCCCTTCTCGGGCGGCGAAAAGGCGCGCCTGGCGCTGGCCCTGATCGTCTGGCAGCGTCCGAACCTGCTGCTGCTCGATGAACCGACCAACCACCTGGACCTGGAGACGCGCGAGGCGCTGACGATGGCGCTGGCGCAGTTCGAAGGCACGCTGGTGGTCGTGTCCCACGATCGCCACCTGCTGCGCGCGACGACCGACGAATTCATCATCGTCGCCGACGGCCGCCTGCAGCCCTTCGACGGCGACCTGGACGACTACAAGGACTGGCTGTTCAAGACCAAGCTGGGCAAAGGGACGGACCTGCTGCCGATGCCGAAAGCGGCTGCACCAGTCGTTGCGGCGCCGGTTGTCGCGGCGCCGCCAGTGCCGCCGGCCGAGCGCAAGGAACAGAAGCGCCTCGGCGCCGAAGAACGCCAGCGCATCGCCGCGCTGAAGAAGCCGCTTGGAGAACCGCCTGAAGCGGGTCGACGAGCAGATGGCGAAATTGAATGCCAAGAAGGCCGACATCGACGCGCGTTTGCTCGATCCGACGATCTACGACGCCGACAAGAAGGACACCTTGAAGTCGCTGGTGGCGGACCAGGCCTTCTGCGTGCGGGACCTGGCGACGCTGGAGAATGAGTGGCTGGAAGTGCAGGAACAGCTGGAAGGCGCTGGCCGCGTAAGCGTGGATCGGCTCCACCGGAGCCGATCACGCCGACGCCACCTACGCGACCTGGCGCGCGCTGGTCTTTTTATCGATCGACATCAGGCGGTCGATATCGACCAGGATCAGGCGCCGCCCGCCGGTTACGCCGAGGCCGATCAGGTAGTCGATCGCTCCGCCATTGGCGCCGGGAATCGGCGAAATCTGCTCCGGCGTCAGCGTCACCACGTCGGTGACGCCGTCGACCACCATCCCCATCACGCAGGTCGACAGCTTCAGGATGATGACGTCGGTCGTCGGCGTGGTGGCGACCGGCGTGGCCGCAGAAGGCGGCGCGCATGTCGACGATGGGCATGATGACCCCGCGCGAGAGGGCCACGCCTTCGACGATGGCGCCGTCGGCGGCAAAGCGTTCGAGGGACTTCAGGATGCGCAGTTCCTGCACCTTCCCGAAATCGAGCCCGTATTCGAGACCGCCAAGCCTGAAGCTCAGGTATTGATCGTCCGCGGGGCGAAAAGCCGTTGTGTCCATGTGCATGATGGGGTCCTTTCGGTAACAGACCACCATGCTAGACCTTCGCTCACCGCACTAGTTGAGTGCAGTCAATATTTCCTTACGCCATCACTGAATATCATCCAGCTATTGCGCCGCGCCGGCAGGCCAGGCATAGCTGCCCGCGGCGGCGGCGTGCAGCGGCGTGCCGTCATTGCCCGCGCAGGCGCGCCTTGATCTCGCGCGGTGCAAGATCGTAGAAGCAGGCGCCGTCCGGATCGTACTGCAGGGAGCGCACCTGGGTGTCGCCAGCGAGCCGGCGCAGGACGACTTCGCTGCCGGCCGTGCGCTCGCTGCGCTGGGCCGTGAAGCGGTCGAACAATGCCTGTCCTTCGGCCTTCTCCGTCTCCGCCGCCTTGCGCGCAGTCGAGACTTCGCCGATGCGCGCGAGGTCGGCGGCGACCGCCTGCCCCATCTGCTTGAACTGCTGGGCCTGGGGCGGCGTCAGGGTCATCTCGCCGCTGCGCACGCGCGCGGCGATCTCCAGGTATTTGCGCACCGCCGGCTGGGCGCACAGGTGGGCCTGTTCGGTCTTGTGGGCGTTGATCGCCGCGTCGAACTGGGCCAGGCGGGTGCCGATCTGGCCGAGCACCTCGTCGATCCGGCCGCACTCGGCCGCCAGCACGAACACCAGCATCTCGCTGTCGCGCCAGGGCGCGGTGCTGTCGATCGTGACGCGCCGTGCGGCCACCGCGCAGCCTTGCGCATTGCCGATCGAGACCTCGTCGGCGATGATCTCGCAGTTGAGCGCCTGCTCGATGCGCACGCGGGTGCCGGAAACGACGCAGTTCTCGGCGCGCTGCAGCGTCACCGTGCCGGCCGTGGCCTGGATGGTCGCCTTGGCCGTCACGCCGTCGACCTGGATGTCGCCGCGCTTGTTGTGGATGCTGCCGCCGACCAGGTTGGCGCGCAGGCGCACCATGCCGCCGCGCGAAATGATCTCGCCATACACGTCGCCGTGCACGGTGATGCCGTTGCCCTCGATGACGCGCTTTTCCTGGACGTCGCCGAATTCCTCGTAGTCGCCGGTCAGCTGCAGGTTGCCGGTGGTCCTGGCGCTGACGCCGTCGCGGCTGACGATCTTGTCGCCGACGGCGATTTGCCGCGTCTTCGGGTCGACGTTCAGGAAACCGGTGCGCGCGGCGACCAGGAATTCGCCGGCCGCGCTTTTGTCGATGCTGGTGCCTTCGGCCGGCATAGGTCGAAAAATCGAGGTCGGCGGGCGCCGCCGGTTCGATCCGGATGCCCGACAGCTCGAAGCCCGGCTGGCCGACCTCGGTCGGCAGCTTTTGCAGCAGCCGGGCGCCGCTCTGCACTTGCGGGAACCGGTTCTGGAAGCACATCAGGTCGAGCTTGCCGTTCGAGAGCTGGCGCGGGGCGTCGCTGCGGTGGATTTCGTCCGAGACCTCGACCACGGTGGCGTCGATGCCCGCCACCGGCTCGAGGCGGCGCGCCACCACGACGCGTCCCGCATTCGGATTGGCGATGCCGGCACGCACGGCGGCGACGTCGATCCCGAAGCGGATGCCCTTGGTCCACATGTCGGCCACGAATTCGTCGAAGTCGAGGCGGGTCGGGATTTCTTCGCCGCCCGGCCCGCCGAGGAACACGGGCTCGAAGCAGTATTCGGCCGCGCCGCCGGCGATGCGCACCGAGCGGTACAGGCTGCGCCGCTGGACGTTGAAGGGGACGATGTCGCTGGCCAGGCGCACCAGGGGCTGGCCATCCGGACCGGTCGGCAGTGCCGGGCCGGTGCCGTACAGCGCCTTGATCAGGACCGGGTAATCGAGGCCCTGCAGGATGCTGCCCGAACGCAGGATGCTGTCGATCGCGGCCAGCACCGTCGTGCCGAGCACGGCCGGATCGGCATAGATGCCGTCGGGCCGGCGCTGGATGCAATGCTCGGGGCCGGTCGAATCGAACCGGGCGCCCGGGGCGGAATGCGTTGAAACAGCGGGAACAGCGGTATCGGACACGTTCGTGCTCCAGACGAAAGCTGCACCCTTAACAATATATCAAGGATCGCAACCCGTCAGCCTACCATGTTGTCGCGCATAAATAAATAATAGTTGACGCCAATGTGCCGGAATCGTCATTAAAAATGACGCGACAGGCAACGCGCAACGGCATAAAAAAGCCGGGCTTCAGCCCGGCTTCGTGCAGTTGCAGAACAGCGTCGATCAGCGCCGCTGTGCGTTCGGATAGATGTCCGCGCCTGCTTCGTTGATCTGGCGGCGCAGGTCGCGCCGTTCGTCCGGCGTCAGGCGCCCGCCGCGGCGGCCGCTGTCGCGATTCGCGTCGCTCTGCTGCACCGGGACAGCCCGGCGCTGCTCTTCATACGCACGCTGCTGCTCGCGCTGCTGGTCGCGCACCTGCTCGTAGCCACGCTGCTCGCGCGGCTGTTCGATTTGCGGCGCCGGCGCCTGCACACGGTCGGACCGGGTGCTCGGTGGCGGCTGCAATTGGGCGTCGTCGCGGCGGCCATGGTATTGTGCCTGGGCCGCGCCGATACCGGCACAGGCAAGCACGACCATCGCGACACCATGGCGCGCCAGGCGGGCGAGCCGGCCCTGGGCCTGGGCTGCTGCATTGGTACTGTTGAGCGCATTTGTCATGGTGTTCCTCTTCCGTGGTGCTGGATAAACGGATAAGCTGTACTTCATTGGTCCCCAGTGTATGTGGAACGACGCTGGGGTATAAGCCCAATTGGGTAAAGTTTGTAACACAATGTAATGCCTTATCTGTAAATCCTGAATGCGCAGCCAAGAGAAGTTACCATAGCGACATGAATTTGACAAACTGACAGCATATGAATCCAGCTTCCACACCGAATATGGGCAACAACGCCACCCCGTCCACCGGCAGCGGCCACAGCGCCAAGATCATGGTCGTCGACGACGACGTGCGCCTGCGCGACCTGCTGCGCCGCTACCTCACGGAACAGGGCTTCCAGGTCGTCACGGCCGAAAGCGCGCCCGCCATGAACAAGCTGTGGCTGCGCGAGCGCTACGACCTGCTGGTGCTGGACCTGATGCTGCCCGGCGAAGACGGCCTCTCGATCTGCCGCCGCCTGCGCGGCGCCGGCGACCAGACGCCGATCATCATGCTCACGGCCAAGGGCGAAGACGTCGACCGCATCGTCGGCCTCGAAATGGGCGCCGACGACTACCTGCCGAAGCCGTTCAATCCGCGCGAACTGGTGGCCCGTATCGGCGCCGTCCTGCGCCGCAAGGGTCCGGACGAAATCCCGGGCGCGCCGTCGGAAACCCCGCAGACCTTCGAATTCGGCCAGTTCGTGCTCGATCTCGGCACGCGCACCCTCAAGAAGAACGGCGAGACCGTGCCCCTGACCACCGGCGAATTCTCGGTGCTGAAGGTGTTCGCACGCCATGCACGCCAGCCGCTGTCGCGCGAAAAGCTGATGGAACTGGCCCGTGGCCGCGAATACGAAGTCTTCGACCGCTCGCTCGACGTGCAAATCTCGCGCCTGCGCAAGCTGATCGAACCGGATCCATCGAGCCCGCTGTACATCCAGACCGTCTGGGGCCTGGGCTATGTCTTCATCCCTGAAGGACAGCCGCGCTAGTGCTTGCTTCGCTTTCGCCGTCGCGCGGCAAGCGCATGGGCTGGGTCAAGAGCGGCCTGTTCTGGCGCACCTTCTTCCTGCTGTCGCTGCTCACGACCCTGTCGATGGGGTCGTGGATCGGCATGCTCAATGTCTTCCAGCGCGGCCCGCAAGTCCAGCAGACGGCCGAACTGGTCGTCTCGGTGGTCACGCTCACGAAGGCGGCGCTGACCCACTCGGCGCCCGACCTGCGCAAGGAACTGATGTTCGAACTGGTCTCGAACGAAGGCGTGCGCGTCTTCACGCTCGAAGACACCGACATCGTCGACCCGCCGCCGGCGAATCCCCTGATGCCCGAAATCGCCGCCGCCGTGCGCGAAAAGCTCGGCCCCCAGACCCGCTTTTCCAGCCGCGTGAACGGCATCGCGGGCTTCTGGATCAGCTTCAGTATCGAAGACGACCAGTACTGGCTGATGCTCGAACGCGAACGCATCGCCGGCCTGACGCGCATCCAGTGGCTCGGCTGGGCGGGCGTGGTCGGCGTGCTGTCGCTGCTGGGCGCGGCCTTCATTTCGAGCCTGATCAACCTGCCGCTGGCGCGCCTGACCGCGGCGGCGCGGGCGATCGCCAAGGGTGAGCGCCCCACGCCGCTGCCCGAAAAAGGCCCGCAGGAGATCGCCGAGGCCAACCGCAGCTTCAACCAGATGGTCGACGACCTGGCCCAGGTGGAAAAGGACCGCGCCGTGATCCTGGCCGGCATCTCGCACGATTTGCGCACGCCGCTGGCGCGCATGCAGCTCGAACTCGAGATGGCGAACCTGTCGACCGATGCGCGCGAAGGCATGCAGTCCGATATCGCGCAGATGGATGCGATCATCGGCCAGTTCCTCGACTACGCCAAGCCGACCGAGGCGTCGAGCTTCGTGCCGGTCGAGATCTCGCACCTGCTGGCCGATTGCGCCCAGCATGCGACGCGCCTGCCCGGCATGCACGTCAGCACCGATCTGGAAGACGACGTGCAGGTGCTCGGCAACGAGATCGACCTGCGCCGCGTGATCAACAACCTGGTCGAGAATGCGCGCCGCTACGCGCGCACGCCCGGCCAGGACTACACCGAACTCGATTTCGCCTGCCACGTGCGCAGCACGCCGCAAGGCCGGCGCGCCGTCGTCGAGATCGGCGACCACGGCCCCGGCGTGCCCGACGACCAGATCGCCCAGCTCATGAAGCCGTTCACGCGCCTGGATACGGCGCGCGGCCAGGCCAACGGCGCCGGGCTGGGCCTGGCGATCGTCGAACGCGTGGTCAGCCGCCACAATGCCGAACTGAGCGTGCGTAACCGCGAAGGCGGCGGCTTGCTGGTGCAACTGGCGCTGCCGCTGGCCTCCTGACTTCTTTTACCTTTTCGACTCCCATGAACGATACCGCCCTCCTCCAGTACAGCGACGTCGAACAGGCCGCCGCGCGCCTCGCGGGCGCCGCCCACCGCACGCCGGTCCTCACCTCCAGCACGGCCAACGCCCGCCTTGGCGCCGAGCTGTTCTTCAAGTGCGAGAACTACCAGCGCATGGGCGCGTTCAAATTCCGCGGCGCCTACAATGCGATCGCACGCTTCACCGACGCCCAGCGCGCGGCCGGCGTGCTGACCTTCTCGTCGGGGAACCACGCGCAGGCGATCGCGCTGTCGGCGCGCCTGGCCGGCATCCGCGCCACCATCATCATGCCCAGCGACGCGCCGGCGCTGAAGGTGCAGGCGACCAAAGAGTATGGCGGCGAAGTGATCTTCTACGACCGCTACACCGAAAACCGCGAGGAGATCGCGCGCCGCCTGGCCGAGGAACGCGGCATGACCCTGATCCCCCCTTACGACCATCCGGACGTGATCTGCGGCCAGGGCACGGCGGCCAGGGAACTGTTCGAGGACGTGGGGCCGCTCGACGTGCTGCTGGTGCCGCTCGGCGGCGGCGGCCTGCTGGCCGGCTGCGCGCTGGCGGCGAGCGGCCTGTCGCCCGATTGCAAGGTGATCGGCGTCGAGCCGGAAGCCGGCAACGACGGCCAGCAATCGCTGGCGAAAGGCGAGATCGTCCACATCGGCGTGCCGAAAACGATCGCCGACGGCGCCATGGTGACCCATGTGGGCGAGCATAATTTCGAGGTGATCAAGCGCCGCGTCGACGCCATCGTGACGGTCAGCGACGCGCAGCTGGTCGAGACCATGAAATTCTTCGCCGAACGGATGAAGATGGTCGTCGAGCCGACCGGCTGCCTGGGCGCCGCGGCGGCCCTGTGCGGCGTGGTGCCGGTGGCGGGCAAGCGCGTCGGCATCGTGATCAGCGGCGGCAACGTCGACCTGTCGCGCTTCGCCGAACTGGTCGCCTGATGGAATTCATCCAGTCGAGCGAGCTGCCGGCGCCCGCCGGCCATTATTCGCAGGCGGTGGCGGCCGGCGGCCTGGTGTTCCTGTCGGGGATCCTGCCGGCGCAGGGCGCCGTGGCGCCGGACGCCTCCTTCGAGGCCCAGTGCGACTCGGTCTTCGCGCAATGCGAACAGGTCTTGCGCGCCGCCGGCTGCGGCTTCGGCGACGTCGTCCAGTGCACCGCCTACCTCGCCGGCGTCGAGTACTGGCCCGCCTTCAACGGCATCTATGCGCGCGTGTTCGGTGCGCACAAGCCGGCGCGCGCGGTGGTGCCGGTGCCAACCCTGCACCACGGCTTCCTGGTCGAGATCCAGCTGGTGGCCGAGCGCCGCTGAAGAGCTAGCTCATCCGTGGTTTTTTTGACAATTATTCCACTCCGTGTGGCACCGAACAGAGTGAGGCGGTCCCGGCCGGGAGAATGGCTCCATCGTATTGAAGGAGCCTGCCATGAAGCGCCTGGCCACGCAGTTGAGCATTGTATTCGCGGCGATCGCCGCAGCACCCGCCGCCCTGGCGGGATCCGAAGTATTGAAGTGCGTCGACGTGGAAGGCCACGTGACGCTGACCGACCAGCCCTGCGAGAGCGGCGCGCGCATGACGCGCCTGGTGGCCGCGCGCCGCGCCGGAGAGCGTGGAAGAACGCCGGCGCCGGCCGCCGCAACGCCGGCACCGACGCTGCAGCGCCATGAAGCCGCCCCTGCCCTGCAACGCCAGCAATCCTGGCGTCCGCGCGTCGCCGCCCAGACCGACCGCCCGCTGGCGCGCGACGTCGCCACCCTGAAGGCCGCACGTGCACAACTGCTGCTGATTGATTCGGACCGGGCGCACCGTCCGACGCTGGCGACGATTCAGTAAAGGTTGGGGTGGTATGCGTTTCGTAGGGTGGGCACTTGTGCCCACGCGGTCATACCGTGGCGGGCCGCAGATTAACCGGTAATCGCATCGTGTGCACACAACACCCCGGCAATCGACCGTATCGATTACGGAAACGTTACGGTATTCGTCGGTACGACCGCGTGGGCACAAGTGCCCACCCTACGAATCCGTTGCCCGCCTCAATGAAACTTCATAATCCCACGTAAATCCAGCGCCGCGCCCTTGCCCAGGTTCGGCAGCATGTCGAGCAGTTCCTGGTCCTGGATGAAGCTGGCCGAGGACGTTGCCGTGAGCATGCGTTCCGGCGCCAGCGAACGCGCCACCGCCCAGCCCTGCACGTAGTCGACGCCGATTTCGGCCAGCGTCTGCACGGTGGCGGCGTCTTCCGCCCACTCGGCGATGGTCTTCATGCCGAGGTTCACCGCCAGGCTGACGATGGCTTCGACGATCGCCACGTTGGCCGGGTGGGCGTTGATGTTGACGATGAAGTTGCCGTCGATTTTCAGGACGTCGGCCGGCAGTTCCTTCAAATACGAGAACGAGGTGTAGCCGGCGCCGAAATCGTCGAGCGCGACCTTGACGCCGAAATTGCGCACCTGGTCGATGAAGCGGCGCGTGTTGTCGAGGTCGTGCAAGGCGACGCTTTCCGTGATTTCCATGCACAGGCGGCTGGCCACGTGCACGTGGCGCGCCAGGATCTCCAGCGTGTCGGCGACGAAGCGCTCGTCGTTGAGCGAGGCCCCCGACAGATTCATGCACACGAAACGGGTGTTCGGCAGGCGCGAGATGTTTTCCGCGATCCAGGCCAGGGTCGTCGAGAGCACCCAGCGGTCGATCACGCCGGCGCGCCCGCACTTCTCGGCCGCACCGATCAGCGCGCCGGCCGGCATCACGCGCCCGTCCGGTGCGTGCATGCGCAGCAGCACTTCGAAGTTGAGCGAATCGTGCGGGTTTTTCAGCGACATGATCGGCTGCATCTCGATGAACAGGCCCTCGGTCGCGGCTCGGCCCCTGCAGCTTGGCCACCAGGTTCAGCTCGGCCTCGCGTTCATGGAAGGCGGCCGCATTGCGCTCGTAGATCACCAGGCCGTCGCTGGCGTCCTTCGCTTCGCGGCAGGCGCGGTCGGCGGTGGAAATCGCATCCTTCATCGGCATCCCGTTCGACACCTCGATCAGGCCGACCGAGCCGCGCACGTGGAAGGCCTTGTCGCCGACCCGGTAGGGCGTGCTGCCGATGCGGTCGACGATGCCGCGGCAAATCAGCGAGGCCAGCGGGATCGCCGTATCCGGCATCACGATCACGAATTCGTCGCCGCCGACGCGGCCGATCTGCTGGCCGCCCGACAGCATCATCGCCATGCGTTCGCAGACCTGCTTGAGCACTTCGTCGCCGGCGCCATGGCCGAACAGGTCGTTGATCAGCTTGAAGCGGTCGAGGTCGATGTAGGCGATCGCCATCGGCTTGCCCGCCGCCAGCGAGGTGGCGGCGCCCTCGAACGTCTTTTCGATGCCGCGGCGGTTGAAGACGCGCGTCAAGGGATCGTTGTTGGCCATGAAACGCAACTGCTCGGTTGCCTTGTGGCTGTTCGGTGACGTCCTGCAGTACGCCTTCGATGCGCCCCTGCGCCAGCGTCGCGCTGACCAGGAAGCGGCGGCTGCCGTCGCGATTGGCGATCTCGAGTTCGGCATCGCTGCGGCCGTGCACCTGCTCGTGCAGCTCGACCCAGGTCCCCTGCGCTGAAGAAATGGTGCCAGGCGGTGCGCCCCGGCTCGAACACCTCGACATCCGAGCATTTTGCGCAAGGCCGGATTGGCGCTCAGGAAGTGGCCATGCATGTCGAGCGTGAACAAGCCCACCGGCATGGCCTCGTAGGCATGCTCCAGCTTTTCCTGGGCTTCCTCGCGCTTTTCCGTCTCCGCCCGCATCTGCTCGGCGACCGCCAGGGCGGCAAGCAGGCTCGATGCCAGGGCGGCCGTGACGCTGTTGACGACGCCGATCATCTCGCGCATGCCCAGCGCCGCGCCAGACACTCGGACAGCGAAGCGACGAAGGTCAGCGCGAACGAGGCCGCGAACCACGACGCGACCCGGTTACGCGATACAACGATCACCTTGAACAGGCCAATCGTCATCAACGACAGGCAGCAGGTGCGAAATCACCCACAGCATCGGCAGATAGACGCGGTAGGGAACCACCACGGCCGCCAGCAGCATCGGCAGGCACAGCCATTGCATGACGCGCATCGGCGCGGCGTAGCGCAGTGTCGTCCAGTCTCTCGCCAACAGGTTCTGATACAGGGTGAGCGTGGCGATGCCGTACAGGGCGATCGTCACGAGCGCGACATCAGCAGCCAGTCGGCGGGCAGGTCCTGGCCCAGCCACTGGATGTCCCAGCCGGCCGAGATCGCGGCCACGCGCAGATTGAGGATCAGCCAGGCCGGCGAACTGCACGTACAGCGATCTGGCGATTGATCAGCGCGGTGATCAGTATGAACAGGGCTGAGCACGATCATGCCGCCGTCGAGCAGGCCCGACTTGCGATGGTACTGCTCGACCGACAAATCATTTGGTTGGACGGCCATTGGACGGCGCTGACGCGCGCTGGCCCGGTGAAGGTGCGCGCTGCACAGCACTTCGGCCGGCATGGCGTCGGGCCGCAACACGAAACCGGCCTTGACGGCCGTGATCGCACCGTTGGTGCAGCTTGTGCGCTGGCGTGCCGAGCGAGCTGCAAGCTTACCGCATCCCAGCAGCCGATGGCCATGCGCATGGCGCGAAGGAAATTCGACGACCTGGAGACCGCCGCCCTGGTCCTGGGCGTGCAGCGCAAACCAGACCGGTGCTTCGGAAAGATGGGTATCGTAGCGCTCGATGCCGGGCATGCGCGCCAGCTGGCGCAGGGCCGCGTCGGGCGTCAATGGCGCGTCCTTCTCGGCAAGCACGCGCAACGGCAGCGGCAGGTCGTCGTTGGCGACGTAATGGCTGTTCCAGGACAACCAGCGCCAGCAGCGAAAACAGACCACCCCGATCGGCATCAGGTAGACGCGACACAAGCGCATCACCGCCGTCAACATGGCCGGACGGCCAGGTGGCGGATGGCACGTTCAGAACTTTTAGCGGCTAGGGGTATCACAAGCGGCTGGTCGAATGCAGGCGTGTTTCACAATCCATAAGGATACAATGCCGTTGATGCTGTCATGCAATATTTGATCAGGCGATAGCCAATTCGGGCAACGCCGGCCGATATCGGCGAACGGACCGCGGCGCGACGTGGTCAGCGCGCCACGGCTGCGAGGCGACGCCGACGTCGATGTCGGGATGGTGCGTTTCGAAGAAGAATTTCAACAGCGGATGGCTGGCTGCAATCCAACGCGCCTCGACAGTCTCGATTTCGAATGCCATCACACGGTGCGGGATGTTGCCCACGTATGCTGCAGCGGAATCATGCCCTTTCCCGGAACACGTCGGAGAACAGCAGCTGCTCGTATTGGCGGTCGACGGCGGACGGCCGGCAATGACGGCGTACTCGATATCGGTTTGCTTGCAATAATGAAGAAGGCCTTCATCAACGCGATCTTGACGATGTGGCCGGTGCGGCCTTCGCTCACGCCCAGGCGCGTCGCTTCGACAAGCGCCGTCCCTGCAGCCATTGCGGCAGCTCGACCGATTCTTCGATGTGCAGCGGACGGTGCACGTTGGTGCGGATGCGCGCGGTGCCCAGCGGTGTGCCGTCGAGCTTGGATTCGGCCAGCAGGACCACGGTATCGTTCGTCATAGTCGCACGCTTCCGGCAGCGCCAGCGAACGGGCGAATTCCGGCACGTGGCGCGCATACGCGGCATGGCGAATCCCCACGGCTTTCTTCAGCTGTCCTCGGTTTCGACGCGGCGAATCGTGAATGGCAGGCGCTCGGTGGTCATTTCCGGACGCGAAGCGGTGGCGGCGAAGAGGGCTGGGGTGCGCATGTCCATGACGGGCTTTCCTTGAATTGATAATCGGCGTAACGGCTTTGGTGTTGATTATTATCAATCTTGCACAACTATTCGAAACGTTGAGCAGAGGCACTTTATCCCCGTCTATTCAACGCTCCATAACACCCGTTCTAATTCATGGCAAATAGAATAACGACACATAACTGTTTTCATAAAGGACGCGCCGTTCCCGACACCCGGATCGAGCCGCCCCGCTCCACCCCGATCTCCGCGCGCAGGCGCGAGCGCATGCCCATGTCCTCGCCCTGCACGATGTCGATCGCGCCGCCGTGCGGCCAATCCAGATCGCGCAGGTAGCCGGCCAGCGCCGCGGTGCCGGCGCCGGTGGCGGGATCTTCGTAGACGCCGCCCGAGGCGAACGGATTACGGGTGTGGAACAAGGTGTCGGTCTCGGCCCAGGCCAGCACCACCGTGACGATGCCGAGTTCGCGCATGAAGCGCCGGCCGGCGTCGAGGTCGTAGCGCATGGCTGCCAGCAGCGCGCGGCTGCGCAAGGCCAGCACCAGGTGCCCGGCCCCGCCATGGGCCAGCGCCGGCGGCATGCGCGGATCGAGATCAATCGGCCCGTAACCGAACAGCGCCAGCGCGCGTTCGACGACGTCCTGGGGCGCCGGGGCGCTGCGGGTCGGCGGCGACTGCAGCGCGGCCGAGGTCAGCAGCGCGCCGTCGGCACCGATCGTGCGCCGTCCCTCGACCGTGATCGCCGCGTCGTTCAGGGACAGCGCATACACGCCGTCCCCGTGGCTGGCGGCCAGCGCGGCGCCCAGGGCGATGGTGGCGTGGCCGCAGAACGGCACTTCGGATTCGGGCGAGAAATAGCGCACGCGCCAGCCGTCGCCCAGGGGCGCGGCGAAGGCGGTTTCGGAATAGCCGATCTCATGGGCGATGCGCTGCATGACCGCATCCGGCGGCAAGGCCTCGCCGATCCAGACCCCGGCCGGGTTGCCGCCCTGGGCGCCGTCGGAAAAGGCGGCGATGCGCTGGACATCGGCGGCGTTGGGGGTGGCTTGCGTCATGGCGTGCTCCTTGGTATGGAAGAGCAGCCAATCATATCTCGCTTGCAACGCCTTTGCTGGCCGGGTCCTGCTTATTGGCTAACTACTGGCTAACTTATGGATAGCGCACCGGTTTGCCCTGCGACTCGGGCAGCGGAATGAATTCGGTCTCGCCCGGCACCTGGGGAAAGGCGCCGGCCTGCCAGTCGCGCTTGGCCTGTTCGATGCGCTCCGCGGAGCTGGCGACGAAATTCCACGAGAGGAAGCGCGGGCCATCCATCGGTTCGCCCCCGAGCAGCATGACGCGCGTCGGCCCCGGCCCGGGCGCGCCCAGCATGACCTCGGCGCCGGGTTTCAGCACCACCAGCTGGCCCGGCTCGAACACGCCGTCGCGCCCCAGGTCGAGCCGGCCTTCGACGATATAGATGGCCTGCTCCGGGTATTCCGGCGGCATCGCGATGCGGGCGCCGGCTTTCAATTTCACGTCGACGTAGAACAGATCCGAGAGCGTGGCGACTGGCGCGCGCCGGCCCCAGAAGCTGCCGGCCACCACCCGCGCCTCGACGCCCTCGCCTTCGATGAAGGGCAGCGCGCCGGCCTCGATGTGGGCGAAGGCGGGATCGGTTTCCTCATGTTTCGACGGCAGCGCCACCCAGCACTGCAGGCCGAACAGGTTTGACTGCCCCTGGCGCAGCACGCTGTCGGTGCGCTCGGAATGGACGATGCCGCGCCCGGCCGTCATCCAGTTGACTTCGCCGGGGCGGATCGCCTGCACGCTGCCGAGGCTGTCGCGGTGCAGGATCTCGCCATCGAACAGATAGGTCACGGTGGCCAGGCAGACGTGCGGATGGGGCCGCACGTCGAGGCCGCGCCCGGCATCGAACACGTGCGGGCCCATCTGGTCGAGGAAGACGAAGGGGCCGACCATGCGCCGCTGGCGGCTGGGCAGCGCGCGCCGCACCTGGAAGCCGTCGCCCAGGTCGTGCGTGGGCGGCACGATCACGATGTCGAGTGCGCTGATGTCGTCGTGGGTGTCCAAGCGGTTCTCCTTGATTGGTAGGTGGGTGCATGCCGGCCCAGTCTACGTGGCCGTGGAGTCTTGTGCAAATGCTCACGTGCCGCCGTTGTGCTGGGCTTTTCGACCCGTTCTCGGCTACAATATTGTCCATCCATTGGGGAGTAGCCTGCTTCACAGCGCGTCTGCGCGTCGAAGTGCCCGTATCAACATACTCGGCGTTAACAACGCGCCGTGGTACGGGCAGCCGCACTAGCGTGTCGGTTGGCAAGACCTTTGGCATGCCAGGCGCGCGAGTTCGGGCCGCGCCGGCGTGCCTCTGCGTTCGCCCGACGGAAAGCCCCCATGAATTTCGTAGCCACCGCCTCGCTCGCCCTCGCCATGTCCACCGATGCCTTCGCCGCCGCCATCGGCAAGGGCGCGGCCCTGCAACGGCCGCAATTGCGCGAGGCCCTGCGCACCGGCGCCATCTTCGGCGTCATCGAAGGCTTGACGCCCCTGCTCGGCTGGGCGCTCGGCAACGCCGCCGCACCCTATGTCGAAGCCTGGGACCACTGGATCGCCTTCATCCTGCTCGGCGCGCTCGGCCTGCGCATGATCCACGAGGGCTGGGGCGAACCGCAGGCGGACGAAGAAAAGCCGAACAGCCACTCCTTCCTGCGCCTGGCCGTTACCGGCATGGCGACCAGCATCGACGCCCTGATCGTCGGCGCCGGCCTGGCCTTCATCGATGTCAACATCTTCGCCACCGCCGCCGCGATCGGCTGCGCCACCTTCATCATGGTGACCCTGGGCGTGATGCTGGGACGGGGCCTCGGCGCCCTGGTGGGCAAGCGCGCCGAGATCATGGGTGGCGTGGTGCTGATCGTGATCGGGAGTGTGATCTTGTATGAGCACCTGCATGCGGCGGCGGGCTGACGGACAGCCCGTGCTCAGGTCAGGCGCACTCGCGCTTCATCGCCTCTTCCATCTCCTCCGGCGACACGTCCTTGATATGGGTCGCCAGCGACCACTGGTGGCCGAAGGGATCGGTCAGCTTGCCGTAGCGGTCGCCCCAGAACATGTCGGCCAGTTCCATGGTCACGGTGGCGCCGGCGGCGGTGGCGCTGGCCCAGAGCACGTCGACGTTCGGCACCGACAGGTGGATCGTCACGGGCGAACCCTTCAGGGTCAGCGGGCCGAAGGAGCCGTAGTCGGGGAATTCGTCGGCCAGGAACAGGGGCGAGTCGCCGATGCGCAGCATGGCGTGGCCGACCTTACCGTCGGGCATCGGCGAGCGCATGACTTCGATGGCGCCGAAGGCCTTCTTGTAGAACTCGATCGCCTCGTGGCAATTGGCGCAGACAAGGTGCGGGGTGACGGTGTGCATGCCCTCTTCGACCGGCTTGACCTCTGAACTCATGGCGTTTCCTTTCAGGTTGGTTGAACTGTTTTTTTGGTGACTGCTCTATTGAGCGTAGCGCCTCGTTGAAGTTCGCGCAACGTTTCCCTCTGTTGCGCTGCGCCAAAACTCAGCCATCGAGCACCGGCCCCAGTTCGCGCGCCAAAAAATCCACCAGCGCCGCCACCCGCGGCGCCAATCCGCCCTGCTTGTAGAACACCGCCCAGACCGGCTGCGACCAGGGCAAGGCCGCCTCTTCCAGCACCGGCACCAGCCGGCCCGTGGCCAGGTCGTCGCGCGTGAGGAAGTTCGAGAGCGAAGCGATGCCCGCGCCGGCGAGGGCCAGGTGGCGCACCGTTTCGCCGCTGGAGGCGGTCACGGCCGGGGCGATCGTGTAGCCCTCGGCGCCGCCATGCGCCAGCGGCCAGGTATTCAGGGTGGCCGGCGCCGCGAAGCCGATCAGGCGGTGGCGCGCCAGGTCGGCCACGCTGCTCGGCGCGCCATGGCGTTCCAGATAGGCCGGCGCTGCGAGCACCCGCAGCCGGCTCGTGCCCAGCCTGCGCGCGTTCAGGGTCGAGTCCGGCAGGCTGCCGATGCGAATGGCGAGGTCGGCGCGCTCCTCGATCAGGTCGACGACGGTTTCGCCGCTGGTCAGTTCCAGCCGCACCAGCGGGTAAGCGTCGAGAAAAGCCGGCACCAGCGGCGCCAGCAGATGGCCGAGCGCGGGCGTCGCAGCGTTCACGCGCACCAGGCCGGCAGGCTGGGAACGGCGCGCGGCGGCTTCCGCTTCGGTATTCGCGAGATCGGCCAGCAAGCTGCGGGCGCGTTCGAGCAGCCAGGCGCCCTCGTCGGTGAGCTGGAGGCGGCGCGTGGTGCGGTGCAGGAGCGTCAGGCCGAGCTGCTTTTCCAGGCGCGCGATGGTGCGCGAAACGCCCGACGGGGTCTGCCCGAGACGCTCGGCGGCGCCGGAAAACGAGCCTGCATCCATGACGGCGGAGAATGCAATCAAGGCTTCCACATCGATCATTCGTGACTCCCAGTCAAAAGTCTATTGTACGCCAGGGGATTTTTCCTCGAGCCCGCTTCACGCACACTGCATGCCTGTCCAATCCATTGCTTCAGGAGCCACCATGCCACTTGCCCTCTGGGCGCTCACCTTGAGCGCCTTTGCCATCGGCACCACCGAATTCGTCATCGTCGGGCTGATCCCCGACGTTGCCGCCAGTTTGGGGGTGTCCGTCCCTTCCGCCGGCCTGCTGGTCAGCGTGTATGCGCTCGGCGTCGCCATCGGCGCGCCACTGCTGACCGCCCTCACGGCGCGCGTCCCGCGCAAGACCTTGCTGATTTCGCTGATGCTGCTCTTCACGCTTGGCAACCTGGTCGCCTCGATCGCCCCCGGCTACGCCTCGCTGATGGCGGCGCGCGTGCTGACCGGCCTCGCCCACGGCGTGTTCTTCTCGATCGGTTCGACGATCGCCACCAGCCTGGTGCCGAAGGAAAAAGCGGCCAGTGCGATCGCCCTGATGTTCACCGGCCTGACGGTGGCGCTGGTCACCGGCGTGCCGCTCGGGACCTGGATCGGCCAGCAGTTCGGCTGGCAGTCGACCTTCCTGGCGGTGGCGTCGCTCGGCATCGTCGCCATGATCGGCAGCGCGATCCTGGTGCCGAAAGCCATCGGCCAGGGCAAACCGGCCAGTCTCGCCAAACAATTCGCCGTCCTCAGGCAGCCGCGCCTGCTGCTGGTGTATGCGATCACCACGCTCGGTTATGGCGGCTCCTTCATCGCCTTTACCTATCTCGCCCCGATCCTGCAGGACGTGGCCGGCTTCGCGCCGAGCAGCGTGAGCCTGGTGATGCTGGTCTACGGCGTCTCGGTCGCCGCCGGGAATATCTGGGGCGGCCGCCTGGCCGACAAGAAGGGCCCGGTGCGGGCGCTGCAGATCGTGTTCGCGCTGCTGGCCGCGGTGCTGGCCGTGCTGACCTTCACCGCGCCGCATCCGGTGCTGGTCGTGGCCACCGTGCTGGCCTGGGGCGCGGTCGCCTTCGGCAATGTGCCGGCCCTGCAGCTGTATGTCGTGCAGCGCGCCGAGCGCGATGCGCCGCAAGCGGTGGACATGGCCTCGGGCCTGAACATCGCCGCCTTCAACCTCGGCATCGCGCTGGGCGCCTGGGGTGGCGGCGTGATCCTGAAACACCTCGGCCTGATGGCGACGCCCCCGATCGGCGCCGCTATCGTGGTCGGCGCATTGGCCCTCACCACGCTGGCCGGCCGGCTGGACAAGCGCGACGCCCGTGTCCCGCGTCCGGTCGCAAAAGAAGCAGAACTCGTTTAATCATTGAACAGGAAACTCATCATGACCATGCCAACCATCGGCGCCGGCACCTTCCGCCTGCAAGGCCAGACCGCCATCGACAGCGTCGCCAACGCCCTCGACCTCGGCTACCGCCACATCGACACCGCCCAGATCTACGGCAACGAGGCCGAAGTCGGCCAAGCCCTCGCCGCCAGCGGCGTGCCGCGCGCCGAGGTCTTCGTCACCACCAAGATCTGGACCGCGCACCTGGCCGGCGACGCACTGATCCCCAGCCTGAAGGAAAGCCTGCACAAGCTGCGCCTCGAACAGCTCGACCTGACCCTGATCCACTGGCCTTCGCCCGAGGCCGCGGTGCCGGTGGCCGAATCGATGGCGGCGCTGCTGGAAGCGCGCGAACTGGGCCTGACGCGCGCGATCGGCGTCTCGAACTTCACCATCCCCCTGATGCAGGAAGCGATCGACGCGGTCGGCGCGGCCAACATCGCCACCAACCAGGTCGAGCTGCATCCCTACCTGCAGAACCGCGCCGTGGCCGCCTTCGCGCGCGAACATGGCATCCCTTTGACGGCCTACATGCCGCTCGCCTACGGCAAGGTACTGACCGACCCGGTCATTGGCGCGATCGCCGCGCGCCTGGATGCGACGCCGGCCCAGGTGACGCTGGCCTGGCTGCTGGCGCAGGGCCACACCGTGATTCCCTCGTCGACCCGGCGCGAGAACCTGGCCAGCAATCTGGCGGCGCCTGCGCTCGTGCTGGGCGTGGACGACCTGGCCGCGATCGATGCGCTGGAGCGCGGCGAGCGCCTGGTCAGCCCGGACTTCGGGCCGCAGTGGGACTAAAGTACATCCAGCACGACCTCACCTTTAGCCGCCGGGGCTCGCGATGGTGAGCTCCACGCGGCGATTCTGCGCTTTACCCTCCGGCGTATCGTTGGGCGCCACCGGATTGGCCTCGCCGAAGCCGTGAGACGATACAAGTTCCGGCTTGACGCCCTGCGAGATCATGAACTGCATGACGGCGTCAGCCCGTTTTTGAGACAGGATGAGATTGGTCGTGATGCCCTGTTTCTCCAGTTCCGGACCGATCGGCGTGCTGTCCGTGTAGCCATTCACGTTGATCTTGTTTTTCTGGTGCGGCGCCAGGATCGCGGCTACCTTGGCGATGCTCGTCTTGGCCTCAGCCGACATTTCCGAACCGCCTGAGGGGAACAGCAGCTTATCGTTGAGCGAAACCTTGATCGCATCCTGCATCCGCGAGATATGCACTCCCTTGGCGGCGATCTCGGAGCCCATGGTCTCGTTGAGTTGCGCGTACTGCGCCTCGAGTTCGGCATTCCTTTGTTGTGACGCCTCGTACTTCTGCTGCGGCACGCAACCCATCATCAGCAGCATTGCACCTGATGCGCACAGGGTGGCAAATTTTTTCATTGGGGTTCCCATTCGCCGAAAAGTTTTTACCGCAGAAGAGTAAAAACAGTTTAGACAAATCGACAGGCGCGCGGTATTGGCCCAAAGTCCCAGGCGTCAACCCGACGGCCGCGGCTTGCAAACGCCGCCCGTGGTCCCGGTCTCAGCTGTCGAGTTCCGGATAGTGCCGGAAGATGCCTTCCTCGTTGAAGGCAATCCGGCGCGGTGAGGCCAGGTAGGCCTTGATGCGCGGCCGCCCGGCCACGCGCCGGCGCAAGCCTTCCAGGTTGGCATGCTGGGCCAGCACGCGCTTCATCGCCTGCGGGAAGGCATAGGCCAGTCCCTCGAGTACCTGGAACAGCGACAGGTCGGCATAGGTGATCTCCGCGCCCAGCAGATAGTCCTGCTCGCCCAGCACCCGGCCAAAATAGTTGAGGAATTTCGGGATGCGCGCCGCCGTGAAGTCGGCTGCCCTGCGGCGCGCTTCTTCCTGCTGGTCTTCGTAATACAGGCTGTTGCCGACCGGGTGATGCGTATCGTGCGCTTCGTTCACCAGGTCGGCGATCGTCAGCTGCAGCTGCTGCGTCCACAGGCGCCCGGCGCTGTCCTGCGGCGCAAGGCCATGGCGCTCGCCCAGGTACATCAAGATCGCCGCCGTCTGGCCGATCGTCATCCCCTCGCTGCGCAGGAACGGCGGCGCGAAACTCGGCCTCGCGCCTTCCTTCATGGCGGCCATCAAGGCATCGACGCCGCCCGGACCGCGCGCCACGTCGACATATTCTTGCCCCGCCTCTTCCAGCGCCAGCCGGACGAATTCGCCGCGGCCCTGGATCGAGGGCCAATAGAACAGTTCGTATGCCATGGTCTTCTCCGCAACGGTGGGAAGGACGAGTATGGAACAGAATCCGGCCAGGCCGCGCGCGGGTCGCGCTTGTTCCTGTGTTAATCTTGCAAGAAAGAACCATGACTTAACGACAAGAAAAGCCGGGAGAAGATTGACGATGCTGACGATGCGCTCGCATGACGAGAATGACTGCGCCCAAAATATTGCCACAGAGAATCTATTTCCCTTGAGCAATCGCACCGCCGTGAATGGCCGGGTAGGACACCATGAGTTTGTCCGCAACCCGCCCTCTTCCACGGAGCGTCCCATGATTTTCGCTCACCTCATGCGTTACTGGCTGGCCCGCCGCAGCGAGCCGGGTTTCTCGTCCTGGCTGAAGGCGGCGGCGCGCAGTGCCCGCGTGCTGCGCCATTATCGCGCGCATGCCGCCCTGTGCCGGCTCGACGTCTACCGCAACCACGTGATGGCGGCGCCGAACGAGGATCCCTTCCACCACCTGGGCCACGGCGGCTACCTGATGCGCGGCTTGAGTACGCGCCAGCGCGTGCAATGCGTGCTGTCGCACTACCGCTTCGAAGAGACGACGTTCGATGCGGCCTACAAGGCGGCCGTGTATGCGAACGGCGGCCTGACGCTGTGGGAGCAGACCATCGGCGAGCATGCCTTCCTGGTCCGGCTCGAGATGGCGTCGCGCATGCATGCCGAAGGCGAGCTGACGATTGCCCTGGTCGCCGACGGCAAGGTGCTGCACCGGCTGTCCTACTCCTGGGTCGAGGGCAAGCTGGTCGGCGTGGCGGCGCCGCTGGTGCCCTCATTGGTACCTTTCGTGGCGCGCAACCAGGGGCGCTGGCTTGACTCCGGCGAGGCCTTCGACGCCTTCGAAGCCTGCTTCCCGAACAATTCGCCCAGCTTCTTCTGCTTCGCCGCGATGCAGGGGCTGGCGGGGGCGGTCGGCATGGAGCAGGTGCTGGCCGTGAAGTGCACGGCGCACATCGCCTACGACCCTGACGAAATCAAGCATTTCGCGAACGCCTACGACGGCTTCTGGAAAATCCTGGGCGGCGTCGAACTGCCGGGCGACACCTGGCGGGTGGCGCTGCCCTTCTACCTCAAGCCCCTGGCCGACATGCCCTCGAAGCACCGCAAGCGCGCCGCCCAGCGCCGCGACAACTGGCGCGCCATCGAGAGCAGCACGCGCGCGGCGCTGCAGCGCCATCTGCTGCACCCGCGTCCGCAGCAGGGGCATGCCACGCCGTTCCGGGAAACGGCGGAGGTGTAGCCGCAGGGTTTCACGCATTGGCAGAACTACCACGGCTGCAACAAGCCGTGCTACACTCGCGCCTCGCTAGGGGTCCTGGAACGTGTTTCCGGGTGAGAGATACCCTTCGTACCTGATCTGGATAATGCCAGCGAAGGAAAGCGCGCCAAGCAGTTCATCTTGTTTGCCCTTCCCCCACGTTGGCTCCGGCTTTTTTACAAAAGCGGCACGTCCTCGCGCCGCTCGATCCGTGAGCAAACCAATGAAACCCGTCTTCAAGCATTCCCTCCTCGCCTGCGCGCTGGCGCAAGCCTTCGCCGTCCACGCACAAACCAGCCGAGCCCGTCACCTCGGTCTTCGTCACCGGCAGCAAGTGGGCCGTCAGCGACCGCGCCAGCATCGGCGGCTTCGCCGACCTGCCCCTGATCGACATCCCGGCCTCGGTCGTGGCCATCGGCCGCAGCCAGATGCAGGACCTGTCGATCCGCTCGGCCAGCGACGCCGCCCAATACGACGCCTCGGTCGGCGACGCCTACAACGCGGTCGGCTATGCCGAGCAGTTCTCGGTGCGCGGCTTCAAGCTGAACAACAACTCCGGCTACCGCAAGGACGGCATCGCGATTGCCGGCGACACGCAAATCCCGCTGGAAAACAAGGAACGCTTCGAGCTGCTCAAGGGCGTGGCCGGTTTGCAGGCGGGCCTGGCCGCGCCTGGCGGCGTGCTCAATTTCGTGACCAAGCGTCCGACCAATACGCCCCTGCGTTCGGTCACGCTGGAGGCGCGCGAGCGCGGCACCGTGCACGGCGAAATGGACATCGGCGGCCGCTTCGAGGACACCCGCTTCGGCTACCGCATCAATGCCGCCGCCGACCGCCTGCGTTCCTACGTCCGTGGCGCCGACGGCAAGCGCCAGTTCGCATCCGGCGCCTTCGACTGGCAAGTGACCCCGGACGCGCTGCTGCAGCTCGACATGGACTTCCAGCACAAGGAGCAGATCACCGCGCCCGGCTACCAGCTCACGCGCGGCGTCGACCTGCCAACCGGCGTGTCGCCCAAGCTGCTGCTCAACGCCCAGCCCTGGACCAAGCCGGTCGACACCGACAGCGCCAACCTCGGCCTGCGCTTCGCCTACCGCCTGAACGCCGACTGGAACGCCACTGTCACCGCCAACAAGCACTGGTTCAAGCGCGACGACTTCACCGCCTTCCCTTACGGCTGCAGCAACGAGGGCGACGGCTACTATCCGGGCTATTGCGGCAATGGCGACTACGACGTCTACGACTACCAGAGCGTGGGCGAGCGCAAGACGCCGTTCGGCCTGCAGGCCCAGCTCCAGGGCCGCTTCAACAGCGGCGCCCTGCGCCACCTGCTGACGGTCGGCGCCAGCTATGCCGAGCGCCACAACAGCTACGGCGACTATGTCTACGACTACGCCGGCTACAGCAATATCCACAGCCCGCGCATCACCGATCCCGCACCCGGCAACCCGGCCACCGGCCCGGTCTACGAGCGCTTCAGCGACCGCGAGCGCGCGATCTACGTGCAGGACATCGTCACCATCTCGCCGCAACTGGCCCTGCACGCCGGCCTGCGCTACGTGAAAGTGGCCAGCAGCCAGCAGCCCGAATCCGGCCAGCCCTGGGTCAACGACAAGGCATCGTTCGCGCTGCCGAACCTGTCGCTGGTCTACAGCGTCGATAAAAACTGGAACGTCTACGGCACGCTCGCGCATGGCCTGGAGTCGGGCGGCGTGGCGCCGATCGAGACGACGAATCCGAACACCGACCTGGGCCCGAACCGCGCCAAGCAGCTCGAGTTCGGCACCAAGGGCATCGTCGGCGACGGCGTGTCGGTCGCCGCCGCCGTATTCCAGATCACCAGCGGCCTGGAATACACCGATGCGAACAACACGTTTGTCCGCAACGGCCAGCGCAAGCACCGCGGCCTGGAACTGTCGGCCCAGCGCGCATCGAACGGCCTGGCCTACGGCGCCTCGCTGATGGCCCTGCGCGCACGCCAGGAAGATACCGGCAACGCCGCGCTCGACGGCAAGCGCGTCACCAACGTGCCCGACCTGAAGACGACGGTATGGGGAGAATATGCGGTGGCCGCCGTGCCCGGCCTGAAGCTCAATGGCCAGTGGCAGTACGCGGGCAAGAAGACCTTCGATCCGGAAAACACGGTCGACGTGGCGGGCTACCACGTGGTCGGCATCGGTGCGGCGTATGGCCTGAAGCTGGGCGCGACGAATGTCACCCTGCGCGCCCGCGTCGACAACCTGTTCGACAAGTTCTACTGGCGCGACGTCACCCAGGACCTGGGCGGCTACCTGCTGCCGGGCGCGCCGCGCACGGCGCGCCTGTCGGCCCAGTTCGACTTCTAAAGCGGCTTTAACACCTTCAGCGCCGCCTCGACCTGCCGCAGCCTGTGCGGCAGGTCGCCTTCCACCAGCACGAAGCGCACTGCCCGCGCGTCCAGCGTCCGCCACCAGCATCGCGAACACGCGCTGCCGCACTTCTTCCGATTCGCGCATCAGGCCGTCCGCCACCCAGGGCGTGTCGGGCGCCGTCACCAGGGTCAGCGCATAGTCGTACTTGGCGTGCGTGGACGCCAACTGCGCCAGCTGCGCGTCGACCCGGCCCCAGTACACCCGGCTGTAGAGCGCCGTCATCAGCGGCGTGGTGTCGCAAAACAGGAATTCGTTCGCCTGCACGGCTGCCGCATCCTCGCGCGCACGCTGGGTCAGCGCGATGCCGACCTGGTCGTCTTCGTAAGGCACGCGGCCCTGCGTGTCGACGAATTCGCGCAGGTATTCGGGCACCCACAGCGTATCGAAACGCCGCGCCAGCGCGCCGCACAGGGTCGATTTGCCGGACGATTCGGCGCCCAGGATGGCGATGCGGCGCACCGTCATGCCGCCACCTTCGCCAGCTTGCTCCAGGACTGCAGCCCGCGCGCGGCCAGCACCACGAACACCGCGTACAGCACCGCCGTCACGTGCAGGTCCTTGTAGAGGTAGAGGCCGACGTACAGCACGTCGACCACCAGCCACACATGCCAGTTCTCGACTTTTTTACGCGCCAGCAGCAGCTGGCCGGCCAGGCTGCCGGCGGTGAGGAAAGCGTCGGCGTGCGGGACGTCGGTATTCGTGTAGGTCTTGAGGAACCAGGACAGCGCGAAGTAGGCCGCACCCCAGCCGGCCAGCGTCCAGCCCCAGCCGCCGCGCGTGAGCCGCGTCACGCGCAGCCTGGTTTCGCCGGCGCCGCGCAGCCACTGCCACCAGCCCCAGATCGAGGCCGCGATGAAGACCAGCTGCAGGCCGCTGTCGCCGTACAGGCGCGCATCGAAAAAGACGACCGCATAGGTGGCGGACGAGGCGATCGAGAACAGCCAGGCCCAGTGGTTCTGGCGGATGTTGAGCAGCACCGTCGTGACCGCGAGGGCAAACGAAATCAGTTCGAGCGGGGTGGTGGAAAAACCGAGGACGGCAAGGGATTCGTTCATTCGCGACAGTAACGGGAAGGCGGGCGCCTGGTGGGCGGCGGCGGGCGGCGATGGCAGCTGAGCAGGCGATTATGCGAGAGCAGGCCCGATTGCGCAAGCAGCACTGTCCGGAACCGGACACCGGTGCCCGCAGGCGGGCAGGACCTGGCCGAACCGCGCGCGTGCCGCACGGGGCAAACAGCGCTGGCACGGCCCTTGCAATAGCAGGGGCAAGACTGCACTACACCGCCATCATGGACCAAGCCCTCGACCCCGCTTTTCTCCTGCGCCGCAAGCGCCTGCGCATGCTGGCCGGCGTGCTGCGTGCTGGCCTGCCCTGGCCGGCGCCGGCTGGGGCCTGAACCGCGCCTTGCGCCCCAGCCTCGACGCCGCCGATATCGTCGTCTCGACCGTGCGCCGCGGCGACGTCGCCAATACCGTCAACGCCGCCGGCATCGTGATCCCGGTGCATGAGGAAGTCGTGGCCAGCCCGGCCGCCAGCCGCGTGGCCAAGGTGCATGCCAAGCCGGGCCAGCAAGTGAACCAGGGCGACCTCCTGCTCGAGCTCGACGACCGCGAGATCCGCCTCGCGCTCGACGCGCTGCAGGAGCAGCTGGCGCAGCAGGAAAACCGGATCAAGACGCTGGCGGTCGAACTCGACCAGAAACACAAGCAGCTCACCAGCAGCATCGAACTGCTCGAACTCGACCTGCTGTCGGCGCGCGCCCGCCACGAACGCAACCAGAAGCTGCGCCAGAGCGGGCTGGTGTCGGGCGAAGACCTGCTCGGCGCGGAACTGAACCTCAAGCGCACCGAGATCCAGCTGCGCCAGACCAGGGAGCAGATCGTCGATGCGCGCCGCGCCACCGCCGGCAGCGTCGATGCCGCCAACCTGCAAAAGGCGATCCTCAAAAAACAGATCGCCCAGCAGGAACGGATGCTGGCCCAGGCCAGGGTCTGCGCGCCCTGGGCCGGGATGTTGACCTCGCTCGTGCAGGAAGAAGGCGCCAGCGTCGGCGCCGGCCAGCTGCTGGCGCGCGTCTCGGAAATGAACAACTACCGGGTCGAGGCGACCCTGTCGGACTTCCATGCGCGCCTGCTGGCGCCGGGCCAGGAAGTGCGGGTGGAGCAGAACGGCGAGCAGCTGCCGGGCCGCGTGCACACCATCCTGCCCGAGATCCAGAACGGCACCGTGAAACTGCTGGTCGACCTGGCGCAGCCGCACAACCCGCAGCTGCGCAACAAGATGCGGGTCGACGTCAACATCGTCACCGCGCAAAAGAACGGCGTGCTGGTGCTCGATACCGGCGCGGCTTTCAACGGCAGCGGCCAGCAGGCGGCCTTCGCGATCCGCGACGGCGTGGCGCGCAAGACCAGCCTGCAGCTGGGCAGCAGCGACGGCAAGCTGGTCGAAGTCATCCAGGGCGCCAGGGCCGGGGAGCGCTTCATCGTTTCCGACACCAAGGCATTCGTCCAGCAGGACAGCATTCGCATCGCCAACTAACGAACAACAAGACAAGGGACTGACATGATCCGCCTGAACAAAGTAAGCAAGACCTACCGCACCGACAAGGTCGAAACCCTGGCCCTGAAGGACGTCGACCTGCACGTCAAAAAAGGCGAATTCGTCGCCATGATGGGCCCCAGCGGCTGCGGCAAGAGCACCCTGCTCAACCTGATCGGCCTGCTCGACCGCCCCGGCCAGGGCAGCATCGACGTCGACGGCATCCCGATCACGCGCTACCGCGACAAGCAGGTCGCGGGCCTGCGCAACAGCACCTTCGGCTTCATCTTCCAGAGCTTCCACCTGATTCCGGATTTGCGCGTGATCGACAACGTCGAGCTGCCGCTGCTGTACCGCAAAATGGCGGCGTCGGAGCGGCGCCGCCTGGCCCGTGAAGCGCTCGAAAAAGTCGGCCTCGGCGCGCGCATGGACCATTACCCGAACCAGCTCTCGGGCGGCCAGCAGCAGCGCGTGGCGATCGCGCGCGCCATCGTCGGCCAGCCGCAGGTGCTGCTGGCCGACGAGCCGACCGGTAACCTCGACAGCAAGATGGGCGAGGAAGTCATGGACATCCTGCTCAAGCTGAACGCGGAAGGCACGACCGTCGTGATGGTCACCCACGACGAACGCGAAGCGAAGCGCACCAGCCGCATCGTGCGCGTGTTCGACGGCCAGCTGGTCGCCTGAGGAGAGCCGCCATGTTCCGCAACTACCTGCTGACCGCCTGGAAGGTCTTCATGCGCCGCAAGCTCTTCACGGCGATCAACCTGCTGTGCATCGTGCTGACCCTGGTCGTGCTGATGGTGATCGCCTCGCTGCTGGAGACGGCCTTCCGCCCGTCCGGCGTCGAAGGCAGGAGCGAGCGCTTCCTGCAGGTGATGATGCTGCGCATGGAGAACCCGGACAGCCACAACTACAGCACCACGCTGCTCGGCTACAAGCTGATCGACAAATACCTGAAACCCATGCCCGGGGTCGAGCGCGTCGCCGCCACCACGATGCCTTCCGCGGTGTCGGTCTATCAGGGAGAACGGGTCACCGAACTGCAGATGCGGCGCGCCGACGCCGACTACTGGAAAGTGCTCGACTTTCGCCTGCTGGCGGGCCGCCTGCCGAACGAGGCCGACGACGCCGCCGGACGCATGATCGCCGTCGTCAACGCCTCCACCGCGCGCCGCCTGTTCCCGGGCGAAGCCAAGGCCGCACTGGGACAGCGCATCGACGTCGGCGGCCAGTTGTTCGAGATCGTCGGCGTGGTCGACGACGCGATGCACCTGAACGCATATGCCGACATCTGGGCGCCGATCACCACCTTCGCTTCATCGGACTACCGCAACGAGCTCAATGGTCCGTTCGCCGCCCTGGTACTGGCCGAACGCGCCGGCGACCTGCCGCGTATCCAGGAACAGATTGCACAGATCGCCAAAGGCGCGGTGCACGACGATCCGAAGCAGTGGAAGACAATGCGCTTCTGGGGCGACAGCAAGCTCGATGTGTTTGCGCGCGGCTTGACCAACAGCGAAGCGGTCGCCGACTCCGGCGCCGGCAAGCTGCTCGCCGGCATAGCGGTGGCGATGGTGCTCTTCATGCTGCTGCCCGCGCTGAACCTGGTCAACCTGAATACCGGCCGCATCATGGAGCGGCGTGCCGAGATCGGCGTGCGCAAGGCCTTCGGCGCCACCAGCAGCCAGCTGGCGGTGCAGCTGGTGATCGAGAACGTGCTGCTCTGCCTTGCCGGCGGCCTGATCGCGCTCGGCCGCCACGGCCGGCGTGCTGGCCTGGCTGGAAGGCGCCGACCTGATTCCTTACCTGAAGGTCGACCTGAACCTGGCCGTCTTCGGCTGGGGCATGCTGATCGCCACCGTCTTCGGCCTGCTCTCCGGCGTCCTGCCCGCCTGGAAGATGTCGCGCCTCGATCCCGTCCACGCCCTGAAGGGAGCCGTCTGATGTTCCGCCATTTGCTGAAACTGACCTGGAAGCGCAAGTCCAGGAACCTGATGCTGAGCCTCGAAATCCTGCTGGCGTTTGCGATCGTGTTCGCCCTCGCCGCCTTCGGACTGCGCTACCTGCAGTTGTACCGGATGCCGCTTGGCTTCGAGGGCGCCGACGTCTGGTCGGTCACCGTGGAAGCGGGCGACAACCGCAAGGCGCGCTTCGACAATGCGGTCTACGACAGCTTGCGCCGCGGCCTGGCCGAACTGCCGGAAGTGACCGGGGTCGGCTTCGCCAGCTTCGAGCCGTACGCGATGTCGACCATCGCCAGCGACCTGCGCCGCAGTGGCGACAGCCGCAAACAGGTGCACACCGAACTGCTCGATGCGGACGACGGCCTGGCCGGCGTGCTCGGCCTGAACCTGGTCGAGGGCCGCTGGTTCTCCCAGCTCGACAACGGCAGCGCGCAGCGGCCGGTGGTCATCAACCGCCGCATGGCCGAGGCCATGTTCCCGGGCGAGCGCGCCCTCGGCCAGCAGTTCGTCGACGGCGAAGGCGCGAAGATCACCGAAAGCTACCGCGTGGTCGGCGTCGTCGACGCCTTCCGCGCCAAGGGCGAGCTGGCCGCTCCCGTCAACTTCGCCTTCACGCGCGTCGAGGCGGGCAAGAACGACCGCGACGCGCGCACCATCCTGCTGAAGCTCAAGCCAGGCACGGCAGCGCGATTTCGAGCGGCGCCTGAACACACGCCTGAAGCTGATCCGCAACGACTGGTCGTACCAGATCGCGCCGCTCGTCCGCTTCGCGCCGTTCGATGCTCAAGTCGCAGACGATTCCGCTGATCGTGGTCGGCGTGATCGCCGGCTTCATGCTGCTGATGGTGGCCTTCGGCCTGTTCGGCGCGCTGTGGCAGAACACCACCCAGCGCATTCCCGAAATCGGCCTGCGGCGCGCGCTGGGCGCCAGCGCCGCCGAGATCTACCGCCAGATCGTGGCCGAGCAGTTCATGCTCAGCTCGATCGCGATTGCGCTCGGCCTGGTGCTGCTGGTGCAGCTGCCGCTCACCGGCGTGCTGGGCGAACACCTGAACTGGACGGTCTTCCTCGCGGCGGCGGCGCTGTCGATGGCCGTGATCTATCTGCTATCCTTGCTCTGTGCGCTCTACCCTGGCTGGCGCGCCAGCCGCCTCTCGCCGACCGAAGCGCTGCACTACGAATAAGCCGAAAGAAGAACCACCACGATGCAAGTAACCCCTTCTGCCCGCGTCCTCGTCGTCGACGACGACGGCGCGGTGCTGGTCTCGCTGGCCCTGCTGCTGAAACAATCCGGTTTCGAACCGCTGCGCGCGGCCAGCGCCGCGGAAGCCCTCGCACTGCTGGCGCGCGAGCCGGTCGACCTGGTCCTGCAGGACATGAACTTCTCGCTGCAGACCGGCGGCGAGGAAGGCCTCGCGCTGCTGGCCCAGCTGCGCGAACGCCATCCCGCCCTGCCGGTGCTGTTGATGACGGCCTGGGGCTCGATCGGGCTGGCGGTGGCCGGCATCCAGGCCGGCGCCGCCAATTTCTTCACCAAGCCCTGGGACAATGCGCAACTGATCGAACTGGTGCGCGCCACGCTGGAACTGAGCGCATCGAAGCTCAATCCTTCGGCCAGCGGCCCCTCGCGCCGCGCGCTGGACGAACAGTTCGACTTCGCCGACATCGTCGGCGAGCACCCCAAGCTGCTGCGCGTGCTGGCCACCATCGGGCAAGTCGCGCGCACCCGGGCGCCGGTCATGATCCTGGGCGAGAGCGGCACCGGCAAGGAGCTCGTGGCCGACGCCATCCACCGCAACAGCCCGCGCGCGGCCAAAGCGATCGTCAAGATCAACATGGGCGCGATCACCTCGACCCTGTTCGAAAGCGAATTGTTCGGCCACGTGCGCGGCGCCTTCACCGACGCGCGCAGCGATCGCAAGGGCCATGTGGCCAGCGCCGAAGGCGGCACCCTGTTCCTCGACGAGATCGGAGAACTGAACCGCGGCGACCAGGTGAAACTGCTGCGCGTGCTGCAGGACGGGCGCTACCAGCCGGTCGGCGCCAGCCGCAGCGAGCAGGCCGACGTGCGCGTGGTCTCGGCCACCAACCGCGAACTGGCCGAACTGGTGGCAAGCGGGGAGTTTCGCGAAGACCTGTTCTACCGCCTGAACCTGATCACGATCCGCCTGCCGCCGCTGCGCGAGCGGCGCAGCGACATCCCCCTGCTGGCCCGCCATATCGTGGCGAAGGTGGCCGCCGGCTACGGCCTGGGCGAGGTGTCGCTCACCAGCCAGGCGCTCGAATGGCTGGCCGCCCAGCCCTGGCCCGGCAACATCCGCCAGCTCAAGCAAACCCTGGAGCGCACCCTGCTGCTGGTCGACAAGGCGCAGCTGACCCAGGCCGATTTCGTCGCCGCCGGCCAGCTCGACGAAGCCGGCGGCGGCGCGCGCCTCGGCGTCGACGGCATGACGCTGGAACAGGTCGAGCGCCACATGATCGAGCAGGCCCTGGCCCAGCACACCGGCAACATCTCGCGCGTGGCCAAGACGCTGGGGCTGTCGCGCACCGCGCTGTACCGGCGCCTGGAACGGCACGGCCTGGGAGACATCGGCAGCAGCGAGGAAGGCGCGTGAGCCTGCGCCGCCGGCTCGGGCGCCTACCTGCTCGCGGTGCACCTGGCGCCGTTCGGCTGCGCGCTGCTGCTCCTGCCTGCGCAGCCGCTGCTCTTCATCGGCGCCGAACTGCTGCTGCTGGCCAGCCTGGCGACGGGCTGGCGGCTGGCGCGGCGCGCGCTCGAACCGCTCGACTACACGCGCCGCTTCCACGACCTGCTGCAGGACCAGCACTACGCGAACCGGCTGGCGGCGCCCGCTTCCGGCACACCCGGCGAACTCGGCGAACTGGTCGCGATGTTCAACGCCATGCTCAGCGCCCTGCACCGCGAACGCCTGGCGGTCGGCGAGCAGCAGGGCCTGCTGGACCGCCTGCTGGAAGCGACGCCGAGCGCGGTGCTGGTGTTCGACTTCGACGGCGCCATCAGCCTGGTGAACGCCAGCGCCGCGGCGCTGCTGGGCGTGGCGCAGCCGCAGGGCAAGCCGCTCGCTTACTGGCTCGCCAATGATGCCGTGCACGGATGCCGCCATGCCACGCGCGCGCGAACGCGAACGGGCGCGCGACATGATCGCCCAGCTCGACACGCTGGCGCCCGGCGAAAGCCGCCTGCTGACCGACCTCGATGGCCGCCGCTACCGCGCCCAGCGCGGCCAGTTCTACGACCGCGGCTTCGCGCGCCACTTCCTGATGGTGGAAGAGCTGACGGCGGAACTGGAAGACTCGGAGCGCGCCACCTACGCCAAGCTGGTGCGGGTGCTCGCGCACGAAGTCAACAACACGGTGGCCGCCACCTGTTCGGTGCTCGATTCGCTCCTGTTCTACCGCGAGCAGCTGGCCGCTATCGGACGCGCTCGACTTTTCCACCGCCGTCGATGCGGTCAAGCGGCGCAACGTCAGCCTGGGCGAATTCATCGACCGCTTCACGCGCGTGGTCAAGATGCCGGAGCCGGAGCTGCGCCCGGCCAGCCTGCGCGCGATCGTCGACGACATCCTCTGGCTCAATCGCGAGGCCTGCGCCGCGCGCGGCATCGAACTGCGCTGGCTGCGCTGCGACGAGGCCGGCGCGACGACGATGGACGCCCAGCTGATCGAACAGGCCTTGCTCAACGTCGTCAAGAACGCGATCGAGGCGGTGCAGGCGCGCCAGGCGCTGGGCGTGGCCGGCGGCCATGTGCACCTCGCGCTCGAGGCGCAAGGAAAAGAGCTCGTGCTGTCGGTGCTCGATTCGGCCGACCTGATCAAGGAAGTCGCCCCGCGCCAGCTGTTCACGCCCTTCTTCACCACCAAGCGCGGCGGCCAGGGCATCGGCCTGATGTTCGTGCGCGAGGTGCTGAACCGGCACGGTTTCGCGTATGCGCTCGGCGCAACCGGCAGCGGCGAGACGCGCTTCGAGATCAGGTTCACGTCGAACCCATGAAAAAAGCCGCGGCCCGGATCGCTCCGGCCGCGGCTTTCTCGTCAATCCCGCATTACTTCTTCGGGTACTTGATCGTCATTTCCTTGAGCAGGTTGTCGGCATGGTCGACTTCCTTCATCACCCACAGCATGTAGCGGATGTCGACGTGGATCGCGCGCGTGATCGCGGTGTCGAAGTACCAGTCCTTGGTGATCGACTCATAGGTCGAATCGAAGTTCAGGCCCACCAGTTCGCCGCGCTTGTTCATGACGGCCGAACCGGAATTGCCGCCGGTCGTGTCCGCGCTCGACAGGAAATTCACCGGCACCGTGTTCAGCACCGGATCCTTGAACACGCCGTAACGCTTGGCCTTGACCGCTTCGGTCAGTGCCGCCGGAACCAGGAACGGATCCTTGTCGGTCGCCTTTTCGACGATGCCTTCGACGGTCGTGAACGGGCCCTTGACCAGGCCGTCGCGCGGCGCATACGGCGAGACGGTGCCGAAGGTCACGCGCAGCGTGGAGTTGGCGTCCGGGTAGACCGGCTTGCCCTGCGACTTCTTGTAGGCGATGACGGCCGCCATGTATTGCGGGATGGTGCGGTCGAGGTTGCCGTCGACTTCCTTGCGGCGCTCTTCCAGGTTATTCGCCACGTCGTTCAGGCGCACGGCCAGCACGATGAACGGATCGTTCGACTTGCGGAAGGCGTCCACGTCCTGGCCCATCCAGCCCAGGCGCTTGGCTGGTATCGGCCAGTTCGGTCGACTTGTAGAGCGCGTCGAGCTTGGCCGCATTCGGCAGCAGCGCGTCCAGGCCTTGCGGGCGCAGCTTCTGGTCGATCTTCGCGTAGCGGTTCAGGGCCGCGGCATAGCGCGCCTGGTCGACGCTGGTCACGAAGGACTGCTCGAGGCGGGTCAGGCGCGCCTTGATGAAGGACAGGTCGCGCTCCTGGTAGCCGGCTTCGCGCTGGGCGTCCGGCTTCTGGCGTTCCTGGGCCAGGCGGTACAGCAGGCGCGCGCTTTTCAGCAGGTCGCTGTGCGACGCTTCCGCATAGGCGGCTTCTTCGCGCGACAGCGCCATGTCGGCGGCGATCACGGCGTCGAGATCGGCCAGCAGCTTGGGGCCGCTGCCATTTTTTGCGTACCAGGTGCGGAACTCGGCATCCTGCACGTCCTTGATCGCGGCGACGTCCTTGCGCGCGAAGCCGTCGATCAGGCCCTGCGTCTTTTTCAGCACGTTGTTCAGGCTCTTGGCCACGCTGGCGTAGCGCACGTCCCAGGCAGGATTGCCCTTGGTGGCGTCGGCGATCACGGCCAGGTCGGCGGTGATGGTCGCTGCCTTGACCGGGAAGTCGGTGTCGCGCGCGAAGCGGATTTCCGATGGCAGCTTGTAGCGGCTGGTGCGGCCCGGATAGCCGGCCAGCAGGATCGGGTCGCCGTTCTTCAGGCCTTCGGCCGAGACGACCAGGAAGTCCTTCGACTTATACGGCACGTTGTTCGGCGACGGGTCGGCCGGGCGGCCGTCCGGGCCGACGTAGGCGCGCAGGAAGGAATAGTCGCCGGTCTGGCGCGGCCACTCGTAGTTGTCGATGTCGCCGCCGAAGTTGCCGATCTTGTCCGACGGCGCGTACACCAGGCGCACGTCGCGGATCATCAGCTGCTTGATGCGGTAGTACTCGAGGCCGCGGTGGAAGGCCGGCACCGAGCAGCGGTAGGCCTTGTCGCTCTCGCACTCGGCGATCAAGGCTTTCACGCGCGAGGAAATCGCCTCGTTGCGCTCGCGTCCCGACAGGTTCGCGCCCAGGTCTTTCAGCACGCGGCTGGTGACGTTCTCGACTTTTTCGGTGACGTAGACCAGCGTGTTCGGGCCGCCCGGCAGTTCTTCGGCGCGGGTCTTGGCCAGGAAGCCGTTGACGATGTAGTTCTTTTCCGGGGTCGAATTGCGCTGGATCGCGCCGTAGCCGCAGTGGTGGTTGGTGACCACCAGGCCGTCGGGCGAGACGAAGGACGCCGAGCAGCCGCCCAGCGAGACGATCGCGCTCATCGGGTGCTTGGACAGGTCGGCCAGTTTCTCGGCCGGCATCGTGATGCCGATGCGTTTGAGTTCGGATTTCAGCTGCGGCAGCTGGTGCGGCTGCCACTGGCCTTCGTCGGCGGCGGCGTTGAAGGAAACGCCCAGGAGGGCGACGGGAAGAACGATCGATTTGAACAAGCTAGACCCCGGATGAGAAAATTCAAGCGGGGAGTATAGCTCGGTTGCCAAGGGCGGGAAAACGATTTTTTCCGCCCCTGCAGCACCGTTCCGGCTTAAGCGCGCTTGCGCTTGCGTGCGCCCAGGGCAGCGAAGATACCCAGGCCCATCAGGGCAAAGCTGCCCGGTTCCGGCACAACGTTGGCCGCAACGGTCTCGAAGTTGAACGTGGTGGCATTGTTTCCGAAACCGATACTCACGTTGTCGACGAAACCGCTGAAGGTGCCGCTGCCCCAACCCGAGCCGATACCGAACTCGATGCCGAGGATCGCGGTCCTGGTGCTGAGCACATCGGCAGGCGCGCCCGGACGCGGACCATTCATCCACTCCTGGAGCGTGGTGCCGAAATCTTGCCACCGTGTTGGTTGGCGTGAACTGACGCATCCAGAAATTCGCGCCCAGGATGTTGTCGGTGCGCCAGACGCCTTCCAGCGACATTGTTAGCCGTTGTAAATGTTCTCGTAGATCAAATAGCCCCTGTCGGCGGTCGTCGCGCTATTGCCGTCGGCGTCGTAGCTCAGGCGGAAGGCCGGGTGAAAGTGATCGGCGACAGTGCTGCTGACGCTGCGGTACCAGTCGTAGCTCAACAGGTTCAGGCTGCCCAGCGTGCGGGCCGTGTCGAAACCCCAGGTGTAGACGAAGTCGGCCTTGGCGCCATTCGTCGCCGATTTCATCTCGACCGAGCCATTCCCGCTGCGGGGGTTGGTGGTGGTGATGGCGGCGGTGGCGCCGCCCCCAACGTTCTCGGTATGCCACTTATTGTTGCCGGCACCCATATCGGACGGCGTGACGGTGACGACGGCAGCGTGGGCGCTGGTGAGTGCGGTTGCAGCGGCGAGCGCTAGCGTGCGAAGCAAGACTTTCATGATCGGTTCCCTAGATTTAGATTTTTTAAATGTCTTTACAACAGGAATTATCCTATCAGCATTTTGTTGAAAATATTTCATCTATTATTGTTTTGTGAACAATATGCAACAACCATTGCGGCTTGCAGCTAAAATAGTGCTTCAGATCTTTTCTTAGTGGAAACTCATGCGAATTGGCGCCAACTTCCTGACCACGCTGATGCGCCGCCTGGCGCTCGACCCGTTCACGATCGGCCTGATGGGGATGGTGCTGCTCGCCAGCCTGCTGCCGGCCAGCGGCCAGGCCGCGGTGGTCCTCGGCCATATCACCACCGTCGCCATCGGCCTGCTGTTCTTCCTGCATGGCGCCAAGCTCTCGCGCGAAGCGCTGGTCGCGGGCCTGACCCACTGGCGCCTGCACCTGCTGGTGCTGGCCTGTACCTTCGTCATGTTTCCGCTCATGGGCCTGGTGATCGAACCGCTGCCCTGAAGCTGCTGACGCCCGAACTGACGATGGGCATCCTGTTCCTGTGCGTGCTGCCCTCCACCGTGCAATCCTCGATCGCCTTCACGGCGCTGGCGCGCGGGAACGTCGCGGCCGCCGTCTGCAGCGCCACGGCCTCGAATTTCCTGGGTATTTTCCTCACGCCCCTGATGGTGGGCGCGCTGGTCGTGCAAGGCGCGCAGGCATCCGGCGGTTCGGGCCTGGCGCAGGTATGGACGATCGTCGAGCAGCTGCTGCTGCCCTTCCTCGCCGGCCAGCTGCTGCGGCCCTGGATCGGCGCCTTCATCGACCGCCACAAGCCGGTGCTGCGCTATGTCGACCAGGGCTCGATCCTGCTGGTGGTGTACATGGCCTTCAGCGAATCGGTGAGCGAAGGACTGTGGCAGCACATCTCCGGCGTCACCTTGCTGGTGCTGAGCGTGTTGTCCTGCGTGATGCTGGCGGTGGCCCTGGGCCTGTCCGTCTGGATCAGCCGGCGCCTGGGCTTCTCGAAGGAAGACGAGATCACGATCGTGTTCTGCGGCTCGAAAAAGAGCCTGGCCAGCGGCGTGCCGATGGCGAAAGTGCTGTTCGCGCCGTCGACGCTGGGGATGATCATCCTGCCGCTGATGCTGTTTCACCAGATCCAGCTGATGGTGTGCGCGGTGCTGGCGCAGCGTTGGGCACGGCGAGCGCAGGATCCGCAGGAAGCGGCAGCGGCGTCGCTGACGCGCTAGGCCTGTCGACGATCAGCACCGTGCGCGAGACCGCCTGCGAGGCTTTCTGCTGCACCATCTGCACAACCTGCGCGCGGCCGTCGATGACGGGTTGCGGATGACGGAAAAAGAACATGCGGAACCCGGCTTGAGTAGGTGACAACCCAAGCTGGGGCCGAACACGGCTACTTCAAGGCTGGGCGCCCACATGCCAGCCGCCGCCCAGCGACTGGATCAGCGCGACGGCCACCGTCTGGCGGTCGGACTGCACCTGCACCAGCGAGCGGCGCGCGTTCAGCGCCGTGAACTGGGCCTGCACCACTTCCGTATAGCCGACCTGCCCCGCCCGATAGCGGTTCAGGATCTGCTGCTCGACCAGGTCGGCCGCCGCCGAGGCCTCGCGCCGCAGGTCCTGCTGCTGCGCCAGCACGCGGGTGGCCGAGAGCTGGTCTTCGACGTCGGCGAAGGCCGTCAGCACCGTCTGGCGGTAACGCGCCACGGCCGCCTGGTGGCGCGCTTCGGCGCCCGCCACGCTGGCGCGCGTGGCGCCGGCATTGAAGATCGTCTGCGCGGCCGACAGGCCGAAGGACCAGGCCGCGTTCGAGACCGAGAACAGGTCGCCCACGCGGCTGCCGCCGCTGCCCAGCGAACCGGACAGCCCGATGTTCGGGAAATAGGCCGCGCGCGCGATGCCGATTTCCGCGTTGGCCGCCGCGACGTCGCGTTCGGCGGCGGCGATGTCGGGACGGCGCTGCAGCAGCGTGGCCGGGACGCCGACCGGCACCTCCGGCAGGCTGACTTTCCAGTCGGGGTCGGGGGCCAGCGCGAACTGGCTCGGGGCCTTGCCGACCAGGACCGCGATCGCGTGCTCGAACTGGGCGCGCTGGCGCTCGCAGCGACAAGGCTTCGCTGCGCGCGTTGGCCAGCTGGGTCTGGGCCTGCAGCACATCGGTGCGCGCCGCGATGCCGACGTTGAAGCGGTTCTGCGTGATTTGCAGCTCGCGCTCGTAGCCGCTGATCGTGCGCGCCAGCAGTGCGGCTCTGGGCGTCGAGCGCGCGGACCGTGAAATAGTTCGATGCCAGTTCGCCCTGGCTCGCCAGGCGCGCGGCGGCCAGATCGGCGGCGCTGGCCTCGGCGCCGGCCTGCGCGCTCGTCACGCCGGCGCGCAGGCGGCCCCAGACATCGGGCTCCCAGCTGCCGCCCAGGTTCAGGCGGTAGCTGGTGTCGGCGCCCTGCCCGCGCACGCCGGAGCGCTCGGCCCGACAGGCCCAGGGTCACGCTCGGGAACAGCGCGGCGCGCTGCTGCTGCACGGCGGCGCGCGCAGCGGCATAGTTGGCGGCGGCCACGGCCACGTTCTGGTTCGAGACCTCGACGCCTGCCGCCAGGCTGTCCAGTACCGGGTCGCCGAACAGCTGCCACCAGGGTCCGCGTTCGAGCGCGTCGGCGGGCGCCGCCGGCACCCAGCCTTCGAGCTCCTTGAAGGCGGCCGATTCGGGCGCGCTCGGGCGCTGGTAGGCGGGGCCGACGGCGCAGCCGGCAAGGCTGATCGCCACGGCGAGCAAGGTCAGTCGGAACGGCTTGAATGTCTGCATGCGGAATCTCATTTCGAAATGGAAGGTAATGCCTCGTCCTCGACCGGATGGCGCGCCAGTTCGCGCTCGCCCGGCTTGTGGCTGCGCAGCCTGTCGAGCAGGACGTAGACCACCGGCGTGGTGAGCAAGGTAAGCAGCTGGCTGGCGATCAGGCCGCCGATGATGGCGATCCCGAGCGGCTGGCGCAGTTCGGAACCTTCGCCGAAGCCGATCGCCAGCGGCAGCGCGCCCAGCGCGGCGGCCAGCGTCGTCATCAGGATCGGGCGGAAGCGCAGCAGGCAGGCTTCGCGCACCGCCACCAATGCCGACACGCCTTTCGAGCGTTCGAGGTCGAGCGCGAAGTCGATGATCAGGATCGCGTTCTTCTTGACGATGCCGATCAGCAGGAACACGCCAATCAGCGCGATGATCGAGAACTCCATGTTGAACATCAGCAGCGCCAGCACGGCGCCGACGCCGGCCGACGGCAGCGTCGAGAGCACCGTGATCGGGTGGATCAGGCTTTCGTACAGGATGCCGAGCACGATGTAGATGACGACGATCGCCGCCAGGATCAAGCAGCGGCTGCTCCTTGTTCGATTCCTCGGCCGCGCGCGCCGTGCCCTGGAAGCTGCCGCGCACGTTGGACGGCATGGCGATCTCGGCTTCCGCCTGCTTCACCGCCGCCTTGCCGTCCTCGAGGGTCGCGCCTTCGGCCAGGTTGAACGAGACCGTGGTGGCCAGTTCGCCGTCCTGGTGGTTGACCGAGGTCGGGGTCGAGCTCTCGGCGAAACTCGCGATGGTCGACAGCGGCACCATGGTCGTGGCGCTGTTGGCGAGCGCCGAGCCGCCGGAGGCGTCGCGCGTGGCGGTGAGGCTCGATGCCGGCGCGGGGGTATTCGCCGGCCGCGCTGCTTGACGACGTGCTGGTCGGCTTGGCCGGCACGTACACGTCCTTCAGCGCTTCCGGCGATTGCGCATACTTCTGCGCCACGCCCATGATCACGTGGTACTGGTTCAGCTCATCGTAGATGTTGGCGACCTGGCGCTGGCCGAAGTTGTTGTACAGCGCATTGTCGACGTCGCGCGTGCTGATCCCGAGGCGCGAGGCGGTCGCCTTGTCGATCGAGACGTACATCTCGACGCCGTTTTCGGCCTGGTCGGTATCGACGTCGACCAGCGAGGGCTGGCGCTTCATGTTGTCCGCCAGTTTCGTCGCCCAGGCTTTCAGGTCGTCCGCGTTGTCGCTTTTCAGCGTGTACTGGTAAGTGGAATTGCTGGAGCGCCCGCCCATGCGCAAGTCCTGCACCGGGTTCAGGAACAGCGACACCCCGGTCACGCTTGCGCCAGTTTCGGCCGCAGGCGCGCGATCACGGCCTGGCCCTTGTCGGTCCGCTCGGACGCCGGTTTCAGGTTGATGAACATGAAGCCGCCCCCTGCCCGTCCGCCGCCGGTGAAGCCGACCACGGTGTCGACCGCCGGGTCGCGCTTGATGATGTTCACCAGCTGGGTCATCTTGGCCTGCATCGCCTGGAAGGAGATGCTCTGGTCGGCGCGGATGCCGCCGCTGATCTGGCCCGTGTCCTGCTGCGGGAAGAAGCCCTTGGGCGCGCTTGAAAACAGGTAGACGTTCAGGCCGACCACGAACACCAGGATCACCATCACCAGGCCCATGCTGCCCAGCGCCCAGTCGAGCGCGCGCTCGTAGACGCGGTGCAGGCGGTCGAAGCCGCCCTCGGCCCAGCGCGCGAGGCGGCCCGGCGGACGCTCGATCGTGTGCCCTTTTTTCAGCAGCCAGGCGCACATCATCGGCGTCGTGGTCAGCGAGATCACCAGCGAGATCATGACCGCGGCCGACAAGGTGACGGCGAACTCGCGGAACAGGCGTCCCACCTGCCCGCCCATGAACAGCAGCGGAATGAAGACCGCCACCAGCGACAGGCTGATCGACAGCACCGTAAAACCGACTTCGCGCGCGCCGACCAGGGCCGCCTGCATGCGGTCCATGCCCGCTTCGATATGGCGCGCCGTGTTTTCCAGCACCACGATGGCGTCGTCGACGACGAAACCGGTGGCGACCGTCAAGCGCCATCAGCGACAGGTTGTTCAGGCTAAAGCCCAGCAAGTACATGACCCCGAAGGTGCCCAGCAGCGACACGATGGTGGCCACCGCCGGAATGATGGTCGCGCGCACGCTGCGCAGGAAGACGCTCACCACCAGCACCACCAGCAGGATCGAGACCAGCAGCGTGAACTCGATCTCGTGCAGCGACGAGCGGATCGAATTGGTGCGGTCCGACGCCACCTGCAGCGTCACGTCGCCCGGCAGTTGCGCCTGCAGCGACGGAAGCAGGGCGCGGATGCCGTCGACCGTTTCGATCACGTTGGCCGCCGGCTGGCGCGTGATCAGCACGATCACGGCCGGCTCGCCATTGAACAGGCCGAGCGTATTGATGTTTTCCGGGCCGTCGACGACGTCGGCCACGTCCTGCAGGCGGATCGCGGCGCCGTCGCGCCAGGCCACGACCAGGCCGCGGTAGTCGGCGGCGGTGCGCCCGCCGGTTGCGGTGTCGGCCTGCGAATAAATCTGCAGGCGGTTGCCGTTGCCCTCCAGCGCGCCTTTCGGGCGGTTCGGATTGCTCGACTGGATGGCGGCGCGCACGTCTTCGGCCGAGACGCCGTAGCGGTTCAGCGAATACGGGATTGAGCTCGACGCGCACGGCCGGCAGCGAGCCGCCGCCGATCTCGACTTCGCCCACGCCCGGCACCTGGGCCAGGCGCTGCTGGACGATGTTCGAGACCGCATCGTAGATCTGGCCGGGCGAGCGCGATTTGGAGGTCAGCGCCAGGATGATCACCGGCTGGTCGGACGGGTTGGCCTTGCGGTAGGTCGGATTGCTGCGCAAGGTCGACGGCAGGTCGGCGCGCGCGGCGTTGATCGCGGCCTGCACTTCGCGCGCGGCCGAGTCGATCTTGCGATTCAGGTCGAACTGCAGGCTGACGCGGGTCGAGCCGCTGCCGCGAGTTCGAGGTCATCTCGTTGACGCCGGCGATCGTGCCCAGTCGTCGCTCCAGCGGCGTCGCCACGCTGCTGGCCATGGTCTCCGGACTCGCACCCGGCAGCGAGGCCGACACCGAGATCGTCGGGTAGTCGACCTGGGGCAGCGGCGAGACCGGCAGCACGAAGAAGGCGCCGATGCCGGCCAGCGCCAGCCCGAGCGTCAGCAGGACGGTCGCGATCGGGCGCTGGACGAAAGGCTTCGACAGGTTCATGCGCCGACCTCGCGCGGTCTTGGTGCGCGGCGCCTTGCGGCCCCAGCGGGTCGACAGGCGGTCGAAAGCCAGGTAGATCACGGGCGTCGTGAACAGCGTCAGCATCTGGCTGACGATCAGGCCGCCGAAGATCGCCAGGCCCAGCGGACGGCGCAGCTCGGCGCCCTCGCCCCAGCCGAACATCAGCGGCACGGCGGCGAACAGCGCGGCCAGCGTCGTCATCAGGATCGGGCGGAAGCGCAGCAAGGCCGCCTGGCGGATCGCCTCGAGCGCCGTCTTGCCCTGGTCGCGCTCGGCCTCGATCGCGAAGTCGATCATCATGATCGCGTTCTTCTTGACGATGCCGATCAGGAGGATGATGCCGATGATGCCGATCACGCCCAGGCCCTGCCCCGTGATCCACAGCGCCAGCAGCGCGCCCACGCCGGCCGACGGCAGGGTCGACAGGATCGTCAGCGGGTGGATGTAGCTCTCGTACAGCACGCCGAGCACGATGTAGACGCAGACCACGGCGGCCAGGATCAGCCAGAGCTGGTTCGACAGCGAGTTTTCGTAGGCGCCGGACGCGCCGAGGAAGGTCAGGGTGACCGAGGCCGGCAGCTTGATGTCGAGCGCCGCGGCGCGGATCGCATCGACCGCCTGGCCGAGCGAGGTGCCGGAACTCGGTATCGAAGCCGATCGTCGTGGCCGGATACTGCGCCACGTGGGTCACCTGCAGCGGCGCCTGTTCTTCGCGGATCGAGGCCACCGCCGACAAGGGCGTCGGCTCGCCGGAACTGGTGCGCAGTTGCAGGCGGCCGAGGCTGGCCAGCGACATCGCCTCGTCCTGCTGGGCTTCCAGGATCACGCGGTACTGGTTGGTCTCGGTGAAGATGGTCGAGACGATGCGCTGGCCGAAGGCGCTGTAGAGCGCGTCGTCGATGCTGCGACGCGGTGATCGCCCAGGCGCGAGGCCGTGTCGCGGTCGATGTGGACGACGGCGGCCGCGCCCAGTGCGCCGGCGTCGGTGGTGACGTTGCGCAGCTGCTTTTGCCGGGCCATTTGCGCGACGAGTTTGCGCGCCCACTCGATGACGGTGGCGTTGTCGGCGCCCTCGAGCGAGACCCGGTACTGGGTCGGGCCGCTTTCGGCGTCGATCGTCAGGTCCTGGGTCGGCTGCAGGTAAAGCGTCAGGCCGGCCACCTGCGCCACGCGGTTCTTCAGGCGCGTCATGATCTCGTCCGGGTCGCCGCTCGCGGTCGCGCTTCAGGTTGATCAGCATGGTGCCGGCGTGGAGCATGGTGTTGTTGGCGGCGTCGACGCCGACGTTCGAGGCCAGCGATTCGACTGCCGGATCCTGCAGGATGGCCTTGGCGGCGGCCTGCTGCATCTCGGCCATGCGGTCGTAGGAAATCGCCTGGCGCGCTTCGACGCGCGCCTGCAACTGGCCCGTGTCCTGGGTCGGGAACAGGCCTTTCGGGATCACCACCCACAGCAGGGCCGTCAGCGCCAGCGTGCCCAGCGCGACAATCAAGCGTCAAGCCCTGGCGCGCCAGCACCCAGTCGAGGCCGCGGTCGTATTTGTGGATCACGCGATCGAAGAAGGCCTGGGTCTTGTCGGCCCACTTGCCCGGCTTTTCTTCCTCGTGGCTGCGCAGCCAGCGCGCCGACATCATCGGCACCAGGGTCAGCGAGACCAGGCCGGAAATCAGGATGGTGATGGCCAGCGTGACGGCGAATTCGCGGAACAGGCGCCCGACCACGTCGCCCATGAACAGCAGCGGGATCAGCACGGCAATCAGCGACACCGTCAGCGAGATGATGGTGAAGCCGATTTGCGCGGCGCCTTTGATCGCGGCGGCCATCGGCTTTTCGCCCTCCTCGATATAGCGCGCGATGTTCTCGATCATGACGATCGCATCGTCGACGACGAAGCCGGTGGCGATCGTCAGCGCCATCAGCGACAGGTTGTTCAGGCTGTAGCCGAGCAGGTACATGACGCCGAAGGTGCCGATCAGCGAGATCGGCACCGCCAGGCTGGCGATCACGGTGGCGCGGATGCTGTGCAGGAAGGCGAAGATCACCAGCACCACGAGCACCACGGCCAGCAGCAGTTCGATCTGCACGTGCTCGACCGAGGCGCGGATGCCGGTGGTGCGGTCGGACAGCACGTCCAGGCGCAGCGAGGCCGGCAGGCTGGCCTGCAGTTCGGGCAGGCGTTCCTTGATCGCGTCGACCGTGGCGATCACGTTCGCGCCCGGCTGGCGCTGCACGTTGAGGATGATCGCGGGTTTCAGGTTGGCCCAGGCGCCCAGGCGCACGTTCTCGGCGCTGTTGACGACCTTGCGCCACGTTGTCCAGGCGCACCGGTGCGCCATTGCGGTAGGCGACGATCAGGTTCTTATAGTCGTCGACCGTGACCAGCTGGTCGTTGGCATTGATCGCGTAGGCGCGGGTCGGGCCGTCGAAACTGCCCTTGGCGCTGTTGGCGTTGGCCGCCGTGATCGCGGTGCGCAGCGAGTCGAGGCCCAGGCCGTACGAAGCCAGCGCTTCGGTATCGGCCTGGATGCGCACGGCGGGACGCTGGCCGCCCGAGAGCGAGACCAGGCCGACGCCAGTGACCTGGCTGATTTTCAGGGCCAGGCGCGTGTTGACCAGGTTCTGGACTTCGGTGAGCGGCACCGTGTCGGAGGTGATCGCCAGCGTCAGCACCGGCGCATCGGCCGGGTTGACCTTGGCGTAGACCGGCGGCGCGGGCAGGTCGGCCGGCAGCAGCGAGCCGCCGGCATTGATCGCGGCCTGCACTTCCTGTTCGGCCACGTCCAGCGTCTGGCCGAGGCCGAACTGCAGCGTGACGATCGAGACGCCGGCGGCGCTGGTCGAACTCATGCGCGAGAGGCCCGACATCTGGCCGAACTGGCGCTCCAGCGGCGCGGTGACCGTGCGCGCCATGACTTCGGGGCTGGCGCCGGGATACAGGGTTTGCACCTGGATGGTCGGGAAGTCGACTTGCGGCAGCGCGGACAGCGGCAGGAATTTGTAGCCGACCAGGCCGGCCAGCACGATGGCCAGCATCAGCAGGGCCGTCGCGACCGGACGGCGGATGAAGGGGCCTGAAGGACTCATGCGCACCTCAGCTTGCGCGACGGCGCTCACGTGCGGAGCCGCGGACGCATCGGCACGGCGGACGCGTGCGAGCTACGGCGATCATTGCGGCTGCTCCCTCGCGCTGCTGGCGGCGCGGGCGTTCGCCCTGCGCGCCCTCGGCGGCGCCGCGCCGCGTTCACCGCGTCCACCCTGGCGGCCACCGGCGCCGCCACCTGCCGGCTTATCGCCCGGCAGCGTCACCTTCGCGCCATCCTTCAGGCGGTCCGCCCCTTCCGTAATCACCTGCTCGCCGGCCTTCAGGCCGGTCGCCACCTGCACCTTGTCGCCGGTCGCCTGGCCGCGCGTCACGGTGCGCAGCGCAACCGTCTTCGCCTTGGGATCGAGCACGTAGACGAAATCGCCGTTCGCGCCATGGCGCAGCGCATTCACCGGCACCACGATGGCGCCCTCGATCGTGCGCACCTGCAGGCGCAGGTTGACGAACTGGCTCGGGAACAGCTTGTTGTCGGCATTCTCGAAACGGGCCTTGGCGCGCACGGTGCCGGTCTGGGTGTCGACCTGGTTGTCGAGCGCGGCGAAGCGGCCGGTGGCGAGCGTGGCGCTGCGGGTGCGATCGAGCGCGATCGCCGGCAATTTGGCGTTGGCGGCGATGCGGCCCTGCAGTTCCGGCACCTGGTCCTGCGGCACGGCGAATTCGACGTCGATCGGCGAGAACTGGGTGATGACCGCGATGCCGTTGGCGTCGCTGCTGCCGACCAGGTTGCCGATGTCGACCGTGCGCAGGCCGACGCGGCCCGAGATCGGCGCCTTCACTTGCGCATAGCTCAGGTTCAGGCGCGCCAGGCTCTCGGCCGCGGTATCGGTTCTCACGGTGGCTTGCAGCTGCTTGACGAGCGCTTCCTGGGTGTCGACTTCCTGGCGCGCGATCGAGTCCTGGGACAGCAGCGTGCGGTAGCGCGACAGGGTCAGGCGCGCATTCTCCAGCTGGGCTTCGTCGCGCTGGCGCTGGCCGGTCGCCTGCAGCAAGGCGATTTCGGATTGGCGCGGGTCGATCGTCGCCAGCACCTGGCCGGCGCGAACCACCTGCCCTTCGGTGAAGTTAATCTTTTGCAGCACGCCCGAGACTTGCGCCCGCACGGTAGCGACGGCCGCCGGCGTCACCGTGCCCAGCGCTTCGAGCGTGACGGGGATGTCGACCTGCTCGGCCGTCGCCACGCCGACCGTGGTGGCCGCTGCGCCGCGCCGCCCGCCGCCGCCTCCGCCACCACCGCCCGGACCGCCGCCCCCGCCTGCCCCGCCGCGCGCACCGGCCGCCGCGCCGCCAGCGCCGGGGCCGCCCGCGCCCTGCGGCGTGCGATGCGTCAGGTACCAGGCCAGCGCCGCCAGCGCCGCCATGGCCAGCACGGCGACGATGCCCCCAAACAGCTTGCCGCGCTTCTTCGGGCGCGTTTCAGGGGGCGGGGTCTTTTTCGGGGTAACGGTGGAATCCATGCTCATCCTTGTTGTTCGGCCTGCTGACAAATGCACAATTATTAAGCGTGGAATGTAGCACGCCACGCGCCATGAATATGTTTCGTAACGTACATAGCGCGGGCGCCAGATCGACAGCAAGGACCCGCATCGGCGCATGTCTTTGCACCGCTTAACACCATAGGCTGCGGTAGGCGGTAAATAGAGGAACAAGGCGGACGCCGTGTGTCGCCGGTCCGGTATCGACGCCGGGCGCATTTGTAACAAGCGATACAAAATCGCTACAAAGGCACTCGAGGATTGCCGAGGGGGTATTTAAATGGTTTGATTGACTGGAACCATAAACGGGTGCACCGTCAACCAACGCGTACTGCGTAGCGCTTGTTGTGAAAGGCGCTACTTCGCACGCCGCCGGGCCGCACGGCCAATGGTTATTCTTCAAGGTGTCCTATGAAATCCCTCGTTTACCGCGGCCCGGGCGTGATTGTCCAGGAGGAGCGCGCGCGCCCTGTGTTGCAGGAGCCCGGCGACGCCATCGTCCGCATGCTCAAGACGACGATTTGCGGGACCGACCTGCACATCCTGCGTGGCGACGTGCCGGACTGCATTCCGGGAACGACGCTGGGCCACGAGGGCATTGGCGTGATCGAGGAAACCGGCAGTGCGGTCACCACGCTCAAGGCCGGCGACCGCGTCCTGATCTCCTGCATTTCCAGTTGCGGCAAATGCGCGTATTGCAGGCGCGGCATGTTTTCCCACTGCGCGACCGGGGGCTGGATCCTGGGCACACGATCGACGGCACCCAGGCCGAGTACGTGCGCACGCCGCACGCGGAGACCAGCCTGTATCCGCTCCCTGCGGGCGTGGACGAAGAGGCCATGGTGATGCTGAGCGATATCCTGCCGACCGGTTTCGAGTGCGGGGTGCTGAGCGGCAAGGTTGAGCCGGGCTCGACGGTCGCAATCGTGGGCTGCGGGCCGATCGGTCTCGCGGCGCTGCTGACCGCGCAGTTGTATTCGCCCGCCACCATCATTGCCATCGACATCGACCGGCACCGGCTGGAAGTCGCGGGCCAGTTCGGCGCGACCCATGTGCTCGACAGCGCCGCCGACGATATCGTGGCGCGCGTGCTGGCACTGACCGATGGCAAAGGGGTCGATACCGCGATCGAAGCCGTGGGCGTGCCGGCGACCTTCCTGCTCTGCCAGGATATCGTGGCGCCGGGCGGCATCGTCGCCAACATCGGGGTCCATGGTCAGGTGGTCGAGCTGCACCTGGAACGCTTATGGTCGAAAAACATCGCCATCACGACTGGCCTGGTCGACACCTATTCGACCCCGATGCTGCTGAAAACCGTGGGCGCGAAAAAGATCGAGCCCGCGCGCCTGGTCACCCATCGCTTCGGCTTCGACCAGGTGCTCGCCGCATACGACACCTTCGGCCGCGCCGCCGAAACCGGGGCGCTGAAGGTGATCATCGAATTTCCTTCGTGATGTGCGTCGCCGGCTACTGATGCGCCGCGAGCAGGCGTTCCAGCAGCCGGATCTGCTCTTGCTGGGTTGCCAGCAGCTTGCTCCATTCGGCGCCGCGCAGCTGGTCCAACTTTTCGTGCAAGAGCATGATTTCGAGTTCGGCTTTCAAATTGACCTCATAATCATGTTCCACCACCTTGCGGTCCTTCTGCGCCTGCCTGTTCTGCGACATCAGGATGATCGGCGCCTGGATCGCCGCGAGCATGGACAGCACGAGATTGAGCAGGATGTAGGGGTAGCGGTCGAATGCCAGGCCCTCGCGGGCGAGCAGCCAGGAATTCGACCCGACCCACAGGATCAGGGTGGCGGCAAACAACCCGATGAAGGTCCAGGAACCGCCAAAGCGCGCGACCGCGTCGGCGGCGCGCTGGCCGAAGCTGGCCCCGGCCGCATCCTGGCTGGACATGTCCCTGGCGATGTGCTTGCGCTCCGAGATATGCCTGGCGACGAGCTGGCTTTTTTCGTCGAGCGCCTCGTAGGGTGCGCCGAGCAGTTGCAGGGCGATGTCGTTCGTTTTCGCTTCCATGTGAGCACCTTCCGGACCGGGTGAGGACGTACTACGATGGCGCATCGCCATCCAGGGCAGCGCTTGTTTTCGCGATCGCGCCCACCAGCGCCATCAGGCTGTCCAGGCTGGCCGGCTTGGTGATGTGATGGTCGAATCCCGCGGCCGCCGACTTCGCCCGCTCGTCGGCGCCGCCCCACCCCGTCAGCGCGATCAAGACGGTTCGCTCGATGCCGGCCGTGGCCCGGATTGCCAGCGCCGTCTCGTAGCCGTTCAGGACCGGCATGCCGATGTCGAGGAAGACCGCGTCCGGCCGGATTCTCCTTCGCCATCGCCGACCGCCTGGGCGCCGTCGTAGGCGACGCTGCAGCTGGTGGCCCGAGCATGGCCATGACCTCCGACATCGAGTTCGCCGCGGCTCGACATTGTCGTCGGCGATCAGCAGTGCGCATCGGCCGCTTGCCTCTTCAGCGGCGCTGCCCGCGTGCGCAGTGCGCCGGCTGCAGGTCCTGGCCGTCCGCCGCCAGCGGCAGCCTGATCGTGAAGACGCTGCCCTGCATCGAGCCCGACACTGCTGGCCGACACCGTTCCACCATGCAGGCCCACCAGCTGGCGTACCAGCGACAGGCCGATGCCGAGGCCGCCCTGCGAGCGCTCGATACTCATGTCCTACCTGCGAAAACATGGTGAACACGTTCTCGATCTGCGATGCGGCGATGCCGACGCCGTTATCGGCGATCGAGATGACGCGCCTCGTCGCCTTCGCGCACGGTCGGTCAGCGAGATGACGCCGCCCCTGCGGGTGTACTTGGCGGCGTTGTTGAGCAGGTTGCTGATCGCCTGGATAATGCGCGTGGAGTCGGCAAACAGGCGCATCGGCTCGGGCGACACCGCCAAGGTGAAGCGTGTGGCCGCTGGCCTCCATCAACGGCACGCTCGTTTCGACGGCCACGTCGAGGATGGCGGCCAGGTCGACGTCGAGCTTTTTGCAGGTCGACCTTGCCGCTGCTGATGCGTGCGATGTCGAGCAGGTCATCGACCAGGTGCGACAGCTGGTCCACCTGGCGCGCCATCATCGCCCGCGTCCGTGCGACGACCGTCGGGCCGGTCGGCGCGACAGGCGCATGGCGTCGAGACCGTTGGAAATGGGCGCCAGCGGGTTGCGCAGCTCGTGCGCCAGCGTGACCAGGAATTCGGTCTTGCGGCGGTCGGCTTCGGAAAAATCGGCGCTGATCTGGCGCAGCTTCTCGGCGGCCAGCTTGCGCTCGGTGATATCGGTTCCGGTCGCCGCGACGAACAGCGTGACGCCGTCGGCATCTCAACACCGGCGCCAGGGTCAGGTCGACGATCCGTTCGGCGCCATCGGCCCTGAAATAACACAGCTCTTCCTGGAAGCGCCCGCCGGAGGCCGCCAGGGCCAGGCCGGCCTTCGACGCGCTCCGACACCTCGCGCCGAACGGTTCCACCATCCGCACTCCCAGAATTTGCGCGCCGATGATGTCGCCATGTCCGAAGCCGGCCAGCGCGATGGCCGCGCGATTGACCTCGATGCACATCGCCGTCGGAGCGCATCAGCGCGGCGAAATTCGCCCCTTGTTCGAAGAATGCGCGCAGCTTCGCGTTTGCCTCGGCGGCGACCGCCAGGGCTGACGCGGCCTGGCGCGACAGGGCGTCGGCTTCGCGCGACGCGGTCATGTCGCGCGAGACGCGCCACCAGCGCGCGCACGCGCCCGTCCATCGTCGCAGGATCGGCCGGACCCAGGCGTCCCACCAGCGCGGCGCAGTGTCGCCCATCGAGCGCAAGCCGCCGAATTTTCCCGTTTTTCCCGCGCGGGCCGAGACCAGCGCGGTTTCCATGGCAGTGTGGCTTTGCTCGCCCCACAAGGAGCTCCACATGGTCCCCTCCAGCGTGGCCAGGTCGCTCACCGCGCAGCAGCTGCGCGGCTGCAGGCGTTGAGCGACTTGATCTCGCCGTCGACGCTGAGGATTTTGACGCAATCCGAACTGCTCTCGAACAGCGCATGGTAAACGCTGGCTTCGAAATTAAGCGCGGAATCTTTTCCAGGACAGGGAAATCTGACATGGCGAGCCTTCGTGGGGTGCAGCAAGAGGGAGGTGCACTGGAAATCGAATGGCCGGGATAAGCGGAGGAGACAGTCCGCCGGGGCGGAAGCAGACGAAATCGTTCGGTGAAACGGCGCGCCAGGATCGGGAGCTCTGGCGCCGCTTGCCGCGACGAACTCGGTTTGTCAGCGATCAGTATCCACTAATACGCGCCTACAGTGGTCAATTGTACGGCTCCACGCGCTCCGTGATGTCATGGCAGTTCGCACAGGCAGTGCGTGACGGCCGCAAACGGCTTCTTGCCGTTGCCGAGCTCCGACAGGAAGCCCAGGTCCTTGGCCACGCCGGCCACGGCGCCGGCCGGCAATGCGTCCGGCAGCACGCCCAGTTTCACCTGGATGTTGACCGCCTGGCTGGCCGAGACGCCCAGCATCGACAGGAAGCGCTCGAAGCTCGAGCCCGGACGCTCGACGTAGGCGACGCGGAAGTCGTCTTTCAAATGGGCGCGCTTGGCGGCCGAGCGCAGCGCGTCGCCATAGCTGCCGAGACGGTCGACCAGGCCCCGTTCCTTCGCTTGCGTGCCGGTCCAGACCCGGCCCTGCCCGACTTCGTCGATCTTGGCGACCGTCGTCTTGCGCGCGGCGGCGGCCTTGGTGGTGAACTCGCGATACACGTTGTTGATGCTGGCCTGGACCAGCTGGCCGAAGCGCGGGTCGAGCGGGCGCAGCGGGTTGTAGGCGTCGGCCAGCCAGGTGGTGGTCACGCCGGCCGTGCGCACGCCGAGCTTGTCGGCCACCTTGTCGGCCGTCGGCAGGATGGCGAACACGCCGATCGAGCCGGTGACGGTGGACGGGTCGGCGATGACTTCATCGGCCGCCATCGAGATCCAGTAGCCGCCCGAGGCGGCGACGTTGCCCATCGAGACCACGACCGGCTTGCCGGCCGCGCGCGTGAGTTCGAGTTCGCGCCGGATCAGTTCCGAGCCGTAGGCGCTGCCGCCGGGCGAATCGACGCGCAGCACCAGGGCCTTGACGTCGTCGTCCTCGCGCGCGCGGCGGATCATGTTGGCGGTGGAAACGCCGCCGATCACGCCCGGCCCGCCCTGGCCATCGGTGATCTCGCCGGCGGCGACGATCACGCCGACCGCGTCGCCAAAGGCCTTTTGCGGATTGCGCGCGAGGTAGTCGCCGAACGACACCTGGCGGAAGCTCTTCTTCGAGGCGTCGTACTCGCCGCGCTTGATCAGCATGGCGCGCACTTCGTCGCGCGTCTTGATGCCGTCGACCAGCTTTTCGCGCAGCGCCACCTGGGCCGCGTTGCCGCCCGCCGCTTCCATCAGCTGCGGCAACTGCTCGATGCCGCGCGCGACGCTGCCGGCCGGCAGCTTGCGGTTCTTCTCCACGGTGGCCGTATAGGTGTTCCACAGCGCGCCGTACAGGACGGTGTCGGCTTCGGTGGCCGCCTGCGAAGGACCGTTGCTGATGTAGGGCTCGGCAAAGCTTTTATAGGTGCCGACCTTCATCAGGTTGACGGTCACGCCCACCTTGTCGAGCGCGTCGCGGTAGTAATTGCGGCGCCGTCCGAAGCCTTCGATCATGACCATGCCCATCGGATGCACATAGACTTCGCTGGCGTGGGAGGCCAGCAGGTAGCGCTTCTGGTCGAAGCTGCCGCCCCAGGCGATCACCGGCTTGCCGGCCGCCTTGACGCGGTCGATCGCGGCGCCGACCTCGTGCAGCATGGCCAGGCCGGCGCCGTCGAGTTCGTCGAGCATCAGGTAGACGCTGCCGATGTTCTTGTCCTTGGCGGCGGCGTCGAGCACCACCAGCAGGTCGCGCAGTTCGATCATGCGGCGGGCATCGCCATCGACGTTGGCCAGCAGCGTGTCGCGCAGGCTGCCGCTGTGCTCTTCGACCAGGTCGCCGCGCAGCTCGAGCACGAGCGCGGTCTTGGCGGTGAGCGGCTTGACGCCGCCGCTGAACATCGCGACCAGGATGGCGATCACGATCACCAGGAATAACGCATTCAGCACGAAGCGGCGGGTGGCATCCAGACCGCGCCAGAACATGACGATACCGCGGCGCAGGGAAGAAACAGGCTTGAAGGACATCGGAACTCCGCTAAAAAGAGGAAAGGTCAGGCGGTAACGGATCGATTTTGTCCGCCGTCTCTTTGTGCGAGATCGCAAAGAGACCGGCGAATACGAGTATGCCATTGACCATCAACAGTTCAAGCCCCAGCCGATAGCTGCCGAGCAAATATTGCTGATAGAACTCAAGGAAGGCGCAAACAATCGGCGCGCCGATCGTCACGAAGGGCACCAGCTTGTCGGTCAGGGTGCGCCGGGTCAGCATGCCGAAGGCGAACAGGCCCAGCAGCGGCCCGTAGGTGTAGGCGGCCAGTTTCAGGATCACGCCGATCATGCTCGGCTCGTCGATCCACTTGAAGCCCAGCACCAGCACCAGGAACAGCAGCGCGAAGCCGAGGTGGACGTGGCGGCGCAGGCGCTCCTTGCCCGCCTCGCTCGATATCGGTGCGGCGCTTGATGCCGAGGATGTCGATGCAGAAGGTGGACGTCAGCGCCGTGATCGCGCCGTCGGCGCTCGGGAACAGGGCCGACACCAGCGCGATCAGGAAGATGATCTGCACCGCCGCCGGCAAGTGATTCATGACCACGGCCGGGAAGATCTTGTCGCCGGTGGCCGCCACGCCGGCCAGCGGCGCGTACAAATACAGCAGGCCGCCCAGGAACAGGAAGGACGAGAGCACGATCACCAGCACCACGGTCAGGCTCAGCAAATTCTTTTGCGAGTCGGCCAGGGTTTTCACGGAGATCGTCTTTTGCATCATTTCCTGGTCCATGCCGGTCATGGTCAGCACGATGAAGATGCCGGCGACGAATTGCTTCCAGAAGAAATTGGGGCTGTCGAAGTCCATCGTGAAGATGCGCGACAGGCCTTTCGACCGCATCGCGTCCAGGCTTTCCGGAATCGACATGCCGAGTGCATTGAGCAGGAACCAGACGCAGGCGAACAGGCCGAACAGCATGCAGGTCGTCTGCAGGGTGTCGGTCCAGACGATGGTCTTCACGCCGCCCTGGTAGGTGTACATCAGGATCATGACCAGGATCACCAGGGTCGTGAGCCAGAACGGGATGCCGAGGCTGTCCAGGATGATGGCCTGCAGAATATTCACCACCAGGTACAGCCGCGCGGTCGACCCGAGCAGGCGCGAGACGATGAAGAAGCCGGCCCCGCTCTGGTAGGCGCGGCGCCCGAGGCGCACGTCCAGGTAATGGTAGATCGACGTCAGTTTCAGGCGGTAGTACAGCGGCAGCAGGATATAGGCCACGGCGATGTAGCCGAAGACATAGCCGATCAGGATCTGGCCATAGCCGAAGGCATCCTTGCCGACCGCGCCGGGCACGCTGATGAAGGTCGCGCCGGAAAGCGTGGTGCCGACCATGCCGAAGGCGACCAGCATCCAGTTGCTGCTCTTGTTACCGATGAAGAAGCTGTCGTTGTTGGCGTTGCGGGAGGTGGCCCAGGCGACGCCGAGCAGGAGCGCGAAATAGCCGATGAGGATGCAGAAAAGTAGAACCGGGGACATGTGTTTCCGTGGGTGTTGATGTTTCGCCCAGCAATATACACCCAGACGGGACCGCCAGCCACCGGCGTGCATGCTACGCCTCCTCGCCCTCGCACCCGCTCGAACGGCCCGATGCACGCCTCCATCGTCTCGTCGCTGCACATCAGGAACAGCGCCCCCGAGGGGTGGAAGCGCAGGAAATTGGTGGCCTGGGTGCCGACCTTCATGATCTCGCCCGAGCAATCCTTCTTGCCGTTGTCCTTGACGATGCGGTCTTCGAGCTTGTAGAAGCCCTTCGCGCTCGGCTTGTCGGGGATGCGGAATTCGCTTTCGGAGATTTCGTCCTTGCTCGTCACCAGGGTGGTGCCGTCGCCGCGGAAGCGGTAGGTTTCGACGCAGTGGAGTTCGGGCAGGGCCAGGCGCCAGATGCCGAGGATGGGATGGTTGGGAAGCGGCGCGACCGGCGCCGGCGCGGCGGCCAGGGCCGGCGGCAGGATCGCAAGGAGAGACAACGAGGACAGCAGCATTCCGGCAAGCGCACGCATGACAGCTCCTTTCACCACGTTGTGATCCATCGTCAGACCGCGCGGCGTGGGAGGAGTTGCCCTGCCCACGCCGGCGCCTGGCGATTGCTTAGCTATTGTCCGGCGTGCCCTTCGGCTTGGCTGGCCGGCGGCTGCGCGGCGCCGGCTTGCCGGCTGGCTTGTTGGCCGGCTGTGCGTGCCGCAGGCTTGCGTGCCGGACGGCTGGCCGCGGCACGGCCCGAGGTGCGCGTGGCCGTGTTGTCGTTCGAGACGACGTTGCCGTTCACATCGCCAGGCAAGACCTCGTCCTCGTCGTCATCGAAGACAGGCGCCGCTACCGGGGCCGCTACCGGGCGCGGCGATCTCGGCAACAGGCGCCTCGGCCGGCGTCGCGTCGACCTGGCGGCGCGACGACTGCGTCCTCCGGCAGGCGCAACAGCGGCAGCGCCCTTCTTGGCAGCCGCTTTGCGCGGCGCGCGGCGGCGTTCCTTCTTCGCCGGCGCCTCTTCCTCCAGGATCGCCGGTTCGACGACGGCGACCACTTCCTCCAGCGCGGCAGGCGCCGGCCAGGCTTCGTCCGCGCTCTCCTCGGCCGCGCCTCGGCTGCCGGTTCCGCCTCGGCGGCCTCGTCCGGCGTCACCGCCACGAAGGGCGCCTCGCCACGGGTGTTCTTGCGGCCACGGCCGCCACGGCTGCGGCCCTTGCCCCGGCCTTCTTCCCTGGCTTCCACGCGGCGCGGCTTCCTCGCCCTCGGTCGCGGCATCGCCGGCGGCCATGATGGTCTCGCCCATCGTCGGTCCCTCGGCCGGCAGCGCGGCGTTGCGCCTGCCGCTGCTGCGGAACACATAGGTGCCCGATTTTTCGTCGCGCCCGAATTCGAACAGGCCGCGTACCTGCGCCTCTTCGAGCAGGTTGCCGAAGGTGCGGAAACCGTAATACACCTCGGAGAATTCCGGACGGCGGCGCTTGAGCGTGTCCTTCAGCAGCGAGGCCCAGATCTTGCCGGTGTCGCCGCGTTCCGACACCAGCGCGTCGAAGGTTTCGGCGACCATTTCGAGCGCCTGGGTCTTGCGCGCTTCGAGTTCTTCCTTGCGGCGGTCGTCGCTCGGGCGCTTGTTGTTTTGCGGGGCGGCCTTGCGCGCGTCCTGCGATTCCTTGCGCTTGGCGGCGGCGCGGGTGACTTCGCGCACCAGGTCGTCGTAGAAGATGAATTCGTCGCAGTTGGCCACCAGCAGGTCGGAGGTCGACTGCTTGACGCCCACGCCGATCACCTGCTTGTTGTTTTCGCGCAGCTTCGAGACCAGCGGCGAAAAGTCGGAGTCGCCGCTGATGATGACGAAGGTGTTGACGTGGGATTTTGTGTAGCACAGGTCGAGGGCATCGACGACGAGGCGGATGTCGGCCGAATTCTTGCCCGACTGGCGCACGTGCGGGATTTCGATCAGCTCGAAGTTCGCTTCGTGCATCGTCGACTTGAAGCCCTTGTAGCGGTCCCAGTCGCAATACGCCTTCTTGACGACGATGCTGCCCTTGAGCAGGAGGCGTTCGAGCACCGGCTTGATGTCGAATTTTTCGTAGTTCGCGTCGCGAACGCCCAGTGCGACGTTTTCGAAGTCGCAGAACACCGCCATGCTGATGTTATCGGAGATGAAGCCATAGTTTTTTATTTTCTGATAAGAGAGGACAGACACCCCGCGGATTATACGCATAACCGTGTTCACTCCCCGCGCAAGTGCGCCGCGACGCCTGCCATCATGTCATGCCAACTTTGCCACCAGAAAAAATTTCCTCCATGTGACGTGCATACAACGCGCAAGCGTATACACTCGCTTCCGCAAAGAATGTTTCTTCCTGTGTTGCAACCCAATGTTTCACTCTTAGCCGAGACTGCATGTACCTGATGAAGCGCTCCGAAGTCCGCCCGCATTCCCCGCCCTGCCGCCGTCTCATTCGCGTCGGCGGCTGAGCTGTCCCTCATGCATTCCAGCATTAACGAGCGCGAACACCTCGTGCAGGCTGCCTTGTTGGCGCCGCCGCGGGGTTCGCTGCGCCGCGCGCTGCCGCTGCTGCTGGCCTGCGCCGCCCTGCTCGCACCGATCTGGGCCGGGCACGAGGGCGTGCGCAGGTGGCAGGTGCTGGTGCTGGCAATGCCGCCCATGGCCTGGCTGTTCTGGCCAAGCGCGGCGCGCGGCAGGCGCCTGGCCCAGGGCCTGCTGTGCTTCGTCCTTGGCCTCGGTTTCGTGATCGACGGCGCCTTGCGCGGCTTCCTGCTCTCGGCCTACGAGGCCTTGCCCAACAGTGCCATGGTCCTGAGCGCGGTGGCGAATACGACGCAGGACGAGTCGCACGAATTCGTCAGCATGTACTGGCGCGACCTGCTGGCCTGGACCCTGTTCGCCCTGCTGTGCGCCGGCGCGCTGGCCGCCGGTCTTTATTTGTGGTGGCGCGCGCCGCCGCGGCTGCGCGCGCCGCGCGGCTGGACCATCGTCATCGCCACCCTGCTGCTGGCGCTGGTGGCAGGCGCTTTCATGAGCAAACCCTGGCGCCGCCATCACCCCTTCGCGTTCTGGCCGCAGTGGGTGCAGGACGTGGGCGGCCTGCGCCAGCAATGGGCCGGCTTCGGCCTCCAGCGCAAGCAATTGCTCAGCTCCGCCGCGGCGCTGGGCCCGACCTTGTCGGCCGCCGGACCGGATACCCTGGTGCTCGTCATCAGCGAAAGCATGAACCGCAACAACCTCGGCAACTACGGTTATGGGCGCGCGACCTCGCCCCACCTGGCCGAGCGCGAGCGCGCGCTGGGCGGGCAGATGCAGGTGTTTCGCCACGCCTGGTCGGTGAACGCCTCGACGGTGCCGGCGCTGCGCAACCTGTTTTATTTCGGCAGTCCCGATTCAAACGAACGCACCCACCTGCTGGCGCTGGCGCGCGCGGCCGGCTACCGTACCTTCTGGATCAGCAACCAGAACGACCTCGCGATCGAGCAGGAACATGCGCGCCTGGCCGACGAAGTCCACCTGCTGAACAACATCCCGGGACGCGCCTCGCGCGCGATGGACGACCAGATGCTGCCGGCCACCCGCGCCGCGCTCGGCAATCCGGCGCCGCGCAAGCTCATCGTCCTGCACATGCTCGGCCTGCACCCGCACTACCGCATGCGCCACCCGGACGGCGCATCTCCGTACGCGCACGCGGCCGACCGCGTCGACGCGCGCCTGCGCAGCGAAGGCCGGCCGGCCTGGCTGCGCGAACTGCGCAACGACTACGATTCGGCCGTGCGCTACCACGACAGCACGGTCGCGGCGACGCTCGACCTGTCGCGCCAGGCGGCGGGCAAGCAGACCTGGGTGTTTTTGTCGGACCACGGCCAGGAAGTGGGCCACACGACCGACCGCGCCGGCCACAGCGCGACCACGCCGGACGGCTACCGCATTCCGCTGATGCTGTGGACTTCCTTCGCGGATCCGGCATCCGGCCAGGCCCTGGCGACTCCGGTGCGCGGCGACTGGTTCGGCCACAGCCTGACGCGCCTGCTCGGCATCGAATGGCGCGGCGCCAAGCCCGGCCGCGACGTGCTCGACCAGCGCTATCGCTGGCAGGCGCCTAGTCTTCCATTCAAGGTCGACTTCGGAACCTAAAGCCGCGCCAGCGTGGCCGCATCCGGCTTGCCGTCGAAAAACTGGTCGAGGCAGCCCTGGAACACCGCTTCGTCGGGTGCGATGTCGGCGAACAGGGTCATCGAGGAATGGAATTTGAGGTCGTCGGGACCATCGAAAATGTCCTTGATGTCCATGTCGCGGTGGGTAGAGACCAGGCGCGCACATTCGCGCAGGCGCGGCCCCAGCACCGGATGGGCGAGATAGGCGGCGGCCTCGTCGCTGGAACCGATCGCATACTTGCGCGCCATCTCGCTCTGGCCCAGCCCGGCAATTTGCGGAAACACGAACCACATCCAGTGGCTGCGCTTCTTGCCGGTACGCAGCTCGCCCAGGACATCGGAATACACGGGATCCTGGGCGTTGACGAAGCGGTCGAGATTGAAATCAGTGTCCATGGCGGTCTCCCTTATCGGTTCATCCTACCTCTTTCGCAAGATTTGCTAAAGTGGCGCCACCATGAAACCCGAACACCTGCTCCTGCTGCTGACGCGCGAAATGCCTTACGGGAAGTACGAAGGCCGGAAAATCGCCGACCTGCCCGGCCATTATCTCGGCTGGTTCGCGCGCGAAGGCTTTCCGCGCGGCGAACTGGGCGAACTGCTGGCCCTGATGTACGAGCTCGACCATAACGACCTGCGCGGCCTGCTCGATCCGCTGCGGCGCGGCAGGTCCTAGCGCAGATCGTAGCGGTCCAGCTCCATCACCTTGGTCCAGGCCTTCACGAAGTCGCCCACGAAGTGTTCGGCGCCGTCGCGCGCCGCATAGACTTCCGCGAGCGCGCGCAGTTGCGCGTTGCTGCCGAAGATCAGGTCGGCCAGGGTGGCCGTCCAGCGCCGCTCGCCTGTCGTGCGGTCGCTGCCTTCGAACAGGTGCGGCTGCCGTCCACGCGCTTCCAGGCGGTGCGCATATCGAGCAGGTTGACGAAGAAGTCGGGCGTGAGCGCGCCGATCCTGGTCGTGAACACGCCATGCGTGGCGTTGCCGCTGGTCGCGCCCAGGGCGCGCATGCCGCCCACCAGTGCCGTCATTTCGGGCGCGGTCAGCATCAACAGGTTGCGCCTTGTCGAGCATGGCGTTGGCCACGTTGCCGGCGGCCCCTGCGTGGATGTAGTTGCGGAAACCGTCCACCGCCGGTTCGAGCACCTCGAAGGCGTTGACGTCGGTCTGCGCGAGCGAGGCGTCCATGCGCCCCGGGCGGAACGGCACCGCGATGCTCGTGTCCGGCCGCTTGCGCCGCCGCTTCCACCGCGGCGCAGCCGCCCAGCACGATCAGGTCGGCCAGCGACACCCGCTTGCCATGCGCGGCGGTGTCGTTGAACTGCGCCTGGATCGCCTCGATCGTCGCCAGTACCCGCGCCAGTTCGGCCGGGTCGTTCGCTTCCCAGTCGTTCTGCGGCGCCAGGCGGATGCGGGCGCCGTTGGCGCCGCCGCGCATGTCGCTGCCGCGGAAGGTCGATGCCGACGCCCATGCCGTCTTGACGAGTTCCTGCACCGACAGGCCTGAACCCAGCAGCGTCGCCTTCAGCCCAGCGATGTCGCCCTCGTCCACCAGCGGGTGATCAAGCGCGGGAATCGGATCCTGCCACAGGAGTTCTTCCTGCGGCACCAGCTTGCCCAGGTAGCGCAGCTTCGGCCCCATGTCGCGGTGGGTCAGCTTGAACCAGGCGCGCGCGAAGGCGTCGGCGAAGGCCTCCGGGTTGGCCAGGAAGCGCCGTGCGATCTGTTCATAGGCCGGATCTGCACGCAGCGCCAGGTCGGCCGTGGTCATCATCGGCTGGTGCAGCTTGCCGGGAATGTGGGCGTCGGGCACGTCGCGGCCGGCGTCGCCGACAGGCTTCCACTGGTGCGCGCCGGCCGGGCTCGTGGTCAGCTCCCACTCGAAGCCGAACAGGGTCTCGAGGAAGCTCATGTCCCAGCTCGTCGGCGTGGCCGTCCACGCCCCTTCGATGCCGCTGGTGATGGCATGCGCGCCGCTGCCGCTCTCGTAGCTGCTCTTCCAGCCCAGGCCCAATTCCTCGATGTTGGCGCCTTCCGGATCGGCATTCAGGTGGTGCGCGGGGCCGGCCCCATGGGCTTTGCCGAAGGTGTGGCCGCCGGCGACCAGCGCCACGGTCTCTTCGTCGTCCATCGCCATGCGCGCGAAGGTGTCGCGGATGTCGCGGGCCGAACCGAGCGGATCGGGCTTGCCGTTCGGACCTTCCGGGTTCACGTAGATCAGGCCCATCTGTACCGCGGCGAGCGGCTTGGCCAGCTCGCGCTCGCCGCTGTAGCGCTCGTCGCCCAGCCAGGTCGATTCCGGACCCCAGTCGATCGGCAGCGGTTCCCAGATGTCTTCGCGTCCGCCGCCGAAGCCGAAAGTTTTAAAACCCATCGACTCGAGCGCCACGTTGCCCGCCAAAATCATCAGGTCGGCCCAGGAGAGCTGCTTGCCGTACTTCTGCTTGATCGGCCAGAGCAGCCGGCGCGCCTTGTCCAGGTTGCCGTTGTCGGGCCAGCTGTTGAGCGGAGCGAAGCGCTGCTCGCCCGAGCGGGCGCCGCCGCGGCCATCGAAGATGCGGTAGGTGCCCGCCGAGTGCCAGGCCATGCGGACGAAGAAGGGGCCGTAGTGGCCATAATCGGCCGGCCACCAGTCCTGCGAATCGGTCATCAAGGCGTGCAGGTCCTGGACCACCGCGTCCAGGTCGAGCGCCTGGAACTCCTTGCGGTAGTCGAAGTGCTCCAGCATCGGGTCGCCCAGTTTGGCGTGCTGGTGCAAAATGCCCAGGTTCAGCTGGTCGGGCCACCAATGGGCGTTGGTGCGCGTCTGCTTTGGCTTGGCGCCGTGGCCCATGGGGCATTTCATTTCGTTGTCACTCATGCTGCGATCTCCTGGCTAGGTCCGTTGTGAACTTATCGATAGGATAAAGCAATTGATTTACGCATTCCAATTGCTTTTAAATATGGAATCGATAGGTACGGATGAGTTGCCTGCGCCGGCTTCATCGGCCATGGGCGAGGGAGCATGCACGGCTGCGGCCGATTTCTCTTATACTCACCGGTTACATCACCCGCACCAGACCACAGCATGCTCAACAATGTCACGCCCGCCGCCCCCCTGCTCGACTACGTCACGTCCTGCGCGCTGCCCACGCCCTGGGCCCAGTTCACGCTGCACGCCTTCGTCGAGCATTCGACGGGCAAGGAGCACCTGGTGATGGCGCTGGGCGACATCGGCAGCGGCGAGCCGGTGCTGGCGCGCGTGCATTCGGAATGCCTGACCGGCGACGTGCTGTTCTCGCAGCGCTGCGACTGCGGCGCCCAGCTCGAGGGCGCCCTGAAGCGCATCGCCGCCGAAGGCCGCGGCGTGCTGCTCTACCTGCGCCAGGAAGGGCGCGGGATCGGCCTGGTGAATAAGATCCGCGCCTACCGCCTGCAGGAAGCCGGCGCCGACACGGTCGAGGCCAACCTGCAGCTGGGCTTTCATGCGGATGCGCGCAATTACGAGCTGTGCCTGCCGATGCTGGAACAGTTCGGCATCAAGCAGGTCAAGCTGATGACGAATAACCCGCGCAAGATCGACGCCCTGACCCGCCTCGGCATCGAAGTGACGGAACGGGTGCCGCTGCTGGTCAACCGGAATGCCTTCAACAACAGCTACCTCGATACCAAGCAGGCCAAGCTCGGCCACATGATGAGCCCGCAGGCCGCGCTGGTTCCCGAGGACGGCGAACTGTAAGTTTCTGCACAGGAGCAAGTAGCGTGGCAAGATAGGGGTTCCAGACTGCTATCCGCGCGTGCGGCGCCAGCCGCGCGCTTGCCCATGAAACTTGCCGCCTGCCTGTTCGCCTATTGCGCCCTGAGCTGCCTCGCCACGGCTGCCGCTGCGCCGGCGCATGTGCATCCGGCGCGCGCCCAGTCGCACCACCCCGGCGCCGGCAACCAAGCCGGACAACGCCGCGACGCCGCCGCTGGCGGTGCCGCCGGCCACGCCGCCCGGCACCACGCCGCCCGCGCCCGGGCCGGGCGAACTCGACACCAACACCACCCTGCCCCCGCCCTCCTCGGCCGCGCAGCAGCTGTACTCGGACGCCCAGGCCGACCTGCTGCAGATCCGCATGCTGCTGCGTAACGGACGGACCCAGTCGACCGTCGGCTCGGGCTTCCTGGTCGGCACCAGCAACCTGGTGCTGACGAATTACCACGTGGTCTCGCAGATGGCGCTCGACCCCGCCGTGTACATCGGCGAATTCGTCGACACCGACGGCAAGCGCGGCCCGGTCGAACTGCTGGCGGTGGACGTGCTGCACGACCTGGCCGTGCTGCGCGTGAACCGCAACGGCAGCGGCTTCTTTCCCGTGCCCGACAAGCCGGTGAAACTGAAACAGGGCCAGGACCTGTATTCGCTCGGCAACCCGCTCGACCTCGGTTTCGCCATTTCGGAAGGCGCCTACAACGGCGTGGTCAGCCGCAGTTTTTATGACCAGCTGATCTTCAGCGGCCCGATCAATTCGGGCATGAGCGGCGGCCCGAGCGTGACGGCCAGCGGCACGGTGGCCGGGATCAATGTGTCGAAACGGCGCGACGGCGAGGCGGTCAGCTTCCTGGTGCCGGTGAAATATGCGCAGGAACTGCTGCGCCGGGTGGCCCTGCAGCGCACGACACCGAAGGATTTCAATCCCCTCATTGCCGAGCAATTGCTGGCCCACCAGCGCGCCATGGTCGCTCGCCTGCTCGACACCCCGCTGTCGATCAAGAACATGGGGCCTTACCGGGTGCCGGTGCGCGAATCGGGCCAGGTACGCTGCTGGGGCCGCTCGAACGTGATGATGGAAGCCTCGTTCAGCGCCGACTCGCTCAGCTGCGCCATGGAATCGGCGATCTATGTGTCGGACAACCAGCAGACCGGCCAGGTCTCGATGACCCACCAATACCTGCGCTCCGCGAGCCTTGCACCCGCTGCGCTTCGCCGCCCTGGCCAGCAGCGAGTTCGGTCTCGACCGCCTGGGCAGCGCGCGCGACGCCCGCCTGACCGGCCCGCTGTGCAGCGAGCGCTTCGTGCACTCGAGCTCGCTGCCGCTGCGCGCCGTGACCTGCGTGCGCGCCTATCGCAAATTCCCCGGGCTGTACAACTTCACCCTGCTCACGCGCCAGCATCGATAACCCCCAGGCCACCCTGCTCAGCCGCCTCGACGTGGCCGGCGTCTCCTACGAGAACGGCATGCGCGTGGCGCGCGCCTTCCTGAATGCGCTCGGGCGCAGCGGAAAATTCTGATGGATTGCGTGTGATGGGGCCATGGTTCATCGAAACCCTCGCCCGCAACGGCGACGTGCTGCACCGTCACCGGGTCGACAGCCTGCCGATCCGGATCGGGCGCGGCTACGACAACGACTACATCCTCGACGATGCCTATGCCGCGCCGCGCCATGCGGAGGTCGTGGCGGGCGAGGATGGCGCCCTGCTGCTGCGCGACCTCGGCACGAAGAACGGCGTGGTGCACGCGGGCCGGCGCCGGCAAACGCTGGCGCTGACGGACACGACGATCGTACGGCTCGGCCACACCACGCTGCGCATTCGCGCGGCCAGCTTTCCGGTAGCGGCCGAACTGCTGGACCGCACCATGCACGGCTGGGAAGGCGCCCTGCCCGGCTTTACCGGCGCGCTGCTGGTCGCCATGGTGGCGCTGTTTACCATGTGGCTGGCCGATACCCAGGCCTTCCGCCCGTTCCGCTACCTGCTGGCGCTGGCCTACGGCCTCGGCGCGGCGCTGGCCTGGAGCGGCCTGTGGGCGCTCGGCAACCGCCTGTTCGGACGCCATGCGCGGCTCGGGCGCCACCTGTTCATTTTTGGCTGCGGGATCGCGGTCCTGATGCTGTTCCGGCTGGCGTCGAGCGCCGCCGGCTATGCGTATTCGATCGAAATTTTCACGCGCTACGGCTCGCACGTGGCCATCCTGCTGGTGGCGGGAATGGTGTATTTCCACTTGGGGACGGTCAAACCGGGGCCGCGCAAGCGCCATGCAATCGTCTGCGCGGCGCTCGCGCTGCTCGGGTCGGGGCTGGTGTTGATCAGCAACGAGCAGCGCAACGGCCGCCTGGCCGATGAACTGTATATGTCGGTGCTGTTGCCGCCCAAGATGCGCGCCACGCCGAACGGCAGCGTGGACGAATTCATGGCCGATGTCGCGGCGATGAAGGAAGAGCTCGATCGCGAACGGCGGGACCAGGACGGGGTTGGAGGCAAGTGAGATGTCCGCCAGGAGGAAATAGCCGGCCGGACTATCTCCCCTGTTGCCACGCTCAGTCGCCGCCGCGCGCCGGCCTTCCTCAAGCGCCGTGCGGCTGGGCGCCCTTGCCGGACTGGGAACTGGTGCCCTGGCTCGACCCGGCGCTCGCGCCTTGCATGCTGGCGCCAGCCTGGGCGCGGGCATCGCCGTTGCCGGTCTTGAATGGATCGCTGAAACGCTGCAGGTTGTCCTGGCCCTGGCGCAGCCCGCGCTGGGTTTCTTCGGTGGCGCTGCGTGCCACCTCGTCGGCCAGCTGGCGCGCGGTCGGGTGGTTTTCTGCACGTGCTGCTCGGTGACGCGGGCCAGCTCGACCTGGGCGTCGGCCGCCACTTTCGAGATGTGCTGCTGGTAGGCGCGCAGCTTTTCGGTGGCGGGCTGGGCGCGCGATGCGGCAGCGCTCAGGACTTCGGTCTGGCGGTCGGCGGTGAGGATTTGCTGGCCGGCCAGCGCGGTTTCTTCGAGCATGGTCTGGACCAGCTGGATGTTCAGGTTGCACATCTGCTGGAAGGACTGGAACAGCGACTTCGACATGTCGTTCATGAACGCCGTCTGCGCGTCCAGGTGGGTACGTACTGCGGGCGTTACCGATTGGGAAAATGGATACATGCGTTTGCCTCATTCATGGGTAAGTTATTGGAATGATCCGGCGACAGGCCCCGTGGGCAGCGCCGGCAAGTCGCCGGTGACGCGTTTCAGAAGAATGGCGTCGTCCAAACGAAGCACCAAGGTTAGGGCAGCACGATGTCATCCGTTTGCGCTAGATCAAACGTGCGCGGACGCCGCAAGCATGAGGAAAAGAAAGAGAAAGACGAAACAAAGCGGCCCCGCCACCCTGGAAGGTGACGGGGCCGCCGGCCACGCGTTGTCGCAGCTCAGTCGCGCGTGACGCTCCACCCAGGCGGCGAAGGCATCGACGAAGGTCTGCAGGAAAGAGCGCAGGCCGTCGTCGGTGAGCGCCTCGCCCTCGAACTTCGAGGCGATACCGCCGAGATAGGCTTCCGGCGCCGGCATGGCCGGCATGTTCAGGAAAGGCAGCATCTGGCGCAGGTGGTGGTTGGCGCCGAAGCCGCCGAGCGCGCCCGGCGACTGGCTGACGATGGCGCAGGGTTTGTTCGCCCAGGCCGCCTTGCCGTAGGGACGCGAGCCGACGTCGATCGCGTTCTTCAGCGCGCCCGGCACCGAACGGTTGTATTCCGGCGTGATGAAGAGCACGCCATCGGCGGCGCGGATGCGCTCGCGAAAGGCGGTAAAGGCCGGCGGCGGCGTCTCGGTGTCGATGTCCGGGTCATACATCGGCAGGTCGCGCAGCTCGACGATGTCCATGTCGAGCTTGCCTTCGGCCAGCTGTTTCATGGCCTTGGCCAGCTTGCCGCTGTACGAATCCTTGCGCAGGCTGCCCACCACGATGGCGATTTTCTTCGTATCGTCATGCGGTTCCCTCTTTGTTGTGTGCAAAGTCTTGATAGTAAACAGTTTCGCTCAGATACGGCCACGCCGGAACGCGGCCAGGAATTTGCGGGCCTGCGCCGCGCTCAATACCTGCACCGGATCGCCATGCCAGGCGAACAGGAAAGGCTCGCCGCCCAGGCGGTCGGTCAGCTTCGCATTGAGCAGGAAACGGGTGCCGGCCGGATAGCGCGCCGGGTCGGCCAGGGCGCGTGCGCACTGCACCCGCATCGAGGGCGCGAAGGCCTGGCCCGGCATCGGGCGAATCCGCAGCCGGCCGCTGCGCGCATCCGGCACCGAATGCACGGCCACCTCGCGGTAGGCCCAGCTGTCGCGCGCCACGCCTAGGCCTTCGCCAGCGGCGCGCCGGCGCGCACCACCGGCGCTTCGCGGATCGGCAGGTTGACCAGGGCCGCGGCCAGCGCCAGCGCGATGTCGGCGTACCACATCCAGCTGTAGTCGCCGAAGCGGACGAACGACAGGCCGCCCAGCCAGGCGCCGAAGAAGCCGCCGATCTGGTGCGACAGCAGCGTCAGGCCGAACAGCGTCGCCAGGTAGCGCGTGCCGAACAGTTTGCCGACCAGGCCGGCGGTCGGCGGCACCGTCGCCAGCCAGGTAAAGCCGAGGGCGGCGGCCAGCACGTAGAAGGTCAGCGCGGTCTTCGGCGCCATCAGGTAGATCGCGATGATCACCGCACGGCTGAAATACATCAGGGCCAGCAGGTTTTTCATGCGATAGCGTGTCGAGAGCGCGCCGGCGGTCAGGCTGCCGGCGATATTGAACAGGCCGATCAGGCCGAGCGCGGTGCCGGCCACGCCGATCGGCAGCCCGCACAGGGCGACTTCGCCCGGCAGGTGGGTCACGAGGAAGGCGATATGGAAGCCGCAGGTGAAGAAGCCCGCATGCAGGCACAGGTAGCTGCGGTCGCGCATGGCTTCGCGCAGCTGCTGGGTCAGGCCGATGCCGACGATGGGCGCTGCGCCGGCCGCCGCCACGGTCGGCTCGGGCAGCCTTGCGGCCACGCATCAGCCAGGCCAGCGGAATGGTCAGCAGGGTCGTGGCCGCCATCGTGAACATGGCGATGATCCAGCCGGGACCGGCGATCAGGAATTGCATCAGCGGCGAAAAGACGAACTGGCCGAAGGAGCCGCCGGCGTTGATGAAGCCGGAAGCGAAGGGCCGGCGCGCGGCCGGCAGGCGCTGGGCGGTGGCGCCGATCAGGATCGAGAAACTGCCGGCGCCGGCGCCGGCGGCCGAGAGCACGCCCATGGTCAGCAGCAGGCCCCATTCCGAGCTCACGAACGGCGTGGCGGCCAGGCCGCCGGCCAGCAGCAGCGCGCCGAGCACGATCACGCGCGCCGGGCCGTACTTGTCGGCAATGGCGCCGAAGATGGGTTGCGAGGCGCCCCACATGAACTGGCCGATGGCCAGCGCGAAGCTGATCGTCGCCACGCCCAGGCCGGTGGCGGTGTTCAGGGGCGACAGGAACAGGCCGGTCGTCAGGCGCGCGCCCATGGTGATCATCAGGATCGCGCTGGCGGCGAGGATCAGGAGCCAGGCGGCGCGTGGCGACATCTCGGTGTGGGTGCTCATCATCATCCCGTTATTTTTTTGCCGCGTGCACACGCATGCGGAACTGGGATGAGAGTTTAACAACGAAGCGCAGGGCTTGCTGGCGAGCCCCATTTTTTGCCGGATCCGCAGCCGGTTCGCCCTGCTGATCTTGAACAAACATTTACCGGGATCGAAATCGACGAGCGAACGATCCAACCTTGCATATCGGCGGTGCTTCATGCTGGCCGACTCGCCGCACGATTGACGCAACCACACCCTGCCACGAAAGATTGCCACCAACATGCATGAGCAGACAACAACACCGGCTTCGTCCAGAAAGACCACAAGCGCGCGGCGCACACTTCGGCCCCAGCGGGCCACCGCCACGCGATCCGATTGATACCGCTTCCAAACGCGGAGACGACATGGAACCAAGAATCGCACGACTGGAAAGTTTTGGCGACGAGTGCCGCAGGGAGCTGCGTTCCGTGGATGTTCGGCTGGCAACGATCGAAACCCTTGCCGACGGCATCGCCAAGAATGGCGCAACCAGGGCCGACGTCGCCCAGCTCGAAGCCACGCTCATCAAGTGGTTCCTCGGCACGGCCACGGCCGTTGCCGGACTCGCCTTCGCGGCCGCCAAAATGGTTGCACTGAGCGTCGCGCTGCGCGGCGGCTGACCAACGCGAGCGGCGTGCCGCCGGGCGCGCTCAGGCCGCGCGAATGAGCAGCGCCACCGCTTCGGCCGCCATGCCCTCTTCCCGGCCCAGGTAGCCGAGTTTCTCGTTGGTCTTGGCCTTGACGTTCACCTGCTGCGGCGACACGCCCAGGTCTTCGGCGATGCGCGAGACCATCTGCGGGATGTGCGGCGCCATCTTCGGTTGCTGGGCGATGATGGTCGCGTCGATGTTGCCGATCGTGTAGCCGGTGGCGACGACGCGGGTGGCCGCTTCGCGCAGCAAGGTGCGCGAATCGGCGCCGGCGAACATCGGGTCGGTATCGGGGAAATGCTTGCCGATATCGCCCAGGGCGGCGGCGCCCAGCAGCGCGTCGATGATCGCGTGCAGCAGCACGTCGGCGTCCGAGTGGCCGAACAGGCCCAGGCGGTGCGGGATGGTCACGCCGCCGACGATCAGCTTGCGCCCTTCGACCAGGCGGTGGCAGTCATAGCCGGTGCCGATGCGAAACGGTGGAGTCGGGTTGTAGGATGCGAGTGCCATGGTGTTCTACAGTAATTCGGGTTGGGTCGTGGCCAGGTACATTTCGGCGATGCGCACGTCGAGCGGCAGCGTCACCTTCATGTTGCGCGGATGGCCTTCGACCAGTTTCGGCGACAGGCCAAGCGCTTCCACCGCGGAAGCGTCGTCGGTGATCTGGTTCGGGTCGCGCGCAGCCGCCAGGGCCTCGCGCAGCAGTTTGTAGCGGAACATTTGCGGCGTCTGCGCCAGCCACAGGCCGTCGCGCGAAACGGTACGAGGTGCCGACCTCGCCGCCCATGCTGCGCTTGACGGTGTCGACCACCGGCAGCGCCAGCAAGCCGCCGACCGGATGCTCGCCGGTGCTGGTGATCAGCTTTTCGATCAGCGCCTCGTCGAGGCCGGGACGGGCCGCGTCGTGCACCAGCACCCAGTCGTTGTCGCGCAGCGTGGCGCCGAGGGCCGCCAGGCCGTTGCGGACCGACTCCATGCGGCTCGCGCCGCCGCAGCGCAGCACGGTCACGCCGTGACTCGGCACGATGCTGTCGATCACCGGGTCGTCCGCGCTGACCACGACATAGGTATGCGCGATCAGTTCGCTGAACAGGAAGGCGTCGATGGCATGGCGCAGCATGGGCTTGCCGCCGATTTTCAGGTATTGCTTCGGGCCGCTCGCGGCCATGCGCGCCCCGACGCCGGCGGCGGGGATCAAGGCGAAATAGCGTGGTGCCTGGGAATTCATGTTGTTCGTTTGCGTTGTGCCGGTCTAATAAGAGACTGTACCTCACCTGCGCAAACTTTGCCGAGACGCGCGTACTCCTGCGGGGTATCGATCGCCGCCTGCATGCGCTCGACTTTCGCCATCTCGTTCTTGATGAAGGGCATCCAGCCGCGTGTCGAGTTCGCGCTGCAACAGGTCTGCGCGCCTGGCCGCTCGGCGCGTACAGGGGCTTGCCCTGGAAGCGGCGCGCCAGGGCCTCGCGCACGGTCTTTTCGGCCTGCGGCATGAAGGTCGAGGTAGGTGGCGAGATGGCGCATTTCGTGCGCCAGGATTTCGCGGTAGCTGCAGGTGCCGGGGGCGAATTCGCGGCCGATGTAGACCACGATCGGCAGGTAGGAGAGCGTGATATCGAGCCGCGGCGCCACGCATTCGTAGCCGCTGGCGGGGTCGCTCAGCATGCGTCCCTGCACCTTGATGCCCACGCGCGACTCGGTGCGCGTCAGCCCCAGCACATAGCTGCCCGGCGTGCGATCGCCCTTCATCGCGGACAAGCCGTGGAAGGAATGGCTGTTGTCGATCCGGTAGCCGTTGCCGCGTCGAGGTCAGGACCGAGACGCTTTGTCCGATCGTGTCCTCGCAGCGCGCCTGGAAGGCCGTGCGCGCCTGCGCCGCCGCACGTCACGCACACGAGATCGCCAGCGCGAACAGCAGCTTCATGATTCAGGCAGGCGTCGGCGACCAGGTCCCGTTGGCGATCTTCTCGAGCCAGAAGGCGCCGATGATGGTCTTGACGTCGGTCACCTGCCCCGCTTTGACCATCTCGAGCAGCTCGGGCACGGTGGCGGTGAAGATTTCCAGGAACTCGCCATCGTCGAGCTTCGCTTCGCCGGCCGTGAGGCCGCGCGCCAGGAACAGTTCCAGGTGCTCGTCCGAATAGGCGATGGCGTTGTGGATGGTGCAGACGAAGCGCCAGTCGGTGGCGGTGTAGCCGGTTTCCTCTTCCAGCTCGCGCTTGGCGCAGGCCAGGTGGTCCTCGCCCGGATCGATTTTACCGGCCGGGAATTCGACGAAGACCTGGTCGTTCGGGTAGCGGAACTGGCGCTCGAGCAGCACGCGGCCATCCTCGAACAGCGGCAGGATCACGACCGCGCCCGGATGGCGGATGTATTCGCGGTGGGAGATTTTGCCGTCTGGCAGTTGAATGCGGTCGCGCGAGACTTTGAGGAACTTGCCGTCGTAGGCAACTTCGCCGTCGAGGCGAATCTCTTTGAGATGCGAATCCATTGGACTCCCGTGTAAAGCGTTGATTGAAAAAATCAGCGGCGCTTACGCAGGTATCGAAGGACAAATCCCGGAAACGCCAGCACGATGAACAGGCAGCCGGTCACCGCATAGAATTCCCAGCCCTGGGCAAACACGTTGCCGATGCGGGATTCGAGCAAGTAGGCGACTGCGCCGACCAGGAAGTATAGAACAAGGAGTTCGAGCAGGCGCACAAAGAAGGGCTTGGTGCCGGGGTTGGCTAACCCTTGCCCGGATTGCGCTGGCTTCAGGGAGACGAAACCGAACACGCGCTCGTTCGCAAACGGAAGGTTGGCCGCCGACCAGGGCGACGGCGACCACGATCCAGGTTGCGAACGAGAGATCCATTTACGACTTCAGCGTCAGCTGCATGGCCTGCAGGCAGACCGCCAGCAGCGTGCCCGGCATCAGGCCCAGCAGCACCACGGCGACGCCGTTCAGCGACAGCATGACGCGCATGTCGAACGGCGTGGCGATCACGCTGGTGTCGGCGGCTTCGTCGAACCAGATGGTCTTGACGATGCGCAGGTAGTAGAAGGCGCCGATCAGCGAGAACATCACCGCGACCACCGCCAGCCACACGGCGCCGGTATTCGCGACCGCCTGCAGCACTGCCCACTTGGCCATGAAGCCCATCATCGGCGGCACGCCGGCCAGCGAGAACATCAGGATCGTCATGACGACCGCGAACCATGGCGCGCGGCGGCCCAGGCCCTTGAAGTCGGCGATCTGCTCGGCTTCGAAGCCCGAACGCGCCAGCATCATGATCAAACCGAAGCTGCCCAGGGTCGTCAGCACATAGGTGATCGAGTAGTACATCGCGGCGCTGTAGGCGGCGCCCATGTTCGAGCGGTCGTCGCCGACCACGCCGGCCAGCATGCCCAGCAGCACGAAGCCCATCTGCGCGATCGTCGAATAGGCCAGCATGCGCTTGATGTTGGTCTGGGCGATCGCGGTCAGGTTGCCGATGGCCAGCGAGAGCACGGCCAGCACCAGCAGCATCTGCTGCCATTCGTAGGCGAAGTTGCCCAGGCCTTCGACCAGGATGCGGATCACCATGGCGAACGACGCCAGCTTCGGCGCGCCGCCCAGCAGCAGGGTCACTGCCGTCGGCGAACCCTGGTAGACGTCCGGCACCCACATGTGGAAGGGCACCGCGCCCAGCTTGAAGGCCATGCCGGCCACCAGGAACACCAGGCCGAACACCAGGATCGTGCTGTTGGCGCCGGTGGCGGCGCGGGCGGCGATGTCCGGCAGGTTGAGCGCGCCGGTGGCGCCGTAGATCATCGAGATACCGTAGAGCATGAAGCCCGAGGCCAGCGAACCGAGGATGAAGTATTTCATCGACGCTTCGGTCGAGGTCGCGTGGTCGCGGCGCAGGGCCACCAGCGCGTACAGCGACAGCGACATCAGTTCCAGGCCCAGGTAGATCGACAGCATGCTGTTACCCGAGATCATGATCATCTGGCCCAGCATCGAGAACAGGGCCAGCACGTAGAACTCGCCGCCCAGGTTACCCGAGAGCATGCCACGGTCGGTGGCGTACTTGCGCGAATAGATGAGCGTGATACCGACCGCGACGTAGGTGAACAGCTTCAGCAGGTTCGACATCGGGTCGGCCACGTACATGCCGTTGAAGGTGTAGACGGTCGCGCCGTCGGCCAGGTTGGCGCCGGTGATCACCGCGCAGCCGACCAGGGTCAGCAGCGACAGGTAATACGTGATGTCACGGCGCGCACCCTTCAGGTACATGTCGATCAGCAGGATCGCGGAAGCCGCGATCAAGAGGAAGATTTCGGCGTAGACCGGCACCAGGTTGGTGTCGATCGCCGGTAGCAATGTGTTGTTCATGGCGTCTATTTCGATTTATTGAGGCAGCTTGCTGATCGACACGTGCTGCAGCAGGTCGGCCACCGAGGTTTGCAGCGTCTCGGCGATCGGCGCCGGATACAGGCCCATGTACAGCGTGGCGATTGCCAGCACGGCCAGGATCGCGAATTCACGTTTGTTCAGGTCGACCAGTTCGGCGACGTGGCTGTTGCCGATCGGGCCGAAGACGACGCGCTTGACCATCCACAGCGAGTAGGCGGCGCCCAGGATCAGCGCGGTGCCCGACGCCAGGCCGGTCCAGAAGTTGAACTGCACCGAACCCAGGATGACCATGAATTCGCCGATGAAGCCCGAGGTGGCAGGCAGGCCGGCATTCGCCATCGAGAACAGCACGGCGAAGGCCGCGAACTTCGGCATCGTGTTGACGACGCCGCCGTAGTCGGCGATTTCACGCGAGTGCATGCGGTCGTACAGCACGCCGATGCAGAGGAACATCGCGCCCGACACGAAGCCGTGCGAGATCGACTGCATCAGGCCGCCCTGCACGCCCATCTCGTTGAAGATGAAGAAGCCGAGCGTGACGAAACCCATGTGGGCGATCGACGAATAGGCGACCAGTTTCTTCATGTCCTTCTGGACCAGTGCGACGAGGCCGATGTAGATCACGGCGATCAGGGACAGCACGATGACGACCGGCGCCAGGTAGTGCGAGGCGTCCGGGGTGATCGGCAGCGAGAAGCGCAGGAAGCCGTAGGCGCCCAGCTTCAGCATGATCGCGGCCAGCACGACGGAGCCGCCGGTTGGCGCTTCGACGTGGGCGTCCGGCAGCCAGGTGTGCACCGGCCACATCGGCACTTTGACGGCGAAGGCCATGAAGAAGGCGATGAAGATCAGGATCTGCTCTTTCATGCCCAGCGGCGCCTTGTGCCAGACCTGGATGTCGAAGCTGCCCGTGACGTTGTACAGGTAGATGATCGCGATCAGGGTCAGCAGCGAGCCGAAGAACGTGTACAGGAAGAACTTGAATGCCGCGTACACGCGGTTCGGGCCGCCGAAGACGCCGATGATGATGAACATCGGGATCAGGGTCGCTTCGAAGAAGAAGTAGAACAGCAGGCCGTCGAGCGACGCGAAGACGCCGATCATCAGGCCCGACAGCAGCAGGAAGGAACCCATGTACTGCGACACGCGTTCCGTGATCACTTCCCACGCCGCCACGATGACGATGATGTTGATGAAGGCGGTCAGCGGAATGAACCACAGCGACAGGCCGTCGACACCGAGACGGTAGAAGATGTTGAAGGCGCCGATCCACGGCTGCACTTCATAGAACTGCATGCCGTGGGCGGCATTGTCGAAGCCGGTAATGAGCGGAATCGTCACCACGAAGCTGACGAGCGCGCCCACCAGCGACAGCAGGCGCACGAAGCCGGCGTTCTTGTCGCGGCCGACGGCGAGCACCAGCACGCCGAACAGGATCGGCAGCCAGATCGCCAGGCTAAGCCAGGAAGAAGTTGTAGAGATCGTAGATTGCATCATTTGTCTTTTTCTATGCCTGTGATTAGCGCCAGAACGGGAAGAAGTACACCAGGGTCGCCATGATGCCGACGATCATCACGAATGCGTAGTGATAGATGTAACCGGTCTGGAAGGTGCGGGTCAGGGTCGAGAACCAGCCGACCAGCTTGGCCGAACCGTTGACCAGCAGGCCATCGATCAGCGCGCGGTCGCCCGCTTGCCACAGGCCGGTACCGACGGCGCGTGCGCCGCCTGCGAACACTGACCTGGTTGAACTTGTCCATGTAGTACTTGTTGTCCAGCAGCGTGTGCAGGAACTTGAACTTGTCGTAGAACCAGGCCGGAACGCGCGGGTTGATCATGTAGCAGTAGTAGGCCAAGTACCACGCCGCTCAGTGCCAGCCAGAACGGTGGCGTCATCAGGCCGTGGATCGCCATGCCGATTGCGCCGCCTGCGTGGTGGAACTCTTCGCGGATCATTTCCATCGCCGGGTGGTTTTCGCCGACCGTGATGACGCCATTGAAGAAGTCGCCGTGCAGCATCGGGCCGATCGCCAGGAAACCGATGATCACCGACGGGATCGCCAGCAGCACCAGCGGCAGGGTCACGACCCATGGCGACTCGTGCGGCTTGTCGCCAGGCTGCAGGCCGTGGTGATGGCCGTGGTCGTCGTGCGCGTCTTCCTCGTGGTGCGCGTCCGAATCATGGCCGTGGCTATGCGGCGCCGGATGGTTCCAGCGCGACTCGCCATGGAAGACCATGAAGTACATGCGGAACGAGTAGAAGGCGGTGACGAACACACCGGCCAGCACCGCGAAGTAGGCAAAGCCGGCGCCCGGGATGGTCGAGGCGTGCACCGCTTCGATGATCGAGTCCTTCGAGTAGAAACCGGCGAAGAACGGCGTACCGATCAGGGCCAGCGAACCGAGCAGCGAGGTGATCCAGGTGATCGGCATGTACTTGCGCAGGCCGCCCATGTTGCGCATGTCCTGGTCGTGGTGCATGCCGATGATGACCGAACCGGCGCCGAGGAACAGCAGTGCCTTGAAGAAGGCGTGCGTCATCAGGTGGAACACGGCGACCGAGTAGGCCGAGGCGCCCAGGGCGACCGTCATGTAGCCCAGCTGCGACAGGGTCGAGTAAGCGACCACGCGCTTGATGTCGTTCTGGATGATGCCCAGGAAGCCCATGAACAGCGCGGTGATGGCGCCGATCACGATGACGAACGAGAGTGCGCCGTCCGACAGCTCGAACAGCGGCGACATGCGCGCCACCATGAAGATGCCGGCGGTGACCATCGTCGCGGCGTGGATCAGTGCCGAGATCGGGGTCGGGCCTTCCATCGAGTCAGGCAGCCAGACGTGCAGCGGGAACTGGGCCGATTTGCCCATCGCGCCGATGAACAGGCAGATGCAGGCGGCGGTCAGCAGCGGCCAGCCGATGCCGGCGACGGTCATGCCGGCCAGCTTGTCGGCCTGCGCGAACGTTTCGCCGTAGTGCATCGTGCCCGAGGCGGCCAGCAGCAGGCCGATACCGAGGATGAAGCCGAAGTCGCCGACGCGGTTGACCAGGAAGGCCTTCATGTTGGCGAAGATCGCGGTCGGACGGGTGTACCAGAAGCCGATCAGGAGATACGACACCAGGCCCACCGCTTCCCAGCCGAAGAACAGCTGCAGGAAGTTGTTCGACATGACCAGCATCAGCATCGCGAACGTGAACAGCGAGATGTACGAGAAGAAGCGGTTGTAGCCTTCGTCCTCGGCCATGTAGCCGATCGTGTAGATGTGGACCATCAGCGAGACCGAGGTGACCACGCACATCATCATCGCCGACAGCGTGTCGATCTGGAAGCCGACGGCCAGCTTCACGCGTGCCGACCTGCATCCAGGTGTACAGATCCTGGTTGAAGACGTCGGCGCCGCCGACGCAGTGCCATCAGCGTCATGCACCGAGATGACCAGTGCGATCGCGACGCCGAGGATGGTCGCCGTGTGCGAGACCTTGCGGCCGACCACGTTACCCAGAAACTTGGTACCGAGCAGGCCGGCGATTGCCGAGCCTGCCAGCGGGGCCAGGGGCACCGCCAGTAGGAGTGAGGATGAAAGCTGCTCCGCCATGTTGAACCTTAATCGTTATTGTTAATCAACCGAGACCGGTCAGCCCTTGAGGCTGTCGAGGTCTTCCACATTGATCGTGTCCAGATTGCGGAACAGGACCACCAGGATCGCCAGGCCGATTGCCGATTCGGCGGCCGCGACGGTCAGGATGAAGAACACGAAGATCTGCCCTGCCGCATCACCGAGGTAATGCGAGAAAGCGATGAAGTTCAGGTTCACTGCCAGCAACATCAGTTCGATGGCCATCAGCAGGATGATGATGTTCTTCCGGTTCAGGAAAATGCCGACGATCGAGATCGCGAACAGGATCGCGCCCAGGACCAGGTAGTGTGCGAGCGATAAAGTCACGATTCTGCTCCTTGGTTCTGCGCTGCGGCGGCAGCTGCAGCGGCTGCGGCGGCGGCGACGTTCGCCTCGTCGATGGCGCGCTGGTTCACCGACTCCATCTTGACGATGCGCAGGCGGTCGTTACGCTGGACGCGCACGGCGGCGCCCGGATCGATGGCCTTGCTGTCCTTGCGCTTGCGCAGGGTCAGCGCCACGGCGGCGATGATCGCCACCAGCAGGATCACGGCGGCAATCTCGAAGCCGTAGATGTACTTGGTGTAGATCAGGCAGGCCCAGTTCCTTGGTGCCGCCGATGTTCAGGGCGGCCGCTTCCGGCGTCTGCTGGCGAAGCCGCGGTAGCCGTTCCACAGCACCAGCGGCCATTTCGAGCACGATCAGCGCGCCGATGCAGCGAGGCCATCGGCAGGTAGCCCCAGAAGCCTTCGCGCATGCGGTCGATATTAATGTCGAGCATCATGACGACGAACAGGAACAGCACCATGACGGCGCCGACATAGACCAGCACCAGCACGATGGCGAGGAACTCGGCCTTCAGCAGCAGCCAGATGCCGGCGGCGTTGAAGAAGGCGAGCACCAGGAACAGCGCGGCGTGCACCGGGTTCTTCGCGGTGATGACGCGCAGCGCGGCCAGCACCATCACGGCCGCGAAGACGTAGAACAAAACAGTTGTGAATTGCATGACTGACCAGGACCTTTTCTTATTAACGGTACTTCGCGTCAGCCGCGCGGGCGGCGGCGATGTCGGCTTCGTAGCGGTCGCCCACGGCCAGCAGCATCTCTTTGGTGTAGTACAGATCGCCGCGCTTTTCGCCGTGGTATTCCAGCACGTGGGTCTCGACGATCGAGTCGACCGGGCAGGACTCTTCGCAGAAGCCGCAGAAGATGCACTTGGTCAGGTCGATGTCGTAGCGCGTGGTGCGGCGGGTGCCGTCCTCGCGCTGCGCCGACTCGATCGTGATCGCCATCGCCGGGCACACCGCTTCGCACAGTTTGCAGGCGATGCAGCGCTCTTCCCCGTTCGGGTAGCGGCGCAGCGCGTGCAGGCCGCGGAAGCGGTTCGACATCGGCGTCTTTTCTTCCGGATACTGCACCGTGATCTTGCGCGACAACGCGTAGCGGCCGGTCAGGGCCAGGCCCTTGAACAGTTCGGTCAGCATCAGGCTGCCGAGGATTTCTTTAATTCGATCCATTGACTTGCTTCCTTACTTCCAAATATTCCAGGACGTCTGCATCCACGCCGGCGACCAGCACCAGCCAGACCAGCGTGATCGGAATGAACACTTTCCAGCCGAGGCGCATGATCTGGTCATAGCGGTAACGCGGGAAGGTGCCGCGGACCCAGATGAACAGCGAGACCAGCAGGAACATCTTCGCGAACAGCCAGAAGAAGCCGCCGAATGCGCCGCCGAATTCGAGGAACGCGAACGGTGCGCGCCAGCCGCCCAGGAACATGATCGATGCCAGGCACGGCGATCAGGATCATGTTGGCGTATTCGGCCAGCATGAACATCGCGTAGGACATGCCCGAGTACTCGACCATGTGGCCGGCGACGATCTCCGACTCGCCTTCGACCACGTCGAACGGGTGGCGGTTGCATTCGGCCAGGCCCGAGACGAGATAGATGACGAACAGCGGCAGCAGCGGCAGCCAGTTCCACGACAGAAGTTCAGGCCCATGGCCGGCGACCATGCCGACGGCCTGGCCGGCGACGATGTCCGAGAAGTTCAGGCTGCCCGACACCATCAGCACGACGACCATCACGAAACCCATCGGGATTTCGTAGGAAATCATCTGGGCCGAGGCGCGCATGGCGCCCATGAACGAGTACTTCGAGTTCGACGACCAGCCGGCGATGATGATGCCGTAGACTTCGATCGAGGTGATCGCCAGCAGCAGCAGCAAGCCGGCGTTGACGTTGGCCAGCGCCACGTCAGGACCGAAAGGCACGACCGACCAGGCGGCCAGCGCCGGCATGATCGTCATGATCGGGCCGAGCACGAACAGGCTTGGTGGTGGCTTTCGCCGGGATCACGATTTCTTTGAGCAGCAGCTTCAGGCGCATCGGCGATCGGCTGCAGCAGGCCCATCGGACCGACGCGGTTCGGGCCGACGCGGATCTGGATCCAGCCGATCAGCTTGCGCTCCCACAGGGTGGCGTAGGCGACCAGGCCCATCAGCGGCAGCAGCACGCACAGGATCTTGATCACGGTCCAGATGACCGGCCAGACCGGCGCGATCGGGCTGGCGGCGCCAAGTTCGTAGAAATTATCGATATAACCGGGCTGCGCCATTACTTGCCCTCCCCTGCTTTTTCAACGGTGATGGCACCGAACATCGCGCCCAGAGTGGCGGTCGCCGGATGCGCCGGCGGCGACGCGCACGACGTTCGCCGGCAGGCGCACGTCGATGTCGGCGACCAGCAGCGCGCTGCCCGTACCTTGCGTGACCTTGACGCACGTCGCCGGCCTTGACGCCCAGCTGTTCGGCCAGCGCCTTCGGCAGGCGCGCCAGCGGCGCTGGCCATCGGCCGTGCGCAGCAGCGGCTCCGAACGGCGCGCGATGGCGTCGGCGAAATAGATCGGCACGTCGGCGATGCGTTGCAGCGAACCGGACTCTTCCGAACGCGCGGCCGCGCGTGGCGCCAGCTTGCTGATGTTGTTCAGCTTGGCCGACAGATCGGTCACGCCCTTGCCCAGCACTTCGTCGCGGATCGCTTCGGAGGTGTCGTAGTCGAAACCGGTCAGGCCGAGCAGGTTGCCCAGCACGCGCAGCACTTTCCAGGCCGGACGGGCCTCGCCCAGCGGCTTGACGGTGCCGTTGAAGCTCTGTGCACGGCCTTCGCAGTTGACGAAGGTACCGGCGGTTTCGGTGAACGGCGCGATCGGCAGCAGCACGTCGGCGTAGTCGAAGCCGTGCTTGAACGCGCGACATGGCGACGACCATCTCGGCGCCCTGCAGCGCGGCCATGGCTTGCTGCGGATTGGCGGCATCCAGTTCCGGCTCGGCGTTCAGCAGCACATAAGCCTTCTTCGGCTACGCTGAACAGATGCGGCATTCTGTCGGTCGGCGCCGACGATGTGGCCGCCGACCGTGTTGGCCGCTTCGACCAAGTAACCGAACTTGGCGCCGGTGGCGTCGGCGATCCACTGCGCAGCAGCGTGGATTTGCGAAGCTTGCGGGTGGTGCGCGACCGAGTTACCCAGCAGGACAGCGCCCGGCAGGTCGCCGTCGATGGCGGTCAGGATGGCGGCGATGCGCCTTGGCGACGTCGCCGGCTTGCGACGTTCTCGAAGCCGGCATGGCGCAGCGATGTTCTTGGCGCCGGCGATGGCGGACACGATTTCCGACAAGGCGGCGAGCCAGTCGGTCGGCGCGGCGATGAACTTGTTCGCGGTCGGGATCAGCAGTTGTCGTCGTCCGCGCCGTGCAGCACCGACAGCTTGGCGCCGCCCTTGACTGGCGGTGCGCAGGCGGGTGGCGACCAGCGGGTGATCCTTGCGCAGGAAGGAGCCGATGACGAAGGCGCGCTTGAGCGTTCGACAGTTCGGCGATCGGCATGCCCAGCCATGGCGTGACCTGGCCGTCCAGCGCGAAATCGCTCTGGCGCAGGCGGAAGTCGACGTTGTTCGGACGCCGAAGCCGCGCATCGGCTTTGTTCAGCAGGTGCAGCTCTTCCACGGTCGAGTGCGGCGGTCGCGACGGCAGCGATGCTGTCGGCGCCGTGCTCGTGGCGGATGTTGCGCAGGCCGTGGGCGACGTATTCCAGCGCCGTCTGCCAGTCGGTTTCCTGCCACTGGCCGCCCTGCTTGATCATCGGCTTGGTCAGGCGGTCGGCGTTGTCCAGCGCTTCGTACGAGAAGCGGTCCTTGTCCGACAGCCAGCATTCGTTGATCGCTTCGTTTTCCAGCGGCAGCACGCGCATGACTTTGCCGCCCTTGACCTGGACGATCAGGTTGGCGCCGAGCGAATCGTGCGGCGACACCGACTTGCGGCGCGACAGTTCCCAGGACGGGCCGTGTAGCGGAACGGCTTGCTGGTCAGCGCGCCGACCGGGCACAGGTCGATCATGTTGCCCGACACTTCGGAGTCGACGGTCTTGCCGACGAACGTCGTGATTTCCGAGTGCTCGCCGCGGCCCAGCATGCCGAATTCCATGACGCCGGCCACTTCCTGGCCGAAACGCACGCAACGGGTGCACTGGATGCAGCGCGTCATCTCTTCCATCGAGATCAGCGGGCCGGCTTCTTTCGGCGGCACCACGCGCTTTTCTTCGTCGTAGCGCGAATTGCTCTTGCCGTAACCGACGGCCAGATCCTGCAGCTGGCATTCGCCGCCCTGGTCGCAGATCGGGCAATCCAGCGGGTGGTTAATCAGCAGGAATTCCATCACCGACTTCTGCGCCTGCACGGCCTTGTCGCTGTGGGTGCGCACGATCATGCCGGGCGACACCGGCGTGGCGCAGGCAGGCATCGGCTTCGGCGCCTTCTCCACTTCGACCAGGCACATGCGGCAGTTCGCGGCGATCGACAATTTCTTGTGATAGCAGAAGTGCGGAATGTAGGTTCCGAGCTTGTTTGCGGCGTCCATCACCATGCGAACCTGGTGCGACTTCGACTTTTTTGCCGTCTATTTCAATTTCAACCATTTGATCGTTACCTGACCTGGCTTAAAGGTATGCGGGCACGAGACACTGCTTGTGCTCGATGTGATATTCAAATTCTTCGCGGAAATGCTTGATCATGGCCTCGCACCGGCATCGCGGCGGCATCGCCGAGCGCGCAGATGGTGCGGCCCTTGATGTTGAACGGCGACGTTGTTCAGCAGCTCCATATCTTCCGGGCGGCCCTGGCCGTGTTCGATGCGGTGCACCATGCGGTACATCCAGCCGGTGCCTTCGCGGCACGGCGTGCACTGGCCGCAGGATTCTTCGTAATAGAAGTACGACAGGCGCAGCAGCGACTTGACCATGCAGCGCGTCTCGTCCATGACGATGACGGCGCCCGAACCGAGCATCGAGCCGGCCTTGGCGATCGAGTCGTAGTCCATGTCGGTTTGCATCATGATGTCGCCCGGCATCACCGGCGCCGACGAACCGCCAGGAATCACGGCCTTGATCTTCTTGCCGCCGCGCATGCCGCCGGCCAGCTCGAGCAGCTTGGCGAACGGCGTGCCCAGCGGAACTTCGTAGTTGCCTGGACGCTCGACGTCGCCCGAGATCGAGAAGATCTTGGTGCCGCCGTTGTTCGGCTTGCCCATCGCCATGTAGTTCTCGGCGCCGATGTTCAGCAGGAACGGCACCGCAGCGAAGGTCTCGGTGTTGTTGATCGTGGTCGGCTTGCCGTACAGGCCGAACGAGGCCGGGAACGGCGGCTTGAAGCGCGGCTGTCCCTTCTTGCCTTCGAGCGACTCCAGCAGTGCGGTTTCTTCGCCGCAGATGTAGGCGCCGTAACCGTGGTGCGGCGTGCAGCTGGAAGTTGAACGTCGAACCCATGATGTTATCGCCCAGGAAGCCGGCGGCGCGCGCCTCTTCCAGCGCTTCTTCGAAGCGCAGGTATTCCTGCGAAGATCTCGCCGTGGATGTAGTTGTAGCCCACGGTGATGCCCATCGCGAAGCGCCGATGGCCATGCCTTCGATCAGCGCATGCGGGTTGTAGCGAATGATGTCGCGGTCCTTGAACGTACCCGGCTCGCCTTCGTCGGTATTGCAGACGAGGTATTTCTGGCCCGGGAACTGGCGCGGCATGAAGCTCCACTTCAGGCCGGTCGGGAAACCGGCGCCGCCGCGGCCGCGCAGGCCCGAGGCCTTCAGGTCGGCAATGACCTGTTCCTGGGTGACGCCTGCCTTCGAGGATGCGGCGCAGTGCGGAGTAACCGCCGCGCTTGACGTAGTCTTCGAGGTGCCAGTTTTCGCCGTTCAGATCCTTCAGGATCAGCGGATTGATGTGACGGTCGTGCAGGCTGGTCATTGCTTCGCTTCCTTCAGTTCGTCCACGCAGGGCGTCGATCTTCTCGTTGCTCATGAACGAGCACATGCGGTGGTTGTTCACCAGCATGACCGGCGCGTCGCCGCAGGCGCCCATGCACTCGCCTTCCATCAGCGGTGAACTTGCCGTCGGCGGTGGTGCCGCGGAAGCTCGATGCCGAGTTTCTGCATCAGGTGATGCGCGGCGCGCTCGCCGCCCGACAGCGCGCACGGCAGGTTGGTGCACACGGTGATCTTGTGCTTGCCGACCGGCCGGGTGTTGTACATGTTGTAGAAGGTCGCCACTTCCTGCACGGCGATGGCCGGCATGCCGATGTAGTCGGCGACTTCCTGCATGGTTTCGGGCGACAGCCAGCCCAGTTCGACCTGGGCGTGGGCCAGCGCGGCCATCACGGCCGACTGGCGCTGGTCGGCCGGATACTTGGCCAACTCGCGGTCGATTTTTTTGTAGCACTGCTCGGATAACAACATAATCTTTTCTGCCTTTCTTATCGGTCAATACTGCCGAAAACGATGTCCTGGGTACCGATGATGGTGACGGCGTCGGCGATCATGTGTCCGCGCGACATCTCGTCCAGGCTCTGCAGGTGGGCATAGTCGGGCGTGCGGATTTTCAGGCGGTATGGCTTGTTGGCGCCGTCGGACACGATATAAATGCCGAACTCGCCCTTCGGGTGCTCGACCGCGGCATACGCCTCGCCCGGCGGGACGTGGAAGCCTTCGGTGAACAGCTTGAAGTGGTGAATCAGCGATTCCATGTTCGACTTCATGTCTTCGCGGCGCAGGCGGGACGATCTTGTGGTTGTCGATCATCACCGGACCCGGGTTCACGCGCAGCCAGGCGATGCACTGCTTGATGATGCGGTTCGACTGGCGCATCTCTTCCATGCGCACCAGGTAGCGGTCGTAGGAGTCGCCGTTCTTGCCGACCGGGATATCGAAGTCGAGCTTGTCGTAGACGGCGTACGGCTGCGTCTTGCGCAGGTCCCAGGCCACGCCCGAACCGCGCAGCATGGCGCCGGTGAAGCCCATCGCCTTCGCGTCTTCCGGCGTCACCACGCCGATGCCGACCGTACGCTGTTTCCAGATACGGTTGTCGGTCAGCAGGGTTTCGTATTCGTCGACATAGCCGTCGAAAGCGCTTGGTGAACGCCTCGATGAAGTCGAGCACCGAACCCTGGCGGTCTTCGTTCAGGGCGTCGATCGCCTTCTTGCTGCGGATGATCGATTCCTTGTGCTGCGGCATGCGGTCCGGCAGGTCGCGGTACACGCCGCCCGGACGGTAGTAGGCCGCGTGCATGCGCGCGCCGGACACGGCTTCGTAGACGTCGAACAGGTCTTCGCGGTCGCGGAAGGCGTACAGGAAAGGGCCCATGGCGCCGATGTCGAGCGCGTGCGCGCCCAGCCACATCAGGTGGTTCAGCAGGCGGGTGATCTCGTCGAACATGACGCGGATGTACTGCGCGCGGATCGGTGCTTCGACGCCCAGCAGTTTTTCCACGGCCAGCACGTAACCGTGCTCGTTGCACATCATCGACACGTAGTCGAGGCGGTCCATGTACGGCACCGACTGCAGGTAGGTGCGCGTTTCGCACAGCTTCTCGGTGCCGCGGTGCAGCAGGCCGATGTGCGGGTCGGCGCGCTGGATCACTTCGCCGTCGAGTTCGAGCACGAGGCGCAGCACGCCGTGCGCTGCCGGGTGCTGCGGACCAAAGTTCAGGGTGTAATTCTTAAGCTCAGCCATTATTTCATCCCGTAGGTTTCTTCGCGGATCACGCGCGGAATGTTTTCACGCGGCTCGATCGTCACGGGTTGGTAGATCACGCGCTTCTGCTCGGGGTCGTAGCGCATTTCGACATAGCCCGAAATCGGGAAGTCCTTGCGGAACGGATGGCCGATGAAGCCGTAGTCGGTCAGGATGCGGCGCAGGTCGCCGTGACCGTCGAACAGGATGCCGTACAGGTCGAACGCTTCGCGCTCGTACCAGTTGGCGGCGCGCCAGATCGGCGTGATCGACTGCACGATCGGCATTTCGTCGTCAGGGGCGAAGGTGCGCACGCGCACGCGCCAGTTGTTCGCCAGCGACAGCAGATGGACGGTGACCGCATAGCGCAGGCCGTCCCAGGTGCCTTCGCCGTACTGCGAATAATCGACGCCGCAGAGGTCGATCATTTCTTCGAAGCGCGAGCGTCGGATCGTCGCGCAGGGTCTGCATCGCCTGGATGTAGTCGGCGGCCTTGACCACCACGGTCACTTCGCCGAGCGCCGCTGAAATGGCAGCGCCCTCGCCCAGTGCTTTCTGCAGGGCGAGTTGGAGGACTTCGAGTTTTGTCGTCATTGTGATTCCGGCAGTATTTTTAACGCGCGATGGTGTTGGTGCGCTTGATCTTGTTCTGCAGCTGCATGATGCCGTACAGCAGGGCTTCGGCCGTCGGCGGGCAACCCGGAACATACACGTCGACCGGCACGATGCGGTCGCAGCCGCGCACCACCGAATACGAGTAGTGGTAGTAGCCGCCGCCGTTGGCGCAGGAACCCATCGAGATCACCCAGCGCGGCTCGGCCATCTGGTCGTAGACCTTGCGCAGCGCCGGCGCCATCTTGTTGCACAGCGTGCCGGCGACGATCATCACGTCGGACTGGCGCGGCGATGGACGGAACACGATGCCGAAGCGGTCGAGGTCATAGCGGGCTGCGCCCACATGCATCATCTCGACCGCGCAGCAAGCCAGGCCGAACGTCATCGGGAACATCGACCCGGTGCGCGCCCAGTTGATCAGCTTATCGGCTGTGGTGGTAATGAAACCTTCGTTTAAGACGCCTTCATGAATAGCCATGGCTCATTCCCAATCAAGGGCACCTTTCTTCCAGATGTACCAGAACCCAACGACGAACTCGGCGATAAACACCATCATCGTGACGAAACCGGCCCAGCCCAGTTCACGCATGGAGACGCCCCATGGGAAGAAGAATGCCGTTTCCAGATCAAACAAAATAAACAGAATCGCGACCAGATAGTACCGGACGTCGAATTTCATGCGCGCGTCTTCGAAGGCTTCGAAGCCGCACTCGTATGGGGAAAGTTTTGCCGCATCGGGACGCTGTGGTCCGAGCAGGTACCCGAGCACCTGGGGTGCGACGCCGACACCGACGCCAATCAGGATGAAGAGAAGAACGGGGAAGTAATTTTCGAGGTTCACGGTGGAGCCTATTTGAACGATCGGTTAATGAAACCACTGCATGCCTGCAGCGCCGTATCGCGCAATCCTGGCTTCGTACCTGCCACCAGGACCGTACGACTGATCCTCGTAAAAAAGCCAGCTCGGGCATGAGAGCAATCGCTCGTTTGCCCTTGCTGGCTTTTTCTTTATATCTTGGTGCCGACGGCGAGACTCGAACTCGCACAGCTTGCGCCACTACCCCCTCAAGATAGCGTGTCTACCAATTTCACCACGTCGGCTGGAGACCAGTATTCTACCCTGCTTTAGCACCTTATTTCAATGCTCAAATTGATGCATCGCAAGGAAAAACAGGATATTTCTCAAACTTTCCTTCGTTGCGCCTTTGTAAAGACGGCGAAAGCAGGCTCGAGAGCCGTACAGACAATGCTGCGTGCACGGTGACTACGAGGTACTGCCGCGGGACGCGCCTGCGATCACGCACTCCCTGTAAACGACAATGTTACTTGGCTGGACCTGGCGCCGGAATCGCCGGCGGCGCAGGCGACACCGTCGCAGGCACCGACTTCGGCAGGACCAGCCGGCACGTCGGTGCCCGGTGCGGCAGGCACGCCCGCGGTCGGGGCAACGGCCTCGGCCGGGGCGGCGTGCCGGGACGGTCGCCGGCATGCCGGGACGCCATTCGCCGGCGCCGCCATGCGCTCCATCACGCCGCCGCTCGCGGCGCCGGTCGTCTGACGGGTGCCCATGGATGCCAGCGCCAGGGTCGAGGCGAAGAAGATGGCCGCGGCGACCGCGGTCGACTTCGACAGGAAGTTCGACGAACCGCTGGCGCCGAACAGGCTGCCGGAAGCGCCGGAACCGAAGGCGGCGCCCATATCGGCGCCCTTACCGTGCTGCAGCAGCACCAGGCCGATGATGGCCAGCGCGGAGACGACCTGCACGACGATCACAAAATTGGACAACACGTTCATTACAGTTCCATTCCAAGTTTAACTACGTTGCAAATTCTAAAATTCCGCTGCGCCAGACTCAGGCAGCCGCTTATGCGGCTGAATGATGCCAGGAAATCGGCCGCCTTCAGGGCCGCGCCGCCGATCAGGCCGCCGTCGATGTCCGGCTGCGCCATCAGCTCGACCGCATTGTCCGGCTTCATGCTGCCGCCGTACAGGATCGCGACCTTCTCGCCTGCTTGCGCGCTGCGTTCGCGCAGCTGGCTGCGCAGTTGCGCATGCACCTGCCTGCGCCATCGCCGGCGTCGCCGTCTTGCCGGTGCCGATCGCCCATACGGGTTCGTAGGCCACCACGATACGCGCCAGGGCGTCGTCGTCAAGCAGTTCCAGCACGGCCGACATTTGCTTGCCGACCACAACATTTGTTTGTCCCGCTTCGCGCTGCTCGAGCGTTTCGCCCACGCAGACGATCGGGGTCAGGCCGGCATTCAGGGCCGCCAGCGTCTTCTGCGCCACTTGCGCGTCCGTCTCGCCGTGGTAGGCGCGGCGTTCGGAGTGGCCGACGATCACGTAGCGGCACGCGAAATCGACCAGCATCGAGGCGCGCGACTTCGCCCGTGTAGGCGCCGCCGGCGTGGCTGGACACATCCTGCGCGCCCCAGGCCAGCTGCGAGCCGGCCAGCGTATCGGCGCATTGCTGCAGGTAAGGCGCCGGCACGCAGACGGCGGCGCTTGCCTTGCCCTGCCCCAGCCCCTCGACAATACCTGCGAGCAGCGTCGCGTTATTCGCGCGGCTGCCATTCATCTTCCAGTTACCTACGACGAGTTTGGGACGCATATTACCCCACAGTCAAATAACCCGCTATTCTAGCTGCCGTTCCGGGGCGGGTCAAACAATGGCTGAGCTGGCGTGTTGAAAAGACGTCAATGAAATTGGCGTCCTCCCCGCGTCGTCGCTTATCCGATCAAATCACCTGCAGCACGATCTTGCCGACGTGCGTGCTGCTCTCCATCAGCGTGTGCGCCGCGGCCGCCTCGGCCAGCGGAAACACCTTGTAGATCACCGGCTTGATGCGTCCCGCCTCCAGCAGCGGCCAGACGCGCTCGCGCAGCTTGCGCGCGATCGCGCCCTTGAAGGCGACCGGGCGCGGGCGCAGGGTCGAACCGCTGATCGTCAGGCGCCGGCGCAGCACCTGCCCCAGGTCGACGGTCGCTTTCGCCCCGCCCAGCAGTGCGATGATCGCGATGCGCCCGTCGTCGGCCAGGCAATCGATCTCGCGCGCCACGTAATCGCCGCCGACCATGTCGAGCACCACGTCGACGCCCTTGCCCGCCGGTGAGCTCCTTCACCACGGCGACGAAATCCTCGTCCCGGTAATTGATGCCGCGCTCGGCGCCGAGTTCCTCGCAGGCGCGGCATTTGTCGGCGCTGCCGGCGGTGGCGAACACGCGGTGCCCCATGGCGGTGGCCAGCTGGATCGCGGTCACGCCGATGCCCGAGGTGCCGCCCTGCACCAGCAGGGTCTCGCCTTCGCGAGAGCTGGGCGCGGTCGAACACATTCGTCCAAACGGTATAAAAGGTTTCCGGCAGCGAGGCCGCTTCGATCATGGACAGGCCCTTCGGCACCGGCAGGCATTGCGCCAGCGGCGCCGCGCAATACTCGGCATAGCCGCCGCCCTGCACCAGCGCGCAGACCATGTCGCCCTTGGCGAAGCCGCTGCCTGCCAGGTCGCCGTCGACGATCTCGCCCGCCACTTCCAGGCCCGGCAAGTCGGAGGCGCCCGGCGGCACCGGATAATTTCCCTGGCGCTGGAACACGTCGGGCCGGTTGATGCCCGCCGCATGGACCTTGATCAGCACCTCGCCGGCTTTCAGTACCGGCGTGGGCCGCTCGCACAGCTGCAAGACCTCGGGTTTGCCCGGCTGGGTGATTTCGATTGCGCGCATGGTACGGCCTCCCTTGAGAAAACGACAATTGTACGTCAGCTCCGGCGTCCCCGCTTGTTGCTGAGCGGCGATTTTCTTATTGTTGTGCTCACGCGCAAACAAATTCTTTAATGCATCAACTTTCTGCGGAATTGTCGAGCTAGCGCAACGAACTCGTCCGTGACTGTCTTGCCGAGCCCATCCACGCCGCATAGATTGAAGCGATCCGATCGATTATCAAAGGAGCACGATCATGCGGTTGACCTCTGCCTTGGGCGCAGTCGCGCTCGCGCTATCGCTCGCCCTGCCCGGCCACCCGGCCGGCGCCCAGACCTGGACGAGCGAGCGCTGGACCGGCACCTGGGGCACGGCCCCGGCCGGCCCGCCGCCGGCGGCGAACCTGCAGACCTTCACCGACCAGACCCTGCGCCTGATCGTCCACACCAGCATCGGCGGCAACCGCGTGCGCATCCGCGTGTCGAACGCGTTCGGCGCCACGCCGCTGCGCATCGGCGCCGCCCGCATCGGCGTGCGCGCCTCCGGTTCCGACGTCGCGCCCGGCACCGACCGCGCCCTCACCTTCAGCGGCAATACGGCGATCACGATCCCGCCCGGCGCGCCGGTGCTGTCCGATCCGGTCGAACTGAACGTGCCGGCCCTGGGCGACCTCGCCGTCAGCCTCTACCTGCCGGGCACGGTGGAAGCGACCACCGTCCACAATACCGGCCTGCAGACCAATTACGTGTCGCTGCCGGGCGACTTCACGGCGGCCGCCACGCTGCCGGTGCAGCGCACCATCACCAACTGGCCTTTCCTTACCGAGGTCGACGTCGATGCCGCCGGCCCGGCCATCGTGGCCCTGGGCGACTCGATCACCGACGGCACCCGCAGCACGGTCGACACCAACAACCGCTGGCCCGACTGGCTGGCGCGCCGCCTGCAAACCGTGCGCGATCCCATCATCGGCATCAACGCCCGCCTGGGCGTGGTCAACCGCGGCATCAGCGGCAACCGCCTGCTCACCGATGCGCCGAACCTGCTGGCCGGCCGCAGCATCCTCGAGCGTTTCGAGCGCGACGTGCTGGCGAGCGCCGGGGTGCGCTACATGACCTTGATGATCGGGATTAACGACATCGGCAACAGCCCGAACACGGCGCCCATTCCAGCGGCCGACCTGATCGCCGGCTACCGCCAGGTGATCGCGCGCGCCCATGCCAAAGGGATCGCCGTGTTCGGCGCGACGCTCACGCCGTTCGAGGGCGCGGGCTATTACTCGCCCGAGAAGGACGTGGTGCGCCAAACGGTGAACAACTGGATTCGTTCGAGCGACGAATTCGACGGCGTGATCGACTTCGACCTCGCCACGCGCGACCCGGCCCATCCGAGCCGCTTCCTGCCGGCGTACGACAGCGGCGACCATTTGCATCCGAACGATCTGGGTTACCAGGCGATGGGGAATGCGGTGCCTTTGAGCCTGTTCCGGACGGCGGGGGCGGCGGCAGTGAAACCGGCGCAGCAGAAGGCGGCGTTGAATGATTCGTGCGGGCCGCCGGCTGGACCGGCGGCTCATTTCCTGGAGCTCAGTTCGATCCGACCTGCTGCGTTTTCGCGTCCCGCGACCAGGCCAGTGCCCTTGCGGACCATGACTCGAACTCGGTATCCGATGCAAACGCGCGAGCGTCGAATCATCATGCCCGAGTGACCGGTAATGGTCGAGCAGCAAGTGATTGCGCAGCTTGATCACTTCCCGGATGCCTGTCCACGTCAAGCGACAGATCGTTGAAGGCAGTCTTTTCCGTTACGCCGGCCTGCGAGATGGAAAAATCGTGCGGTCCCAGCCCACCACCTCTGTGGTTCGCCAGCAGCAGCACCCCGAATCCGTTCAGAAGGACACTCACCAATTGCGCGAGCAAGGCGACCGCGATGGCGACGAAGAGCGCGATCCCGGCATCAAAGGCCGACGTGCTCTCCCTCTCGGACCATGCAAATGAAAACGTGCCGCAGGCGACAATCGCCATCATGAGCCAGTTGAAGCGCCGAGTGAGCAACAACCTGGTGCTGGCGATCACGAATTCAATGCGGGTAATGTTGGCCGAGAGTTTGATGGGTTCCATCTGGGCAGTTTCAGCAATTTCGGCACGCGGCAACAATGGAACTCGGCCAACTCGGCGACCATCGATGTGGCGCGCATGCGGGCAAGCATCAGCTGGCCCGTGTAGATACTGACGGCCCCATGCTCCCCAGCATGGTTGACCTTCAGGATGCGGTCGCCATCGCCGCTAGTCATTTTCAGGGCAGGCAAGCTCCGCTGCGGGTCTCATGACAATAAAATTCCCTTCGTCCGCCACGACTTCCCATCCGTTGCGCTCGTAAAAGCGCCGCGCGGCTGGCATTGGTCCGGAACACGCGCAGGTACAGGCCGCGCGCCTTGCTGCGGCTGTCAGCCTGGATCGTCGATAACAGCTGCGCGCCGACGCCAAGCGAGCGGTACGCGGGCGCCAGGATGAGCATGCTCAGGTAATCGTCGACCTCGCCGGGGGCGACCTGCAGGTAACCGGCGAACTGTCCGTCCACCTCGACCACGCGGGTCTGCATGGCGTTGAACGCCTGGTCGAAATTGTCCGCCTGCCAGGCGTCGTCCCAGCCCCAGATGGTCTCGATGTGATGCCTGAGCGCTGCTCATAGAGACGCCAGATGGCGGGCTTGTCGCTTGCCAGCGCGGGGCGTGTCGCCGTCAACGGGAGCGGCATCAGCCTCCCCCCGTCTTCGACTGCGTCGGCAAGGGCGTCCCCACCTTCCACGTCCGCGACAGCGCCTGCGCCTCCTCGATCTGCTCCTGCGTCATGGTCTTGGCGATCGCCGCGCGCTGGCCCACCGCATTGTGGTTGCCGCCGGCCGCCGCCAGGTTCCACAGCATGTAGGCGATGACGGGATCGCCCGGCACCCCGGCCACGTGGTAGCGGTACATCAGCCCGAGCGCGTGCTGGGCTTCGCCGTGGCCCTGCTCGGCGGCCCTGCGAAACCAGGTGACGGCGTGCTTCTGGTCCTGCGGCACGGCGTTGCCGGTGTAGTACATGGCGCCGACCACGTACTGGGCGTCGGCCTTGCCCTGCTCGGCGGCCTTCAGGTGCCAGGCGAAGGCCTGCTTGTAGTCGCGCGCGACGCCGCGGCCCATGTAATACATCAAGCCCAGCAAGTGCTGGGCATCGGGATTGCCGGCGCGCGCCAGCGGCGCGATCTCGCGCATCGCCAGCGTGTAGTTGCGCGCGTTGTACGCGCTCGCCCCCTCGGGGAAACCGGCCTGCGCCGAGCCGCACAGGCCCAGCGCAAACAGGATCGCTACGGTAAATTTTTTCATTGTCTCGTGCGTGGATCGGTCTTTCGCCTACCTCTGTTGAGTCCACACTTCCTGCTTTATTTCCAGCTGACCTTGCCCAGTCCGTCGACGCTCACCCGGCGATTGAGCGGCTTGCCGTAGACTGTGACCGAACCCATGCCCGACAGGTTCAGGTTCGCGCTCTGGTTCGCCGTGATCGTCGCATTGCCCAGGCCCGACAGTTCGAGCGTGACGGCATCGGCCGCGAACTGGCGCGCATCCAGGCTGCCCAGCCCGCCCAGCTCGGCTTTCAGCGACTGGCTGCGCCCCATCAGGGTCACGTAGCCGGCGCCCTGCAGGTCGAGCGTGATGCGTTCGCTGTTCATGCCGGCCAGCTTCATGCTGCCCACGCCGCCGAGGCTGGCGTTGATGATGCGGAAATCCACGTTCACGTTCATCGAGCCGGCGCCGTCGAGCGAGAGCTCGAGTTCCTCGCCCTTGAAGCCCGTGATGTCGGTGCTGCCGACGCTTTCGGAACTGACTTCGCGCAGGTTCGGCAGCACGAGGTCGGCGCGCACGCCGTTCTTGCGCTGCATGCGCATCTCGTGCTCCTCGGTGCTGATGACCATCGTGTCGCCGCTTTGCAGCGTCGTCATGCGGGCGATCCAGCGCGGGTCGCCCGAGAGGACCAGCGAGGCCGGGCTGCCCTGGCGGACCCGCAGGTCGACCATGCCGTCGATCTTGATGCGCACCACGCGCGCGTCCAGCGGGCGGGTTTCGGTGATGGTGTCGGGCGCGGCCGTTGCCAGGCGCATCAGCGCCAGCATTCCGAGGGCCGCGAGGCCGAACTTCAACAACTTGCTCATGTTCTTCTCCGGTGTTGCTATCGATCGTTTCTTGTTCTGGCGCTGCGTCCGTACTGACCCTGTCAATACGTCGCGGCCACCCTACCAGCAAGCCCTGCCGGGTTCCAGCAAAAATGCCCTCGACCCGACAATTTTTATACAGTTTGACAATGGAATCACTATACCGAGGCCGCTGCGCCGGCCGGCCGGGATTGCGACAGACTGCAGATTCGCGGCGCCAGACGACAAATCGGCGGGCTCATTGCCTCGAAGATGTAAAAATGCCCGCAGCGGTGCGGGCATTTTTTATCGGCGGCCGGTTGGCGTTTCCCGGCACATGGTTCGATTACCCGCGCAGCGCCTTCTCGAGGTCGTCCAGCTCCGCCGGCTTGACCAGGTGCGCATCGAACCCCGCTTCCTGCGCGCGGCGCCGGTCTTCGGGCGAGCCGTAGCCGGTATGCGCCACCAGGCGGATGTGGGCCAGCTCGCGGATTGGCTCTTGATCATGCGCGCCAGCTGGTAGCCGTCCGCGCCCGGCAGGCCGATGTCGAGCACGATCACCTGCGGCCGGTGGCGCAGCGCCAGCTCTTCGATCTGCGAGGCGTCCGAGGTGGTCCAGGTCTCGTGGCCCATTTCGGCCAGCAGGAAGCCCATCATCTCCATGGCGTCGACGTTGTCGTCCACCAGCAGCACGCGCAGGCCGGCGGCCGCGCTGCTCTCCTCGGCCGCGCCGCCGGCGGCGCACTCGGCGCCGCTGGTGCGCAGCACCGGCAGCTCCACCGTGAAGGTGCTGCCCATGCCGATGCCCGGGCTTTCGGCGCGCAGCTGGCCGCCGTGCATCTCCAGCAGGCGCGACACCAGCGACAGGCCGATGCCGAGGCCTTCCGGCGCGCGGTCCGGCGGCACCGCGGCCTGGGCGAACATGCCGAAGATGCGCGGCAGGTTGTCCTCGGCGATGCCGATGCCGTTGTCGATCACCGAGATGTGCACGTCGTCGCCATGCAGCGACGACGCCGAGCGTGATCTCGCCGCCCTTGGGCGTGAACTTGGCCGCGTTGTGCAGCAGGTTGCCCATCGATTGCGCCAGGCGCACCGGGTCGCCCGCCACCCAGACCTCGCACGGCGCCTGGCGCGACCTCGAGCCTGTGGCCGCGCGCGGCGATCAGCGGGCCGGCGGTCTCGATCGCCTGGGCGATCACGGCGCCGAGGTTGACTTCCTCGCGCCGCAGCACGATCTTGCCTTCCGAGATGCGCGCCACGTCGAGCAGGTCGTCGACCAGGTGCGCCAGGTGGTCGACCTGGCGCAGGATGACTTCGCGCGCATGGGCATGGCGCTCGCCGGCGTGCTCGCCGCCGACGCCGAGCAGCGTGGCGGCGTTGCGGATCGGCGACAGCGGATTGCGCAGCTCGTGCGCCAGCGTGGCCAGGAACTGGTTCTTGTTGGCGTCGGCCGCGCGCAGCAGCGCTTCCATTTCCTTGCGCGCCGAGACGTCGCTGGTGACGCGCGCCACGCGATAGACCTCGCCGCGCGCGTTACGCACCGCGAACAGGCGGTCGCGCACCCAGCGCATCGCGCCGTCGGGCAGCACCAGGCGGAATTCCTCGTCGTAGTGCGGCTGCGGTCGCCAGCGTGGCCCAGCGTCCCGCCAGGCGCGCGCGGTCGTCGGGATGCACGGCGTCCAGCCAGCTGGCGTGCTGGCGCCGCAGCGTGTCGACGCTGCGGCCCCAGATCTTCGCGTAGGCCGGGCTGACATAGGCCAGCACGCCGTCCGGCGCCGAGAACATCCAGAACACGTCCTCGACGTTGTCGGTCAGCTGGCGAAAGCGCTCTTCGCTCTCGCGCAGCTCGTCCTGGGTCTGGCGCATGCGCAGCAGCGCATTCACGTTGGCGATCAGCTCGTCGGCCTCGATCGGCGCGGCCAGGTAGTTGTCGGCGCCGCCTTCCAGGCCGCGGATCTTGTCGGCGCGCCCGGTCAGCGCGGCCGAGGTCTGCAGCACCAGCACGCAGTTGGTGTCGGGATCGGCCTTGATGCGGCGGCAGACTTCGATGCCGTTGATGTCGGGCAGCTTCACGTCGAGCAGCACCAGGGCCGGATTATCCTCGCGCACCATGGCCAGCGCATCGGTGCCGTTGGCCGCTTCGAGCACGGTGAAGCCCGCGCTTTGCAGGATGCGGGTCTTGGCGTAGCGCGCGCCGTCGTTGTCGTCGACGTTGAGGATAATGTGCGGAGTGGCGGTCATGATTCGGTATCTCAGGTGCTGGCAGGCGCCGGATGGGGAAATTGACGCGGCAGCGTCAGCATGAAGGTCGAGCCGACGCCGGGCCGGCTGTTGACGTCGACCCGCCCGCCGAGCAGTTCGGCCAGGCGGCGGCACAGCGGCAGGCCCAGGCCCGTGCCCTTGCTGCGCCGCTGGAGCGGATTTTCGACTTGCGTGAATTCTTCGAAGATCAGGTGCAGGTGGTCGGGGTCGATGCCGATCCCGGTATCGGTGACGGCAAAGGTCAGCGTATCGGATTCGGGGTCGTGGGCCGCGCTCACGCGCACCGAGCCGTCCTCGGTGAACTTGAGGGCGTTCGAGACGAAGTTGCGCAGGATCTGGGACAGCATGCCCTCGTCGGAATCGAAGGCCTCCTCGATGCCGCCGTTGTCGAACACCAGGTCGACGCGCTCGGCGTCGACCAGCGGGCGCATCATGCCTTTCAGGGCGCGGAACAGGTTCTCGACCACGACCGGCGCCGGCTGCGCTTCGACGCGGCCGGCCTCGATCTTGGCCAGGTCGAGCAAGTCGTTCACCAGTTCCGACATTTCGGTGGCGGTGCGTTCGATCAGCCAGACCTGGCGCTCCTGTTCGGGCGTGAGCTCGCCGTCCATGCGGTCGAGCAGGAGCTTCGACAGCGCCCGGATCGAGGACAGCGGCGTGCGCAGTTCGTGGCTGGTGTTGCGACAGGAAGCGCGACTTCATTTCGTCGGCGCGGCGCAGGTGCTCGGCCTTGTCTTCGATCTCGGCGTACAGCGCGACGATGCCGCGGTTGGTGTCTTCGAGCTCGCGCGTGAGCGAGATCAGGTCTTCCTGGCGCTCGCGCAGCTCGGCCAGGGTTTCGACCAGTTCGCGGTTCTGCTGCTGCACTTCCTCGAACGGAGTTGCCGGTCGGGGTGGCGGCCAGTTCGGCGCGCGATCTGCGCCAGGCGCGTCGGCGCTGACCGGCTGCTGCGGCGGCAGCGACTTGCGCATGCGGATGACCGGCGCGCCGGCGCCGCCGCTCGACCTCGCACGCCGTCCATCAGGCGGTGCGCGGTGACCAGCGCGCGCGTCGAGCCATGGCGGCGCCTTCGCTGTGCGGCGGCGCGGCGCGCGCCGCGCGCTGACCGCCACCTCGAGCTGCTGGCGGTCGTGCAGCGTCGCTCAGCACGAACACGGCGCGCGCGCTGATGCCGTCGTGGCAGGCCGCCGCGCGCGACTTCCGATACGGCGGTGGCGATGCGCACCTGGTCCTGCTTGGCGAAACCGAGCAGGCTCGACACCTGGCGCGCGCGCTGGCGCACCAGCACGACATCCTTGTCGCTTTCGAGGGCGACGGTGAGGATGCGCTGGCTCATGCGCGGCCCGCGCTGCGGCGCACCACCAGCACCATCGCATCGTCGCGGCGGCGGATGAAGTCGCGCATCAGCATGGCCGCCACCAGCGCCGGACTGCGCGCCAGCAGGCCCGGATACTTGTCCAGGTCCCACTGGGTCTGGATGCCGTCCGAGTGCAGGATGCACAGCGCGCCGGGCGGACAAGGCACGGAAAACTCCTGCACCTTGCGCATGTTGTGGCCGACGATGCCGTTGTGCGAGACCAGCGCACGCCGGATATCGCCGTCGATCACATAGGCGCCGATGTTGCCGATGCCGGCAAAGCGCACGACGTCGTTCTCGAAATCGATGCGCGCCGCCGCCAGCGCCGCGCCGCGCGTGCCGCGCAGTGCCTCGTGCGCCGCGTCGACCAGCGGGCCGGGCTCCGAGCGCGGCAGGCGCTCGAGCTGCGCCAGCGGCCGCCTGCGCCGCGACGCGCCGCCTGCGGACCGTGGCCCAGGCCGTCGACCGCGAGCAGCGTGGCGCCGACCGCGTCGCAGGCCACGCCCCAGCCGTCGCCGCATGCTTCTTCGCCGGCCAGCGGGACCGTCAGCGCGCCGACCTCGACCCGGCACAGGCCCGGCGCCGGCTTCGTCGCGCCACAGGCGCATGAAGAACAAGGCCCCCTGGCCCGGCTCCGACCAGACGTCGAATTCGTCGGACAGGCGGCGCAGCGCGCCCAGGCCGGTGCCCGACGGTGCCGGCGGTCGACATGCCGTCGCGCAGGCAGGCGTCGAGGTCGGCGATGCCGGGACCGCTTGTCGACGCGCCAGCACGTCGACCCCGGGCACGCCTTCGGACTGCGCCACGTTCAGGTAGAGCATGCCTTCGCCGGCATGCTTGAGCAGGTTGGTGCCGGCCTCGGTGACGATCAGCGCCAGCTAGCCGGCGCGGGTTTCGTTGAAGCCGAGTTCGAGCGCCAGCTTTTGGCCGGCGCGGCGCGCCGCCGCGATGTCGCTGGCGTGCACGATCGGATACGCATGTTGGGTGCTCAGTGAGCTGATCAGCGTTTCCATTTGACGACCGCGATGGCGGTCCCTTCTCCAGATCGGGTATCGATGTCGAATTCGTCGACGAGGCGCTTCGAGCCGCTCAGGCCAAGGCCCAGGCCGCCGCCGGTGGTGTAGCCGTCGCGCAGGGCCAGCTCGAGGTCGATGATGCCGGGGCCGCTGTCGATGAAGACGATGCCGACGCCCTGGCGCATGCCGTCGGTCAGCTTGTCCAGGTGCGCCGCGCCGCCGCCGCCGTACTTGATCGTATTGCGCGCCAGTTCGCTCGCAGCGGTGATGAGCTTGGTCTGGTCGACCAGCGACAGACCGATGGCGACCGCGCGCTCGCGTACCTGCTTGCGCAGGCCGACCACGTCCTCGTCGCTGCGCAGGCGCAGGCTGGTGCGCTCGATGCGCTGCCTGGCGTTACGTTCCAGCAAGTGCGTCTCGAATTCAACTGCGGAATCAGTCGCCGTGCTCATCTATTCAAGCTCTTTCCGAGGAGGGTCATGCCCTTCTCGACGTTCAGCGCGGTCTTGACCCCGGTCAGGGTCAGGCCCAGCTCGACGAGGGTGATCGCCACGGCCGGCTGCATGCCGACCACCACGGTCTGGGCATCGAGCACGCGCGCCATGGCCGCGGTGTTGCTGATCATACGCCCGATGAAGGAATCGACCAGGTCGAGCGCCGAGATGTCGATCAGCACGCCCTTGGCGTTATCGCGCACGATACGCTCGGTCAGGTCGTCCTGCAAGGTCATGGCCAGGCGGTCGTGCATGTCGACCTGGATGGTGACCAGCAGCAGGTCACCCATCCGCAGGATAGGAATGCGTTCCATCGTGTTTCCTATCCTGAGGTCAGTTCTTGCGGGCGACGGTGACCGAGGCGCCGGTGCGCTCGAGGGCGACCAGGAAGGCATCGGCCAGGGTGGCCTTGGTGACGACGTCTTCCAGGTTCACGCCCAGGTGGACGATGGTCTGGGCGATCTGCGGACGGATGCCGCTGATGATGCAGTCGGCGCCCATCAGGCGCGCGGCGGCGATCGTCTTCATCAAGTGCTGGGCGACCAGGGTATCGACCATCGGCACGCCGGTGATGTCGATGATGGCGATCACGGCGCCGGTGTCGACGATCTTTTGCAGGATGTTTTCCATCACCACCTGGGTACGCGCCGAGTCGAGCGTGCCGATCAGCGGCAGCGCCAGGATGCCGTCCCAGAGTTTGACGACCGGGGTCGACAGCTCGAGCAGTTCCTGCTGCTGGCGCACGATGATCTGGTCGCGTGCTTTCTGGAACACTTCGATGGTGAACATGCCCAACTTGTCGAGCAGCGAGCTCACCGCCCACGATGCGGCGGCCAGGGTCGCAGGCTCATCGGCGAAGGCGGCGGTCAGCTGGGCGAACAGGGGCTGCTTGAGCGAGAACACGAAGCTGGCGGTCTCGCTCGGGGTCGAACCGCTTTTCGCGCGGGTCGAGGAAATTTCGGTCAACAGGTCGCGCACCTCGTCCCAGGAACGGTGCTCGATGTTCTCGAGTTCGCCGTCGCGGGTGGCGACTGCGAAGGCCGCCAGGAACTGCTGGCAATGCGTGCGCAGCTGCTCGCGCGAGCTGCTGGTGCCGCGCACGATCATCGCTTCGAGCTGGGAAATCCATTGCGAGCCGATCTCGGCCTCGTGTTCCTGGATAAGCTGGCTGATACGGGTAGCGTTGTCTTTCGTGGTCATCGATGGGTCCTGGTTTTGGTCGTCATTATCGGGGGATGCGCTCGAACTGAGAACGAGCTGCTCCACCATTGGGGAATTATTAACTATAACACTTCTTCTACTGCAATTTACGTAACGGTTGAGTGGCGCACGGGGTCATTCGGACGCAGGCGGCTGACACGCGCTCGCGGTCGAACCCTTGATTTGGAACAATGTTACGCGACGAGGTAATGGTTAGCCTGATGTCTTGCGCCAGAACAACGGCCAGCAACACCTTGCTCCAGGGAGAAGAACCATGAAATTCCTGTTCGGCCGACGCGAAAAATTCCTGTACCGGCGCAATACGGTGGTTGCCAGTTTCCTGTCCGGTACCAAATTCGGGCTGCTGCTGGCGGCACTCACCTACCTGGCCATCAAGTTGGCGTGAGAACGTAAAAAAACCGCCAGGCTCACGCACTGGCGGTTTTTTGCTTCAAGCGGCGAACCGCTGACGGTAGATTACTGCGCCGCAGCTTCCGCCGGATCCGCCGCCTTCATCGACAGCTTCAGACGACCGCGCTCGTCGGTCTCGAGGACCTTGACGCGCACTTGCTGGCCTTCTTTCAGGTAGTCGGCAACGGCGTTCACACGCTCGTTGGCGATCTGCGAGATGTGCAGCAGGCCGTCTTTGCCCGGCATGACTTGCACGATGGCGCCGAAGTCCAGCAGCTTCAGGACGGTGCCGTCGTAGGTCTTGCCCACTTCGACCGAGGCGGTCAGTTCTTCGATGCGGCGCTTGGCTTCCTGGCCGGCGGCGGCGTCGACCGACGCGATGGTCACGATGCCTTCGTCGGTGATGTCGATCTGGGTGCCGGTCTCTTCGGTCAGCGCGCGGATGACGGCGCCGCCCTTGCCGATGACGTCACGGATCTTCTCTGGGTTGATCTTGATCGTGATCAGGCGTGGTGCGAAGTCCGACAGTTCGGTCTTCACGGTCGGCATGGCCTTTTGCATCTCGACCAGGATGTGCTGGCGGGCTTCCTTGGCTTGCGCCAGCGCCACCTGCATGATTTCCTTGGTGATGCCCATGATCTTGATGTCCATCTGCAGCGCGGTGATGCCTGCAGTGGTACCCGCGACCTTGAAGTCCATGTCGCCCAGGTGATCTTCGTCGCCCAGGATGTCGGTCAGGACGGCGAACTTGCCGCCTTCCTTGATCAGGCCCATGGCGATGCCGGCGACGTGCGCCTTCATCGGCACGCCGGCGTCCATCAGTGCCAGGCAGCCGCCGCAGACCGATGCCATCGACGAGGAACCGTTCGATTCGGTGATTTCCGACACCAGGCGCACCGAGTAGCTGAAATCTTCAGGGTTAGGCAGGGCGGCGACCAGTGCGCGCTTGGCCAGGCGGCCGTGGCCGATTTCGCGGCGCTTCGGGGTGCCAACACGGCCGGTTTCGCCGGTGGCGAACGGAGGCATGTTGTAGTGCATCATGAAGTCGTCGGTGTACTCGCCCATCAGGGCGTCGATCTTCTGGCTGTCACGGGCGGTGCCGAGGGTCGCGATGACCAGCGCCTGGGTTTCGCCGCGGGTGAACAGGGCCGAACCGTGGGTGCGTGGCAGCACGCCGGTACGGATTTCGATCGGACGCACGGTGCGGGTGTCGCGGCCGTCGATGCGTGGCTCGCCGTCCAGGATCTGGGTACGCACGACCTTGGCTTCCATGTCGAACAGGATGTTGCCGACGTCGCCGGCGCTGGCGTCGACGCCTTGCGCCGACAGGGCCGCCATGACTTCCGCTCGACAGCGACTTCAGCTTTTGCTGGCGCGCCGATTTTTCGCGGGTCTGGTAGGCTTCGCGCACTTTGGCCGAGGCCAGCTCGGTCACCTGGGCGATCAGGGAGTCGTTTTTCGCAGGCGCGATCCACTCGATTTCCGGCTTGCCGCCTTCGGCCACCAGGTCATGGATCGCATCGATGACGACGCGCATCTGGTCGTGGCCGAAGACGACCGCGCCGAGCATGATTTCTTCGGACAGCTGCTGGGCTTCGGATTCGACCATCAGCACGGCCGTTTCGGTACCGGCGACGACCAGGTCCATCTGCGAGGTTTTCAGCTGGGTCGGGCTCGGGTTCAGGATGTACTGGCCGTTGGCGTAGCCGACGCGGGCGGCGCCGATCGGGCCGTTGAACGGGACGCCGGCGACGCACAGGGCGGCCGAGGCGCCGATCATCGCAGGGATGTCCGGATCGATTTCAGGGTTGACCGACAGCACGTGGATGATGACCTGGACTTCGTTCAGGTAGCCTTCCGGGAACAGCGGGCGGATCGGACGGTCGATCAGGCGCGAGGTGAGCGTTTCTTTTTCGGAAGGACGGCCTTCGCGCTTGAAGAAACCGCCCGGGATTTTACCGGCAGCGTACGTTTTTTCGATGTAATCGACGGTCAGCGGGAAGAAGTCCTGGCCCGGCTTGGCGTCCTTGCGGGCGACGACGGTGGCCAGCACGACGGTGTCTTCCACCGACACCAGCACGGCGCCGGATGCCTGACGAGCGATTTCACCAGTTTCCAGGGTGACGGTATGTTGGCCGTACTGGAAGGTCTTCGTAACTTTGTTAAACATTGGTAATCCCTTTCTAATTGCCGACAGATTTTCAGGAGCTGTCGTTCACCTCACCGCGGACGACCCAAATCAACGGGCGTCTTTACTGCAGAATCCGTAAAACAAAAAATGCCCGCGACAGCAACACTGGCGCAGGCATTTCTTTGACTAAACCGTCTGGCGCAAAAATTACTTACGCAGGCCGAGTTTGGCGATCAGGTCGCGGTAACGATTCAGGTCTTTGCTCTTCAGGTAAGACAGCAGGCTCTTACGACGGTTGACCATCATGATCAGGCCGCGGCGCGAGTGGTGGTCTTTCTGGTGGGCTTTGAAGTGGCCGTTCAGTTCGTTGATGCGTGCGGTCAGCAGTGCGACCTGGACTTCCGGCGAGCCGGTGTCGTTCTGGCCACGTGCGTTGTCGGCGATAATTGCCGACTTGTTGATGTTTTCTACGGACATGATGTTACCTTTCACATGCGGTGCAAGAGTCGTAACCCAGCGCACCGTGATTTGATTAAAAAAACCTGCCCTTGCGGACAGACCCGCAAGTATATGCGAAAACAGTTGGCGTCACCAGCTTTTGCTGTCGTCCTGTTCATGCATCATGGGGTTTCAGGCCGACTTGCGGAGATTGCCATGCATAAGATGTTCAGAATGACAACGCTGTGCGCGGCGCTGCTGCTCGCTGCGCTGCGCCGGTCCGCTGTTCAAGGAAGCGCCCGTCGTCGGCGACCCGGTGGCCGCCGTCATCGCCAAGCAGGGGCAGCCGACGGGCAGCTACCCTGCCGAGGATGGCGGGCAGATGCTCGAGTACGCAACCGCCCCGTTCGGCCAGTTCACCTGGATGGCGCACATCGGCACGGACGGGCGGCTGCTGTCCTTCGAACAGGTGCTCACCGGCGAAAAATTCGCGACGATCAAGGTCGACCAGGCGACCAAGGCCGACGTGCTGCGCATCATCGGGCGCCCGGCCGAACAATCGCGCGTCCACCTGCACAACTACGAAGTGTGGTCCTACCGCTACAAGGAAGCGGGCGTCTGGAATTCGCTGATGCACGTGCATTTCGACGAGCAAGGCGTGGTGCGCCAGATGATGAACGGGCCGGATCCGCTGTTCGAGCCGCGCGACCGGCGCTGGTAGGCCGCGTATTTACTTCTGTGCGCCCGCCATCGCTGCGCACGAAGGCCTCGACCGCATCGAGCGTCGGCGCCAGCTTCTTGCAGCGAATTCGACAGCGAGGCGACCAGGGTCGTGTGGCTGATGCCGTCGTAATACACCTCCTGCACCGGCACATGCGCGGCGCGCAGTTTGGCCGCCATGCCGCCGGTATTGCGCGCCGGGTCGACCAGCTTGTCCTTGTTGGCCGCGATCAGGAGCGCCGGCGGCGCCAGGTCGCTGACGTGGCTGAGCGGCTGCGAGTCGGGCGGCGTATCCGGGGCGTTGAAGACGGGCTGGGTGGTCGGGTTCTGTACCGGCAGGAAGTCGTAGGGGCCGGCCAGGCCGATCCAGCCGCGCAGCATGCTGCGCGTCATTCCCTGGTGTTCCAGCCAGCGCGGATCGAGCGCCAGCATGGCCGCGTTGTAGGCGCCGGCGCTATGGCCCATCACAAAGATGTTCTTCGGATCGCCGCCATGGGCTGCGATCTCGCGCACCGTCCAGACCACGGCGGCGGCGCCGTCGATCCAGGAAGTCCGGGTAGCGCACCTGCGGATACAGGCGGTAGTCCGGGATGACGACCACGAAGCCGCGCGCGGCCAGGGCGCGGCCGACGAAGGCATAGTCCTGCGCGCTTGCCGCTGACCCAGTTGCCGCCGTAGAAAAAGACGATGACGGGTGCATCGCTGCGCGCCCGCCGCCGGACGGTAGACGTCGAGCGTGTTGCGCGGATCCGTGCCGTAGCGCAGCGCGGACGTGGCCTGGACGGCGCCGCCGGGCGAGACGGCGTTGACGACCGACAGCGGGGAACAGGCGGCGAGCGCGCCGGCCAGCAGGACACCTGCACCATAGACGAGTTTTTTCATGCACCGAGTATAGGGACGCTCGGCGGGGCGTGGCGCACATGAGTCGCCTATGCGTTTGGGGCTGTCGCCTGCACCGTTATCGGTATGCACAATCCGCGTGGGCTGGGCGCCCACCCTACGGATTACGCTAACGGCGAGATCATACGAGACCTTACGCAACGTGTCCCGTAGGGTGGGCGCCCCGAGCCCACGCGGATTCAAGGTACCGCTAGCAGCGCAGGCATCAGCCCCACTATCCTCGCAACAATCACAGCTGCGGATTCACCCGCTCCACCTTCGAATGCAGCTTGTTCAAGCCCGACAAATACGCCTTGGCCGAGGCCACGACGATGTCCGGATCGGCCCCCACCCCATTCACGATCCGCCCCTGGCGCGACAGCCGGATCGTCACTTCGCCCTGCGACTGGGTGCCGTTGCTGATCGCGTTGATCGAAAAGAGGATCAGCTCCGCGCCCGTCTTCGCCTGGCTCTCGATGGCGTTCACGGTGGCGTCCACCGGCCCGTCGCCGGTGCCTTCGCAGGCATGCTCCTGGCCGTCGATCGCGAACACGACGCGCGCATGCGGCAGTTCGCCCGTTTCCGAGCGCTGCGCCAGCGACACGAAGCGGAAGTACTCGCCTTCCTGCGCGTGGTCTTCGGCCGAGACCAGCGCCATGATGTCTTCGTCGAAGATCTCGCTCTTGCGGTCGGCCAGCTCCTTGAAGCGGGCGAAGGCGGCATTCACTTCGGCTTCGGATTCCAGCTCGATGCCGAGGTCGGCCAGGCGCGCCTTGAAGGCGTTGCGGCCCGAGAGTTTGCCCAGCACGATCTTGTTCGCGTGCCAGCCGACGTCTTCGGCGCGCATGATCTCGTAGGTCTCGCGCGCCTTCAGGATGCCGTCCTGGTGGATGCCCGAGGCGTGGGCGAAGGCGTTGGCGCCGACCACCGCCTTGTTCGGCTGCACCGCGAAGCCGGTGATCTGCGAGACCATCTTCGAGGCCGGCACGATCTGCGTGGTGTCGATGCCGACGGTGAGCTTGTAGTAGTCGGCGCGGGTGCGCAGCGCCATCACCACTTCTTCCAGCGCCGTGTTGCCGGCCCGTTCGCCCAGGCCGTTGATCGTGCATTCGATCTGGCGCGCGCCGCCGATCGCCACGCCCGCCAGCGAGTTCGCCACCGCCAGACCCAGGTCGTTATGGCAGTGCACCGACCAGATGGCCTTGTCGGAGTTCGGAATGCGTTCGCGCAGGCGGCGGATGGTTTCGCCGAAGACTTCGGGCGTGGCGTAGCCGACCGTGTCCGGGAAGTTGATGGTGGTCGCGCCTTCCGCGATCACGGCTTCCAGCACGCGGCAGAGGAAATCCTCTTCCGAGCGGCTGCCGTCTTCCGGCGAGAACTCGATGTCGTCGGTATGGTTGCGGGCGTAGCGGACGGCGAGCTTGGCCTGTTCCAGCACCTGCTCCGGCTCCATGCGCAGCTTCATCTGCATGTGCAGCGGAGAAGTGGCGATGAAGGTGTGGATGCGCTTGCGCGCGGCGGGCATCAAGGCTTCGGCGGCGCGGGCGATGTCGCGGTCGTTGGCGCGCGAGAGCGAGCAGATGGTGGAGTCGCGCACCGCCGCCGAGATGGCGCGGATGGCGTCGAAGTCGCCCGGGGAGGCGGCGGCGAAGCCGGCTTCGATGACGTCGACCCGCAGCCGTTCGAGCTGGCGCGCGATGCGGACTTTTTCGTCCTTGGTCATCGAGGCGCCCGGCGATTGCTCGCCGTCGCGCAGGGTGGTGTCGAAAATGATGAGGCGGTTGGGGTCGAACATGGCTGCTCCAAAAGGCGCTTGTTTATCAACGAGCGCCCAGCCGTCCGACCCGTGTCGAGGCCTAGCGGCGCTCGGCCTTCTCGTCAATCTTGTCGTCGGTCGGGATCAGGCTGACCTTCTTGCCGCGTGCCCGCTGCAGCACGAACACCACATACCCCGACAAACCGTACACCACAAAAATCGGCCACAGGACCTTGGTCGGATCGCTCGCCACCAGCGCCAGCGCCAGCACGATCAGGAACACGACGATGAACGGGACCGACTTGCGGAAGTTCACATCCTTGAAGCTGTAAAACGGCACGTTCGACACCATCGTCAGGCCGGCGAACACCGCCAGGCACCAGCTCACCCAGTCGACCTGGCGCGCGCTGATGTTGATGTCCGGGTCGGTCATGAACATGATGAAGCCGACCACCACGCCCGCCGCCGCCGGGCTGGGCAAGCCCTGGAAGAAGCGCTTGTCCACCACTTCGATATTCGTGTTGAAGCGCGCCAGCCGCAGCGCAGCGCCCGCGCAATACACGAAGGCCGCGATCCAGCCCCACTTGCCCAGGCCGCGCAGCGACCATTCATAGATCACCAGCGCCGGCGCGGCGCCGAAGGAGACCATGTCCGACAAACTGTCGTACTGCGCGCCGAACTCCGACTGGGTATTCGTCAGGCGCGCCACCCTGCCGTCCAGGCCATCGAGGATCATGGCGATGAACACGGCCCAGCAGGCGTGCTCGAAGCGCTGGTTCATCGCCATCACGATCGCGTAGAAACCGCAAAACAGCGCAGCGGTCGTGAAGGCGTTCGGCAGTAGATAAATGCCGCGTCCACGCGGCCCGCCCTTGTCTTCCGCCCGGCGGCCGAAGCGTTTCAAGCGGGAAAATCGTGGTGCCTTCGGCGCTGCGCCGTTTTTTCTGCGTCGTGGGAAGGTTGGCATAAGGTTCCGTATTCAAGTGGTATCGCGCTGCGTGCGCCGTTTCCTCCATTATAAAGGCGGGAACGGCATGTTAGCGAACGGATACTATTGGAATGCATATCAGCAAACGGTGTCGCCGCTGAGTCTTCTTCCTTACTTGAACTTCACCTTTCCCACCAGGCGCATCTGCAGCGTCGTCTCGCCCGGCTCGAAACTCGGTTCCGGCATTTCCTGGTCGGCCATACCCTTGGCGCGCGACATCATCATCGGCGCAGCAGCCATATTCTCGCGCGCCATAATTGCCCGAGCCCTCGAAATCGACCGTGTCGAGCACCGCATCGGCCGGCTGGCGTCCCATCGCACGCGCGATCGAGACGATCCGCTCGTTCAGGTTGCGGTAAGTCTCGGCAATACGGCGGTCGTCGAGCATCTTCTCGGTCGCCGGCGCCAGGCCGAAATTGATGCCGTTGATCTGTAAAACTTTTTGCGCCGCGGCCGCCGTCTTCGGCAGCTCGGCCAGGTTGGTCGTCTTCACCTCCAGGTACTGCCCGACGCGCCAGCCGCTCGGCACCGGCTTGACCGGCACCCGGCTCGCGGGCAGCGGCTGCAGCGGCGGTTCCGGATAGACCGGATAGGTGTAATAGCCCTGCGTCTTCAGTTCGGCCTTCGGATCGGCGCGGCGCACGATCTCGGTGCCTTCCTTCATCTTGCGGTTGACGCGGGCGGCGGCTGCCGCCTTGTCCTTGTCGAATTCCTCGACGGCGAAGGTCACCGTCGCCTGGTCGTTGGCATGGCGGACTTCGCCGTTGGCCGGCACGATGACCATGGTGCCGGCAGTCGAAGGCGCCGGCAGCGTTTGCGCGCCGGCGTGCGCCGCCAGTACGAGGCTGGCGACGAGGATGAGTTTTGGAAGGGACATGTGAGCTCCGTTTAAGTGATCATTCACTTATACGATACTGCCGCGGCAGCTTTCCATCGTGTTTTTGTAATGGAAAGTTGCAATTCTGTCCCTTCGCGCCATCAGTTCTTCGACTGGTCGACCAGCTTGTTCTTCGCAATCCACGGCATCATCGCGCGCAGCTTGGCGCCGACTTCTTCGATCGGATGCTCGGCGGTCAGGCGGCGCCGCGAGATCAGGGTCGGTGCGCCGGCCTTGTTCTCGAGGATGAAGCTCTTCGCATACTCGCCGGTCTGGATGTCCTTCAGGCACTGGCGCATCGCGTCCTTGGTCGCCGAGGTGACGACTTTCGGACCGGTCACGTACTCGCCGTACTCGGCGTTGTTCGAGATCGAGTAGTTCATGTTGGCGATGCCGCCTTCATAGATCAGGTCGACGATCAGTTTCAGTTCGTGCAGGCACTCGAAATAGGCCATTTCCGGCGCGTAGCCCGCTTCGGTCAGGGTTTCGAAGCCGGCCTTGATCAGTTCGACGGCGCCGCCGCAGAGCACGGCCTGTTCGCCGAACAGGTCGGTCTCGGTCTCTTCGCGGAAGTTGGTCTCGATGATGCCGGCGCGGCCGCCGCCGTTCGCCATCGCATACGACAGCGCGATGTCGCGCGCGGCGCCGGACTTGTCCTGGTAGACGGCGATCAGGTGCGGCACGCCGCCACCCTGGCGGTAGGTGCCGCGCACGGTGTGGCCCGGGGCCTTCGGCGCGATCATGATCACGTCGAGGTCGGCGCGCGGCACGACCTGGCCGTAGTGGACGTTGAAGCCGTGGGCGAAGGCCAGCACCGCGCCCTGCTTGGCGTTCGGCTCGACGTTTTCCTTGTAGACCTGGGCGATGTTTTCATCCGGCAGCAGGATCATGATGATGTCGGCGTTTTTCACCGCTTCATCGACCTCGGCCACTTTCAGGCCGGCCTGCTCGACCTTGCCCCAGGAAGCGCCGCCGCGGCGCAGGCCGACGGTGACGTTGACGCCCGATTCGGACAGGTTCTGGGCGTGCGCGTGTCCCTGCGAGCCGTAGCCGATGATGGCGACGTTCTTGCCTTTGACGAGGGAGAGGTCGCAGTCTTTGTCGTAGAAAACTTTCATTTTGCTTGTCCTAGTATTTGGTTAGTTACGTTTTGCCAGTAGTGGCTGTTCATTTTTTCTGCAGGTGGCTGCGCGACGTTGACGCGTGGGCAGAGCCCACCCTACGTACGTCGGGGCCGCGATCAGACCTTCAGGATGCGTTCGCCGCGGCCGATACCCGAGCCGCCGGTACGGACGGTCTCCAGGATGGAGGCGCGGTCGATGGCGTCGATGAAGGCGTCGAGCTTGCTCTTGGCGCCGGTCAGTTCGATCGTGTAGGTCTTTTCCGTGACGTCGATGACGCGGCCGCGGAAAATGTCGGCGGTGCGCTTGAGTTCTTCGCGCTCCTTGCCGACCGCCCTCACCTTGATCAGCATGAGCTCGCGCTCGATGTGCTGGCCTTCGGTGAGATCGACCACTTTCACGACTTCGATCAGGCGGTTCAGGTGCTTGGTGATCTGCTCGATGATGTCGTCCGAGCCCGAGGTCACGATCGTCATGCGCGACAGGGTCGCGTCTTCGGTCGGCGCCACGGTCAGGGTTTCGATGTTGTAGCCGCGAGCGGAAAACAGGCCCACCACGCGCGACAGGGCGCCGGCTTCGTTCTCCAGGAGAACCGAGATGATGTGTCTCATTTAGAGGTCCTCCGAGCCGAGCAGCATTTCGGACAGGCCCTTGCCGGCCTTGACCATCGGCCAGACGTTCTCGCTCTGGTCGGTGATGAAGTTCATGAACACGAGGCGGTCCTTCATGGCGAAGGCCTCGACGCAGCGAGCCCTCGACGTCGGACGGCTTTTCGATGCGCATGCCGACGTGGCCATAGGCCTCGGCCAGCTTCTCGAAGTCGGGCAGCGAATCCATGTACGACTCGGAATAGCGCGAACCGTAGTCGATCTGCTGCCACTGGCGCACCATGCCCAGGAAGCGGTTGTTCAGCAGGATGATCTTCGGCGTCAGGTGGTATTGCTTGCAGGTGGCAAGCTCCTGGATGCACATCTGGATCGAGCCTTCGCCGGTGACGCAGGCGACCGTCGCATCCGGGTTCGCCATCTGCACGCCCATCGCGTACGGCAGGCCCACGCCCATCGTGCCCAGGCCGCCGGAATTGATCCAGCGGCGCGGCTTGTCGAAGGGGTAGTACTGGGCGGCCCACATCTGGTGCTGGCCGACGTCGGAGGTGATGAAGGCGTCGCCTTTCGTCACTTTCCAGAGCTGCTCGATGACCGATTGCGGCTTGATGACGAGATCGGAACCCTCGTACTTCAGGCAGTCCTTGCCGCGCCACTCGTCGATCTGCTTCCACCAGGCGCGCAGCGGCTCCGGATTGGCGCGTGCGGCGCCGGCGGCATCGAGCTGGGCCAGGAATTCGGTCAGCACTTCCTTGACGTTGCCGACGATCGGAATGTCGACCTTCACCCGCTTCGAGATCGACGAAGGGTCGATGTCGATGTGGATGATCTTGCGCGGATGGCTGGCGAAGTGCTTCGGGTTGCCGATCACGCGGTCGTCGAAGCGGGCGCCGATGGCGATCAGGACGTCGCAATGCTGCATCGCCATGTTCGCTTCATAGGTGCCGTGCATGCCGGGCATGCCGACGAAATGCTCGTCGCTGGCGCGCGAACCGCCCAGGCCCATCAGGGTATTCGTGACCGGCGCGCCGAGCTTGTCGACCAGGCGGTTCAGTTCCTGCGAAGCGTTCGCCAGGATCACGCCGCCGCCGGCATAGATCATCGGGCGCTCGGCCTGCTGCAGCAGCTGCACGGCCTTGCGGATCTGGCCGGTATGGCCCTTGTCCACCGGCTTGTACGAGCGCATCTCGATTTCCCGCGGATACTCGAACATGCACTTGTGCATGCTGATGTCCTTCGGGATATCGACCAGCACCGGGCCGGGACGGCCGGTACGGGCAATGTAGAAGGCTTTCTTGATGGTGAGCGCCAGGTCTTTCACGTCCTTGACCAGGAAATTGTGCTTGACCACGGGGCGGGTAATCCCGACCGTGTCGCATTCCTGGAAGGCATCCTGGCCGATCGCATGGCTGGGCACCTGGCCGCTGATCACCACCATCGGAATCGAATCCATGTAGGCGGTGGAGAGGCCGGTGACGGCATTCGTCACGCCCGGACCGGAGGTGACCAGGGCCACGCCGACGGTGTTCGAGCTGCGCGAATAGGCGTCTGCCGCATGGACGGCTGCCTGCTCGTGGCGTACGAGGACGTGCTGGAATTTGTCTTGCTGGAAGATGGCGTCGTAGATATACAGCACTGCGCCACCGGGATAGCCAAAGACGTGTTTCACGCCTTCTTCGGCCAGGCAACGGACGACTATTTCAGCGCCCGTGATCGGGCCTGACGGTGCTTCGTTATTCATGAATCATTCCTTTCAAAACCCATTGGGCGATTGATCGGATGCTCGTTCCTAACGAAATACGGTTTACCCCACAGCGCTCAAGCTTCCCTTCTTTCTGCGCGCACGACGTTCAATCCGGATACCCATTGGTACCTTTCATAACGACGCAAAACGCAACTCGTTTGGCTGAGTGTCTGTAGCGGCTCGACGCATCTCTCGCGCTTGTGGCGCGGGTTGGAGCAAACTGCCTACAAATGAAAGCGTGTCATGCCGAACAGGCCTTGTGTGCCTGTCTGGCGGACGGTGAAGCTTTGGTGTGCAAAGCGTGAAGAACACCTTACTGCGTTGCACCATTTTGGTCAAGATAAAAAATGGAAAAGAAAACATGCACCGGTTGGGTGCGCTGTTTAGCGGTGCGCGAGGTGCACGCTTGGAGTCGGGACTCCACCCTACGATCGCGCGATATGTAGGGTGGAGTCCTGACTCCACGCGTTCGTACAGTGGCGTACTACCGCTCCATGCCCCAGCGCCGGACGGTGACCCGCTCCAGGGTCTGAAACACGATATTCTCGACAAGCAGCCCGATAATGATCACCGCCGCCAGCCCCGCAAACACCTTATCCGTGAACAATTCATTCCGGCTCTGGAAAATATACCACCCCAGGCCGCCCTGCCCCGAGGTCGTCCAAACACCAGCTCGGCCGCGATCAGCGTGCGCCAGGCAAACGCCCAGCCGATCTTCAGGCCCGACAGGATCGCCGGCAGCGCCGCCGGCATCAGGATCTGCAGCACCAGCCGCAGGCCGCCCAGCCCATAGTTGCGCCCGGCCATGCGCAGCGTCTCCGGCACGCGCCGGAAGCCCGCGTAGGCGTTCAGCGTCAGCGGCCACAGCACCGAATGCATCAGCACCATGATCAGGCTGCCCTTGCCGAGCCCGAACCACAGCAGGGCCAGCGGCAGCAGCGCGATCGCCGGCAGCGGATTGAACATCGAGGTCAGCGTCTCGATCAGGTCGCGCCCGAGGCGTTCGACACCGCCAGCCAGGTCAGCAGGAAGGCGCCGGCAATGCCCAGCAATAGCCCTGGAGCAGCACGCGCCAGCGAGATGCCGATATAGCCGAACAGCTCGCCGGAGACGATGCCTCGACCAGCGCCCGCGCCGTCTGCAGCGCAGGTCGGCAGCAGCAGGTCGTTGTCCTGCCAGCGCGCGACCCTTCCCAGATCACGGCCAGCACCAGCAGGATGCCGGCCTTGCGCAGCCAGGCCGTAGCCGATGCACAGCGCGTAGCCTGGCGGCAGCGTCGTGCTGCGCCGCTGCGCGGTCGGTGAAGGCGCCGGCGCAGCGCCAGTTCGTACTCGGGGCGAATCGGAGGATGTTGAAAGGCGTTCAGTGCGTGCACCGCGCTCAATGGTTGGGGAGCTCGCGCGTCGACGCGCGTCGCGGCCTCGCCGAACAGCAGGCGGTGGATGCGCTCGTCGGCCGCCTGGAACTCGGCGCTGCCGGCGCTGCGCAGGTCGAACTGGTGGCTGTTGATCTCGGCGCGCACGCGCCCCGGATGCGGCGACAGCAACAGGATGCGGTTGCCCACCACCAGCGCCTCCTCGATCGAGTGCGTCACGAACAGCAGCGTGAAGCGCATCTCGTCCCACAGGCCTAGCAGCTCCTCCTGCATGTTGCGGCGCGTGAGCGCATCGAGCGCGGCGAAGGGCTCGTCCATCAGCAGCATCTCCGGCTGCATCGCCAGCGCGCGCGCAATCGCCACGCGCGCTTCATCCCGCCCGACAGCTTGTGCGGATAGGCGTCGGCAAACCCGCCAGCCCGACCTTGCCCAGCCAGTGGCGCGCGCGCTCGCGGCCTCGTCGCGCCCCAGCGTGCCGCCGGCCAGCAGCGGGAACATGACGTTCTTCTTCACCGTCTTCCAGGGCGGCAGCTGGTCGAACTCCTGGAAGACGACGATGCGGTCCGGCCCCGGCGCCGGTGATCGGCTTGCCGGCCAGGCGGAGCTGCCCGCGCCGCGGCGCGATGAAGCCGCCCACGGCTTTCAGCAGGGTCGACTTGCCGCAGCCCGAGGGCCCGAGCAGCACGAAGCGGTCGCCCCGGTAGACGTCGAAGCTGACGTCGTCGGTGGCGCGCACGATGCCCTGCGCCGCCGGCGTATTCGAGCGTGACGTGCTCGGCGCGCAGCAGCGGGCCCTGGGGCGGGACGACCTGGAGTGGCGGGCGTACTCATCTCAGCTCCCCGAGGCCAGGGCCGGATGCGTCGAAGAAGTAATCCTTCCAGCTTTCCGGCTTGCTTCTTGATCGCGCCGACCTCGATGCAGGAACTGCGCCAGGCCCAGCGTATTCTGCGGCGCCACCTTGAACTGCACCTCGGGATCCTTGATGACCTTGAGCAGCAGCGCGCGGTCGATGCTGCCCTTGTCACGCGCAGGTAGGCGTCGGCCGCGCTTCCGGATTGGCTGCTGGCCAGTTGCGCCGCTTCGACCAGCGCGTCGAGGAAGGCGCGGTAGGTCTTCGGATTCTCCTTCACGATATTTTTCGGTCGCGTACAGCACGGTCGCCGAGGCCGGGCCGCCCAGCACCTGGTAGGAATCGAGCACGATCTTCGCCTTCGGGTTGCCGGCCAGCTCCTGCTCCTGGAATGGCGGGTTGCCGAAGTGGGCGTTGATCTCGGTGCCGCCGGCGATGATGGCCGCCGCCGCGTCCGGATGCGGCAGGGCCTGGGTGTTGGATCGAGTTTCTTGAACTGGCCTTGCGCCCCACTGCTTGGCGGACGCCATCTGCAGGATGCGCGCCTGCACCGACACGGTCACCGCCGGCAGCGCGATGCGGTCTTTCGGGCCGAAGTCGGCGATCGATTTGACGGCCGGGTTGGTGCTGATCAGGTAGTACGGGGAAGTTGCCCAGCGAGGCGATGCCGCGCACGTTCTGCCTGCCATTGGTGCGGTCCCAGATGGTCATCAACGGGCCGAGGCCGGCGCCGGCCACGTCCACCGAGTTCGACAGCAGCGCATCGTTGGTGGCGGCGCCGCCGGAGAGCTTGACCCAGTCGACGTCGATGTCGACGCCCTGCTTCTTGCCGTGCTTTTCGATCAGCTTCTGGTCCTGCGCGACGTTCAGCAGCAGGTAGACGACGCCGAACTGCTCGGCGATGCGGATCTTGCCTTCGGCCTGGGCGGCGGGTGCGGCGAGCGACCAGGGAAGCGGCGGCCAAGGCGGCCGCGATTTTTTTCAAGTGAAACATGGATTCTCCTGGTTCAGAACGGGACTCGCCCGCGATCGTGGTGCGGTACAGCTTGCGGCGCTGTCGGGTGGGCAGCCGGCGGCCAGGTGCATCAGCGAGCGGTTGTCCCAGAACACCATGTCGTGCGGCCGCCACTGGTGGCGGTAGATGAATTCGGGCTTGCGTGCTGTGCTCGAACAGGGCGTCGAGCAAGGCGCGGCTGCGCTCTTCCGGCATATCCAGGATGCGCGTCGTGAAATGCTCGCTGACGAACAGCGCCTTGCGTCCGGTTTCCGGATGGGTGCGCACGACCGGCTGGCGCACCGGCGCCACTTCGTCGATCTGGGCCTGGGTCAGGGCCGGGCGCCACGGATTGAGCTTGCGCAGGTCTTCGTAGCGCGCCAGGTAGCTGTGCTCGGCCTGCAGGTTTTCCACCTCGCGTTTCAGCTGCCTCGGGCAGCGTGTCCCAGGCCAGGTGCTGGTTCGCGAACAGCGTGTCGCCGCCCTCGGCCGGCAGTTCCTGCGCATGCAGCATCGAACCGAGGCTCGGCGTCGCTTTATAAGAGAGGTCCGAATGCCAGTAGTGGCCGGCGTCGCCCAGGCCGATCGGCTCGCCGTTCTCGCGGATGTTGGAGATCACCAGCACTTCCGGCGTGCCGGCGAGCTGGAACTGGCGCAGCACGTGGATCTGCAGTTCGCCGAAGCGGCGGCTGAAATTCGACCTGCTGGGCGGGCGTGATGCGGGTTCGCGAAACACGAGCACGTGATGGTCGAGGTGGGCGCGGTGCACGCGGGCCAGATCGGCGGTGCTGATCGGGCGCGACAGGTCGAGGCCGAGCACTTCGGCGCCGAGCGGCTGCGTGGAGGGGCCGGATGTCGAAATCCTGGCGGGATAGCATTATCGAGAGGCATGATGGGCTTAGGCTGAGTCGAAGTCAGGTTCAGGTTAGCCAGCCGCGCAGCCCGTTGAGAACGAATGATTCCGACTATCCTCATGCGTTTTTTGAAAGTCCAATTTGGGGAGCCTGCTACGACACTGAGCAATAACGGTGCAGCCACGGGGGATTTTTGCTAGGATTCGTGAGTTTTCCATAAAGCACGAGCCAAGTCCTCGGGCGCACCACCCTCCCTCAGCGCATGGCGACAGACAAAGAACTCAACGACTTCCTCGCGAATGTCGAACGGCGCGCCTTCAAGCAGGCCGTGTATGCGGTGCGCAAGGACGAATCGGCGCTCGACATCGTGCAGGACGCGATGATCAAGCTCGCCGAAAAATACGGCGACAAGCCGGCGGCCGAACTGCCGATGCTGTTCCAGCGCATCCTGCAGACGACCATCCTCGATTACTTCCGCCGCGAAAAGGTGCGCAATACCTGGGTCAGCCTGTTTTCCGGCCTCGGCCGGCCGTGGGGGCGAGGACGAGGATTTTGATATACTCGAATCGTACGAAGCGGAGGATGGATCGGCGGCGGCAGAGTCCAGCATGGATCAAGTCGAGCGTGCACAGACCCTGCGCCTGATCGAAGCGGAGATACAAAAGCTCCCGGCGCGTCAACGCGAAGCCTTCCTTATGCGTTACTGGCAGGATATGGACGTGGCCGAAACGGCCGCGGCAATGGGATGTTCTGAGGGCAGTGTCAAAACGCACTGTTCTCGCGCTACGCACACCCTTGCCGACGCCCTGCGGGCCAAGGGAATAAAACTATGAATACCGACGACATCAACCTGGCGTACAAGCTGCGCCACGCCCTGAACGAAAACCTCGACGCGCTGCCGGCTTCCACGACCGAGCGCCTGGCCGCCGCACGCGCGCTCGCGCTGTCGCGCAAGAAAGCGGACGCACCGGCCGGACAACGCAAGGCGGGCCGCTTCTTCGACCTCGGCTTCCATCTGTCCGGCGCCGGCCTGGGCGCGCCTGGGCGTGGCCATCCCCCTGCTGGCGCTGGTCTTCGGCCTGGGCGGCCTGTACCAGTACGAACAGCAGCAGCGCATCGCCGAACTGGCCGAACTCGACGCGGCCGTGCTGGCCGACGAATTGCCGCTGACGGCTTACCTCGACCATGGCTTCAATGCCTACCTGGAGTCGCAACAGCGCCAGCAATGAGGACACCCCCTTCCAAGCCCCGCCGCCTCGGCTGGATTGCCGCGGCGGGGTTGTACTGGCTGCGCTGCTGGCCGCGCTTGCGGCCTGGCTGATGTGGCCCGGCATGGGCAACGACATGGGCCACGACACGCCGGTCGCCACGCGCAGCGCAGCCACGACCGCCAGCGTCCCGCAAACGCCCGTCAAGGGCGCGCAGGCGCTCGACAAGCCGCTCTGGCGCGAGCTCACCCCCGCGCAGCAGCCTGCCCTCGAACCGCTGCGTCCGGAATGGGACACGATCGATGGCGTGCGCAAGAAAAAATGGCTCGCGCTGTCGCGCCGCTTCGGCTCGATGAATCCGGCCGAGCAGGCCCGCGTGCACGAGCGCATGCGCCAGTGGATGCGCCTGACGCCCGAGCAGCGTAACCTGGCGCGCGAAAACTTCAACAAGGCGCGCAAACTCGCGCCCGGCGACAAGGCCGCCACCTGGGAAAGCTACAAGCAGCTCACGCCCGGCGAGAAGCAGCGCCTGGCGCAATCGGCACGCAAGAACGCCCCCACGGTCAACGCGCCGCCCGCCGTGAACGGCATCGTCGCCCCGACCAGCTGCCCGGCCGGCACCGCGCGCCGCGGCGCCTCCTGCGTCTCGCTGTCGGCGCCCGCCGCGATCCCGACCGCGCCGGCGCTCACCCAGCCGGCGCCCGCTCCGCTCCCCTGGCGCCGCCGGCGGCCACTTCCCCGGCCGCGCCGGCGCCGACCGCGCAACCTGTCGCCGTCCCTGGACCATCGAATGCAAACGGTTAATACCCCTGCACTTCCCGTCATCGGCACCCCGACCGTCAAGCGTCGCGTCATCGCGATGGTCTACGAAGCCTTCCTGCTGATCGCGGTCGAAGCGCTTGCCGTCTTCATCTACATCTTCGTCACCGGCAACCGCCAGGCGCCGGCCTACCGCGCCGGGCTGATGGTGTTCCTGTTTTTCGTCACGGCCGCGTATTTCGTGCACGCCTGGAGCGGCAGCGGATTCACGCTGGCCATGAAGACCTGGCGCATCAAGCTGGTGAAGGTGGGCGCTGCGAAGGTGCCGTTCAGGAATGCGGCGATCCGCTACCTGCTGGCCTGGGGCTGGTTCGCGCCGGCCCTGATCGTGGGCGCCGTGCTCGACCTGCATCGCGCCAGGGACTGGGCGGCGGTGCTGATCGTCGGGCTGGTGGGCTGGGGGCTGACGGCGTTCCTGGACAAGGACCGGCAGTTTTTGCATGACCGGATTGCGGGGACCAAATTGATTGCGTTGCCGAAGGCGGCGAAAAAATAAACACCCCTACATCAGAACCGTTCGTACTCGGTCAAGTAACGCCACTGCCCCGCCGGCAAACCACCCATCGACATCCTTCCGACACGCAGGCGCTTGATGTCGGTGACGGTCAATCCGACCGCCGCGCACATGTGCTCGATCTGGCCGGGGCGCATGCCCTTGGCGGCGAAGCGCAAGCGCCCTTCGCTCTGCCAGCTCACTTTCATCGGGTTGACCGGCTTGCCGCTGAAGGTCAGGCCGTGGTTCAGCAAGGCCAGGCCATTTTCCGCGATCCCGCCCGACACCTCGACCACGAATTCGTGCTCGACGCGCTCGCCGTCGTCCAGCAGCTTGCGCACGACGCGGAAGTCCTGGGTGTAGACCAGCAGGCCGCTGGCATCGGTTTCGAGCGGCGTGCACAGGGTCAGGCGCGCCAGGTGGCGCTTGAGGAAGCGCGGCTGGCCATGGCCGCCGACGACCAGCGTCTCCTGGGTCAGGCAGTCCAGCGCAGGCGCGCCGCGCGCGCCGACGCCGGAATTCATCCCGGCCGGCTTGTGCAGCAGGATCGTGACCGGCGGCGCTTCGTCCATGCTGGCGCCCGGCAGCAGCTCCACGCTTTGCGCAGGCAGCACGCGCGATGGCCGGATCTTCGACCACGACGCCGTCGACGCGTCACGCCGCCGCCGGCGATATAACGCTCGGCTTCCGCGCGCGAACACGCTGCCTGTTCGGCCACGCGCTTGGCCAGGCGGATTCCATCGTTACTCATGCACGCTTGCCAGTTCTTGAAGAAGGTGTTGAAGGCGGCGACGACGTGTGTCGACGTCGGCGCGGGAAATGTCGAGGTGGGTCACCAGGCGCGTGCGCGGGCCGATCGAGGCGCGGATGCCCTGCGCCGCCAGCGCTGCGCGCAGCGGCTCGCAGGCGGCAGCCGGGATGTCCATCCAGAAGATGTTGGTCTGCGGCGTGCCGACGGTGAGCGCATCGATCTCGCCCAGGCCGCGCGCCAGCAGCGGCGGCGTTCTCGTGGTCCTCGGCGAGGCGCTGCACATTGTGTTCGAGCGCGTGGTGCGCGGCCGCAGCCAGCACGCCGGCCTGGCGCATGCCGCCGCCCAGCATCTTGCGCCAGCGGATGCCCTGCTCGATGAAGGCCTTCGGGCCGAGCAGCACCGAACCGACCGGCGCGCCCAGGCCCTTCGACAGGCAGACCGAGACCGTATCGAAGCCCTTGACGGCGTCGCGCAGGCTGATGCCCTGCTTGACGGCGGCATTGCAGATGCGCGCGCCGTCGAGGTGGGTGGCCAGGCCCTTCGCGTGCGCCAGCGTCGTGGCTGCAGCGATGTAGTCCTGTCCCAGCACGCGCCCGCCGATCGTGTTTTCCAGCGCCAGCAAGCGGGTGCGGGCGAAGTGCATGTCGTCGGGCTTGATGTAGGCCTCGATGTCGGCAAGCGCGATGCTGCCGTCCGGCTGGTTCGCGATCGGCTGCGGCTGGATCGAGCCCAGCACCGCGGCGCCGCCGCCTTCGTATTTATAGGTGTGCGCTTCCTGGCCGACCAGGTATTCGTCGCCGCGGCCGCAGTGGGTCATCAGCGCGATCAGGTTGGTCTGCGTGCCGCTGGGCGCGAACATGGCCGCTGGATAGCCGAACAAGTCGGCGGCGAAGTCCTGCAGGCGGTTGACGGTCGGGTCGTCCGCCATACACGTCGTCGCCCACGTCGGCGGCGGCCATCGCGGCGCGCATCGCCTGCGATAGGTTGGGTGACGGTGTCGCTGCGCAGGTCGATCCAGTGCATGTTTTCGCTCATGTCGTTTCACTCGTTGGTGACGGCGTCAACCTGCGCCGCATAGAAACGCTGGCCCATCTCTTCCAGTCCCAGCGTGGCCAGCACTTCCTGCAGGCGCTCGCTCGGACGGCGGCGCGGCAGGTTTTTATAGGTGGCGATGATCAGCTCGTTCTTCATCGAGTGCTCCCAGCCGACCAGTTCGGTCACCGTCACCTGGTAGCCGTGCGCTTCCAGCTGCAGGCAGCGCAGCACGTTGGTGAGCTGGCTGCCGAATTCGCGGGTGTGGATCGGGTGGCGCCAGATTTCGGTCAGCGCGCTCTTGCCCAGGTCCTTGCCCTTGTTCTTGCGCAGGACGGTCGGCGACTTCGGCCTGGCAGCACGGCACCAGCACCATGTGCTTGGCCTTCTTCTTCAGCGCGAAGTCGATGGCGTCGTCGGTGGCGGTGTTGCAGGCGTGCAGCGCGGTGACGATGTCGATCGTCTCGCGGCAGCTTCGACTCGAGGTCGTCGATTCCGCCACCGACAGCGGCAGGAAGGACATGCGCTTGAAACCCAGGCGCGCCGCCAGCTCGGTCGATTTCGCGACCAGTTCGTCGCGCGTCTCGATGCCGTAGATGTGCGATGCGTCCGCCATGCGCCTTGAAGAACAGGTCGTACAGGATGAAGCCGAGATAGGACTTGCCGGCGCCATGGTCGACCAGCGACACGGCTGCCCTTCTCGGCGCCGCACTTCGTTCAGCAGCGGCTCGATGAAGTTGAACAGGTGGTAGACCTGCTTCAGCTTGCGGCGGCTGTCCTGGTTGAGCTTGCCGTCGCGCGTCAGGATGTGCAGCTCTTTCAGCAGCTCGATCGACTGGCCCGGGCGCACTTCTGGCGGGAGTTCCGGAGCGAGTCCGGCTTCTTGTCAGCGCGCTTCATCGATCCACGCCGATTGGATTGCTTCGAGCACGCGCTCGCCGCCGCGTGCGCGGTCATCGTCGAAGCCCTCGAGCTCGACGACCCAGTTGTGCAGGTCGACGAAGCGCAGGTTCGTGGGGTCCACGTCCGGGAATTTTTCGAACAATGCTTCGGCGATCGCCGTCACTTCGGTCCATTTCATGGCGGCTCCCGATCAGTGGTTCTTTTCGGCTGCGTGGTTGATCGTGTACTTCGGGATCTCGACCACGAGGTCCTCGTCGGCCACGATCGCCTGGCAGGACAGGCGCGAATTCGGCTCCAGGCCCCAGGCCTTGTCGAGCATGTCTTCTTCTTTTTCTTCCTGCTCGTTCAGCGAGTTGAAGCCCTCGCGCACGATCACGTGGCAGGTGGTGCAGGCGCAGACGCGGTCGCAGGCGTGTTCGATGTCGATGTCGTTCTCGAGCATGACGTCGCAGACGGATTTGCCGCTTGGGGCCTCGAGGACGGCGCCGTCGGGGCAGAAGACCGGGTGGGGCAGGATGACGATTTGTGGCACTTGTTACCTCTAAATATGAATCGTTGATAGTGGTCTGCCGTGCGGTTCGCTGCGCGGACGACGCTGCTTAAATCTCGTCCAGCGACTTGCCGGCCAGCGCCTGGCGCACGCTCTTGTCCATGCGGCGCGCGGCGAATTCGTCGGTGCCGTGGGCGAGCGTCTGGACGGCGTCGTGCAGCGCGTTCTGGCGCGTGCCCGGCTCGATGCGCCGCGTCGTTCGAACGCTCCAGCGCATCGCGCACGCCCTGCACCAATGCCCGCCAGCGCCGCCTGCTCGGCCGCTTCCAACAGGTCGGCATCGCTATCGAGCGCCGACTGCGTCGCCAGCAGGATACGCTCGGCCTCGACCTGCTCTTCGCGCAGTGCGCGCATCTGCATGTCCACTTGCGCCGAGCTGTACGAATCCTGCAGCATGCGCGCGACCTCGTCGTCGCCCAGGCCGTACGACGGCTTGACGGTGATCGAGGCTTCCACGCCCGAACGCGTTTCGCGCGCGGCGACCGACAGCAAGCCGTCGGCGTCGACCTGGTAAGTGACGCGGATGCGCGCGGCGCCGGCCGCCATCGGCGGAATGCCGCGCAGCTCGAAGCGCGCCAGCGAGCGGCAGTCCGACACCAGCTCGCGCTCGCCCTGCACCACGTGCACCGCCAGCGCGGTCTGGCCATCCTTGAAGGTCGTGAACTCCTGCGCACGCGCGCACGGAATCGTCGAATTGCGCGGGATGATCTTCTCGACCAGGCCGCCCATGGTTTCGATGCCGAGCGAGAGCGGGGTCACGTCCAGCAGCAGCCAGTCGTCGCCCGCGGCGCGGTTACCGGCCAGCAGGTTGGCCTGGATCGCGGCGCCCAGCGCCACGACCTTGTCCGGGTCGATGTTCGCGTGCGGGATGGTGTGGAAGAACTCGGACACGGCGCGGCGCACGTGCGGCATGCGCGTCGCGCCGCCGACCATCACCACGCCGTCGACGTCTTCGACCGACACGTTGGCGTCGCGCATGGCCTTGCTTGATCGCGTTCATGGTCTTGCCGACCAGGTGCTTCGTGATCTCGGCGAAGGTGTGCGCGCTGATCTTCACGTGCACCAGTTCGCCCGATTTCAGGACGGCGTCGATCGTCGTTTCGTCGTTCGAGGACAGCAGTTCCTTGGCCTGGCGCGCCTTGACCATCAGCGTGGCCGTGTCTTCTTCCGACAGCGGCGACAGCCTGGCCTGCTCGTTGATCCAGCAGAACAGGCGATGGTCGAAGTCGTCGCCGCCCAGGGCCGAATCGCCGCCGGTGGACAGCACTTCGAACACGCCTTTCGAGAGCTTGAGGATCGAGATGTCGAAGGTGCCGCCGCCCAGGTCGTAGACGGCGTACACGCCTTCGGAGCCGTGATCGAGGCCGTAGGCGATGGCGGCGGCGGTCGGTTCCGACAGCAGGCGCAGCACGTTGATGCCGGCCAGCTGGGCCGCGTCCTTGGTCGCCTGGCGCTGGGCGTCGTCGAAGTAGGCCGGCACCGTGATCACGGCGCCGACCAGGTCGTCGCCGAGCGAATCTTCGGCCAGCTGGCGCAGGGTGGCCAGGATCTGGGCCGAGGTCTCGACCGGGCTTTTCACGCCGGCGACGGTGCGGATCTGCACCATGCCTTCGCCGTCGACGAAATCGTAAGGCAGGTTTTCGGCGTGCGCGATGTCCTTCAGGCCGCGGCCCATGAAGCGCTTGACCGACACGATGGTGTTCTTCGGGTCGGTGGTGCGGTGGGCTTGCGCCTTGTGGCCGATGTGGGCATTGCCGTTGGCCAGGTAACGCACGACCGATGGCAGCAGCGAGCGGCCGTCCTCGTCGCTGAGCACTTCAGGGCTGCCGCTACGCACGGTGGCGACCAGCGAATTGGTGGTGCCCAGGTCGATGCCCACCGCCAGCCGGTGCTGGTGCGGTGCGGTCGACATGCCGGGTTCGGAGATCTGCAGAAGTGCCATGTTCGTGTTACCTGGTTGTTGTTTTGTGTGCGGTGATGCAGACCTGTCGGGTCGGGCGAGATATCACATGCGGCGTTGACACGCGTTGCAGCGAAGCTACCCCTCGATCGCCTCGTACGCGTACTGTACCTCGTCCCCGAATTTATCGAGGAACATCAGCGAGCGCACGCCCTGCGCGGCGGCGTCGAAATCGCCGGCGTCGAGCTGCTTGCCGACCTGGGCCAGCATGGCCGTGCGTTCCATGCGCACGTCCTTGTCGAGCGCGTCGAGCGCGTCGGCATCTTTCGCCGCGCGCGCCTCGCCGAGCGCTTCGCGCCACTCCATCTGCTGCATCAGGAAGGCCATCGGCATCGCCGTGTTCGATTCCGTCTGCAGGTCGACGCCGTTCAGCTCGCACAGGTACTGGGCGCGCTTTTGCGGGTTCTTCAGCGTTTGGTAGGCATCGTTGGCGCGCGTGGCCCACTGCATGGCGACGCGTTTGTCGGCGTCGAGGGCGTTCGACGAAGCGGTCCGGATGCACGCGCGCCCTGGATCTTCGCGGTAGGCCGCGTCGAGCGCGGCCATGTCGACGTCGAAGCGCGCCGGCAGCTGGAACAGGTCGAAGTGATTCTGCATTCGCGACTTAAATGCGGAAGCTTTCGCCGCAACCGCAATTGTCCTTGACGTTCGGGTTGTTGAAGCGGAAGCCTTCGTTCAGTCCCTCGCGGGCGAAATCGAGTTCGGTGCCGTCGATGTAGGCCAGGCTTTTCGGGTCGACGAAGACCTTCACGCCGAAGGACTCGAAGACGTTGTCTTCGGGCGCCGCTTCGTCGACGTACTCCAGCTTGTAGGCAAGACCCGAGCAGCCGGTGGTGCGCACGCCGAAACGCAGCCCGAGGCCCTTGCCGCGACGCTCGATGTAGCGACTGATGTGCTTCGCTGCTTTTTCGGTCAATGTGATTGCCATGCGTTTCCTCTCCTGCTCCGGTCGAACAGTTTTATACGGTTGCGTGCTTGGTCTTGTAGTCGGCGCACCGCGGCCTTGATCGCGTCTTCCGCCAGGATCGAGCAGTGGATCTTCACCGGCGGCAGCGCCAGTTCTTCGGCGATCTGCGTGTTCTTGATGGCCAGCGCCTGGTCCAGGGTCTTACCCTTGACCCATTCGGTCACCAGCGAGCTCGATGCGATGGCCGAACCGCAGCCATAGGTCTTGAACTTCGCGTCTTCGATCAGGCCCTGCTCGTTGACCTTGATCTGCAGCTTCATCACGTCGCCGCAGGCCGGCGCGCCGACCATGCCGGTGCCGATCGATTCGTCGCCCTTGTCGAAAGCGCCGACGTTGCGTGGGTTTTCGTAGTGGTCGAGTACTTTGTCCGAATATGCCATGGTGTTGCTCCTTGTAATAAAGCGCTAAACGTATGCAATTAGTGGGCTGCCCATTGGATCGAACTGATGTCGATCCCTTCCTTGAACATGTCCCACAGCGGGCGACAGTTCGCGCAATTTGCCGACCTTCGACTTCAACAGCTCGATCGTGAAGTCGATGTCTTCTTCGGTCGTGAAACGGCCGATGGTAAAGCGGATCGAGCTGTGCGCCAGTTCGTCGCTGCGGCCCAGGGCGCGCAGCACGTAGGATGGCTCCAGGCTGGCCGAGGTGCAGGCCGAACCGGACGACACGGCGATGTCCTTGATCGCCATGATCAGCGACTCGCCTTCGACATAGTTGAACGAGACGTTCAGGTTGTGCGGCACGCGGTGTTCCATGTCGCCGTTGATGTAGACCTCTTCGATCTCCATCAGGCCCTTGGCCAGGCGGTCGCGCAGCGCGCGTGATGCGCACGATTTCGGTCGTCCATCTCTTCCTTGGCGATGCGGAAGGCTTCGCCCATGCCGGCGATCTGGTGGGTCGGCAGCGTGCCCGAACGCAGGCCGCGCTCGTGGCCGCCGCCGTGCATTTGCGCTTCCAGGCGCACGCGCGGCTTGCGGCGCACGTACAGGGCGCCGATGCCCTTCGGACCATAGGTTTTATGCGCGGTGAAGGTCATCAGGTCGCACTTGGTCTTTTCCAGGTCGATCTGCGACCTTGCCGGTCGCTTGCGCGGCGTCGCAGTGGAAGATGATGCCCTTCGAGCGGCACAGTTCGCCGATCTCGTCGATCGGCTGGATCACGCCGATCTCGTTATTCACCAGCATGACCGACACCAGGATCGTGTCCGGGCGGATCGCGGCGCTGCCAGCTGCTCGATCGTGATCAGGCCGTTGTCCTGCGGCTCGAGATAGGTCGCCTCGAAACCCTGGCGCTCCAGCTCGCGCACGGTGTCCAGCACGGCCTTGTGCTCGGTCTTGACCGTGATGATGTGCTTGCCCTTGGTCTTGTAGAACTGGGCCGCGCCCTTGATGGCGAGGTTGTTCGACTCGGTCGCGCCGGAGGTCCAGATGATTTCGCGCGGATCGGCGCCGACCAGGGCGGCGACGTGGCCGCGCGCCTCTTCGATCGCCGCTTCGGCGGTCCAGCCGTACATGTGGCTGCGCGACGCGGGATTGCCGAACTGCTCGCGCAGGAACGGGATCATCTTGTCGGCCACGCGTGGGTCGACCGGCGTGGTCGCCGAATAATCCATGTAGATCGGGAAATGCGGCGCAGTCACGAAGCTCTGCTCGATTTTTTTGTCCAAAGGCGCGTTCATCAGTTCACTCCAGTTTTGCTCAGTTTTGTACGGCGGCGGCGGGGGTACGGTGCACCACCACGACGTTCTGTTCTTTTTGCTTCTGCTGGTCGACCAGGTCTTGCAGCGAGACCGAATCGAGGTAGTCGACCATCTTGGCGTTGAGCGTGGTCCACAGCTCATGGGTCATGCAGCGGGTGCCGCTGGCGGCGTCCGCGCCGTGGCAGTTTTCCTTGCCGCCGCACTGGGTGGCGTCGAGCGGCTCGTCGACGGCGATGATGATGTCGGCCACCGTCACCTTTTCCGCCGCGCGCGCCAGGCTGTAGCCGCCGCCCGGACCGCGGATCGATTCGACGATCTCGTGGCGGCGCAGCTTGCCGAACAACTGCTCCAGATACGACAGCGAAATGGCCTGGCGCTGGCTGATGCCCGACAGCGTGACGGGACCATTGCCTTGACGCATGGCAAGATCGATCATCGCAGTAACAGCAAAACGGCCTTTGGTGGTCAGACGCATCACAACCCCGGTAATGTTAAAATATTGCCCTTGTTCATTTCATCCAGTCCCACGCTTGTTGCAGTGCGGATCTGATTAGTTGAACGATTTAGTCAAGTATAGCAAATTTGATGATGCTTGTCTTGGAGGGGCCCAAAACCGGCAGGGTCGGTTCGGCATCAGCGCAGGCGCAGCAATTCCATCGGCCCGAACAGGCGCCTGCATCCCCGCGTGCCCGATGAAACTCAGGTTGTACGGATGCTCGGCCACCACCTGCGGCAAGCGCTCGGTCTCCGGCAATTTCCTTAACTGCTCAGCAATCTTTCCCCACAAAACCAGCGTCGGCGGCTGCCGCGCGTTCGGCCGAGCACGGCCAGCACGGTCTGCAGGAAGGGCAGCCAGGCGCGCGCATCGATCACCGGCGCCACGTGCTTGCGAAACACCAGCGCGGCGTTGAGCAAAGAAAACCCTGCGCCGTCAGGTTGTCCTGCAACTGCGCCAGGGTCTGGATCGAACCGTTCGACGCGGCCGCTGCCGCCACCGGCGCCATTGCCGCGCCGCCGGTATCGTCCAGCCTGCAACTGCCCGTCCGCCACCAGCAGCATCTTCATGAAGTTGCGCAGCGAGGTCGCCCGGTTGACCGGCTTCGACAGTCCGGCCTCGCTCCATAGCTCGCCCACCGCGCCATCCATGAAACAGACCCCGGTCGCGCTGGCGGCGCGCGGGTACGGCCCCTCCCCCACCAGCACATAGCGGACCCGGTCGAGCGGCTGGGCGAAGGCGGCGAACAGGCGGCCTTCGGTCGGCAGGTAATCGTCGTCGGCCAGGGCCGGCAGGTAGGCCGGATCGGCTGCGGCCACCGCCTCCAGGCCGCGCAGCAGGTGCGGGCGCCATGAAGGATCGGCCAGGTCGAGTTGCTGGAGGATGGAGGCGGGAATGGTCATGTCGGCAAGGCGGGAAAAAGAGGCGGATTGTAGCGCAGCCCGCCAGGCGCCGGCGCCGGCCGTCGCGGTCAATCAAGCGAGGCGTTTTCCGGATTTCAGGCATAGTGCTTGCTCATTTACTAACACCCGAACCAAGGAGACAGCGCATGCAAACGATTCAGGACATCATGACCCGCGACGTGCAAACCATTTCGTCGCAGGAAACCATCCAGCGCGCCGCGCAGTTGATGGACGAGCTCAATGTCGGCGCCATCCCCGTGCTCGACGGCGACAAGCTGGTCGGCATGATTACCGACCGCGACATCACCGTGCGCTCGGTGGCCGCCGGCCAGGATCCGCGCTCGGCCAAGGTCACCGACGTCATGAGCAAGGACGTGCGCACCTGCACGGCAGGACAGAGCGTCGCCGAGGTGCTCAGCCAGATGGGCGACAAGCAGATTCGCCGCGTGCCGGTCGTCGACGAGCAATCGGGCAAGGTCATCGGCATCGTCTCGCTGGGCGACGTGGCCACCAGCGACGCCGCCGACGTCGATGTCGCGCTCGACGAGATCTCGTCGCCGTCGCAGCCGAAGCGCGCGTAAGGCAGCGCCGCAAACAAAAACGGCGGACGCGTGATGCGTCCGCCGTTTTTATTGCGGCGCTTACTCCGCGTCCGGCTGCTGCGACGGATGCGCGCTGGCAAACGCCGGCATGTCCGCGCACAGCGCGTGGATGCGGCTGATGTTCGGATAGGCCGCCATATCGATCTCGAAGCGCTGGGCGTTGAACACCTGCGGCACCAGGAAGCAGTCGGCGATCGTCGGCGAATTGCCGTGGCAGAACGGCCCGGCGGCCGGGTCGCGCGCCAGGTGCGCCTCGAGGCCGGCCAGGCCCTCGCTGATCCAGTGGCGGATCCAGGCGTTCTTCTGCTCTTCGCTCAGCTTGAGCTCGTGCACCAGGTGGCGCAGCACGCGCAGGTTGTTCAGCGGGTGGATGTCGCAGGCGATGATCTGCGCCAGTTCGCGCACGCGGGCGCGCCCCGGGGCGTCCTGCGGCAGCAGCGGCACGGCCGGATAGCGTTCGTCGAGGTATTCGATGATCGCCATCGATTGCGTCAGCGTGATGCGGTCGTCCTGCAGGGCCGGCACCAGGCCGCTCGGATTGATCTGGCGGTAGTCGTCCTGGCGCTGCTGGCCGCCGTCCTTGAGCAGGTGCACGGGCACCGCCTCGTAGCTCAGACCCTTCAGGTTCAGCGCGATCCGCACGCGGTAGGCGGCGGAGCTGCGGAAATAGGTATAAAGCTTCATTCTTTCCTCCCGTGATAATGCGCGACTTCGTGATCGATGGCGCCGAAAATGCTCGCGCCCGCGGCGTCCAGCATCTCGATGCGCACGCTGTCGCCGAAGCGCAAGAATGGCGTCGTCGGGGCGCCGTGTTCGATGGTTTCGTACATCCGCACTTCGGCCAGGCAGCAATAGCCGACGCCGCCGTTGGCGATGCTCGAGCCGTGCAGGCCGCCCTGCTTGTTGGACACCGTGCCGGAGCCGATGATGCTGCCCGGGCCCAGTTCGCGCGTCTTGGCCGCGTGGGCGATCAATTGGGCGAAGCTGAAGGTCATGTCTTCGCCGGCGTTCGGCTTGCCGAAGGGCGCGTCGTTGATCGTGACCAGCAGCGGCAGGTGCAGCTTGGAATCAACCCAATCGTCGCCCAGCTCGTCCGGCGTGACCGCCACCGGCGAAAAGGCGCTGGCCGGCTTCGACTGGTAGAAACCGAAGCCCTTGGCCAGTTCGTTCGGGATCAGGTTGCGCAGCGAGACGTCGTTGACCAGCATGACGAGGCGGATCGCGCTTGCGGCCTGTTCGACGCTGGCGCCCATCGGCACGAAATCGGTGACCACCGCCACTTCCGCTTCCAGGTCGACGCCCCAGTCCTCGCTCATCACGGCGATCGGGTCGCACGGGCCGATGAAGGAATCGCCGCCGCCCTGGTACATCAGCGGGTCGGTGTAGAACGAGGCCGGCACGTCGGCATTGCGCGCCTTTCTGCACCAGTTCGACGTGGTTGATGTAGGCCGAGCCGTCGGCCCACTGGTAGGCGCGCGGCAAGGGCGAATGGCATTCCATTTCGAGGAAGGATTCGGCCTGGTCGGCGCTGCCGTTGTTGAGCTTGTCGTAGACCGCCTGCAGCTGCGGCGCGATGCGCGTCCCAGTCGTCGAGCGCGGCTTGCAGCGTGCGGGCGATCTTCGGCACGGCCTGGCAGGTGACCAGGTCGCGGCTGACGACGACCAGCGTGCCGTCGCGGCCGCCGGTTTTGAGTGTGGCGAGTTTCATGAGCGAGTTCCTCGTTGCTATGGTTGCCGCCATTACAGTCCAAATCGGACTATCATACAAACAATATTTTCCGCCTGATTTATCAGACTATCTTATGAATCCCACCCTGCGCCAGATGCGCGCCTTCGTGGCGCTCGCCAAGACCGGTAACTTTACGACCGCGGCGCAGACGCTGCACGTCACGCAATCGGCGTTATCGGGCTTGATCAAGGAGCTCGAACAGACCCTCGGCGCGCGCGTCGTCGACCGTTCCACGCGGCGCATCGTGCTGACCGAGATCGGGCGCGAACTCTTTCCGCTATTTAGCCAGATGATCGATGATCTCGACGGTGCGCTGGCGAACGTCGCGGACCATACGCAGCTGAGAAAAGGCGTGGTGCGCCTCGCCGCGCCGCAACTGATGTGCTGCACCCTGGTGCCGCAAGCGCTGGCCGCCTACCGCGCCGATCCATCCGGACATCGATGTCCGGGTCGCCGACAGCGCCGTCGAGAACGTGATCGCGCGCGTGCTGTCGGGCGAATCGGATTTCGGCATCGGCCCCGAACGCGAGAGCATGCCGCAACTGGAAGCGCGCGAGCTGTTCGAGATGCCGTTTTCGCTGGTGTTCCCGCAAGGTCATCCGCTGGAAGCGAGCGAGCGCGTCACCTGGCAGGACGTGGCCCGCTATCCCTTCATCGCGCTGCAGGGACAATTTACCGAGCGCCTGCTGGCCGACATGCAGGCCCTGCTGCGCGAAGTCCAGCTCAAACCCGCCAACGAAGTCGCCTTCATGACGACCGCGCTGGCGATGGTCAGCGCCGGGCTCGGCATCACGGTCTGCCTGCCGTATGCCGAGCCGCTGGTGCGCCTGCACCGGCTGCACATGCGCGTGCTCGAGGAACCGCGGCTGACGCGCCGCTTCTTCGTCTACACGCGCGCCGGCCGCTCGCTGTCGCCGGCGGCGGAAAGCTTCATCGACTTCCTGTTCCCCTACGTGCAAGGCCAAGCGCGACAGCGTGCGCGAGCAGCCGGGCGCGCTGATTGGCTAGAATCGCCCCATGTCTCTCAATACCATCGCCATCAACCAACGATGGACAAGTTCGACGGCCACCACCAGGTCTGGCTGTTCGGCTATGGCTCGCTCATCTTCAAGGCCGATTTCCCCTACCTCGAGCGGCGCCCGGCCAGCATCGCAGGGCTGGACGCGCCGCTTCTGGCAGGGATCGCACGACCACCGCGGCACCGAGACCGCGCCGGGGCGCGTCGTGACCCTGGTGCCGGACGCGGGCGCGGTCTGCCACGGCATGGCCTATCTCGTCACGCCCGAAGAATTCGCCCACCTCGACCACCGCGAGAAGAACGGCTACCTGCGCCTCGCCATCGACATCGATTTCGATGACGGCGGCAGCGTCGAGGGACTGGTGTATATCGCGACGCACGAGAACGCCGCCTTCCTGGGGCCGGCGACCGAGCGCGAGATCGCCGCGCAGATCGCCGCGGCGCGCGGGCCGAGCGGGCCGAACAGCGAGTACCTGCTGGAACTGGCGCGGGCCCTGCGCGCGCTCGGCAAGGATGACGCGCACGTGTTCGAGATCGAGCGCCACCTGGCCGACTATCTCGAGTGCTGACCGGGTTTTCGGAAACCGCCTCTGCCGCTCATGTAAGATATCGATACTAGAGTCCCGACCTAGCACGCTTCCAGGATTTCCATGTCAATCGAAAACACGCCTGTGAACCTCGCCGGTTCCGCCCTCACCCACTCCTGCCACGCCTGCGCCTTTTTCCACACCAAGGAAGAAGAGTATCGCGTGCTCATGCCTTTCATCATGGAAGGGTTCGAACGGGGCGACCGCGCCTTCCACATCGTCGATCCGGAGCACCGCGCGGCGCACCTGGACGCGCCTGGCGCACGAAGGCGTCGACATCCCCGCAGCCGAGGCGGCAGGGCAACTCGAAGTGCTGGACTGGCGCGAGACCTACCTGAAGGACGGCCGTTTCGACCAGGACCTGATGATCGAGACCTTGCTCAAGATGATCGATCCGTCCAATGCGCCGCCAGGCAAGATGTCGCGCAATATCGCGAACATGGAGTGGGCGCTCGAGGACCGGCCCGGCATCCACGATATCGTCGAATACGAGGCGCGCCTGAACCAGGCGCTGCCGCACGCAGCATGATCCGGTGGTCTGCACCTATGACCTGTCGAAATTCGATGCCAGCGTCGTGATCGACATCATGCGCACCCACCCGATGGTCATCATTGGCGGCATCCTGCAGGAAAATCCATTCTTCATTCCGTCGGAACAAATGCTGAAGGAACTGGCGGCGCGCAAGGCAGCGGGCCGCCGGCGCGCCTTCCGCACTGGCGTAACACGCGACAACCCCATGCAGACAGGACAGCCTGGTTCGGAGCTCGACAGCCTGAGGCAAACCACGCGCGACCTCGTCGCCCTGACCACCTTGCCGGCGATCTGGGGCAATCTTCCGCCCGCGCGCGTGGTCGAGAGCCTGGCGGACGTGTTGTTGCGCACGCTCGATCTCGACCTGGTCCATGCCCGGCTGCTCGCCAGCATCGACAGCGCCGCGTTCGACACCACGCGCAGCAAGCCGCCCGCCGCGCAGGCGCGTACCTGTCCGTGGCGCGCGCCGCATTGGAGAGCGAGGCGGCGCCGCCACGTCGCACCTGGTCGACGGCCAGCCCTTGCGCACCTGCGTGCTGCGCTTCGGCATCGGGGGCGACATCGGCGCCCTGGTCGTGGGTTCCCGGCGTCCCGATTTCCCCACCCAGAACGAGCGCATGTTGCTGGGCGTGGGCGTCAACCAGGCCACCGTCGTGTTGCAGCGCCAGCTGGCCGAGCGCGCGCTCAAGCACAGCGAATCGCACTTCCTGGATTTTGCCGACACGGCCCCGTCGATGCTCTGGGTAACCGAGCCGGATGGCAGCTGTTCCTTCCTGTCGCGCGGCTGGCACCGCGTTTACCGGGCAAAGCAAGGAAGCGGGCCTGGGCCTGGGCTGGACGGCCATGATCCACCCGGACGACCGCGATGGCGCGCGCATGGCCTTCCTCGAGGCCAACGCGCGCAGGCAAGAGTTCAGCCTCGAACACCGGATCCGGCACGTCGACGGCGGCTACCGCTGGGTCATCGACGCGGGCCGCCCGCGCTTTTCGAGCGAGGGCGATTTTCTCGGCTTCGTCGGCAACGTCCTCGACATCAACGATCGAAAGCAGACCGAGCAGATGCTGTTCGAAGCGCGCGAAACGCTGGCGGCCGTCTTCGAGGCCTTGCCGGTCGGGGTCGCGGTCGTCGACCAGGCAGGGCAAGGTCGTCCTGTCGAACAAGGAAATGCAGCAATACCTGCCCACCGGGGTCCTGCCTTCGCGCGATGACGCGCGCCGCTCCCGCTGGCGCGCCTTCCATGCGGACGGCAGCCCCTGTGCGCAGCAAGACTTCGCGGGCGCGCGCGCCTTGCGCGGCGAACGGGTCGTGCCGGGCATCGAAGCGCTCTATACCAGGGACGACGGCAGCGAGATCTGGACCCAGGTGGCGGCGGTACCGCTCGCCGCCAGCGACGGCACGCCCAACGGCCAGGTCTCGGTCGTCATGAACATCGACGCCTTCAAACGGACCGAGGCGGCGCTGCGGCTGGCCGAAGCGAACCAGCGCAGCCTGTTCGACGAAGTCGCCAAATCGAACCGCAACCTGAGCGAATTCCTGGCGGTGCTGGCCCACGAACTGCGCAATCCGCTGGCGCCGATCCTGACCGGCCTGGAAATCATGCGCATGCGCGCCGACAGCGCCGAGACGGTCGGGAACGTGCGCGGGATCATCGAGCGCCAGGTCAGGCAGTTGTCGCACCTGATCAACGACCTGCTCGATATCGCGCGCGTCACCAACGGCAAGGTCGACATCCGGAAGGCGCCGGTGGACCTGAAGTCCATCGTCTCGAACGCCGTCGAGACCAGCCTGCCCCTGATCGAGAAAGGCCATCACGAATTCAGCCTGAAGCTGCACGCTGCGCCGCTGCCGGTCAACGCCGATGCGGCGCGCATCGCCCAGGTGGTGGGCAACCTGCTGACCAATGCGGCGAAATACACGCCGCAGGGCGGCACGCATCAAACTCACCGTCGAGAAGGACGGCGACGACGCCGTCATCGCGGTGACCGACAGCGGCATCGGCATTCCCGCCGAAGCGCTGGAATCGGTGTTCGACATGTTCAGCCAGGTCGGACGCAACATGGACCACGCCCAGGGCGGGCTCGGCATCGGGCTGTCGCTGGTGCGCCAGCTGGTCGACCTGCACGAGGGCACGGTGCGGGCCATCAGCGCCGGTCCCGGCAAGGGCAGCACCTTCGTCGTCAGGCTGCCGCTCGACCTCGCCGGCAGCCGCCGCCGATGCCGGCGCGCGCCAGCGCCGACGCGGCGGCCAGGACGGCAAAGCACCTTGCGCATCCTGGTCGCGGACGACAACGTCGATGCGGCAATGACCCTGGCCGCGCTGCTCGAGATGCATGGCCACGACCTGCGCATCGCCCACGACGGCCCGCAGGCGCTGGCGCTGGCCGAGCAGTTCCGGCCGCAGCTTGTCTTCCTCGATATCGGCATGCCGGGGATGACGGGCTATGAAGTCGCGCGCCGGCTGCGCGAGCGACACGGCGCTCGCCCCTTGCACCATCGTCGCCGTCTCGGGATGGGGCGCGAAGGACGATCTCGCGCGCGCAAAAGCAGCAGGATTCGACATGCATTTCACCAAACCGGTGGCGCCGGCCCGCCTCAGCGATTTCCTGAATTCGTCTGTAAAATGCGGCCTGCATCCCACCTTTTACAAGCCCTATGGACACCAAAGACCAGCGTTACCTCGTTCAACAAAACAAAATTGCCGATGGCGGCAAGAAGCCGCCCGTCTTCGCCAAGGTCATGCGCAGCAAGGAAGGCAAGTTCGAAGGCGTTTCCTTCATCAAGAACAAGGAAAAAGCCACGATCATGACCGTGGCCGAAGCCCAGGAAGTCATGGACTGGGCCGCGAGCAAGAAGGCGAATGCGAAAGAGTACGCGACCAAGGTGATTTGCCTGGGCCAGTAATCGCCGAGCGTGGGGCGCTCAGAACAAAGCCAGCTGCCCCGCCCCCTTCCCCGCCGCCTTGCCCACGGCCGCCGGCACCACCAGCGGCCGCCGGAACTGCGACGCATCCAGCCGCTCGAACCGGCTGCCCAGCTTGCCCAACCCCAGCCGCTCGACGGTCTTGGTGAAGCGCTGGCGGATCAAATCCGCCCAGACGCCCTCTCCCATCATGCGCTTGCCGAAATCGCTGTCGTAATCCTTCCCGCCGCGCATCTCGCGCACGCGGTTCATGACGCGCTGGGCCCGCTCCGGGAAATGCGCTTCCAGCCATTGCTGGAACAGCGGATTGACTTCGAACGGCAGGCGCAGGACGGTGTAATGGGCGCTGACGGCGCCGGCGTCGCGCGCCGCTTCCAGGATGCGTTCGATTTCCGGTTCCGTCACGAACGGGATGATCGGCGCCACGCTCACGCTCACCGGAATGCCGGCCTCGGTCAGCGTGCGGATGGTGCGCAGGCGGCGTGCCGGGGCGGCGGCGCGCGGCTCCAGGGTGCGCGAGATTTCCGAGTCGAGCGTGGTGAGCGTGATCGCGGCGCAGGCCTGGCCCTTGGCGGCCATGGGCGCGAGCAGGTCGATGTCGCGTTCGATCAATGAGGACTTGGTGATCATGCCGACCGGGTGCTGGCATTCGCTCAGCACTTCGAGCACCTGGCGCGTCAGGCGGTACTCGCGCTCGCAGGGTTGATAGGCGTCGGTGTTGACGCCGATGGCGATGTGCTCGGGCTTGTACGACGGATGGGCCAGCTCGCGCCGCAGCAGTTCGGCCGCATTCGTCTTGGCGAACAGCTTGCTCTCGAAATCGAGGCCGGGAGACAGGCCGAGATAACTGTGCGTCGGGCGCGCAAAACAATAGATGCAGCCGTGCTCGCAGCCGCGGTAGGGATTGAGCGAGACCTTGAACGGGATGTCGGGCGAGGCGTTGCGCGAGAGGATGCTTTTTGCGACCTCGTCCGTGACCTGGGTCTTGAAACGGGGCGCGTCGCCGAGATCGATGCCGGCTTCCCAGCCGTCGTCGAAGCCCTCGCGGCCGTTGACCTCGTAGCGGCCCTGCATGTTCGAGACGGCGCCGCGCCCCTTGTGCGCCGCGAGCGGACGCGGCGGCAACATTGGCTGTTCGGCACTGTATTCCCGGTCGATCGTTCGTTCGCGCAGTTCCATGAGGACACCCTGTACTGTATGTTTATACAGTAGTGTAGCGCGCTCTCCGTTTCAACTCAAGCGTCGCGCGTGCGTGCGGCATCCGGCGGCACAAAAGCGGCCTGTTGTTGCACGAATCCGTCAAACGCTTCGAACAGCGGCGCCACCAGGGCCATGTCGCCCGTCGACCTGCCCCAGTGCGTAAGCGCCCGCTTCCAGGCTCGACAGCTGGTCCGGGGCATGGGCCTTGCGAATCCGGTAGTTTGACGCCGGCATGCTCGACAAGGCCAGGCGCGGCAAGGCGGCAAGCAGCGGGTTCAGGTGCAGCATCTTGCGGCTCTTGCGCCAGGTGGCGTCGAGGACGACGATCCGCAGCTGTTCGGGCGGGATCGCACTGTCCGGGGCCAGCGAAGGCAGGCCGGGGCGTCTCCGGATACAGCAGCACCGGCGTGCGCCCGCCGGCGTGCAGCAGCGCGTCGAGCTCGGCGGGATCGAAGGCCTCGCCCACCGCCAGCACGCTCCCCGGCACGCACAAATGCAGCAGGCGCGCGCTGTTCTTGGCATTGCGCCACTTCCAGCGGATGCTGCAGGATCAATAGCGCGGCGCGCAACGCGACCGGGCGCACCCAGGCGCAAATACAGGCGCTCTGCGCGCGCAGGCAGGCCGCGCAGCGGGCGCGGCGGGAAGGCAAATCCTCAGTCATCGGGCGGCGGGCAAAACCGCGGATTGTAGCGCAGCCCCGCCACGACTACCGCATTGCGCCGCAGCGCCACCCTGAATAAACAGCAATCTTTCCCTCCGCTCAAGGTTTTGCACGCGTGCAAAACGACGTCTGCATTTTTCGTTGTTGATGAATATAAGCATCTTTACCACACGCGAAAATTTAACTCTGGAGTTGCCCAAATGGATATTGCCCTCGCTTTCAGAGGTGCCTAGAATCAATTCATTCCATCGAGCAAGTCTGTCTCACTGGCAGGTATCCAGAGTTTCCCATGATGAGAGTTCGTCCCTCTGTTCGCAAGATCACCACCGCCCTGCTCGCCAGCCTGGCCATGCTTCCCGGCATCGCCATCGAGCAGGAACTCGAACTCGATTACCGGATGAACGAACAGGTCGTGCAGGTGCCGGCCGGCTTCGACCACCGTGCGATGCTGGAGACGACGGTGTTCCGTCCGAACGGCCCCGGTCCCTTCCCGCTGTTGGTGATTAACCACGGCAAGGACCCGGGACGCCCGAGCGCCCAGCCGCGCGACCGCTTCTATCACATGGCCACCGCCTTCGTGAAACGCGGCTATGCGGTGATGGTGCCGATGCGCCAGGGCTTCGCCAACTCGACCGGACGCTACCGCGACCGCGGCTGCGACATGACGGCCAACGGCTATTTGCAGGCCGAGGATATCCGCTCGACGCTGGAATTCGCGCGCGCCCAGTCCTGGATCGACGGCGCCCACATCGTGGTGGCCGGCCAGTCCTACGGCGGCCTGGCGACGATGGCGCTGGGCACGCAGGACGAGCCGGGCGTGCGCGGCCTGATCAATTTCGCCGGCGGCTTGCGCGACGACAGCGACCGCTGCGCCTGGCGCTCGGCGCTGGTGTCGGCGTTTGCCGAATACGGCGCCAACAGCCGCGTGCCGAGCCTGTGGATGTATGGCGAGAACGATTCGCTGTTCGGCCCGGACCTGGCGAACCGCCTGCACGAAGCCTATCGGCCAGGCCGGCGGCAAGGCGCGCCTGGTCGAGTTCCCGTCGTTCAAGCGCGACGCCCATGGCATGCTGGCCAGCCGCGATGGCGAAAAGATCTGGCTGGACGATACGATGCGCTTCCTGAAGAGCGTCGGCATGCCGACCGAGGTGGTCAACAAGGTGCCGCCGCCGCCGACGCCGCCGCGCACCGATTTTGCGAAGCTGGACGATGTCGAGGCGGTGCCCTTCCTTTCGGAAAACGGGCGCCGCGCCTACGCCGACTATCTGACCAAGATGACGCCGCGCGCCTTTGCCGTCTCGCCCAGCGGCGCCTGGACCTGGGCCGAGGAAGGCGAAGCGCCGGACGCGCGCGCGCTGGCCACCTGCTCGGCAAAAAGCACCGAGCCGTGCAAACTGTATTCGATCGACGACTACGTCGTCTGGAACGGCAACCGGGTCGAGGCTGCCGAGAAGGCCAGCATGACGGCCTCGATCGCGGCGCCGGCCGATGCGAACGCGCCGGGTGCGGTGGGTAGCACCGGGGCACGCCAACCCGCTGCAGCCAACACGGTTCCGACCGCACAGTAATTCTTCTAGTCAAGCCGGCGGCGCACGAATCTGTTGCGCCGCCGCCAACTTCCCTGCGCAGGCTCGACTTTGCGCAAACTCCTGCCGCCTAGGCGCTCCGACAATAGGCTTTTCGCCTTCCCGGAGTGCTTCATGCCGCGCTCTGCTACGGATCCTGTTCGCCATGCTCAGCCTGATGCTGGCGCTGCTGCCCGGCCCCGCCGGCGCCGCGAACAACGATCCGATCGTGCTGGTGCACGGCTTCCTCGGCTTCGGCCCCGACCAGTTTCCGCGCAGCGGCTTCTTGTATTGGGGCGGCAAGGGCGACGTCGCCGCCCACCTGCGCGCATACAAGGGCCCGCACACGGTCTTCACCGCCGTCGTCGGCGCGATCGCGACCAACCGCGAGCGGGCGGCCGAACTCTACGCCCAGCTCAAGGGCGGCTGCGTCGACTATGGCGCGCAGCACGTCGACAGCGAGGGCAACGCCAAGGCCATCAAATGCTGGGCGGCCGATCCGCTGCGCAATCCGCAGGGCTATCCGCCGGCGCTGTATCCGGCCTGGGACGCGCGCCATCCGCTGCACATGATCGGCCACAGCCAGGGCGGCACCACGATCCGGGCGCTGGTCGAACTGCTGGAACATGGCGACGTCAACGCCGGCAACGGCGAGTTGTACCGAGGCGGCAAGACCGGCTGGATCCGCAGCGTCACGACCATCTCCACGCCGCACAACGGCACCACCCTGCGCGACGCCGTCCTCGACATCCTGCCCGAACTGAGCTCGCCGCTGCGCGACTGGCTGCTGGCCGATGCGGCCAACTGGGAACTGGCGCCGGACGGCGCGCGCACCTTCAACGCCTGGGCGCGCACCTCGCCGAATGTGGTCTATTTTTCGATCGGCACCCAGGCCACCGAGGCCGGCGCGCGCTGCTGCAACGACTACCGACCGCCTCATCGCGCCGCTCCAGAACCGCTATTACCAGTATCCGCGCAACGACATGTTCGCCTATTACAAAACCTATGCCGGCGAATGGATCGTGCCCTCGATGCTGCAGCACGGGATGGGCGGCTACACCCAGGATGCGCCGGGCCGGGTGCGGATCGACAGCCGCTGGTTTCCCAACGACGGCGTGGTCAACACGGTCAGCATGCGCGCACCGGCCGGGCATCCGGTGAAGGAGTTCGACGGGACGCCGGTGCGGGGAATGTGGAATTATCTGGGGACGTATCGCGGGTACGACCATTTCGATGTGCTGGGGTGGCCGAACGAGGGGCCGTCGGCGGATCCGATTTACGAGCGCGTGAGCGATATTTTGTTTGCGCTGTGAGCCGCTTCAGCGCAGCTGCGCATCCCAAGCCTGCAACTGCGCCACCGTCGCCGTCGCCCCACCACACACAATCACCAGCACGTTCGCAAAATCAGCCAGCGCGGCATCCGCGCCTCCGCACGTACGCCAGCGCCAGCGCCGCCCCGCAAGCCGGTTCCACCACCACCCGATGATCGTCCATGAAGCGCACGCAAGCCGCCACCGCCTCGCGGTCCGTGCACCACCACCGGACGAATCGGATGCGCACGCGCCAGATCGAACGCATGTTCCGACACCTTCCTCGCCCCGAGCGAGGTCGCGATACTGGCGATCGCCGGCAGTTCGACCCGCTCGCCCGCCGCCAGCGATTGCGCATACGAATCCGCGCCCACCGTCTCGACGGCAAACACCGGCACGTCATCCCAGCCCTGGCGCCGCAAGCCCGCCACCACACCGCTGAGCAGCCCGCCACCGCCGACCGACAGCACCACGCAATCCGGCCGCAGGCCGGCACGCGCCACCTCGTCGATCATGCTCGCATGCCCTTCCCACAGCAGCGGGTCGTCGAACGGGTGGATGAAGGCATCCTGCGGACCGAGCAGCGACTGCGCATGCGCGTTCGCTTCCTGGAACGACAGCCCATGCACGCAGACCTGCGCCTGCTTCGCGCGCCAGCAAGGCGCGGGCGCGCGGCGCTGGTCGTTTCCGGCACCACGACCAGGCAGGGCAAGCCGAGGCGCCGCGCCGCCCAGGCCGCCGCCAGCCCGGCATTGCCGCCGGAAGACGCCACGATGCGCCGCGCCCCGCGCGCGGCATACGTCTCGCAGGCGTGCCCGATGCCGCGCAGCTTGAACGAGCCGCTCGGCTGCAGCGCCTCCATCTTCAGCCAGACGCGCGCACCGGGCCGCACATCGAAGGCATGCGATTCCAGCAGCGGCGTCGCGACATGCAGCGTCATGGAGGACAGCGCCTCAGACCGCGGTGCGCAGCGCGCGCGCCAGGTCCGACAGCCGGTAGGGCTTGTTGACGAAGCCGAAATCGTGCAGGCTGGCCTCGTCGAGATTGAGCGCCGGGCGCGGATAGCCCGATGCCAGGATGATCTTCACGTCGGGATAATGCTGGCGCGTGTGCACCGCCAGCTCGATGCCGTTCATCCCCTGCGGCATGATGATGTCGGTGAACAGGACATCGACGTCGCGGCTTTCCAGCAGGCTCAAGGCTTCGTTGGCGTTGGAGGCCGTGACGACTTCGTAGCCCATGCTGATGTAGAGCGCCGCCGCCACGTCCATCAGGTCGGGCTCGTCCTCGACGATCAGCACCAGTTCGGTCGAATCCTGGCGCGCGCCGCCGTCCTGGCCGGGCGCGGCCGGCAGGAAGATCGAAATCGTCGTGCCTTCGCCGGGAGAGGTGCCGATCACGATCTCGCCGCCCGACTGCTTGATGAAGCCGTAGACCTGGGACAGGCCCAGGCCCGTTCCCTTGCCCACTTCCTTGGTCGTGTAGAAGGGCTCGAAGGCGCGCGCCGCCGTTTCGGGCGACATGCCGGTGCCGGTATCGGCCACCGTCACCCGCACATAGGGTCCCGGCGCCAGGCCGCGCACTTCGTGCCCGGCGAGTTCGACGTTGGCGGTCTCGATCTGCAGGTGGCCGCCCTCGGGCATGGCGTCGCGGGCGTTGACGACCAGGTTGAGCAGGGCCGATTCGAAGCGCGCGCTGTCGATGACGGTGGTGCGGATGTGCGGTTCGAGCCGCACCTGGAAATCGATCGCCGCGTTCACCGCGCGCCGCAGCACCGACTCGAAGCCGGTGATGAGGCGGTTGACGCTGCGCGTTTCCGGCTGCAGCGGCTGCTGGCGCGCGAAGGCCAGCAATTGCTGGGTCAGCGTGGCGCCGCGGTCGACGGCGCGGCGCATGCTGTCGAAGGTCTTGGTGTCGGTGCCGCCGCCGCGTCCCATGGCCAGCACTTCCAGGCCGCTGGCCAGCACCGACAGCAGGTTGTTGAAGTCGTGCGCGATGCCGCCGGTCAGCTGGCCGATCGCTTCCATCTTCTGCGCCTGGAACAGCGCCGCATTCGCCTCGGCCAGCGCGGCGTCGGCCTTCTTTTTCTCGGTCAGGTCGCGCGTGATCTTGGCAAAGCCGATCAGTTCGCCCATGTCGTCGCGGATGGCGTCGATGACGACGTGCGCCCAGAAGCGGGTGCCGTCCTTGCGCACGCGCCAGCCCTCGGCCTCGTAGCGGCCTTCGCGCGCGGCGGTGGCGAGCGCGCGCGCCGGCTTGCCGTCGAGCGCGGTCTTCCTCGGTATAGAAGCGCGAGAAATGCTGGCCGACGATTTCGTCGGCCTGGTAGCCCTTGATGCGCTCGGCGCCGACGTTCCAGTTGCTGACCGTGCCCTCGGGCGAGAGCATGTAGATCGCGTAATCGGTCACGCCCTGCACCAGCAGGCGGAAGCGCTCCTCGCTGGCGCGCAGGGCCTGCTCGGCCTGGCGTTTGTCGGTGATGTCGCGCGTGATCTTGGCGTAGCCGAGCAGCGCGCCCTCCTCGTCGTAGATCGGGTCGATCACGACGCTGGCCCAGAAGCGCGTGCCGTCCTTGCGCATGCGCCAGCCTTCGGCCTCGTACTTGCCCTCGTTCAGGGCGGTCGCCAGGCGCGCGTTCGGGCAGGTTCGTGGCCCGGTCTTCGGGGGTGTAGAAACGCGAGAAATGCTCGCCGAGGATTTCCGGCGCCAGGTAGCCCTTGAAGCGCTGGGCGCCCGCATTCCAGCTGCTGACGTGGCCTTCCGGGTCGAGCATGTAGATCGCGTAGTCGCTGATGCCGGAGATCAGGTACTGGAAGCGCTGCTCTTCGGTCAGCGTCTTCCTGGCGGCGATTCGATTGTTCATGTGCACGCTGGGTGGTGGTGGGATGATAACAAAACATCATATACCGAAACACCCTGACCGCCCACGCAACCTGCCGATGATTCACGCCTTGCGCCACAGGTCAAGCGCCGATCGCCTCAAAAACATGCCATTCGTGCCGGCTGCGCCATAGGGAGCATGCGACGATGGCGCTGCCCGCCCTTGTCTTTCGCGCTAGAATAACGCTTTTGTAACCCAGCCGTGCCCAGGCCCGCGCCTCATGACTCCATCCCCTTCCGCAGCGCTCGATTTGTCCGGCTGCGCCCGCGAACCGATCCGTACTCCCGGCAGCATCCAGCCCCATGGCTTCCTGCTGACGCTGTCGGCGGCCGGGGAAATCCTGCAGGCCAGCGCCAACCTCGCGCAGCACCTCGGCATCGCCGCCGAGGCAGCCATCGAGCGTCCGCTGGACGAGGTCATCGGCGCCGCCGCGGCCGAGCGCCTGCTGCCCGCGCTCGCCAACGGCAGCCTCGGCAACCGGCCCTTCTACCTGGGCACCATCACGCTCGGCCGGCGAGCGCCATTTCGACGTGCTCGGCCATGCCTGGGACGGCCTGGTCATCCTCGAATTCGAGGCCGTCGAACGGGCCGAGGCGCCCGACTTCCGCCACCTCTACCCGCTGCTGGGCGACTTCCTGCTGAAGGTCAACGAGAACGAATCGGTCGAATCGCTGTCGAAGCTGGCGGCCCACCAGGTGCGCATGGTCACCGGTTTCGGCCGCGTGATGGTCTACCAGTTCGACCGCGACGGCCATGGCCACGTGATGGCCGAATCGAAGGAAGACGCCTACCACTCGTACATGGGCCAGCGCTTCCCGGCCTCCGACATCCCGGCCCAGGCGCGCGAGCTGTACGCGCTGTCGCGCATCCGCCTGATCCAGGACGCCAACTACGCGCCCTCGCCGCTGGTGCCGGGCGAAAATCCCGTCACGGGTGCGCGCAACGACCTGTCGTTTGCCGCCCTGCGCAGCGTCTCGCCGGTGCACCTGCAATACATGCGCAACATGGGCACGCTGGCCTCGATGTCGGTGTCGCTGATGGTCAAGGGCAAGCTCTGGGGCCTGATCTCCTGCCATAACGAAACGCCCTGCCCGCTGCCGTTCGAAAAGCGCACCGCCTGCGAGCAGCTGGGGCAGGTGCTGGCGCTGTGCATCGAGTCGCGCGAGGATGCGAGCGAGCTGCAGTTCCGCCTCGAAGTGCGGCGCATGATGGTGGCGATGCTGGGCAACCTCACCAAGGGCGCGGACGTCATCGAGAACATGAGCGGCGTCTTCCCCGAACTGCTGCGCTTTGCGCGCGCGGGCGGGGTGGCGGTCGTGGCCGACGAGCGCGTGCTGACCTTTGGCGACACGCCCGACGTCGCAGCCATCGAAGACCTGGTGGCCTGGCTCGACCTGCAAGGCCACGGCCGCGACATCTTCGCGACCGACCAGCTGTCGGCCGAGTACCCGGGCGGCGCCGCGCTCGCGCGCAACGCCAGCGGGGTGCTGGCGATGTCGATCTCGCGCCTGCACAAGCACTACCTGCTCTGGTTCCGTCCCGGAGGTGGTGCATACGATCGAATGGGCCGGCAACCCGCATGAGAAAGACGACGCCGCCGGCGCCGGCCCAGCTCACGCCGCGCACCAGCTTTGCCACCTGGCGCGAGGAAATCCACGGCGTCAGCCTGCCCTGGCACGTCGGCCGAGATCGAACTGACCGCGGAGTTTCGCAGCGCCCTGCTCGGCATCGCGCTCGAGCGCGCCGAGGAGATGGCGGAACTGGCCGAGGAACTCGGCCGCGCCAACAAGGAACTCGAAGCCTTCTCGTATTCGGTCTCGCACGACCTGCGCGCGCCGCTGCGCCACATCGTCGGCTTTTCCGACCTGCTGCTCGAGTCGGCGGCAGCGAAGACGCGACCATGCGCCAGCGCTTCCTCACGCAATATCAAGCAATCGGCGCGCCTGGCCGGCAAGCTGGTCGACGACCTGCTGAGCTTCTCGCAGATGGGCCGCGCCGCCCTGCGCCCGGTCGAGATCGACATGGCGCACCTGTTCGCGTCCTGCATCGACAAGCTCTCGCTCGACACGGCCGGCCGCAACATCGAGTGGGACATCGCCCCGCTGCCGCGCATCACGGCCGACCCGACCTTCCTGCACCTGGCGGTGCAGAACCTGCTGTCGAACGCGGTCAAGTTCACCGGCCAGCGCGACCCGGCCCGCATCCGCATCTGGTCGGAAGCGGTCGGCCAGGACACCGTGTTCCACATCGCCGACAACGGCGCCGGCTTCAACATGGAGTACGTGCACAAGCTGTTCGGCGTCTTCCAGCGCCTGCACCGGATGGAAGACTTCCAGGGCACGGGCATCGGCCTGGCCAACGTGCGCCGCATCGTCGAGCGCCACGGCGGACGGGTCTGGGCCGACATCGGTGCAGAACCAGGGCGCCACCTTCTCCTTCAGCATCCCGCGCACACTGGCGCCTTCACCCCAACAGCGAAATTCATCATGTTAAAACCCATCCTGCTGGTCGAAGACAACCCGCACGACCTCGAACTGACCCTGGTGGCCCTGGCCCGCAGCCAGCTCGCCAACGAAGTCGTGGTCGTGCGCGACGGCGCCGAAGCGCTCGACTACCTGCTGCGCCGCGGCGAATTCGCCGAGCGCGCCGAAGGCAACCCGGCCGTCACCCTGCTCGACCTGAAGCTGCCGAAAGTCGATGGCCTGGAAGTGCTGGCCGTGATCCGCAAGACCGACAAGCTGAAAAGCATGCCGGTCGTGATGCTGACCTCGTCGAAAGAAGAACAGGACCTGATCCGCAGCTACGAGCTGGGCGTGAACGCGTATGTCGTCAAGCCGGTCGATTTCAAGGAATTCGTGCGCGCGATCGCGGATCTCGGCATCTTCTGGGCGGTGCTGAACGAACCGCCGCCGGGCTCCTTCCGCTACATCCCGCCGGCGTGAACCGGTAGGCGTGCGTTCAGCTGGCGCTTGCGGTGCTGGCAGCGCGCGGCGAATTGGCAGCGGCGCCGCCATTGCGGCCGGGCCGCAGCAGGTGACGGATGCGCGCACTGAGCGCGTCCGGATGATAGGGTTTCTGCAGCAGATGCACCGAGGCGCTGACCTTGCCCTCGTGCGCCAATACCCCTTCCGCATAACCCGAGGTATATAAAACCTGCGCATGCGGCAGGTGTTCGCGCACCGCTTCGCCCAGCTGCAGGCTGCTCACCGGTCCCGGCATGATGACGTCGGTGAACACCAGGTCGATGTGGCGCCCGCTTTCGACCACGGCGATCGCGCCGGCCGCGTCGCAGGCCTCGAGCACCTCGTAGCCGAGCGCGGACAGGATCGCGCAGGTCGAACTGCGCACGTCTTCCTCGTCTTCCACCACCAGGATGGTTTCCAGGCCGCCGTAGAGCGGCACGTCGACCGGCGCTTCCGGCTGCGCGGCTTCCATGTCGCTGCGCGGCAGGAAGATGCGCACGCTGGTGCCGCGCCCGACTTCGCTGGCGAGGACGATCTCGCCGCCCGACTGCTTCACGAAACCATAGGCCATCGACAGGCCCAGGCCCGTGCCCTGCCCGACCGGCTTGGTCGTGAAGAAGGGTTCGAAGGCGCGCTGCAGCACTTCCGGCGGCATGCCCTTGCCGGTATCGGCCACTTCGATGACGACATACTCGCCCGCGGCCATCGCCGGCGGCAGCGCCGCGCCGGGCGCGGGCGTCGCCCCGCCGGCATTGCTGGCGCGGATCAGCGAGCGTGCCGCTGCCGCCCATCGCGTCGCGCGCATTGATGGCCAGGTTGAGCAGCACGTTGTTGAGCTGGTCCGGATCGGCGACGCGTGCTCCACAGCGACGGATCGATATCGGTGACGATGCGCGCATTCGGCCCGAGCACGCGGCGCATCATGTCGTCCATCTGGCGCAGCAGGTGGCCGGGATTGAGCACGACCGCCTGCAGCGGCTGGCGCCGCGCGAACGCGAGCAGGTGCGAGGACAGCTTGGCGCCGCGCTCGACGCCGGCCAGCGCCATCTCGACGCGGGTACGCGCCGCGTCGTTCAGGCCGCCGACGAGCTTCAGGAGCTGCAGGTTGCCGCCGATGATCTGCAGCACGTTGTTGAAATCGTGGGCCACGCCGCCGGTCAGCTGGCCGATGGCTTCCATCTTCTGCGCCTGGTGCAGGGCGGACTCGCTCGCGGCCAGCTGCTGCTGGGACACGCGCAGCGAAGCGAAAGCGGCATCGCGCTCGCGCCGGGCGATGCAGGCGGCATTGTGGTACTGCACCCGCGCCACCAGCTCGCGCGGATCGGGCCATTTCACCATGTAGTCGTTGACGCCGGCGGCGAAGGCCTGCGCCTTGACCTCGGGATCGTCTTCCGAGGACAGCATGATGACGGGGACGTGTTCGGTGGCGGGGTCGGCCCGCAGGCGGCGCGTGAATTCGAAGCCGTCGAGGTCGGGCATGCGCAAATCGACCAGCACCACGGTGATGTCCAGTTCGCGCACCAGCGCGACCGCGCGGGCCGGACTCGACTCGTAGCGCAGCACATGCTTGACACAGGTTTTCAGACCATGCTCGATGATCTGCTGGGCAAAGGGTTCGTCGTCGATCAGAAGGATCGAACAGGTACTGGTTTCGTCGTCGATCATCGCTGGAGACCCGGTTTGCCAATTGCGCAGGGGCCCGAGTACGTATTGTGAAGTAATAATTCTACACCAATGTGAACCGCAAGATCATCAATTTCACTATCGTGCTTGACGCTTGGGAATTCGCCTCCACCTGCGATGAACAGGCTATTTCGCCATGCGAGGACCACGTGCCAGACCACTCTTGCCCGCTGTGCGGCCGCGAACTGGGAACCGTCAACATCGACCGCCATCACCTGGTGCCGAAGACCTTCAAAGGCAAGGAACAGTTCCCGATCCATAAGATCTGCCATCGTAAAATCCACTCGGCCTTCACCGAGCGCGAGCTGCTGCGCAGTTACCATACCTGGGAAGCGCTTGCGCGGCCACGCGGAGATCCGCGCCTTCATCGACTGGGTCGCGAAGAAGCCGCCGGACTTCTATACGCGTACCTATACGTCGAACGACAAGAAGCGGCGGAAATGACGGATTTGATTTTGAATTGCCAATGTTGAGTTAAAACCAATTCGACCCGGAAACGAAAAAAGCCGCGTCATCGACGCGGCCTTTTTCTCTGTTCTGGCTCCCCGACCTGGACTCGAACCAGGGACCTGCGGATTAACAGTCCGTCGCTCTACCAACTGAGCTATCAGGGAATTGAGGCAACATTATAGCGGGCCGTTCCCGGTTTGGCGAGTCCTGTACGCAAATTTCACCCGGTCCGCCGGGACAGCCTTACGGGTGACGATCTGCGAAAGATCAAACCATGCGCATTTCATCTTCTTAGAATGAGTAAAGATTGATTTCCCACCAAGGCGAGGACACGATGAAGACCGGAATTTTCCTGTCCGCAACGGGACTCAGCCTTGTGCTGACGGCATGCTCATCGTCTCCGGCGACGCCGGAACAGGCGCAGGCAGCATCGCCTCCGCCGGCGCAAGCGTCTGCCGCACCCGCTCCCGCTCCCACCGCCGCTGGTGGCCAGACGTTTTCGCAGCAGGAGCTGGAGCAGCTGGTCGCCCCGATCGCGCTGCATCCGGACGCCTTGTTCACGCAGATCCTCATGGCCTCGACCTATCCGCTGGAAGTCGTTGCCGCGGACCGCTGGGTCAAGGCGAATGCCGGCCTGAAGGGCAAGGCGCTCGAGGATGCACTGCAGGGGCAGCCATGGGATCCGAGCGTCAAGTCGCTCACCGTCTTTCCGCAAGTGCTGACGATGATGAGCGAGAAGCTCGACTGGACCCAGAAGCTTGGCGACGCGTTTCTTGCGCAGCAAAAGGACGTGCTGGCCGCGGCGCAGACCCTGCGCAACAGGGCGGCGGCAGCGGGGTCGCTCAAGGATACCGAGCAGCAAAGAGTCGTGACCGAACAGGTGGAATCGAAGACCGTCATCCAGATCGTGCCCACCAACCCGGAAGTCGTGTATGTCCCGACCTACAATCCGACGGTCGTCTACGGCGCCTGGCCGTATGCCGCCTATCCCCCTTATTACTACTATCCGCCCGGCTATGCCGCCGGCGCGGCGCTGTTCACCTTCGCCGCCGGCGCGGTCGTCGGGGCAGCCTTGTGGGGCGACTGCGACTGGGGACGCGGCGACGTGAACATCAACACCAACCGCTACAACTCATTCAATCGCACCAATGTCTCGAATCGCAACTGGTCGCACAATGCCGCCCACCGTGGCGCGGTCCCCTACCGTGACCGCGGCGTAGCGCAGCAATACGGGCGTGGGCGCTCGACAGCCGACGCCGCGGCCCGCGAACAATTCCGCGGCCGGGCGGATGCCGGCCGCGGCGCAATCGAGCGTGGCGAAGTGTCACAGGCCGACCTGGGCAGGCGCGACGGCGTCGGCGGGCGCAACGACGGTGTCGGCGGCCGCAACGACGGCATCGGCAACGCGCAACGCCGGTGTCGGCGACCGCAGTGTCGGCGGCAGCGGCGGCCGTGGCAGCAGCGGCTTCGGCGACCGCAACACCGGCATGCGCGATACGGGCATGCGCAATTCCTCCGCCTTCGATACCGGGCGCGGCGGGCAGGCGCGCGACTTCAGCAGCCGGGGCGGGTCGAGCATGAGCGCGGCGCGCTCGTCGGGCAACATGGGCGGCGGCGGATTTTCGCGTGGCGGTGGCGGGATGCGCGGCGGCGGCCGCGGTGGCGGGCGTGGCGGGCGCTGAAGATCATCCGGTCGACATGGGCACGAATGGAGGCTGACAATGAGCGATGGCCGCTGGCTTGTAACGGCAATCGCGCGCTGCGGAGCGCCCTGCTGGTACTGTGCGCAAGCCTGATGATCGCCGCGGGCGCCGCCGCCGCGGGCGCACAACGCAACTTCGCCTCGCCCGACGAGGCGGCGCAAGCGCTGGTGCAGGCGCTCAAGGCACACGATCGCGAGGCCACGCTCGCGGTGCTGGGCAAGGATGCGGCCGCCTGGATTTCGTCGGGCGATGCCGCCGCCGACCGCGCCGCCGTCGACCGCTTCCTCGGCGCCTACGATGCCAAGCATGAATTGGTCACGAAAGACGGCAAGGCCACGCTGACGCTGGGCGCCGATGATTTCCCCTTCGCCTTTCCGATTGTTCGCGACGGCAAGCGCTGGCGCTTCGACACGGCGACCGGCAAAGTGGAGATGCTGGCGCGCCGCATCGGCGAAAACGAGCTCAACGCGATCAAGGTGCTGCAGGCCATCGTCGACGCGCAACTGGACTACGCCTCCGCCGACCGGAATGGCGACGGGGTCGTCGCCTATGCACAAAAATTCGTCAGCAGCCCCGGCAAGAAGGACGGCCTGTATTGGCCGGTCGCGCCGGGACAGCCGCCGAGCCCGGCGGGCGAACTGCTGGCCAAGGCGTCCAGCGAAGGCTTCCAGGCCGGCGGCGCCAGGCCGACGCCGTATCACGGCTATTACTACCGCCTGCTCCAGCGCCAGGGCAAGCATGCCGCGTCCGGTGCGCAAGACTACGTGGTCGGCGGCAGGGCCATCGGCGGGTTCGCGGTCCTCGCCTACCCGGCAAGGTATGCCAACTCCGGCATCATGAGCTTCATCGTCAACCAGGACGGCAAGATCCATCAACGCGATCTCGGACCCGATACCCAGGCCAAGGCGCTGAAGATGCAGGAATACGATCCCGGGCCGGGCTGGTCGCCGGTCGATGCCGGCAAAGCCAGGTAGGCGCCGGGAAGTAAATGAAAAGGCCGCGTGATGAACGCGGCCTTTTCGTCTACTGAGTCTTGCAGCACCTTTGCTATAGTCACAGCACCTTTCCGCCCTTCTTCATCAACATCGACATCACCATGACAGTCTCCCGCATCCTCGGCACTCCCCTCTCCCCCTCGGCCACGCGCGTCATGCTGCTCGGCTCCGGCGAACTCGGCAAGGAAGTCATCATTTCCCTGCAGCGCCTCGGCGTCGAAGTCATCGCCGTCGACCGCTACCCGAACGCGCCGGGCCACCAGGTGGCGCACCGCGCGCACGTGATCGACATGACCGACGGCGCGGCGCTCGCTGCCCTGATCGAACAGGAAAAGCCGGATCTCGTGATTCCCGAAATCGAGGCGATCGCCACCGACACGCTGGCCGCGCTGGAAGCGGCCGGATCGATTACCTGCATCCCGACCGCGCGCGCCACGCAGCTGACGATGAACCGCGAAGGCATCCGCCGCCTCGCCGCCGAAGAGCTGAAGCCTGGCCACCTCGCCCTACCGCTTCGCCAGCAGCCTGGAAGAACTGGAGGAGGCCTGCGCCTTTGTCGGCTTCCCCTGCGTGGTCAAACCGGTGATGTCGTCCTCGGGCAAGGGACAGTCGAAGCTCGACAGCGCTCTTGACGTGAAAGCCGCCTGGGACTACGCGGCCGCCGGCGGGCGGGTCGACGCCGGCCGCGTGATCGCCGAAGGCTTCATCGACTTCGACTACGAGATCACGCTGCTGACGGTGCGCTCGCGCGGGCTTGACGGCACGACGCAGACGAGCTTCTGCGAGCCGATCGGCCACAAGCAGGTGCACGGAGACTACGTCGAATCCTGGCAGCCGCACCCGATGGCGCCGCTGGCGCTGCAGCGCTCGCGCGAGATCGCGGAAAAGGTGACCGCGAACCTGGGCGGCTACGGCGTGTTCGGCGTCGAGCTGTTCGTGAAAGGCGACATGGTCTGGTTCTCGGAAGTGAGCCCGCGTCCGCACGACACCGGCATGGTGACGATGGCGACGCAGGTGCAGAGCGAATTCGAGCTGCACGCGAAAGCCGTGCTCGGCCTGCCGGTCAACACGGCGCTGCGCGCGCCGGGTGCGTCGGCGGTGATCTACGGCCAGCTCGATGCGAAAGGCATCGCTTTCGAAGGCGTGGCCGAGGCGCTTGCAGGTGCCGGACACCGACATCCGCTTGTTCGGCAAGCCGGAATCGTTCGCGCGCCGGCGCATGGGGGTGGCGCTGGCGACGGCGGGCGATGTCGACACGGCGCGCGAGCGGGCGCTGGCGGCAGCGGCGAAGGTGAAGCCGGTGGCGGGCCGCGGATAATCCCGAAACGCGGCTGGAAACGAAAAAGGCCGCGTCATCGACGCGGCCTTTTTTACTGCGTGTTCTGGCTCCCCGACCTGGACTCGAACCAGGGACCTGCGGATTAACAGTCCGTCGCTCTACCAACTGAGCTATCAGGGAATTGAGGTTGGCATTATAACTGCTCAGCAGGCTTGCGCAAGGGGGAGCACGAAACTTCTTCGCGCTGCCCCGTCTCGTTTCCCTTTTACGCCGCGCCCTGTTCGCGCAACGCTTTCGCCGGTACGCCGATCAACAGGGCGATCGCGCCCAGCACCATGAGCGCAGTCACGAAGTACAGCCCATAGTCGACACGGCCCGTTGCTGTCTTGAACCAGCCGATCACGAACGGGCTGACGAAGCCGCCGATCAGGCCCAGCGAATTGATCAGCGCAATGCCGCCCGCTGCCGCAGGCCCTGACAGATAAGCGGTCGGCATGGCCCAGAACAGCGGCATCGTCGCCAGGATGCCGATCGTGGCGAACGAGAGCGCCACCAGCGCGAGCGCCAGGTTATCCGACAGGAAGGTCGCCGCCACCAGCCCGGCGCCACCCAGGAAGGCCGCGCCGGCCGCATGCCAGCGGCGTTCGCGGGTGCGGTCCGAATGCTTGCTGAGCACGACCATGCCGATTGCGCCGATGATGTAGGGGATCGCAGTGAGCATGCCGATGCGCAGCGGATCGCTGACGCCGAAGCTCTTGACGATCGTCGGCAGCCAGAACGTGATGACATAGGTCCCGGCAATGAAGGTGAAGTAGGCAAATGCCAGGATATAAATCTTCGGATCGCGTAGTGCCGCGACGAGCGAGCCGTGGTGGGCCGGGCCGAGGTCCCGCTGGTCCTGCTCCAGGGTGCACTTGATGACCTCCTTCTCCCGCTGCGACAGCCATTTGGCCTGTCCCGGCCGGTCTTCCAGGCAAGAACCAGGCCATGACGCCCAGCGCCACGGCCGGCAAGCCTTCGATGAGGAACATCCATTGCCAGCCGGCCCAGCCGTTGATGCCCGCCATGTCGTTCATGATCCAGCCCGACAAGGGCCCGCCGACGATGCCGGCGACGGCCATCCCGGACATGAAGAGCGCGATGATCCGCGGCCCGCATTCCCGAGGGGTACCAGTAGGTGAAGTACAGGATGATGCCGGGGAAGAAGCCCGCTTCGAACAGGCCAAGCAGGAAGCGCGCTGATGTAGAGCTGGGTCGGCGTGGTCACGAACATCATGCAGGCCGAGGTCAGGCCCCACAGCACCATGATGCGCAGCAGGGTCTTGCGCGCGCCGATCCGTTCGAGCAGCAGGTTGCTCGGCACTTCGAAGAGAGCGTAGCCAAAAAAGAAGATACCGGCGCCCAGCCCGTAGACGGCATCGCTGAATCCCAGGTCGGCCTTCATCTGCAGTTGGGCGAAGCCGATATTGATGCGGTCGAGGTAGGCCGCGACGTAGCAAATGAACAGGAAGGGAATCAATCGCAGGCTGACCCTGCGGTAGACCTGCGCCTGTTCGTCGCGCCCGGCGCCATCGAGTGCCCCGTGGAAATACCACACCGGTGGTGTTGGTGCTCATGTTGCTGCTCCTTGTGTTCATCTATGTGAAACCCGCTGCATTGGCGGGCTGTCTCCTGTAGTCAAGCAGGCAGTGCGTCGTGGCCGGGTAGTTAGCGGATGAAGCGGCGCACGTAGTCGCTTCCCAATCCCACGGACTCGTAATGCTTGACCGCGGCCTCGAGCTTGGTGAAGACGTCTTCGTAACCGACCGGCTTGCCCTCTTCGTCGAGGTAGGTGTAGGCACCGGTCACGTGGAACAGCGTCATCATTTCGCTGACGTCCTCCGGCACGTACAGCGTATGGATTTCGCCCGGGATCTCGTGCGCATACGAACCCTCGATTGCCGTCCATTCGTGCTCGAGGTAGTACCAGCGGCCCTTGAGCACATGCGCGTGGACCGGGCCGTCATGCCGGTGGCGCGACAGCACACCGCTCTTTCGCACACGCAGCACGTTGACGAAATACCCTTGGGTCACATTCAGGATCAGGGGGCGGAACCAGACGTTGGGCGCTTGCGGGACCCATTCGCGCTCGTCCTCGGGAACCGCGTCCGGCACCACCAGGTCCTGGATGGCAAAACGGGGAATCGGCTGGGCAAAGCCAACCAGGCTGCTTGGGTGGGTACGTTCGGTCGACTTGGACACGATAGGATCTCCTTGTTCGCTTGCGCCGGGGCGCGGGATGGTGCGGGACACCGGGAAAATCCATCTTGCGCCGCGCGCCGCATGTGAACAATGCGATAATCGTCCATGGGCTATGACGAAAATTCACAGGTGGAGTGCAGGTGTCGATACGATTGAGCGAACTGGAAGTGTTCCTGGCAACGATCGACACGGGGAATTTCTCCGCCGCCGCGCGCCGGCTCGACCTGACGCCGTCGGCCGTCAGCAAGCTGGTCGCACGCCTGGAGGACCGCCTGAACACACGCCTGTTCCATCGTGGCGCGCGCAACCTGGTAGCAACCGAGGCCGGCAAGATACTGTACGACGAGGGACTGGAGATTTTTGCCGCATTGCGCAGCGCCGAGAATGCCGTCAAGACCTGCTCCGGCGAGATCAGCGGCACCCTGCGCGTGCATTCGATGGTGACCTTTGCCAAGTACCAGCTGGCGCCGGTGATTGGCGACTTCCTGGCCGCGTATCCGCAGCTGCGCGTCGAATTCCACTTGACGAACGAGCCAGTGGATTTTGTCGAGCAGCGTATCGACATTTCGATCCAGGGCGGCCCCTTGCCCGATTCCTCACTGGTGGCGCGGCGCCTGCTCGACAGTCCCTGGATCGTCTGCGCCGCGCCCGCCTATCTTGCCCGCCATGGAACGCCCCAGGTTCCGGATGACCTGGCCAGCCACAATTGCATCAATTTCAGTCACCGTACGCACTGGAACGCATGGCCGATGCTCGATGCGGGCGAAATGCATACCGTGCCGGCGAAAGGCAATGTCGGCGCCAACCAGGGCGACATGCTGCTGCAGCTGGCACGCCAGGGGCTGGGCCTGGTGCGCCTGGCGCAATTTCACGTGGGCGAAGACCTGCTTGCCGGCCGCCTCGTGCCCGTGCTGACCCGTTACCAGCCGCCGGGCGAACCCTTGTACCTGGTGTACCAGAGCCGCAAACACCTGAGTCCGCGCGTCCAGGCTTTCCTTGCGTTCATGACCGAGCGGTTCACGGCGCCCCGGCAAACCGAGCAGGCAAAAAGAGCGCCGTTTGCTCACACAGAGGTCAATTCCCATGGAACAGGATGCCAATGGCTCACCAGTTCGTCGATGAAGCAGCGGACTTTTGGAGACATGTGCCGTTTGCTCGGATAAACGACGCGAATGGGTTCGGGCGGCTCGGAAAATTCGCTCAACACCGTTTGCAGCGCTCCGGTGCGCAGATCGTCTGCCACGATGTAGCTCGGTAGTTTCGCGATGCCCAGGCCAGCAAGGGCCGCCACTTTGATCGCTTCCGCATTGTCCAGTTGCAGTGCTCCCTCATTGATGAGGGAAACCGCTTGCCAGCGTCGCAGAAGTTCCATGGTAAAACCCGTCCTTCAGCAACAAAATGCAGGCAGCGGAATGCATTCAGTTCCTTCGGCGATGCCGGTTGCCCATGGCGGAGCAGGTACGCCGGTGCCGCGCAGGTGATCATCTGCTGGTGCGCAACGGTGCGCGTCAACAGCCGAGAATCATCCTTGGGTATGCCGATCCTGACTGCCAGATCGAATCGCTCATCAATCAAATCCACAACGCGATCCGACAGGCTCGCCTCGACGGTAACCGCTATCCCATTTGATGCATGAACGCGGCAATCACCGGCATCACATGCAAGCGGCCCAAGGCGACCGGAAGACTGATGCGCAGCTGGCCTTGGGGCGTGCCGCTGCGTTGTGCCAGCGCGCTCTCTACCCCTTCCAGCTCATCGAGGATGGTGACGCAAGTCTCATATAGCACCCTGCCGTCATCGGTCAAGCTCAGGCTCCTGGTGGTCCGGTTCAGCAGCCGCACCTGCAAACGCTGCTCCAGACGCACGACCGATTTGCCGATTGCCGAGCGCGTCAGGCCTAATTGCTTGGCTGCCATCGTGTAGCTGCCGTGCTTGACCACGCTGGCAAAAGCGGCAATGTCATTCAGATTTGTCACTTCCATCTACGTGCCTTTCAGAGCCTCGGTGTTTCGGCGATGCGGCAAGGCCGCTGTGTGGGGAAGCACATTCCCCAATACTTTGGATAGTATATCCATTCGCTTCTATTTGAAGCAAATAACCAAGGATAATTATGAATGACAAATTGACACAAGCAATGAGCGGCTGGGCCGACAGCCTGGTCAACCTGGTGCCTGTCCTGACCGGGAGCGACAAAACCGCATCGATGGCGCAGGTACGCGCTTCCTACACCGCTTTTCAGGCACAGCAGCAGCCGCCGAAGGCGTGCGGTTTGAGGAAGTCGATATGGGCGGCGTGCCGGCAACGCTGGTGCAGCCCGAGGTACAAGACCTCCGACATTGTCCTCGTCTATCTTCACGGCGGCGCCTATATCGTCGGCGAGCCGGCCGGCTATCGCGGTATCGGCGGCAACTACGCAAAGCTGCTCGGCGCCCGCGTCTACATTCCCGATTACCGGCTCGCGCCGGAGCATCCATTTCCCAGCTGCAATTGACGATAGCCTGCGCGCCTACGAATGGCTGCTGGAACAAGGCATCCCGGCAGGAAAAATTGCCTTCGCGGGCGAGTCTGCTGGTGGCGCCATGGTCGTCAGCGTCATGGTCGCCGCCAAGCAAAAAGGCCTGCCGTTACCGGCTGCGGGCGTCGCCATTTCGCCCTGGGCCAACCTCGAGCACACTGGCGCGTCGATGACGAATCGTGAAGGGCTCGATCCGCTCAACACCAAGCCGTTGCTGGACCTGCTGGCCCGGACCTTCCTCGCAGGCGCGTTGCCCAACCATCCACTGGCCTCGCCGGTGTTCGCCGACGTCACCGGCCTGCCACCGATACTGGTGCAGATCGGTGAGAACGAACTGATGCTGAGCGATGCCATTCGCCTGGCCAGCCACCTGGCCGAGAACCGCGTGCGGGTCAATCTCGAAGTCTGGCCACGGATGCCCCATGCCTGGCATTTCTTCCAGAGCTTCTTGCCGGAAGCAGAACAAGCACTGCGCGAGTCTGCACGGTTTATTTCTGAAACCGTGAGCCCCGCAAAATAAACGCCGATAACGGATTTCGGCAGGTTTGCAAAACGAAAAAAAAGAGCGCCGATTGCTCGACGCTCTTTTTCATGTTCTGGCTCCCCGACCTGGACTCGAACCAGGGACCTGCGGATTAACAGTCCGTCGCTCTACCAACTGAGCTATCAGGGAATTGAGCTTGGCATTATAGCTGCTCAGCAGCGTTATGCAAGGGCTCGGCCAACATTTTGTTCAGACTCGCCTCGCGTCGACTGCGCCGAGCAACGGGCATTAATGTTGCAAAATCACAATTAAACTGGATAATTGCTTGTACACCATGCCCAGACCGCTCATCACCCTGTTCCTTGCATGCTTCCCTCGCCGTCGCCGCTTCGTACCGCCGCGGCGCCCGCCCGGATCGACATCCCCTCACCGTCGATGGCGGCGCCGTCATCACTGTCGAGACCGCCTGGCCGGAGAAGCGTCCGGCGCGCGCACTCGTTTCGTGGTCGCCCGGCACGGGCGGCCTGTCCGATCCCTACCTGAACCCCGAATCGCGCGAGCGCGCTGTATGACCCGGATCATCGCGGCGGCCTGACCGGCAAGCTGCTGGCCGCCGGCTATGCCGTCGCTTATTTCAGCCAGCGCGGTTACGCACCGCTACGCAGCTGCGTCGAAGGCAACTCGCCAACGCAACGTGCCGCCGCCTTCGTCACGCGTTGCCTCGACCCGCAGGTGCGTGCCGGCGTCGACTTCGCGACCATCACCGCCGACACCGGACGCGTGTTCGCGGCGCTGGCGCGGCATCCGCGCACCCGCCACCTGGCGCAGATCGCCATCGCCCTATTCCGAAGGCATGCACCACGTCAGCGCCGCCGTCGGGCAACGTGCGATGCGGCCCGTCGGCATCGTCGCCGTCGGCGGCCCGGCTCGCCTCGCTCGCGCAGCATCGTGCCCTACCAGTTGCAATACGAATACTTCGCGAACGTCGCCACCGATGGGATTCGCCGCGCTGCCCGCATCGCGAACCTGACGGCCGAGCAGCTGTTTCTCTGCGCCGGCAAATGGCATTCGCCCTCACTGCTGCCAAAATGAGCGAATTCATGGGCGCGCCGACGCTGCGGCGCCAGTTGCTGCCGCTCCGCCGCGAAGCGACCCAGGCGCTACTTCCGCGCCCAGGCCGCGCTCTACGCATCGCTGTCAGCGCATGCGTCGATCGCGGGCAATTTCGAAGGACACTACCATCCCAAGCGCCTGGAATGCACGTTTCCCGTACCAACAAATGACGCGCAGCGTCGGCAGCCTCGAGCAGCTCGGCGCCTTCGACGGCCGCGTGACCTATCTGTTCGGCATCCGCGACCACCTGATCCCGCTGCCGGCGCCCGGCGCCTTGCCCGGCGCGCCCCGACGGCAGCGCGCGCACCACATGCCGCGTGCCGCGTGATCGCCGATGTCGGCCACGGTCTCGAGGACGAACGCGGCTTCCCGCCGGACGCGGTGCTCACGAAATGGTGCGTGCCGTGGACGAGGTCGCTGACGCGGCCGCTTGAGGCGAGCCTACGCTGCGGCGCCGGCACGGACGAAAAAAAGAGCGCCGATTGCTCGACGCTCTTTTTCGTGTTCTGGCTCCCCGACCTGGACTCGAACCAGGGACCTGCGGATTAACAGTCCGTCGCTCTACCAACTGAGCTATCAGGGAATTGTGCTGCTCTTTGCCGCCGAACAAAGTTCAGCAGCGAAGAGCCAAGATTTTAGAGGACTTTGGCGATGGCGTCAACGACGAGATCGATGTTCTTCGAATTCAGGGCGGCAACGCAGATGCGGCCGGTGTCCACGGCGTAGATCGATTCCTCGCGCAGCTTGCCGACCTGCTCCTTGGTCAGGCCCGAATACGAGAACATGCCGACCTGCTCGCGCACGAAGGCGAAGTCGCGGCCCGGCGCTTTTTCGGCCAGCTTCTGCACCAGCGCACTCGCGCATCTGCTTGATGCGCACGCGCATGCCGGCCAGCTCTTCTTCCCACAGCTGGCGCAGTTCCGGCGTCGACAGGACCGTCGCCACCACCTTGCCGCCATGCAGGTGGCGGGTTCGAGTAGTTGGTGCGCACGACGCGCTTGAGCTGCGACAGCAGGCGCGCCGCTTCTTCGGCGCGACGAGGCGACGACCGACAAGGCGCCCACGCGCTCGCCATACAGCGAGAACGACTTCGAGAACGAGTTCGACACCAGCAGCGGGCCGCCGGCCTCGACGAAGCGCGCCACGACGGCGCCATCTTCCGCGATGCCCGCGCCAAAGCCCTGGTAGGCCATGTCGAGGAAGGGAATCAGGCCGCCGTGCTGCACGGCATCGATCACCTGGCCCCACTGCTCCTGCGTCAGGTCGGCGCCGGTCGGGTTATGGCAGCAGGCGTGCAGCACGACGATCGAGCCTGGCGCCATGCTTGCGCAGCGAGGCCAGCATGCCGTCGAAATTCACGCCGTGGGTGGCTTCGTCGTAATAGGTGTAGTTGTTGACGGTGAAACCGGCGCTTTCGAACAGGGCGCGGTGGTTTTCCCAGCTCGGGTCGCTGATGAAGACTTGCGAATCGCGGCGAAAAGCGCTTGAGGAAATCGGCGCCGATTTTGAGGGCGCCGGTGCCGCCGATGGCTTGCACGGTGACCGCACGTTTCTCTTGAATTACGGCGCTGTCGGCCCCAAATACCAGCTCTTGCACAGCCTTGTCGTACGCTGCCAGGCCTTCGATCGGAAGGTAGGTGCGCGGCGACAGGCTGTTCGATCAACTTCGCTTCCGCCTTCTGCACGCACTGCAGCAGAGGTACCTTGCCATTCTCGTCGTAGTAGACGCCGACCCCCAGGTTGATCTTGGCCGGGTTCGTATCGGCGTTGAATGCTTCGGTAATGCCCAGGATCGGGTCGCGCGGGGCCATGTCGATGGCGCCGAAGAGGCTGGCGGAGGCTGTGGAAGTCATCGTGATAAACTGGATTTGTCGGTGGATTCGCAGCGGTTGTATAGACAGCGACGCTGTTGCCAATGCTGTGCTGCAGCGCCGCAAACGAATCCCCATTCTAGCAAAGGTCTGCAACATGGCTGAATTATCCATCGTAAATACCCCGGAGCCGACGGTCGTCACCTTCCCGGACTCGCCTTTCAAACTGCACCAGCCCTTCGCGCCCGCCGGCGACCAGCCGACCGCGATCGCCGGCCTGATCGAAGGCATCGACGACGGCCTGATGTACCAGACGCTGCTCGGCGTGACCGGTTCCGGCAAGACCTACACGATGGCGAACGTGATCGCCCGGCCGGCCGTCCGGCGATCATTTTCGCGCCGAATAAAACCCTGGCCGCCCAGCTGTATTCGGAGTTCCGCGAATTCTTCCCGCAAAACGCGGTCGAGTATTTCGTCTCGTACTACGATTACTACCAGCCGGAAGCCTATGTGCCGCAGCGCGACCTGTTCATCGAAAAGGACTCGTCGATCAACGAGCACATCGAGCAGATGCGCCTGTCGTGCACCAAGTCGCTGATGGAGCGGCGCGACGTGGTCATCGTCGCCACCGTCTCGGCCATTTACGGTATCGGTAATCCGAACGAATACCACAAGATGATCCTGACGCTGCGCCACAAGGATAAAGTGGCCCAGCGCGACATCATCGCGCGCCTGATCCAGATGCAGTACACGCGCAACGAGATGGATTTCGGCCGCGGCACCTTCCGCGTGCGCGGCGACACGATCGACATCTTCCCGGCCGAGCACGCCGAGCTGGCGATCCGCGTCGAGATGTTCGACGACGAGATCGAATCGCTGCAGCTGTTCGACCCGCTGACCGGCCGCGTGCGCCAGAAGATCCCGCGCTTCACGGTCTATCCGGGTTCGCACTACGTCACGCCGCGCTCGCACGGTGCTGCGCGCGGTCGAATCGATCAAGGCCGAGCTGAAAGACCGCCTCGAGGAATTCCGCCAGCAAAACAAACTGATCGAAGAGCAGCGCCTCGAGCAGCGCACCCGTTTCGACCTGGAGATGATGGCCGAGATCGGCTTCACCAAGGGCATCGAGAACTATTCGCGCCACCTGTCCGGCGCCATGCCGGGCGAGCCGCCGCCGACCCTGGTCGACTACCTGCCGAAGGACGCGCTGATGTTCATGGACGAGTCGCACGTGCTGGTCGGCCAGCTCTCCGCCATGTACAACGGCGACCGTTCGCGCAAGACCAACCTGGTCGATTACGGCTTCCGCCTGCCGTCGGCGCTGGATAACCGGCCGCTGAAATTCGAGGAATTCGAAGGCAAGATGCGCCAGACGATTTTCGTCTCGGCCACGCCGGCCGAATACGAAAAGTCGCATGCCGACAACGTGGTCGAGCAGGTGGTGCGCCCGACCGGCCTGGTCGACCCGATCATCATCGTGCGCCCTGCCCTGTCGCAGGTCGACGACGTGATGAGCGAGATTAACGACCGCGTCAAGAAGAACGAGCGCGTGCTGATCACCACGCTGACCAAGCGCATGGCCGAGCAGCTGACCGAATATCTGTCGCGACCACGGCATCAAGGTGCGCTACCTGCACAGCGATATCGAGACGGTCGAGCGCGTGGAAATCCTGCGCGACCTGCGCCTGGGCACCTTCGACGTCCTGATCGGCATTAACCTGCTGCGCGAGGGCCTCGACTTGCCGGAAGTGTCGCTGGTGGCGGTGCTGGACGCCGACAAGGAAGGCTTCCTGCGTTCCGAACGTTCGCTGATCCAGACCATCGGCCGCGCGGCGCGTAACCTGAACGGCGTGGCGATCCTGTACGCCGACCACGTCACCGATTCGATGCGCCGCGCCATCGACGAAACCGAACGCCGCCGCGCCAAGCAGATCGCCTTCAACGAGGCGAACGGCATCACCCCGGTGGGCGTGCAGAAGAAGATCAAGGAATTGATCGACGGCGTCTACAGCAATGCGGCGCAGAAGGCCATGCTGGAAGGCGCGCAGAGCCTGGAAGACGCGGCGCAGGTGGCGAAGGTCGAGTCGATGAGCGAGAAGCAGATTTCGAAAGAAATCAAGCGGCTCGAGAAGCTCATGGTCGACCACGCCAAGAACCTCGAGTTCGAAAAGGCGGCGCAGGTGCGCGACCAGTTGCATGTGCTCAAGCAGCAGGCGTTTGGGGCGCCGGGGGCGGACAACGTGGTGTCGATGTTGGGCAAGTAAACGAAACGGCGCCGATGGCGCCGTTTTTTATTGCGAGTGCGTGCAATCCGACGTGGGCACGCTGTGCCACGCGCCGTCGTATTACTTCACGTCGAGCAGCTCGACATCGAACAACAAGGTCGCGCCCGGCGGAATCGGACCCGCGCCACGCTCGCCATAGCCCAGTGCCGCCGGAATGATCAGCGTACGCTTGCCGCCGACCTTCATGCCGGCCACGCCCTGGTCCCAGCCCTTGATGACGCCGCCCATGCCCAGCGGGAAGGTGAACGGTTCGCCGCCGACCGAGCTGTCGAATTGCTGGCCGCGCTGCTTCGGCGCTTTCGGCTCGTACAGCCAGCCGGTGTAGTGGACCTTGACGGTCTGGCCGGCGACTGCCAGCTGCCTTTGCCGACGACGGTGTCGATGGTTTTCAGCTGCGTGACGCTCGCTGCGGGCGCCGCCTTGACAGCAGGCGCGGCGGCGGCAATGCCGGCGGCCAGGGACAGGGCCAGGCCGAGGGCCGGGAATACGTGTTTCATCGTTTTACCTTTATGGAGTATGTCGCCGGCGCTACATCGGCCGTGCGGCAGTATTGCGTAATCGCGCCGTTCGCACAAGCACGCCCGCTCAGCGCGGCGTGCGCGGCGCCGCGGCCAGGATCTCGCCCACCTGCACCAGGTCGGCCGGCTTGACCAGGTGATGGTCGAAGCCGGCTTCCTCGGCCAGGCGGCGGTCTTCGTTCTGGCCGTAACCGGTGAGCGCCACCAGGGTCGCGCCCTGCAGTTCGGGGATCGCGCGCAGCTGGCGCGCCAGTTCGTAGCCGTCGGTATCGGGCAGGCCGATGTCGAGCAGCATCACCTGCGGCAGCTCGCGCCGCGCGCGCTGCAGGGCGCCGCGCCCGTCGTACTCGACCGAGACGGCATGGCCCTGCACTTCCAGCAGCATGGCCAGCATCTGGGCCGCATCCTGGTTGTCGTCCACCACCATCACGCGCAAGGGTTCGACCCGCGCCGCGCCCGCTTCGCTCGCATCGTCGCCGGCCAGCGTGCGCGCCGTGTCGAGCCGCGGCAGGCAGATTTCGAATTCGCTGCCGCGCCCCGGCGCCTCGCTGCGCGCGTCGACCGTGCCGCCATGCAGCGCGACCAGGCTTTTTACCAGCGCCAGGCCGATGCCCAGCCCGCCCTGCGAGCGGTCCGGCGTGCGTTCGGCCTGGGTGAACAGCTCGAAGATATAGGGCAGCACGTCGGGCTCGATGCCGATGCCGTTGTCGCTGACGACCACCACGCACGCGCGTCATCCGTGGCGCGTCACGCGCACCAGGATCCGGCCGCCCGGCGGCGTGTACTTGGCGGCGTTGTTCAGGATGTTCGACAGCACCTGCACCAGGCGCGTGCGGTCGCCCAGCACGTGCACCGGCTCGCCCGACAGCTCGCATCGTCAGCGCATGGCGCTTCGATTCGATCAGCGGGCGCACCTGCTCCAGCGCACCCGACACCACCGCATTCGACGTCGAGCTCTTCCTTCTCCAGCGTGACCAGGCCGCGCGTGACGCGCGAGACGTCCAGCAAGTCGTTCACGAGATCGGTCATGTGCTCGGCCTGGCGCGCGATGATCTCGCTGGCGTTGCGCACGCCCTTGGCGTCGAGCGTGGCCGCAGCTTCAGCAGCTGGGCCGCGGTGGTGATCGGCGCCAGCGGATTGCGCAGCTCGTGCGCCAGCATCGCCAGGAACTGGTCCTTCTGGCGGTTGGCTGCGCGCAGCTCGTCCTCGACCTGCTTGCGCACGGTGACGTCGCTGCCTTCCACGAAAATACCCGACCACCTCGCCGGCCGCGTCGCGGATCGGCTGGTAGATAAAGTCGAGATAACGCCGTTCGAGCGGCGCGCCGGGCTCGCGCGCCACGTCGCAGCGGCACGGCATGGCCGACGAATGGCGCGCCGCTGGTGTAGACCTGGTCGAGCAGCTCGAAGAAGCCCTGCCCTTCGACTTCGGGCAAGGCTTCGCGCACTGTCTTGCCGATCAGGTCGCGTGCGCCCGATCAACTGCATATAACTTTTGTTTGTAATCTCAAACACATGTTCGGGGCCACGCAGCACGGCGATGATGCCCGGCGCCTGCTCGAACAGGGTCACCAGGCGCTTGTTTTCCTCGTCGCGGTAGCGCTCGGCCAGCACCTGCTCGGTCACCTCGACGCAGGCGCAGTACATGCCGGCCACTTCGCCGCTGTCGTCGCGCACCGGCGAATACGAAAAGGTGAACCAGGTCGGTTCGTCGTAGCCATGGCGGTGCATCAGCAGCGGCAGCTTTTCCATGTAGGTCGCCTCGCCGCCCAGCGCGCGTTCGATCAAGTGGATAGATGTCGTCCCAGATCTCGGACCACATCGCATGGAAAGGCGTGCCGAGCGATGCCGGATGCTTGTCGCCCAGAATCGGCACATACGGCATCGTTGTACAGGAAGACCAGGTCCTCGCCCCAGGCGCAGAACATCGGGAACTTCGAGCCCAGCATCAGCGACACCACCGTGCGCAGCGCCTGCGGCCAGCCGGACGGATCGCCCAGTGGCGAACGCGACCAGTCGTGGGCACGCATCAGCGCGCCGACTTCGCCGCCGCCGCTGAGGAACATCGGGGAAGCGGAAGGGTCGGTCCGGGCGGGGGCGTCGTTCATATCAAAGTGTCTTCACGAATTCACGGATGCCGCCCAGCAGCATCTCGACCGACATCGCCGTCAGGATCAGGCCCATCAGGCGCTCGAAAGCGGTCATCACTTGCGGCCCCAGTTTTTGCTGCAGCCGCTCGGCGCTCAGGAACACCGCAGCCAGACGACGCCGACCGCCGCCAGCGCCGCCACGTGCACCATCGTTTCCGACAGCGTGTTCGAGCTGAACAGCAGCACGGTCGCCAGCGCCGACGGCCCGGCCAGCGCGGGAATCGCCAGCGGCACGATGAAGGGTTCGCCATGCTCGCTTTTGCCCAGCACGCCATCCGGATGCGGGAAGATCATGCGGATCGCGATGATCAACAGGATCACGGCGCCGCCGATGCGCAGCGACGACCGGGCTCAGGTGCAAGGCCGCGAGGAAGTGCTGGCCGAAGAACATGAACACCAACAGCAGCAGGAAGGCGATCGCGCACTCGCGCACGACGATGCGCGGGCGGCGGTGGATCGGCGTGTCCTTCAGGGCGGTGGCGAACAGGGGGACGTTGCCGAAGGGGTCAGTGACGAGGATGAGCAGGATGAAGGTCTGGAAGAAGCTTTGGGTCATGGTTGTTTTTGTTATGGGTGTCCGGCATTCCGGCAATCTTAACCGATTCGTACGGCCGTGGTTGCACGATGCCGCCGGAAAAGAAAAAAGGCCAGAGCACCGCAACGCCCTGGCCTTCCTGTCTTGACGGCGCTGGGCCGCAAAGCGAATTACTTCTCGAACTTCTTCATCCACGCCGACAACTGATGCGGACGCAGGCCGTCGTAATCCTCGAACGGCTGGTGGATCCACGGGTTGTGCGGCAGGTCTTCCAGGTGGTAGTCCGGCTTGAAGGCCGACGTGCCCTTGACCCAGATGACGGCCGAACGCACTTCGGTGACGTCGGCGTAGTTCTCGGTCAGGTGCTCGCGCACGCGCTGCAGCGTCACGCCCGAATCGGCCAGGTCGTCGACCAGCAGGATGCGGCCGGCCAGCGGGCCCTTGGTCATCGTCATGTACTTGGCGATGTCGAGGTTGCCCTGCTTGGTGCCGGCTTCTTCGCGGTAGGAGCTGGTCGACAGGATCGCCAGCGGCACGTCGAAGATGCGCGAGATGACGTCGCCCGGACGCACGCCGCCGCGCGCCAGGCACAGCACCATGTCGAACTTCCAGTTCGATTCATAGACTTGCAGGGCCAGGCGCTCGACCAGGCGGTTGTACTCGTCCCAGGATACCCAGAGGTCTTTTTCGGTCGATGCAGGGGTGTTCATTTCAGTCATTCCTGTTATTTTATTAGTCTTTGAACGGGTGGCGCAGGACGATCGTCTCTTCGCGGTCAGGACCGGTCGAGACCATGTCGATCGGGATGCCGACCAGTTCTTCGATGCGCTTGATGTAGGCGCGGGCGTTGGCCGGCAGCTCTTCCATCGACTTGGCGCCGACGGTGCGTTTCGGTCCAGCCCGGCATCTCTTCGTAGACCGGCTCGCAGCAGGGCGGCTTCTTCGGCGCCGACCGGGAAGATGTCGACAGCGCGGCCGTCGATCTTGTAGCCGGTGCACAGCTTCAGGGTCTCGATGCCGTCCAGCACGTCGAGCTTGGTCAGGCACATGCCCGACACGCCGTTGATCTGCACCGAGCGGCGCAGCAGCGCGGCGTCGAACCAGCCGCAGCGGCGGGCGCGGCCGGTGACGGTGCCGAACTCGTGGCCCACGCGCGACAGGTGCTCGCCGACGCCTGCATCGGTCGGCAGTTCGGCCGGGAACGGGCCCGAACCGACGCGCGTCGTGTAGGCCTTGGTGATGCCCATGATGTAGTGCAGCATGCCAGGACCGACGCCGGCGCCGGCCGCGGCGTTACCCGCCACGCAGTTCGACGAGGTGACGAACGGATAGGTGCCGTGGTCGACGTCGAGCAGCGAGCCCTGCGCGCCTTCGAACAGCAGGCTGCCGCCGGCCTTGTGCGCGGCGTACAGCGCGGACGAGACGTCGCCGACCATCGGGCGCAGGCGCGGCACCAGGGCCATCGCGTCGTCGAAGGTCTTCTGGAAGTCGATCGCTTCGCCGCCCAGGTAGTTCACCAGCACGAAGTTGTGGTACTCGAGGTTTTCTTTCAGCTTCTCGGCGAAACGCTCTTCGTTGAGCATGTCGGCGATGCGGATGGCGCGGCGGGCGACCTTGTCCTCGTAGGCCGGGCCGATGCCCTTGCCGGTGGTGCCGATCTTGTTGACGCCGCGCTTGGCTTCACGGGCCTGGTCGATGGCGACGTGGTAAGGCAGGATGACCGGGCAGGCTTCCGAGATCTTCAGGCGCGACACGACTTCGACGCCGGCGGCTGCCAGCTTGTCGATTTCGCGCATCACGTCCGGCACCGAGACGACGACGCCGTTGCCGATGTAGCAGGCCACGCCTTCGCGCATGATGCCCGACGGGATCAGTTGCAGTGCGGTTTTCTGGCCCTTGATGACCAGCGTATGGCCGGCGTTATGGCCGCCCTGGAAACGGACGACGCCCGCTGCATGATCGGTCAACCAGTCGACGATCTTACCTTTGCCTTCATCGCCCCACTGGGTGCCGATGACAACGACGTTCTTTGCCACGTTAGTATTTGACATCACTTAACCTAAGTTTTTGAGAATCCAATTTGCATCTTCGAGGACGAGCACGCGGTCGCACTCGAACTCGTCCTGAACATTGTCGTGACCCGGCATGGACTGGATCACGACTTCGCCTGCCTTGCGCAGGTCAGCGATTTTTTCGCGCAGCTCCGGCGCGTTGCCCCACGGGGCGCGAATCGAGTGCTTGCGCTCGGCCGTCGGCAACAGCCGGGCCAGTTCGCGCAGGTCGAGCGAGAAGCCGGTGGCCGGACGCGCACGTCCGAAGGCTTCGCCGACGTGGTCGTAGCGCCCGCCCCTGGCCACCGCATTCGGCAGGCCCGGCACGTACAGCGCGAACATGGCGCCGCTTTCGTATTGGTAGCCGCGCAGGTCGGCCAGGTCGATCGCCACTTCGGCGCGGCCGATGGCGCCGGCGGCCAGCGCGGCCAGTTCGGACAGCGCGCGCGTGATGCCCGGCAGCGCCGGCAAGACGTCTTTCGCGCGCTTCCAGCACGTCGACGTCGCCGTACAGGTTCGGCAGCGCCAGCAAGGCGGCGCGCGTGACGCTGTCGTAGCCGCGCGTGATCTCGTCGAGGCCCGGCGTATCTTTCGAGCGCAGCAGCGCGGTGATCTGGGCTTCGTCCTTTCTTGGCGGCGGCGTCCTGCTCCAGCAGTGCGCGCACGACGCCGACGTGGGCCATGTCGAGGCGCACTTCGCTGAAGCCGGCCAGCGCGACCGAGGCCAGCGCCAGTTCCTGGATCTCGGCATCGGCTTCGAGGCCGGCGTGGCCGTAGATCTCGGCGCCGATCTGGATCGGCTCGCGGGTGGCGTGCAGGCCCGACGGACGGGTATGCAGCACGCTGCCGGCGTAGCACAGGCGGGTGACCGATTCGCGGTTCAGCAGGTGGGCGTCGATGCGCGCGACTTGCGTCGTCATGTCGGCGCGCAGGCCGAGCAGGCGGCCGGAGAGCTGGTCGACCAGCTTGAAGGTGCGCAGGTCGGTATCCTGCGCCGGCGCCGGCCAGCAGCGACTCGACGTATTCGAGCAGCGGCGGCATGACCAGCTCGTAGCCGTACAGGCGGAAGGTGTCGAGCATCTGGCGCCGCAAGTCTTCGATCTTGCGCGCTTCCGACGGCAATACGTCGGCGATATTCTCAGGCAAAAGCCAGTTCGGCATGGGCAACAGCTATGGGAATTGTTAGGAATGATGCAACATGGCGCGCTTGTGCAGGACGAAGTCAGCGCCGAATCGGCAATTTTACCCGAAAATGGACGCGGCAGCGTGCGGGTGGCGCCACGGTTGACATCTGCCACGATCTGCGGCAGCGCCTGCAACGCATGCCGCAAACGAAACGGGGACAGGCCGATGGCCCTGCTCCCCCGATCGTCAACCGCCGGCAGGCGGGTTTTGGTATTACTTGCTGCTGCCCGGACTCCTGAAATACTTGAAGAACTCCGAATTCGAATCGATCACCATCACGTCGCCATGCGCCTTGAAGCTGGCGCGGTAGGCCTCGAGCGAACGGTAGAACTTGTAGAACTCCGGGTTCTTGCCGAACGACTCGGCATAGATCGCCGACGCCTTGGCATCGCCCTCGCCCTTGATCTTCTCGGCTTCGCGGAAGGCTTCGGCCAGGATCACGGTGCGCTGGCGGTCGGCGTCGGCGCGGATCTTTTCGCTTTCGGCCGAACCGGTCGAACGCAGTTCGTTCGCCACGCGCACCCGCTCGGCGCGCATGCGGTCGTAGACCGAGGCGTTGATCTGCTCGATGTAGTCGACGCGTTTGAGGCGCACGTCGACGATGCCGATACCGATCTGCTTGGCTTCGGCGACGACCTTGTTCTGCACCGCCTGCATCACGGCGCCGCGCTCGCCCGAAATCACTTCGCGCACGGTGCGCTTGGTGATCTCGTCGTTCAGGGCCGCCTTGATGATCTGCGACATGCGGTTGGTCGCCGCGCGCTCGTCGCCGTTGAAGCTGACGTAGTACAGGCGCGGTTCGACGATGCGCCACTTCACGAAGGCGTCGACCAGGATGTTCTTCTTCTCGGCCGTGATGAAGCGGTCGGCGTCGGGCGTGTCCAGCGTGAGGATGCGCTTGTCGAGATAGATGATGTTCTGGAACGGCGGCGGCAGCTTGAAGTGCAGGCCCGGCTCGGAGATGACTTCACGCACCTCGCCGAGTGCGAAGACGATGGCGAAGCGGCGCTGGTCGACGACGAACACGGTCGACGACAGCAGCATCAGGGCAATGAAGCCCGCCACGAAAATGGTTACGAGGCGGTTCATTAACGGCTCTCCCTGTCGCGTGAGGAATCGCGGGCGCGGGTATCGCGCTGGCGCACCTGTTCAATCGTCTGCATCACTTCCTGGGTCGGCGTCGCGCGCGTGCTCCGCCGGCGCCTGCACCGGACCCGAACGGGCGGCGCCCGTGGCGGCGTCGTTGGCGGCAACCTGCGCGATCAGCTTGTCGAGCGGCAGGTACAGCAGGTTGCTGCCCGACTTGGCGTCGACCATCACCTTGCTGGTGCTGCTGAAGATCTGCTGCATGGTGTCGATGTACATGCGGTCGCGGGTCACGCCCGGCGCCTTCGCATATTCGGTGACGACCTGGTTGAAGCGCGAGGCGTTACCGGTCGCGTTTTCGACCACCATCGAGCGGTAGGCTTCGGCATCCTGCAGCAGGCGGAAGGCGGCGCCGCGGGCACGCGGGATCACGTCGTTGGCATAGGCCTCGCCCTCGTTGCGGGCACGGGCGCGGTCCTGGCCGGCTTTCACGGCATCGTCGAAAGCGCTTTGCACCTGCTCCGGCGGCTGCACGTTCTGCATCGTGACGTTGGTGATCAGCACGCCCATCTTGTAGCGGTCGACGATCTTCTGCATGTTCTGCAGGATGTCGATGGCGACCTTTTCGCGGCCCTCGTACAGGACGAAGTCCATCTTGCTGCGGCCGACCACTTCGCGCACGGCGGTTTCGGCGACCTGGCGCACGGTGGTCGTCCTGGTCGCGGTTGTTGAAGACCCAGGCGACCGGGTCCTTCAGCGTGTACTGGACCGCGAACTGGATGTCGATGATGTTTTCGTCGTCGGTCAGCATCAGCGCTTCGGCGCCCTGCTTGTTGCGCACGTTGTCGCGGTAGCCGACTTCGGCGGTGCGCACCTGCGAGACGTTGACGGTTTCGTGCGACTGGATCGGGGCCGGCCAGCGCCAGTTGAAGCCGGCGCCGGTCGTGTGCGAGAGGCGCCCGAACGTGGTGACCACGCCGACCTGCCCTTCCTGCACGATGAAGGCGCCGCTGGCGAGCCAGATCAGGAGGACGATGAAGCCGATCACGGACGCGGTGATGCCCGCGCCGCGGCCTTCGCCGCGGTACGGACCGCCGGCGTCGCCGCCGTTGTTGCCGCGGCTGCCGAACAGGCGGTTCAGGCGCGCATTGAAGTCGCGCCACATCTGGTCGAGGTCCGGTGGACCCTCGCCCGGACGGCGGCCTTCCTGGGCCTTGCGGTCGTCTTCGGGCTTTTCGTCCCCAGCGCGGATCGTTCAGCGATAATTTAATGCCGAAACGTTTAAATAAGGAAACAAGCATAGGCTTCAATGTGGCCCGACATGGGTGGAGGTTGGATTACTTTCGCCGGCATCATCCAGAAGGATGTCCAGCGCTGCATCGTCCTGCTCTTCGTTTTTAGGGCTCCGAGCGCTCGTGCGCGAGCTGGCTGCTTCGACAATCGCCTCGCGCAACAGATCGAGGCCGGCGCCGCTCCTGGCGCTGATAAAAACGCGGCTGATTTTATCATGTTCATCACGCTCGACCGCAGGCTGGAGGTCGGCCATATCAATCTTGTTCCACACCAGGATCTGCGGAATATGGTCGGCGCCGATTTCGCGCAAGACCTCGTTGACCTGTTCGATCTGTTCCATGCGGGTCGGCGAGGAACCGTCGACCACGTGCAGCAGCACGTCGGCGTGGATGGTTTCTTCCAGCGTGGCGCGGAAAGCGGCGACCAGCTGGTGCGGCAGCTCGCGCACGAACCCGACGGTGTCGGAAATGACGACGCTGCCCGTGCCCTCGCCCAGGTACAGGCGGCGGCTGGTGGTGTCCAGCGTGGCGAACAGCTGGTTCGCCACGTACACGCCGGCTTTCGTCAGCGTGTTGAACAGGGTCGATTTGCCGGCGTTGGTATAGCCGACCAGCGAGACCGAGAAGGTATTGTTGCGTCCGCGTGCGCGGCGCTGGGTTTCGTGTTGCTTGCGCAGCTTGGTCAGGCGCGCGCGCAGGGCCTTCACGCGCTCGCCGATCAGGCGGCGGTCGGTCTCGAGCTGGGTTTCGCCCGGACCGCGCAGGCCGATACCGCCCTTTTGACGTTCCAGGTGGGTCCAGCCGCGGATCAGGCGCGTGGCCAGGTGCTGCAGCTGCGCCAGCTCGACCTGCAGCTTGCCCTCGTGGCTCTGGGCACGCTGGGCGAAGATGTCGAGGATCAGGCTGGTGCGGTCGATGATGCGCATTTCCAGGCGGCGCTCGAGGTTACGCTGCTGCGCCGGGGACAATGCGTGATTGAAGATGACGAGTTCCGCGCCGAGGGCCTTGGCGGCCACGCCGATTTCGTCGGCCTTGCCGCTGCCGACGAAATAGGCGGGATCGGGGGCGCTGCGTTTGGCCGTGATCGTATCGATCGGCTCGGCACCGGCAGAGCTGGCCAGCAGGCCCAGCTCTTCGAGGCTGGCCGTGAAATCGACGGCGCCAAAATCGACGCCGACGAGGACGGCGCGCGTGTTGTTATTGCCGGGCGCGTCAGCCATCGGCCTTACTCAGCTTCGGTTTCGAGATTGAGATTGACGGCGCGGGCCGGAACAACGGTGGAAATGGCATGCTTGTACACCATCTGGGTCACGGTGTTGCGGAGCAGGACGACGTACTGGTCGAACGACTCGATATGGCCTTGCAACTTGATCCCGTTGACGAGGTAAATGGAGACCGGGACGTGCTCTTTGCGCAAGGCATTGAGGAATGGGTCTTGTAACAGTTGCCCTTTGTTGCTCATAACAGCTCCGTAATGTTGTTGTAGTTTAAAAAATGGAGGCAGACGCCTCCTTTTCAAGTGCACGGGGCAAGATTCAGCTTTGCGAACGATGGCCTGCTGCTTACTGTAACCTGTTTTGGGTGTCCTTGTCGTACTGCTACGCTTAAGAAACCATTAAACCGGCCGAGCACGTGCGCATCGCCAGGCGCTTAATTCTTGTCGTGGGCGAACGGGTTCTTGCCGCTGCGCAGTTCGATCCGCAGCGGGGTGCCGACCAGGTTGAAGGTCTCGCGGAAATGCTTTTCCAGGTAGCGCTTGTACGGCTCGGTCACGCCGTCGAGGGCGTTGCCGTGGATGACGATGATCGGCGGGTTCTGGCCGCCCTGGTGGGCGTAGCGCATCTTCGGACGCGAGGTGCCCTTGCGCTTCGGCTCCTGCTTCTCGACCGCTTCCTGCAGCGCGCGCGTCAGGCGCGGCGTCGACAGGTTGGCCGTCGCCGCGGCATAGGCCGTGTCGACCGAGGCCATCAGCTGCTTGATGCCGGTGCCCTTCAGCGCCGAAATGAAGCGCGTCTCGGCGAAGCCCAGGAAGTCGAGCTTGCGGTCCATGTCGTTCTTGATCTCGTCGCGCTGGTCGGTGGTCAAGCCATCCCACTTGTTGACGGCCACGACCAGCGCGCGGCCCGATTCCAGGATGAAGCCGGCGATGTGGGCGTCTTGCTCGGAAATGTTTTCCTGGGCGTCGAGCATCAGCACGACCACGTTCGCTTCCGTCACCGACTGCAGGGTTTTCACGACCGAGAACTTCTCGATCGCTTCGAACACCTTGCCGCGGCGGCGGATACCGGCCGTGTCGATCAGCGTGTACTGCTTGCCGTCGCGCTCGAACGGGACTTCGATCGAATCGCGGGTGGTGCCCGGCATGTCGAAGGCGATCACGCGCTGCTCGCCGACCAGGGTGTTGATCAGGGTCGACTTGCCGACGTTCGGACGGCCGACGATGGCGATCTTGACGCCGCGGTCCTGCTGCTCGAGTTCTTCCTCTTCGTCCGGACGGGTGGCGAAGGCCTGGTCCAGCGCCTCGACGACGAGGTCGGTGACGCCGTCGCCGTGGGCGGCGGAAATGACGTACGGGTCGCCCATGCCCAGTTCGTAGAACTCGGCGGTGACGGAGGTGTACTTCATGCCTTCCGACTTGTTCACCACCAGCATGACCTGGCGGCCGGACTTGCGCAGGAAGTCGGTGATGGTCTTGTCGTGCGGGGTCAGGCCCTGGCGGCCGTCGACGATGAAGATGACGACGTCGGCTTCGGCGACGGCCTGCTTCGTCTGCAGGGCCATCTCGTGCATGATGCCTTCCTTGGCGACCGGCTCGAAACCGCCCGTGTCGATCACCAGGAACGGCCGCTCGCCGATGCGCCCTTCGCCGTAGTGGCGGTCGCGCGTCAGGCCAGGCATGTCGGCCACCAACGCGTCGCGCGAACGGGTCAGGCGGTTGAATAGGGTCGACTTCCCGACGTTCGGGCGACCAACGAGTGCAATTACCGGCTTCATGTAGTTATTCTATTCGACCGCGATGGCGGTCACAGTTCCATTTTGTGTTTGAAAAATCAGGTTCGATCCGGCAACCAGAGGCGTGCCGCTGATGGCGCTGCCATCGGTTGCGGCGCGCGCGAGGAAAGTACCGTCCTCGCGCGACAGGAAATGCACGTAGCCTTGATAGTCGCCGACGGCGACCGCACGGCCATAGGAGACGGGCGTCGACAGGCCGCGGAAGGCCAGCTTCTCGTTCTTCCAGGCGCTGGCGCCGCCGTCGCGGCTGAAGGCGTTCAGGGTGCCCTTGTCGTCGGCGGCGAAGACGAAGCGCTGGTCGACCGCCACGCCGACCGTCGAGGACAGGTCGCGCGTCCAGCGCGGCGAGCCGCTGACCACATCGTAGCAGGCGACGCGGCCCTGGTAGGCCACGGCGCAGACGTCGGATTCGAAAATGCTCGGCATGCCGCTGAGGTCGGTCACGCGTTCGAGTTCGGTCGCGCCGCGCGCGGTGCCGACTTCGACTTCCCAGCGCGGGGCGCCGGTGGCGAGCAGGAAGGCGCCGAGCTTGCCGGCCGGCTGGGCGACGATCACGTCCTTGTCGTAGACCGCCATGCCGGGCGCGGTGCGCAGGGTCAGTGCCGGCGCGGTGCGCTGCACGGTCCATTTCTTCTGGCCGGTGCCGGCATCGATGCCGACGATGCGGTTGTCGATCGAACGCGCCACGACGATGCCCTGCCCCACGGCCGGCGCGGACAGGATCTCGCTCGACAGCTGGGTCTTCCAGAGTGCCTTGCCGTCCATGTCGAAGGCCATCAGCGACGCCATCGGCGGCGCCGACGACGATCACGTTGCCGTCGGTGCCGACGCCGGCGGTCAGCTCGCTGCCGGCCTTGACGCGCCACAGCTGGCGGCCGTCGGCCGCTTCGACGCGCGCGATGCTGCCGTCGGCGCTGGCGACGACCAGGGTATTGCCGGCCAGCGCAGGCGAGAACTGGTAGCCGCGTGCCTTGCCGATATCGAGTTTCCAGGCGGTGCGCACGGCCATCGTGCCCTTCAGTTCGACGAGCTTGGCCGGCTCGGCGCCCTTCGATTTCGATCCGAACGGATTGAGCGAGCTCAAGGTCGAGCAGCCCGTCATCAGGGCCAGGACGCCGACACCTACCAGCTTACGGGTAATACGCATTTTTCTTTTACCTTGTTCTGAGTCTGTAAAGGACATAACACTGGAAGTACATAAGCCCGCGCGGCCGAAAGCGGCACGCGCGGGCTCGCAATCCAGCGCTCTGGCTTAAGCTGCGCGCTTTCGGCGCGGCCGGCGCGGTGCCGCCGATCGCTTCGAGCTTGATGCGCACCAGCTGGCTGCCCGGATGCTTCGGGCCCATCGCGGCCAGCGCGGCGATGTAGGCGGCGCGGGCTTCGGCAATCTTGTTCTGCGCAACCAGCACGTCGCCCTTGCGGTCGGCCACTTCGGCGCTGAACTGCGGCAGGAATTTATCGTTCAGCAGCTTGCATGCGCGCCGTCGAAATTCTTCTCGTCGAGCAGGACGCCGGCCAGGCGCAGCTGGGCCACCGACTTGTATTCGTCGTCGCCGTTGTCGATCACAAACTGCAGCTGGGCCTTGGCGGTTTTCAGGTCGTTCGCTTCGAACGCGCTCTTGGCGGCCGACAGCGCGCTCATCGGCGCGTAGGCGGTGCGCTTGAACTTCGACTGGATGTCGCGAGGCGATGCGCTGGCTCTTGGCGTTGTCCTTGGCGGTGACGGCATCGGTCAGCTCGTCGTACAGGGCCGAGGCCTCGACCGACTGCTTGCGCGTGTGCGCATTCCAGAAGTTGTAGGCAGCAAAGGAGCCGAGGGCGAGGATCAGCACCCAGGTGATCAGGTTGCCGTACTTGGACCAGAAAGCTTTGAAGGTAGCAATCTGTTCTTGTTCTTCGAGGTCGTATGCCATGTCGTTCGTCTAGTAGATCTAGTTATGAATGGGTTTGATTCAGTGTGCAACGCATGAATCAAGGGTGGTAATGCACGTGCTCGTGGTCGTGGTCGTGGCCGCCGACGATGGCGTCGACGATGTGGTCGACCACGGCGTCGAACGCGACGCTGGCCTGCTGCTGCTCGCCGGCTTCGCCGCGCAGCGACTTGATGGCCGCCACTTCGTTCGCCACTTCGTCCTCGCCCATGATCACGGCAAACGCCGCGCCGCTGCCGTCGGCCTTCTTCATCTGGCTCTTGAAGCTGCCCGCACCCGCCAGCGTTGCGCAATGTAGCACAACATCGAGGCCGGCATCACGCAGGCGCTCGGCCAGGATGAAGGCTTGCACCTGCGCTTCCTCGCCCTGGTGCACCATGTAGACGTCGCACTGGCTCGGCTGCGGCAGGCTCGCCCAGGCCCTTCATCAGCTCGATGATGCGCTCGATGCCCATCGCGAAACCGACGCCCGGCGTGGCCTTGCCGCCGAACTGCTCGATCAGCGGATCGTAGCGGCCGCCGGCGCAGATCGTGCCCTGCGAGCCGAGTTCGTCGGTGACCCATTCGAACACGGTGCGGTTGTAATAGTCGAGGCCGCGCACCAGGCGCGGGTTGACCGTGTACTGCACGTTGTTGCGGTCGAGCAGGCGCTTGACGCCGTTGAAGTGCGCCAGCGATTCCTCGCCCAGGTAAGTCAGCAGCTGCGGCGCGCCGTTGACCATCTCCTGCATGGCAGGGTTCTTGGTGTCGAGGATGCGCAGCGGGTTGCTGTGCAGGCGGCGCTTGGCTTCGGCGTCGAGGATCGCTTCGTGCGACTCGAAATAGGCGATCAGGTCGGCGCGGTGGCGCAGGCGCTCTTCGGCATTGCCGATCGAGTTCAGTTCCAGGCGCACGTTCGACAGGCCCAGGTCGTCCCACAGGCGGCGGCACAGCATGATCAGTTCGGCGTCGATGTCCGGACCGGCAAAGCCGACCGCTTCCGCGCCGAACTGGAAGAACTGGCGATAGCGGCCGCGCTGCGGACGCTCGTGGCGGAACATCGGGCCCTTGTACCAGAGGCGCTTCGGACCGTCGTAGACCAGGTTATGTTCGAGCACCGCGCGCACGACGCTGGCCGTGCCTTCCGGACGCAGGGTCAGCTCGTCGCCGTTCATCGAATCGGTGAAGGAATACATTTCCTTCTCGACGATGTCGGTCACGGCGCCGATGGCGCGCTTGAACAGGCCCGTCTCCTCGACGATCGGGCGTGACGATCTTCTGGTAGCCGTAGCTTTTCAGGATCGTTTCGGCGGTGTTCTCGAACAGCTCCCACAGCGGTGCATCGGCGGGGAGGATGTCGTTCATGCCTTTGATGGCGACGATTTTTTCTGGTTTGGACATTTTCTGTTTCTTTGCTCGTTCGTAGGGTGGGCACTGCTGCCCACGCGGTACGGTATTCGATCAACGCGTGCGGCGTGCATCGGCACGACCGCGTGGGCACGAGTGCGCCACCCTACGTTAACGATGATCTCGGTCTTCGTGGCCGTAATTCTTTTTCACGTAATCGAGCACGATGGTCTGGAACTCGTCGACGATCCGCTCGCCGCGCAGCGTGGCGAACTTCTGGCCGTCGACGAACACCGGCGCGGCCGGCGATTCGCCCGTACCCGGCAGGCTGATGCCGATGTTCGCGTGCTTCGATTCGCCCGGACCGTTGACGATGCAGCCCATCACGGCCACGTTCATGCCCTCCACGCCCGGATAGGACTTCTTCCATTCCGGCATCGAATCGCGCAGGAAGGTCTGGATGTTGTCGGCCAGTTCCTGGAACACGGTCGAGGTGGTGCGGCCGCAACCCGGGCAGGCGATGACCATCGGCGTGAACTTGCGCAGGCCCATGGTCTGCAGGATTTCCTGCGAGACCACGACTTCTTTGCGTGCGGTCGCCGCCCGGTTCCGGCGTCAGCGAAACGCGGATGGTGTCGCCGATGCCTTCCTGCAGCAGCACCGACAAGCGCCGCGGTCGAGGCGACGATGCCCTTGCTGCCCATGCCGGCTTCGGTCAGGCCCAGGTGCAGCGGGTAGTCGCAGCGGCGCGCCAGTTCGCGGTAGACCGCGATCAGGTCCTGCACCGCCGAGACCTTGCACGACAGGATGATCTTGTCGCGCGCCAGGCCGATTTCTTCGGCGCGCACGGCGTTCTCGATGGCCGAGGTGATCAGGGCTTCGTACATCACGGCCTGCGCGCTGAACGGGTTCGCGCGTGCCGCGTTCTCGTCCATGATGCGCGCCAGCAGGTTCTGGTCGAGGCTGCCCCAGTTGACGCCGATGCGCACCGGCTTGTCGTACTTGGATCGCCACTTCGATCATCTGGGCGAACTGGGTGTCGCGCTTGGCGCCCTGCCCCACGTTGCCCGGATTGATGCGGTATTTCGACAGCGCCTTGCGCGCACTCGGGAAAATCGCGCAGCAGGATGTGGCCGTTGTAGTGGAAGTCGCCGACCAGCGGCACGTCCACTTCCATGCGGTCGAGCTGTTCGCGGATCGCCGGCACGGCGGCCGCCGCTTCCGGCTTGTCGACGGTGAGGCGCACCATCTCGGAGCCGGCACGCGCCAGCTCCTTGATCTGGATGGCGGTGCCGATCACGTCGGCGGTGTCGGTATTGGTCATCGACTGCACCACGATCGGGGCGTCGCCGCCGACCCAGACCTTGCGTTCGCCGTGCTGGACCAGCACGCGGCGGCTGGCGCGGCGCGCCATCGGGCCCGAAGGAATTGGCAGGTTCGTAGAAGTCATTCGTTGCTCGTCCATCGTTCGCAGCGAACGCCGGTTGGTTCCAGCGAGCTGGTCAGCTTATTTCATCGTCACGCGCGAAATCGTCTTGCCCGGCACCGGCGGCAGTGCGACGGCGGCGCCGCGCAGCGTGGCGGTGACGGCGGCCGGGTTGCCGACCACCAGGGTCGCCGTGCCCGGCACCTCGACCGTTTCGGTGCTGCCCGCGCGCACCAGGCGCGAGATCAGCGCGCTTGCCGCCCTGCGGCTTGACTTCGATCCACGAATCTTCGCGCACGTTCAGCACCAGGGTGTTGGCGCCGGCGGCAGCAGGCGCAGCGGCACGGCGCTGCAGCGTCTGCCGCCGGCGTGGCAGTGCCGGCGCGTGGTCGCGGCGGCAGTCGCAGCAGCCGGTGCGGCCGGCGTCGTGCGCCGTCGCTGGCGCCGGGTTGGCGTTGGCATCGGCCGGCGCCGGCACCGAAATCAGCGGCACGGTCGGGTTATGCACCGGATCGTTGGCCGGCGTGGCGGTGCCCGGTCGTCGTTTCGGCCGGCGCGCTCACGACGGCGTCGTTCGTCGCCGCGGTCTCGCTGCCGGGCATCTTGACCAGGCCGAAATGCCAGGCAGCGAAGCCCGCGGCGGCCACGACCACGACGCCGGCGATCCAGGCCAGCGGCAGGCTGCTGCGTTTGCCGTGGGTCGGATAGCGCGAATGCGAGAACGAGGTCGGACGGTTGCCGCGCACGGCGCCGCCTGGCGTCGCGCCGGCCGGCGGATTGTCCAGCCGGGCACATCGCCACCAGCGGGGCCGGATCGAGGCGCAGGATCTTGGCGTAGGCGCGCACGAAACCGCGCGTCACGGCCGGACTCGGCAGCGGCCGCATAATCGCCCGCTTCGATCGCCACCACCTGGCGCGACGGCCAGCTTGAGCTGCTCGGCCACCTGCTCCACGGTCCAGCCCATCGCTTCGCGCTGGGCTGCCAGGGTCGCGCCAGGCTGGCTGTGCGTGTTTGTCCGAAGTGGCGCTGTGGTCTGCTGCGCTCTGAAGTCATTGTCGTCTCACTCATCGAAAGCCCCGCGCTCGTACGCCAGGTATTCGGGCGAACCGGGGAAGCGCCGCCGCAACTGCGCCACCAGGCTGGCCTCCATCGAGCGTTCGCCCAGTTTGCGCTGTACCCGCATGGCAAGCCACAGCGCATCGGCGGACAGGTTGTCGAGCTTCGACACTTCTGTCAGGCGGTTAATGAAAAAACCGGCGCGCTTGTAGTCGCGCCGCTCGAAATAGACCCGCGCCAGGCCGCTAGAGACGGCCGGCAGTTCGGGGTTATAGCGCAGTGCGTCGAGCAGGTAGCGCTCGGCCGCATCGATATTGTTCGGTCTTCAGGCTGCACACGCCCGCGTTCACGAGCGCGCTCACCGGCGTCTGGTAGGTCGGGTTCTTCAGCGCCGCCTCGAACTGGGGCATTGCCTCGCGCCGGACGGTTCGCCGTCTGGCACAGGAAGGAGCCGTAGTTGTTGGCCAGCTCCGGGTTGTTCGGCGCCAGGCGCAGCGCGTGCCGGTAATTGTCGTCGGCCAGCGGCACCTGCCCCATCGCCGTGTAGATCAGCGCGCGCATGCCGTAGGCATCGGCATAGCTCGGGTCGGCGGCGATCGCCTGCTTGATTTCGTCGAGGGCGATGTCGTACTTGCCCTGCTGGTAGTAGCCGACCGCCAGTTGCAGGCGGATGTTGGCGCGCTTTTCGACCGCGGTCTGGTCGGACGCGGTCTTCAGTTCGGCGCTGCCCGAGCCGCTGCCCGTGCCGGCGCAGGCCGCCAGCAAGCCCAACGCGCAGGCAGCCGCGAAGCAGTGTGCAACGATCCTGCCTGGCGCGGCTGGCATCAAGAAGGGATCTCCACGATGCGCCCGAAATCGGCGCCGAATTTCTTCTGGTATTCCGCCATCTTTTCCATGCGCTGGACGACCTTGGTGCGGTCCTGCACTTCGCCGGCCAGCTGGCCGCAGGCGGCATCGATGTCGTCGCCGCGCGTCTTGCGCACGGTGGTGACGATGCCGGCATCCATCAGGATCTGGGCAAAGGCCTTGATGCGCGGATTCTTTGAGCGGAACAGGCCCGACTCCGGGAAGGGATTGAACGGAATCAGGTTGAACTTGCAGTTGATGCCGACCACCGGGTCGTTGACCAGGGCGATCAGTTCGCGCGCATGCTCGTCGGAGTCGTTGAAGTTGTCGAGCATGCAGTACTCGAAGGTGATGAAGTCGCGCGGCGCGAATTCGAGATAGCGCTTGCAGGCGGCCATCAGTTCGCGCAGCGGGTATTTCTTGTTCAGCGGCACCAGGATGTCGCGCAGCGCATCGTTCGAGGCGTGCAGCGAGACCGCCAGCGCCACCGGCACGTCCTGGGACAGCTTGTCGATGTTCGGCACCACGCCCGAGGTCGACAGGGTCACGCGGCGGCGCGACAGGCCGTAGGCGTTATCGTCGAGCATGAGCTTGAGGCGGTGGCGGTCGGCTCGTAGTTCAGCAGCGGCTCGCCCATGCCCATCATCACGACGTTGGTGATCTGGCGTTCGCCCTTCGGGCCGGGCTCGATGCCCTTGGTGCGGCGCAGCTCGAACTCGGCCATCCACAGCTGGCCGATGATTTCGGCGACTGTGAGGTTGCGGTTGAAGCCCTGCTTGCCGGTCGAGCAGAAGCGGCAGTTCACGGCGCAGCCGGCCTGCGTGGAGATGCACAGCGTGCCGCGGTTTTCTTCCGGGATGAACACGGTTTCGACCGCATTGCCGTCGCCGACGTCGACCAGCCACTTGCGGGTGCCGTCGGTGGAGGTGTTGTCGCTGATGATGCCCGGCGAGCGCACTTCGGCGCGGGTTTTCAGCTTTTCGCGCAGCGACTTGGCGAGATCGGTCATGCTCGTCGAAATCGCTGGCGCCGAACTGGTGGATCCAGCGCTGCAGCTGCTTGGCGCGGAACGGCTTCTCACCCAAGTCGGCGCAGTAAGCGACGAGTTGCGCGGGATCGAAGTCCAGCAGGTTGGTGAGAGTCGTCATGGTTGTCCTGTATTACTTGAAAGTGATGCAAACCCCGCTCGCCAGGCCCGAGGCATCGGGCGAGCGGTTCTTACTGCGGAAACGCTATTACTTCACTTCTGGGAAGAAGTAAGCGATTTCAACTGCTGCAGCTTCGACAGCGTCCGAACCGTGGACGGCGTTGGCGTCGATCGAATCGGCGAAATCGGCGCGGATCGTGCCTTTTTCTGCTTTCTTCGGATCGGTCGCGCCCATCAGGTCGCGGTGCTTCAGGACGGCGTTCTCGCCTTCCAGGGCCTGGATCATGACTGGACCGGACACCATGAAGTCGACCAGGTCTTTGAAGAAGCCGCGCTCTTTGTGGGCAGCGTAGAAGCCTTCAGCCTGCTCGCGCGACAGCTGGGTCATGCGGGCTGCAACGATCTTCAGGCCAGCTTGTTCGAAGCGGGTGTAGATTTGGCCGATGACGTTTTTTGCAACTGCGTCTGGTTTGATGATCGACAGGGTGCGTTCGATTGCCATGTAAAAACTCCAATAAAAAGAAAGGTTTAAATCGAGAATAAGGGAACTCAATCAACCTTTGATTTTACCATAGCTCGCCCCATCTAGCCCATATTGCGGCGGCGAGGCCCAAAGTGGTAGAGTGGCGGCGAAAAACCGCCTTGTCAAATGCGCATCGCCGCTTGCGCGCATGCGCTTATGGATCACTTAAGACCGCTGCTGCTGGCGCAAGCGTCATGCTATGCTTGACTGGCAATACATTTATCCAACCGGAGGCAACATGAATCCCATCCTGCAAAAGCAACCCGCTTACGACGTGGCCATTGGCCAGGTCACGCGCAACAAAGTCCTGCGCAATACCTTCTGGCTGCTTGCGCTGTCGATGATCCCGACCGTGCTCGGCGCTTTCGTCGGCATCACCATGAACGTGGCGCTGCCGGGCGGCTTCATCGGCATGGCCATCTTCCTGGCGATCGCCTTCGGTTTCATGTACGCGATCGAAAAGACCAAGGAATCGGCTGCCGGCGTCGTTCGTCCTGCTCGGCTTTACCTTCTTCATGGGCCTGATGCTCACGCCCGCTGCTGCGCCACACGCTCGGCTACTCGAACGGCGGCTCGCTGATCATGACCGCCTTCGGCGGCACCGCGGTCGTGTTCGCCGTGATGGCCAGCATCGCCACCACGACCAAGCGCGACTTTTCGGGCATGGGCAGCTGGCTGACGGCCGGCGCGGTCGTGATCCTGCTGGCCATCGTCGCCAACGTCTTCCTGCAGATGCCGGTCCTGACGATCGTGATCTCGGTGCTGATGATCGCCGTGTTCTCGGCCTTCCTGCTGTACGACGTGCAGCGCGTCGTGAATGGCGGCGAAACCAACTACATCAGCGCCACCCTGGCGATCTACCTGGACGTGTTCAACGTCTTCACCGGCCTGCTGCGCTTGCTGGGCATCGTGGGCGGCGACGACTGATCGTTGCTGGCCTGAACGAAAAAGCCGACCTGCGGGTCGGCTTTTTTACGTCCTTACTTCCGGCAATTCGAACACGCCGATCGACTCGACGTGCGAGGTATGCGGGAACATGTTGACCACGCCCGCCTTCTTCATCACGTAGCCGGCGCGGTGCACCAGCACGCCGGCGTCGCGCGCCAGGGTCGAGGGGCTGCACGAGACGTAGACGATGCGCTTGGGCAGGAACGCGGCCTTGCCGGTTTCGCGCAGCTCGGCCAGCGCCTCGGCCAGCGCGATGGCGCCATCGCGCGGCGGGTCGATCAGCATGCGGTCGAAGCGGCCCAGCGCGACGAGGTCGGCGGCGGTCGCTTCGAACAGGTTGCGCGTGTAGAAGGTCGTCTTGTCCGCCAGTCCGTTCGCTTTCGCATTCTCGAGGGCGCGCGCGGACAGGATTTCGCTGCCCTCGATGCCGACGACTTCGCGCGCCTGGGTCGCCAGCGGCAGCGTGAAGTTGCCCAGGCCGCAGAACAGGTCGGCCACGCGGTCGTTCGGCTGCACGCTCCAGCAGGCCGAGCGCCTTGTGCACCAGGGCGCGGTTGATCTGGTGGTTCACCTGGGTGAAATCGGTCGGCTTGAAGGGCATGCGCACGCCGAACTCGGGTAGCGTGTAGTACAGCTCCTTCTCCAGCGGATAGAACGGAGTCACCGTCTCCGGGCCCTTCGGCTGCAGCCACCACTGGATCTTCCACTCGTCGGCGAAGGCCTTCAGCAGCGCTTCGTCCTTTTTGCTCAGCGGCGCCATGATGCGCATCACCAGCGCCGTGCTCTCTTCTCCCACCGCCACCTCGATCTGCGGCACCTGGCTGTAGATCGACAGCGCGCCGATCAGTCCGCGCAGCGGCACCAGCATGCCGCCCAGGTGCGGCGGCAGGATGTGGCAGAAGCGTGATGTCGGCAACCAGCGCCGAAGCGCGCTCGTGGAAAGCCCACCAGCACGGTTTCCTTCTTGGGCACCCAGCGCACCGAGAGGCGCGCGCGGAAGCGGTAGCCCCAGGTCGGCCCGTACATCGGGCGCATGATGTTTTCCGCTTTCACCTTCGACAGGTGCCACAGGTTGTCTTCCAGCGTGCGCTGCTTCATCGCGACCTGGGCGGTCGGCTCCAGGTGCTGCATCGAGCAGCCGCCGCAATAACCGAAATGCGCGCAGCGCGGCTCGACCCGCATCGACGTGGCGCGCGCGCAGCGTGAGCATGCGGCCCGCTTCCCAGTTCTTTTTCTTCTTCGTGACCTCGTAGCTGACGCGCTCGCCCGGCAGCGCATCCTCGACGAAGACGACCTTGCCCTGGCTGCCGTCCTCGTTCTCGAGGTGGCCGACGCCACGCGCATCCGCGTCGAGGGATTTGATTTCGATGAAAGTTTCTTGCATTGGATAGTAATGGCGGAGGAACGTAGGGTGGACACTCTGTGCCCACGCGTGAAGCGTGAACGGAGGAAAGCGGAAACGCAGGAAAGCAGGCCTGATCAGCTCACAAACCCGGCGGCATCATAACAAGGAATCACGCACCACGCCACGGGCCGCCATCGCCCGCTTCAGCTTGACCAGCGCCTCCTGCTGGATCTGGCGCACCCGCTCGCGCGTCACGCCCATCTCCTCGGCCAGGGTTTCCAGCGTGGCCGGATCGTCGTTGTCCAGCCCGAAGCGGCGCATCACCACGATGCGCTGCTTTTCCGGCAAACGCGTCAGCCAGTCGCGCACCAGTTCGCGTCATCTCGTGCTGCTCGGCGCGCGCATCCGGGCCATCTTCGGATTCGCCCGGCAGCATGTCCATCAGGCTCGAGCCGGGATCGTTGTCGAGCGGCGCGTCGAGCGAAGCGGCATGCTCGGACAGCGCCAGGATGTCCTGCACTTCTTCCGGCGGACGGCCGAGCAGGCTGGCGATGTCTTCCACGCTGGCGTCCTTGCCGTCGTGGTGCTGGGCCTCGAGATGGTATTTGGCGCGCAGCACGCCGTTCAGTTCGCGCACCATGTGCACCGGCAGGCGCACGGTGCGCGCCTGGTTCATGATGGCGCGCTCGATGCTCTGGCGGATCCACCAGGTGGCGTAGGTGGAAAAGCGGAAACCGCGCTCCGGCTCGAACTTGTCGATGGCGCGCATCAGGCCGATGTTGCCCTCCTCGATCAGGTCGAGCAGGACCACGCCGCGGTTGATGTAGTGCTTGGCGATCGAGACGACGAGCCGCAGATTGTGCTCGATCATCTTCTGGCGCGCATCGAAGTCGCCCGCCTTGGCCAGGGTCGCGAAATGCGATTCCTGCTGCGCCGTCAGCAGCGGCCGGGTGCCGATCTGGTTCAGGTAATGCTGGGTGGTGTCGGTGGAGAGCTCGGCCGCGAGCACTTTCTTGAGCTCGTCGACGCTGTCGACCTCGGCGGCCGCGCCCGGCAGCAGGGCCTCGCCCTCGGCGCCGTCGCGGCACGCCTCGGAACCGAAGCCCGACGCGCCTTCGCCTTCCAGCTCTTCAGGCAGTTCGTCGGAAACGTCGGGTTCCCCGGAGTGCGGCGGCAGCGTCATTGGCCCTCTTTACGAACGTCTATCGGCTGGGCAAGAACCTCGACGGATCGACTGGCTTGCCCTGCTGGCGAATCTCGAAATGCAGCTTCACCGTCTCGGCGTCGGAATCGCCCATCTCGGCGATCACCTGGCCCTTGGCCACGTTATCGCCTTCCTTGACGACGATTGCGCGGTTATGGGCGTAGGCCGACAGCAAGCTGTTGCTGTGTTTGACGATGACGAGGTTACCATAACCTCGAATCCCGCTACCAGCGTACATTACTTTGCCGGCGCCCGCCGCCATGACTTGCTGTCCCGCGCGGCCTGCGATGTCGATGCCCTTGCTCTTGCCTTCGTCAAAGGTGGCGATGATGCGCCCGTCGGACGGCCACATCCAGCTCAGCTTTTCGTCGTCCGTCGCGGTCACGGTGCTGCCGATGCGCGATCCGGCCGCGGCCGCTGCCGCCGGCGATGGCGCGGCCGGCGGCGGCTGCGGCGGCAACGACCTCGGCGCGCTCGCCGGCCTTCTCGCTGCGCGGCGCCTCGGCGGTGTCGTCGGTGATGGCTTTCTTGTCGGCGCGCGGCAAGGTCTTGCGCGGCACCGCCGGACGGCTGTCCGGCGGCATCGGCACCGGCTGGGTCACGACGGCGGTGCTCGCCGTGCGCTCGGGCGCCACGCGCAGCACCTGGCCGACCTTGATGTCGTCCGGATCGGACAGGTTGTTCCAGGTAACCAGGTCGCGGTAGCTCTGGCCATGATCGAAAGCGATGCGCAGCAGCGTGTCGCCGCGGCGCACGGTGTAGGTGCCCTTGGCATCCTGGCGCGGCTCTTCGCTGCGGACAGGCGCCGGGCGCGACTTGTTGGAGGAACCGGTGGTGGTGCGTTCGACGATCGGCGCCTGGCGGGGGGCGGTGCTGCAGCCGGCAACCAGGCCGAGCGTGAGGGTCAGGAGGGCTAAACGGGGTGTTTGATTCATTCTCATCTAATATTTTTTCTTACTTGTACAGCGCTCAGGCAGTGCCTGGGCGCAGCGGCACGAAATGGCAGGATTCCAGGGTTTCGCTGGTCCACTCCGATTTGCCGGTGCGGGTGATCCGCTGCAGGTGTTGAACCTGGCCGCCGACGGGCGCCACCAGGCGCGCGCCGATGGCGAGCTGTTCCAGCAGGGCGCGCGGCACTTCCATACCGGCCGCGGCGAGGATGATACCGTCGAAAGGCGCAACCTGCGCGAGCCCGAGCATACCATCTCCGTAGTGCAAACGCAGATTGGGCAGGCGCAGGGAGCGCAGATTGGCCTTCGCCAGTTCGTGAAGCGGCTTGATGCGCTCGATCGAATACACGTCTTGCGCGACCCTCGCCAGCACCGCGGCCTGGTAGCCGCAGCCGGTGCCGATCTCGAGCACGCGGCCCATCGGTTGTACCGTCGCGCATGGCTTCGATCATGCGCGCCACGATATACGGCTGGGAAATCGTCTGGTGGTGGCCGATCGGCAGCGAGGCGTCGATATACGCCTGGCTGGACAGGGCCGGCTCGATGAACAGGTGGCGCGGCACCGCTTCCAGCGCGGCCAGCACCAGCGGCGTCGCGCACGCCCTGCCCGGCGACGCGCGCCACCATGGCGCGCCGGATCGCTTCGGTCGCCATCAGCTCCGAACGCTGTGCGGTGGGCACGCTTTGCGCGGCGGGCGCCGCATAGCCGGGCAGTTTCGGACTCGGCTGCGGCGCTTTCGGGCGGCTGGGCGCCGCCGCTGGCGCGCGCGGCATTCTGGGTCGCGGTCTGGGGCGTCGCGAACTGCGCCGGCGTCGCCGGCTTGCGCGCGCCGCTCGGTCACCGACGACAGCGGCAAGGGAAAGGTGCTGCCCGGGCGATCTTTCATGCAAGTCCCTGTGCCAACAATTCGAGCTGGGTTTTGTGCGTCAGGTCCACCTGGAGCGGGGTAATCGAGACTTGCCCCTGCAAGGTGGCGTGGAAATCGGTGCCTTCGCCGGCGTCGCGGCAGGCGCCGGGCGCGCCGATCCAGAAAATTTCGCGCCCGCGCGGATCCTGCGAGCGGATCACGGGCTCGGCCTGGTGACGGCGCCCGAGGCGGGTCGGCGTCAAGGGACCGAGCGCCTCGTAGGGCAGGTTCGGGATGTTCACGTTCAGCAGATACGGCGACGGCAGCATGTCGAAGCGGCGCTGCACGACGTCGCGCGCGACCCTCGCGGCGGCATCGAGGTGCTCCCAGCCGTGGTTGACCTGGGAAAACGCGATGGCCGGGATGCCGAACAGGTAGGCCTCGGTGGCGGCGGCGACGGTGCCGGAATACAGGGTGTCGTCGCCCATGTTCTGGCCGTTATTGATGCCGGAGACGACCAGGTCGGGCAGCGCGTCGCCCATGCCGGTCAGGGCGATGTGCACGCAATCGGTGGGCGTGCCGTTGACGAAATAAAAACCGTTGGCGGCCCGGCTCACCGTCAGCGGACGGTCGAGCGACAAGGAGTTGGACGCGCCCGAGCGGTTGCTGTCGGGGGCGACCACGATGATTTCGGCGATGCTCGCCAGGGCTTCCGCCAGGGCGTTGATACCAGGGGCGAGATAGCCGTCGTCGTTACTGATAAGAATTCGCATCCGGAGATTTTACCTGAAGCAACGCTTTTAACGCGCATTCAGGGGAGATAAATTCTATCCCGCAGGGCGTGGCAGCCGTGCCCCGTGCCGCACTACGCCCCGCTGTCTTGCACTTTGTTCCGGCATGGCGGCGTTGTCCTGAAGCGACGCCATTCTCCTGCCGAGCTCGCTTCATTCGCGGCGCGGCGCTGTCGATTCGACATGGCGCCGCGCCCAGGCATGGCAACTTCGTTGCCAAATCGCCAAGCCCTTACCTCAGCGCCAGCGGGCGTCCGCCGGACGCTTCGATCAGTGCGCCTTCGAGCGACGCGACCTCGTCCTCGGCGAAGGCCAGCAGCGCATCCTTGTCGCCGTCGTCCTGGTACACCTGCTTGATCAGCGCCACGCCGCGCCGCCGCAGCGGCTGGGCGACCGTCGGGCGCAGGATGATTTCGCGCAGGCTGTCGGCCAGCTGGCGCGCTTCGCGGGCGCGGCCGCCTTCGAGCAGTTTGTGCAACTGGCCGAGCTTGTGCTCGATCGGCTCCTGCTGCCCGGCACGGCCGGGACCGGCGCCGGGCTCGGCCGGCCGCCACCCTGCCCCATGGCGCCGGCTGAGGAAGGGAACGGCATGCTCACCGTGGCAAATCGTCGCCGCGCGCAAGCGTCGCCCGGCGAACGGTCGCCCCGCCCGTCATGCGGGCCGGCCGACATCGCGCGCATCTGCGACAGGCGGTGGCCGCCCTCCTCGACGCTTTGCTCGAGGCGGCGCGCGGCCGCGCTGTTGCCCTGGCTCGACAGGGTCTGGGCCAGCATCTGCTTGCTGCGCAGGGTTTCGTGGTCATCCATGCCGCGCAAGCGTTCGTGCAGGGTGACCACATGCTGCTGGAGGCGGCGCGCCTCCTCGAGTTCGCCCTGCTGGCTCAGCGTCGTGGCCAGCCGCAGCAGCACGCCGAGGGTGTCGGGATGCTCGGAACCGAGGCGCCGCTCGCGCGCCATGGCGAGCGACTGCTGCATGTCGCGCACGGCGCCGAGGTCGCCCTGGGCGGCGAAAATCTCGGCCAGCGCCTCGCGCGCCTGCAGGGTCAGCGCGGCGTCCATCCCGGCCTGGCGCTCGCGTACCCGCACCACGCTTTCCTGCAGCTTGCGCGCGTTGCCGAGGTCGCCCATGTCGCGCAGCAGCGCGGCCAGCTGCTGGGTGCAGCGCAGCGTGTCTTCGTGCTCGGTGCCGAGCACGCGCTGGCGCCCCTCCAGCACCCGCTCGTACAGCATGCGCGCGCGCGAATACTCGCCCTGCAAGGCCAGCGTGCGGGCCTGGCCGGCCACGGCGTCGAGCGTGGCGATGTGGTCGGGGCCGTACAGGCGCTCGCAGATGTCGAGCACCAGGTCGTGCAGGGACAGCGCCGCGCCGAATTCGTCCTGGCGCGCCAGCGTGGCGGCCAGGCCCGAGCGCGCGGCCAGGGTTTCCGGATGGTCGGACGCCGGCGGCGCAGATGCAGTGCTCGAGCAGCGCCTCGTACTGCTGGCGCGCCTCCGGCAGCCGTCCGCTGTCGCGCAGGACGGCGGCCAGCGCGGCGCGGCTGGCGCGGGTATCGGGATGGTCGTCGCCCAGCAGGCGCTGGCGCAGGGCGGTGCTCTCGGCGAAGCAGTCGCAGGCGCCCTGCAGGCGCGCGCCCTGCAGGTACAGCTCGCCCAGGCGCAGCAGCTCGCGCGCCAGCAGCACCGCGTTCGGATCGAAGCCGGCAGCTGCGCTGCCCTGCGCGCTTCTGCGCCAGCGCCAGGCGCGCGCGCGCCGCCTCGACGGCGTCGACCAGGTCGATCTCGAGGCGCGACTGCCACGGGAAGCGGCTCGCCGCCGCCCAGCCCAGCAGCGCCTCGATGGCGCGCGTCTGCGACAGGCGGTCGGCATCGCGTTCCGGCAGCGCGCCCAGGTGCTGGACGGCGCCGGCCGCGAGTGCGCCGTGCAGCTGGACTTCGTCGAGGTAGTTGTCGAGCGACAGCTGCGCAATGCCGTAGCAGTCGCGCAGCAGTTGCTCGAGCCGCGGCTGGTAGCCGGCGACGCCCTTGTGCGGATCGCCGCGGCGCCACAGCAGGCGCCGCTCGGCATCGAAGCCGTCGACGCCGCAGGGCACCGGATACACCAGCAGCGGGCGCTGCGCTTCTTCGTGGCTGCAGCGGTAGTCGATGGCGCGCGTGACGACGCCGGCCAGGCCCTCGAGGCTGCGCGGGTTCGGCGTGAACACGCCGACCAGGCGGTCGGGCAGCAGCGTGGTGCAGACGCTCACCGCCGCCGAGCGCCCGCCGCGGCAGTCGATCAGCACGTGGCGGAAGTGGCGCGTCAGGTGGGCGGCGAACGCCCGGAACAGGGCCGGGCAGGCCGCGAACAGGCCGTCCCAGTCCATGCGGTCGGCGCGCTCGCCGTAGCTGTCGTCGAAACTGCCGGCGCGCATCAGGTACAGCGTGCGGCCCTGGTCGACGCGCTCGACATAGGCTTCCCAGTCGATCGCTTCGAGCACCAGCCGGGCGCGCTCCTCGTGGTCGTCGCCCCCGGTGCGGCCCAGGGCCTTGAGCTGCTCGCGGCAGGCTTCGAAGTATTCGAGCAGGCCCGGACGCCCGCGCCTCCGCGACGCGCCTGTTCGTAGCGCTCGTCGCGGCTGGGGAACAGGTGGTGCAGGCCGGGCGCCTCGGTATCCCAGTCGATCATCAGCACCGGCGTCGTTGCGTTCTTGCGGCTGGCGAGCAGCACGGCGCTGTCGGCCAGCGCGATGCTGCGCGCGGCCCCGCTTTCGAAGGAGTAGAAGGTGGTGACTTCGCCGGGACCGCCGCAGGGCGGCAGCGTTAAACGATTAATTTCCATGGAGCTCCTCATTTTTTCGGGAAACTGAGATCCGGGACGGCACGCCACTCCGGTGGGACATCGGGGAGCACGAATTGGTTGCAGTCATGCCCGGGCGGCATGGACATTTTCTGGTACTGATAGTGAGTGGCGATCCGCTTCACCATCTTGCCGATATCGGGTAAAAAATCCGGGTTTGATTTCAGGTCGGCCGTCGCCATCGTGAAATGGGAAAAATCGACGTAAAAGGTCGAGTTCGAGATCTGGGGCGGCAGCCGGTCGGGATGCTGGGTCATGATGACGGGAATGATCAGGTGGCTGGGCAGCGTGTACCACTTGCCGCGCTCGGCCTCGATGCAGGCGCATCGCCTCGTATTCGCGGCGCGTGTAGGCATGCGCTTCGTACTTCGGCGTGTAGATCAGGACCATGCACACGCTCTCGCACATCGCGCGCGCGATTTTTCTGTCGAGGTCGTCTCCGCCGCCGAGCTGCTCGGTGTCGACGAAGAGTTCGTCCTCGGTGTCGAAATAGGGTTCGAGATAGCAGTGCAGCGCCTCCGCCAACGCGGTCTTGAAGCGCTGCATCAACGCGTGCTTTCCATGAGCATAGCTAAAGAAACAGCCGTACTTAATCGCCATTTCCATTCCTCTCGTCAATACGCTCGCCGGCCGCATGCGCATCCATCACTCTAGCGCCGTGTTACCTCATCATTTTGCGGGCGCACAAACGGGCCGGCTCGCGGGCTCTCCCCGGCAGGAGCGTTACCTGAGGCATAATCGTTCGACACCAACAGGAGGAGACGAGATGAAAGCAATCGTATGCAGGGCATGGGGACCACCGGACAGTCTCGCGGTGGAGGACCTGCCCGACCTGGCGCCGGGTGCGGGCCAGGTCGTGGTCGACGTGCGCGCGGCCGGGGTGAATTTCCCCGACGTGCTGACGGTGCAGGGCAAGTACCAGGTGCGCCCTCCGTTTCCCTTCACGCCGGGGAACGAGTTCGCCGGCACCGTGCGCGCGCTGGGCGAAGGCGTGACCGGCTTCGCGGCCGGCGACCGCGTGATCGGTTTCACCCAGACCGGCGCCTTTGCCGAGCAGGCGCTGGCGCCCGGCCGCGGCCCTGATGCCGATGCCGCCCGGGATGGATTTCGAGACCGCCGCGGCGATCACCCTCACCTACGGCACGTCGCACCATGCGGTGGTCGACCGCGGCCAGCTGAAGGCCGGGCGAGACGATGCTGGTGCTGGGCGCGGCCGGCGGCGTCGGGCTGGCGGCGATCGAGATCGGCAAGGCGCTGGGCGCGCGCGTGATCGCGGCGGCGTCCAGCGCGGAAAAGCTGGAGGTCTGCCGCGAGCATGGGGCGGACGTGCTGATCAACTACACGACCGAGGACCTGCGCGAGGCGATCAAGGCGGCCACCGGCGGCAAGGGTCCGGACGTGATCTACGATCCGGTCGGCGGGCCGTACAGCGAACCGGCGCTGCGCTCGATCGCGTATCGCGGGCGCCATCTGGTGATCGGCTTTGCGGCCGGCGATATCCCGAAGCTGCCGTGGAATCTGATGCTGCTGAAAAGCGCGTCGGTGGTGGGCGTGTTCTGGGGCGATTTCGCGCGCCGCGAACCGCAGGCGAACCTGGCGGCGATGCGCGAGATGCTGGGGTGGATGGCGGAAGGTAAATTGAAGCCGCTGGTGTCGAAGCGGTATGCGCTGGCGGAGACGCCGCAGGCGCTGAATGACATGGCGGAGCGCAAGGTGACGGGCAAGGTCGTGATCGTGCCTGAAAGCGTAAGTGCGACGTTCAAAGCGGTCGGGCGCGACTCGTGACGCGCGTCCACCCTACGGGTCTATTCCGACGCCGGTTTGAAGAACGCCAGCACTTCCTCTTGCACGCGCGTGCGTTTGAACGGCGGCAGACTCTGCCAGATCCGCCGTCCATACGGCTTGCTGATCAGGCGCGGATCGCAAATCATCAGCACGCCCCGGTCATCGACGTCGCGGATCAAGCGTCCCGCGCCCTGCTTAAGGTGATGATCGCTTCCGGCAGCTGATGGTGCATGAAGCCGTTCATCCCCTGCTTTTCCATCACCTCGATGCGCGCGGCCAGCACCGGATCGTCCGGCGGCGCGAACGGCAGCTTGTCGATGATGACGAGCGAGAGCGCCTCGCCGCGCACGTCGACGCCTTCCCAGAAACTCTGGCTGCCCACCAGCACGGCATTGCCGGCATTCCGGAACGAGTCGAGCAGTTCGGTGCGTCCGCGCTCGCCCTGCACGAACAAGGGAAACTCCAGCCCGCGGTCGGCGAATTCGGTGCGCAGGCGTTCGGCCACGCGGTTCACGGCGCGAATCGTCGTGCACAGGAAGAAGGTGCGCCCGCCGGCCGCTTCGATCACCGGCAGCGCGGCGTCGACCACGGCGTCGGTATAGCCCATCGAATTCGGTTCCGGCATGCCGGTCGGCACGTACAGCACGCCCTGCTCGCCATAATCGAAGGGGCTCGGCCAGGTCACGGCCGGTTCGCCGGTCAGGCCCATCTGGTCGGCGAAGTGCTTGAAATCGTTCTTCACCGCCAGCGTCGCCGAGGTGAAGATCCAGGTGCGCGGCGTGCCTTCGCGCTGGTTCGAAAAGATCGGCGCGATCGACAGCGGCGTCTTGTGCAGCTGGAGCGAGGAATTGAAGGCCTCGACCCAGAGCACGGCCGCCTGGTCGCCTTCGACGACTTTCCCTTTCGGCATCGGCCTTCCAGGCGTCGTAGGCGGCCTTGATCTCGACCGCGCGCACGCGGCAGGCTTCCAGGGTTTCGGCGCGCTGGGCCTGCTCCTCCAGCACGTCGATCAGGCCGTCGAGCTCGTCCTTCAGGGTCTGCAGCGCCGGGAAGAAGGCCGATGTCGGCGGCACCTGCGGCAGCGACATGCGCGTGCCGCCTTCCGGGAAGGTCAGGCGCAGGTCGCGCGCGGCCTTCTCGACCACGGTCACGGTCTTGGCCCAGTCCGGGCCGCGCGCATGGGCCAGGCCTTCGGCCAGCACGTCGCGGCACAGTTCCAGCACCTGCGAGGTCGAGATCGACTGGCCGAAGAACAGGGTCGCGGTGTCGGGCAGCTGGTGCGCCTCGTCGAAGATGATGGTGTTGGCCGACGGCAGCAGCTCGGCCACGCCGGTGTCCTTCAGCGCCACGTCGGCGAAGAACAGGTGGTGGTTGACCACGACCACGTCGGCCTGCTGCGCTTCGCGCCGCGCCTTCATGACGAAACAGTCCTGGTAGTACTGGCACTCGGCGCCCATGCAGGTGTCGCGCGTGGACGTGACCAGGTTCCAGACCGAGGCGGTTTCCGGCACCTTGGCCAGTTCCGCCTTGTCGCCGGAACTGGTCATCTTGATGAAGCGCGAAATTTCGCGCAGGTGGCCGACGTCGTCGCGCGAGGTCAGGCGGCCGTTCTGCAGGGTGCGCTCGAGGTGGAAATGGCAGACGTAGTTCGAGCGGCCTTTCAGCAGCGCGACCGACACCGGGGCCTTCAGGGCCGCGCGGATGGTCGGGATGTCGCGCAGGAACAGCTGGTCCTGCAAGTTCTTGGTGCCGGTCGAGACGATGGTCTTGCCGCCCCAGAGCAGCGCCGGCACCAGGTAGGCGAAGGTCTTGCCGGTGCCGGTGCCGGCCTCGGCCATGAGAACTTTCTGGCCGTCGATCGCGGTGGCGATGGCTTTCGCCATTTCGGTCTGCGAGGTGCGCGGCTTGAAGGTGCCGACGGCGGGCGCGAGCGGGCCGCCGGCCCCGAACAGGCGGTCGAGCTCGGCATCGTACTTGCCGGGCGGCGCTTGGGGCAGCGCATCGACTTTCACGTCAGCGGCGGGCAGGTCGGCGCCGGCGGCGCCGGGCACAGGGAGGTGATCGGTCAAAATGGGGTGCTGATTCCGGGTTCGGGAGTGCGAAGCAATCAGGCCGGCACGTCCGGCACGAGTTGCATCTTCAGCAGAGTGATATGGTCTTTCAGCTGCAGTTTACGCTTTTTCAGGCGGCGCAGCTGGAGCTGGTCGGCATGGCCGTCCGCGGTCAGCACGGCGATGACTGCGTCCAGGTCGCGGTGTTCGACGTCGAGTTCAACAATACGGCGCTGGATGTCTTGGACATCGGTCATGATGGCGGTTCCAAACGAGTTTTTTAACAACGACGGTGGGGCGGTGGCGGGACAGCGGAACAGTGCTGTGCCAGGATGGGCGTTACGGCTTGCAACACCTAGGCTTCTGGGTGCATAGTTTAATCTACAGCGTCGTTGCCGCCAACTAAGATCGGCCCTGAGCCACGGAAAGCATCAAAGTTTATGAATCTCTTCAAGATCGAAGCGGGAACCGCGCAACACATCGGTAACCGCCCGCGGCAAAACGACCGGGCCGCCGTGCTGACCGGGGCGCGCGCGCCCGGCTATGTGCTGGCCCTGCTGTCCGACGGCCTGAACGGCCCGGCCGGCGCCGAGCAGGTGCTGCATACGGCCAAGCAGGTCTTCGACGGCTTCAAGCCGGGCGACGGCGCCGAATCCCGAACGCCTGGCCCAGCTGCTGCGCGATATCGTGGCAGGAAACCCACCTCGTCATCAAGATGAATGCCGTCACCACCGGCGAGGAGGCGCACGCCAGTTTCGTCGGCCTGCTGCTCTCGCCGCACGGCGAAGCGGTCTGGGCGCACGTGGGCGACTCGCGCCTGTACCGTTTCGAAAACGGCGAACCGGTGCTGCGCACGAACGACGAGGCCTATATCGCGCACCTGGTCGGGCTCGACAAGCTGTCGGCCGAGGCGGCGCGCAACCACCGCCGCTCGAAACTGCTGCTCAACGTGCTGGGCAATAGCCGCAAGGAACCGTTCGTGACGGTCGGCTGGCAGATGGGGATGGCGCCGGGCGACCAGTTCCTGCTCTGCTCGGATGGCCTGTGGCACTTCTTCACCGATGCGGAACTGGGCGCGGCGCTGGCAGCGCTCGACGCCGCGCCAGGCGTCCGAGATGCTGATTGCCAAGGCGGCGGAGCGCTCGCAGGGCAAGGGCGGGAATTGCTCGATGGTGATCGTCAAGCTGGTGAAACCGATGGCCTAGGGCCGTCGGCGCTTGTCCTCGCGACGACCGGAGCTACCTCAACGGGCCGGGGCCGGCGCCTTCTGCGCCGCGGCGGCCTTGTCCTTCTCCGCCTGCTCGGCGGCGCGCTTGGCGGCGTTTTCGGCCTTGCGCTTGGCGACTGCGCGCTGGCGCTCTTCGGATTTGCGCTTGCGCTCCTCGAAGGCGGCGGCGTTCGCGGCGCGCGTGGCGGCGTTGGCGGGTTCCGCCGCGGCTTCCTGGGCGGCGCGGGCGTCGCGCTTGGCGATCCGGCCCGGGACCGTGGACGGACGCGGCGGCGGCGCCGGGCTGATCTTCTTGGGCGGCGCGCTCGGCTGGGCGGCTGCCGCCGCTTCCTCGGCCTGGAATTTGGCGTCGGCTTCGGCAATCGCCTTGTCGCGCTCGTCGACCTTGTTCTTGCGCTTGAAGTGTTCGGCTTCGATCTCGATCGCGCGCTGGGTGGCCAGCGCCAGGCGGCGCCGTTCCTTGGCTTCTTCCAGGCAGTTCGTCACGAAAAATTTGGCGTAGCAGACCACTTCGCGTTCGGCATGGCGCGCTTCGATCGCGGCGCGCTCGGCCACCACCGCGGCCAGGCGCGCGTCGGCCTGGGCCACCGAGGTGGTCGGCGCGACGACCGGGGCCGGGTCGTGCACCAGGCGCTCGCTGCCGCAGGCGGCCAGCAGGCTGGCAACGACAACGACGCCGGCATGGCGCAACATGGACTGTGCTCTCATCTTCTTCCTTTTGTTCTTGTCAGGCGATGGCGTCGGCCGCGCCGCGCCGTTCGGCGAGCATGTACTCGCGCGACTGCATTTCAATGATACGCGAGACGGTGCGGTGGAATTCGTTCGCCAGCATGCCCTGCGTGTAGAGTTCTTCCGGCTCGACCGCCGCCGACATGATCAGCTTGACCTTGTGGTCGTAGAACACGTCGATCAGCCAGGTGAAGCGGCGCGCTTCCGACGACTGGCCGGCCGACATGGCCGGAATCCCGGACAGCACCACGGTGTGGAAACGCGTGGCCAGTTCCAGGTAGTCGTTCTGCGAACGCGGGCCGCCGCAGAGGGTCGCGAAATCGAACCAGATCACGCCGCCCGCATGGCGCAGCGCGCGGATCTCGCGGTTCTCGATGTGGACGATCGGGCTTTCGTCGGCGGTGTCGGCGACCTTGGCATAGGCTTCGCGCAGCGCGTGGTCGGATGCGGCGTTGATCGGCGTGTAATACGCCTGCACCTGCTCCATGGCGCGCTTGCGGTAGTCGTTGCCGGCGTCGACATTCAGGATGTCGAGCTTGTCCTTCAACAGCGCGATCGTCGGCAGCATGCGGTCGCGGTGCAGGCCGTCCGGATACAGCGTCGAGGGCTCGTAGTTCGAGGTCATCACGAACGACACGCCGTTGTTGAAGAGGGCCGTCAGCAGGTTGTACAGGATCATCGCGTCGGCGATGTCCGAGACGTGGAATTCGTCGAAGCAGATCAGGCGGTATTTCTTGGCGATGCGTTTCGCGACTTCGTCGAGCGGATCGGCCACGCCCTTGAGTTCATCGAGCTGGCCGTGCACGGCGCGCATGAATTCGTGGAAGTGCAGGCGCGTCTTGCGCACCACCGGGACCACCGAATAGAAGGAGTCCATCAGGAAGGACTTGCCGCGCCCTACCCCGCCCCACATGTAGACGCCGCGCGGCACGTCGGGACGGTTGATCAGGCGTTTGAAAGCGGACGACCGCTGGGCCTTGTACTGGACCCAGTCGTCGTACGCCTGCTGGAGGCGGTCGACCGCTGCCTGCTGGGCAGGATCGGAAGTGAAGCCGCGCTCGGTGAGGGCGTGCTGGTAGTACTCTTGGACGTTCATGGATGCTTGGATTAAACGTAGGGTGGGCGGGGTGATGCCGGCCCATGGCCGCATCACGCCCGCCCACACGCCAGCGGGTACTGCTGCTTAGAAGTTCAGCGAACGCTTGTCGACCGCCAGCGCCGCTTCCTTCACGGCTTCCGACAGCGACGGGTGCGCGTGGCAGATGCGGGCGATGTCTTCCGACGAGGCCTTGAATTCCATCGCGACGACGGCTTCCGAGATCAGTTCCGAAGCGACCGGACCGACGATGTGCACGCCGAGGATTTCGTCGGTCGTGGCATCGGCCAGGAATTTCACCATGCCCGAGGTGTCGCCCAGTGCGCGCGCACGGCCGTTGGCCATGAACGGGAAGGTGCCGGCTTTGTACGCGACGCCTTCGGCTTTGAGCTGCTGCTCGGTCTTGCCGACCCACGCGATTTCCGGCGAGGTGTAGATCACCCATGGAATCGTGTTGAAGTTGACGTGGCCGTGCTGGCCGGCGATACGCTCGGCGACCGCAACGCCCTCTTCCTCGGCCTTGTGCGCCAGCATCGGGCCGCGCACGACGTCGCCGACTGCCCACACGCCCGGCAGGCTGGTGCGGCACTCGTCGTCGACGACCACGAAACCGCGCTCGTCGAGCTGCAGGCCGACGGCTTCGCCATTCGAGGCCGATGGTGTTCGGCACGCGGCCGATCGAGATGATCAGGCGGTCGAAGACGGCGGTCTGCTCGGCGCCGGTGCTGTCGGCGTAAGCGACGGTGACGTTGTTCTCGCCCTTGGTGATCGCGCCGATCTTGCAACCGAGGTTGATCTTCAGGCCCTGCTTGGTAAACAGTTTATGCGCTTCCTTGGCGATCTGCTCGTCGACCGCGCCCAGGAAGGTCGGCAGACCTTCGAGCACCGTGACGTCGGCGCCGACACGGCGCCAGACGCGAACCCATTTCCAGGCCGATGACGCCGGCGCCGATCACGCCGAGTTTGCCCGGGACGGCGTCGATCGCCAGTGCGCCGGTGTTCGACAGGATCAGCTTCTCGTCGAATTCCGCGCCCGGCAGCTGACGTGCGTTCGAGCCGGTGGCGACGACGACGTTCTTGGCGGTCAGCGTGTCGGTCGTCGGACCGGTCACGTTGATGGTGTAGCCGCCGTCCGCCTTGCCTGCGAACGAGCCGCGGCCGTGGAAGAAGGAGACCTTGTTCTTCTTGAACAGGAACAGGATGCCGTCGTTGTTCTGCTTGACGATGACGTCTTTGCGCTTGAGCATCTGCGGCAGGTTCAGCTCCAGGCCCGACACGTTGATGCCGTGTTCGGCGAAGGCGTGGCCGGCGTGCTCGAAGTGTTCCGACGACTGCAGCAGTGCTTTCGACGGGATGCAGCCGACGTTGGTGCAGGTGCCGCCTGGTGCAGGCTTGCCGGCGGCGTTGCTCCACTCGTCGATACAGGCAACCTTGAAGCCCAGCTGGGCCGCGCGGATCGCCGCGATGTAGCCGCCAGGACCGCCGCCGATGACGACGACGTCGAATTGTTTCTCGTTACTCATGAATAGATTCCTTATTTATTCTTCTGGAACAAAAATCCACATCAGGAGGTAGACCAGCGCCCCGAAGCCGGAGGTGACGATCGTGAACACGGTGAAGACCAGGCGCCAGACCCAGGTCTCGAGGCCGAAGGCGCCGGCCAGGCCGCCGCAGACGCCGCCAAGCCAGCGGTCGGTCGCGCGAGCGGCGCAGCGACTTGAAGTCGCGCGTCGCCGAAGCCGGGCCGCGCATCGAAGCCATTCCCCGCGCGCCGCCATCCTTGTTCAGGTTGACGCGCTCGTTGGGACTGGCGCCGGCCAGGACCTTCGCCTTGGCCCGCTCGAATTCTTCGGTGGTCAGCGCCCCGGCCTGGTGCAGTTCGTGCAAGCGCCGGATTTCATCGGAGATCATGGTCGTGCTCCCAATGGTGCAGTGGACACGCGCGCCATGCGGGCACGCGTGTCCAGGCTTCAATGAATTACAGGTCCAGCAGCAGGCGTGCCGGATCTTCCAGCGCATCCTTCATCGTGACCAGGGCCAGCACGGCTTCGCGGCCGTCGATGATGCGGTGGTCGTACGACATCGCCAGGTAGTTCATCGGACGGATGACGATCTGGCCGTTTTCGACGACAGCGCGGTCCTTGGTCGCGTGCACGCCCAGGATGGCCGACTGCGGCGGGTTGATGATCGGGGTCGACAGCATCGAACCGAAGGTGCCGCCGTTCGAGATCGAGAAGGTACCGCCCGACAGGTCTTCCAGGGTCAGCTTGCCGTCCTTGGCTTTCTGGCCGAATTCGCCGATCTTCTTTTCGATCTCGGCGATCGACATCTGGTCGGCGTTGCGCAGGATCGGCACCACCAGGCCGCGTGGCGAACCGACAGCGATACCGATGTCGAAGTAGCCGTGGTAGACGATGTCGTTACCGTCGACCGACGCGTTCACGATCGGGTACTTCTTCAGCGCGGCGACGGCGGCCTTGACGAAGAAGGACATGAAGCCCAGCTTGACGCCGTGTTCTTTCTCGAACTTGTCCTTGTACTTGGCGCGCAGTTCCATCACCGGGGCCATGTTCACTTCGTTGAACGTGGTCAGGATGGCGTTGGTCGACTGCGATTGCAGCAGGCGCTCGGCGATACGGGCGCGCAGGCGGCTCATCGGCACGCGCTCTTCGGCGCGGTCGCCCAGGTTCGCGACCGGTGCGGCGACTTGCTGCAGCGCTGGCTTGGCGGCTGGCGCAGGCGCTGCGGCTGGTGCGGCAGCCGGCTTGTTGGCGACTGCGGCCAGGGCGTCGCCCTTGGTCACGCGGCCGTCGCGGCCCGAGCCGTCGATGCCGGCTGGGCTCATGCTGTTGTCGGCCAGGATCTTGGCGGCGGCAGGCATCGCCACGCCGGACATCGAGCCACCGGTTGGCAGCAGGTGCTGCGGCAGGCGTTTCGATCGCGGCGTTCGGCGCGGCCGACGGCACGGCTTTGACTTCCAGCGGGCTCACTTGCGCCGAGGCGTCGGTGTCGATGATGGCGATGACTTCGCCGGCGACGACGGTGGCGCCGTCGGCTTTCAGCAGTTGCACGATCACGCCGGCGCTTGGCGCGGGCAGCTCAAGGACCACCTTGTCGGTTTCGATGTCGATCATGTTTTCGTCGCGGCCGACCGGCTCGCCGACCTTCTTGTGCCACGACAGCAGCGTCGCTTCCGCGACCGATTCCGACAGCTGGGGGACCTTGACTTCGATTTGTGCCATGTATAACTCCGTTAAATTATTCTGTGATCTACGAAAAACGCCCGACCGGCGCAAGGGCTGGTCGGGCGTGGGACGATTACTTCGTCAGGATGAAGCCTTTGAGCTTCGAGAACGCGGTGTCGAGCAATTCCTTCTGCTGCGCCACGTGCTTGTCCGAGTAGCCGACAGCCGGAGCTGCCGAGGCCGGACGGCCGGCGTAAGCCAGGCGCTGGCCTTCGTCCATGTTTTCGAAGATGTTGTGCTGGATCTGGAACCACGGACCCTGGTTTTGCGGCTCGTCCTGCGCCCACACCACTTCGGTCGCGTTGCTGAACTTCTTCAGTTCGGCGCTGAACGACTTGTGCGGGAACGGGTACATCTGCTCCATGCGGATGATCGCCACGTCGCTGATGCCGCGCGTCTTGCGTGCGCCGACCAGGTCGAAGTAGACCTTGCCCGAGCAGACGATCACGCGCTTGACCTTCGAGGCTTCGATCTTGTCGTCGCACTCGCCGATCACGGTCTGGAAGGCGCCCTTGGCGAGATCGGTCAGCGGCGAGCCGGCGTCCTTGTTACGCAGCAGCGACTTCGGCGTGAAGATGACCAAAGGCTTGCGGAACTGGCGCACCATCTGGCGGCGCAGCAGGTGGAAGATCTGGGCAGCGGTGGTCGGCTGCACGACTTGCATGTTGTTGTCCGCGCACAGCTGCAGGAAGCGCTCGATGCGGCCCGACGAGTGTTCCGGACCCTGGCCTTCGTAACCGTGCGGCAGCATCATGACCAGGCCCGAAGCGCGGCCCCACTTCACTTCGCCCGAAGCGATGAACTGGTCGATCACGACTTGCGCGCCGTTGACGAAGTCGCCGAACTGGGCTTCCCAGATCGTCAGCGTGTTCGGTTCGGCGGTCGAGTAGCCGTACTCGAAACCGAGCACCGCTTCTTCCGACAGCACCGAGTCGATGACCGTGAACTGTGCCTGGTTGTCCGACACGTTGGCCAGCGGCAGGTAGATGCCCTGGTCCCAGCGCTCGCGGTTCTGGTCGTGCAGCACGGCGTGGCGGTGCACGAAGGTACCGCGGCCGGCGTCCTGGCCCGACAGGCGGATCGCATAGCCCGACGACAGCAGCGACGCGTAGGCCAGGTGTTCGCCCATGCCCCAGTCGAGGTTCATCTCGCCGCGGCCCATCGTGGCGCGGTCGCCCAGCACTTTCTCGACCAGCGAGTGCGCCTTGAAGTTTTCCGGCGTCTTGGTGATGCGCTCGGCCAGGCGTTTCAGTTCGGTCAGCGGCACGGCGGTATCGGCGGCGTCGGTCCACTTCTTGTTCAGGAACGGCGCCCAGTCGACGGCGTACTTGTTCTTGAAGTCGGTCAGGATCGGATCGACCGTGTGCTTGCCGGCGTCCATCGCGTCGCGGAAGGCGGCAACCAGCTTGTCGCCTTCATCGGCGGGAATGGTGCCTTGCGTGGCCAGCTTTTCCGCGTACAGCTTGCGGGTGCCCGGGTGCTTGGCGATCTTCTTGTACATCAGCGGCTGGGTCAGCGCAGGCGTGTCCTGCTCGTTGTGGCCCAGTTTGCGGTAGCAGATGATGTCGACGACGACGTCCTTGTGGAACTCGGTGCGGTAGTCCATCGCGATTTGCGTGGCCAGCACGACGGCTTCCGGATCGTCGGCGTTCACGTGCAGCACCGGCGCTTCGATCATTTTCACGACGTCCGAGCAGTACAGCGTCGAACGGGCGTCGCGCGGGTCGGAGGTGGTGAAGCCGATCTGGTTGTTGATCACGATGTGCATCGTGCCGCCCGTGCCGTAGCCGCGGGTCTGCGCCAGGTTCAGGGTTTCCATGACCACGCCCTGGCCGGCGAATGCGGCGTCGCCGTGCACCAGGATCGGCAGCACTTCCTTGCCCTGGCGGTCGCCGCGGCGTTCCATGCGCGCCTTGACCGAACCTTCAACCACTGGGTTGACGATCTCGAGGTGGGACGGGTTGAAGGCCAGCGACAGGTGGACCGGGCCGCCGGGGGTCGAGACGTCGCTCGAGAAGCCCTGGTGGTACTTGACGTCGCCCGACGGCAGGTCGTCGGCGTGCTTGCCTTCGAATTCTTCGAACAGTTCCGACGGCGCCTTGCCGAGGGTGTTGACCAGCACGTTCAGGCGGCCGCGGTGGGCCATGCCGATGACGATCTCCTGCACGCCCTTTTCACCGGCGCGCTGGATGGTTTCGTCCATCGAGGCGATGAAGGATTCGCCGCCTTCGAGCGAGAAGCGCTTGGCGCCGACGTATTTGGTGTGGAGGTAGCGTTCCAGGCCTTCGGCAGCCGTCAGGCGCTCGAGGATGTGGCGCTTCTTCTCGGCCGAGAAGGTCGGGGTCGAACGGATCGACTCGAGGCGCTCCTGGATCCAGCGCTTTTCGGTCGGGTCGCTGACGTACATGTACTCCGCACCGATGGAGCGGCAGTAGGTATCGCGCAGCATTTGCAGCAGGTCGCGCAGGGATGCGCTCTCGCCGCCGAAATAGGTGTTCGAGATGTTGAACTTGGTGTCGAGGTCGGCGTCGGTGAAGCCGTAGAACGACGGATCGAGTTCAGGGATCGGTGGGCGCTCCTGGCGCTGCAGCGGGTCCAGGTTGGCCCAGCGCGAGCCGAGGTAGCGGTAGGCGGCGACCAGCTGGGTCACGGCGACGCGCTTGCGCGCCATTTCCGGATCGGCTTCGGTGGCGGCGCTGACGGTGCGGATCGGACCCTGCTTCGCGCGTTCGGCGAAGGAGGCGATGACCGACGAGTGGACCACGTCGGGACGCGCGCTGCCGTCGACGGCGGGCACGTTCTGCATGCTGTCGAAATAGGCACGCCAGTTGTCGGGCACCGAACCTGGATTGTTCAGGTAGGCTTCGTATAACTCTTCCACGTAGGGCGCATTACCGCCGAACAGGTACGAGTTCGCAGATTGTTCTTGCATCATTCTTGCTCACCTTTTCTTCGCGCTTCGCGAGTATGGCGGGTTAATCTAACCTTCCGCGACACGGCCTGACCGGTTAGCGGATCGCACATCAAGTTGTGGGGAAGGACAGATGTGGTCCTAAAAACCTGTTACGTCGGATTCTTAAAACCCCATGATATTCGAAGAGCACCACTCTGATTCTCCGCAATAGCGGGGAGTATTGTAACGCAACATACCGGGCGCATAGAGACGCGGGCTGAATTTTGTTGACCGTCTAAATGATAATCGTTATCATTTGCATTGTGTACTCAACAGGAAGCTTGCATGTCTGTCCAGAACCCCTCGGGTCCCGTCGCCTCATCCGCCGAAGCCGCCCCTGCGGGCCTGCCCGGCGTGCGGCGTTCGCTCTGGCTGAAGACGCTGCACCAGTGGCACTGGATCAGTTCGGCCATCTGCCTGACTGCGATGTTGCTTTTTAGCATCACCGGCTTCACCCTGAACCATGCGGCGCAGATCGAAGCCAAGCCGTCCGTCACGCGTTTGAAAGCGCAAGTGCCGCCAGCCCTGCTGCCCGCGCTGCGCGCCTACGCCGAACAACACGTCGATGGCGAAGCGCGCCGTGCCGCCGGCCTTGGCGGACTGGGCGAACGGCGCCTTCCCGGTCGACCTGCGCGGGCGCAGCGCCGAATGGAGCGAGGAAGATGCCTACATCGCCCTGCCCCGTCCCGGCGGCGACGCCTGGCTGCGCATCAGCCTGGACGGCAAGGCCGAATACGAACTCACCTCGCGCGGCGCGATTTCCTGGCTCAACGACATGCACAAGGGCCGCAATACCGGGTCCGGCCTGGAGCTGGTTCATCGACATCTTCGCGCTCGCCTGCCTCGTTTTTTGCATCACCGGTTTCCTCATCATGAAAATCCATGCGGCCAACCGGCCGTCGACCTGGCCCGTGATCGGCTTCGGCATCGTGCTGCCGGCCGTCATCGCGCTGCTGTTCGTTCATTAATTGGCAACACACTATATAGAAGGCATTGCATGAAACTGTCTCCCGCGCTCGCCCTGACCCTGCCGCTGCTGTCGACCGGCGCCGTCGGCCGCCGACCTGTCGGTCAAGTTCGAACTGCCGCAGCTGAACGTGGCCGAGTACCACAAGCCCTATGTCGCCATGTGGATCGAAAAGGCCGACGGCGCCGTCGCCTCGACCCTGGCCGTGCTGTACGACGTCAAGAAGAAGGACAACGGCGGCGAGAAGTGGGTCAAGGACATGCGCACCTGGTGGCGCAAGGCCGGCCGCGAAGCGCAACTGCCGATCGACGGCGTCTCCGGCGCCACCCGCGCCGCCGGCGTCCACACCCTCTCCTTCGGCCCGGCCCGCACCGGCATCGACAAGCTGCCGGCCGGCGACTACAAGCTGGTGGTGGAAGCGGCGCGTGAAGCGGGCGGACGCGAACTGGTGCGCGTGCCGTTCACCTTGCCTGCAAAAGGCAAGGTCGCGGCCACGGCCAGCGGCAAGGAAGAACTCGGCGCCGTCTCCCTCAACATCCAATAAAGAGGATCCATCATGCACAACTCCTTCATCAAGCACGGCGTCCTCGCACTGATCCTGGCTGCCACTGCCGGCGCCGCCAGCGCCCACCGCCCATGGATGCTCCCGACCTCGACCATCGTCGAGAACAAGGACGCCTGGGTCACGATCGACGGCGCCATCTCCGAAGGCCTGTTCGATATCGACCACATGCCGCTGCGCATGGACGGCCTGACCGTCACCGGCCCGGACGGCAGCACCTCGGCCGCCCCGGCCGCCGTGATGGGCAAGATGCGCTCCTCGGTCGACCTGCAGCTGCCGAAAGACGGCACCTACCGCATCGCGCTGGTGAGCAACAGCGTCATGGGCAGCTACAAGGCGGGCGGCGAAGTCAAACGCTTCCGCGGCAGCGAGGCCGATTTCGCCAAGCAGGTGCCGGCCGGCGCCGAAGAGGTGCGCAAGACCATCACCCAGCAGCGCATCGAGACCTTCGTCACCGCCCACAAGACCAGCGACGGCGCCCTCAAGCCGACGAATGCCGGCCTCGAGATGGTGCCGCTGACCCATCCGAACGACCTGCGCGCCAACGAAACGATGCGCGTGCGCTTCCTGCTCGACGGCAAACCGCTGCCGAACCTGCCCTTCAGCCTGGTGCCGGGCGGCGTGCGCTATCGCGGCGTGGCCGGCGAAATCCGCCTCACCACCGACGCCAAGGGCGAAGCCAGCTTCAAGCTGCCGGCGGCGAACATGTACTGGATGAACGCGGCCTATCCGCCCAATCCAGGCAAGGGTCCTGGTCCGGACAACGGTCCTGCCGAATCGCGCCGCTACGCCTATACGGCCACGCTCGAGGCATTGCCGGAGTAAGCACAGCGTTGCGCCACGTTCTCGTTCCCCTGTCCATCGATCCCGCCGTCGTACCCGGCGGCAGCGTGCTGCACGACGCCTCCGGCTCGACCATGGGCACGAGCTGGTCGGCGCAACTGATGCTGCCGCCCGGGCGTGCGCAGCAATCTCGGGCAGCAGATGCAGGCGGAACTCGACGGCATCGTCGCCGAGATGAGCCACTGGGAGCCGGATTCGACGCTGGGGCGCTACAACCGCGCGCCCGCCGGAACCTGGCATGCGCTGCCGCCGCGCTTTGCGGAGGTGCTCGACTACGCGCTCGACGTGGCCGAAGCGAGTGGCGGCGCCTACGATCCGTTTGCCGGCGCGCTGGTGAACCTGTGGGGCTTCGGCGCCGAGCGGCGCTACAACCAGGCGGACTTCTATGCGCCGGCGTCCGGCGCGTGTGCAAGCCGTGCTGGCCGAGCGGGCGCGCGCTGCAGCCGGTGTTCGACCGTGCCGGTGCGCGCCTGCTGCAACCGGGCGGCGCCCTGCTCGACTTTTCCTCGATCGCCAAGGGCTATGCGGTCGACCGCCTCGCCTGGTGCCTGGAGCAGCACGGCGTGCGCCACTACCTGGTCGAGATCGGCGGCGAACTGCGCGGCGCCGGCATGAAGCCGGACGGTCAGCCCTGGTGGGTCACGCTCGAAGGCGTGCCCGGCGAGGATGGCGCGACCGACGGTCGCCGCCCTGCACGGCCTGGCGGTGGCCACCTCCGGCGACTACCGCCGCTATTTCGAACATGGCGCATTGCGCGCCTCGCACACGCTCGATCCGCGCACCGGTTATCCGATCGCGAACGATGTCGCCTCGTGCACGGTGCTGCATGCGCGCTGCATGGCGGCCGATGCGCTGTCGACCGCCATCACCGTGCTGGGCGGCGAGGCCGGCCTCGCGCTTTGCCGAAGAACGCGGCCTCGCCGCGCGCCTGCTGCTGCGCCGCGCGGGCGGCCTCGACGAACGCACAACGCCGCGCCTGGCAGGCCATGCTGCAATGATGCTCACCATCGATCCCGCGCGCTGGGCCAGCGCCATCACGCTGCTTGCCGCCTGGGGCGGCCTGTGCGCGGCCATGCTGCGCAAGCCCGCGCCAACGGCGAGCGGCCCTGCGGACTGGCTCGTGGTCTACGCCAGCCAGACCGGCAATGCCGACTACCTGGCGCAGCAGACGGCGGCCACGCTGACCACCGGCGGCCTGTCGGCGCGCGCCGTGTGCATCTCGCAGCTCGATGCCGACACGCTGGCGCGGCGCAACGCGCGCCCTCTTCATCGCCAGCACCTATGGCGAAGGCGACTCGCCCGACACCGCCGCGCGCTTTGCCGGCGTGACGATGGCGGGCGCCCCCGACCTCTCGCAACTGCATTACGCCGTGCTGGCCCTGGGCGACAGCAGCTACGTGAATTACTGCGGCTTCGGGCGCGCGCTCGACGGCTGGCTGGCGTCACGCGGCGCCACGGCGCTGTTCGATCGCATCGACGTCGACCGCGGTTCGCCTGACGCCATCGCAAGCTGGCAGCACCAGCTGAGCCACCTGGCCGGCACCAGCGATGCGCCCGACTGGGAAGCGCCCGAGCTACGGCGAGTGGCGCATCGTCGAACGCACGCTGTTTGAATCCAGGCAGCGCCGGCGCGCCTTTGTACCGCATCGCGCTGGCGCCACGCGACGGCGTGCTGCCCGACTGGGAAGCGGGCGACCTGGTGCAGGTGAGCGCCCCGGGCGATCCGGCGCAGCCGCGCGAATACTCGATTGCCTCGACGCCGGGCGAAGGCCGCATCGACCTGCTGGTGCGCCTGCAGCAGCATGCCGACGGCACGGCCGGCGCGGCATCGGGCTGGCTCTGTCTCGATGCCGGCATGGACGCCACGATCGCCCTGCGCGTGCGGGCGCATGCGCGCTTCCGGCTGGGCGAGAACGCCGCGCGGCCGATGATCTTGATCGGCAACGGCACCGGTCTCGCCGGCCTGCGCGCGCTGCTGCAAGGCGCGCATCGACGCCGGCGGTCGTCGACAACTGGCTGGTGTTCGGCGAACGCAATGCACGCCACGATTTCCTGCTGCGCGAGGAGCTGGAAGGCTGGGTCGATGGCGGCCGGCTGGCGCGCCTCGACCTCGCGTTTTCGCGCGATGGCGACGGGCCGCGCTATGTGCAGCACCTGCTGGCCGAACGCGCCGACGAACTGCGCGCGTGGATCGCGCGTGGGGCGGCGGTCTATGTGTGCGGCAGTTTGCAGGGCATGGCAAGCGGCGTGCACGAGGCGCTGTCGGCCGCGCTCGGCGCCGAGGCGCTGGACGCCTTGGCGGCCGAGGGCCGCTATCGGCGCGACGTGTACTGAATCGGCTGGTTTGCGAGCCAGGAAATCGCGCCGTCGTCGACACTCTGCAGGTAGCGCCGTCGGGCCGTTTCCGTCAAGCCGGTATCACGGGCGCGCGGCCGGATGGGTCTTGCAGGTCTTCCACGATCGTGCCGTCCTCCCTGAATGCCAGGACATGGCCGTAGGATGCCGGCTGAGGCAGCAGCCTGCGCGGCAAACGCAACGCGAGTTCGCGGAGAAATGGGTAGCCGGCCACTGCATCGCTCGCGTTGCGTGGCCCGGCCAGGCCAAGCCAGATACGCCCATCGCGCCCGCGCATCAGGTTGTCCGGGTAGCCGGGCAAATTGTCCAGCAGGATGCGCGCTCCTTTCCCTCGCAAGCTTGAGGTTTACGCCCTGCGCGCTCACATCGATCCTCCAGACGCGGTAACGGCCCGATTCGCTGACCAGCAGGCTTTGTTCATCGTCGCTCAGGGCGATGCCGTTCGCAAGGCTCAAGCCGCTTGCAACGACGCGAACATCGCGCCGCAGCCGGATCGAATGCAATGCACCCGACCCGTCGCGGATTGCTCCATGATGTCGAGCAGGGCCGCTTCCTGGGTGCTGCCCCACCGCGCCGCAGCGAACCGCCGCGACGAATCGGTCACATACACCATGCCGTCCCTGGCCACCACGACGGCGTTGGGGAAACGAGAGCGGCGCGTCGTCGCCGACCGCAACAAGAACGGTCTGCTTGCCGTCAGGAGCGATCGACAGCAATCCCCTGAGCGCGTCAGCCACGATCAGATTGCCCGCGCGATCGAACGCCAACCCCAGCGGACGTCCCCCTGTGTCTGCGAAGTACCCGCTGCACGAGCGCCATCTTCGGACACACATAAAATGCGCCCGCTCGCGACGCCGACATACAGGTTGTCGTCAGGGCCGACAAGGACATGTTCGGGGCCACGCTCGCCTCGTAACTCGATACGGTGCGGCCCCGCCAGTTCTGGTGTTCACCGCGAATGGGCCTGTATAAGCGGGCGCCGGAGCGGGATGCCAGGATTGCGCCTCAATGGGTACGGGCCATAAGCTGAGATAAGCGGCAAGTGCGATCAAGACCAGCATGGCATACCTTGTCTTCAAAGCGACTGCACGATGCATGGTGCGCGCCATGGCGCTTCATACACATTATCATTTCACTCATTATATAACATTTTTCTCTAACAAGAATAATTTCGTCAATTCCTTGCTTGCCGGCACGCCCACATTGAGAACGCGAATGATAACGATTCTCGTTTACATATCGTTGAACGCTCACTAGAATGCTGGTCAGTCCAACAAGAGAAAACAGGAAGACCATGCAACCGATCAAAAGCCGCAAGCACGCCCCCAGCCGTTTCAACCAACACGTGAGCGCCGCGCTGGCGACCATGCTGCTGCCGATCGCAGCCGGCGCCGCCGAAGCCACGCCCGCCCGCCTTCGACGACGCCGCCAGCGCCCCCGTCTCGACAGTCCAAGTCACCGGCCGCCAGGAAAACGATTTCAAGGCCGAGCGCGCGTCCTCGCCCAAGTACACGGAAAAGCTGGTCGACACGGCCCAGTCGGTGCAGGTCATCAAGAAGGAACTGATCGAGCAGCAAGGCGCCCTGACGCTCACCGAAGCGCTGCGCAACACGCCCGGCGTCGGCGCCTTCTTCCTCGGCGAGAACGGCAACACGAATACCGGCGACGCGATCTTCATGCGCGGCTTCGATACCTCGGCCAGCATTTTTGTCGACGGCGTGCGCGACGTCGGCTCGGTCTCGCGCGACGTCTTCAACCTGGAACAGATCGACGTCGTCAAAGGCCCGGCCGGCACCGACAACGGCCGCGGCGCACCGACCGGCTCGGTCAACCTGGTGTCGAAAAAAGCGGAGATGGAGGACGCCGCTTCCGGCTCGCTCACGGCCGGCAGCGCGTCGCAAAAGCGCGCCACCGTCGACGTCAACAAGGTCCTGAATGCCGAACGCGGCATCGCCCTGCGCCTGAACGCGATGGCGCAGGACGCCGGCCGCCCGGCGCGCGACGTGGTCAAGGACAAGCGCTGGGCCGTCGCCCCGAGCCTGGGCTTCGGCCTGAACGGCCCGACGCGCGTGGTGCTCGACTACCTGCACGTCGACCAGGACAACATCCCCGACGGCGGCGTGCCGACGGTCGGCCTGCCCGGCTACACCAGCCCGGACCGCACCCGCCCCTTCATCACCGATGCCGCGCCGGTCGACCCGCACAACTTCTACGGTTCGAACAGCGACTACGACAAGGTGAAAGCCGACATGGCCACCGTGCGCGTCGAGCACGACTTCGCGCCCGGCTTCAAGCTGCACAACATCACGCGCTACGGCCGCACCAGCCAGGACTACCTGCTGACCGCCTTCATGGGTTCCAGCGCCAACCTGCTCACGCCCAACCCGGCCGATCCGTCGACCTGGACCCTGGCGCGCGGCACCCGCACCGTGAAGGACCAGGAAAACCGCATCCTCACCAACCAGAGCGCGCTCACGTCGCAATTCGATACCGGCAGCCTGCGCCACACGCTGGTGACGGGCCTGGAGCTGACCAACGAACGCCAGATCGCCTACGGCCTGACGGGCCTGGGCACGCCTGCCGCGCCGCGAACCTGTACCGTCCCGAACCCGGCGGCCCCGGTCACCGGCCTGGCCCCAGCGCCGCACCGGCGCCTACAACGAAGGCGTGATCGATACCCAGAGCCTGTACGCCTTCGACACCGTCAAGTTCGGCGAGCGCTGGATCTTCAATGGCGGCCTGCGCCTCGACCATTTCAATGGCGATTACTCGGTCGTCGCGCTGACCAACAATGTGCTCGTGCCGACCCACTTCACGGTCGGCGACACGCTCGTCAACGGCAAGCTCTCCGCCCTGTTCAAGCCGACCGCCAACAGCAGCATCTATGCGATGGCGGCCAGCTCGAAGCAGCCGCCGGGCGCCAGCTTCACCGTCTCGGGCAACGCCAACAGCGCGCAGAACCCGATCTACGATCCGCAGGAAACCGTCACCACCGAGATCGGCGGCAAGCTCGATCTGTTCAAGCAGAAGCTGGCCCTGAGCGCGGCCCTCTTCCGCACCGAAGTGAAGAACGAAGTCGAGCAAGACCCGGTCGACCTGAAGTACTACCAGACCGGCAAGAAGCGCGTGCAGGGCGTGGAACTGGGCGCGACGGGCGAACTGGCGCGCAACTGGCTGGTCAGCGCCGGCTACCTGTACATGGACACCAGCGTCGAAGCGGGCAAGGTCATCACGGCGGGCGGCGAAAACCACCTGACCTACACGCCGAAAAGTTCGTTCACGCTCTGGACCTCCTACGACCTGCCCTTCGGCCTGAAGCTCGGCGGCGGCGCGCGCTACTCGCGACCGCCTGCTGCGCGGCACCGATGGCGCCATCGGCACCCCGGCCTATACCGATTCGTACTGGGTCGTTCGATGCGATGGCCTCGTACCAGGTCAACCGCAATCTCGACATCCGCCTGAACGTCTACAACCTGGGCGACGAGCGCTATGTCGCCAGCATCAACAAGAGCGGCTACCGCTACACGCCCGGCTCGCCGCGCGCGGCCAGCCTGACGGCCAACCTGCGCTTCTGATTTATTCCTGCGACCGGCGCGGGCTTGGCCTAGAATGGCGTGCCACCACTTCCTCGTCCGCGCCCCTTGAAGATATCGATCGGCCTTCGCCTGTTTGCCTCGGTCCTGCTGGCCATCCTGGCGGTGGCGGCGAGCGCCGTCTTCCTGCTGCGCCAGAACGTGCTCGAGCAGCTTCGGCGATTACGCGGTGCAGATCGAACTCGACCGCCTGGACGAACTCTCGAACGACCTGGCGCGCCGCTACGCCCGGCATGGCAACTGGGACGTTCGTGCCGGCCGCTGGCCGGCGCGACTGGATCGCGCGCGAACTGGCACGGCTGCAGGCCGAACGCGGAACACGCGCGCGTGCCGCGCCGCGCGCCGTGGCCCTGTCGGCGCCGGTTGCGCCCGCCAGCGCCGGCGTCGCCCGCCCCTCCCGCGCCACCGGCCCCGCCCTTGCCGCCGCTGCCGCCGCCCGCCATCGACGATGCGCCCGCCCGCTCGAGGCCATCGCCCCTGCAGTCGCGCATCACCCTGTTCGACGCCGCCGGCACGCCGATCGCCGGCCGCCCGCCCGGCACGCTGCCGCTGGCACGGCGCGCCATCCTCGTCGACGGCAAGACCGTCGGCACGCTGGCGGTGGCGCGCACGGCGCGGCCGACCGACGCCCTGGCCTATGCCTTCCTGGAGCAGATGAAAGCCAGCCTGTGGCCGATCGCGGCGGCCGGCGTGCTGCTCAGCGCCCTGGTCGCCATGCTGCTGGCGGCCCACTTCCGGCGTCCGATCGGGCGCCTGGCGCAAGGCGCGCGGCGCGCTGGCCGACGGCCGCTTCGACGACGCGCCTGCCTGAGGCCAGCGCAGCGACGAACTGGGCGAACTGGCGCGGCCATTTCAATGCGCTGGCGGCGCGGCTGGACAGGCGCCGAAGAGGCGCGCCGCCAGTGGGTGGCCGACACCTCGCACGAACTGCGCACGCCGCTGGCCGTGCTGCGCGCCCAGCTCGAAGCGGTGCAGGACGGCGTGCGCAGCGCCGACACCGGCCACACGTCGCGGCCATGCTGCGCCAGGTGCTGGCGCTGTCGAAGCTGATCGACGAACTGTATGCGCTGGCGCGCGCCGACGTCGGCGCACTCGACTGCCGGCGCGAGCCGCTCGACCTGTGGCAGCTGGCGCTCGAAGAAGCGCAGTCGTTCGGCGACGCGCCTGCACACGGCCGGCCTGGCGCTCGAGACTCGGCGCCGCGCCGCCGCCGCCACCGTGCTCGCCGACCCCGACCGCATGCGCCAGGTGCTGCGCAACCTGTTCGAGAACAGCCTGCGCTACACGAGCGCGCCCGGCGGCGCGTGCGGCTGTCGGCGCGGGTGGCCGACGGCACAGCTCGCAGCTGGCGCATCGACGACAGCGCGCCCGGCGTGCCCGATGCGGCGCTGGCGCGCCTCGGCGAGCGCTTCTACCGCGTCGACGCATCGCGCAGCCGCGCCGGCGGCGGCGCCGGCCTCGGGCTGGCGCTGTGCACGCGCCTGGTCGAGGCGCAGGGCGGCACGCTCGCCTTCGCCCACTCGCCCATGGGCGGCCTGCGCGTGACGCTCGCTGCCGCTGTCGGACTGCACGCCATGAACAGCACCATCACCATCGTCGAGGACGAACCGGAACTGGCCGCGCTGGTCGCCGACTACGCGCGCGCAGCCGGCTATCGACCCGACCGTGCTTCGGCGACGGCGCCGAGGCACTGGCCGCGATCCGCGCCGCGCCGCCCGCCCTGATCGTGCTCGACCTGATGCTGCCCGGTCTCGACGGCCTGGCCTGTGCCGCGCAGTGCGCGCGTTCTCGGAGGTGCCGATCGTGATGGTGACGGCGCGCGTCGAGGAAATCGACCGCCTGCTGGGCCTGGAGCTGGGCGCCGACGACTACCTGTGCAAGCCCTTCAGCCCGCGCGAACTGATCGCGCGCATCAAGGCCATCCTGCGCCGCAGCGGAGCGCGCCGACGCGCCGCTGGCGATCGACGCGGCCGCGCGCCGCGCCAGCGTGCACGGCCGCCGCTCGACCTGACGCCGACCGAATTCGACCTGCTGGCCGCGCTGGTGCGCCGGCCGGGCCAGGTGTTTTCGCGCGCCCAGCTGCTCGACGCTGCGCGCACCAGGACAATCTCGACGTCACCGACCGCGCCATCGACAGCCACATCAAGAACCTGCGGCGCAAGATCGAGGCCGCCGCGCCGGGACTGGAACCGATCCGCTCGATCTACGGCCTGGGCTACCGCTTCGATCCTTAGTCCTCCATTGTTTCTCCACATTCGGGGCGCAGGATGGCACCACTGGCGCCACCTTCGCGCGCCGCACCCCAAGGAGAACCCCATGCACCCACGTTCCTTCATCTTCGTCGCCCTGCTGCTCGCCGCCGGCGCCAGCCAGGCCGCACGCCCGCGTCGACCCGTCCGCGCAGGACGCATCCTGGACCGCGCCGCCGCCGCCGCCCGCCCGCGCCACCGGCGCCACCGGCCCCGCCCGCGCCGCCGGACGATGCCCGCTCCCGCCGCGCCGCCCCCCGCGCCGCCGCCGCTGCCCGCGATCCCGGCCGAGGCGCATGCCGCCTGCGCCGGCAAGGCGAACGGCAGCAAGCTCACCTTCACGCCCGCGCCAGGCGAGACGATGCACGGCGTGTGCAAGCGCGTCGATGGACGCATGGTGTTCCAGCTGCGCAGCTATCACCGGGATTGAGCCTCGCCGCTAGGCGGACGGCGCCTCGTTAACAAAATGATTAGAATCGGCTCATCAGTTTTTAATCGTTGAGGCCGCTATGTTCGATATGGATTTGCCGTGGTGGGAATTTATCGTGCGCGGCGCGGCCGTCTACCTGGTCCTGCTGCTGATGGTGCGCCTGTCGGGCCGGCGCACGGTCGGCCAGCTCACGCCCTTCGACCTGCTGGTCGTCATGCTGTTGTCGGAAGCGGTCTCGAATTCCCTGTCCGGCGGCGACGATTCGCTCAGCGGCGGCCTGATCATCGCCGCCACGCTGATTGTCCTGAATACGGGCGTGGCCATGCTCTCGGCCTACAGCAAGCGCGCATCGAGCGTGCTGGACGGTACGGCGGTGCTGATCGGGCGCAATGGCGAATTCTTCGACAAGGTAGTCAAACGCTGCCGCATCACGGAGTCCGACCTGGAGCAGGCGCTGCGCACGGCCGACTGCGAACGGGCGGACATGCAGACCGCGTTTCTCGAGGCGGACGGCGAGATCACGATCCAGAAAAAGAAGTATGGCGCGTGATTCACCGCGTGCGGCCTGGCGCGCCTCCAGCATGGCGGCCCAGGCCGGAATCGCCGTCGCCAGAAGCGCGGCAAGCGCAGCGGGCCGCGCGAGCGGCAAGCCCAGGAAGCGCGCGGCCTCGACCAAGGCATCGATCGCCGGCCGCTTCGTCGCCCGGCAGCACGGCCCGCGCTTCGGTTTGCTTGGAGAGCTTTTCGCCGTTCGCATTGCGCACCACCGGCACGTGCAGGTAGCGCGGCGTCGGCACCTTCAACAGGCGCTGCAGGTAGATCTGGCGCGCGGTCGAATCGATCAGGTCAACGCCGCGCACGATGTCGGTCACGCCCTGCTCGGCGTCGTCCACCACCACCGCCAGTTGATAGGCCCAGTAGCCATCGGCGCGCAGCAGCACGAAGTCGCCCGACTCGCTGGCCAGGTGCTGGGTCGTCACGCCGGCAAAGCGGTCGACGAAGCTGATCGTATCCTCGCCCGGCATCCGGCACGCGCAGGCGCAGGCTGCGCATCGAGCGCCCCGGCGCCAGGCCATGGCGGCAGGTGCCCGGATAGATCGCGGCGCCGTCGGGGGCGACGCCCAGGCGCGAATCGAGGATTTCGCGGCGATTGCAGCCGCAGGGATAGGCGTGTGCGCCGAGGCGTTCGGCGGCGGCTGCGTACAGGTCTTTCCGGCGGCTTTGCCAGACGACCTCGCGGTCGGAATGCATGCCGAGTGTATCGAGCAAAGCGAGGATCGCCTGGTCGGCCCCGGCAACGCTGCGCCCTTCGTCGATGTCCTCGATGCGTATCAACCACTCGCCCTGGTGGGCGCGTGCGTCGAGATAGCTGGCGACGGCCGCCACCAGGGAACCGGCATGCAGCGGCCCGGTGGGCGATGGCGCGAAGCGGCCGATATAAGTGGTGCTCACTGTCGAAGGGAAGCTGGAACGGGGCAATACGATATGCACAGGCCTACTTTGGGCCGCCCTTCCAGCCTTCTTTCTCCTCGAAATCCTTGATCAGGCGCGTGACCTGGCTGCCGACCTCGTTCGGCACCGCCATCGACAGTTGGTAGTGGACGATTTCGAAACTGTCGCCCTTGCGCCGCATGACGCCGCTGGCCTGGCACGACGCCCATTTGCGTGTCCAGCAGTTCGTCGAACCAGATGATGGACTTGTCTCGGAAAAATAGACATTCCGGCGGATGGCCTTGAACGCCCAGGCCGACTTGCGCTTGAAATGCGGCTTGGCCCAGGTCTTGAACTCGTCGCGGCGCCAGTGTTCGCTCTTGTCGGTGCCGATGTAGACGCCGTCCTTGGCGATCTTGTCGAAATAGGCCGGCCGCGCATGCGCCGCGTCGCTGTGCCAGCGGTCGACGAAGGCGTTGACCTGCTGTTTCAGGGTGGGATCGGCCTGCGCCCCGAAGGCGCTGAGCAGCAGCAAACAGGCGAGCAATAAACGTTTCATGGGAGTCGCCACTTGTTGACCGAAAAATCACATTCTACACAGCCATATGTAACCAAGTGTACAAAATTGCACAACTTTTTTAGATGAGGTATACATTTAGCAATATTACTCTCTCTCAACATGGTATGCGCCCCCTTCTCCTCTGCGTGCTTTGCCTGTCCTTCGCCGCCCATGCCGAGCCGGTTGCCGACGGTGCCGCCCGAGCCTGCGCAGAAAGAAGCCGAGACGGCGCCCTTGCCGCTGCGCGCGCGACTGGACAAGGACGCCATCCGCGCAGCCATCAAGGCCACGCCAAGCGAGCGCGACCCTTATCCGCGCCGCCACGAGGCAGACACCCTGAGCGTCAAGCCGGTCGAGAAATTCTCGAAAGACTTCGCCGATGCCCGCCTGCCGGACTGCCTGCATTCGGAAGGGCTGAAGAACCAGCCGACCTTTTTCATGACCGGCTTCCTGGCGCTGCCCTTCATTGCGGTGGCCAAGCTGCGCGGGGTTTGCCGATGAAACAGCACGCGCTTGCGGCGTATGTTGTTGAAAACGGGCCGCAGCCCGCGTTGCGCCTAGCGGTGCAGCTCGCCGGCCCGCTCCGGCTGGTACACGATCTCGCGCACCGTCACTTCGAAGCGTCCGCCATCCGGACGCTCCCAGTCGATACTGTCGCCCACCTTCAGGCCCAGCAGCGCATTCCCGACCGGCGTCAGGATCGACAGCTTGTCGGCCTCGCCATTCACATCCTTCGGGTAAGCCAGCGACATGTCGAACTCCTGCGCGGCATCGTCGAGCACGAAGCGCACGCGCGAATTCATCGTGACGACATCGGCCGGCATGTCCGCGGGTTCGACCAGCTCGGCGCGCGCCAGCTCGTCGAGCAAGGTGTCGCGCGTCGAAGCCTGGGCGGAAGGCAGCGAATCGAGCAGGTGTTCGAGGCGCTCCATGTCGAGCGAGGAAACGATAATTGGTGGTCTCATGATGCTTAACTCCAGTGTGGCCGCAGGCTGCGGCCGGCAAAAGGGAATCCCCGCGTTGTGCGGAGAAGGTCAATGCAGTGGAGTAGGCTCGGGAGGACGGATGGCGCGAGGCCGGCCGGAGTTCCTCACCGAGCTTGAGAAAGCCAGGCGAGATCTCGCACGCACGCCGGCGGCGCGCAAAACGTGGAGGGGATCGATAGAGGGAACATGGAGACCAGTATAGCCACAAATGAAAAAAGCGGGCCGCAGCCCGCTTTTTTAGCGATCGAACACGGCGGATTAACGCTTGTCGATCGCCGGCACGTCACGCACCGGCGAACCCACGAACAGCTGACGTGGACGGCCGATCTTCTGCTCCGGATCGGCGATCATCTCGTTCCACTGGGCGATCCAGCCGATGGTACGGGCCATCGCGAAGATACCGGTGAACAGCGAGACCGGGATGCCCAGGGCCGACTGCACGATGCCCGAGTAGAAGTCGACGTTCGGGTAGAGCTTGCGCGACACGAAGTATTCGTCTTCCAGCGCGATGCGTTCCAGTTCCATCGCCAGCTTGAACAGCGGGTCTTCCTGCAGGCCCAGCTCTTCCAGCACTTCGTGGCAGGTTTCGCGCATCAGTTTGGCACGCGGGTCGAAGTTCTTGTACACGCGGTGACCGAAGCCCATCAGCTTGACGCCCGAGTTCTTGTCCTTGACCTTCTCGATGAAGGCAGGGATGTTCTCGACGCGTGCCGATTTCCTTCAGCATGGTCAGGGCCGCTTCGTTGGCGCCGCCGTGGGCAGGGCCCCACAGGCAGGCGATACCGGCAGCGATACAGGCGAACGGGTTCGCGCCCGACGAGCCGGCCAGGCGGACGGTCGAGGTCGATGCGTTCTGCTCGTGGTCCGCGTGCAGGATCAGGATGCGGTCCAGGGCGCGCACCAGCACGTCGTTGACCTTGTACTCTTCGCACGGGTTGGCGAACATCATGTGCATGAAGTTGGCGCTGTACGACAGGTCGTTGCGTGGGTACATGAACGGCTGGCCGACGGTGTACTTGTAGGCCATCGCGACCAGGGTCGGCAGCTTGGCGATCAGGCGGATCGCCGAGATTTCGCGCTGCTTCGGATCGTTGATGTCGAGCGAGTCGTGGTAGAACGACGCCAGCGCGCCGACGGTGCCGACCAGGACCGACATCGGGTGCGCGTCGCGGCGGAAGCCACGGAAGAAGAAGTTGCATCTGCTCGTGGACCATCGTGTGCTTGGTCACGGTGTCGCTGAACGTCTGCTTTCTGCTCGGCGTTCGGCAGTTCGCCGTTCAGCAGCAGGTAGCAGGTTTCCAGGAAGTCGCAGTTTTCGGCCAGCTGCTCGATCGGGTAGCCGCGGTACAGCAGCTCGCCCTTGTCGCCGTCGATGTAGGTGATGCTCGAGTTACATGCCGCGGTCGACATGAAGCCCGGGTCGTAGGTGAACTTGCCGGTCTGGCCGTACAGCTTGCGGATGTCGACGACGTCCGGGCCGATCGTGCCCTTGTAGATCGGCATGTCGATCGACGGGCTGCCGTCCGAGAACGACAGGGTGGCTTTGGTATCAGAGATATTCATGGCACTTCCTTCTTGGGAGTGGATCTACAAAATAATAAAACGAAAACGGGCCGCTTGGCGATCATGCCTGGCGCAGGCGTGCCAGCAAGGCGTGCACCTGCGGCAGGTCGATCTCGCCTTCCGGCTCGGTGCGCCCCAGGAGCAGATCCATCAGCGGATTGTCCGCCAGGTCCAGCAGGCGGGTCAGCGCATCGACGTCCTCGTCGCTCAGGTCTGCTTCATGCGCATCGAGGAAGCGCGTGAGGATCAGGTCGTTTTCGAGCAGTCCACGGCGCGCACGCCAGCGCAGGCGGGCACGGTTGGCGGGATCGGATTGATGCGTATCACTCTAGAGTCCGTTGTTGGGTCAACATATACTCCGGCTGCCGGGATTCGGCAGTACGGTACTTTTACTGTATTTATGGCAATACTTTGGAGCGTGATGCGGGCAGTTGCTGACTTCGCAGCGTCGCACGTGCATCCGACGCGTGGGCGGACTCGCCCACGCCTACGAGCTAGCGCGACTCGTAGGGTGGGCGACTCTGCCCACGCGTTCAGCATACGCGCACACCGAAATCGACCAACGGACCTTAAATCGCCCGGCGAACCAGCAATTCCTTGATCTTGCCAATCGCCTTGTTCGGATTCAGGCCCTTCGGGCACACGTCCGTGCAATTCATGATCGAGTGGCAGCGGAACAGGCGGTACGGGTCTTCCAGGTTGTCCAGGCGCTCGTCGGTGGCTTCGTCGCGCGAGTCGGCGATGAAGCGGTAGGCCTGCAGCAGGCCGGCCGGGCCGACGAACTTGTCCGGGTTCCACCAGAACGACGGGCACGAGGTCGAGCAGCAGGCGCACAGGATGCACTCGTACAGGCCGTCGAGCTCTTCGCGCTCTTCAGGCGACTGCAGGCGCTCTTTCTCAGGGCGGATCGACTCGTTGATCAGGTAAGGCTTGACCGAGTTGTACTGCTTGAAGAACTGGGTCATGTCGACGATCAGGTCGCGCACCACCGGCAGGCCTGGCAGAGGACGCAGCACGATCGGCTGGGTCAGTTCGTTCAGGTTGGTCGTGCAGGCCAGGCCGTTCTTGCCGTTGATGTTCATCGCGTCCGAACCGCACACGCCTTCGCGGCACGAGCGGCGCAGGGCCAGCGAATCGTCGACGTCCGACTTGATGCGCTGCAGCGCGTCGAGCAGCATCTTGTCGGTGTCTTGCAGTTCGACGGTGACGTCTTGCATGTAAGGCTTCGAATCCTTGTCCGGATCGTAGCGGTAGATCTTCAGTTGGACTGTGCGTGCCATGTTTTACCTATCTTGTTACGGCCGGAGCGACATCGCTCCGGCCACAAACACTATTTAGAAAGTACGGGCCTTCGGCTTGAAGGTATCGACGGTCAGCGGCTTCTGCACTCACGTCCTTGTACTCGAGGCGGTTGCTCTCCGAGAAGAACAGGGTGTGCTTCATCCAGTTGGCGTCGTCGCGCGTCTCGTAAGTCGCTGTGGGCGTGGGCGCCGCGCGACTCCTTGCGGGCCTGGGCCGACACGATGGTCGCTTTCGCGGTCTCGATCAGGTTGTCCAGTTCGAGCGCTTCGACGCGGGCGGTGTTGAACACCTTCGACTTGTCCTTGAACGACACGTGCTTGCGGCGCTCGTCGAGCACCATGATTTCCTTGACGCCCTGGGTCAGCAGCGCATCGGTACGGAACACGCCGCAGTACTTCTGCATCGTGGCGCGGATGTCGTTGGCGACGTGCTGCACTTTTTCGCGAGCCGGTCGAGGTTTCGAGGCGGTTCAGGCGATCCAGCGCGAAGTCGGCAGCGTCGGCTGGCAGCGGCTTGTTCGACTGTCGCCTTCAGGTTCGAAGCGACGACGTGGTTGCCGGCGGCGCGGCCGAAGACCAGCAGGTCGAGCAGCGAGTTGGTGCCGAGGCGGTTGGCGCCGTGGACCGAGACGCAGGCGCATTCGCCGATCGCGTACAGGCCGTTGACGACCTTCTGGCCGCCATTCACGAGGTCAGGTGTGACGACCTGGCCGTGGATGTTGGTCGGGATGCCGCCCATCTGGTAGTGAATCGTCGGCACGACAGGAATCGGTTCCTTGGTCGCATCGACGTTGGCGAACTTGTGGCCGATTTCCAGGATCGAAGGCAGGCGCTTCTTGATGGTGTCGGCGCCGATGTGGCGCAGGTCGAGCAGGACGTGGTCCTTGTTCGGACCGCAGCCGCGGCCTTCCTTGATTTCCTGGTCCATCGAACGCGACACGAAGTCGCGCGGCGCCAGATCCTTCAGGGTCGGCGCATAGCGCTCCATGAAGCGTTCGCCGTTCTAGTTGATCAGGATACCGCCCTCGCCGCGCACGCCTTCCGTGATCAGGACGCCCGCGCCGGACACGCCGGTCGGGTGGAACTGCCAGAACTCCATGTCCTGCAGCGGCAGGCCGGCGCGCGCCGCCATGCCCATGCCGTCGCCGGTGTTGATGAAGGCGTTGGTCGATGCGGCGAAGATGCGGCCGGCGCCGCCGGTGGCGAAGATGGTGGTCTTCGCTTCCAGGATCATCGTGTCGCCGGTTTCCATTTCCAGCGCGATCACGCCGACCACGTCGCCTTCGGCGTCGCGGATCACGTCCAGGGCCATCCATTCGACGAAGAAGTGGGTACGGGCGCGCACGTTACGCTGGTACAGCGTGTGCAGCAGCGCGTGGCCGGTACGGTCGGCCGCGGCGCAGGCGCGCTGGACCGGCTTCTCGCCGAAGTTGGCGGTGTGGCCGCCGAACGGACGCTGGTAAATCGTGCCGTCGGGGTTACGGTCGAACGGCATGCCGAAGTGTTCGAGCTCGTAGACGACCTTCGGTGCTTCGCGGCACATGAATTCGATCGCATCCTGGTCGCCCAGGTAGTCGCCGCCCTTGACGGTGTCGAACATGTGCCAGTACCAGTCGTCTTCGCTCATGTTGCCGAGCGAGGCGCCGATGCCGCCCTGCGCCGCAACGGTGTGCGAGCGGGTCGGGAAGACTTTCGACAGCACGGCAACGTTCAGGCCGGCTTCGGCCAGTTGCAGCGAGGCGCGCATGCCGGAACCGCCGGCGCCGACGATGACCGCGTCGAAGCGGCGGGTAGGGATTGCAGTTTTAATGGCTGCCACGATTACACACTCCAGAGAATTTGCACAGTCCAGGCGGCGCAGGCGAGCAGCCAGAGCACGGTAGCGAACTGCAAGGCCAGCTTGAGGCCGGCATTTTTGACGTAGTCCATCCAGATGTCACGCATGCCGACCCAGACGTGGTAGTACAGGCCGAAGAAGGTGACCAGCGAGAACAGCTTGAACCACTGGCGCGAGAACAGCGACGGCCCAGCCTTCGTAGGTGAAATTCTGTGCGGTCAGGAAGGTGACCAGCAGGACCAGGGTGTAGACGACCATGACGATCGCGGTGACGCGCTGCGCCAGCCAGTCGCGCACGCCGTAGTGCGCGCCGACCACCATGCGATTAACGCCGATATTGTTCTTCTTTGCCATGTTAGAAAACTCCGAACAGTTTCAGGCCGACAGAGCGCGGTCAGGACCAGGCTGACGACCAGCACCCAGCGTGCGGTCTTCTGGGCTGCGTCCTTGTCCAGGGCCATGTGGTTGTCCATGAACAGGTGACGAATGCCGGCGGTGAAGTGGTGCGGTAGGCCCACGATCAGGCCGAGCAGGATGATCTTGGTGAAGATGTTGTCGACGATGCCACCGAAGTGGTAGTACGAGATTTCCGAACGCAGGCTTTCCTGCAGCAGGTAGAGCAGGAACGGCAACATCAGGAACATGCCGAAACCGGTGACGCGGTGCAGGATCGAGACGATCGCCGACGGCGGCATCTTGTACTTCGTCGTGATATCCGTGATGTGGATATTACGGAACTCCGGCCGCCCTTTTTTTGTGGCCTCTCTCACGGCTTCGGACATACAACACCTCCCTTAACTGACAAAATGTGATTAACCCTTAATTTTCGCCGATTTTTTGCGGCGCACCAAGATGCGATTCCAGAATATTGGCGGGACAAACGCGGAACCGCGTTTTGTTCGGCGCTTTCTCCCTAACAACATATTTTATACGCATAGCCGATCTCGCTGCGATGGCAATGTTCACCGCTCGCGTGGCACCGCACTGCCGACGCTACGTCTTCACGACAAATCGTTCTGGTAATGATGCTGCGCCGTCAAATACAGCCCGCGGCGCAGCTCGACCGGCCGGTCGCCGTAGGTGAACGACACCCGGTCGGCGCACAGCAAGGGCGTGCCCTCGGCCACGTTCAGGTACTGCGCCGCGGCCGCGTCGGCCCCGACCGCGCGAATCTTCTCGGTCGCGCGGATCATGCGCGTGCCGAACTCGGACTCGAACAGGCCATACATTGGACCCTTGTACTCGACCAGGCGTTCGGCCGTCAGCCCCTTGAACACCTGCCCCGGCAGCCACAGCTCCTCGAGGATGGTCGGCGCGCCGTCGAAGGACATCACGCGCTTGATGTAGACGACCGCGTCGCCCGATTTCAGCTCGAGCAGGCGCGTCACCTCGGCCGGCGCACGGATGCGCTTGACCTCGATGATGCGGTTCTCGGGATGGTGGGGCACGCCCTCGTCGGGCATCAGTTTCAGGAAGCGGAAGTGGGCGCGTTCTTCGTGGTGGGTGGCAACGAAGGTGCCCTTCCCCTGGCGGCGCACGACCAGGTTCTCGGCGGCGAGCTCGTCGATGGCTTTGCGGACGGTGCCCTGGCTGACCTTGAAGCGGGCGGCGAGTTCGACTTCGCTCGGCATCAGCTCGCCCGGCTTCCACTCCCCGGATTGCAGGCTCTGCGTGATCAGGGCCTTGATCTGCTGGTACAGCGGCCGGAACGAGGGCGAGGCAGTGCTGCCTGGGCCTTCGCCGACAGGGTTGGTCGGGACGGAATTCATAGACCACGATTTCACCACAAAAGCCCCTTCCCGTCCAGTGTACACGTGGCAACACATGTGTCTTATATAAGACATATGATATGGATTGACAGGGCGGACGGGCGAGGACTACACTCGCGGTCGATCGGGCATCGCGCACCGCCTTCGACACGCGTGCTTCATGCCCAACTTGGAGGAATGCCGGTTTTGGTATCATTGCAGTTTTCCCCGGCCGACGCTCGGGAACAGGCGTATCCTCGGCTTCGACCGTTTTCATTCCCACTTTTGGAGATTCATCATGGCTAAAACCCCAATGCGCGTCGCCGTTACCGGCGCTGCCGGCCAGATCGGCTATTCGCTGCTGTTCCGCATCGCCAACGGCGACATGCTGGGCAAAGACCAGCCGGTCATCCTGCAGCTGCTCGAGATCGACAACGAAAAAGCACAGAAAGCCCTGAAGGGCGTCATGATGGAAATCGACGACTGCGCCTTCCCGCTGCTGGCCGGCATGACCGCGCACTCGGACCCGATGACCGCCTTCAAGGATGTCGACTTCGCCCTGCTGGTCGGCGCGCGTCCACGCGGCCCTGGCATGGAACGCAAGGACCTGCTGGAAGCCAACGCCCAGATCTTCACCGTGCAGGGCAAGGCGCTCGACGCCGTCGCTTCGCGCAACGTCAAAGTGCTGGTCGTCGGCAACCCAGCCAACACCAACGCCTACATCGCCATGAAATCGGCGCCTTCGCTGCCAGCGAAGAACTTCACCGCCATGCTGCGCCTGGACCACAACCGCGCCCTGTCGCAAGTGGCCGCCAAGACCGGCAAGCCTGTCGTCGTCGATCGAGAAGCTGGCCGTCTGGGGCAACCACTCGCCGACCATGTACGCCGACTACCGCTTCGCCACCATCGACGGCGCAGTCGGTCAAGGACATGATCAACGACGACGCATGGAACCGCGACACCTTCCTGCCGACCGTCGGCAAGCGCGGCGCCGCCATCATCGAAGCGCGCGGCCTGTCGTCGGCTGCCTCGGCCGCCAACGCCGCCATCGACCACATGCATGACTGGCACGTCGGCACGAACGGCAAGTGGACCACGATGGGTATCCCGTCGGACGGTTCGTACGGCATCCCGAAGGACACCATGTTCGGTTTCCCTGTCACCGTCGAAAACGGCGAATACACGATCGTGCAAGGCCTGGAAATCGACCAGTTCTCGCAAGAGCGCATCGACCTGACGCTGAAAGAGCTGACGGAAGAGCGTGAAGGCGTGGCGCACCTGCTGGCCTAAGCTGTTACCTGCGGATGGGCCGGCACGGCATGCCCATCCGCTGAACTTCCGTGCCGCCTCCCCGGCACGGCTGTTTCTACTACTGAACCCACCATGCATCCTTCCGAGGTTTTATTCCAGGGCAAACGCCAGCCGCTCCTGCTTCCCGCCTGCGATCACTATTGCGGCTCGGAGAAGCTGATGCGCAAGTCGATGGCCCTGCAACAAGAGCTTGGCCCCGTCTTCGACATCACCTTCGACTGCGAGGACGGCGCCGCCGCCGGCACCGAAGCCGCGCACGCGCCAGCTGGTCGCCTCGCTGCGTCAACAGCGACGACAACCGCTTCAACCGCATCGGCGTGCGCCTGCACGACATCGACAGCCCGCACTTCGTCCAGGACGTGGTCACGATCGTCGGCGCCGCAGCAAGCAGGCTTGCCTACGTGGTGCTGCCGAAGCCGAGGCGGCATCGAGGACGTGCGGCGCGCCCTGGAAATCATCAACCGCGTCGCCGTGCCGAACGGCCGCGCCGCCCTGCCGGTGCACGTGCTGATCGAAACCCATGGCGCCCTGCACGACGCCTACGAGATCGCCGCCCTGCCCCAGGTCGAGTGCCTGTCCTTCGGCATCATGGATTTTGTTTCCTCGCACTTCGGTGCGATCCCGGCCAGCGCGATGCGCACGCCGGGACAATTTACGCATCCGTTGGTTGTCCGCGCCAAGCTGGAGATGGTTGCGGCATGTCATGCGCACGGCAAGGTGGCCTCGCATAATGTGACGACCGAAATCAAAGACAGTGCAGTTGTGGCGAACGATGCACAACGCGCCGGCGCCGAATTCGGTTTCACGCGCATGTGGAGCATCCATCCGGACCAGATCAAACCCATCGTCAAGGCGTTTACGCCCCGCTTGTCGGAAGTAAACGAAGCCACCAATATCCTGGAGGCGGCGATGGCGGTGAACTGGGGGCCGATCGCTCAACATGGGCGCTTGCACGACCGCGCCAGCTACCGATATTATTGGACCGTTTTGCAGCGCGCGAAGCTGGCCGGCCTGGCGCTGCCCGAATCCGCGGCGGCAATCGTCAACTCAACGGAACTCCAATTAATGGCCACCTCCCCTAAAGCAATCCTGGCCGCCGGCGCTTTCGCGCTCGCGGCACTCGGCCTGTGCAACGCTTCCGCGTTCGCAGCCCCCGAAAAAAACCACCCGAAAGCCGAAGACGTCCTGAAGGCGAAAAAAGCGGCGCCCGCCAAGTCGAAGAAGGCAGCCGCGGCCGCCGAAGACAACTGGGCCCCGGCCGACGAAGCCGAACCGGACATCACCGACACCAAGGTCACCGAGTACAGCTGCGAACTGAACAACAAGGTCACGATCTACAGCAACGAAAAGGACGACGCCCACATCGCCCTGCGCTGGAAGAAGCGCCTGCACCGCCTGGAGCGGGTCGGCACGACCACCGGCGCGATCCGTTTCGAGAACACCAATTTCCGCCTGATCTGGATCGGCATCCCGTCGAAGGGCATCCTGCTCGACTCGCGCCTGAACCGCCAGCTGGCCAATGAATGCAAGTCCGCCGAACAAAGCAAGCCGCTGTATCGGCGGCGTCGGAACTGAAGAATAGCTGACGCATCATACCCCCGTTGCCCGATATTCGTGTTATTGAAGCAATAACAAGAAACCCACTGAAGGAGAGCTTATGTCTCGCAACACCCTCAACACGCTGAAGGATTTCCCGCTGAGCGCGGGCCAGTCCGGCCAGTTCTATTCGCTGCCGGCGCTGGGCGAAAGCCTGGGCGTGAACCTGTCGCGCCTGCCGGTGTCGATCCGTATCGTCCTCGAATCCGTGCTGCGTAACTGCGACGGCAAGAAGGTCACCGAAGAACACGTCCGCCAGGTAGCCAACTGGGGCGCGACCGCCGAGCGCACCGACGAGATTCCTTTCGTCGTTGCCCGCGTCGTGCTGCAGGACTTCACCGGCGTGCCGCTGCTGGCCGACCTGGCCGCCATGCGCAACGTCGCCAACAAGATGGGCGTCGATGCCAAGAAGATCGAGCCGCTGGTGCCGGTCGACCTGGTCGTCGACCACTCGGTCACGATCGACCACTTCCGCGAGCCGAACGCGCTCGACCTGAACATGAAGCTGGAATTCTCAGCGCAACAACGAGCGCTACCAGTTCATGAAGTGGGGCATGCAAGCCTTCGACACCTTCGGCGTCGTGCCTCCGGGCTTCGGCATCGTCCACCAGGTCAACCTGGAATACCTGGCGCGCGGCGTCATGCGCCAGGGCGACACCTTCTACCCTGACACCCTGGTCGGCACCGACTCGCACACCACCATGATCAACGGCGTCGGCGTCGTCGGCTGGGGCGTGGGCGGCATCGAAGCCGAAGCCGGCATGCTGGGCCAGCCGGTCTATTTCCTGACCCCGGACGTCATCGGCGTGAACCTCACCGGCTCGCTGCGCGAAGGCTGCACCGCGACCGACCTGGTGCTGACCATCACCGAACTGCTGCGCAAAGAAAAAGTCGTCGGCAAGTTCGTCGAGTTCTTCGGCGAAGGCACCCGTTCGCTGTCGACCACCGACCGCGCCACCATCGCCAACATGGCGCCTGAATACGGCGCGACGATGGGCTTCTTCCCTGTGGACGAAGCCACCGTCGACTACTTCCGCGGCACCGGCCGTACCGAAGAAGAAATCACCGCCTTCCAGAACTACTACCAGGCACAGGGCCTGTTCGGCATCCCGAAGGCCGGCGACATCGACTACACCCGCGTCGTGGAACTGAACCTGTCGACCGTCACGCCATCGCTGGCCGGTCCGAAGCGTCCACAGGACCGTATCGAACTGGGCAACGTGAAGAACAACTTCACCGAACTGTTCAGCAAGCCAACCACCGAAAACGGCTTCAACAAGAACCCGGACGACCTGCACGAAGGTGTACGAGACGACCAACGGCGTGCGCGTGAAGAACGGCGACATCCTGATCGCCGCCATCACCTCGTGCACCAACACCTCGAACCCGAGCGTGCTGCTGGCCGCCGGCCTGCTGGCCAAGAAAGCCGTCGAGCGCGGCCTGACCGTCGCCCCGCACATCAAGTCCTCGCTGGCCCCTGGCTCGCGCGTCGTCACCGAGTACCTGACCGCCGCCGGCCTGCTGCCTTACCTGGACAAGCTGGGCTTCGGCGTGACCGCCTACGGCTGCACCACCTGCATCGGCAATGCCGGCGACCTGACCCCGGAACTGAACGCCGCGATCGTCGAGAACGACATCGTCGCCTCGGCCGTCCTGTCGGGCAACCGTAACTTCGAAGCACGTATCCACCCGAACATCCGTTCGAACTTCCTGGCCTCGCCACCGCTGGTCGTCGCTTACGCGATCGCCGGCAACATGACGAAGCGACCTGATGACCGAGCCACTCGGCAAGGACACCAACGGCGTCGACGTCTACCTGGGCGACATCTGGCCAACCTCGCAGGAAATCGGCGCGCTGATGAAGTTCGCGATGAACTCGGAAGTGTTCAAGAAGAACTACGCCGACGTCAAGGGCAACCCGGGCGAACTGTGGGAACGCGTGTCGTCGACCGAAGGCCAGGTCTACAACTGGCCTGAATCGACCTACATCGCCGAACCACCGTTCTTCGGCGACTTCGAGATGACCCCGAAAGCGGCCGCCACCGGCATCACCGGCGCGCGCGCACTGGGCGTGTTCGGCGACTCGATCACCACCGACCACATCTCCCCGGCCGGTTCGATCAAGGAAGACGGTCCTGCAGGCAAGTGGCTGAAGGATCACGGCGTGCTGAAGGCCGACTTCAACTCCTACGGCTCGCGCCGCGGCAACCACGAGATCATGATGCGCGGCACCTTTGCCAACGTGCGTATCAAGAACAAGATGATCCCGGCCAAGCCTGACGGTTCGGCAGTCGAAGGCGGCATCACGATCCACCAGCCGACCGGCGAACAGATGTCGATCTACGACGCGGCCATGAAGTACGTGGCCGCAGGCACCCCGACCATGATCTTCGGCGGCGAAGAGTACGGCACCGGCTCGTCGCGCGACTGGGCAGCCAAGGGCACCCAGCTGCTGGGCGTGAAGGCCGTGGTCGTGCGTTCGTACGAGCGCATCCACCGCTCGAACCTGGTCGGCATGGGCGTGCTGCCGCTGCAATTCATCGGCACCGACAGCGTCGAAACCCTGGGCATCACCGGCAAGGAAACCTACGACCTGAAGGGCCTGGAAGGCGAGATCAAGCCGCAACAACTGGCGACCCTCGTGATCCACCGTGAAGACGGCTCGTCGCAGGACGTGCAAGTGCTGCTGCGTATCGACACCCCGATCGAAGTCGACTACTACAAGCATGGCGGCATCCTGCCGTTCGTGCTGCGCCAGCTGCTGGCTGCGTAATTGTTGTTCCGAGCCCGCGTTGACGCGGGCTCGAGACGACAAAAAGGGCTGGAACCTTGACGGGTTCCAGCCCTTTTTTTTGTGCGGTAGGCGGCTACACCGGGTGGGCGTCACGCGACTTGTGCGCCGCCCACGCGTTCAACGCACCTGGAAAACCACGGAGCGATTTCGCATCCGCTGGTTGAACGCGTGGGCGGCGTTGAGGCAGCGTTTATTCAGCCGCCGGGTATAGCCGTCCACCCTACGTCCCTGCGCTCCGGGTTGCGTGGCATTCGAAATGCAGGCGGTCGTACCACACGCCATTCAGCTCGAAACTGCGGCGCGAATGTCCGAACTGCGCTGAATCCATTGCGCAGCAGGACGCGCACCGAACCGGCATTCTCGACCCGGCAATCCGCTTCGATCCTGGCCAGCCCCAGCTCGCCAAACGCGATGCCCAGCACCTGGCGCACCGCTTCGCCGGCATAGCCCTTGCCGCAGGCGGCTTCCCCGATCCGGTAGCCGAGCACCGCGCTGTGGAAATGCGCGCGCCGCACCCCGCTCAGGTTGACGCGTCCGACGATCCGCCCGTCGTCCTTCACCAGGTATTGGTAGCCGAGATCGTCCGCCGCGTCCTGCATCGCGCGCGTCACCGCCTGCGTGACGCCGTCGATCGAATAATACGCAGCGGGCCGCGCGTTGATCGTCGGCTTCGAAAAATGCGCGGTTGTCGCGCTCGAAGGCAAACAGCGCCTCGACGTCGGCAAGCGTTGGCGGGACAAGGGACAGCGGCATCACACCTCCGCCCACATCCGCAGCAGGTTGTGATAATGCCCGGTCAAGCCGACCGTCGCCTCGGACTCCCCGTGCGCGGCGCGCAGTTTCTGGATGTTGGTGTCGAGCTCGAACAGCAGCGCGCGTTTGGCATCCTCGCGCACCATGCTCTGGGTCCAGAGGAAGGACGCGATGCGCTCGCCGCTGGTGACCGGCAGCACTTCGTGCACGCTGCCCGACGGATAGATGATGGCGTCGCCCGCCGGCAGTTTGACCTCGTGCGTACCGTAGGCGTCGACCACGACCAGCTCGCCGCCTTCGTATTCGTCCGGCTCGCTCAGGAACACGGTGGTCGAGACGTCGGCGCGGATCGCCGGCAGGCCGGGACGCTGGGCGCGGATCGCGCCGTCCACGTGCAGGCCGTAGTGCTCGCCGCCGGCATAACTGTTGAAGTAAGGCGCCAGGATGCGCAGCGGCAGCACGCTCGAGAAGAACAGCGGATGCGCCATCAACGCCGCGCTGATGGTCTGGCCCAGTTCGAGGGCGAGCGGCGAGCCTTCCGCCAGCTGGCGGTTGCGTTTGACTTGCGCGCCCTGCGGGCCGACGCTGGCGCGGCCGTCGATCCAGTCGGTCTCACGCAATTGCTGGCGCATCTGCGCGACCTGTTCCGGCGCTCAGTACGCCGGGAATATGAAGCATCATGATTGCAAGCCTTTCCCAAAAAGCACGGCCCTCCCCGCTTCAAGCAAGGAGGGCCGTGCGAAACATATTCCGGTCTCTTAGAACTTCAGGTTGGCCGTCAGGCTCGCCGAACGGCCCGGCCCCACGCCCGCATAGTGCGGCGACGAGACGCGGTCGAAGTAAAACTTGTCGCTCAGGTTTTGCACATTCAACTGGAACGACACGGTCTTGTTGAGCGTGTAGCTGGCCATCGCATCGAAGCGGGTATAGCTCGGCGCGTATTTCGTGTTGTTGATGTTGGCGTAGACCTTGTCGACATAGTTCATGCCCAGGCCGGCGCTGAAGCTCTTGTTGAACGCATACGAGGTCCAGAGCGAGGCGCTGTGCTTCGGCGTGGTCGGGAAGTCGTTGCCGTTGTACGGCGACACGACATACACCGGCGCGGCCGTGGTGCCGACGTTCAGGTAGCCATTGTCGGCCACCACGCCGTCCAGGTAGGTGTAGCCGCCGAACACTTGCCATGCATTGGTCAGCTTGCCCGAGAAGCCCAGTTCCAGGCCTTTCAGTTCCTTGCGGCCGACGTTCTGGCGTGGTGCCGTCCGGCGCCGTGACGCGGGCATTGTTCATCTTGCTCTTGAAGATGGCCGCGTTCAGCGACAGGCGGCTGTTCAGCACTTCCCATTTGGTGCCGAGCTCGAAATTCTTGCTCTCCTGCGGCTGCAGGTTTTGCACGGCCACCGTCAGCGCATCGAGGCCGTCGCCGCCGTCGTTGCCCGGCGGCGTGGCCGAGGTGGCGTAGGACGCATAGATGCTGCCGTTCGCGCTCGGCTTGTAGACCAGACCGAGCCTGGTAGGTGTCGAAGCTGGTGTCGACGTGGGCCTGGGTCGCCGCGGTGGTGGCCGAGGCCTTGGTGTCGAGCGTGGTCTTGAACTCATCCCAGCGCGCGCCGATGTTCAGCATCCACTGCGGGTTGAATTCGATCGTGTCGAAGGCGTAGACGGCGCGGGTGTTGGTCTTGACGTTGGTGAGCGCCGGCGACACGCTGCGGGTGTAGACCCACGGGTCGTTCGGGTTCGGGTTGTTCACCGGCGCGCAGTTGTACAGCGTGGCCGCGCCCGAGGTCGGGCAGGTGAACGTGCCGGTCAGCGGGTTGTTGGTGCCCGGCGTGAACAGGTAGGAACTGCGCTCGGTCGTCTCGCGGCTGATTTCCACGCCGGCGTTGAAGCTGTGCTTGATGCTGCCGGTCGTCAGCTTGCCCGAGAGGCTGGTCGCGTTGGCCATCGACTCGGTTTCGGTGACGCGGGTGTTGGCGCGGCGCCAGACGGTGCCGTACAACATCGTGTTGCCTTTGGAGTCGTCCGGCTGGGTCCAGACGAAATCGTTCTGCGACTTGCCGTAGCGCGTGACGTTACGCAGCACCAGGTTGTTGCCGAAATCGTGGCGCAGGTCGATCGTGCCGATATCGGACTTGGTGTCGCGGAAGTCGCGGTTCACCAGGCCATACCAGGTTTCGCGGGCGACATTGATCGGGGTGCCGTCGCCATTGCGGGCGACGTTGGCGCCGCTCGTGAACGGGTTGTTGAACGGGATGCCGGTATCCGGAATCTCGCTCGACTGCATGTGGTAATAGCTGAGGATGGCTTTGGTCGGACCGTTCAGGCCGAAGCTGACCGTCGGCGCCATGCCCCAGCGGTCGCCGCCGACGATGTTGCGCCCGGCCACATCCGCTTCGTGCGCCATCACGTTCAGGCGGAAGGCGGCGTTGTCGCCCAGCGAGCGGTTCAGGTCGCCCGTCACGCGGCGGTAGTTGTCGGTGCCGATGCCGATGCTGGCGTTGCTGAAGTTGTCCAGCTGGGCCGATTTACTGATCAGGTTGATGCCGCCGCCGGCCGAGGAACGTCCGCCGTAGGCCGAGTTCGGCCCCTTGACCACTTCGACCTGCTCGAGGTTGAAGACTTCGCGCGACTGCGAACCGGAGTCGCGGATGCCGTCGACATAGGTATCGGTCTGGGCGTTGTAGCCGCGAATGAACACGTTGTCGCCGACCGGGTTGCCGCCCTCGGCGGCGCCGATGGTGATGCCCGGCACCGAACGCAGCGCGTCGGTCAGCGACACGGCGGCCGTTTGCGACAGCACTTCCTGGCCGATGACGGTGACCGACTTCGGCGTGTCGAGCAGCGGCGCGGTGAACTTGTCCGAACTGGAGGCGACCGGCGCCTGCACGTCGCGGCGTGCGCTGCCCGTGACCTCGACCTTGGCGACCGGCGGCGCGATCTCCTCGTCGCCACTGCCATCAAGGCCGGCGTGCGCCAGCGGCGCTGCCAGCGAGGCCAGCACGGCGAGCGCAGGGGCGGCGGCGCGCGCATGCTTGCGGCTGCGGATGAAGGGACTGGCGCTCGGGACTGCCGGGTTTGCGGTCATGGTCATGATCGGAAAATTAATGAGAACGATTCGCATTATGATTTCTATTGGCGGATTTGGCAAGTATTGATGGGTTGCCCTCCTCCCCTTGTGTTCGTGGCATGTGGCCGAATCAACTACAATACCGGGGATAAGGGTTTATCATGACCCCTCGGACTTTTGATCCTCACCTATTTACAAGAGACTCTTCAGCGCTATGCGTCGTCCTTCCAAAGATTCATCCAACAAACTTTCCGCAGAAAGCCAGCGTCTCTCCAGCATCGCCCAAGCCATCGTGCAGTCTGCCAGCCGCGTCGAAGAACGCACCTGGGAGCGCCAACTGGATGCGCAGCTGCAGAAACTGCTGAAGACCAATCATCAGGAAAGCATCGACGCCGCACTCAATGACCTGTTCAAGGATGACCTGGCGGCCTACGACGTCTTGATGGATGGCGTCGAAGCCGTCAGCGAATCGTCGGTGATGGTCGAGCAAGGCAACGACGGCGCCGAAGTGAGCTGGCAGGCCCTGCTGGTCGCCGCGCCGATCCTCGCCTGGACGCGTTTTTCGATTGGCTCGGGCCCGATTCCCGCCGACCTGTTGACCACGCTCTCGAGCCACTTCTCGGCCCACCTGCTGGCCGAAGGCACGCAGATCGCGATGGCGCCGACCCTGTACGCGATCGACCAGTTGCCGCGCACCCATGCCGAGACCTATTCGCTGACCCATAAACTGGCGCAAGCCGCGCACAAGGGCACGAGCGTCAAGCCGGCCGTGCGTACGCAGGAAACGGCGCCCTTCCTGGCCGACACGCGCTACCTGCTGGTGACGATCGTCGCCCCGGTCGGCGCCCCGCTGTTCCGCTGGCAAGAGCCGCAGCACCAGATCAATTTCGAGGCCGAGCGCGCAAGCGCCCTGCTCGCCTGGCGCGAGCAGGCCACCGCCAACGTCGCGCGCCTGCTGCCGGGCTGCGGCGTCGAACTGCTGCTGCCGGAAGCGTATTACGTCGCCTGCCGCGAAGCCGACAAGGCCGATCCGCCCGATCTCGATCCGCGCCGCCGTGCACTACCTGACGAATACCCTGGACCTGGAAGCATCGGATTTGCGCGCCGTGATCGCCGGCTTCGGCGAAGAAGCGGCCGACGGCCAGATCGACGAATACCGCGTCGGCTTCACCCTGCGCCAGAGCGCCGAAGTCGTGTACGGCATCGTCTGGCCGCTGTACGGCCAGGAAGACGAGGAAGGCACGCCGATGGACGGCCCGGGCGCGGGCGGCCTGCTGCCGGCCCCGCTGACGCCGATCAACGAGATCATCGCTCACCTGAACGAAGCGGGCGTGACGCACATCAAACGCATCAACGAGCTGTATGTCGCCGAGTACTGCGACGATTGCGGCTCGCCACTGTTTGCCGATCCAACCGGCGAGCTGGTGCATGCGGAAATGCCGGAAGATACGCCGGCGGGGACCGAGCACTTCCACTGATCGCTTGACATGCACTCATGAAAAAACGGCACTAATCAGTGCCGTTTTTTATGTGGGTTGCTTTCTGAATTGCTTACTTGATCGCGGCAATCACCCGCTTGCCGAACTCCGCCACATTCCCGCCATGCCAGCGCCAGACGATCACCAGGTCGTGTTCCGGCGACACCAGGATTGTATTGCTGCCCGCGCCCAGCGCGGCATAGGCCGTGGCCGGCATGCCCGGCAGGTTCTTGCCCTTGGTATTGAGCCACCAGAGATAGCCGTAGTCCGGCCCATTCGCGCTCGGGCTCAAGGCTTCCTTCACGTAAGCGCTGGGGCACGACGGTGCGCCCGTTCCAGGCGCCGCCGCGCAGCCACAGGTAGCCGAAGCGCGCCATGTCCCAGGAATTGATCCACATGCCGCCGCCCCAGCGCGTGCCGCCGCTGACCGAGGGCACTTGCTTGCCGTTCAGTTCGACATAGCTGTTCGTGTACGGCACCCATTTCCAGGTGTTCGAGGCGCCGATGACATCCATCACCTGTTCCTGGAACACTTCCGGCACCGGCTTGTCGAACACGCGCAGCAGCGACAAGGCGAAGCGGTTGATGCGCACGTCGTTGTATTCGTAGAAGCTGCCCGGCGCACCGAGCGTGCGCGGCTTGCGCTCGCCCGCGCCGAACTGTTCCTTGCCGATGAAGTCGGCGTTCTTGCCCCAGAGGCTGCCTTCCCACTCGCTTTCCTGCTGCAGGTGGTTCTTCCAGGTCACCAGCGCTTGTGGCTCGAGGCGTAGCCGCCGTCGTTCACGCGCTTGCCCACCGGCTCATCGAGCTTGCCGATGCGCCCGTCGCGCTGGGCGACGCCGGCCACCGTCGACAGCATGCTTTTCGCCACCGAATAGGTCGGGTCGACAAAGGCCGTGTCGCCGAACTCGGCCACGACATAACCCTTGTAGATGACGACGCCGTTGGTATGGGCGCGGCGCGAGGGCATCGAGCCCAGGCGCGAGCCGAAGGTTTTTTCCTGGTCGGAAAAGTCGATGGCGCGCTCGCGTCTCGTGGCTCTGCGCATACTGCACGGCGGCAGCGAGCGCCGCCGGATCCATGCCCAGCTCGGCAGGCGCCTTGCGCGCCCACTCCCCGGCAGGCGGGAAATACGGCGGCGGCCGGCGGCGCGCGGCCACGCCCATGCTGGCCAGCAGCGCAGCGGCGCCAACGATGAGCGCGCTGCGCCGGGTCATGGTGGTCATGCGGGATCCTTCCAGGAGGAATAAGGATGGCGAATCAGGTTGGAATTGAAATAGCGGGCGTCGTGCGTGACTTCCGCGCCGATCCAGTCGGGCTTCTCGAAGGCCTCGTCTTCGCTGCCCAGCTCGATCTCGGCCACGACCAGGCCGGCATTCACGCCCAGGAACTCGTCGACTTCCCAGACGTGAGCGCCGACCTGGATGCGGCGGCGATATTTTTCGATCAGCGGCGGCTGGCACAGCGTATCGAGCAGCTCGGCGGCATCAGGCACGGGAATCGGATATTCCCATTCGCCGCGCGTGGCGCCCTGGCTCTTGCCCTTGATGGTCAGGAAGGCGCTGTCGCCCTGGATCCGGACGCGCACGACGCGCGCCGGGTCCGCGCTGAGATAGCCCTGGCGCAGCAGGACTGGTTCACCCAGTTCCGCGCCAGCCGTCGCCGGCCAGCAGGAACTTGCGCTCGATCTCAACGCCCACCGATTAAGTCCAGCGACTGCAGGATCGGCTGCAGGATCGCCGCGCCCAGGGCGGCGCTGCGCGCGCCATTCCAGCCGGTGTAGCTGTTCGGGCAGGTCGGCGTTGTCCTTGAACGGCATTTCCAGCGTCAGCGACAGGCATTTGAAGGTGTGGCCGACGTACTTCGAGGCCAGGGTCAGCAGTTCCTCGTTGTACTTGCTGGCGGCATAACCGTACACGTTCTGGAAGTCGGGGCTGGCCGCCATGTATTGCGCAACGAAGGCTTTCTGGCGCGCTGCGCGCTCGGGCGTGAAATCGGCCAGCATCTCGTTGCCCGCCACGAAGTTGTACGGCAGGGCTTCGTCGCCATGGATGTCGAAGAACATGTCGACGCCGGTCTCGTGGATCTTTTCCTTCACGCACAGCACTTCCGGGCTGCGCTCCAGGGTCGGCGTCATCCACTCGCGGTTCAGGTTGGCGCCGGCGGCATTGGTGCGCAGGTTGCCGCGCACCGAGCCGTCCGGATTCATGTTCGGCACGATGTAGAACACGGCGCGCTGCAGCAGTTTGACGGCGACCGGGTTGGCGTCGTCGAGCAGCGCATCCATCATGCCTTCGACAAACCATTCGGCCATCGTTTCGCCCGGGTGCTGGCGCGCGATGACCCAGATCTTTTTCTCGGCGGCAGGATTGCCGATGACGACCATGTTCATGTCGCGGCCGTCGACCGTGGTGCCGATGTCGTGCACGCGCGCGATCGGGTTCTCCGCCACTTCGCCCAGCAGGCGCAGGTGGCGCTCCCAGCTGTAGGGCTCGAAATAGGCGTAATAGACGCTGTCGAGTTCAGGCGTGTGGCTGACCGTCATGACCTGGCCGTCGAAGCTGGTCGGCACGCGGAACCAGTTCTCGGTGTCGTAGCTGGCGGCGACCTGGTAGCCCTCGAAGCCCTTCGGATAGGTGGCCTGGCCGGCATTCAGGAAACGGATGGTGCAGGCCTGGCCACGCGCGCCCTGCAGGCGGAAGTGGAACCATTGATGGATGTCCGCGTTGCTGTCGCGGCGCAGGTTCAGGTCGATTGCTTTCGCGTTGCTCCGCTTGCACCACCTCGATGGCGCCCGAATCGAAGTGCTGGCTGATTTTGATAGGCATGGCTGATCCTTTGTTGGACGGTTCACGCAGAGATAATACCGGATTTGACCTGGCCGCCGACGCTGCGGCGGCCGTGTCGTCAGGCGTCGAGATCGATCAGGTCGCGGCTGTAGTGGCCCATGATCTGGCGCATCAGTTCGACGTTGCTGCGGTCGAGGACGACAGACCAGGTTCGGCCCGCGCTCGAGGTTGAACTGCATGCGCAGCTTGCCCGGCAGTTCGCGGCAGTTCAGCGTCAGGGCGCGCGGGTTGTTCGGGTTGTCCCAGTCCTGCTGGCTGATCTGGGGCGACGGCGCCGGCGGCGGCTGCAGGCTCGGATCCTGGTTCACCGGCATGTGCTTGAGCAGCCAGAACACGATGGTGGCCGGGATGTGCAGGCAGACGTCGCTCGCGCCTTCCGTGGAAAACTTGGCGAGCAGCGAATTGCCGACCCGATCGCACGACATGGACATGCTCTTGACTTGACGAATGACCGCTTCTTTCACCACGATGTTCCCCGAGAGTTGTTTAAAAAGGCGCAGCGATTCTACCGCATCCGAGTAGGCCTATGGAAAGAAAACGGGGAGCATCGCGCTCCCCGTGGATCCTCGCCGTCGCGCCCGCGGGCGCAGCGTGTGGTCTTACTCTTTCGAACCGCGGCTGCCGCCCTTCGACGAGCTGCGCGAGCTGCTGCCCGAACCGGCGCTGGCCGATTGACGGTTGCCGTGGCTCATGCTGCCGGCGCGGCGTGCTTCCTCGGACGTGAATTCGTGTGCGGTGCCCTTCTGGTGGGCTGCCTTGCCACCCTGGCTGGCGATTTCGCGCTGACGCTGTGGATCCATCGATGCGAATCCGCGATTGCGGGTGCCGCCGGCGCTCTGACTGTTGGACTGGTTGCCGCCCTGTTTGTTGCCTTGGTTACTCGAAGCCATGATCGTTCTCTCCCTGTTCACTTATATAAACCGCCGCGTCCTGCGGCAGGCTTGGCGCTCGCCCATCCATGAATGCCGATGAGTGAACGTCGATTCATAGTAGGCATGCAAATTAGATGAGGGTATAGGAGATTTTCCGATGACCTTGTAGGACTACAGGCGACAGAAAATGCACTTAGGCAAGAGGGTGCTTTGGATCACTTTCCCCATCAGTTGTTGTCCTACACACTACCGCTGCGTCTTCCTATACTGAACCTACGCGGACACGCGCATCATGGCAGGATAAGGCGGTGCCGGCAGGACCCTGCCGGCTGAGCTCCGCGAGCGAAAACGGTTTTGAAAGGAAATGACATGGACGCGAATCAACGCAGCGAAATGAACAACCAGACGAACAACGGCGGCAACGAAAAGTGGAACAAGAACGCCAAGGGCAAGACCGCGCCCGACGCGCCGCTCGACCATACTTATCCGAACGGCGCCTCGCAACAGCAGCAAGGCGGACAGGGCGTGGACCAGATGGGCACCCCGCAAAGCGGCATGGGCCCCGGCCAGTTTGCCGAAGACAGCAGCCGCTGGGACCTGCCGGGCGGATCGATGCAGACCCAGCAGAGCGGCGGCAGCGGCCCGCAGCAGGGCCTCACCGACAGCCACCAGCGCCAGATGGAACAGCACTCCGGCGCCTGGGGCGAACTCGAACTGCCCGTCGGACGCCGTGCGGCCGGCAGCGGCACCTCGCTGCTCCATAGCGGCAACGCCCAGTCCGCCCAGCAAATGAATCCGCAGGACCCACGCCAGCCTGAACTGCAGGGCGGCTCGCTCGGCCACCATCACGGCGCCGGGCAGTCGATGCAGTCGGGCCAGGACCAGCCGTCCACGGGGCGCACGCAAGAGCAACCCGGCCGGAAACGCCCAGGACAGCACCGACCGCGCAGGCTCGCAAACCGGGGCCGACGACGCCCAGATGCACGAGTCGAACGACACCATGGGCGGCCTGCCGCGCAGCCCGGGCAATTCCGGCCCGCGTGGCGACAATCCGGGCTGGCAGCCGGGCGGCAGCATGAACCAGGACCCGAACGGCGTGCACGAATCGAACGATGCGGCGGGCGGCTATCCGAAGAGCCCGGCCGGTGCGAACAAGCTCGCCGGCGACAAGAAGATGGACGACGACACCGGATTCTCGCGCGGATGATCGCATTCCCATGAGTCAATGCGGCCCGCCGCGTGCGGGCTTTTTTTCGTCCCGGCATCGCGCATTTCACCTTCCTCACCCAAATTCGCTGTAGGACCACTCCTTCACCTACTGGGCAATATTTTATGCGCCTTGCGTGAATCGCAGCGCAGCGATCTCGACCTTTGATCCAGATTCAGTGCAGGCGCCAAGGCAGGAACTCGACCGTGAGCCGCGCAATCGAACCTTGCGTTGAAAGGTCCGATGGACTCACCGGAGAGCAGCATGTCAGCGATAAAGCCAAGGACGGCCGCCAGCACGATCGCACTATCCGTCGTCCTGCCCACCTGCGGGCGGATGGATTTGCTCGACCGCTGCCTCGACGCCCTCAGCCGCCAGACCCTGCCGGGCGCCCTCTACGAAGTCATCGTCGTGGATGACGAACCGGACCACAACACGCTGCACCTGGTCGCCGGCTGGCGCGCCCGCACGCTCGATCGCGGCCCGCGCCTGGTCTACCTGCCCAATTCCAACCAGCACGGCCCGGCCGCGGCGCGCAACCTCGGCTGGCGCAGCGCCCGCGCGCCGATCATCGCCTTCACGGACGAGGACACCGTACCCACACCCGGCTGGCTGGCGCAGGGCCTGGCCGGCCTCACCGACCAGGTCGACGTGGTGTGCGGGCGGCTCGACACCTCCCCGGCGGCGCGCTCCGGCCAGCTCGAGCAGGCCGCGGGCGACGGCTTCAGCGTCGCCAACTGCTTTTGCCGCAAGACCCTGCTCGAGCAGTTGAAGGGCTTCGACGAGCGCTTCGAGCAGGCGGCCCATTGCGAGGCCGATCTTCACTTCCGGCTGCTGGCGCTCGATGCGCGCATCGTGCACGCACCCGAGGCGCGCGTGGTGCTGCCGGTGCAGCCGCTGCCCTGGGGCGCGAGCCTGGCCCGCACGCGCGACGTCGTGTTCGACGCCCTGCTCTACAAAAAGCATCCGCGGCTCTACCGCGAGCGCATCGCCGCCACGCCGCCCTGGGACGAGTACCTGGCCGTGGCCGCGCTGCTGGTCGCGCTGGGCGCCCTGCTGGCCGGCAGCGGCAGCCTCGCACTGTTTGCCGGACTCGGCTGGCTGGCGCTCACGGCGCGCCTGTGCCGCCAGCGCCTGCGCGGCGTCACCCATACCGCCTCGCACGTCGCCGACGTCGTCGTCACCTCGGCCCTGATCCCGCCGCTGGCCGTGTTCTGGCGCCTGCTGGGTGCGATCCGCTACCGCGTCCGTTTCAGCTGAGACGCGGGAAAAGCGCATGAACCTGATCGAACCACCTTTGTACCCGGCACGCGCCGCCCCGCCCCGGCGCATTGCCCTCATCAGCGAACATGCCTCGCCGCTGGCGCTCCCCGGCAGCATGGATTACGGCGGCCAGCACGTGTATGTCGCCAACCTGGCACGTGAGCTGGCGCACGGCGGGGCCTGGGTCGACGTCTTCACGCGGCGCGATGCGGCCGGACAGGCGCAGCTGGTGCAAGCGGGCGACAGGCTGCGCGTGATCCACGTGCCGGCCGGCCCGGCGCACTACCTGCCGCAGGAACAGCTGCTGCCCACCATGCCCCGCTTCGCGCGCTGGGTGACGCGCTTCGCACGGCGCCAGCCCTTCCCCTACGACATCGTCCATGCGAACTTCTTCATGTCCGGCATGGTCGCCCGCCAGCTGAAACAGGCGCTCGGCCTGCCCTGGGTGATCACGTTTCACGCGCTCGGCCACGTACGGCGCCTGGCCCAGGGCGCCGACGCTTTTTCGCTGGAACGCACCCGCATCGAAACCGACCTGATGCGCCAGGCCGGCCGCATCCTTGCCGCATGCGCGCAGGACCGGCTCGACATGGAACAGCTGTACGGCGCCCCGCCCGCATGCATCACGGTGGCGCCCTGCGGCTTCGATCCGGACGAACTGTGGCCGGTGCCGCGCGCCGCGGCGCGGGCGCGGCTCGGCCTGCCGCCGGGACGCTTCACGCTGCTCCAGCTCGGGCGCCTGGTGCCGCGCAAGGGCGTCGATAGCGTGCTCCAGGCGCTGGCGATACTGCGCGAGCGGCATGGGGTCGACGCCGAATTGCTGGTCGTCGGCGGGCAATGCGCGCCGGACGGGTCCGCCGACCCCGGCTTGTCGCGCCTTGGCGCGCTGGCGCGGCAGTTGGGCATCGAGGCCCACGTGCGTTTCGTCGGCCAGCAGCCGCGCGCGGCCCTGCGCCTCTGGTACGGGGCCGCGGATGCCTTCGTCACCACGCCCTGGTGCGAGCCCTTCGGCATTACCGCGGTCGAGGCGATGGCCTGCGCCCGCCCCGTGATCGGGTCGGAGGTGGGCGGCATCAAGAGCACGGTCGTCGACGGCCTCACCGGTTTCCTGATCCCCTCGCGCGACCCGCGTGCGCTGGCCGAGCGCCTGGCCCTGCTCCATGCCGACCCGCAGCTTGCGGCGCGCATGGGCCAGGCCGGCCTGCGCCGCGCCTGGCAGCACTACACCGCGCGCGCCGTGGCGCAGCAAGTCGCCGCCGTTTACGCAGCGGTACTGGAAGAAACCCGGGGCGACACCCGGCCCCGCGCAGGGTCGGGCATGACAACTTTTTAGGAGAAACCATGGTGGGCCTGGCATGAAAGCGATTTTTCTCGAAAAGGACGGGACCCTCGTCGAGGATTTGCCCCGTCACCTGGAACCGCGCATGACACTGTGCGTCGAACCGCGCCGCATCCGGCTCGGCAGCGGCGCCGGACCCGCCCTGCGCCTGCTGGCGCGGCTCGACTACCGCTTCTTCGTCGTCAGCCACCAGCCGGGGATTGCCCATGGACGCTTTCCCGAAACCTCGATGGAAGCGGTAGGCGACCGCCTGACCGACCTGCTGTTTCGCGAAAACCTGACCCTGGAAGGCTTTTATTACTGCCCGCACGATCCGCTGGGGACGGTGGCGCCGTATGCCGTCGAATGCCATTGCCGCAAACCCCAGCCCGGCCTGCTGCTCAAGGCCTGCGCCGAACACACGATCGACCTGCGCGCCTCCTGGGTGATCGGCGACGTCCTGCACGACGTCGAAGCCGGCAACCGCGCCGGCTGCCGCACCGTGCTGCTCGACAATGGCAAGGAAAGCGAATGGCGCGTCGGCCCGCGCCGCATCCCCACCCGCATGGCGCCCGACCTGTATGCGGCCGCCGTCCTGATTGCAGGTCACCACGACCATGACCATGACGAATGAATGGAACGCCGCCAGCAACCTGCTGTGCGTGCAGCTGGGTTCGCCCGGCGATGTACTGATGTGTACGCCGGCGCTGCGGGCGCTGCGCGCCCAGTGTCCCGGGCGCCGCGTGAGCCTGCTTGCTTCGCCGGCGGGCGCAACCCTCGGCCCCTACTTGCCGGATGCGGATGCCGTGCTCGCCCATGAAGCGCCGTGGACGAAAAACGGCGCGACCGCATCCCACCTGGACTGGATCGCCGGGCTGGCGGCGCAGCGCTTCGACGGCGCCGTGATCTTCACCGGCTACCGCGAGAGCAGCCTGCCCGCCGCCCTGCTGTGCCAGCTCGCCGGCATTCCCCTGCGCGCGGCCTGGTGCCGCGAGACACCGCATCAGCTACTCACGCACTGGATTGCCGATCCGGAGCCCGGCGCCATGCTGCGCCACCCGGTGCAGCGCCAGCCTCGACCTGGCGCGCCACCTCGGCGCCGAGCTTGCCGACAAGCGCCTGGCCTTTCTCCCGCGAGCCAGGACATGACGACGGTGCGCACGCGCTTGCGCGCTGCCGGCATCGATCCGGCCGCGCGCTGGCTGGCGCTGCATCCCGGCGCCGGTGCCCAGGCGCGGCGTTATCCCCAGCACCACTGGCGCACGCTGGTCCAGGCGCTGGCCGAACGTATCGGCTGCCCGCTGGTGCTGATCGGCGCCGGCCACGAACAAGCGCTGATCGACGCGATCGAGCTACCGCCCGCCGCGCATGTCCATTCGCTGGTGGGTCAACTCGGGATCGGCGAACTGGGCGCCCTGCTGGCCCAGGCTTCGCTGCTGGTGAGCAGCAACCCCGGTACGGTACAGCTCGCCGCCGCGGTGGGCACGCCGCTGGTCGAGCTGGGTACGCCGGCCGATGCCGGACATGCGCCGTGGCGCGTGCCGAGCCGCATGTTGGGCCAGCATGTGGATGCGGGCAGCGGCCTCGAAAAACTGGCGCCGGCACAGGTGGTCGATGCGGTCTGCAGCCTGCTCAAGCAGACCGAGGCCTGCCGCGCTCAGAGCCTATCCCGGTAGGTAGGGGGAAGCGGATGGCGATGCATGGGAAGCGCGGGCAAGGCGCGAGGAGGCCGCATGGCGAGCCATGCAACGACGAGCAACGCCGCCCCCGCTTTCCAGGCGCGCCAGCAGCGACTCCTACCTACCGGGATAGGCTCTTAAGGCAAGCCGATGAACAGGTATAGCGACGAATGTCCGCCGCGCGCATAGCCATAGCCGAGGAACAGCGGACCGACCGGGGTCTCCCCGCCAAAGTAGATCGCTGCCGCCTGCTGCCAGCCCTGCGACCGCGTCTCGGTAAAACGGTTGCGCGCCCTTCCCGCCTCGAGCGCCACGCCAAAGCGCAGGTCGCCCTGTAATCCCAGCGGCATCTTGCCGACGATTTTCTCGCCGCGCAGGCTGGCATAGGAGACGTCGTCGGCCAGGATCTGGTTGCGCACATAGCCCGACAGGTTGAGGAAGCCGCCCAGCGTGGCGGCATCGGCCAGCGGCAAGCGGCCGCTCGTCGAGCCGGTATGGCTCAGGCGTGCCGTTGATCACGTAATCGCTCCAGGTACGGGCCGCACGCAGTTCCGCCGCCAGGCGGCTGTAGCCGCCATCGTTTTCCCGGAACCAGGTGGCGCGGGCCAGCCAGCCGCCGGTCGGAAAGAAGGCGCGGTCGAACTGGTCGAAATCAAGCGCCAGCTGCCAGCCCCGCAACAGCGACTCGCCGGTGGGCAAGGTCGGTGCGCCGGTCTCGACCGATGCATCGCGCTTGCGTAACGTGTACTCCGAGGCGCACCTGGCCCAGGGTGCCGACGTTGGCGCCGAAGCCGAGATTGGCGTCGCGGCTGCGCAGGCGGTACTGCGCGATACGATGGTCGTCCTGGTAGACGTTCAGGCTGTCCCACACCACGCCCACCCATGGCTGCACGAAAAACCGCTGGCGCGCATCGAGCGGCTGGTAGAACTGGGTGAACAGGTTGGAGCGCTCGCCGAACTGGCCGCCGGACAACCATTCGCCGCCCAGGGAATTGACCCACTTGCGATGATAGGCCACGCGCAGCGCATCGCTGTTTTCCTTGTTCGAACCTTCGAGCTGGACGCCGAAGCGCAGGTAATTCGGCCCCCAGCTCTTTTCGGTGGGGGTGACTTGCAAAATACGGCGCTCGCGTGTGCCGAGCAAGGCGTAGTCGACGCTCTCGAAGTCGCCTTCGCCGTAACACGCGCGCCAGGCCGGCCTCGAGGCGCGCGGTGTCGAGCGGCTTTCCCGGCAAGTCGTCGAGGTGCTTGCGCACCAGCGCCGGATTGACCTTGCGCAGGCCGGCAATCTGGACGGCGTCGATGCGCGGCGGCGGCGGCAGCGGGCCTTGCAGCTGCCCGGCCCAGGCCGCGTATTGCTCCTGCGGGAGGGCCAGGCGCCGCAGCGCGTCGCTCTGTGCCAGCGCCGCGGCGCGGCCGCGCGCGGCGCCCTCGCGGAATTTGTCGAAATCGGTCGCGGTGATGCCGGTCAGGTCAGGACGCATATAGATGTCGCCGGGCCGGATCAGGGCGCGCGAGGCAATGGCATTCTGTTCGGTCAGGATGTTGACCATCTGGCCGGCGACGCTCCTCAGGGAATCGACCTGCTCCGGATTCAGCAGCGGCGACCCGACATCGACGGCGATGACGATATCGGCCTTGCACAGCGCGCGCGCCTCCGCCACCGGCAAATTGTCGACCAGGCCGCCGTCGACCAGGTAGCGCCCCTTGTAGGGCACCGGCGTCAGCACCGCGGGAACGACTCATGCTCGCGCGCATTGCCAGGGCCAGCTCGCCGTCGCGAAACACAACCCGCTCGCCGTTGCCGATGTCGGTGGCGATGATCGCCAGCGGCAGCGGCAGGGTCCCGATCGTGCGCTCGGCGCGGTCGGCGCCGACCAGGGTGTTGAAGAACAGCTTGATTTTCTGGCCGCCGACGACGCCGCGCGCCATCTGCGTGCCCTCCGGCGTGAGCCCTGCTTCGAGGCCGGGATAATAGCTCTGCGCCAGGCGCCGTTCGCGGTAGTTGGTCTCGCCGCGGGCCGGATCGTCGCTGGAACAGATCGCGCCAGTCGACCTTGGCGAGGCGCTCCATCATCTGCCCTGGCCTGACGCCGCTGAGATAGGCGCCGGCCACCAGCGAACCCATGCTGGTGCCCGCGATGCAGTCGACCGGCACCCGCATTTGCTCGAGCACCTCGAGCACGCCGACGTGGGCGGTGCCGCGTGCGCCGCCGCCGCCGAGCACCAGGCCGATGCGCGGCCGGGCCGGCTCGGCTGCGGCAAGGGACCCGGCAGCCAGGCAGCCGATGGCCAGGGCCAGCATCGAGACGGTTCGCCTGCACGAGATCGCCATGCCCTGTCCTATGGATGAGCCTACACCTCGGATAAGACCATCGCTCTACAGGTTGGTTCCGGAAAAGCGGCTGGAAACGAAAAAGGCCAGTCCGAAGACTGGCCTTTCCGATTGATTCTCTTGGTCGGGGCGAGAGGATTCGAACCTCCGACCCCGTGCACCCCATGCACGTACGCTACCAGGCTGCGCTACGCCCCGACTAGCCAACAATTATACCTGAGACAGAAAATTTTTCTCAGCGTTTTTGTGATGTCTAAAGCAAGTTCCCGATGCGCCGCAGATGCCGGTCAAACGTCGGCGCGCCACGCTTACTTCCAGTCCCCGCGCAGCTGCATACCTGCTCGTACAGGTATTCCGGCGTCGCCTCCTGCGGCGCCACCGGCATGCCGACGGCCAGCGCCAGCTTCGAGCGCCAGCCGCGCGCGAAGGAACGCTCGAACAGCTTGCCCTGGATCGCGCGTGAACACGCTGCCCCACAGGCCGCGCAGGGCCATCGGGATCACCGGCACCTTGCTGCGCTCGACGATCTTGGCGATGCCGCCGCGGAACTCGTTCATTTCGCCGGTCGTCGTCAGTTTGCCTTCCGGGAAGATGCAGACCAGGTCGCCTTCGTGCAGGGCCTGGGCGATGTCGATATAGGCGCGTCTCCATCATGAACGGGTCTTCCTTGGCCGGCGCGATCGGAATCGCTTTCGCGGTGCGGAAAATCCAGCCCAGGAAGCGGCATCCTGAAGATGCGGTGGTCCATCACGAAGCGGATCGGGCGCGGGCTGGCCGCGACGATCACGAGCGCATCGACATAGCTGACGTGGTTACAGACCAGCACCGCCGGCGCCTTCGTCGGGAATGCGCTCGACGTCGACCGTGTGCACCCGGTGGATGGTGTGGATCAGCATCCAGGCCAGGAAGCGCATCAGGAATTCCGGCACCAGCGAGAAGATGTAGATGGCGACGAGCGCGTTCAGCAGGGCCGTGACGAGGAACATCTGCGGGATCGAGAAGCCCTGCCCCAGCAGCAGGATGGCGACGCCGGCCGCGGCCACCATGAACAGCGCGTTCAGGATGTTCATGCCGGCGATCGTGCGCGACACGTGCTTCGGGTCGCAGCGGGTCTGGATCAGCGCGAACAGCGGCACGATGAAGAAGCCGCCGAAGACGCCGATCAGCACCAGGTCGGCCAGGATGCGCAGCGCGCCGGGCGTGGCCATCAAGGCGAAGGCGTCGACCGTCGCCGTATTCGTGTAGCCCATGCTGGCGAAATACAGGTCGATGCCGAACAGCGACAGGCCGATCGAGCCGAAAGGCACGAGGCCGATCTCGACCTTGCGGCCGGAGAGTTTTTCGCACAGCAGCGAGCCGACGCCGATACCGAGCGAAAACACGGTCAGCAGCAGCACGAAGACGCTGTGGTCGCCATGCAGGTAATCCTTGGCATACACGGGAAACTGCGACAGCACCAGGGCGCCGTAGAACCAGAACCAGGAGTTGCCCAGCATCGACAGGAAGACGGTGCGGTTCTGCGCGGAGAAGCGCAGGTTGCGCACCGATTCGGTCACGAAGTTGTAGTTGATGTTCAGCTCGGGCGCGGGCGCCGGCGAAGCCGGGATGCGCCAGCTGGCAGCCAGGCCGATGAGCGCCATCAAGAGGCTGGCGCCGGCCACGAGTTCGATGCCGAAGGGTTTGTAGGCGACCAGCATGGCGCCCGCCACTTCGCCGAGCAGGATGCCGACGAAGGTGCCCATCTCGATCACGCCATTGCCGCCGACCAGTTCTTCCTGTTTCAGGTGCTGCGGCAGGTAGGCGTATTTGACCGGCCCGAACAGGGTCGAATGCACGCCCATGCCGACCACGGCCGCGATCAGGAGCCAGAGGGTATGCGTCATCCAGCCGATGCCGGCGACGAGCATGATGGCCACTTCGAGCAGTTTCACGAAGCGCGCCAGCCTGCCCTTCTCGACCTTGTCGGCGATCTGGCCGGCGGTGGCGGAAAAGATCACGTAGGGCAGGATGAACAGGCCGGGAATCAGGTTGTTCAGCAGGCCCGGCGAGATCGTGGTCCAGGACAAGGCGTCATAGGTCAGCGCGACCAGCAGCGCGGTCTTGAACAGGTTGTCGTTGAAGGCGCCGAGGAACTGGGTCCAGAAAAACGGCGCGAACCGGCGTTGCGACAGCAGGGAAAATTGGCTCGAATGGCTCATGCAGGGGTCTCGTTGAACTGGCGGCGGGCTGGAATAGCGGCGGTGAGTAATCTACAACAGTTAGCAGGCCTTGAACATACAAATGTTCCGTGGAGCAACCCAACTGCCGATACTAATACCGCCGCGCAGCGCCATACGCTATCCCCGGGACAATTCAATCGTGCCTGCTTGATTTCGGCGCAAATGGCTAACGCAGGCGCGCAAACAGCCGGTACAGCGGCCCGATCGTCAGCACCACCGCCACCATGCGCGTGACGTGGAAGGCGGTGACGATCGGCACGCCCAGGTGCAGCACGCGCGCCGTGAGCGACATCTCCGCGATGCCGCCCGGCGAGGAGGCCAGGATGGCGGTGCCGGGATGGATGCCGGTGTAGCTGGCCAGTGCAAGGGCAAAGCCGCCGGCCAGCAGCAGCATCGCCACGGTGCAGGCCGCGACGCTGGCCAGGTAACGCGGCGCCGTGTGGACGAAGGCCGGGGTAAAGCGGGTGCCGAGCGCCACGCCGAGCAGCAGCTGGCCGCCGCGGATCGCCCACTCCGGCAGGCGCGAGAGCTGCACGCCGCCGGCGGTGAGCACCAGCGCCACGGCCAGCGGTCCGATGACCCAGGCATTCGGTACGCGCAGGCGTTTCAATAGCAGCGCCCCGGCGCCGGTGAGGAGCGCCAGCAGTGCCAGGCCCGGATAGTCGACCATGCCGGCCAGCGGGACGAACAGGTCGTGGCCGGGCGCGCTGCCGTGGGCGCTCCAGTAGCGCAGGCCGAAGGGGATGGTGCCGACCACCATCATGAGGCGCAGGCTGTGGGCGGCCGCCACCCGCTCGACCAGGGCGCCATGGCGCTCGCCCTGCACCGCCATTTCGGATGCGCCGCCGACCGCCATCGCGAAGAAGGCGGTGACGGGGTCGGCGCCGGACAGGCGCCGCAGCAGAGCGCCGCCCGCCATCCCCGAGGGCGATGGCGAAGGCCACCGCCAGCGCGATCCAGCCGGCGTAGCGCGCCAGCACCGCCAGCACCGGCGCGCTGAAATACAGGCCGAGCGTGGTGCCGACCGCCCACTGCCCCGCCTCGCGCGCCTGCACCGGCGAGGCCAGGCGCGCGCCCAGCATGCAGGCCGCCGCCGTGGCGAACAGCGGGCCGATCATCCACGGCAGCGGCGTGTCGAGACCAGGCATAGCTGCGCGGCCGCCAGCGCCAGCAGCAGCGCCGGCGCGAAACCGCGCAGCATGCGATGGACTCAGAATACCCAGAGCTTCTCCGGCGGCATCTCGAGCCAGTAGGCGCCCGGATCGACGCGGTGGCGCGAATAGGCGCGCACGCTGCGTGTCGCCGCGCCTTGAACAGGCACTCCCAGCGGTCGCCCAGGTACATGCTGGTCACCAGCGGCAGCTGCACGCCGTTGGCCACGCGCTCGCGGCTGATCTTGCACTTCCTCGACCCGGATCAGGGCTTGCACGTCTGCGCCGGGCACGCCGCGCGCGCTGCCGCGCAAATCGATGCCCTCGACCTGCAGCTGCACCGCGCCGCCGCTGCGTCCCGTCACCTTGGCCGGCAGGCGGTTGTTCGAGCCCATGAATTCGGCGGTGAACAGGGTGTCCGGCGTTTCGTACATGCTCTGCGGCGTGCCTTCCTGTTCGATCTTGCCGTTATTGAGCAGCAGGATGCGGTCCGAGATCGCCATCGCCTCGGCCTGGTCGTGGGTCACCATCAGGGCCGACAGGCCGAGGCGCACGATCAGTTCGCGCAGGAAGACGCGCGCTTCCTCGCGCAGCTTGGCGTCCAGGTTCGAGAGCGGCTCGTCGAGCAGGATCACCGGCGGGTTGTAGACCAGCGCGCGCGCGATCGCCACGCGCTGCTGCTGGCCGCCCGAGAGCTGGTGCGGGAAGCGCTTGCCGAGGTGGCCGAGGCCGAGCTGGGTCAGCACGTCGTTCACCTTGGCCTCGGTCTCGCGCCTTGCTGGTCTTGCGCAGCTTGAGGCCGTAGGCGACGTTGTCGAACACGGTCTTGTGCGGCCACAGCGCATACGACTGGAACACCAGGCCCAGGTTGCGCTCTTCGGCGGGCTGCTCGAGCTTGCGGCTGCCGTCGAACACGCGGCGTTCGCCGATGTCGATGGTGCCCGCGCGCGGGCTTTCCAGGCCGGCGACGGCGCGCAGCAGCGTGGTCTTGCCGCTGCCCGAAGGCCCGAGCAAGGCCACCACTTCGCCGCGCTGGAGGTGCATCGACACCCCCTTCAGGATCGGGTTGGCGCTGGCGCCGCTGCCGTAGTCGAGGTGCAGGTCGTTGACGGTCAAAACGTTCATGGTCATGTCTCTTTGTTCAGTTATGTAACTTCACGCCGAAGCGCAACGCAATGCCCAGGCCGATCGCGACCAGGGTGATGTTGATGAACGAGAGCGCCGCCACCAGGTCGGTCGAGCCGCCGGCCCAGAGCGACACCAGCATCGCGCCGATCACTTCGGTGCCGGGCGAGAGCAGGTAGACGCCGGTCGAGTATTCGCGCTCGAAGATCAGGAAGACCATCAGCCAGGCGCCCAGCATGCCGTACTTAATCAGCGGCAGCGTGACGTCGCGCGTGACCTGGCCGCGGCTGGCGCCGACCGCGCGCGCCGCCTCTTCCAGCTCGGGCCCGACCTGCAGCAGCGCGGTCGACACCAGGCGCATGCCGTAGGCCAGCCACACCACCGAATACGCCAGCCAGAGCGCGAAGATGGTCGAGCGCACGGCGCGCAGCTGCGGGATCAGGTGGGCCGAGAGCCAGGCGGCGACCGGGTTGTCCATCCCCTGCAGCAGGCCGTCGAGCCAGCTCGGCACGAACAGGAAGACCCACAGGAAGGACAGGCCGGCCAGCAGGCCCGGCACCGCGCGCGGCACCAGCACGCTGTAGTCGAGCAGGCGCGTGATGCCGTCGGGCTTGCGGTGCATGGCCAGCGCGATGCCGGTGTAGCAGACCACGGCCAGCGCGCCGCCGACGACGCCGATCAGCACCGTATTCAGGATCCCGCGCACCAGCGAAGGCTGGTCGAGGATGTCGCGGAAGTGCTGCAGGGTCAATACGTCGGCCAGTTTCACGCCCTCGCCCCAGTACTGGACGAAGGAGCGCAGCACGATGCCGGAGATCGGCAGCACGATCGTCACCAGCACCCAGGCGCCGAGCAGCGCCAGCGCGACATACTTCCAGCGGCCGAGCGCCATCGGTTTCTGGCGCGCGCCCTTGCCCTTGATCGACACGTATTTGTTGGCGGACTTGAGCAGGTGGCGCTGCAGCATCACCAGCGGCATCGTCACCGCCACCAGGCACACGGCCACCGCCGCCATCAGGTGGTAGGACGGCGTACCGAGTTTATTCGTCAGCTTGTACAGGTAGGTCGCCAGCACCAGGTGGCCTTCGGGGTCGCCCAGCACCAGCACCAGGCCGAAGACCTCGAAGCCGAGGAAGAACACCAGCACGCCGGCATAGGCCAGGGCCGGCATGATCATCGGCAGCGAGACGTTGAACATCACCTGCAGGGGCGAGGCGCCCGACTACGCGCGCGGCTTCCTCGACGTCCGAGCCCAGGCTTTTCAGGGCCGACGAGGCGTACAGGTAGACGTGCGGCACGTGGGTCAGGCCCGCGATGATGACGATCGCCGGGAAGGAGTACACGTTCCAGGGAACGAAGCCGAGCAGGTCCTTCAGCCAGATCGAGTAGAAGCCCACCGGCCCCATCGACACCACATAGCCGAAGCCCATCACCATCGGCGAGACGAAGATCGGCACCAGCAGCAGCGGCGCGATCCAGCCGCGGCACGGCAGGTCGGTACGCACCATCAGGAAGGCGAGGATGCCGCCCAGCGGCACCGCGATCACGGCAAGACCCGTGGCGAGCAGCATGCCGTTCTTGAAGGCGGCCCAGAAGTCGGGGTCGTCGAAAATGAAGCGGAAGGCGTCCAGGCCCAGCGCCTTGTCGGGCATGAAGAAAGGCGCCGTCAGGAAGCTCTGGTAAAAGATCAGGGCGAGCGGCACGAAGACGGCGAGCACGGTCAGCGCGACGACCACGCCGCGCGGCCAGTTCAGGCGCTTGCCGCGGACGGCGGGCAAAGCGGCGGCGCCGTCCGCACGCGAGGGCGCGCCGGGCAGGGAAAATGTAGACATGGGATCGATCCGCGGGTTTGAAGATGAAAGGATGGAGAAAACAGGCGGGCCGGGCGACCCGCCCCTGCTGCCTTTACTTCTTGCCCGCGGTGTCCTTCCAGGTTTTCAGGAAGGCCATGCGCTTGGCCGGCACCAGGTAGTCCAGCACGGCCGGGCTGACCGGGATCGGCTTGATGTTCTTCTCGCCGACCAGCTCGATCAGTTCGGTCGAGGTGGTCTCGCCCTTGACGTCGGCGCGGATCGCGAACAGCTTCGACTCGTTGGCGATGATGGTCTGGCCGCGGTGCGACAGCAGGTAGTCGGTCCACAGCTTGGCGGCATTCACGTTCTTCGCGCTCTTGCTGATGAAGTGGACGCGCGACATGATCAGCGTGTAATCCTTCGGCAGCACCACGCCCAGCGACGGGTCGGTCTTGGCGCGCACCAGGGCGTAGGAGCCGAGCACGTTGTAGCCGATCAGGTTTTCGCCCGACGAGATCCGCTCGAGCATGGTGCCGGTCGAGGACTGCACGCGCAGCTTGGCGTCGCCGAAGGCTTGCTGCAGCGCCGGGAACTGCGGATAGTCGACCGCGTCCTGGGTCATGAACATGAAGCCGACGCCCGATTTTTCGATGTCGTAGCTGGTGACCTTGTCCTTGAACTTCGGCTGCTGGATCAGTTTCGCGAACTCGGCGTGGGTCTTCGGCACTTCCGCCTCGCTCACCAGGCGCTTGTTGTAGACGATGGCGGCCGGCTCGAAGGTGGTACCGTAGGCCATGTCCTTCCACACCGCCCAGGCCGGCAGCTTGCCTGCTTCGACCGAGCGGTAGGCCAGCGCGTAGCCGGTCGAGGCCAGCTTGATCTGCAGGTCCATCGCCGACGACCACAGTGCGTCGGCGGTCGCGCCGCCGGCCGCCACTTCCGAGATGTAGCGGTTGTAGACTTCGGTCGAGTTCATGTCGTTGTACTCGACCGAGATGCCCGGGTAGAGCGCGTTGAAGTCCTTGATCAGCGGCTGCGTGGCCTTGCTGTCGGTCGCGCCGTAGATCACCAGCTTGCCTTCCTTCTTGGCGGCGTCGATGATCTGCTGGTAGCCGGCCGGGTAGCCGGCGGGTACCTGGGCCAGCGCGGGGGCGGCGAAGGCGGCTGCAACGAGGGTGCTGAGGATGATGTTTGGTGGTTTTCATGTTTGTCTCCGTGGGTGTTTTATTGTCCGGCTAGCGCACCAGGTGGAAGGCTTGCGCTTGCCGGTTGTAGTCGCTGACTGCCTGCTTGATGTGTTTCGTGAGCGCGTCGCCCGTCAGCGAGAAGGGATACAGCCCGGCCTCGGCGCGCATGGCCGCGAACTCCGGCGCCGCCTCGATGCGCTCGAAAGCGGCGACCCAGCGGCGGTAGTCCGCCTCCGCCACCTTCGGCCCCATCCAGACGCCGCGAATCAGCGGCCAGACGACGTCGATGCCCTGCTCGCGCGCGGTCGGCACGTCCTTCAGACGGCCGGGCAGGCGCTTTTCCGCCAGCACGGCCAGGATGCGCACCTTGCCCTCGCCGGCGTACAGGCCGGCCTCGGAGGCGTCGCCCGAGACCACCTGCACGAAGCCCGCCTGCATCGCCGTAAAACTTTCGCCGCCGCCCTCCAGGGCCACGAAGCGCAGCTGCTTCGGGTCGATCCCGGCGCGCTGCGCCAGCAGCGCCATCTTCAGCCAGTCCTGGCTGCCGATGGTGCCCGACACCCCGATCAGCACGTCTTGCGGCGCGCGCCGGATCGCGTCGAACAGCTCGCGCAGGTTGTGGTAGGGCGAGTTGGCGCCGACGGCGATCATGCCGTAGTCGGCGCCGACGGCGGCCACCCAGCGCACGTCGTTCGCGGTGGCCTTGCCGAACTTGCCCTGGGCGAGATTCAATAGCGAGCCGCCGGAAAAGGCGACCAGCGTGTCCGGCTCGGCGGCGCGCTGCGACACCAGCGTATGCCAGGCCACCGCGCCGATCCCGCCCGGCATGTAGCTCAGCTTCATGCGCCGGGCCTCCGGCTGCGCCAGCAGCGCCTTCTTCGCCAGCTTGCAGGTCAGGTCCATCGCGCCGCCGGGTTTCGACGGCACGATGCATTCGGCCTCCAGCGCCTGCGCCGGCAGGCTCGCCGCAAGCGCCATCAGGGCCGGCAGGATGCGTGACAGCTTCATGGCGAAGGCGCCTTGAAAAATCAGAAGCGGTGCTGGATGCCGGCGGTGACGCCGCTCTGCGAGGTGCCGAATCCGGCGTCGTCGCGCGACAGGCCGACCAGCTGGCCGTGCTTGCCCTTGACGTGGGCGCCGGCCAGGTACAGGTCGGTGCGCTTCGACAGCGCATACATCCCGCGCGCCACCAGCATGGTCGGGTCGGCGTCGGCATTGGCGGCGGTGTTCTTGACGTTGACGTGGTAGGCGGCGCCGGTCAGGGTGACCTTGCCCATGGTGCGGACCACGCCGCCCCAGTAGGTGTCGCCACGGACGTCAGCGACACCCGCGCGGCCCTGTTCCAGCTTGTAGCCGCGCATGACGGCGAAATACTGCCAGTCGCCGCTCTTGTAGTTGGCGCCCACGTGGAAGACGCGGTTTTCGTCGCGGCGGCCGGTGGTGGCGACCAGCGTGCCGTTGACCTGCTCGAAGGCCGCCATCAGGCCCAGGCCCGCATGGTTCCAGGCTGCGGCGACCGCGTATTTGCGGGCGTCGGCGCGTGCTGTTCGGCTGCTCGCCCAGGCCGATGCTGGCGCCGTAGCTGAAGTCGCCGGCCTGGCCCGAATACTTGACGATGTTGTCGAAGGCGGTCGTCATGCCGTATTTCGAGGGGCCGGTGGCGGCGCCCGAGGTGGCCCACGAATAGTTCGGCGCGAAGCCCATCGGGTCGTACTTGATGACGAAGTCGTAGACCGTGGTGAACGAGCGGCCGATCACGACGCGGCCGAATTTGCCGTCCAGGCCGACGTAGGCCTGGCGCTTGAACAGCGCGCCATCGGCGGCGCCGGTGTCCATCAGGATGCCGCCTTCGAGGCCGAAGATGGCCTTAGTGCCGCCGCCCAGGTCTTCGCTGCCGCGAAAGCCCCAGCGCGAAGTGTTCTTCCCGCCCGAGATGACGCGCACCACGCTGTCGCCGGCGGCGTTCGCATGGTTCACATACTCGACGCCCGCGTCGATCAGGCCATAGACCTGGACGTTGGTTTGGGCGTTGGCATTGTTCAGGGAAAGCGCTGCCAGGACGGCGAGCGCAAGGGCCGATTTCTTCATACTGTCTCCGATTGTCGTTATGTTTTTGAACTGCTGTGTCCACTATATGTGCGCCTTCCTTTCAATTTGCTTTCAACGCGCACCAATGCAGGGCACTGGCCGCGGGCGGCCCTTTGCGCTTACACTTGGCGCCATGCGAATACTGTTAGTTGAAGACCATGTCGAGCTGTCGCACTGGCTGTCCAAGGCCCTGCGCGACGCCAACCTCACCGTCGAATGCGCCGCCACCGGTGCGGACGCGGACGCCCTCCTCCATACCCAGGACTACGCGCTGGTGATCCTCGACCTGACCCTGCCGAAGATGGACGGGCTGGACGTGCTGCGCCGCCTGCGCGCGCGCGCCGGCACGCGCGGCAAGACGCCGGTGCTGATCCTGACCGCGCGCGGCGGGCTCGAGGACCGGGTGCAGGGACTGAACCAGGGCGCCGACGATTACCTGGCCAAGCCCTTCGAACTGGCCGAGCTGGAAGCGCGCGTGAAAGCGCTGCTGCGCCGCAGCGTCGGCAACGAGGCCCTGGTGCACCAATGTGGCGCGCTCAGCTTCGACACCGTGACGCGCATGTTCACCTATGGCGGCGAGCCGCTCGCGCTGACCCCGCGCGAACACGCGGTGCTCGAGACCCTGATCGCGCGCCCGGGGCGCGCGGTCTCGAAAGAAAAGCTGTTCGACGAAGTGTTCGCGCTCGACGACGACGCGAATATCGACGCGATCGAGCTGTACATCCACCGCGTGCGCAAGAAGCTCGACCGCCGGCAGGAAGGCGGCGCCGCCATCGTCACGCTGCGCGGCATCGGCTACCTGCTGCAGGCCCGCGAGCCGGCGTGAAGCTGCATTGAACCCGTTCGCCGCCATCCGGCGCCGCTTAAGCTCCAGCGCACCCCTGGGCAGCCTGCGCGGCCAGCTGCTGCGCTGGCTCCTGATCCCGCTGCTGGTGCTGGTCGCGCTCAATTCGGTCTCGCTCTACCGCGACGCGCTGGAGGCGGCCGACATCGCCTACGACCGCTCGCTGCTGGCCTCCACGCGCGCGCTGGCCGAACGGGTCTCGGTACGCGACGGCAAAGTCGTCGCCGACGTGCCGTATGTGGCGCTCGACAGCTTCGAGACCGACACCCTGGGCCGCATCTTTTATCGCGTGACGGGCCTGCGCGGGGAAACCGTTTCCGGCTATGCCGACCTGCCGCCGGTGCCCGCGAACGTGCCCGCGCTCCGAGCTGTATCCGGCGCTGGTGCGCTTCTACCACGCCGACTACAACGGCGAGCCGGTGCGCATCGCCGCCCTGCTGCAGCCGGTGTTCGACGATTCGATGCGCGGCATCGCCCTGATCCAGGTCGGCGAAACGCTCGACGCGCGGCGCGCCCTGTCGCGGCGCATCCTGGTCAATACGCTCGCGCGCCAGGCGCTGCTGGTGCTGGCCGTCGGCACCCTGGTCTGGTTCGCGGTGCGCCTGGTGCTGCAGCCGCTGATGCGCCTGAAGAACGAGGTGGAAACGCGCCCGCTGTCGGACCTGTCGGACGTCGATCCGGCGCTGGTGCACCGCGAGGTGCGCCCGCTGGTGGGCGCCATGAACGGCGCGATGGGGCGCCTGCAGGAACTCATCGCCGGCCAGCGCCGCTTCATCGCCGACGCCTCGCACCAGCTGCGCACGCCGCTGACCGTGCTCAAGACCCAGGCCGAACTGGCCCTGCGCGAAAACGACCCGGCCGCGATGCGCGAGATCGTGCGCTCGATCGCCGCCACCACCGACTCCACCGTGCACCTGGCGAACCGCCTGCTCACCCTGGCGCGCATCGAGCATGGCGGCGACAGCGCGGCATTGATGCCGGTGTCGCTGACCCAGGTGGCGCGCCAGGTCGGGCTGGAACTGGCCCTGCCGGCGGTGCAGAAGTCGATCGACCTCGCGCTCGAGGCGCCGCAGCGACGCGCATGGTGCAGGGCCACGCCCTGCTGCTGCACGAGCTGGTGAGCAACCTGCTCGATAATGCGATCCGCTACACGCCGGTGGGCGGCGCGGTGCTGCTGAGGGTGAGCGAACAGGGAAGCACGGTGCTGCTGGAAGTGCAGGACAGCGGCGCCGGCATCCCGGAACCCGAGCGCGACAAGGTGTTCGCGCCCTTCTACCGCGCCGCGGCGGCGCTCGAGACCAATCCCGGCGGAACCGGTTTGGGCCTGGCGATCGTGCGCGACATCGTGGCCTTGCACGGCGGTGCGATCAGCCTGGATGGGAGCGAGACGGGACAGGGGTTGAAGGTGCTGGTGCGCTTGCCGGCGGCGCCGAAAACAAGTTCCGTTGACCGGATTAAACCCGCTTGAGGAAGCGCAAACGAGTATTCTCGAATGCTTGTTGTGCAGCGCAGCGTGAGTAGAATGCTCGCATGAATTCGCCCAACCTCCAACCCATCCGGACTGGCGCGCTCGACGCGCTGTTTGACGACATCGAGCATGCGCTGCTCGATCTCACCACCGCGACGCTCGACGACGAGGACGGCGTGCCCGCCCCCACCGTCGACGAATTCGCGACCGACTTCCTCATCGAATGCAGTCGCCCGCCCGATCTGGGCGGACCACAAGATTAACTGAGCGTCTCCAGCCGAATCCGGATCACCTTCCCGACCACCGAACTCAATCCCTCGATGCGCGCGATCGCCGCATCGACCTTCTTCTCGCGCGTCTGGTGGGTGATCATGATGATGTCGGTGCGCTCGCCGCCGCGGGTTTCCTTTTGCAGCACGGCGTCGATCGAGATGCCGGCGTCGGCCAGGATGCGCGTCAGGTCGGCCATCACGCCGAGCTGGTCGTTCACGTAGACGCGCAGGTAGTAGCTGGTCGTGATGTCTTCCATCGGCAGGATGGACACGTCCGTCATCTCGTTCGGCTGGAAGGCCAGGTGCGGCACGCGGCAGTACGGGTCGACCGTTTCCAGGCGCGTGACGTCGACCAGGTCGGCGATCACCGCTCGAGGCGGTCGGCTCCGCGCCCGCGCCCTTGCCGTAGTACAGCGTGGAACCGACGGCGTCGGCTTCGACCAGCACCGCGTTCATCGCGCCTTCGACGTTCGCGATCAGGCGCGCGGTCGGGATCAGGGTCGGGTGCACGCGCAGTTCGATGCCTTCGACGCCGTCGACCACCGAGCGCCGCGTGATGCCGAGCAGCTTGATGCGGTAGCCCAGCTGTTCGGCATAGCGGATATCGATCGCCTGCAGCGCGCTGATGCCTTCCACGTGGGCCTTCTCGAACTGCACCGGGATGCCGAAGGCGATCGCCGACATGATGGTCAGTTTATGCGCCGCGTCGACGCCTTCGATGTCGAAGGTGGGGTCGGCTTCGGCATAGCCCAGCTCCTGCGCCTGCTTCAGCACGACGGCGAAGTCCAGGCCCTTGTCGCGCATCTCGGACAGGATGAAATTGGTGGTGCCGTTGATGATGCCGGCCACCGACTCGATGCGGTTCGCGCTCAAGCCTTCGCGCAGCGCCTTGATGATCGGCACGCCGCCGGCGACGGCCGCCTCGAAGGCGACCATCACGCCCTTTTCCTGGGCGGCGGCGAAGATCTCGTTGCCGTGCAGGGCCAGCAAGGCCTTGTTGGCCGTGACCACGTGCTTGCCGTTGGCGATCGCGCGCAGCACCAGTTCGCGCGGCAGCTCGTAGCCGCCGATCAGTTCGACGACGATGTCGACGTCCGGGCTGTCGACCACCAGGAAGGGATCGTCGACGATCTGGCAGCTGCCGTCGGTCAGGCGCGCGGCGCGCTCGGTGTTGCGCGCGGCGACCATCGTGATCTCGATGCCGCGGCCGGCACGGCGGCGGATGTCTTCCTGGTTGCGTTGCAGGACGTTGAAGGTGCCTGCACCGACGGTGCCGATGCCGAGGAGGCCAACTTTGATGGGTTTCATGGTCGTTCGTAAAATGTGAGTGGTCAGCGCGCGTGGCGTCGTCGGTAACCGTCGAGGAAGCGTGCGATGCGGCCGCAGGCATCCGTCAGGTCGTCGGAATTGGGCAGGAACACCAGCCGGAAATGGTCCGGGGCGCCCCAGTTGAAGCCGGTGCCCTGCACCAGCAAAACCTTTTCCTCGCCCAGCAGTTGGCAAATGAACTGCTGGTCGTCGGCGATCGGATACATCGCCGGGTCCAGGCGCGGGAACATGTACAGCGCCGCTTTTGGCTTGACGCAGCTCACACCCGGTATATCGGTGAGTAATTTGTGCGCGAGGTCGCGCTGCCGCAGCAGGCGCCCGCCCGGCCCCACCAGGTCGTTGATGCTCTGGTAGCCGCCCAGCGCGGTCTGGATCGCGAACTGCCCGGGGGCGTTCGCGCACAGGCGCATCGAGGCCAGCATGTTCAGGCCCTCGATATAGTCCTTCGCATGGCGCTTTTCGCCCGAGACCACCATCCAGCCGGCGCGGTAGCCGCAGGAGCGGTAATTTTTCGACAGGCCGTTCAGGGTCACGAACAGCACGTCGTCGGCCAGCGAGGCGATCGAATCGTGCTGGTGGCCGTCGTACAGCACCTTGTCGTAGATTTCGTCGGCGTAGACGATCAGGCTGTGCTGGCGCGCCAGCTCGACGATCTCGAGCAGGATTTCGCGCGGATACAGCGCGCCGGTCGGGTTGTTCGGGTTGATGACGACGATCGCGCGCGTGTTCGGCGTGATCTTCCTGCGCATGTCGGCGATGTCGGGCATCCAGTCGGCCTGCTCGTCGCAGATATAGTGCACCGGGTTGCCGCCGGCCAGGCTGACGGCCGCCGTCCACAAGGGATAATCGGGCGCCGGCACCAGCACTTCGTCGCCGTTGTTCAGCAGGCCCTGCATCGACATGACGATCAGTTCCGACGCACCGTTGCCCAGATAGATATCGTCGATCTTGACGTTGGCGATCTTCTTTTGCTGGGTGTAGTGCATGACCGCCTTGCGCGGCGCGAACATGCCTTTCGAGTCCGTGTAGCCGGCGGCGCCGTGCATGTTGCGGATCATGTCCTGCATGATTTCGTCCGGCGGGTCGAAACCGAACACGGCGAGGTTGCCGATATTGAGCTTGATGATCTTGTGGCCGTCGTCTTCCATCTGGCGCGCCTGCTCCAGCGCCGGGCCGCGGATCTCGTAACAGACGTCGTCGAGCTTGTTCGATTTCAGAATCGGTCGCACATTGTCACCTTATTTAATCACCTACCATTGCCGCATGTTGCAGTGCGAAAAATACCATTCTGCCGAAAGCGCCCGATTTAAGCAACCTATGGTCCGACCCGGCGCGCATGGGATGCCAAAAATGGCGAAAAGGTTACAATGACCAGCCCGTTCCTCCGACAGCGCCTGTCTGACCGATGAAGCTCCATTCCGACAGCACCCAACAATACCAGACCGTCACCGGCTACGATGCCGCGGGCGTGGAAATCAATGCCCAGCGTTTCGAGTACAGCCTGATCGTGATGCCGGAGATGCCGCCGCGCGCCTGGGACAGTGACGCGCTTCGAGGACTTGCAGGCCGCGCACTTCGAGCAGATTGCTGCGGATGCACCGGACGTGGTCATCCTCGGCACCGGCGAGCGCCAGCGCTTCGTCCATCCGCGCCTGATCGCAGGCCTTGTCCGCGCGCCATACCGGCGTCGAGTCGATGGACAGCCAGGCCGCCTGCCGCACCTATAACGTGCTGATGGGCGAAGGGCGCAAGGTGACGCTGGCCCTGATCATCGACAGCCCTGCCGCAGGCCTGATACTTGCTCTATTGAAAGGCAGCAGATCGTCCCCATATGCGTGCGGTTATTGACATATCGGCATGCAGCACTGGCATCGGCATCCATGCCCGATTATGATGAGCGCTATGCAGGATGGCATGAGGCCGATCCTGCCCTTATTAGTCCAGGAGAATCCCGTGGCCGTCAGCCCAAGCGCAGCAACCGTCAACAACTTTTCCGCCGCCATGACCGGCGGCCAGACCTTCCAGTTCGAAGGCCGTCCGGCGAAATATACGGTGCTGTATTTTTACCCGAAGGACAACACGCCCGGCTGCACCACCGAGAGCATGGCCTTCCGCGACCACCACGACGCCTTCCTGGCCGCCGGCGCCGAAGTCTACGGCATCAGCCGCGATTCGCTGCGCTCGCACGAGGGCTTCAAATCCAAGCTCGGCCTGCCTTTCGAGCTGATCTCCGACCCGGACGAACTCGTCTGCACCGCAGTTCGGTGTCATGAAGAATAAGATGATGTATGGCAAGCAAGTGCGTGGGATCGAGCGCAGTACGTTTGTCGTTGACGCTCACGGCCGATTGGTGAAAGAATGGCGTGGCGTGAAGGTCCCTGATCACGTCGATGAAGTGCTGGAATTTGTGAAGAGCCAGCCCTAACAAGCATGGCTCCAGCCGATCAACCTGCTGGACGAACCCCGTCATTTTGAGTCAACCGTTTTCATATATATCAGCATCACTCCAATCCGGCAGCCTGCCGCGCCGCTCCTGCGGCCCTGGCCCGCGCCCTCACTCCGCTGTCTCGCTGTACCCAAGTTGCATCTACCCGCCCGCCAGTGCCGTCAACCCGCGCTGGCGCGAGCGTCCTCCACTTTTCTAGATTGAGAACCTGATGCCACTACCCAAAATGCCTACGAAACCGGCCACGCTGTTGCCGGTGAACGAATATCCAAAAGCCGAACCCGGCAAATCCCCCGTGCGCGCCATTGCCGCAGCGCCGGTGGCAGCCGACCCTGTCGAAGACCTCATCAGTGGTAAAGCCGTACCCGCTTCCACATCGAGCCGCGCGCGCAAGGAAAAAGCCGCGCCGCTGGCCGCCGTCCCTTCAGCCCAGAGCGAATCGGCTACCTGGCCGGCCCGTGCCGACAGCGGCGCCGAATGCCAAGCTGAAGGAAACCGACATGGACCAACCGCATCCGGCCAAGCACAAGCCGGTCGAGGTCACCGTCAAGTCCTCCACCAGCCGCAAGGCCGACCGCTCGGGCAAGACCAAGGTGTTCGTGCTCGACACCAATGTCCTGATGCACGACCCGAGCAGCCTGTTCCGTTTCGAGGAACACGACGTCTACCTGCCGATGATGACGCTGGAGGAACTCGACGACCACAAGAAAGGCATGTCCGAAGTCGCGCGCAACGCCCGCCAGGTCTCGCGCACGCTCGACGCCCTGATCGCCGACATCGACGACGACGCGCATCGAGTCGGGCATCCGAACTGGCCAAGCTCGGCAACAAGGATGCGAAGGGCCGCCTGTTCTTCCAGACCAAGTTGCAGAACGGTCCCCTGCTGCCCGAAGGCCTGCCGGTCGGCAAGGCCGACAACCAGATCCTGGGCGTGGTGCAAGCGCGCTCGAAGCGGAACAGCCGGAACGCGCCATCGTGCTGGTGTCGAAAGACATCAACATGCGCATCAAGGCGCGCGCCCTGGGCTTGCCGGCCGAGGATTATTTCAACGACCACGTGCTGGAAGACACCGACCTGCTGTACTCGGGCATCGTCCAGCTGCCGGACGACTTCTGGGACAAGCACAGCAAGAACATGGAGTCCTGGCAGGAAAACAAGAACGGCAACAACGCCACCTTCTACCGCGTGAATGGCCCGTTCATTCCGAGCCTGCTGACCAACCAGTTCGTGTTCCTGGAGCCGAACGGCGGCGAAGCGCCGATGTATGCGCAGGTCAAGGAGATCAACGGCAAGACCGCCGTCCTGCGCGTGCTGCGCGACTACAGCCACACCAAGAACAGCGTCTGGGGCATCACCGCGCGCAACCGCGAGCAGAACTTCGCGCTGAACCTGTTGATGGACCCGGAATGCGATTTCGTCACCCTGCTCGGCCAGGCCGGTACCGGCAAGACCCTGCTGGCCCTGGCCGCCGGCCTGGCGCAGGTGCTGGAAACGAAGCTGTATAACGAGATCATCGTCACCCGCGTCACGGTGCCGGTGGGCGAGGACATCGGCTTCCTGCCGGGTACCGAGGAAGAAAAGATGTCGCCGTGGATGGGCGCCTTCGACGACAACCTGGAAGTGCTGAACAAGTCCGACACCGATGCCGGCGACTGGGGCCGCGCGGCGACGCAGGACCTGATCCGCTCGCGCATCAAGATCAAGTCGCTCAACTTCATGCGCGGCCGTACCTTCGTGAACAAGTTCCTGATCATCGACGAGGCGCAGAACCTGACGCCGAAGCAGGTCAAGACCCTGGTCACGCGCGCCGGTCCCGGCACCAAGATCCTGTGCCTGGGTAACATCGCGCAGATCGACACGCCCTACCTCACCGAGGGCTCGAGCGGCCTGACCTATGTGGTCGACCGCTTCAAGGGCTGGAGCCACAGCGGTCACGTGACGCTGGCGCGCGGCGAGCGTTCGCGCCTGGCCGATCACGCGAGCGACGTGCTGTAATCTTCATCGCTTCACGAAAACCTGCGCGCCTCACGGCCCGCAGGTTTTTTTACGCCTGCAGCATGCATAAACAAAAACGCCCGGCACATGGCCGGGCGCTTCATGCGATACGAACCTGCAATTACAGGATCTTGGTGCCGATCCACCACGCCACGGCCGACATGAAGGCCGACGCCGGAATCGTGAAGACCCAGGCCCAGACGATGCTGCCGGCCACGCCCCAGCGCACGGCCGAGGCCTTTTGCGAGGCGCCCACGCCGACGATGGCGCCGGTGATGGTGTGGGTGGTCGAGACCGGGATGCCCCAGAAGCTCGCCATCAGCAGCGTCATGGCGCCGCCGGTTTCGGCGCAGAAGCCGCCCACCGGTTTGAGCTTGGTGATCTTCTGGCCCATGGTCTTGACGATGCGCCAGCCGCCGAACAGCGTACCGAAGCTGATCGCCGCGTAGCACGAGATGATGACCCAGGCCGGCGGATGGGCGTCGCCGGCACTGACGTAGCCGGCCGCGATCAGCAGCATCCAGATGATACCCATGGTCTTTTGCGCGTCGTTGCCGCCGTGGCCGAGCGAATAGCTGGCCGCCGACACCAGCTGCAGGCGGCGGAACCAGACGTCGACCTTGCGCGGCGTGGATTTCACGAATATCCACGACACAAGGAGCATCATGATCGACCCGAGCACGAAGCCCAGCAGCGGCGCGACGACGATGAACAGCACCGTCTTCCACAGGCCGGCCGAGATCAGCGCGCCGGTGCCCGCCTTGGCCACCGCCGCGCCGACCAGGCCGCCGATCAGCGCATGCGAGGACGAGGACGGAATGCCGTAGTACCAGGTGATGATGTTCCAGACGATGGCGCCGACCAGCGCGCCGAAGATCACGTAATGGTCGACGAAATGCGGGTCGATCGTGCCCTTGCCGATGGTTTGCGCCACCTTCATGTCGACGACGAAAATGGCGACGAAGTTGAAGAAGGCCGCCATGGCGACCGCGGTCTGGGGTTTCAGCACGCCGGTCGAGACGACGGTCGCAATCGCGTTCGCCGAATCGTGGAAGCCGTTCATGAAGTCGAAGACCAGTGCGAGCAGCACCAGCATACCCAGCACGTAAATGCTGATGTGGAGAGAATTCATAGTTGTTCTTGTTGTGCGCGTGCGTTACGCGTTCTCGACGATGATGCCTTCGATGATGTTGGCGACATCCTCGCAGCGGTCGGTGACGGTCTCGAGGATCTCGTAGATCGCCTTCATCTTGATCAGGTTGCGCACGTCCGGCTCGTCGCGGAACAGTTTGGTCATGGCGGCGCGCATCACGTGGTCGGCGTCCGATTCCAGGCGGTCGATTTCTTCGCAGATGGCGACGATCTTCTGGGCGTTGCCCATGTCGTGCAGCAGGCCGACGGCTTGCTGGACCTTCTGGCAGCAGGCCAGGCACAGCTCGGCCAGGCGCTTCGCTTCCGGCGTGACCGCGTGCAGGTCGTACAGGGAGACGGTCTGGGCCGCGTCTTCCATCATGTCGAGGATGTCGTCCATGCGCGTGATCAGCTTGTGGATGTCGTCGCGGTCGATCGGGGTGATGAAGGTCTTGTGCAGCAGGTCGACGGTGGCGTAGGTAATCTTGTCCGCCTGCTTTTCGATGCTCTCGACGGCATGCGTGCGGTTTTCCAGGTCGTCGAAGTTGGACATCAGGCCAACCATTTCTTGCGCACCCTTCACGCACAGCGCGGCGTGCTGGTTGAACAAATCAAAAAACTTGCCCTCGGTGGGCATCAGGCGTCCAAACATTAATGATTCTCCGTGATAAAACTCTTGGGACTGCGAGGGTCCGCCGCAGGCTACCGACATGCGTACCGGCAGCGGCACAATATCGGCTTAATCGCCCTGGTAGACGGCGAGGTTACCGCTGTAGTTGCCAAACTTGGTGTATTGGCCGATCCAGGTCAGGCGCACCGCGCCGATCGGACCGTTACGCTGTTTGCCGATGATGATTTCGGCGGTGCCTTTATCGGGCGAGTCGGGGTTGTAGACCTCGTCGCGATACAGGAAGATGATCACGTCCGCATCCTGCTCGATTGCGCCCGATTCGCGCAAGTCGGACATCACCGGACGCTTGTTCGGGCGCTGTTCCAGCGCGCGGTTCAGCTGCGACAGCGCGATGACGGGGCAATGCAATTCTTTCGCCAGGCCCTTGAGCGAACGCGAGATTTCGGAAATCTCGGCGGTGCGGTTGTCGCCCGGCTGGCTGCCCTGCATCAGCTGCAGGTAGTCGACGATGATCAGGCCGAGCTTGCCACACTGGCGGGCCAGGCGGCGCGCGCGTGCGCGCATCTCGATCGGGTTCAGCGCCGGCGTCTCGTCGATGTAGACCTGGGCGTCGTTCATTTTCTGGATGGCGTGCGTCAGGCGCGGCCAATCCTCGTCGTTCAGGCGGCCGGTACGCAGGCGGTGCTGGTCGAGCTGGCCGACCGAACCGAGCATACGCATGGCCAGCTGGGTGCCGCCCATCTCCATCGAGAAGATGGCGACCGGCAAGCCCGCTTCGATCGCGACGTTCTCGCCGATGTTCACCGAGAACGCGGTCTTGCCCATCGACGGACGGCCGGCGACGATCACCAGGTCGCCCGGCTGCAGGCCCGAGGTCATGCGGTCGAGGTCGATGAAGCCGGTCGGCACGCCCGTGATCTCGCCCTGGTTTTCGCGCGAATACAGTTCGTCGATGCGCTCGACCACTTGGGTGAGCAGCGGCTGGATCGGATTCCAGCCCTGGGCGCCGCGCGCACCGGACTCGGCGATGGCGAAGATCTTCGACTCGGCCTCGTCCAGCATCTGCTTGACTTCCTTGCCCTGCGGATTGAAGGCATTGCCGGAGATTTCGTCGGCGACGGTGATGAGTTTGCGCAGGATGCCGCGGTCGCGCACGATCTCGGCATAGCGGCGGATGTTGGCGGCGGACGGCGTGTTCTGCGCCATCGCGTTCAGGTATTGCAGGCCGCCCACGTCCTCGGCCTTGCCGAGCGAGACCATGGCCTCGTAGACGGTGATGACGTCGGCCGGCTTGCCGCTGTTGATCAGGCGCACCATCTGTTCGAAGATGATGCGGTGGTCGTAGCGGTAGAAATCGTCCGAGTGCATGAAGTCGGCAATGCGGTCCCACGCGGCATTATCGCGCAGGAGACCGCCGATGACGGACTGCTCTGCTTCGATGGAATGCGGGGGAATGCGCAGCGATTCGATCTGCGGATCAGCGGGGGTATTCATGGCGGGCATTATAACCCCTCCTGTCATCCGCCTGAAATAATTGGGGAGTTTCTGGGCGTAAAAAAAGCCGGGCGAACCCGGCTTTTTCTTTCACGCAACAATGTGTTACGCGATGTGCTTGATCGTGAAATTAAGCAGCTTCGCCAACGACAGCGACGGTGATTTCCACGACGACGTCGGTGTGCAGCGCGACGGCAACTGGATGCTCGCCGGTGGTCTTCAGCGGACCGGTTGGCAGGCGAACCTGTGCTTTTTCGACTGCGAAACCTTGCTTGGTCAGGGCTTCGGCGATGTCGAAGTTACCGACCGAACCGAACAGACGACCGTCGACGCCGGCTTTCTGGGCGATGGTGATGGTCATGCCGCTCAGCTTTTCGCCTTGGGCTTGCGAAGCACCCAGCTTTTCAGCGGCTGCTTTTTCCAGCTCGGCGCGCTTGACTTCGAACTCGGCGACAGCCGAGGTAGTCGCACGGCGGGCCATCTTTTGCGGGATCAGGAAGTTACGTGCGTAACCGTCCTTGACCTTGACCACGTCGCCCAGGTTGCCGACGTTAACAACTTTTTCCAAAAGGATAACTTGCATATTTTTCTCCAGGATGTTCTGAACTGTACGACGCGATTAAGCGTTGTGCAGGTCGGTGTACGGCAGCAGCGCGAGGTAGCGTGCGCGCTTGATCGCGGTGTCGACCTGGCGCTGGTAGTGCGCCTTGGTGCCGGTCAGACGTGCAGGCATGATCTTGCCGTTTTCCTGGACGAAGTCCTTCAGGGTGTCGACGTCTTTGTAATCGACCTGTTCCACGTTTGCAGCGGTGAAGCGGCAGAATTTCTTACGCTTGAACAGCGGGTTCTGCTGTTTGCGCTTCAGTTTTTCTTTGGCTTTGTTTTTGTCGAACTTTTTACCGAATGCCATTTGAGGCTCCTGTATCTAAATGGTGGCCGCTAATTCTTAAGCGGCGGCACTGAAATCAATGATGTGAAACACCAGGGCTTTGCTGTTGCGATTCTTTCGAGCCAAAAATCCCGTGAACTGATGCGAGGCGCCGAGCTCTGCGCTGGCAAACCGGCCCGAAATCTCACCCGCGGCGAACGCGGAAATTTCGAACTCGACCAGCCTGCCCACCCCTGCTTCGACCTGCTGCGAACTGTGCATCAGGATTCCCGAAACGACCGGCACGCCGGCGGGGGTGTAGCGCAGTACGTCGCGCTCGAAGATGGTGGCGACGACCTGGAGCTGGTTCACTGCAATACGTTCACGATTCCTGGCGAAAAAATTTAGGCAGCAGCTGGAGCAGGAGCGGCGGCTGGTGCCGGGGCTTCTGCGCGGTGGCTCTTGGCTGCGTCTTCGCGCTGGACCGACTTCATCATTGGCGATGGGGTGGTTTCAGCTTTCTTCATCTTCACGGTCAGATGACGCAGCACGGCATCATTGAACTTGAATGCGGTTTCCAGCTCGACCAGGGTCTCGTTGTCGCACTCGATGTTCAGGCAGATGTAGTGTGCCTTTGGCAGCTTCTGGATCGAGTAAGCCATCTGACGACGGCCCCAGTCTTCGACGCGATGGATGTTACCGCCGCGGCTGGTCACCGTGGTCTTGTAACGCTCGATCATCGCCGGGACTTGCTCGCTTTGGTCCGGGTGGACGATAAAAACGATTTCATAATGACGCATGCAACACTCCTTGAGGACGTTTAAACAAATGCCCACCTCGGCGTCAAGACGAGTGTGGGAAGGGAAAGCCGGCAATTATAGCGCGGATTGGCGCGCCAGCGCAATGCACCATGGGCCGTCGCCGGCTTGCGACACCTTGCTGGACAGGAATCAGTTAAATAATCCGGATTTCCCTTGCATTCCCCGAAATACTGTACAAAAATACAGTCTACTCACATAACCATGCCATACCCATGCTCAAGCTCACCGCAAGGCAAGAACAGATCCTGAACCTCATCCGGGAAGCGATCGACAATACCGGCTTCCCGCCGACCCGCGCCGAAATCGCCAAGGAGTTGGGCTTCAAGTCGGCCAATGCCGCCGAAGAACACCTGCAGGCCCTGGCGCGCAAGGGCGCGATCGAGATCGTCTCCGGCACCTCGCGCGGCATCCGCCTGATCGGCGCCTCCCTGCGCGATCCGGTACCGGCGCATGTGCCGCAGGTGCCGGCCGCCCTGCTGATGTCGCTGCCGCTGGTCGGCCGCGTCGCCGCGGGTTCGCCCATCCTGGCGCAGGAACACGTCGAAGCCACCTACAACGTCGACCCGGCCATGTTCGGCGCCCGTCCCGACTTCCTGCTGAAGGTACGCGGCTGGTCGATGCGCGACGCCGGCATCATGGATGGCGACTTCCTCGCCGTCAAAAAGGTCGACAGCGCCAAGAACGGCCAGATCGTCGTCGCCCGCATCGGCGACGACGTCACCGTCAAGCGCTACCGCAAGACCGGCGAGACGATCGAACTGCTGCCGGAAAACCCGGACTTCAAGGTCATTCGCGTGGAACCGGGCGACGAGTTCGCGCTCGAGGGCCTGGCCGTCGGCCTGATGCGCAGCTGGCACTGATCGCAAAAAAAGGCCGCTGACGCGGCTTTTTTTAGTCTGCATTACCTGTGATTGCTCTTGCGCGCCTCGTGTCTTTCGGCGCCTTGCTTGACGATCGCATTGTGCTCGGCGATATAGGCCTCGGTGGCAGCTGCGCCAGACGGCGATATCGGCCAGCACCAGCTTGGCGCCCACCTTCGCTTCCTCCGACCAGGTTTTCCTGCACCCGCGCCAGATGGGCATGCGCGCGCTCGGTCTCGGCCGCGTTCATGAGCTTGGCGATATCGGCGCGGAATCTGCTTGACCAGCGGCGAAGCGGCATTCAGGTTTTCCACAAAGGCGTTGTGGCAGTCCTGCCACTTGTTGATGGCTTTGCCGACCCGGTCGATCTCCTCGGTCTGCTTCGAGATCGGCGGAATGCGCGGCGCCACGCAGCGGAACTTGCCCGAGGTAAGTTCCGCGCCATCGTAGCCGGCCACCCAGTAATCGATATCGGCGCGCCGGGCCACGCGCTGCTTCATCAGCTCGAGCGAGGCCACGGCCACCGCATTGCCTTTGGCCGCAGCCTTGCGGAACCATTGTTCCGCTTTCGCCTCGTCGACCTGCGCCCGCCTCGCCATACCAGTACATCTGGCCCAGGTTCTGCTGGGCCTCGACGTTGCCGGCATTGGCCAGCTTGGTGTACAGCTTGAACGCTTCCGTGTACTTCTTCTGTTCGAACAAGGACTTGGCGTCCTCGAGCTCGCCGGCATAGAGGGCGCCGGCGATCAGCAGGCCGCTGAACATCAGGATCAGTTTTTTCATCATGTAACGCCGACAGTGCGTCGCGGAAGTCGGCCAGCAAATCCTCGGTATCCTCGATGCCGACCGAGACCCGGATCAGCGACTCGGCGATGCCCATGCTGGCGCGGCGCTCGGCGCCCATCTCGAAGAAGATGGTGTGCGCGACCGGAATGACCAGCGTGCGCGTGTCGCCCAGGTTGCTCGCGGGGATGGCCAGCTGCAGGCGGTTCAGGTAGTCGAAGGGATCGATGTCGTCGCGCAGCTCGAAGCTCAGCAGGGAGCCCGCGGAGCGGAACAGTTCGCTCGTGACGCCATGCTGCGGATGCGAGGCCAGGCCCGGATAGTGGACGGCGGACACGCGTTCGTCGGCTTCGAGCATCCGCGCCAGCGCCAGCGCATTGGCGCAGGTGCGCTCCATGCGCAGCGCCAGCGTTTCCGCGCCGACGGCGATGTGATGCGCCGCTTCCGGCCCGAGCGCCGCGCCGAAGTCGCGCAGGGCTTTCGCGCGCAGCTGGGCCATGCCCTGGGCGGCGCTCGGCTGCTTGCGGAAATTGTCGGCGATGTTCGGGAAGGCGCTCCAGTCGAACACGCCGGTATCGGTCAGCGCGCCGCCCAGGGCGATGCCGTGGCCGGCGATCGACTTGGTCAGCGAGTTGACGACCAGGCCGGCCCCCACCGCTTTCGGGCGGAACAGCCAGGGCGTGGTCATCGTGTTGTCGACCACGTACAGGATGCCGCGCTCGCGGCAGAGTGCGCCGATCTTGGCCAGGTCGGCCACTTGCGTGCGCGGATTGGCGATCGTCTCGACGAACACGAAGCGCGTGTTCGGCTTCAAGACCGCTTCGACATTCGCCACATCGGTGGCGTCGACGAAGTCGACCGCGACGCCCTGCCCCGCCACCGTCTGCCACAGGCTGTTGGTGTTCCCGAACAGGAAGCTCGACGACACGATATGGTCGCCGTCCTTCAGCAGCGCCTGGAACAGCGCGCCGATGGCCGCCATGCCGGTGCCGAAGCACAGCGTGGCCACGCCATCTTCCATCTTCGTGATCTTGTCTTCCAGCGCGGCCACCGTCGGGTTGCCCTGGCGACCGTAGCGGAAGCCCGGCTCCTTGCCCTGGAACACGGAGGCCAGCTGGCGCGCGTCGTTATAGCCGAACGCGACCGAGGTGTGGACCGGCTTGTGCAGGGAACCCTGCTCGATCGCCTTGCGGCGGTCGTTGTGCAGGATGGTGGTGGTGAAACCGTAGTTTTTCTTTTCGCTCATGGTGGATGGCGTCCAGCGACATTATTCGGCGGCGACTGCCGGGTTCAGGTTCAGTTGGGTCCGCACTTCGTCTTCCAGCTTCGGCTTGCCGCCATTGTGGCGCGCCGTCTCCAGCTGGTCGAGGTAGGCCGGCGTCACGTCGCCCGTCACATAGATGCCGTCGAAGCAGGACGCCTCGAAATTGGTCAGTGCCGGATTGACGTCCGAGATCGAACGCTTGAGGGCCTCGATGTCCTGGTAGACCAGGCGGTCGGCGGTGATCTCGGCGCAGACTTCTTCGACCGTGCGGCCGTAGGCGATCAGCTCGTCGCGGGTCGGCATGTCGATGCCGTAGACGTTCGGGAACAGCACCGGCGGCGCGGCCGATGCGAAGAACACCTTACGGGCGCCGGCTTCGCGCGCCATCTGCACGATCTCGCGGCTGGTGGTGCCGCGCACGATGGAATCGTCGACCAGCAGCACGTTCTTGCCCTTGAATTCGGAACCGATGGCGTTCAGTTTCTGGCGCACCGATTTCTTGCGCATCCCCTGCCCCGGCATGATGAAGGTACGGCCGATGTAGCGGTTCTTGATGAAACCTTCGCGGTACTCGATGCCCAGTTTCAGCGCCAGCTGGATCGCCGCCGGACGCGAGGAGTCGGGAATCGGCATCACGACGTCGATTTCCTCGACCGGAATCTCCTTGCGGATCTTGTCGGCCAGGTATTCGCCCATCTTCAGGCGGGTGGCATACACCGAGGCGCCGTCGATCACCGAGTCCGGACGCGCCAGGTAGACGTATTCGAAAGCGCACGGATTGAGCGACGGATTCTCGGCGCACTGGCGTTCGTGCAGCAGGCCGTCGCCGTCGATGAAGACCGCTTCGCCCGGCGCGATGTCGCGCACGAAACGGAAACCGATGCCTTCCAGGGCCACCGATTCGCTGGCGACCATGTATTCGACGCCATTCTCGCCCTCGTTCATGCCCAGGCACAGCGGACGGATGCCGTAGGGATCACGGAAAGCCAGCAAGCCGTGGCCGGCGATCTGCGCCACGACGGCGTAGGCGCCGCGCACGCGGCGATGCACCTGGCCCACGGCCTTGAAGACGGCGTCGGCGCTCAGCGAAAAGCCGTCGGCCGCTTCCTGGATTTCGTGCGCCAGCACGTTCAACAACACTTCCGAATCGGAACCGGTGTTGATGTGGCGGCGGTCGTTGTGGAACAGCGCTTCCTTCAGCTCGGCCTGGTTCGTCAGGTTGCCGTTGTGCGCCAGCGTGATGCCGAAGGGCGCGTTCACGTAGAACGGCTGCGCTTCTTCCTCGCTCGACGAGCCGGCGGTCGGATAGCGGCAATGGCCGATACCGGTATTGCCCTGGAGCGAGCGCATGTTACGGGTACGGAACACGTCGCGCACGAGGCCATTCGCCTTGTACATCGAGAACATGCTGCTGTGATTGGTTGCAATGCCCGCAGCGTCCTGGCCGCGATGCTGCAAGAGCAGCAATGCGTCATACAACAGCTGGTTGACGGGAGTTTGCGAGACGACGCCGACGATGCCACACATGGTGCGCTCCTAAGAACTTGATGCTGTTACGGAAGAATTCAAAACGAAGATGTCAAAATTTGATGATGCTGCGCCAGCGCAGCAGGCAGAAAGGGCTTGACGGTGCGCGCTCCGGTCTCGGCCAGGGGGGACAGCAGCGCGTCTTTCCAGAATGCTTGTTGGGGAATGGCGGTCATCGAACACAATATGACGGCGGCCAGCACGATTACAATCCCGCGCGCCAAGCCGAACAGGCCGCCCAGCCCGCGGTCCACCAGCGACAGGCCGGCCGCGTCGATCAATGCGCCGATGGCCAGGGACAACAGGCCCATCAGGATGCGCACGCCGAGGAACAGGGCGATGAAAGCGACAATCAAGCGCCCCGTGTCGCCCGGAATGATATCCGGTAACAGCGGCGCCAGGCGCGCACCATAGGCATTGGCCACGACGAAGGCCACGACCCAGCCCGTCAGGGACAGGATTTCTTTCACTAAACCGCGCATGGTGCTGATTACGACCGACGCCACCAGCACGAACAACACCAAGTAATCAAAAATCGTCACGCAGGACCCAAACGCATCAGACCGGCACCAGGAAACCGCCCAGGCCCAGGGCCCCGAGTTTCGCCTTGGTCTTGTCGGCTTCCTCGCGGCTGCCGAACGGGCCGACCTGCACCTTGATCAGGGCGCCGGATTTCTTCGTGAACGAGCTGATCCCGCCGGCACGCAGGCGCGCCTGCAATTCGTCGACCTTTTCCTGGGTGGCCAGTGCGGCGACCTGCACCACGAAACGTCGGCCGGCCTCGGCCTTTTCTTCGGCTGCGCGGATGTTTTTCTTCCGCCTTGCGCTGGCCGGTTTGCCTTCCAGCAGCGCCAGCGCGCGTGCGGCCTCGGTGTCCTTCGGATGCGGCGGTTTTTCCTCGAGCTTCTTCACCGGCGGCTTCTCGACCGGCTTCTCGGCCACCTTGCGCTCGGGCTTGGGCTCCGGCTTGTGCTCGACCGGCTTCGGCTCGCTCTTGTGCTCGGCCGCCTTCGGTTCCGGCTTCGGCTCCGTCTTGACCGGTTTGACTTCGCGTTCGGTGTACACCAGCGGCGGCGTTTCCTTTCGCCACGGCAGGCTTCTCGGCGGCGCTGCGGGCCGGTGGCGTGCTGGCCGGCGCCGGCGCGATGATTTCCTCGTCCTGGTCGACGCTGTCGGCGGCCGGCACCGGGCTGGCCGGCATCGGCAGCGCAGGCGCCTTGTCTTTCGACGGAATCTGGATGGCGATGTCGCCGGCCAGCGGTCGCGGCTCGGAATCGAGCAGCATCGGCAAGCCAACCGCGGCGGCCAGGGCCAGTGCGACCGCGCCTACCAGGCGGCGCCGTGCGCGCTTTTTTTCCGGCAGCATCGGGTCGCCACCGCTGCGGCTGCGGCGCGAACCGCCCTGCCCGCTTTCGTTTGCCTGGTTAGCGTGCGAGGCCCGCTTGGCGCGCGCCTGCTGGCCGATGTCGTCATCGTCGCGGGCGAAGTTACCCGAAATTCGGCCACTGTCCTGGGCGGTCCTGTCCTGCTTGTTTTTGCTGAAAATCGAGAACAAGCCCATGCGTCTGAATGTCAGTGAAGAGAGTTTTTGCGGGCCGCCATCACGCCGGCGACGGTGTAGAACGAGCCAAAGACCACAATTCTATCATTCTCCTCGGCACGGCTCACCGCATTTGCGAACGCGGCGGCCGGATCGGCGAAGCTGGTCACCGAAAAATCGCCGTCTTTGGCGCCGGCCGGACGCAAAGCGGCCAGTTTTTCGGCCAGTGCGGCGCTGCCGGCCGAGCGTGGCGACGGCAGGTCGGTCACGCACCAGTGGTCGACCAGGCCGGCCATCGGCGCAATCACGCCGTCGATGTCCTTGTCGTCCATGATGCCGAACACCGCATAGGTGTAGCGGTGAAAGCCCATGGCGCCCAGGTTCTGGGCCAGCGTGGCGGAGGCATGCGGATTGTGGGCGACGTCGAGCACCGTGGTCGGGCGCCCGGCCAGCACCTGGAAGCGGCCCGGCAGCTCGACCAGCGCCAGGCCGGTGCGCACTTCCTGCGCGCCGCAAGGCAATTGCATGCGCAGCGCCTCGAGGGCGGCCAGCGCGGCCGAGGCATTCAATAACTGGTTCGCGCCGCGCAGGGCCGGATAGGCCAGCGAATTGCGGCGCTGGGTGCGTCCGCCATAGCTCCACTGCTGCTGGTCGCCCTGGAAGTTGAAATCGCGCCCGATCAGCCACAGGTCGGCGCCGATGTCGGCCGCATGCTGGATCAGCGATTGCGGCGCCAGCGGGTCGCTGCAGATCGCGGTCTTGCCGTGGCGGAAAATGCCGGCCTTTTCGAAACCGATTTCCTCGCGCGTGTCGCCCAGGTAGGCCTTATGGTCGATGTCGATGCTGGTGACGATGGACACGTCGGCATCGATCACGTTGACCGCGTCGAGGCGTCCGCCCAGGCCCACTTCCAGGATCGCCACGTCGACGCCGGCTTTCGAGATCAGGTGCATGATCGCCAGCGTCGTGAATTCGAAATAGGTCAGCGCAATCTCGCCGCGCTGCGGCTTCGACGGCATTGAAGGCCTCGATCAGCATGGCGTCGCTGGCCATCTCGCCATTGATGCGGGCGCGCTCGTTGAAGTCGAGGAAATGCGGCTTGATGTAGAGGCCGACGCGGTAGCCGGCGTGCAGCAGGACGGACTCGAGCATCGCGCAGGTCGAGCCCTTGCCGTTGGTGCCGGCGACCATGATCACGGGACAGGCGAATTGCAGCGCCATGCGCTCCTTGACGGCGCGCACGCGGTCCAGGCCCATGTCGATATGGGTTTCGGCATGGCGCGACTCGAGCAGCGCCAGCCAGGCGGGCAAGGTGGTGGGAAGATTGGACATGATGAGGACTTCTATGAGACGAACGGCCGACGGCCCGCAGTATGCGGACAGCCGGCCGTGGAATGTCGTTGACTCGGCTGACATTAAGCGACGACTTCGGCTGGCTGGTTTTGCAGCAGGGCCAGCAGGCGCGCGATTTCTTCGCGCATCTTGCGGCGGTCGACGATCATGTCGACGGCGCCCTTTTGCACCAGGAATTCGGCGCGCTGGAAGCCTTCCGGCAGCTTTTCGCGCACGGTGTTCTCGATCACGCGCGGGCCGGCAAAGCCGATCAGCGCTTTCGGTTCGGCAATCACGACGTCGCCCATGAAGGCGAACGAGGCGGAGACGCCGCCCATGGTCGGGTCGGTCAGCACGCTGATGAACGGCAGTTTCTTTTCCGACAGCTTGGTCAGCATGGCGGTGGTTTTCGCCATCTGCAGCAGCGACAGCAAGCCTTCCTGCATGCGCGCGCCGCCGGTGGCGGTGATGCAGATGAACGGCACTTTCTGTTCCAGCGCGATCTGGGCGCCGCGGACGAAACGCTCGCCGACGACCGAGCCCATCGAGCCGCCCATGAATTCGAATTCGAAGCAGGCCACGACCACCGGCAGGCTCATGATCGAACCGCCCTGGACGATCAGCGCATCGGTCTCGCCGGTGGCTTCCATGGCGGCCTTCAGGCGGTCCGGATACTTCTTGCTGTCCTTGAACTTCAGGGTATCGACCGGCAGCGTTTCCTGGCCGATTTCATAGCGGCCGCCTTCGTCGAGCAGGCCGTCGAGGCGGCTACGTGCGCGGATGCGCATGTGGTGGTCGCACTTCGGGCAGACATGCAGGTTCGACTCGAGGTCGGAACGGTAGAGCACCGCTTCGCACGACGGGCACTTGACCCACAGGCCCTCGGGCATGGTCTTGCGGTTGGCGGCATCGGAGCGCTGGATTCGTGGGGGCAGCAGTTTTTCCAACCAACTCATGTTCTTCTCCTGTGCGGCAATCTTTAAGTTGGGCGTAGTGTAGCCGCTCGCGTCCGGCTTGTCGACCGCTTGCCAGCTTGGCAATAATTCGTTATACACCACTGCGTGGGAGCGTGCGAACACGTATCCGGACGGCACGCACCAACGCAGGGTATGGCGTTTATTTGCCGTCGAGCGCGGCGCGGATGTCGGCGCAGAAGGCGCGCACCGCTTCCGGCCCGCCCTCCTTCGGCGTGTTCTCCAGCTCCTGGATGATGCGGCTGCCGATCACGACCGCGTCGGCCACCGAGGCCACCGCTTTCGCCGTGGCCGCGTCGCGGATGCCGAAGCCGACGCCGATCGGCAGGCTGACGTGCTCGCGGATCGCGGCCACGCGGCGCGCCACGTCGTCGGTATCGATGGTGCCGGCGCCGGTCACGCCTTTCAGCGAGACGTAATAGCTGAAGCCGCTGCCGTAGCGCGCCACCTGCTTGATGCGTTCCTCGGTCGAGGTCGGCGCCAGCAGGAAGATCAGGTCCATGTCGTTGGCGCGCATGGCGTCGGCGAAGGCTTCGCACTCTTCGGGCGGATAGTCGACCACGATGGCGCCGTCGGCGCCGGCTTCTTTCGCCAGGCGGATGAAGTTGTCGGGGCCGATGCGCTCGATCGGGTTGGCGTAGCCCATCAGGACGACCGGGGTGGTCGGCGTTCGTCTTGCGGAACTCGCGCACGTAGGCGAAGACATCGTTCAGGCCGATGCCGAATTTCAGGGCGCGCTCGCAGGCGCGCTGGATGACCGGGCCCTCGGCCATCGGGTCGGAAAACGGGACGCCCAGTTCCAGGACGTCGGCCCCGCCCGCGACCAGGGCGTGCATCAGGGGGACGGTCATCTCGGGGCCGGGGTCGCCGGCGGTGATGAAGGTGACGAGGCCGGTTTTTTTGTTCGCGCGCAGGGCGGCGAAAGTGGATTCGATTCGGGACATGTGTATTTTTTACGATTAGTTGTTGGCGGTAACGTGGACGGGTATCCCGTCCACGCGTTCAAGCATCAGCCGAAATCGAGCCCCATGCGCTCCGCCACCGTGTGCATGTCCTTGTCCCCACGCCCCGACAGATTCACCAGGATCAGCTTGTCCTTCGGCAGCGTCGCCGCCAGCTTGAAGGCGTAGGCGATCGCGTGCGCCGATTCCAGCGCCGGAATGATGCCCTCGATGCGGCAGGTGTCGTGGAAGGCCTGCAGCGCCTCGTCGTCGGTGATCGACACGTACTCGGCGCGCGCCGAATCCTTCAGCCAGGCGTGCTCGGGACCGACGCCCGGATAATCCAGGCCCGCCGAGACCGAATGCGTCTCGATGATCTGGCCGTTCGCATCCTGCAGCAGATAGGTGCGGTTGCCGTGCAACACGCCCGGGAAGCCCGGCCGTCAGCGAGGCCGAATGCTTGCCCGAATCGAGCCCCTCGCCCGCCGCCTCGACGCCGACCAGCTTCACGTCCGGCCTCGTCGATATACGGATAGAAAATCCCCATCGCATTCGAGCCGCCGCCGATGCAGGCGACGCACGTAGTCGGGCTGGCGCCCGGTCATTTCCGGCATCTGCACCCGGCATTCCTCGCCGATCACCGACTGGAAGTCGCGCACCATCATCGGGTAAGGATGGGGGCCGGCGACGGTGCCGATGATGTAGAAGGTGTTTTCGATGTTCGTGACCCAGTCGCGCATCGCTTCGTTGAGCGCGTCCTTCAGGGTCTTGCTGCCCGATTCGACCGGGACCACGGTCGCGCCCAGCAGCTTCATGCGGTAGACGTTCTGGGCCTGGCGCTTGACGTCTTCGCTGCCCATGTAGACCACGCATTCGAGGCCGAAGCGGGCGCAGATGGTGGCCGTGGCCACGCCATGCTGGCCGGCGCCGGTCTCGGCGATGATGCGCTGCTTGCCCATGCGCCGCGCCAGCAGCGCCTGGCCGATCACGTTGTTGATCTTGTGGGCGCCGGTGTGGTTCAGGTCTTCGCGCTTGAAGAACACTTGCGCGCCGCCGGCGATTTCCGACCAGCGCTTGGCGTGGTACACAGGCGAGGGACGGCCGACGAAGTGGGCCAGCTCGTAGCGGAACTCTTCGAGGAATTCGGCATCGTGCGAATAGCGCGCGTAGGCCTCGTTCAGCTCGGCCAGCGCGTGGGTCAGCGTCTCGGCGACGAAGCTGCCGCCGTAGGGGCCGAAATGGCCCTTCGCATCGGGGAATTGATAGTCGGTGGTCTGGAACAGTGCGTTGACGGACCGTTCAAGGACGGCTTCCTGGTTCTCCAGGGCTGCTTCCTGTACTGATTTCATGGGGGTGATCGCTTTCAATGGTGGCATCGGCTGCCCGCACCGCGGCGATGAAATCCGCGATCTTGCGGGCGTCCTTGATCCCCTTGGCCGCTTCGACACCACTGCTGATGTCGACGGCCCAGGGGCGTACGCGTGCGACCGCGCTAGTCGCGTTTTGAACGCTCAAGCCACCACTCAAAACGACCCGAGGCGCGAGCTCTTTTGGGATAAGAGACCAATCGAAGACCTTTCCAGCGCCACCGTAGGCGTCCACATAAGTGTCGAGCAGAAGGCCCGAGAACCAGGGACTGGCGGCGCGGTATGCGAGCTCGCATTCTAGCAAATCATTCGGCGCCGTGTCCGGCTTCATCCGGTAGGCGTGCACGAAGGGGCGTTTCACCGCGTCCGCAATGCGCGCGCACTCGTCAACGCCCTCGTCGCCATGGAACTGGAGCAGCGCCACCGGGGCGGCATCGACCACCGCCCTCACCTCGTCCAGGCTGGCATTGACGAACAGCGCGACCGAGCTGACATAGGGCGGCAAGCGCGCCGCCAGCGTCGCGAAGCGCTCGGGCGAGACGTAGCGCGGGCTCTTCGGATAGAAGACGAAGCCGAGGGCATCGGCGCCGTGCGACGACGGCGGCGCGCAGGTCTTCTTCGCGGGTGATGCCGCAGATTTTGATTCGGGTACGGTGCATGGTTAAAACCTCAAAGCCAGGGCAGCGCGACCGCCTCCTGCGGCAGTCCCCACTTCGGATCGTAATCGATTTTCGCGAAATACAGGCCGTCGGGCATGAAGGTCGGCGCGGCGGCGTCGCGGTCGCGCGCGGCGAGCACCTCGGCCATCCAGCCCGGTTCCTGGCGGCCCAGGCCGACATAGATCAGCGCGCCCACCAGGTTGCGCACCATGTGGTGCAGGAAGGCGCTGGCGCGCACGGTGAAGACGATGATGTCGCCGCGGCGCTCGATCGTGATCTCCTGCATGTCCTTGACCGGCGTCTTGGCCTGGCAGCTCGAGGCGCGGAAGGAGGAAAAATCGTGCTCGCCGATCAGGTGGCGCGCGGCTTCGACCATGCGCTCGACGTCGAGCGGACGGAACACCCAGCCGGCGCGCCCGGCCAGCAGCGCCGAAGGCTGGGCATTGTTGTACAGCACGTAATGATAGGTGCGCGAGCGCGCCGAATAGCGCGCGTGGAATTCCTGGCCGTCGAGTTCGGGCGGCACTTCGGCGGCCCAGCGCACGGACATGGAATCGGGCAGGAAGGTATTCGTGCCGCGCACCCAGCTGGCCATCGGCCGGTCGAGTTCCGTATCGAAGTGGACCACCTGCTCGACCGCGTGCACGCCGGCGTCGGTGCGGCCGGCGCAGGTCGTGGCCAGATGCGTCAGCGCGAACTTCTCGAGGGCGATCTCGAGGGCGTCCTGGATGGTGTGGCGGCCCGGCTGTTTCTGGTATCCATTCCAGCCGGTGCCGACGTACTGGAGTCCGAGTGCGATCCGCCTCACGCCAACTGTTGCGCGCATGGCGCTGGCACGGCTGGACTGTTCGACGTTGCCGCCCTTGATGACTTCGTCGAGCAATTCGCGTGCGCCTTCCTTGTCGCCGATCTCCTGGTAGGCGATGGCGAGGTCGAGCTTGGTTTCCATTTCCATCTGGGCGGCGGTCAGCTCGACCGGGTCAGCGATCGACGTCGCGGCCGCGGGCCGGCGGCCGGCCTTCCGGCGCGGTCAGGTCGAAGTCGTTGGCCGGCAGGTCGAGGTCCAGGCCCGCCATGTCGAAACGCGGCACCGGGGTGCCCGGGGTCGGGATCGCCGGCACGTCGGCCAGGGCGAACGGATCGTCCTGCTGGCGCTGCGGGCGCGGCCGGCTGGCCGAAGTCCATCATGTCGAGGTCGAACAGCGGATCCTTCTCGCGCGACGGCCGGCGCAGGCGTTTCCTGGGCAAAGGCGTCGGGCGCGGTCAGGTCGAGATCGGTCGAACCGAAATCGAAGACCGGTTCCTGGCGCGCGCCCACCGGCGTCACCGGGGTGGTGTCGGTCAGGCCGAAGTCCATGGCGTCGAGGTCGAACAGCGGATCTTTCAGGTCGGACGCCGGGGCCGCGGCCGGCTGCCGGCGGCGGCGTCAGGTCGAATTCGCGCGCCAGGTCGGCCATGTCGATGTCGGTGTTCGGGCCGCTCTTCGACAGGTCGAGCACGAAGGCATCGTCCTCGTCGCACGACCGGGCTCTGTTCCGGCTGGACGGTGGCCGGGGCGTCGAAGTTCATGTCGAAGGCCAGGTCGTCCAGGCTGTCGCTGCTCGCGGGCAGGCGCTGCCGGGCGCTGCGGGCGCGCTTGGCCGGGGCTTCCAGCGGCGCGAACGGCTCCATGTCGAACTGCAGGTCGGGCACGGCGGTCGCGTCGTCGTGGACCGCGTTGGCGGTGCCGGTGGCGGCGACCGGCTCGAAGCTCAAGCCGCCGAGGTCGAAGTCGAGCAGGTTGTCGTCCGCCTTGGCGTCTGCCTGCGCGTCCGCCTTGGCCAGCTGCGGCAAGGCGGTGGCGTCGCTGTCCAGGCCCAGGCTGCCCAGGTCGAAACCGCTGTCGAGCGCGGCGCCGGTGACGGCGTCGACGGTCGATGCCGGCTCGATGGTCTCCATCGTGTCGGCGCGGCTGCGGAAGGCCTGCTCGAGCTGCTGCGACAGCATCGTCTGCGGGTCGTTGTCGATGGCGGCGGCGGCGAGGCCGGCGCCGGCGACGGCGGCGCCGGCAGCGACGGCGCCGCGTGCAGGCCCGCGCCTTGCGCATACATCGGATTGGCCGGGTCGACCGTGTGGCCGAGCGCGGCGGCTTGCGCCCACTCGTCGCCCTTGCCGCCGGTCAGGCTATACAGTTCGGTGGCCTGCGTCTCGAAGGCGCGCGCATCCTTGCGCGCCGCGTAGATCTCGAGCAGTTTCAGGCGCACCGGATGGCGGTACGGGTCGTTGCGCAGCGCTTCCTTGAGGATGTCCTCGGCCTGGGTGTCGAAGTTATAGGCGAGATACAGCTCGGCTTCGGCCAACGGGTCGACTTCATTGGTGTCGAGCTGGCTGGCCGACGGCGCGAAGCTGGAGTTGAACACGCTGTCGTGGGTGTCGACGCTCTGGCCGCCGGTTTCCGCGAACATCGCCTGCGCCGGCTGGGCCGCGCTGCCGAGGATGGTCGGCGGATTCGGCGCGTCCTCGACGACTGACCTTCTGCTTGCGGCGCTGCGACAGGCCGAGCGCGGCCAGCAGCAGCACGGCGGCGCCGGCGCCGAGGTAGAGGATGTTGTCCATCAGCGTGTCGGCCAGGCTGGTCTCGACCGGGGCCGGCGTCAGGACGGCCGGCTTCGGTGCGGTCTTGATCTTCGGCGCCGGCGCGGGTTGGTGTCGGCCTGGGCCACGACGGTCGGCGCGGCGGGCGCAGCGCGTCGCCGGCGCATCGGCGCGCTGGGTCGCGGTGGCGCCGGTCTGGTTCTTCACCGTGATCAGGCTTTCCAGCGCGTTGACGTTCTTTTCCAGTTCCTTGACGCGGGTCTGGGCGTCCGCCAGTTCCTTTTCCTTGGCCACCACGTCTTCGGCGGTCGCGCCGCCCGTGCCCGCCTTGCCCGGCAGGGCTTTCGACAGGCGCAGCTGGTCTTGCGATTCGTTGGCGGCGGTCGGGCGTTCCTCGACCTTGGCCGTGATGCGGCCGGTCGCGCTCTGCCCTGCCTGCGCCTCGCGCGCCGGCGCGCTGGTGGCGACCTGGCCGGCCAGCTTGCTGCGGTAGGCGTTGAAGTCGGCGGCATGCGCCACCACGGTGCCGTGGGCCTCGCCGGCTTCGAGGCCGCGCATGCTCGTCGGCGCCGGGCACCGACAGGATCTGGCCCGACTTCAGGCGGTTCATGTTGTTGCCCATGAAGGCGTCGGGATTGGCGCGGTACAGGGCGACCAGCATCATGTCGAGCGAGACGTCGACCGGTTTCAGTTTGCCGGCGATGCGGCTGAGGGTGTCGCCGGCCTTGACGCGGTAGCGCGACGGCGCCGGCGCGTGCGTGCGGCCGGGCTGCGCCGGCGGTGTCGTCGGCACGCGCGCCGCGCTGCGGACGGGCAGCCTCGGCCGGCGCGGCGCGGTGTCGCGCTGCGGCGGCGTGCGTTGGCCGGCGCCGCGGCGACCTGCGCCGACTGGGTCGTGCGCAGTTCGGCCGGGTCGAGCAGGAAGGTGTATTCGCGCACCAGGCGCCCGTTATCCCAGGACAGCTCGAGCAGCAGGTCGACGAACGGTTCGTTCAGCGGCTGCGGCGAGGTGATGCGCACGAACTGGCGGCCGCCGCGCTGCTCGACGGCGAAGCGCAGCGACAGCAGGGCCGGATTGAATTCGACGTTGGCGGCGCGGTAGGCGTCGGGGCTGGCGAGCTTCGCGACCAGGTGCGATGCTTCGTCGTTCGACACGGCGGTCAGTTCGATCTCGGCGCGCAGCGGCTGGCCCAGGGCCGACAGGACGGTCAGCTTGCCCAGTCCCGCCGCGTTTGCCACCGAAGTACAACAGCACTGCACTGGCGACCGCGGCGGTAAGCGTTTTCAACGCGGACGACATGATCTGAGGGCGGCGGTTCAGTGGCATAGAGTTGGAGTCGAGAGGGTTGGCTGGAGGGAAAGGACGGTTTCCCGGAGGTCTCAACATATCATCATGCACTGGAGCATGCAAGCGCTGCGGGGCGTAGGCGGGTGAAACTGTGGGATGGATGAGTGATCGATAACGTTTCGATATCGTTTTGCAGCAAAGATTATCGGGGCCTTAACAGGTCTGGTCGGATCGCAAGAGTCTATGAGACGGGATGGTGCCCGGTTCGCCGCACGCCATACAGACAACGCCCGCTGTTGCGGGCGCTGCTTGGTATTACTTGTCCAGCACGATGCGCAGCATGCGGCGCAGCGGCTCGGCCGCGCCCCACAGCAACTGGTCGCCGACGGTGAACGCGGACAGGTACTCGGCCCCATCGCCATCTTGCGCAGGCGCCCGACCGGCACCGTCAGCGTGCCGGTGACGGCGGCCGGCGTCAGCTCGCGCATCGTCGCTTCGCGCGTGTTCGGCACCACCTTCACCCACTGGTTGTGCGAGGCGATGATGTCGTCGATCTCGTCCAGCGGCACGTCCTTCGTCAGCTTGATGGTCAGCGCCTGCGAGTGGCAGCGCATCGCGCCGATGCGCACGCACAGGCCGTCGACCGGGATCGCCGGCGTGCCGAAGCCGTCGCGCGGCCGAGAATCTTGTTGGTCTCGGCGCCGGCCTTCCACTCTTCCTTGTCTGGCCGTCGCCCAGTCCTTGTCGATCCACGGGATCAGGTTGCCGGCCAGCGGCACGCCGAAGTGCTTGATCTCATCGGCAGACAGGCCGTGCTGGGTCGCCAGCACCTTGCGGTCGATTTCGAGGATGGCCGAAGCCGGGTCGTCCAGCAGCGGCTTCACCGCGCGTTGATGGCGCCGATCTGCGTCATCAGCTCGCGCATGTGCTGCGCGCCGGCGCCGGAAGCGGCCTGGTAGGTCATGGAGGTCATCCACTCGACCAGGCCCTGCTCGAACAGGCCGCCCAGGCCCATCAGCATCAGGAGACCGTGCAGTTGCCGCCGACGTAGTTCTTGACGCCGCGCGTCAGGCGCGTTCTTGATGACGTCGAGGTTGACCGGGTCGAGGATGATGACGGCGTCGTCCTTCATGCGCAGCGTCGAGGCGGCGTCGATCCAGTAGCCGTTCCAGCCGGCTGGCGCGCAGCTGCGGGAAGACTTCCTTGGTGTAGTCGCCGCCCTGGCAGGTGATGATGATCTCGCACTTCGACAGCTCGGCGATGTCATGCGCGTTCTTCAGCGGCGGTTTCGTTCTTCGCCATCTCCGGCGCCGTGCCGCCCGCATTCGAGGTGGTGAAGAACACCGGCTCGACGTGGTCGAAATCGCCCTCTTCCTGCATGCGCTGCATCAGGACCGAACCCACCATGCCGCGCCAACCTACCAGGCCAACCAATTTCATGTCTACTTCCCGTTTGTGTTAAATGTGTTATGCGAGCGCGCGCACCACCGCGTCGCCCATCTGCTTCTGTACTCGACGCGCTGCGTGCCGTCCTCGTAAATATCGGCCGTGCGCAAGCCCTGCGCCAGCACGCTCTTGACCGCCGTCTCGATGCGCTCGGCCTGCTCCAGCATGCCGAACGAGTAAGCGCAGCATCATCGCCGCCGACAGGATCGTCGCCAGCGGATTGGCGATGTCCTTGCCGGCGATGTCGGGCGCCGAGCCGTGCGACGGCTCGTACAGGCCCTTGTTGTTGGCGTCCAGCGAAGCCGACGGCAGCATGCCGATCGAACCGGTCAGCATCGACGCCGCGTCGGACAGGATGTCGCCGAACATGTTGCCGGTGACGATCACGTCGAACTTCTTCGGCGCGCGCACCAGCTGCATCGCCGCGTTGTCGACATACATGTGGTCGAGTTCGACGTCCGGATATTCCTTGTGCACCTCGATCACGATCTCGCGCCAGAACTGGAAGGTTTCCAGCACGTTGGCCTTGTCGACCTGGTCACGCGTTTGTCGCGCTTGGCGGCGGCCTGGAAGGCGACGTGCGCGATGCGGCGGATCTCGGCTTCGGCGTAGCGCATCGTGTCGAAGCCTTCGCGCTCGCCCTTGAACGGGCCGTCGGGGCATTCGCGCACGCCGCGCGGCTTGCCGAAATAGATGTCGCCGGTCAGTTCGCGCACGATCAGGATATCGAGGCCCGACACCACCTCCGGCTTCAGGGTCGAGGCGCCGGCCAGCTCCGGGTACAGCATCGCCGGGCGCAGGTTGGCGAACAAGCCCAGTTCCTTGCGCAGGCCGAGCATCGCCTGCTCCGGGCGCAGCGCGCGCTCGAGCGTGTCGTACTGGCAGTCGCCGACGGCGCCGAACAGCACGGCGTCGGCTTCCTGCGCCAGCTTCAGCGTCGCCTCCGGCAGCGGATGGCCATGCGCGGCGTAGCCGGCGCCGCCGACTTCGGCGCGTCTCCATCTCGAAGGATTCGCCGAGCGCGCTTCGAGCACGCGCACGGCCTGCGCGATGATTTCCGGGCCGATGCCGTCACCCGGCAAGATTGCGATTTTCATGTTTGATCATGCTGCGCTGCTGTCGTCAAATGGCGTTGGCACAGCCAGGGCTGGCGTGCGCCAGGTGGCGTTCTTCGAAGGCGCGGATCTTGTCGGCATGGCGCAGGGTCAGGCCGATGTCGTCCAGGCCGTTGAGCAGGCAGTACTTGCGGAAGTCGTCGATCGCGAACTCGAAGCCGATGCGGCCATCGAGGCTGCGCAGCACCTGGTGCTCCAGGTCGACCACCAGCCGGAAGCCTCGGGCGCGGCCTTGACTTCGTCGAACAGCTGATCGACCTGCGCCTTCGGTCAGCACGATCGGCAGCAGGCCGTTCTTGAAGCAGTTGTTGAAGAAGATGTCGGCGAAGCTCGGCGCGATGATGGCGCGGAAGCCGTACTGCTGCAGCGCCCACGGCGCGTGCTCGCGCGACGAGCCGCAGCCGAAATTCTTGCGCGTCAGCAGGATCGAGGCGCCTTGGTAGCGCGGCTGGTTCAGCACGAAGTCCGGATTGAGCGGACGCGTGCGTGTTGTCCTGGCCCGGCTCGCCGTGGTCCAGGTAGCGCCACTCGTCGAACAGGTTCGGGCCGAAGCCGCGTGCGCCTGATCGATTTCAGGAACTGCTTCGGGATGATGGCGTCGGTATCGACGTTGGCGCGATCGAGCGGCGCCACCAGTCCTTCGTGTACGGTGAATTTTTCCATTCCTGCTCCGGTTCGCCTGAGTGATTACCTGCCGCCGGCGCCGGTGACGACCTGGCCGACCTTCTGCACGTCGCGGCCGATGCCGGAAATCGTGTTGCAGCCTGCGAGCACGAGGGCGACGAGGGATAAGTGCGAATAGCTTTTTTCATGTTGTCCTGGCGTTTCGGTTTATATAGTCTTACAGCGCGCGCACGTCGACGAAATGGCCCGCAATCGCCGCCGCGGCCGCCATCGCCGGCGACACCAGGTGGGTGCGGCCGCCCTGCCCCTGCCGCCCTTCGAAATTGCGGTTCGAGGTCGAGGCGCAGCGCTCGCCCGGCTCCAGGCGGTCGGCGTTCATCGCCAGGCACATCGAGCAGCCCGGCTCGCGCCATTCGAAGCCGGCGGCCTTGAAGATCTTGTCCAGGCCTTCGCGCTCGGCCTGCTCCTTGACCAGGCCCGAACCCGGCACCACCATCGCCAGCTTGACGTTCGACGCGCGCTGGCGGCCGCGCACCACGGCGGCGGCGGCGCGCAAATCCTCGATGCGCGAATTGGTGCAGGAACCGATGAACACCTTGTCGATGCGGATGTCTTCGATGCGGCGTATTCGGCTGTCAGGCCCATGTAGACCAGCGCCCGTTCCATGGCGTCGCGCCGCACCGGGTCCTTTTCCTGGTCGGGATCGGGCACGCGGCCGTCGATCGCGGTCACCATTTCGGGCGAGGTGCCCCAGGTCACCTGCGGCTGGATCTGCGCGCGCATCGAGCGTCGACCACCATGTCGAACTTGGCGCCCGGCGTCGGAGTGCAGCGTGCGCCAGTAGGCCACGGCCTGCTCCCACTGCGCGCCGGCCGGCGAGAAGCGGACGGCCCTTGACGTAGTCGATCGTGGTGTCGTCCACCGCCACCATGCCGGCGCGCGCGCCCGCTTCGATCGCCATGTTGCAGACCGTCATGCGCCCTTCCATCGACAGCGCGCGGATCGCCGAGCCGCCGAATTCGATGGCGTAGCCGGTGCCGCCGGCGGTGCCGATCCGGCCGATGACGGCCAGCACGATGTCCTTGGCGGTCACGCCGGCCGGCAGCGCGCCGTCGACCTGCACCAGCATCGCTTTCGATTTCTTCGCCAGCAGCATCTGCGTCGCCAGCACGTGCTCGACTTCCGAGGTGCCGATGCCGTGCGCCAGGCAGCCGAAGGCGCCGTGGGTGGAGGTGTGCGAGTCGCCGCACACCACGGTCATGCCCGGCAGCGTCGCGCCCTGCTCCGGCCCGATCACGTGGACGATGCCCTGGCGCTTGTCGTTCATGTTGAAGTAGGTGAGCCCGAAGCTCTTGGCGTTGGCGTCGAGCGTTTCGACCTGCAGGCGCGAGATCGGGTCGGCGATGCCGTCGCGGCGGTCGGTGGTCGGCACGTTGTGGTCGGCCACGGCCAGGTTGGCGGACGTGCGCCAGAGTCGCGCCGGCCAGCTTCGCGCAGGCCCTCGAAGGCCTGCGGGCTGGTCACTTCGTGCACCAGGTGGCGGTCGATATACAGCACGGTGGTGCCGTCGGCATCGGCACGCACGACGTGCGATTCCCAGAGTTTGTCGTAGAGCGTTTTTAACATGCTGTGTCCTGTGCTGTGTCTCCGCAAATCGGCCGCTGGAAGAGTGGATTTTGATTATGCCATAATTGTGCACTGCGGCAGAAGTCGCCGCCATTTTGCAATCTTATGCCAACGACCTCAGCCTGTCGAGCAAACAATATTTGCAATTGATTTGCAATGTGCAAATAAAAAAAGCCTGCGCATGGAATGCGCAGGCTTTTATTGCAAGGGCATATTTCGCCCTTTTTCACTCGTTTAGTGCATTTACGCTGCCATGCGCACCGTGCTGCGGCAGCCGTCCATCAGGAAGGACAGGCCCACGACCAGCACCAGCTCGCCCTCGGCCGAACGTGCGGTGCCGGTGATGCCTTCCACCGTCAGCGCCGTCATCGGCTTGATCACCAGGTCGGCCGTGCCGTCGACCGCTTCCACCGCCAGGATATACGGCTGCGGGGCGTTGATGACGATGCCGACGCGTTCTCGACCGCTTCCTCGTAGCCGAGCGAGCCGGCCAGCGAGCGCACCGGCAGCGGACGGCCCTGGTCTTTCAGCACCGGGGCGCCGCCGACCATCGAGAAGGTTTCCGGCAGTTCGACCACGCGCTCGACCACCGCCATCGGCAGCGCCAGCGAGGCGCCCGAGGTCGAGACCAGCATCGTCGGCACGATCGACAGTTCGATCGGCAGGCGAATCGCGAACTTGGTGCCGTGGCCGAGCGAGGAATCGATGCGGATCGCGCCGCGGTTCTTTTCCACCGCCGTCTTCACCACGTCCATGCCCACGCCGCGGCCCGAGACCGAGGAAGCGACTTCCTTGGTCGAGAAGCCCGGCAGGAACACCAGCTGATAAGCGTCTTCGTCGCTCTGCGCGCCGTTTTCGCCGATCAGGCCCTTGTCGATGGCCTTGCGGCGCAGCTTGATCGGATCCATGCCCTTGCCGTCGTCCTGCAGCACGATCATGACGCTGTTGGCTTCCTGCCAGGCTTTCAGCAGGATGAAGGCCTTGGCCGGCTTGCCGGCGGCGACGCGTTCCTGCGGCGATTCGACGCCGTGGTCGAGCGCGTTGCGCAGCATGTGCACCAGCGGATCGTACAGGCTGTCGACGACGACGCGGTCGACTTCGGTCTCGGCGCCTTCGATGGTCAGTTCGACGTCCTTGCCCAGGTCCTTCGCCAGCTCGCGCACCAGGCGCGGGAATTTCTGGAACAGGCGGCCCACCGGCTGCATGCGGGTCGCCAGCGTGGCGCGCTGCAGTTCGGCCGAATAGCGCGAGGCGCGTTCCAGCGTTTCGGTCAGCGTGGCCATCAGGGTGGCGGCCTGGCCTTCGAACTTGAACTGCGCCAGGCGTTCCAGCAGCACGGCGGCCTGGTTGGCGGCCTGCACCGATTCGCCCGCCACTTCCAGCAGCGCGTCGAGTTTGACCGCATCGATGCGGATGCTTTCGTCCTTGGCCGGCGCAGTGGCGGCCGGCCTTGGCTTCGTTGCGGCGGTCGACGCCGTCCCAGCCGGCCTTGGCGGCCGGCGACGGCGGCCGCCGTGCTGGCGGCCGGCGTGCGCGGCGGCTGGCGGCTGCGCGGCGGCTGCGGCAGCTGGCGCTGCGGCGGTCACGGCAGCAGCGCGACGGCCGGTCGCGATGGCGAAGCCGGCCGGGCACCACGGCGTTGTACATCGCTGGCCCAGTCGAGGCCATCGTCGCCGACGGCGGCTGCGGCCACGGCGGCGGCAGCGCGACCGGCGCGGCGCACGGGCGCGGCCACGGCGCCGGCGCGGCGACCGGCGCCGGCGCCGCTTCGGCCTTGCCTTCGATCGCATCGGTCAGGATGCGTTCGAGGTCCTGCCGGCATCGGCGCCAGCTGTTCCGGCGTCGCGCCGTTGTTCAGGTCGTTCAGCTGGTCGGCCACGAAGCCCGATGCCTGCAGCGCGGCCTCGATCGACAGCGGCGTGACCGGCGCGGCGCCGGTGCGCAGCGCGTCGAACAGGTTTTCGGTCAGGTGGCAGGCCGCGACGAGCGCGGGCAGGCCCATGAAGCCGGCGCCGCCCTTGATCGTGTGGAACGAGCGAAACACCGCATTCAGCGTTTCCTTGTTCGTCGGATCGCGTTCGAGGCGCAGCAGGTGCTCTTCAACATTGACCGCCAGATCCATCGCCTCGACGACGAAGTCCTTGAGCATATCGTCCATTAGAATCCCAGATCGGCAAGAAGGTCGTCGACGTTATCCTGGTCCATGCGCCGCGGACGGCACGGACGGGCCCTGCATCAGTTGCACTGGTGCTGCTTCCTTTTCGGCCAGCTTGGCGCGCGTTTCCGGCGGCGCATTGTCGCGCAGCAGCTGGGCCAGCTCGTTCTCCACGGTCTTGGTGATCGCGACCACTTTCTTGATCAGCTGGCCGGTGATGTCCTGGAAGTCCTGGGCCATCATGATTTCCAGCAGGCGCGCTTTTTCGGCTTCGGTGGCGCTCGAGACGGCTTGCGCGAACTGGCGCGAATCGCCGGCCAGGGCCTTGAATTCGTCCAGGCTCAGCTTGCCGGCGAACAGCGCGTCCCAGCGGCCCTCCATGTCCTTGGCCTGCTTCGACAGCTTGTCCTGCGCCGGCATGCCTTCGTCCAGCGTGTTCAAGACCTTGTTGGCGGCCTGCTCGGTCAGCGTGGCGACGTATTCCAGGCGGTCCTGGGCATCGGTGATCTGCGAGGACGCCTCGGTCAGCGCGCGGTCGTAGCCGAGTTCGCGCAGCGAGTCGTGCAGCAGGCGCACGATGCCGCCCAGGCGCTCGATACATGTCCTTGTCGCTCTCGGCGCCTTCGCCGGCGGCCGATGCCATGGCGACGGCTGCCGCGGCAGCGGTCGCGACCGCGGCGTGCGGCGGCGGGTCGCGGCGGCGGCCGGCGGTTGCCGACGACCTGGTCGAACAGGGCGTCCAGGTCGTCCTCGTCGGCGGCAGCGGGCGCTGGCGCAGCAACGACAGCGGGGGCCGGCGCACTGTCGCGCTGGGCTGCCACTTCCTCGAATAAGTGCGTCGAAATCGTCGGCGGCGTCGGTCATAATCCCTGCTTCTCCATAATATGAATGTGTCGCATATCTGCGTGCTTCGGTCCGGTGGATGCGGACTTCCGCGCGCGTCATGCAGCCGCTGGAAGCCCCGAAAATCGTAAGCGAGTGTAGCAGCGTAGTTGCCGTAGGTAAATCTCAGAAAAAGCAATACGCCGAAATGGACAAGGATTCTTAATTCCGCGACAATAAAAGCGTGCAGTTCCTGATGATTTTTACAAGTCGGGTGTTGTTTTGTGGTCGCGTCGATTGTGCACCGTTTTTCGAGGCGTTCCGGCACAGGCGAGCTCGTCGTTTGACCAAAGTCAACAGGTTGCGCTATCGCAAGCTCGGAACACGAAGTAGCAGCCACAATGGCGTGGCGTTTCCAAGGGGCTCATCATGTACCGGAAAATCCTGATCACCACCGACGGTTCGGCCGTGTCCCAGCACACGGCCTGCGCCGGCGTCAAGTTCGCGCACCAGATGGGGGCCGAGGTGCTGGCCCTGTTCGTCGCGCCCGAATACCAGTATCCCGTGTATGTCGAGATCATCCCGCCCTCCTACCCGAGCGAGGACGAATACATCGCGCAAATGCGGCGCACCGGCGAAGACTACATGGGCAAGATCATGCGCGCCTGCGAGCAGGCCGGGCTCAAGCACAGCTGCATGACGGCGTTTTCCGACGCCACCGCCCTCAAGATCGTCGACGTCGCCGAGCAGGAAGGCTGCGACCTGATCTTCATGGGCTCGCACGGGCGCAGCGGCTGGGGCCAGATCCTGCTGGGCAGCGTCACGAACAAAGTGTTGTCGCATACGACCAAGCCGGTGCTGGTGCACCGGCTGATCAACGAGCCGGCCTCAACCTGAAGCCGGCGCCGGCACGCCGCGCCGCGGCGTGTACCTATATAGAGCAGCCACGGTGCGCCGTGGCGCGGGGAGATACATCGATGATAAGAATCGTCATTGCAGATGATCATACGATCATGCGCGAGGGTCTCAAGCGCATCCTCGACGGCGCGCTCGACGTCGAGATCGTGGGCGAAGCGACCAACGGCTTCGAGGTGCTGTCGCTGGTGCGCCAGGGCGGCTTCGACCTGCTGCTGCTCGACCTGTCGATGCCCGGGCGCAGCGGCGTCGACCTGATCCGCCAGGTGCGCAGCGAGGCGCCCAAGCTGGCGATCCTGATCCTGACCATGCACGAAGAAGAACAATACGCGGTGCGCGCGATCCGCGCCGGCGCCCAGGGCTACCTGACCAAGGAAAGCGCGGGCACCCAGCTGGTCGGCGCAATCCGCAAGGTCGCCTCCGGGCGCCCGTATATCAGTACCGAAGTGGCCGAGCAGCTGGCCCTGAACATCATGGCGCCCAACGAGCAATTGCTGCACAAACAGTTGTCGGACCGCGAATTCGAAGTGTTTTCGCTGCTGGTCGGCGGCAAGTCGATCACCGAGATCGCCAACAACCTGCACCTGTCGGTAAAAACCGTCAGCACCCACAAGACGCGCATCATGCAGAAGATGGGGATGACCTCGCTGTCGGAAATGGTGCAGTACGCCGTCGCGCACCGCCTGCTGGCGCCGCTGAAGGCGTGAAGCCGAAGCGCTAGGCGCTCGCTGGGCCGCAACTGCTCAGCGGTCGAACCAAAAAGTTTGACAGCGCCAGGCGGGCATTTGTGCCTTGCCCGCCACGCTCCGTTCCGAACGACGTCTGATTCCCGACAAAGCCCTGCACCGCGCCTTGCCCCGTAGCGCCCCACTTCAGTAAGAATATTCCTACAGCCCTAGCCCCCCTCCTACCTACACATTCAGCCATTGCTGATACCAATGACGGACTCGTGTTGGCATACTGAATTCAGCGTATCGACTTGCTTGCGATCTAATTTCTCTCCGTAAGCCAAGCCTGCCGCTTGATCAATCCTATTGAAATACCCGGTAGCGGCGCCAGACAGAAGCCGCACCAGCAGATTTCTTCACTGGAGAAGAGCATGCAGTCCCAGCCAACGCCAGAACAACGCAACGCCTCGTCGACCATGCATTCCACCCCAATGGAAGCGGGCCGCCAACGCCAGGGCCGCCTGTGGTCCAACCTGAAAGAAGTCTGCGACCTGCTGCACATCCCGGCCGCCGTTTCGATCAATTCCGAAGAATTGTTGTTCCAGCACGTACAGTTCAAGACCGGCCAGCGTGTCCACACCATCGGCCAGGCCTTCGACACCCTGTACATCGTCAACTCCGGCTTCCTGAAAACGGTGCTGATCGACGAGTTCGGCAACGAGCAGGTGCTGAGCTTCCCGATGAAGGGCGACATGCTCGGCGTCGACGGCATCCACACCCGCCACTACGCCTCCGAGGCGGTGGCCCTGTCCGACTGCGACCTGATCCTGCTGCCGTTCAAGAAACTGACGGCGCTCGGCCGCGTCCACATGGAGCTGGAAAACCTGATGTACGGCGTCATGAGCCGCGAACTGGTGCGCGAACAGGCCATGATCGGCATGCTCGGCGCCCTGTCGGCCGAGGCGCGCGTGGCCCGCTTCCTGGTCTCGCTGGCCGACCGCTTTGCCGCGATGGGCTACTCGAGCAAGCTGTTCAACCTGCGCATGACCCGCCACGAGATCGGCAGCTACCTGGGCCTGACGCTGGAAACGGTGAGCCGCACCCTGTCGGCCTTCAACGAGATCGGCCTGATCACGGTCGACCAGCGCACCATCGGCATCAAGGACCCGGAAGCGCTGAAAACCCTGCGCCGCCTGCCACCCTCGCGCTCGCGCACCAAAGCGGCCGGCGCCAAGCAAAAGGCCGAGCTCGACGCGGCCGGCGACGATCAGGTGCTCGCCACGGCCTGATGTAGCTGCCGCTGCGCGGCAAAGAAAAACGGCTCCGACATCGATGTCGGAGCCGTTTTACATTGGCGCGTGCGCTTGAGATGCGCTCTTATTGATCGCGCGCCAGCACGCCGTTGTTCACGCGCACCGCATCGCCCGGCGCGGAAGCCCGGATCGTTTTCGTACTGCAGCGTCTGCGTCGCGCCATTGCCCGCATATCGCACCACGACTTCGTAGCGCTGGGTCTGGCGTTGCTGGTTGCGCTGGATGTTGTTGCCCACCAGCGCGCCACCGACGGCGCCGGCCACCGTGGCCGCCTTGCGGCCATTGCCGCCGCCGACCTGGTTGCCCAGCAAGCCGCCGACGACCGCGCCGGCTGCCGCGCCCAGGTAATTCCCCTGGCCGTTGACTTCCACCACGTTCACCGCTTCGACGGTGGCGCAATTGGTGCAGTAGCGCGCGGTGCGCGGCGCCGGGGTGGCTGCCACCGCGCGCGGCGCGTTGACCAGCAGCGGACGGCCCAGGATTTGCGTCGTGAAGCGGCCGTTCGCGCGGATCGTCGCCGTCACGCGCGCGTCGGGTGCGATGCGGTCGTCGCGGCGGATCGTGTAGTCGGCCGCGTACTCGCCCGGGCGCACTTCCGGCAGGAAGAACACGCCGCGTGCGCCGACCATCGTCAGCTCGACGCGTGCGCCGGGCGTGCCGAAGACGGTGAAGCCAAGATCGTTGCCCGGAGCGAGCTCGTCGCTGGCGCGCACTTCGAAGCGTTCGATGCGCGGCATCGCGGCCAGGTCGCCACGGCGGTTCGGCGCGCGGGCGCGCCGTCGCGCGACCACGGACTCGCTCAGCACGTCGGTGGCCACGCGGTTGCCCACGCGCAGGTTGGCGGTGACGGCGCTGCTGTTCGGTGATGCGGTCATGGGTGCCGATCGTGTAGGTGCCGACATACTGGCCCGGTTCGGTTTCCGTCATGTGCAGGTTGCGCGTGGCGCCATCGATGCGCAGCGTCGCGTTGCCGCCCGGCGTGCCGTACAGGTCGAAATGGAGTTCGACACCGGGCGCCAGGCGCCGCACCTCTTCGACATTGAAGCCGCGGATGTTCGGGCCGCCGCGGTTGTCGCGGCCATCGCGTTCATATTGCTGGGCATGCGCGGCGGTCGGCGCCAGCGTCAGGGAACACAGCGGCAACAGTGCGACCAGCGTCGTGCTCAGGGTGTGGCGAAGTTTCATGGTGCGTCTCCTTTAATTAGGCCAAGTGATTCAGCGTATGTACAGCCTACGCTAATGCCCAAAGGAAAACAGTGCGCTAGCGAACGCTGTGCACGGCCTCGCCGGAGGTGACGAAAATGGCGTCGCCCGCCTCGCGCCTGACCACGTGGCCGCCCGTGAACGACCCGAAGGACGGCAGGATCATGCGCTCGCTGCCGACGACGAAGCACGGCAGGCGCAGCGAATCGAAGCGCGTCGCCAGCACCCAGGCCGGGTGCACGTGCCCGGCCAGCGCATAGCCGCCGCCGCCGAGATCGAGGTCCGGGTGGTGGCAGAACGCGAACGGCCCGACCATGTGCGGCTCGTCGACCAGTTCGATGTCGAGTGACTGCCGCCGGATCGCCGGCATGCTTGTCGTGGTTGCCGCGCACCAGGGTCAGGCGCAGGTCCGGGGCGCGACCGGCGCCAGGCCAGCATCGCCTGCTGGGTGCTCGATGCGTGCGCCGCGCGCGCATGCAGGAAGTCGCCGAGGAAGACGACGTGGCGCGCGCCATGGCGTTCGATCAGCGCATCGAGGCCCGAGCAGGTTTTCGGTGGTGGTTCCGCGCGGCACCGGGATGCCCTGGGCGCGGAAGGAGGCAGCCTTGCCGAAGTGAATGTCAGCGATGATCAACATCTGCTCGCGCCGGCCAGTAAACGGCCTTTTCGGGCAAGAGCAGCAAACGCTCGCCCGCGATCTCGACAACCGAACTCGTCATACCGCAGCAGCTTTCTCCAGTTCGCGCAGCATGCGCGCCACGCGGTCGTTCAGCTTTTCGGTACTCACCTTTTCGCGGAAACGCTCGACCATGAGCGCGAAACCGAAGGGCGTCGCGCGTTTGACGACACGATACGCCACTTTGCGTGCATGCAGTTCGACCAGCGTGTCGCGCAGGCGGGTCAATTCCAGTTCCTGCTCCAGCACTTCGCGCTGGGCTTGCGTCAGCAGCAGATTGCCGGCGTCGTGCTTGCGGAAGACTTCGAAGAACAGCGACGACGAGGCCTGCACCTGCCGGTTCGATTTCGGCTGGCCCGGATAGCCCTGGAACACCAGCCCGGCAATGCGCGCCACTTCGCGAAAGCGCTGCTGCGAGAGCTGGGTCGCGTTCAGGCTGTCGAGCACGTCTTCCAGCAGGTGCTCGGTATCGAACAGCCCCACCTGCGCCCCGGTCGCGCCGGCGAATTCGCGCTCCCAGTCGACCGGCTCCGGCGCCATCAGCTCGAAGCCGTAATCGTTGATCGCAATCGAAAACGTGATCGGCTGGCGCCGCCCGATGCGATACGCGAACAGCGAGGCCAGTCCCATGTGCACCGAGCGTCCGGCGAACGGATACACGAACAAGTGATAACCCTCGCGGCTCTTCATCGATTCCAGCACCAGCGTGTCGAGCGTGGGCAGCGCCGACCATTTTTCCTGGATCTCCATCAGCGGCTTGATCGCCTGCATCTCCGGCCCCTCGAAGCGCCCTTCGGCGGCCTGGCGCAACTGCTCGAGCGCGGCGTGGGCCAGCTCGGACGACATCGGCATCTTCGCGCCCTGCCAGCGCGCGATCGCCCCGCGCGAGCCGGTCGCGCGCTTCACGAACGCCGTCATCTCGTGCACGCGGATGAATTCGAGGATGCGCCCGCCGAACAGGAAATGGTCGCCCTGCTTCAGGCGCGAGATGAAGGACTCCTCCATGCTGCCGATGCGCCCGCCGCTCATGTACTTGATCTGGATCGTCGCATCCGAGACGATGGTGCCGATGCCCATCCGGTGCCGGCGTCCGATCGCGGTATCGGGCACGCGGTAGACGCCCTCCTCGTCCGGCAGCACGCGCCGGTATTCCGGATACACCGTCAGGCTCTGGCCGCCGCGCGCGACGAAATCGAGCGCCCACTGCCATTCTTCCTCGCTCAGGTGGCGGTAAGACCAGGCCTGGCGCACTTCCTGGTAAAACTCTTCGGAACGAAAGCCGCCGCCCAGCGCCACGGTCACCATGTGCTGCACCAGCACGTCGAAGGGCTTGTTCGGCACGTAGCGCCCCTCGATGCGGCGCGCCGCCACCGCCACCTTGGCGCCGGCCGCCTCCAGGATTTCCATGCTGTTGGTCGGCACCAGGGTCACGCGCGAGACGCGTCCCGGCGCGTGGCCGCTGCGTCCCGCGCGCTGCAGCAGGCGCGCGATGCCCTTGGCGCTGCCGATCTGCAGCACCCGCTCGACCGGCAGGAAATCGACGCCCAGGTCGAGGCTGGCGGTGCAGATCACGGCTTTGAGTTCGCCCTTTTTCAGGCCCATTTCGACCCAGTCGCGCACCTCGCGCGCGAGCGAGCCGTGGTGCAGCGCGATCACGCCGGCCCAGTCGGGACGCGCTTCCAGGATGTTCTGGTACCAGATCTCGGACTGCGAGCGGGTATTGGTGAACACCAGGGTCGCGTCGTAGTGCTCGATCTCGTCGATCACGGGTTGCAGCATCTGCAGGCCCAGGTGCCCGCCCCAGGGAAAGCGCGAGACGTCCTTCGGGATCAGCGAATCGACGACGATCTGCTTCTTGGTGTCGCCCTCGACCAGCACGCCCGGCGAATCCCCCAATCAGCACCTGGCGCGCCAGGTCGAGGTCGCCCATCGTCGCCGACACGCCCCAGATCACCAGCTCCGGGTCGCCAGTGCCGCAGCCGGGCCAGCGCCAGCTGCACCTGCACCCCGCGCTTGCTGCCCATCAGCTCGTGCCACTCGTCGATGATGATCATGTCGAGGTGCTTGAACTGCTCGGCCGCCGCCGCATGGCTGAGCAGCAGCGACAGGCTTTCGGGCGTCGTGATCAGGGTGGACGGCCAGCTGCGCGACTGGCGTGCGCGCTCGGCCGAGCCGGTGTCGCCGGTGCGCGCGCCGACCGTCCAGTCGGGCGCCAGCGCCGCCGCCGACTCTTCCAGCGCGCGCTGGGTATCGGCGGCCAGCGCGCGCATCGGCGTGATCCACAGCACGCGCAGGCCGCTCATCCGGCCTTTGGTCAAGCGCCCCGCGCTGCAGCGCCGCCAGCCAGACGGCATAGGTCTTACCGGCGCCGGTGTTCGCGTGCAGCAGGCCGGACTGGCCCGCCAGCGCCGCCTTCCACACTTCCTTCTGAAACGGGAAGGCCTTCCAGCCGCGCGAGGCGAACCACTCCTTCACCAGCGTTTTGCGTCGGCCCGCTCATGCACCCGCGCTGCGCGCCGTCCGGACGCGGATGCTTCTCGATTGATCGCGCTTCAACATTCGTGCCTCATCCTCGGCTGCCTTCGAAAAAATGCCGCCTTGCGGGGCGGTTCGGGTCGAGTCTATCAAATGAGGCCGCCAGGCGGCGCAAGGCTCCGCACAGCGCCGCGCCCCTCGCCACGAAGCCGCTTGCCGCCCATGCGGCGCGGGCGCATGATCGTCAGTGCCATCCACGGCAGCATGCTTGCGAGGACATCATGGAAACTTCCACCACCCTGCCTGACGCCGCGTCGGCGCTTGGCATTTCGTTCGACGGACGTGCTTACCACTACCAGCAATTCAGCTACGACCAGTACGCCGACGCGCTCGGCTATGCGCAGCTGGACCAGGCGCGGCCCGGCTGGCGCCAGGACCCGGCCCGGCACGATGGCGGCAATGGGTAGGCCGACGCCGCAAGAGCGCGTGCAGATGGCCGCGCACCAGATCACCTACGAAGGCGGCTATTACCGCTACGGCCCCTGGCGCTACGACCTGCTGGCGCCGGCCCTCGACTACGCCATGCGCGCACCGGGCGATAACGAACGCAGGCGCCTAGGCCGCGGCCGCGGCCAGCAGGCCCTTCAAGGTATCGAGCGTATCGGCATCCTCGACCGGTCTTGTCGTCGCGCCGGCGCAGGATGCGCGGGAAGCGCACGGCGATGCCCGCCTTGTGGCGCGAGGACAGCGCGATGCCTTCGAAGCCGATCTCGAACACCATGGTCGGCTTGACCGAGCGCACCGGCCCGAATTTCTCGACCGTCGTCTTGCGGATCGCATTGTCGACCTGGGCGATCTCGGCGTCCGTCAGGCCGGAATAGGCTTTCGCGAAGGGCACCAGCTTGCGTTCGCCATGGCCTTCGTCGTCGTCCCAGACGGCGAAGGTGTAGTCGGTGTATAACGAGGCGCGGCGCCCGTGGCCGGCCTGGGCGTAGATCAGCACCGCATCGATCGAGTAGGGATCGACCTTCCACTTCCACCAGGTGCCGACGTCCTTGGTGCGCCCGACGCCGTACTGGGCGCTCTTCGCCTTGACCATCATGCCTTCGACGCCGCGGTTGCGCGATTCCGTGCGCAGCTCGGCCAGCGCTTCCCAGCTCTCGGCGTGGATCAGCGGCGAGATCTTCAGCTGCGGCTGGTCGATGGCGGCGACTTGCGTTTCGAGCAGCGCGCGCCGCTCGTGCTGGGGCAGCGCGCGCAGGTCGACGCCGTCGAGTTCGAGCAGGTCGTAGCAGACCAGCACCGCCGGCAGTTCGGCCAGCAGCTTGGCGGACAAGGTCTTGCGGCCGATGCGGCGCTGCAGTTCGGCGAACGGCGCCGGCACGTCGTTCGCATGGTCCCAGACCAGCACTTCGCCATCGACCACCGTGCCCTCGGGCAGGCGCACGCTGCACAGTTCCGGGAAGCGCTCGCTGATCAGGTCTTCGCCGCGCGACCACAGGTAATTCTGCGCCGCCGCGCCGCACCAGCTGGGCGCGGATGCCGTCGTACTTCCATTCGACCTGCCAGTCGGTCGAGCTCGCCCAGCGCCGCCGGGTCGCCCTGCAGCTGGTGCGCCAGGAAGAAGGGATACGGCTGGCCGCCGCGCAGCTTGTGCTCTTCGTCGGACTGCGCGGCGATCAGCTGCAGGAATTTTTCCGCGGTCGGACGCACGCTGCCGTCGGTCCAGCCCATCAGGCGCTGGGCGACCAGCTTGCTGTCGACGGCGGCAATCGCCGCCAGCGCGCGCGTGACCAGCAGCTTCGAGACGCCGACCCGGAAACCGCCGCCGATCAGTTTGAAGAACAGGAAGCGCTCGGGCGTGGTCAGCTCGTTCCAGTAAGTGAACAGGGCTTCGCGGATGACCGCCGGGGTCGGCGCCGCGCAAGGGCCCGATGCGCTCCGTCATCCATTCGGCCAGGCCGACGTCGCTGTGGTTCTGCGGCGGCGGCAGGATGTGGGCGATGGTCTCGGCCATGTCGCCGACGGCGTGGTAGGACTCGTCGAACAGCCACTCGTCCAGCACCGCGTATTCGATCGCGTACTGGCGCAGCAATTTGGTCGGCACCGCCTGGCGCGGCTTGCCGCCGGCGAGGAAGTAGACGGCCCAGGCGGCGTTCTCCGGCGCGGCGCGTGGAAAAGTACTGCTGCAAGGCTTCGAGCTTGCGGTTGGTGGCGGTGGTTTCGTCGAGTTCGGCGAACAGGCGGGCGAATTCACGCATCGTTCGCTTCCTGTGCGGCTGCTCGGCGCCCGCGTCCGCCGGTTGCGGCGCGATGCCGACGTCGTCATCGTCGTCGCCGTATTCGGTGTCGAAGCCGGCCGCGTCCAGGCCCTGCTGGCAGAGCCAGCGCACCATCGACCGGAATCGAGCCGTGGGTGACGATGATGCGCTGGGCGCCGGTGGCGGCGATGGCGCGACATCAGGCCCGGCCAGTCGGCGTGGTCCGACAGCACGAAGCCGCGGTCGACGCCGCGCCGCCGGCGCGCCCCGCGCAGCTGCATCCAGCCGCTGGCGAAGGCGTCGCTGTAGTCGCCGAAGCGCTTCATCCAGGTCGAGCCGCCGGCCGACGGCGGCGCCACCACGATGGCTTGCTTCAGGCCGGCCTTGTCGATGTCGCTCACCATCAGGGTCGGCGGCAGAGTCGATGCCGCCTTCGCGGTACACGCGGTTCAGGGGTTCGACCGCGCCATGGCAGACGATCGGCCCGATCGACGGGTCGAGGCCCGACAGGATGCGCTGCGCCTTGCCGAAGGAATAGCCGAAGATCACGCTGCAGCGGCCCTCGTCGGCATTCTTCTTCCACCAGCGGTTGATGTCGTCGAAGATCGACTGCTCGGGGTCCCAGCGGTAGATCGGCAGGCCGAAGGTCGATTCGGTGATGAAGGTGTCGCAGCGCACCGGCTCGAAGGGCGCGCAGGTTTTATCGGGTTCGATCTTGTAGTCGCCCGAGGCGACCCAGACTTCGCCCTGGTATTCCATGCGCACCTGGGCCGAACCCAGCACGTGGCCGGCCGGATGCAGCGAGATGGTGACGCCGTTGTGCACCACCGTCGTCGCCGTATTCCAGGCCGTCGACGGAAATGTCGCCCAGGCGCGAGCGCAGCACGTGCACGCCGCTGGCGGCGGTCAGGTATTTGCCATGGCCGACACGCGCATGGTCGCCGTGGGCATGCGTGATCACGGCGCGCTCCACCGGGCGCCAGGGGTCGATATAAAACCCGCCAGGGACGCAGAACAGCCCCTCCTTGCGTACGACGACCATATCTCCCATGCGATCCTTTATCTGAGCTCACGCCGGTTTCACAAAGTCTGCCATAAACGATTTATGTTCGCCGTCCGGGAAGTCGATGCCGATCTGGTCGCCCGCGACCGACACCACCACGCCCGCGCCGTACTTCGGCACGGTCACCTGCATGCCCACCTCGAAGTGCGGGCCCGCGGCTTGCGGCTCGGGCGTATGGTCGAACTCGTCGTCGCGGATCTCGATGTCGTCCAGGTTCATCGACGGCGGATTCTTGCAGTTGTCGCAGCGGCAGCACTTCTCGAAGCCTTCGACCTCGTCGGCGAAATAATCGAGCATCAGCTTCCAGCGGCAAAAGCCGCTCACCGCATAGCCGACCATCTTTTCCAGCGCATGCGCGGTCGTGGTCCTGCTTCTGCACATACACGGCGGCCAGCGATTCGAAATGGGACGGCTTCGGCTCCATGGCGGTGACGACGAATTCGAGCTTGCGGTTCTGGCGCACCAGCTTGCCGTCTTTCAGCAGCTTGAGGCAGATCTTGATCTTCGCCTCGTTCAGGTCGACCAGCTGCTCTTCGATGCGCGCCGGTCGTGATCGGCCCGCCGTCCGCCAGTGCGCAGGCGGCGTCGTAGACCGAGCGGATCTCGGCCGCGTCCGGATAGTGCTTGACCAGGAAGAACTGCTGCAGGCGCTTGTCGTCCTGCAGGAAGAGCAGCGTGCAGTGTCGCGTCCTTGCCGTCGCGCCCTGCCCGGCCCGATTCCTGGTAATACGACTCGAGGTTGGCGGGAATCTGCAGGTGGATGACGAAACGGGTATCGCTCTTGTCGATGCCCATGCCGAAGGCGTTCGTGGCGACCATGACGCGCCGCTCGTCGTTCATGAACAGGTCCTGGTTGGCCTTGCGCTCGCCGCTCGGCAATTTGCCGTGGTAGATGGTGACCGATTCGCCCGCTTCTTCCAGGATGCGGTGCATTTCCTCGGCCGCCTTGACGGTGGCGGCGTAGACGATGCCGACGCCTTCCGACTCCGCCACCAGGCGCCGCGCCTCGGCGAACTTTTGGTCGGTATTGGTCACCTGCACCACGCTGTAGTGCAGGTTGGGCCGGTAGATGCCGGTGTTGATGACGTTCATGCGCGGCCGGTTCAGCTGGCGGCCGATGTCTTCCATTACCTCGTCGGTGGCGGTGGCGGTGAGCGCCAGCACGGTCGGCTGGCCGAGGGCGGCAATGGCGGCGGCCATCTCGATATAGGCCGGCCGGAAATCGTGTCCCCATTGCGAGATGCAATGGGCTTCGTCGATGGCCACCAGCGCCACCTTGGTTTGTTTCAGCACCGCGAGGAACGCGGGCGAGGTCAGGCGTTCCGGGGTGCAGAACACGATCTTGCAGGTGCCGGCGGCGATGGCGTCGATTGCCGCGTGCTCGTCCTCGGCATTCAGGCTGCTGTTGACCTGGCAGGCGCTGCACGCCCAGTTCCTCGAGCTTGCCGAGCTGGTCTTTCATGAGCGAAATCAGCGGCGACACGACCACCGTGACGCCATCGAGCATGTGCGCGGGAATCTGGTAACAGAGCGACTTGCCGCCGCCGGTGGGCATGATCGCCAGCGTGTCCTTGCCGTCGAGGACGCTGTCGATGACGTGCTGCTGGCCCTCGCGCAGACGGTCGATGCCGAACACGGAACGCAGCATCTTGTTGATGGCGTGGCGGCGCACTGCAAGCAGGCCACGGTTGAGGAGTTGGGTGTCGTGTCGGGTCATGCAATAAATATAATTTGCACCCGCGAACACGACTATAGGAGCACACGCAAGACCCGCGTAGGAGCGCCCTATCGCCCCCTTCCTCCCGCTGAGACAGTCCCGCAAGCTGTTTTCCTACAGAACGGCGGAATCCACGCCGATGCCACGGACTGGCGCACCGGCCTCAGAATGGAACCCATACCAAACGAATACAGACGACCGGAGAAACATCATGATGCGCTCGATCCCAACTACCCTGACCGCACTTCAACTTGCCCTCGCCAGTGTCGCAGCCTGGCTGGTCTATGAAACGAACACCCTGCAGGGCGCAGCTGTGTTGATGTTTCACTAAAAGAATTCCGCCACAGGCGTGGTCGGTTGCCGCCAGCCATGGTTATGTCTTGACGTAATCATTGTCGCAAAACATTTTGCTCATCGGCGCACGATAACGCGAGGCAACAGTTCAAGAATAGCAGCGCCATCCGCTCAGACCGGATGGCGCTTTTTTTTTGACTGGGACAATTTGTCTCGATCCGGATAAAAGTGCTTTCAAGTAGTATGTCTGAGCAGGTGGTGCACGCTCAGATAAATTGTGTCAATTAATTGTTGGGAAATATTCAACATCATGGAATGGATCCCTATCGTCCTGGTGACGTTCAAGGCTCTCGTGCTCGGCACGGGCATGTTCTTCGCCATCAAGTGGCATTACGATCAAGGGAAGAAAGCGGAGAGAAGCGCGCGGTGCTACTGGCGGCCGGCAAGGTGGCCGCAATCTTCCTGGTGTCGCTGCTGGGCCTGGTATTCGTCACCTTCGCCGTCAGCAAGAAGCTTGGTTTGGACTTGAGCTTGCCTTGACGGGAGGTCGGGGCTTGCTTCGGCCTATTCGGCAGGCTCTTTGTATAAGTCCATCATCGCAGCAGCATTTGCCTCGCTAGCCTGCTTTAGCGCAAAGCCCTGGAGTCGCATGCGCTTTTTCATATCGCGTATTTTGGCGACCAGTTCCGGGCTGTCGCAACCCGCCTTCCTGAAATAGCTCACCCTCGCTTCCACTTGATCGGCGCTCTGTTTCGAGCTTTTCTCTTCAGCGAAAAGCTGCTGGTCGTGCGGGCTCAATACCGTGTCGGACGCGAGCTTCCACAGCTGATTCCAGTAATTCTGCTCGGCCACGGTGAAAAGCTTGCACCGTTTGCCGGCGAATATGACCGAGTCGTATTCCAGGCCTTGCGCGACCAGGGTCGGAAGAGCGACCCGGTCTGCGTGAACTTTTCTGCGGGAGTAGGCGCAGTTGGCTGCGCGGAGACAGAGGCCGCGGCGCTGAATGCGAGCGCGGCCAAGACAGACAATGTCGTCGTCAAAATTCCGCGCATATCCGCCCCCAATGGCGAGAATAACTTGACGATTGTAGGGCCGGCGCCTGGTATTTTTAAAAATAAAACAAAAACGCCATCCCGACTCGCATCGGGATGGCGTTTTTTACTCTACTGCGCAGGGAATCAGGCTGCCTCGGCTTCCATATCCACCGCGTCGGTTTCCTCGGTCGGCAAGCGCATCATGTAGTCGAAGGCTGCCAGCGAGGCCTTGGCGCCCTCGCCCACCGCGATCACGATCTGCTTGAACGGCACCGTGGTGACGTCGCCGGCCGCGAATACGCCCGGGATCGAGGTTTCGCCACGGGCGTCGACTTCGATTTCGCCATGCGGCGTCAGTTCGAGCGTGCCTTTCAGCCATTCGGCATTCGGGATCAAACCGATCTGCACGAACACGCCCGCCAGTTCCACGGTATGCGACTGCGCCGCTGGCGCGGTCCTTGTAGGTCAGGCCGGTGACTTTCTTGCCGTCGCCCAGCACTTCCGTCGTCTGCGCACCCTTGATCACGTCCACGTTCTTCAGGCTGTAGAGTTTGCTCTGCAGGACCGCGTCGGCGCGCAATTCGTTGCCGAACTCGATCAAGGTCACGTGCTCGACGATGCCGGCCAGGTCGATCGCCGCTTCGACGCCCGAGTTACCGCCGCCGATCACCGACACGCGCTTGCCCTTGAACAGCGGGCCGTCGCAGTGCGGGCAGTAAGCCACGCCGTGGTTCTTGTACTCTTTTTCGCCCGGCACGTTGATTTCGCGCCAGCGGGCGCCGGTCGAGATGATCACCGACTTGCTTTTCAATACGGCGCCGTCTTCGGTCGTCACTTCGAACAGCTTGTCGTTCTTCACCAGTTTGGCGGCGCGCTGCAAATTCATGATGTCGACCTCGTACTGCTTGACGTGCTCTTCCAGCGAGACGGCAAAGCGCGGGCCTTCGGTTTCCTTCACCGAGACGAAGTTCTCGATCGACAGCGTATCGAGCACCTGGCCGCCGAAGCGGTCGGCGACGACGCCGGTGCGGATGCCTTTGCGGGCGGCATAAATTGCCGCGGCCGCGCCGGCAGGACCGCCGCCGACGATCAGCACGTCGAAGGCTTCTTTCTTGCTGCAGTTCCGCCGCCTTGCGCTTGCCGGCGCCGGTGTCGAGCTTGGCGAGGATTTCCTCGGCGCTCATGCGGCCCTGGCCGAAGTGCTCGCCGTTCAGGAACATCATCGGCACGGCCAGGATCTGGCGCGACTCGACTTCATCCTTGAACAGGCCGCCATCGATGGTCGTGACCTTGATGCGCGGGTTGATGATCGACATCGAGTTCAGCGCCTGCACCACTTCCGGGCAGTTATGGCAGGACAGCGAGATGAAGGCTTCGAAGACGTAGTCGCCGTCGAGGTTCTTGATTTGTTCGATCACCGCGTCGTCGAACTTGATCGGGTGCCCGCCCACTTGCAGCAGGGCCAGCACCAGCGAGGTGAATTCGTGGCCGAGCGGAATGCCGGCGAAGCGCACGCCGACGTCGGTGCCGATACGGTTGATTGCGAACGATGGGGCGCGGACGCTGGCGTCGTCGCTGACGCGGTACGAAATCTTGGTGCTCAACGAGGTGATTTCCCGGAGCAGCTCTTCCATTTCGCGCGCCTTCGGCGACGCATCGAGCGATGCAACGATCTCAATCGGCTGCACCACTTTTTCCAAATAGGCTTGTAATTGCTTCTTGAGGGTTGCTTCGAGCATGGTTCTTCCTTTTTATTCTGTGAAATGTGGATGCCGGCGGCACCGGCATCCGTACTACCTACTACCTGCTACTTAGATCTTGCCGACCAGGTCGAGCGATGGGGTCAGGGTTTCAGCGCCTTCGGTCCACTTGGCTGGGCAGACTTCGCCTGGGTGCGAAGCGACGTACTGGGCAGCCTTGACTTTGCGCATCAGTTCCGATGCGTCGCGGCCGATGCCGTTGTCGTGCACTTCCATCAGCTTGATCTGGCCTTCTGGATTGATGACGAAGGTGCCGCGCAGCGCCATGCCTTCTTCTTCGATCATGACCTGGAAGTTACGGGCCAGGATGCCGGTCGGGTCGCCGATCAGCGGGTAGTTGACCTTCTTGATCGCGTCCGAGGTGTCGTGCCATGCCTTGTGGGCGAAGTGGCTGTCGGTCGACACGCCGTAGACCTTGACGCCCATGTCGGCGAATTGCGGCTGGAAAGCAGCCAGGTCTTCCAGTTCGGTCGGGCAGACGAAGGTGAAGTCGGCCGGGTAGAACATCAGCACCGACCAGGTGCCCTTGAAGTTCTCTTCCGTCAGGTCGATGAATTTGCCAGCGTGGTAAGCGGTGGCTTTGAATGGCTTGATTTCGGTATTGATAAGGGACATGGAAGCTCCTGTTGTGTGTCAAAAGTTGATGAAAGCAAGTGTAAAGCGCTTGGGGTCGCTTGTAAAATTAATTGATAAGCATGAGATCGATTAATTTCTACTATCGCGAGGAGGAAACAAGACCGGCCATGGAAAACAGGCAAGTATGTCAGTCTCGCAAAAGACCGGTCAGTGTGAGGGAAAGGCGCGGTCTTTGCAACCGCGCACTTTGCGCAGACGGCGACATTGACCATGCATACTGACGTAGAATGCTAGGCCGATGTCAGACCTGACCCGCCGTCAGCGAGCCGCAGCTGACGGCCACGTCGCAGGGCAGCGCCAGGCTGAAGGTCGAGCCCTGCCCCGGCGTGCTGGTCACGGTCAGTTCGCCGCCATGGGCGGTGGCCAGCTGGCGCGAGATGTACAGGCCCAGCCCCAGCCCTTTCGGCTCGCCATTGCGCGCGCCGCGCTCGAAGGGCTGGAAGATGCGTTCCATGTCTTCCGGCGAAATGCCCTTGCCCTTGTCGATGACGTCGATGCGGGCGCACTTGCCCTCCACTTCGACGCGCACCTCGACATTGCAGCCGCCGCCGTAGCGCAGCGCATTGGTGAGCAGGTTCACGACCACCTGCTCGATGCGGAACTCGTCCCAGTAGCCGGTGACCGGCGGATGCGGCACCAGCGCGATCGCGCAGCCGCTGGCGGCCGCCTGCAGCGACAGGTCGCTCACCACGCGCTCGAGCATGCCGACCAGTTCGACCTGGGCCGGCCGCACCGACAGCGTGCCGTTGCGCATGCGCGTGACGTCGAGCATGTCGTCGATCAGGCGGATCATGGCCTTGATCTGGCGCTCGTCGCGCTTGATCATGGCCCCCATCTGCTCGCCGGCGAAGGCCTGCAGGTTGCCGCGCTTCAGGTGCAGCGTGCGCATCTGGGTTTCCAGGAACAGCGTGTTCAGGGGCGTGCGCAGTTCGTGCGCCACCAGCGACATGAATTCGTCGCGCATGCGCAGCGAGCGTTGCAGTTCGCCCTGGGTGGCGTTCAGTTCCTGCAGCAGCACTTCCTGCTCGCGCCGGCTCTTTTCCAGCGCATCCATCTGGCGCCGCGTCTCGCGCCGCTGCTGGTCGAGCGCGACGAACACGTTCACCTTGCCGCGCACCGCGTCCGGGTCGAGCGGCTTGTAGAGGAAGTCGACCGCGCCGGTCTCGTAGCCCTTGAAGGCGTAGTTCAGTTCGCGCCCGGCGGCCGAGACGAAGACGATCGGGATATTGCGGGTGCGCTCGGTGCCGCGCATCAGCTCGGCCAGCTCGAAGCCGTCCATGCCCGGCATTTGCACGTCGAGGATGGCCAGCGCGAATTCGTGTTCGAGCAGCAGCGCGAGCGCCTCGTCGCCGGAGTGGGCGTGGAAGACCAGGCGCTGCTCGTCGCGGATCAGGGCGTCGAGGGCGCGCAGGTTGTCGGGCAGATCGTCGACGATCAGGAGTTTGCTTGGGGTTTTGGGACGCTCATCTTGTTTTCTCCAGCTGGGGCAGCAGCGCGCGGATCGCGGCCAGCGGCAGGACCAGGTGCGGTTCGCACAGGCGGATCGCACCTTCCGGCATGGTCGGCGCCTGCGCTTCCTTCGGGTCCTGCACCACCGTCAGGCCGCCGCGCTGCCTGATCCTTTGCATGCCGTCGGCGCCATCGATATTCGCGCCGGTCAGCAAAATACCGGCCAGTGCCGGCGCCATAGGCGTCGGCGGCCGACTCCATCAGCAAGTCGATGGCCGGACGCGCATAGTGCACCGGCGGCTCGCAGCTGATGGAAAATACGCGATCGTGTTCGATCGACAGATGGTAACCCGCGCCGGCGAAGTAGACCGTGCCGCCCTCGACCGGCGCCTTGTCGACCGCTTCGCGCACCGGCAGCGCCAGGCGCGCCGCGAACAGCTCGGCCAGGCGGCTTTCGCGGTCGGCCGGCACGTGCAGGATGCAGACCGTGGCCGGGCCGAAATCGTGCGGCAGCGCCGGCAGCAGCTCGACCAGCGCGTCGACGCCGCCGGCCGAGGCGCCGATCACGATCGGCCTCGATGCTGCGGCCCGCCAGCGCGGCATCGACTGGCCTCGGCCGAACTCAGCTCATTCGGCCGCCTTGCGGAAGATGCGTTCGCGCCGCGCGATCGACTCGAAGCGGTTCGCATGGGTCGAAAAATCGATGCTTTCCTTGCTGCCCAGGGCCAGGAAGCCGCGGTGGCAGAGCGACTCGTGGAACAGGCCCGAGCACGCGGTTCTGCAGGCGCCGGTTGAAGTAGATCATCACGTTGCGGCAGCTGATGAAATGCGTCTCCGAGAACACGCTGTCGGTGGCCAGGCTGTGGTCGGCGAAGGTCACGTTCTCCATCAGGAAGCGCTCGAACAGCGCCCCGCCATAGGCGGCCGTGTAGTAATCGGAAAACGCGCGCTTGCCGCCGGCCTTCTGGTAGTTCTCGGTGTACAGGCGCATCCGGTCGAGCGGGAACACGCCGCGCCGCGCGCTTCGAGCGACTCGGGATTGATGTCGGTCGCGTAGATCAGGCTGCGCTCGAGCAGGCCTTCCTCGTGCAGCAGGATCGCCAGCGAATAGACTTCCTCGCCCGTGCTGCAGCCGGCCACCCAGAATTTCAGCGACGGATAGGTCGACAGGTGCGGCACGACCTGGCTGCGGATGGCCGCATGGTATTCGGGGTCGCGGAACATCTCGGTGACGGGAATGGTGAGGAACTGCAGCAGCCGGGCGAACGCCTCCGGCTGGTGCAGCACTTTCGCCTGCAGTTCGGAGACGGTCGCGCATTCCATTTCGCGCAGCGCCACCAGCACGCGCCGCTTTTGCGAGGCGCCCGTGTAGTCGCGGAAGTCGTAGTTGTACTTGAGGTAGACAGCCTCGATCAGCATCCGCAATTCGATGTCGGTGTCGTCGATGGGATGTTTCATAAGTTACTTACACGCGCTCCATGGTCGGCATCCAGACCCGCAGCAGCGAATACAGGCGCGCCAGGTCGATCGGCTTGGCCAGGTAGTCGTTGGCGCCGGCGGCCAGGCATTGCTCCTGGTCGTCCTTCATCGCCTTGGCGGTGATCGCGATGATCGGCAGGCGGTTGAAGCGGCCGTCGGCGCGGATGCGGCGCGTCGCTTCCAGGCCGTCCATGCCCGGCATCATCACGTCCATCAGCACCAGGTCGATGCCCGGCACCTCGTCGAGCTTGGCGATCGCTTCGAAGCCGTTGCGGCCCACTTCGACATTCGCGCCGCGCTGCTCGAGCGCCGCGGTCAGTGCAAACACATTCCTCACGTCGTCGTCGACCAGCAGGATGGTGCGGCCTTCGAAGACGCGGTCGCGCCCGCGCACGGTTTTCAGCATGGTCTGGCGCTCGGTCGAGAGCTGCGACTCGACCTTGTGCAGGAACAGCGTGACTTCGTCGAGCAGGCGCTCGGGCGAACGCGCGCCCTTGATGATGATCGAGCGCGAATACTTCATCAGTTCCGCTTCCTCGTCGCGCGTCAGGTTGCGCCCGGTGTAGACGATCACCGGCGGGAAGGAGAACAGGTCTTCGTGCGACATCTGCTCCAGCAATTCCTTGCCCTGCATGTCGGGCAGCTTCAGATCGATGATCATGCAATCGAAAATCTCGGTGCGCAAGCAAGGCCAGCGCTTCCTCGCCCGTAGCCGACCGCATCGATCTTGACGTCGGCGTCGGCGATCAGGCTCACCACGCTGTCGCGCTGGCGCTCGTCGTCCTCGACCAGCAGCACGCGCTTGATCTGCTGCGCGCTCTTTTGCTGGAGTTTGCGGAACACGTCTTCCAGCTGCTCGCGGCTGGTCGGTTTCAATGCATAGCCGATCGCGCCCAGGTGCAGCGCCTCGCCGGCATTGTCCATGCTCGAGACCACGTGCACCGGGATGTGGCGCGTGGCCGGGTTGTCCTTCAGTTGCTGCAGCACCGACAGGCCCGAGCCGTCCGGCAGGCGCACGTCGAGCAGGATCGCGTCCGGACTCTCGCTGCCGGCCAGCTCCAGGCCTTCGCCCGCCGTCATCGCCACCAGGCAGCGGTATTCGAGGTCATGCGCCAGGTCGAACAGGATGCGCGCGAACTCCGGCTCGTCCTCGACCACCAGCACGGTGCGCGCGCCTTGCGCAGGCAGGGCGCGGTCGTCCGGGAAGGAGGCTGCGCGCCGGCGCTTCTTCTGCCGGCTCGACAGGCGACCGGCGCCGGGGCGGGACGGGCCGGACGCGGGACCGGGGCTGCCGCGCGCGGGGCCGGCGGCGCGGCCGAGACCATGCCGTTGCGCGGCATGCTCAGGGTGAAGGTAGATGCCCTCGCCCGGGACGCTGGAGACGACCAGGGTGCCGCCCAGCAGGCCGGTCAGGTCGCGCGAAATCGACAGGCCCAGGCCGGTGCCGCCGAAGCGGCGGTTCGCCGTGCCGTCGGCCTGGTGGAAGGCCTCGAAGATGCGTTCCTGCTGGTCCGGGGCGATGCCGATGCCCGAATCGACCACCGTGAACTGGACCCAGCCCTCGCTCGGTGGCGCTGACCGTCAGGCTGACGTCGCCCTGCTCGGTGAATTTGACGGCATTCGACAGCAGGTTCTTCAGCACCTGCTCCAGGCGCTGGCGGTCGGTATGCAGGGTCGGCGGCACGTTCGGCTCGACCGTGACCGTGAAGCGCAGTTCCTTCTGCTTGGCCAGCGGCTCGAAGGTGCGGCCCATGCCCTCCACCGTACGGCGGATCGGCAAGTCTTCCGGCATCAGTTCCAGCTTGCCGGCCTCGACCTTCGAGATGTCGAGGATGTCGTTGATCAGGTGCAGCAAGTCGTTGCCGGCCGAATAAATCGTCTGGGCGAAACGCACTTGCTCGGCATTCAGGTTACCCGGCACATTGTCGGACAGCAGCTTGGCCAGGATCAGCGAGCTGTTCAGCGGCGTCCTCAGCTCGTGCGACATGTTGGCCAGGAATTCCGACTTGTAGCGGCTGGCGCGCTCCAGGTCCAGTGCGCGTGCGCGCAGCTGTTCCTGGGCCTCGGTCAGGGCCGCGTTCTTCATGTCCAGGTTCAGGGCCTGCTCGGCCAGCTGGTCGTTCGTCACTTCCAGTTCGGCCTGCTGGTTTTCCAGGCTGCTCTGCGATTCTTCCAGTGCGCGCGATTGCTCTTCGAGCTCTTCGTTGGCGGTGCGCAGTTCTTCCTGCTGCACCTGCAGTTCTTCGTTCAGGGCCTGGCTTTCCGACAGCGCATCCTGCAGGCGCTGGCGATACACCACCGCGCCGACCGAGGCGCCGATGGCGTCGCCGACCAGCTTCAGGAATTCGATGTCGCGTTCGCGCACCGGGTGCAGGAAGCCGATCTCGAGCACGCCCTTGACCTTGCCGAAGTTGTTGAACGGCGCGATCACGATTTCGCGCGGCGCCGTTTCGCCCAGGCTCGATGCGACCTTGAGGTAATGGTCCGGCAGTTCCTTCACGCGCACCAGGCGGTTTTCTTCGGCGGCCTGGCTGGCCAGCGAAGCGCCGCGCTCGATTACCTTGGCGCGCTCGCTCGTCGTTCGAGAATCCGTAGGCGCCGATGCGGCGCAGCACGCCCTCTTCATTGCGGAAATACATGGCCGCCACCGAACCGCCGAGGTAGCGCACCACGTGGTCGAGCACCGCTTCGGCCAGCGCTTCGAGGGAATTCAGGCCGATGCTCTTGCCCGCCAGCTCGGTCTGGCCGCTGCGCAGCCAGCTCAGGTGGCGCAGTTCGGCATTGTGGTCGTTCTCGTGTTTCAGGACTTCGCCGTAGGTGGTCGACAGGCGCATCAGTTCGCGCCGGCCGAAGGTGGCCAGCAGGCCGCCGACGATCAGCGTAAACAACAGGAAGGAGCCGACCGACCAGGCGATCACCGAGCGCGCTTCCTCGCCGCGCTGCCAGCAAGCAGCGTGCGCTCGGTGCCGACGAAGGCGGCGAACTGGCTGCGCATGTCGTCCGTCAGGCTCTTGCCGCGCCCGCTCTTGATCGACTCGACGACATCGCGGCCGTTGCGGCGGCCGTCGATGATTTCGGTGGTGAATTTCAGCCACTCGGCATGGGCGCCGCGCACCCGGTTCAGGCGGTCGGTCTGGGCCGGGTTGTCGCCCACCAGGCGCAGCAAGGCGTCCATTTCGACATCGACCTTGGGCTTGGACACGGTGTAGGGACTGAGGAAACTCTCGTCGCCCGAGATGATGAAGCCGCGCATGCCGGCCTCCATGTCGGCCGTCAGCTTGCTCACCTCGTTGGCCTTGCCGATGACTTCCTGCGAGTGTTCGACCCAGTTCAGTACGCTGATCAGATAGGCGACGATCGCCACGAAAACGGCGGCGCTGAGCACGGACAAGCCGAGCGGGAGGGCGACGTTGCGCGTCAGGATGCGGCGGAACTGGGTGTTATCGAGCGAGGTGCCGGTCATGTCTTGCGATTATCTCAAGAAAAAAGTTCTTAAGTGTAACGCAAATGTCACGTTTCCGGCGCTTCAACCGTGCGCCGCCCGCCCCCTGTTTACGGAGCGAGGCAAGGCCGTAAATACCGGGCGCTGCGGCTTTTCTTCGACGCCGCCACCGTTTCCGGCGGCCCGCTCGCGACCACGGTGCCGCCTTCGTCGCCGGCGCCCGGCCCGATGTCGATCACCCAGTCGCAGGCGGCGACGACGCGCATCGTGTGCTCGACCACGACCACCGTGTTGCCGGCGTCGACCAGGCGCTCGAGCTGGAGGATCAGGCGGTCGACGTCCGACGGATGCAGGCCGGTGGTCGGCTCATCCAATATATACAGGGTGTTGCCGCGGCCGGTGCGCTGCAGCTCGGTCGCCAGCTTGATGCGCTGGGCCTCGCCGCCCGACAGTTCGGTGGCCGGCTGGCCCAGGCGCAGGTAGCCGAGGCCGACTTCGCGCAGCACTTCCAGCGAGCGCGCGACCAGGGTTTCGCCCTCGAAGAAGTCGAAGGCCGCATCGACCGTCATGCCCAGCACGTCGGCGATGTTTTTGTCCTTGTAGGTCACTTCCAGCGTCTTGGCGTTGTAGCGCGCGCCGGCGCAGACCGGGCATGGCGCGTACACGCTCGGCAGGAACAGCAGCTCGACCATGACCGAGCCCTCGCCCGCGCAGTTCTCGCAGCGGCCCTTGGCGACGTTGAAGGAAAAGCGCCCGGCGTCGTACTTGCGCGCCTTGGCCATTTTGGTGGCGGCGAACAGTTTGCGCACCTGGTCGAACAGGCCGGTATAGGTGGCCAGGTTCGAGCGCGGCGTGCGCCCGATCGGCTTCTGGTCGACCCGCACCATGCGCTTGATCGATTCCATGCCGCCGACGATATGCCCTTCCAGCGGCAGCGCGGCTTCCTGTTCCAGGTCGTCGGTCTCTTCCATCTCGAGCGCCGCGCTGCCCTGCCCCAGTTCGCGCGCGACCAGGTCGACCAGCACCTGGCTGACCAGGCTCGATTTGCCGGAGCCGGACACGCCGCAGACGGCGCTCGAGCACGCCGAGCGGGAATTCGGCCGTCAGCTTGTTCAGGTTATTCCGGGTCACGCCTTCCAGGCGCAGCCAGCCGGCCGGTTCGCGCCGGGTCCGTTGCCGGATCGGCGCGTCGTCGAACAGGTAGCGCCGCGTTTGCGAGGCTTCGATTTGCTTGAGCCCGTCCGGCGGGCCGCTGTAGAGCACCTCGCCGCCCTTCTCGCCGGCGGCCGGTCCGACGTCGACGATCCAGTCGGCGCAGCGGATCACGTCGAGCGCGTGCTCGACCACGAACAGCGAATTGCCCGAGGCTTTCAACTGGTCGAGCGCGGTGAGCAGCGCTTCGGTGTCGGCCGGGTGCAGGCCGGCCGAGGGTTCGTCGAGCACGTAGACGACGCCGAACAGGTTCGAGCGTACCTGCGTGGCCAGGCGCAGGCGCTGCAGTTCGCCGGGACTGAGCGTCGGCGTGCTGCGTTCCAGCGCCAGGTAGCCCAGGCCCAGCGCGAGCAGCACGTCGAGGCGCGCGACCAGGTCTTCGGCGATGCGCTGGGTGACGATCAGCTGCTCGGGATGGAGCTTGGCGCGCGCCTTGTCCTGCGATCGCCTTGCCGCTGGCATAGGGTTCCAGCATGGCGTGCAGGCGCGCCAGCGGCATGCGCGAGATGTCGGCGATGTCGACGCCGCCAAAGGTGACCGACAAGGCTTCCTGGCGCAGGCGCTTGCCGCGGCAGAGCTTGCACTCGGTGCTGACCATGTAGCGCGCCACGCGCTTCTTCATCGAGGCGCTTTCGGTGGTGGCGAAGGTCTGCAGCACGTAGCGGCGCGCGCCGGTGAAGGTGCCCTGGTAGCTGGGCGTGTCCTTGCGCTTCAGGGCGCGTTTGGTTTCCTCGGGCGTGAGGCCGGCGTAGACGGGCACGGTCGGCGACTCGTCGGTGTACAGGATCCAGTCGCGGTCCTTCTTCGGCAGGTCGCGCCAGGGCGTGTCGACGTCGTAGCCCATCGTCACCAGGATGTCGCGCAGGTTCTGGCCATGCCAGGCCGGCGGCCAGGCGGCCACCGCCCGCTCGCGGATGGTCAACGAGTCGTCCGGCACCAGCGACTGCTCCGTCACCTCGTACACGCGGCCCAGGCCCGAGCATGCGGGGCAGGCGCCTTCCGGCGTATTCGGCGAAAACGATTCGGCGTAGAGCAGCTCCTGCCCTGGCGGATAGTCGCCGGCGCGCGAATACAGCATGCGCAGCGAGTTCGACAAGGTGCTGACGCTGCCGACCGAGGAGCGCGTGGTGGGCGAGCCGCGCTGCTGCTGCAGGGCGACCGCGGGCGGCAGGCCGTCGATCTCGTCGACTTCCGGCACCGGCATCTGGTGGAACAGGCGGCGCGCATAGGGCGAGACCGATTCCAGGTAGCGCCGCTGGGCTTCGGCGTACAGGGTGCCGAAGGCGAGCGAGGATTTGCCGGAGCCGGACACGCCGGTGAAGACGACGAGCGCGTCGCGCGGGATGTCGAGGCTGACGTTTTTCAGGTTGTGTTCGCGGGCGCCGCGCACGCGCACATAGCCGGGGCGGCCCTGCGCCGCCGGTCGCACTGCCGGTCTTGCCGCCTGCCTCGTTGCTGCCGTCTGCCTTGCGTCGCATCGCCTGTCCCATCTTTTGCTGTCGATGGGCTCATTAAACCTGCTGCAGGGAAGTTGACGGTGCGTTGACACACCGAGGGCGGCTGCGTGTACCCGTCGGGGCTGCTCGACGGTCACGCGCGCATCAATCGGCCAACTCCTCCAGCGCCCGCACCACCTCCTCCACCCCGCCATCGCCCGCGAACTTCGCCGCCACCGCGCGGCAACGCGGCCGCAAGCCATCGTCGTCCAGCAGCGCCTCCAGAGCGGCCACCAGGCGCCGCGTGTTCAAGCGCGTGGCCGGCAGCGCCAGGCCGACGCCCAGCGCTTCGACCCGCGCCCCATTGTCGAACTGGTCGTGCGCGAGCGGCACCACCAGCTGGGCGGTGCCGGCATGCAGCGCTTCGGCCGTGGTGCCGATGCCGCCGTGGTGCACCAGCACCGCCACCTGCGGCAGCAAGGCGCGCAGCGGCACGTAGTCCTGCCACAGCACGTGGCGCGGCAGCTCGGCGGGCAGCTGGTCGCGGTGCGGCGTGAGGAAGACCGCGCGCTCGCCCAGCAAGCGCGACGCCTCGATCGCGTGTTCGAAATAGGCGCCGCGCCTGGCGGTTGCCGGTGCCGGGCGTGAACACCAGCGGCCGCCCGCCCTGCCCCAGGAACTGCGCAGTTCCGGGGACAGCGCCGCATCCGGCGCCGGGTCGAACAAGGGAAAACCGGTCCGCACCAGCGGCCGCGGCCAGTCCGGCGGGGTCGGCGCGAACCAGTGCGGGAACAGCCCGATCGAGAGGTCGGCAATCGAGACGATCGTGTCGAGCAGCGAGCGCACCGGCGCCAGCCCGGCCGCTGCTGCGCGCCGCGTTCACGTCGGGCAGCGCGATCGGGTCGACGAAACGGCTGGCCAGCGTGCGCCACAGGCGGCGGCGCACGCCATGCGGCACCCAGCGCGGCACGCGCCAGGGCCCCAGCATCAGCGGATCGTGGACGGTGGGCAGGTTCGACGGTGCAAGAAACGCGGCGGCGATGCGCAGGCCGGGCCGCGCGGCGCGGCACAGATCGGCTTCCGGCAAGGCCAGCGGATGCACCAGCATGGCGCATTTTTCGTCCTCGGGCAGCGCGGCCATATAGGCCGGCACGGCCGCCATCGCCGGGCGCGTGGCTTCCCAGACGACGCCGAAACCCCGGGTCGGATGCCACAGGTCGGGATGGTCGAGCACGGCCGGGTCGGCCGGCAAGCCGTGGAAGGGCAAGCCGGCGGCGCGCACATAGGGCTCGTGCTGGATCGGGCCCGAGAAAGCTGATCCGGTGCCCGGCCTCGCGCAGCGCCAGCGCGATGCGCAGGAAAGGAAACAGGTCGCCGGCCGAGCCGATGGTGACCAGCACAACGTGCAGCGGCTGCGGCCTGGCTTCCATGCTGTCTGACGACACTCAGGGAATCAGGCGTTCGGCGCGCAGGCGGTCGAACAGGTCGAAGAACGAGGCGTCGGTGGCCTGGTAAGCGGCAAAGCCCAGGCGGCGGCTGTTGGCCATGTCGGTCATCACTTCGAGCGGCCGGCCCAGGTCGAGGTCGGTGTGCCAGGCCGAGGCCAGGCGGTCGAGGTCCGGCTCGGCCAGGCCGTGGCGCGTGCGCGATCTCGCGCCACAGCGGCGCATCCTGCGCCATCGCCGCTTCCAGCGGCTGGATCGTGCCATTGAAGCCGGCCGCCTCGACGCCGAACCAGCGCGGCCAGCTTCGGCCACAGCCAGCTCCAGCGGAACACGTCGCCGTTGACGATATTGAAGGCCTCGTTCTTGCGCGGCATCGGTGTCGGCCGCCCAGACCAGCTGCTTGGCCAGCATGCGCGCATCGGTCACGTCGGACAGGCCATTCCACTGCGCTGCCGAGCCGGGGAACTGGAACGGACGGCCGGTCTCCTTGCAGATCGTGGCATACACGGCCAGCGTGGTGCCCAGGTTCATCGCATTGCCCACGGCCTGGCCGATGATGGTGTGCGGACGGTGCATGCTCCAGGTGAAGCGGTCGCGCTCGGCGGCGGCATAGACTTCGTCTTCCTGCGCGTAATAAAAATTCTCGAGCGGCAGGCGCGGCTGGCTTTCGCGCAGCGGCGTGTCGGGCAGCGTGCCCGACTTGGCGTAGGCCTCGAAGGGGCCGAGGTAATGCTTCAGGCCCGTGACCAGCGCCACGTGGCGCACGCTTTTCTGCGGCGACAGCGCGTCCAGCAGGTTGCGCACCAGCGCGGCGTTGACGCGGATGTTCTCGGCCTCGGTGTCCTGGCGCATCCAGGTGGTGATGAAGACGTGGGTCGGCGCGACGTCCGCCAGCGCGGCGCTTCAGCGCGGCCGGGTCCAGCAGGTCGGCGGCGACGTGGCGCACCTCCGGCAAGTCCTTGGGCGCGCGGCGCGACAGGCCGACGACATTCCACCCTTGGCCAGCAATTCGCGCGCGACGTGGTTGCCGCCGATCCCCGTGATGCCTACTACCAAAGCCGTTCGTTGCATGTGATTCCCCTGCGTTTCGATGAAACCCATTCTAACTGCGGGTCAAAATCGGCGTGCGCAGGGGTCAAAAACGTTCAATCGTGCGCGCTCTGGCGGGCGTAACTCCTGGTGAGGATTTCCCAGCGGTGATTGTCCGGCTCATCCCAGTAAATATTGCGTCCGCCGTGCGCGGTGCCGACCTTGCCGTCGTTGGCGCCGCGCACGTCGCCGCGCCAGCCGATGCCGGCCGCCCTCCAGGCGCCCGAGGATGGCGTCGAAGTCCGCATCGCTGACGCGGAAGCAGAAATGCTCGACCGGAAATGCTTCATCGGTCGTGATGAAGTCGAGCGTGAGCCCATCGTTGACGTAGCACCGCCGAGAAGATGCCGAGCGCCGTTTCGTCCCAGGGCAACGTCGAGCAGGGATGGCGAGCAACCTGGCTCGATGCAACCCGGTCGCGTGCCGATACGATGACATGGTCGAGCTCGATCATCGCCCTCCCCTCATCAACCAGTTACGGCGTCAGCTTGCCCTCGATCGAATCGTCGAGCGTCTTGCCGATCGCCGCGCCGATGAGCATCTTGGCGCCCGCCACGACCTGGCCGTGCTTGTTGTCCCAGTAATAGCCTTCGCGCGGCACGACCTGGATGACGGTGATGCGCGGGTCGTTCTCGCCCTCGGTGAACCAGGTCTTCAGGATCGGCTTCCACAGCTCCTTGATCTTGGCCTTGTCCTGCGAGACGGTGGCGATGCCGTCGAGTTCCATGAAGCCGGCGTGGGCGCTGCGCTGGAAGAAGAGTTTGACGGCCGGGTCGTGCGCCAGTTCCGCATTCGTGTGGCTGTCGGTGGCGCTGAGGAACCACAGGTGGCCGGCGTCGTCGGCCTGCTGCACGCTCATCGGGCGTACGCCGCGGCTCTGCCCCGTGCCGCCGGTGGTGCAGAAGAAACAGGTTTCCACCTCTTCGGCCATCTCACTGATGAGTTTGCGGGCGTCGAGGCCGGTCAGGTCGCGGTGGTTTTCTTCAGGCTGGTTGCGGTTGATCGAATCCATGTCGGTAGTCCTTGTGGTTGGCAATGGAACGACAGTAGGGCTTCATCGCCTGCGCGTCTGTGAGCGGCTTCACGTTCGGCATCTGAACAGCGGGTCAAAAGGCGGTCAACGAACTCAGACCCCGCCTTCCGCACGCGTGCGCGGATAGGCCGGCAAGCCGTCGTTCACGCGCATCCAGCTCAGCCGTTCGGCGGCGAAGGTATGGTCTTGCGGCGGCGCGGCTTCCGGGTCGTCGAGGCTGGCCGTGGCGATGTCGATTTCGTCGGGGTAGCTGTCGTGCTGGTAGGTGAGCGTGGTGCCGCAGGTGCCGCAAAAGCCGCGCAGCACGTGCTCGCTCGAGCGGAAGGTGGCGGGATTGCCCTTGGTGAAACGCATGTTTTCCATGCGCGCACTGAACCAGGCCACGGCCGGGGCGCCGGCGATGCGCCGGCAGTCGCTGCAATGGCACAGGGTGCCGTGGAAGACATCGCCCTCGACGACATAGCGCACTGCGCCGCAATAACAGCCTCCTTGCAACATGCTGGCTCCCGATGACGATGGATTGGAATCAGCATATGCCAGGCTGCGCGGCGGTTCAAGCGCAGCGCGATTCAGGAATCGTCCGGTTCAGAGGAAGCGGTCCAGGATCTTGCGGCTGTGCTTGTCGATCTTGAACATGTCCCGCACCAGGAAATTGATGCCGTGGCTGTCGGCGATCAGCAACGAAGCCTCGCCCACGCGGCGGATGTCTTCGTCCACTTTCAGCACGAAGGCGGTGTCGCCGCGGTCGGTTTTCACGTGCCAGGTGCAGGGCGTGGCGAAACTCGACACGCTGGCGATGTGGGCGATCTCGGGGATGAATTCGCGGCCCTCGAGTTCTTCCGCCACGAGAGTCGCGGATGTGCGCAGGGGCGGTGGCCAGATCGTCGATCCAGGCGACTTCCTTGCCGCCGTCGCGCACCAGCGAGATGCCGCGGGTCGGCGCCTGGATCGGGAAGGCGCGCACGGGGATGATGCCGACGACGTCGACGCCGTCCTCGCCGGTGAACACCAGTTTGCCGAAGCTGTCGCGGCGCAGTTGAAAATCGCTCATATCAATCGTCCTTGTCCGCATCGTCCATGTCGCCGTCGACGTTGCGCGCCTGCGCTTCGTAGAGGCGGTGGTAGGCGCCCTCGCGCGCCATCAGCTCGTCGTGGCTGCCCTCTTCCACCACCACGCCGCGGTCCAGCACGATCAGGCGGTCGGCCCGGCGCAGCGTCGACAGGCGGTGCGCGATGGCGATCGTGGTGCGGCCCTGCACCAGGTTGTCGAGCGCCTTCTGGATTTCCTTCTCGGTTTCCGTGTCGACCGAGGAGGTCGCTTCGTCCAGGATCAGGATCGGCGGGTCGATCAGCAGCGCGCGCGCGATCGAGATGCGCTGGCGCTCGCCGCCCGACAGGCCCTGGCCGCGCTCGCCGACCAGCGAGTCGTAGCCCTGCGGCAGGCGCAGGATGAATTCGTGGGCGTGGGCGGCGCGGGCGGCGGCGATGATTTCCTCGCGCGTCGCGTCCGGCTTGCCGTAGGCGATGTTCTCGGCGATGGTGCCGAAGAACAGGAACGGCTCCTGCAGCACCAGGCCGATGTTGCGGCGGTAGTCGGCCACCGCGAAGCTGCGGATGTCGACGCCGTCGAGCAGGATCGCGCCTTCGGTCACGTCGTAGAAGCGGCAGATCAGGTTGACCAGCGTGCTCTTGCCCGAGCCGCTGTGGCCGACCAGGCCGATCATCTCGCCGGCCTTGATGTTCGAGCGAGATGCCGCGGTTCACGGCGCGGTTGCCGTAGCGGAAGCCCACTTCGCGCAGTTCGATATTGCCCTGCACCTTGGGCACCTTGACCGGGTTGACCGGGTCCGGCACGCTCGACACGTGGTCGAGGATGTCGAAGATGCGCTTGGCGGCCGCGGCCGATTTTTGCGTGACCGAGACGATGCGGCTCATCGAATCGAGCCGCACGTAGAAGCGGCCGCTGTAGGCGATGAAGGCGGTCAGCACGCCGACCGTGATGTCGCCGCGCGAGACCTGCCAGATGCCGAAGCACCAGACCACCAGCAGGCCGAGTTCGGTCAGCAAGCGACACGCGTCGGCGAGAACAGCGACCAGACCTTGTTCAGCTTGTCGTTGACGGCCAGGTTGTGCTTGTTGGCTTCGCGGAAGCGCTCCGCTTCGCGCTTTTCCTGGGCAAAGGCCTTGACCACGCGGATGCCGGGAATCGTGTCGGCCAGCACGTTGGTGACTTCGCCCCAGACGCGGTCGATCTTCTCGAAGCCGGTGCGCAGCCTGTCGCGCACGACGTGGATCATCCAGGCGATGAAAGGCAGCGGCACCAGCGTGACCAACGCCAGCCAGGGGTTGATCGAGAACAGGATCACGCCGGTCATGATGATCATCAGGACGTCGGTCAGGAAATCGAGCAGGTGCAGCGACAGGAAGACGCAGATGCGGTCGGACCCGCTGCCGATGCGCGCCATCAGGTCGCCGGTGCGCTTGCCGCCGAAGTATTCGAGCGACAGCTTCAGCAGGTGTTCGTAGGTGGTGGTGCGCAGGTCGGCGCCGATGCGCTCGGACACCAGCGCCAGCACATAGGTCCGCGCCCAGCCCAGCGCCCAGGCCAGCACGGCCGAGGCCAGCAGGCCGCCCATGTACAGGTAGACCAGGTTGTTGTCGATCTGCTGGCCGTTCTGGTACGGAATCAGGACGTCGTCCATCAGCGGCATCGTCAGGTACGGCGGCACCAGGTGCGCGGCGGTCGATGCCAGCGTCAGCAGGAAGCCCAGCAGCAGCTGCCCGCGGTAGGGCACGGCGAAGCGCCACAGGCGGAGCAGCGTCCAGGTCGAGGGCGGCGTGTGCACGACCTTGGCGCAGATCGGGCACTCTTCCTGGTCGGGCGCCAGCGGCGCCTTGCAGCTCGGGCAGGTGTGCTGCTCGGGAGCGAGCACCGGCAGGCCGGTCTCGACGCTTCTGACCTGTTCGGCAAAGGCGTCGGCAACGCGGAGCGCGTGCAGGTTCTGGCCCAGCGTGAAGCGCCAGCCGGCCAGCAGGCCATGCGGATCGACCAGTTCGAGGTGGCCGACGCCGGCGTGGTCGTGGTGGCGCAGCACCAGCCCGGGCTGATACGCCCAGTCGCGCCAGACGGACTCGCCCGGCGCGCGCGACAGCAGACGGCGGTTGGTGACCACCAGCATGCCCTTGGTGAAACGCAATTTCGTGTCGAGGTCAACCTCGACGCCAGTTAAAACGTTTTCCCCTGATGCAAGCTGTTTCCGGACGTCATCGTCCCAACCGTCAGGCACGAAGCCGGTGAGCGCCGCCAGCGTAGTCGGAACAGCAAGTTGTTGAGTTGTCATTAATGGTGCCGCCCGTGACAGGCATGTTCTGGATAGAGGGGTAACGCGGTGGCCGGCTCAACGGTTTACATGGATGCACGATAAATAGTTGTACAGATTGAAAATCGCGGATCGAAAAGCGACAAGGCCACGGGCCGGATTTGGCATAAATCGGGGCGGAGCTGTAAGCTTCGGGCCGGCAAAGTATACAACATGTGCGCCGCATGACCGCATTTGGGTGCGGTAGCGCACAGGCAGGCAAACATAGGCAACGCCATCATGGTGACAAGCGGACACCGTGGGCAAGAATCATTACATGACAAAGAAGAACGACATCAAGTTTCTCCGCGTAACTCACCTGCGCGGCCCGAACATCTGGACCTACCGCCCGGTGCTCGAGGTCTGGCTCGACATCGGCGAGCTGGAAGACTTCCCTTCGAACAAACTGCCCGGCTTCAACGAGCGCCTGACCAGCTGGCTGCCCGGCCTGATCGAACACCGCTGCGGCGTCGGCGAGCGCGGCGGCTTCCTCGAGCGCCTGAACGAAGGCACCTGGGCCGGCCACATCCTCGAACACGTCGTGCTCGAGCTGCAGAACCTGGCCGGCATGCAGACCGGCTTCGGCAAGACCCGCTCCACCGCGAGCACGGCGTCTACAAGATGGCCTTCCGCGCGCGCGACGCAGGTCGGCCGCGCCGCGCTGGAAGCCGGCCACGCCCTGCTGATGGCGGCGATCAACGACGAGCCCTTCGACATGCCAGGCACGCGTCGCGCGCCTGACCGAGCCTGGTCGACCGCTATTGCCTCGGCCCGACCACCGCGTACATCGTCGACGCCGCCACCGACCGCCGCATTCCCGTCGATCCGCCTGAACGACGGCAACCTGGTGCAGCTCGGCCACGGCGCCGCGCAGCGCCGCATCTGGACCGCCGAAACCGACCGCACCAGCGCCATCGGCGAGAGCATCGCCAGCGACAAGGACCTGACCAAGAGCCTGCTCGCCTCCTGCGGCGTGCCGGTGCCCGAAGGCGCCCTGGTGCGCAGCGCCGCCGCAGCCTGGGAAGCAGCCCAGGACATCGGCCTGCCGGTGGTCGTCAAGCCGGTCGACGGCAACCACGGCCGCGGCGTGTCGCTGAACCTGATGACGCGAAGCCGAAGTCGCAGCGGCCTATGCCGATCGCCTCGGAAGCGGGCGACAGCACGGCCGTGATGGTCGAGCGCTTCATTCCCGGCAACGAGCACCGCCTGCTGGTCGTCGGCGGCCAGGTCGTGGCCGCCGCGCGCGGCGAATCGCTGTGGGTGACCGGCGACGGCAGCGCCAGCGTCAGCGAGCTGATCGACAGCCAGATCAACACCGACCCGCGCCGCGGCGACACCGAAGAGCATCCGCTCGGCACCGTCAACGTCGCAGGACGGCGAGATCCTGCTCGACCTGAAGCGCCAGGGCCTGACGCCGGACTCGGTGCCGCAGGCAGGCCAGAAAGTGCTGATCCAGCGCAACGGCAACGTCGCGGACGACGTCACCGACCTGATCCACCCGGACGTGGCGCACGCGGCGGCGCTGGCCGCGCGCATCGTCGGCCTCGACATCGCCGGCATCGACCTGGTCTGCGAAGACATCTCCAAGCCGCTCGCCGGAGCAGCGCGGCGCCATCGTCGAAGTCAATGCCAGCCCGGGCCTGCTGGCCCACCTCAAGCCGGCCAGCGGCACGCCGCGCCCTGTCGGCGAAGCGATCGTCGAGCACCTGTTCGCCGGAAGGCGAAAGCGGCCGCATTCCGGTGGTCGGCGTGACCGGCACGCTCGGCACCAGCCTGATCGCGCGCTGGTCGGCTGCCTGCTCAACGCCGCCGGCAAGCATGTCGGGCGTGGCCAGCGGCGAAGGCCTGTACCTCGACCGCCGCCAGGTCGCACAAGGGCGACTGCACCGGCTTTGAGGCCGGCGAGCGCCTGCTGATCAACCGCAACGTCGAAGCGGCCGTGTTCGAATCGAACGCGCGCAGCATCCTGCGCGACGGCCTGGCCTACGACCGCTGCCCGGTGGGCGTCGTGACCGACATGGGCCAGCTGGACGACGTCGCCGAGTTCCACATCGACGACGAGGACGCGTTGGCCAACGTGGTGCGCACCCAGGTCGACGTGGTCCTGTCCGAAGGCGCGGCCGTGCTGAATGCCGCCGACCCGCGAGTGGTGGAACTGGCCGAACTGTCGCGATGGCGGCGTGATCTTCTACGCGCATGGACGAGTCCAATCCGGTGCATGGCGCAGCATCGCGCCGGCGGCGAGCGGATCGTCTTCGTGCGCGACAGACCGCATCATGCTGGCCGAGGGCGAGCGTCGAGACCCGCCTGCTCGACCTGGGCACGATCATGCCGGCCACCGTCAAGCATCCGCGCCAGCGTGCTCGCCGCCATCGCCGCCGCCTGGGCGCTGGGCATGCCGCACGACCTGATCTGCGGCGGCCTGCGCGCCTTCGACGCGACCGAAAACAACGACTTATTAAGATAGCCAGGACCGGTCCGCCGGAGCCGGGGACACTCGCCCACATTAAAGGAATGACAGGTTTATGGAAGTATCTCGCATACGGGCCCTGCGCGGCCCCAACCTCTGGAGCCACCACACCGCGATCGAGGCGATCGTCGCCTGCACGCCCGGAGGAAGAGTCGATCGCCAACCTGCCTGGCTTCGAGTCGCGCCTGCGCGTCGCGCTTCCCGCAACTCGGCCAGCTGCAGCCCTTCGGCCACGAAGAAGACGCGCTCGATCCGGTGCCGATGGCCCAAGTGCTGGAAATCGCCGCGCTGGCCCTGCAGGCCGAAGCCGGCTGCCCGGTCACCTTCAGCCGCACCACCGCCACCGTCGAAGCCGGCATCTACCAGGTCGTCGTCGAATACACCGAGGAAGACGTCGGCCGCCTGGCGCTCGAACTGGCCGAGCAGCTGATCAAGGCCGCGCTCGCGACGACACGCCCTTCGACCTGCGACGCCGCGCTGGCCGCAACTGCGCGACCTCGACGAAGACGTGCGCCTGGGACCGTCGACCGGCTCGATCGTGCAGGCCGCCGTCGCGCGCAACATCCCCTTCCGCCGCCTGACCGAAGGCAGCCTGGTGCAGTTCGGCTGGGGCAGCAAGCAGCGCCGCATCCAGGCCGCCGAGATCGACGCCACCAGCGCCATCGCCGAGTCCATCGCCCAGGACAAGGAACTGACCAAGCAGCTGCTGGACGCCGCCGGCGTGCCGGTGCCGCTCGGCCGCGTGGCCGTCGACCCGGACGACGCCTGGGCCGCGGCGCAGGAAATCGGCCTGCCGGTCGTGGTCAAGCCGAAGGACGGCAACCAGGGCAAGGGCGTGACGGTCAACATCACGACCAAGGAACAGATCACGGCCGGCTTCCACTCGGCCGCCGAGTTCCGCGACGACATCCTGGTCGAGCGCTACCTGCCGGGCCACGACTACCGCCTGCTGGTCATCGGCGACAAGCTGGTGGCCGCCGCGCGGCGCGATCCGCCGCATCGTGGTCGGCGACGGCGTGCACACCGTGCGCGAGCTGGTCGACCAGGTCAACCTCGACCCGCGCCGCGGCGACGGCCACGCGACCTCGCTGACCAAGATCCGCTTCGACGACATCGCCCTCGGCAGCCTGGCCAAGCAGCAGCCTGACGCCGACTCGGTGCCCGCCAAGGGCCGCCGCGTCGTCCTGCGCAACAACGCCAACCTGTCCACCGGCGGCACGGCCACCGACGTCACCGACGACGTCCATCCGGAAGTGGCGGCGCGCGCCGATCGCGGCCGCGCACATGGTCGGCCTCGACATCTGCGGCGTCGACCTGGTCTGCGATATCGTCCTGAAACCGCTCGAAGAGCAAGGCGGCGGCATCGTCGAAGTCAACGCCGCGCCCGGCCTGCGCATGCACCTCTCGCCCTCGTTCGGCAAGGGCCGCGCCGTCGGCGAAGCGATCATCAGACACCTGTTCAAGGACGGCGACGACGGCCGCATCCCGGTCGTCGCCGTCACCGGCACCAACGGCAAGACCACCACCGTGCGCCTGATCGCGCACCTGCTCACCGCCTCCGGCCTGCGCACCGGCATGACCAACACCGACGGCGTCTACATCGAAGGCCGCCGCATCGACAGCGGCGACTGCAGCGGCCCGCGCAGCGCGCGCAACGTGCTGCTGCACCCGGACGTCGACGCGGCCGTGTTCGAGACCGCGCGCGGCGGCCTGCTGCGCGAAGGCCTGGCCTTCGACCGCTGCGAGGTGGCGGTGGTCACCAACATCGGCGCCGGCGACCACCTCGGCCTGAACTACATCACCACGCTGGAAGACCTGGCGGTGCTCAAGCGCGTGATCGTCCAGAACGTGGCGGTCGGCGGCATGGCCGTGCTCAACGCCGCCGATCCGATCGTCGCGGCGATGGCCGAGACATACCCCGGGCGACGTCACCTTCTTCGCCGCAGGACGGCGGCCATCCCGTGATGGCCATGCACCGCGCGCAGGGCCGGCGCGTCGTCTTCGTCGACGGCGACTTCCTGGTCTGCGCCGCAGGGCAAGATCGAGAACCGCATCGCCCTGGCGGAGGTGCCGATCACCCGCGGCGGCGCGATCGGCTTCCAGGTCGAGAACGTGATGGCGTCCGTGGCCGCCGCCTGGGCCGTGGGTCTCGACTGGGACACGATCCGCCTCGGCCTGAAGACCTTCGTCAGCGAGAGCGACAACGCGCCGGGCCGCTTCAACGTCTTCGACTACCAGGGCGCGACCCTGATCGCCGACTACGGCCACAACCCGGACGCCATCGCGGCGCTGGTCGTCGGCGGTCGAGAACATGCCGGCCAAGCGCCGCTCGGTGGTGATCAGCGGCGCCGGCGACCGGCGCGACCAGGACATCACGCCAGCAAACCGAAATCCTCGGCAAGGCCTTCGACGACGTGATGCTGTACCAGGACCAGTGCCAGCGCGGCCGCGCCGGACGGCGAAGTCGTCGCGCTGCTGCGCCAGGGCCTGAACGGCGCCACGCGCACCAGCCATGTCGAGGAAATCAACGGCGAGTTCATCGCGATCGACCGCGCGCTGGCGCGCTTGGGCGAGGGCGACCTGTGCCTGATCCTGATCGACCAGGTCGATGAGGCGCTGGCGCATATCGGCAAGCGCGTCGCGGAATCAAAATAATCGTTCTTCATGCTCGCACCGGAACAATTTTTCGGCTTCCTGCTCGCCGCCCTCCTCCTCACCGCCTCCCCCGGCCCGGATAACCTGATGGTCCTCGGCCTGGGCATGTCGAAAGGCCGCAAGCAAGGCATGGTCTTCGGCCTCGGCTGCGCCCTGGGCTGCCTGAGCCACACCTTCCTCGCCGTGATCGGCGTCAGCGCCATCATCGCCGCCTCGCCCACCGCCTTCACCGCCCTGCGCATCGGCGGCGGCCTGTACCTGGTGTGGCTGGGAATCGGCGCGCTGCGCAGCCAGGGCGGCCAGTCGGCAGCCCATGCCCAGGCGCCGGCGCAGTCGTTGAAAAACCTGTTCATGAAGGGCTTGCTGGCGAACGCCATCAACCCGAAAGTGGTGCTGTTCTTCCTGTCGCTGCTGCCGCAGTTCGTGATCGCAGCCAACGGCAACGTGCCGGGCCAGATGCTGGCCCTGGGCGTGACCTTCACGGTGCAGGCGGCGATCCTGTTCGGATTGCTGGGCTATTTTGCCGGCGCCGTCGGCGCCTGGCTGGAGCGCAAACCCGGCGCCGGCAAATGGCTCGACCGCCTCGCCGGCACCGTCTTCATCGCGCTGGGCGTCAAGCTGATCGTCTCGCGCTAACGCACGTTCCCATGGCGCGCCAGCAGCGCCATCACTTCCTCCGGCACGGCCGGTTTCAGCAAATGCGCATCGAACCCGGCGGCCTGCACACGGCGCCGGTCTTCCTGCGCGCCCCAGCCGGTGAGCGCCACGAGCTGCACGGCGTCCAGGCCCGGCAGCGCACGGATCGCACGCGCCGCGCCATAGCCGTCCAGGCGCGGCATGCCGATGTCGAGGAAGGCCACCTCCGGCCGAAACGCGCCGGCAAGCCGCACCGCCTCCTCGCCGTCGTGGGCAACGTGCCGTCACGTGTCCGGCCAGGCGCAGCAGCGCGCACAGGGTGTCGGCGGCGTCGACATTGTCGTCCGCCACCAGCACGCGCAACTGGCGTGCCGGCCCGGCCGCCTGTGCGGCGCCGCTGGCGGCGCCTCGGGCGAGGCCGCGCGGCCCAGCGGCAGGCGCACGGTGAACGTGCTGCCCTCCCCGATGCCGGCGCTGGCCGCGCCGACGCTGCCGCCATGCAGCTGCACCAGGTGGCGCACCAGCGCCAGGCCGATGCCCAGGCCGCCCTTCGAGCGGTCGACGCCGTGCGCGACCTGCGTGAACATCTCGAACACCTCGGGCAGCGATTCGGCGGCGATGCCGATGCCGGTGTCGCTGACCGCGATCACCACTTCATCGCCCTCGCGCCGCGCCGCCACCCGGATGCGCCCGCCCTGCGGCGTGTACTTGGCCGCGTTCGACAGCAGGTTGCTCAGCACCTGGCTCAGGCGCACGGCATCGGCCTCGATCGGCAATGGCGTCGGGCGGCAGGTCGATCTCGAGCGTGTGCCGGCTGGCCTCGATCAGCGGCAGGCTGGTTTCGACCGCGCTGGCGACCACGTCCCGCACGGCCAGCGGCGCCACCTGCAGCACCACCTTGCCGCTGGCGACGCGCGCGATGTCGAGCAGGTCGTTGATCAGGTGGACCATGTGCCCGACCTGGCGCTCCATCATGGCCCGTACATTCGCCTGCTGCTCGGGCCTGGCGCTGCCCAGGCGCAGCAGTTCGAGGCCGTTGCGGATCGGCGCCAGCGGGTTGCGCAGCTCGTGCGCGAGGGTCGCCAGGAATTCGGACTTGCGGCGGTCGGCGTCGACCAGGGCCTCGGTCGCGCGCACCCGTTCGATGTGGGCCCAGCAGCGTTCCACCACCGCTTCGACCAGCGCCACTTCGGCGCTGGTCCAGGCACGCGGATCGCGCTGGTGCACCGCCATCATCGCCACCAGGCGCCCGCCCTTCACCAGCGGGCAGCAGATGATGGCCTTGATGCCGATCGCATTGAACATGTCGGCGCCGTCCGCGGCGGCCAGCTCGGCATCGACGTCGGACACCAGCAAGGTGCGTCCGACGCGCAGGTTCGACGTCGCGCGCGAGCCGAACAGGTCGAGCGAATAGGTGCCGGCGGTGCTCATCGCGCCCTCTTCGCGCCAGTCGTGGCGGATCGTGAAGCGGTCGTTGTCCGGCTCGAGGTCGGCGTAGGCCACGCGCGTCACGCCCAGGTGCTCGCCCAGCAGGCGCGTGGCCTCGGCCATGATGGCCCGCGGTTCGACCGCGATGCGGGTCGCTTCGCCGATCTCGTCGAGCAGGCGCAGGCGCTGCGCCACCAGGCGCCGTTCGGTGACGTCGACCCCGGTGGCGGCCAGGAACAGGATGCGCCCGTCGTCGGCGCTGACCGGCGTGATCGTGACATCGGCATAGCGTTCGCTGTCGTCGAGGGCGCGGTAGGCCGACAGGCGGCGCACCGTCGCGCCGTGCGCCGCCTCCAGCGTCGCCGCGCGCGCGGCCTCCATCAGGTCGGGCGCGTGGCTCCACCAGCGGCATGCCCAGAACGGCCGGCCGATGACTTCATCGCGCGCATAGCCGCCGAGTTCGAGCGAGACGCGGTTCATCTCGACGATGCTGCCGTCGAGATTCAGGAGCGCGGCAAAATTGCTGCCCTGCTCGAAAAAGGCGCGGAATTGGGCGTCACGGCCGGCGGGCGTAATGGTGGTCTGGCATGCAATCGTTTCGGTGGTTTCGAGTTGCGCAACAATGATGTTTCGCATATTCAACGATAGCATTTTACTTGCTTGAATTAGCTGCCGAAATAGCGCAACTCGAAGTCGAGCGCCCACTGTACCCGCGAGGACGACAGCGGCGCCTGGATGGTCGCGTCGCATTCGTCCATCCACGCCTCGTTGGCGGCGTCGAGGCCGGGTTCCCGGATTCCCGACCACGGCGCTGCCGGGCGCGACCAGGCGCAGTTCCTGCACGAAACTGCGCGCGCTGCCGGGCAGCATGGCGCCGAAACTGGTGAAAATGATGTCGAAGCGTACCGCGCCGAGCGCCTTCAAGGCTGCCCGCTGACCGGCGGCAGTGACGGCGATATAGCCCATGCTGCCGAGCAGGCGGCGCGTTTCGGCCGGGTCGCTGGCAGGGGGATGAATGACGAGGATGGTTTTACGTTGAGCTGGCATGCTACTGGGGTTATGCCGATTCCGGCAAAATCAAGCCGAACTGCATAGCTTATTTTTATGCCGTTCCTGGCAGCACGCTTTTCATCCCCGCCATGTAATTCAGGTACGCAATAGTTTGCAGCAAACGGCCGGATTGCTTCATACTTGTCTTTTTAATCTTTCACCGCTTGCGTGGTGAGCGATTTGTCCTGGGAGTTGTTGTGGTCGTTACGCCGAATAGTCACTGGTCGTTTTCCAAAGCCGTTCCGCCCGGCATGGCAGGCGCGCACACGCCCGGCGAAGACGAGGCAGGCGCCGCGGCGGGCCTGGTACGCAAGGTGCTGGTCGTCGACGACGAGGTGGACCTGGCGTATATGGCCGAAGCGCTGCTCACCAGCCGCGGCCTGGACGTCGTCGTCGCCCACTCGGCCGTCGAAGCATTGAAGATCCTCGACCAGGACGCCGGCATCGATGCCGTTTTCTCCGACATCATGATGCCCGGCATGAACGGCCTGCAGCTGGCCGATGCCGTCAGCGAATTCTTCCCCCGCATCAAGATCGTCCTGACCTCCGGCTTTACCGGTCCGGCCATGCTGGCCAACCGCGAACGCAACTATCTGTTTGCGACCAAGCCCTACCGGATCGATACGATCCTGGGCTTGCTGCGCAGCTGAACCGGCGACGCCGCAGCCCATCCAATGGCTGTAAAATGACGGTCCCGGCGCGGCCATCCGCCCTGCCCTCCCGAACACCACCGAAATGACCACCGTCCCTACCGAAATCAACGCCGCTGCCGCACGCGCAACGTCGGAGAAAGTCACACCGATGATGGCCCAATACCTGGGCATCAAGGCCGATTACCCGACCATGCTGGTCTTCTACCGCATGGGCGACTTCTACGAGCTGTTCCACGAAGACGCCGAAAAGGCCGCGCGCATCCTCGGCATCACGCTGACCGCGCGCGGCGCTTCCAACGGCAACCCGATCAAGATGTGCGGCGTGCCCTTCCACTCGCTCGACGGCTACCTCGCCAAGCTGGTCAAGCTGGGCGAATCCTGCGCGATCTGCGAGCAGATCGGCGACCCGGCAACCAGCAAGGGACCGGTCGAACGCAAGGTGATGCGCGTGGTCACGCCCGGCACCCTGACCGATTCCGACCTGCTGCCCGAAAAGGCCGAGCGCTCGCTGCTGGCGGTCTGCACGCTCACGCCAGCGCAAGTCGGTCACCGTCGGCCTGGCGTGGCTGTCGCTGGCCAGCGGCTCGCTGCGCCTGACGGAATTTTCCGGCGACGAACGCACCGTGGCCGCGCGCCTGGCGCAGGAGCTCGAGCGCATCGCGCCGGCCGAGATCCTGCGCGCCGACGACGGCGACATGTTCGAGGAAAATCCCTTCGCCCATACCCAGCGCGTGCCGGAATGGCATTTCGACGTGGTCAAGGGCCACAAGGCGCTGATCGACCAGCTGGGCGTCGCCACCCTCACCGGCTTTGGCGCCGATGGCCTGGGCGCCGCGTTCGGCGCGGCCGGCGCGCTGCTGCGCTATGCGCAGTCGACCCAGGGCCGCGGCCTGCAGCACGTGAACAGCCTGGCGGTGCGAGGCCGAGAACGAATTCATCGGCCTGGACGCCGCCACGCGCCGCAACCTGGAGCTGACCGAGACCATCCGCGGCCAGGAGTCGCCGACGCTGTTCTCGCTGCTCGACGGCTGCCGCACCGCGATGGGTTCGCGCCTGCTGCGCCACTGGCTGCACCACGCCAGACGCGACCAGCGCGTGGCGCGCTCGCGCCATGAAGCGATCGAGGCGCTGGCCCAGGGCGACGCCACGGCCGGCTTGTCCGCGCACCGCTGAACGAAGTGCCCGACATCGAGCGCATCACGACGCGCATCGCGCTGCTGTCGGTGCGTCCGCGCGACCTGGCGAGCCTGCGCGACGGCCTGAAGCAGTTGCCGGCCCTGCGCCAGCAGGTGGCGCGCTGCTTCATCCCGGGCGACTCCTGCCTGCTGCGCGAACTGCACGAAGCGATCGACACCGCCGATTCCCTGCCTCGACCTGCTCACGCGCGCGGTGGCCGACGAACCGGCCGCGATGGTGCGCGACGGCGGCGTGTTCGCGCGCCGGCTTCGACGCCGAACTCGACGAGCTGCGCGCGCTGTCCGAGAACGCCGGCCAGTTCCTGGTCGACCTCGAGACGCGCGAGCGCGCCCGCACGGGCATCGCCAACCTGCGCGTCGAGTACAACAAGGTGCACGGCTTTTATATCGAAGTCACCAACGGCCAGACCGACAAGGTGCCGGACGACTACCGCCGCCGCCAGACCCTGAAGAACTGCGAGCGCTACATCACGCCGGAACTGAAAGCCTTCGAGGACAAGGCGCTGTCGGCCCAGGACAAGGCGCTGGTGCGCGAAAAGGCGCTCTACGAAGAACTGCTCACCTGCCTGGCGCCGCACATCGGCGACCTGCAGCGGGTGGCGCAGGGACTGGCGCAGATCGATACGCTGGTCGCGCTGACCAGCCACGCGCTGCGCCACAACTGGTGCGCGCCGCAACTGGTGGATGCGCCCTGCCTCACCATCGTCGAAGGCCGCCATCCGGTCGTGGAAAAGCAGATCGAGCGCTTCATCGCCAACGACTGCAAGCTCTCCAACGACAGGCGCCTGCTCTTGATCACCGGCCCGAACATGGGCGGTAAATCGACCTTCATGCGCCAGACCGCGCTGATCGTGCTGCTGGCCTACGTGGGCAGCTATGTGCCGGCGACGAGCGCGACGATCGGCCCGATCGACCGCATCTTCACCCGCATCGGCGCCAACGACGACCTGGCCGGCGGGCGCTCGACCTTCATGGTCGAGATGACCGAATCGGCCGCGATCCTGAACGGCGCCACCGAGCACTCGCTGGTGCTGATGGACGAAGTCGGGCGCGGCACCTCGACCTTCGATGGCCTGGCGCTGGCCTGGGCGATCGCGCGCCACCTGATCGACAACAGCCGCAGCTTTACCCTGTTCGCGACCCATTATTTCGAGCTGACCCAGCTGCCCGAGAGCCACCCGAGCGCGGCCAACGTGCACCTGTCGGCGGTCGAGCACAAGGACACGATCGTGTTCCTGCACGCGGTGCAGGACGGCCCGGCCTCGCAGAGCTACGGCTTGCAGGTGGCGCAGCTGGCGGGCGTGCCGCCGGCCGTGATCAAGGCCGCGCGCAAGCACCTGGCGCGGCTCGAATCGCAGGCGCTGGATGCGACGCCGCAGCTCGACCTGTTCGCGCTGCCGAGCGCGGATGCGGACGAGGAAGCGCCGCCCGCCGGCGGCGCCGGCCGTCATCGACCGCGCTGCTCGACGCCCTGGACGAACTCGATCCGGACGCGCTCACGCCGCGCGAAGCGCTCGAGCGGCTGTACGAATTGAAGCGCCTGGCCGCCTGATGCCGCGCCTGCGTCTCCTTCTCCTCAGCGCCGCGCTGCTGGCGGCGCCGCTGGCCGGCGCCCGCGACGGCGCGCGCGGCAGCAGCGACGATCACCGCTTCGGCGTCATCGGCCACAGTTTTACGCGGGCCGGCGACGCGGCGTTCAAGAAGGCGCTGGCCGAAACCAGCGAGAAGTCGCTGGCCTTTGTCGTCGTCACCGGCATCAAGGCCGCCAGCGAGCCCTGCGGCGACAAGCTGTACCAGGACCGGCACGACCTGATCGACAAGGCCAAGCGTCCCGTCATCGTGCTGCCGGCCGGCAGCGACTGGACCGATTGCCGCAACACGGCGGGCCGCACCAACGCCGTCGAGCGCCTGAACCGGATGCGCGAACTGTTCCATGGCGAGCCGCAGTCGCTGGGCGCGAAAAAGCTGCCGCTGACCCGCCTGTCGGCCAGCCCGCGTTTTCGCAGTTATGCCGAGAACGCGCACTGGACGGTCGACTCGGTGCTGTACGCCACCGTCAACCTCCCCGCCAACAACAACCACTACCTGGCCGCGGCCGGGCGCAACAGCGAATACGAAGACCGGCTGGTGGCCACGCGCTTCTGGCTCAACCGCCTGTTCACGCTGGCGCGGCGCGACAAGGTCGATGCGATCGTGCTGTTTTCGGAAGGCGACCTGAAACCGCTGGCCGAGCCGACCGGCCTGCGCAGCCTGCTGCGGCGCGCGCCGACCAAGCACGACGGCTTCGCGGCCACGCGCAACCAGGTGCAGCTGCTGGCGCAGAAGTTCGATGGGAAGGTACTGCTGATCGATAGTGCGGCCTTGCCGGGCAAGGCCAAGCCGGCGATCGAGTGGCGCGGCAACGTCGGGCACGTGTCGGTCGGGGGCGAAGCGGTCGAAGTGAACGTGACGCCGGGGGAGAAGGCGTTGTTCAGCTTGAAGGACGCAGGGGAATAGCAAAACCGGGGCCGTTGCGCCCCGGTCGATCCAACTAATTAATGCAGCGGCTGGCTACGGAAGTGGTCACCCTCTTCGCCGTCGTCGCCTTCGTCGCCATGCGCGTGGCCATGGGCGCCGTGCACGTGGCCGTGGGCGATTTCTTCTTCGGTCGCTTCACGCACGTCGACCACCGACAGTTCGAAACGCAGGGCCATGCCGGCCAGCGGATGGTTACCGTCGAGGACGACCTTGTCGTCGGCGATTTCGGTGACCGTGAAGATCATCGGCTCGTCGTCGGCGCCGTCGGCCATGCCTTCGAACTGCATGCCCACTTCCAGCGGCTCAGGCAGCAGCTTGCGGTCTTCGACCTTGACCAGCTCGGCATCGTAGTCGCCGAAGGCGTCGTCCGGCTCGACCTGCAGGGTCGACGAATAGCCAACTTCCTTGCCGTCGAGTTCTTCTTCGATCTTCGGCAGGGTGTTTTCGTAACCACCGTGCAGGTAGACCATCGGCTGGGAGCCTTCTTCGATCAGGTTGTTCTGTGCATCCGACAGTTTGTAGTTCACCGTCACGACCGTATTCTTGGCAATCTTCATCGCGTTTCCTTTCGTTGTAAGGGGCAAATTATAACGCTTCGCCCGCGGTCGCCCGCGCTGTTACCAATGCGGCGCTGGTTATAATGGCGCATGAAAAAATTACAGCTACTTAGGGAACATCACTCCCGCTCAATTCCTGCGCGATTACTGGCACAAGAAGCCGCTGCTGATCCGCAACGCCATCCCCGGCTTCAAGCCGCTGCTCCCCTTCGACAAGCTGGCCGAAGCCGGCCACCAGGAACCACGTCGAGTCGCGCCTGGTCACCCTGGTCGACGGCCAGTGGGACATGCAGCACGGCCCGCTCACCGAACTGCCGCCGCGCACCCAGCGCGAATGGACCCTGCTGGTGCAGGGCGTGAACCTGCTCGACGAACGCGCCGACGCCCTGCTGCGCGAGTTCCGCTTCCTGCCCGATGCGCGCCTGGACGACCTGATGGTCAGCTACGCCACCGACGGCGGCGGCGTCGGCCCCCACTTCGATTCCTACGACGTGTTCCTGCTGCAGGCGCACGGCAAGCGGCGCTGGAAGATCAGCGCCCAGCAAGACCTGTCGCTGGTCGAGGGCATGCCGCTGAAGATCCTGTCGAACTTTACCCCGGAAGAAGAATTCGTGCTGGAGCCGGGCGACATGCTGTACCTGCCGCCGCAGTACGCGCACGACGGCGTGGCCGAAGGCGAATGCATGACCTATTCGATCGGTTTCCGCTCGCCTTCCTACCAGGAGCTGGGCGAAGCCTTCCTCCAGTTCATGGCCGACTCGATCGACCTGCCCGGCCGCTATGCCGACCCCGACATCCAGCCGGCCAAGAACCCGGCCGAGATCCCGCGCGAGATGCTGGCCACCATTACCGAAGAGCTGAACAAGGTGCGCTTCGAGGAAGAGGACGTGACCATCTTCTTCGGCGAATACATGTCCGAGCCGAAGCACAACGTGTTCTTCACGCCGCCCGCGAAGCCGCTGACGGTCGGGCGCTTCATGGAAACGGCCGCCAAGCGCGGCCTGAAACTGTCGCCCAAGTCGCTGATGCTCTACCGCGGCAAGCACGTCTTCATCAACGGCGAATCGTTTGCCGTGAACCGTGCGGACAAGGTTGTCCTCGACGTGCTGGCCAACGAACGGCGCCTCTCGGGCGACGCGCTGGCGCGGGCCTCGGACGACGTACTGGAAGCGCTGTACACCTGGTACAGCGACGGCTGGATCGAGTTGGGTAAATAAGCGGAGCATCATGAGCCGAGCCGGCGATCACCCGTTTCGACACGCGCAGCGCGCTGCAGGCGCAGTGGCGCGCGCTGCTGAACCGGGCCACGCACCGGCTCGACCTGTTCGATCCCGATTTCGCCCACTTCCCGCTGGGCGCGCCGGATGTCGAGGCGGCGCTGCGCGCTTTCCTGCGCGGCGGCGGCCTGCTCCGCCTGGCGCTGCACGATCCCACTCATATCGAGCGCGCTTGTCCACGGTTTCTGGGTATCGTGCGTTACTACAGCGAGCAGGTCGAATGCCGCCGCAGCCCACGGTCGCTGCGGCATCTGTCCGACTCGTTCGCACTGGCCGACGGCCTGCATGTGGTGCGACGCTTTCATTGCGACCACATGCGGGGCGAAGCGGCCTTCGATGCCCCGGCTGAGCTTGAATTGCCGGCTTACCGTTTCGACGCTATATGGGAGGAGTCGATGCCACACTCTCACCGACTGTCACGGGACTGTAACATTGTCTGCAAGCCAATTTGTAATGACGATTCTTGACCTCTGGTAGCATCTTGTAACAAAATGAAGCTTATCAAGTCACAAAATACTTCCATTTTGGCATGTGTTTTCTATTGCGAAGCAGTAAATTTGGCTATAATATCGGGTTAGGAAGGTTCCGTTGTCTATCAGGCACTGTTACCAGTACGAAAGCACGAGAATTCCAAAAGAGCGATAATTACCGGTAATTATTAATCGCAACACAAGTACTAACTTAATTAAGGAAAAACCATGAAAAAATCCCTGCTGATCGTCTCCCTGATGGCTGTTGCTCTGGCTGCTTGCTCGAAAAAAGAAGAGACCACCACCACCACCACCCCAGCTGCTGTTGAAGCACCTGCTGCAACGACCACCACGACCACCACCACCGACGCAGCTGCTCCAGCTGCCGCCACCACCGACGCTGCTGCTACCACCCCAGCTGCTGACGCTGCTGCTGCTGCTGCTACCGCTTCGGCTGCTGCTTCGGACGCCGCTTCGGCCGCTTCGACCGCTGCTGACGCCGCTGCTGACGCTGCAAAGAAGTAATCAGCTACTGCTGATATTGAGAACCGGCCTGCGGGCCGGTTTTTTTTCGCCTGGACGATTTCGTTATCCGCTCCACCCGGCAAGCACAGGCGTAAAAAAACCGGCCACGCGGACCGGTTTTTTTTACGCCTGAAAAATTACTTCAGCTCGTCGTTCAGCAAGCTCAGGATCTTGGTCGCCGGTCGCCGACGTATCCGGCTTGCCCGTATTGTCCTGCACGGTCACGCTGCTGACGCTGGCGTTCGGCTCGGCCTTGACGATCACGCGGTAGCGCTGGGCTTCCTTGGCCTTGTCGGAGTCGCCGAAGCTGAACAGGCGCTTGATGAAGCCTTCCTTGTTGGCGCCGTCCGGATCGACGTAGCGCACGAAATAGATGCCCTGCACGCGGTCGCGGTCTTCGACGGTGAAGCCGACGCGGTCGAGCGCCAGGCCGACACGGCGCCAGGCGCGGTCGAAACCTTCGTCGACTTCGACGCGGTCGCCCAGCAGCTTGGCATGCTGCGGCGCCACGACGGCGTTGGCCACGGTGGTTTCGGCGGTCTTGACTGCGGCCGGCTCGGTGGCGCCGGTCAGGCGCGCGACCAGGCGCGCCAGGAACTGGGCTTCGAGGGCCGGATCGTTCGGACGCACGGTCCAGGCGGTCGTTTCCTTGGCCGGGCCGGTCAGCACTTCTTCGGCGCCGCGGTGGCTGATGTAGATCTCGGTCGAGCCGTCCGGCAGGCGCTCGAGGCGGGTGCGGAACTTGTCGCGCTCGCCGGTCGAGTAGGCGCTGTCGAACACGCGGCCGATCGTGCGGCGCACGATGTCCTGCGGGATCTTGGAGCGGTTCTCGTTCCAGTCGGTTTCCATGATGCCGGTGGCGGCCGATTCGGTGGCCAGCACGAAGCCGGCGTCGGTCCAGAACTGGCGTACCTGCGGCCAGAGCTGTTCAGGCGACTGCTTGACCACCAGCCAGCGCTGGCTGCCGGCGCGCTCGACGCGCACGGCCTCGGTCGCGACCGGGCCGATGGCTGCGCCGCCGGCGACAGGGGCGGCGACCGATGCCTGGCTGCGCAGCGGCGCCGGCCTGCAGGCCGGAGGCCGTCGCAATGCCCTTGCCTTCCGGCACGGCGTAACGGTTTTCCTTGGAGAGCTGGGTCAGGTCCGGCGGCACGTCCAGGGCGGTGGCTTTCTTGGACGACTTGTAGTCCACCTTGTCGGATTCGAAGATGGTGGTGCATGCCGCCAGGGAGAGCGCCATGGCGCCCAGGGCGAGCACGCGCACGGCGCGGATCCGCAAGCGGGTAGTCTTTGTTGCTTTTAGTCATATCGTTACGGTGTCAGATCAGGACTGCGAGGATTGCGAAACGAGGCCGGCGGCGCGCAGGGCGGAGCGGACGGTGTCGTGGAAAGGAGCCGACAAGGGCGCCAGCGGCAGGCGCAGGCCGGACGGCATCTTGCCCATCTCGGCCAGTGCCCATTTGACCGGCACCGGGTTCGGCTCGACGAAGAGCTTGGCATGCAGGTCGAGCACGCGGTTGTTGATCTCGATGGCGCGGGCGATGTCGCCCGCCATGGCCGCCACGCACAGTTCGTGCATGGCGCGCGGCGCCACGTTGGCGGTGACCGAAATATTGCCGGCGCCGCCGCAGAACATCAGGGCCATCGCGGTCGGGTCGTCGCCGGAATACACGGCGAACGACTTGTCGACCATGTTCAGCAGTTCGATGCCGCGGCCGATATTGCCGGTCGCGTCTTTCACGCCGACGATATTGGCGATCGGCGCCAGGCGCGCGATGGTCTCGTTGCTCATGTCGGCAACGGTGCGGCCCGGCACGTTGTACAGGATGACCGGCAGGTCGACCGCTTCGGCGATCGCCTTGAAGTGGCGGTACATGCCTTCCTGGGTCGGACGGTTGTAGTACGGCACCACCTGCAGCGAGGCGTCGGCGCCGACTTCCTTGGCGGCGCGCGTCAGCGCGATGGCTTCGGCGGTGGAGTTGCCGCCGCTGCCGGCGATCACGGGAATGCGGCCGGCGACATGGTCCACGGTCAGCTTGATCAGTTCGACGTGCTCTTCCGGCGTGACGGTGGCCGATTCGCCGGTGGTGCCGACGATGACGATGCCGTCGGTGCCTTCTTCCACGTGCCAGTCGATCAACTTGCGCAGGCCGTCCTTGTCGAGACTGCCGTCTTCGAACATCGGCGTGACGATTGCTACAATGCTGCCCTTAATCATAATCAGTGGTACGTGCCGAAAAAGAAAAATCTGATTGTAGCGGATCGTCCGCCAATATGGTTCATTCCCGACCAACTAAATGGTCGAGCTTTACCTCGGTTTGCAGGAGCGCGCGCCCTGCGGCGCACAGGCGCTGCACCCGCGCCGGCTTCGGCTGGGCGACGACGCCGTCTTCGAAGGCCAGCACGTTCAGGCCGCCCTGCGCCGCCAGTTCCAGCAGTTCGCCCGGACGCAGCAGGAAGGCCGGATTCGAGGGCTTGCCGAAGGCTTCGTTACCGAGCGCAAAGGTTTCGTAGATCAGCACGCCGTTCGGCGCCAGGCTCTTCACCAGGTCGGCGAACAAGGGGCGGTGCAGGTAATTCGTGACGACGATGCCGGCGAAACGGCCAGGTTCGAACGGCCAGCGCGCGCCCTCCGCTTCCAGGTCGATTTCGCAGCGTCGTGATGCCGGGACCGGCGGCCAGCGCCAGCGCCTGCGGATCGCGGTCGACCGCCAGCACCGGGATGCCCTATCGCGGCGAACAGGCGCGCGTGGCGCCCGCTGCCGCAGGCCAGGTCGAGCACTTCGCCGGCCGGCACGGCGGCGGCGAAGCGGCGCTACCCAGGGCGAGGCGTCCAGGCTCGCGTGCATCATCAGGCCAGCAGGAAACTGAGTGGCGAGGCGATCAGGCTGATCGCGACTTTACCGAGCCACATCATCGGCAGCACCCAGTAGGCCAGCACCTTGAAATAGATGAGCGCGATCATGATGAAGAAGCCGTAGGGCTCGACCTGCGCGTATTTCATGGCCAGCTTGTGCGGCAGCAGGCTGATGAGGATGCGCCCGCCGTCCATCGGCGGCAGCGGGAACAGGTTGAACGCGAACAGCAGCAGGTTCACCAGGACGCCGGCCTCGGCCACCTTGTGCGGGAATTCCTCGCCGACATTCGTCGCCACCAGCAGCAGGCCGACCACGAACCAGATCAGGGCCATCAGCAGGTTGGCCAGGGGTCCCGCCAGGCACACCCAGGCCATGTCGCGCTTCGGATTGCGCAGGCGCGAGAAGTCGAGGGGCACCGGCTTGGACCAGCCGAACACGAAGCCGGTCATCAGGTAGGTCGCGAGCGGCACGATGATCGTGCCGACCAGGTCGATGTGCACCAGCGGATTGAGGGTCACGCGCCCCGCGGCGAAGGCGCTGGTGTCGCCGAAACGCTTGGCGGCCCAGCCCTGGGCGGCGGCATGCATCGTGATTGCGAACAGAACGGGCAGCGCGAAGACTGCGATATTGCGAATAATTTCATCCATAGGGGAGCGATTCTAGCAGAGCCGGGCAGCAGCGGCCCGGCTTACAGGCCGAATGCGGAAGGATCGCCCCTGCCTTCGCGCACCAGCACCGGTTCCGGGCCGGTGAGGTCGACGATCGTCGTCGCTTCCAGCGTGCCCGCCCCGCCGTCGATCACGAGGTCGATCTGCTTTTCGAGCCGCTCGCGCACTTCGTCCGGATCGGACAGCATGTGCTCGTCGCCCGGCAGCTGCAGGGTGGTGCCGATCAGCGGCTCGCCCAGTTCCTCGAGCAGCGCCAGCGTGATGACGTTTTCCGGCACGCGCAGGCCGATCGTCTTGCGCGACGGGTGCGACAGGCGGCGCGGCACGTCGCGCGTGGCTTCCAGGATGACGGTGTAGGGGCCCGGCATGGTCGCCTTCAGCACCCGGTACTGGGCATTGTCGACGCGCGCGTACTTCGAGATTTCGGACAGGTCGCGGCACAGCAGGGTCAGGTGGTGCTTGTCGTCGATGCCGCGCACGCGGCGCAGCTTTTCGACCGCGTTCTTGTCGTCCAGCTGGCAGACCAGCGCATAGGCCGAGTCGGTCGGCAGCGCGACCACGCCGCCGGAGCGGATGATCTGGGCCGCCTGTGCGATCAGCCGCTTCTGGGGATTTTCGGGATGGATCTGGAAAAATTGACTCATTCAACGCCCTCCTTGGCGCAAGACCTGCAATGCTGCGATCCGCTCTTCCATCGGCGGGTGGGTCGAGAACAGCGCGCCCCAGCCGCTGCCGCCGCCGGAAATGCCCGAGGCGCTCATCGACGAAGGCAAGGCGCCCGGGGCCAGGCCGCCGAGGCGGGCCAGCGCGTTTTGCATCGGCACGGCGCTGCCCAGCAGGCTGGCCGAGCCCGCGTCGGCGCGGAATTCGCGTTTGCGCGAGAACCAGGCGACGATGATCGAGGCGACCAGGCCGAACAGGATTTCGCAGACGAACACGGTGGCCATGTAGCCGATGCCGGGCCCGCGGCCCTCGTTACGCAGCAGGACCTTGTCGACAAAGAAGCCGACCACGCGCGCCAGGAACACGACGAAGGTATTCACCACGCCCTGGATCAGGGTCAGCGTGATCATGTCGCCGTTGGCGACGTGCGCCACTTCGTGGCCCAGCACCGCTTCGACTTCGTCGCGGTTCATGCTTTGCAGCAGGCCCGTGGAGACGGCGACCAGCGCCGAATTTTTAAACGCGCCGGTGGCGAAGGCATTCGGCTCGCCCTCGTAGACCGCCACTTCCGGCATGCCGATGCCGGCACGCTCGGCCAGCTGGCGCACGGTATTCACCAGCCAGAGTTCGGTCGAGTTGGCAGGCTGCTCGATGACGCGCGCGCCGGTCGACCATTTGGCCATCGGTTTGCTCATCAGGAGCGAGATGATCGAGCCGGTGAAGCCGACCACCAGCGAAAACACGGCCAGCGCGCCGACATCGATCCCTTCCGCGCTCACCGCCCGCCCGACCCCGAGCAGGTTCAGGACGACCGTCAGCACCAGCACAACCGCGAGGTTGGTGGCGAGGAATAACACAATGCGCTTCATGGCATGCCTCCGGGGCAGGAATGATCGTTAACAGGCTGCCAAGATAAGGGTGCCAAGAGGAAAATTCAAGGGCGCAGCCTTAGCACGGCGCTTAAAACCGCGGGCTTAAAACCAGTCGTGCCAGACCGGCGTCACGCCGCTCGGCAAGGGCGGCAAGGCATCGAACTCCACCCGCGACTCGCCGGGCGCATGAAAATCCGTCCCGCGCGAGGCCAGGAAACCGTAGCGCCGCGCCACCTCGGCATAGATCGCGTACTGGTCCGGCGTGTGGCTGCCGGTCACCACTTCGATCGCATTCCCGCCGAGCTGGCGGAATTCGTCGAACAGCGCGTCCTCGGCCGTCTGCGTGAATTTGTAGCGCCCCGGATGCGCGATCACGGGAATCCCGCCGGCGCTGCGGATCCAGCCCATCGCCTCGGAAGCGAGGCCCAGCGGTGCGGCACATAGCCCGGCTTGCCTTCGGTAAGAAAGCGCCGGAACACTTCGGAGGTCGTATCGCAGGCGCCGCACTCGACCAGGAAGCGCGCGAAATGGGTGCGCGAGAGCAGGTCCGGGTTGCCGACGAATTTCAGCGCGCCTTCATAGGCGCCCGGGATGCCGGCCGCTTCGAGCTGGGCGGCGATTTCGCGTCCGCGCGCGTCGCGTCCGTGGCGGGTCTTGGCCAGGCCCGCCAGCAGTTGCGGGATTGTCTTCGTCGATCTGCAGCCCGACCACGTGCACGGTCTGGTTGGCCCAGGTGACCGAGATCTCGACGCCGGGCACGAAGCGCATGCCCTGCTCCGCGGCCGCCGCGCGCGCCAGCTTGATGCCGCCGACCTCGTCGTGGTCGGTCAGGGCCCAGGCCTCGACCCCGCCCTTGCGCGCGTACGCAGCCACGGCGGCGGGTGCGAGCACGCCGTCGGAGACATTGGAATGGCAGTGAAGGTCGACTTTCAGCATGGTGCGGATGCGTTTTCCTGGACGAGCAAACATTGTACGCCGCATTGCACCATCCGCGCAGGGGCTTCCGCTGTGCATCGGGCAATGCTAGAGTTGACCGTTTCATTCGCGGGACTCGAAGATGAAGACTTTCCACGGCAGTTGCCACTGCGGCGCGGTGCGCTACGAAGCCGATATCGACCTCACGCACGGCACCATCAAATGCAATTGCTCGATCTGCAGGAAGATGCGCTTCTGGGCGGTGCAAGTGCCGAGTGCGGCGTTTCGGCTGCTGGACGGCGCCGCGGCCTTGAGCGAATACCGCTTTCACTTGAAACGCGACGGCCATTATTTTTGCCGTCACTGCGGCATCAATGTTTTCTCGACCGGTGCGTCGCCGCGCCTGGGGCCATTCCATGCGGTGACGGTGGCGAGCCTCGACGATTTACCGGTGGAGCAATTGCTGGCCGCGCCGGTACGGTATGTCGATGGCGCCAATGACGAGTGGGACCTGCCGCCGCAAGAGACCCGGCATTTATAAGCAGTATCGCGCTTACTTGGCCAGGAACGCTTCGATCAGGCGCGCCAGTTCCGCCGGCTGGTCGTGGTGCACCATGTGCCCCGCATCCAGCACGATATGCGGTTCCACGCTCGCCATGTGCGCCAGGCGGCGATCGACTTCCGCGCGCATCTCTCCCTGCGGCCCCATCCAGCGCCACATTTCCGTGTCCGCCGCCTCGATCCACAGCACCGGCGCACTGATGCGCTTCCACATTTCGATCATCTCGTCGAGGTGATACAGGAGCGGCCCGGGCATCTTGTGCGCCGGATCGCCGAGGATCTCGTACTCGCCCGCATCGTTGCGCGCCGACCAGTGCTCGGCCAGGAAAGCGGCCCGCTCGCCCGGCAAGCGCGGATTGGTCTTCTGCAGGCGCCCCGCCACCTCGTCCAGGCTGGCATACGCGCGCATGACGGGCTTCGATGCGCAGTTCGTCCAGCCATTTCGCCATGCGCTTGGGCGCCTGCTCGGGCTTGGCGCCCATCAGCCCGATGCCTTCCAGGTTGATGAGCTTGGCCACGCGCTCCGGGCGCACGCCCGCATAGATGCTGACGGCATTGCCGCCCATGCTGTGTCCCAGCAGGTTCACCGGCGCATCCGGGGAATAGTGGGCCAGCAAGGCATCCAGGTCGGCCACGTAATCCGGGAACCAGTAGGTATCCGAATGCGCGCGCTCCGACAGGCCGAAGCCGCGCCAGTCGTTGGCGATCACGTGCCAGTCGCCGGCAAGATGGTCGACCACGAACTGGAACGAGGCCGACATGTCCATCCAGCCATGCGCCATGAACAGTTTCGGGGCGCCCTCGCGGCCCCAGTGGCGCACATGGGTGCGCAGGCCGCGTATGGTCAGGAATTCGGAACGGGACGCTTGCATGGGCAACTACCAAGGAAAAGAACGATCGTTCGGATTATACGCATGCGGTTGAATTCCTGCCGGTCGTCCCCATTTTCCCTCGATTGGGAACGGCTGGCGGACCGGAGAGGCGTAAAATAGCCTCATTCAAACCTTCCGCGAGCACATCCATGGCGATTTACCAGCTGGGCGAGCATGCGCCCGAGATCGATGCATCGGCCTTTGTCGCCGATTCTGCCAACCTGATCGGCAAAGTGACCCTGGAGGCGAATGCCTCCGTCTGGTTCGGCGTCACGATTCGCGGCGACAACGAGCGCATCACGATCGGGGAAAACAGCAATGTCCAGGAAGGCACGGTGATGCACACCGACATGGGCTACCCGCTCGTGATCGGCAAGGGCGTCACCATCGGCCACCAGGCCATGCTGCATGGCTGCACGGTGGGCGACGGTTCGCTCATCGGCATCCAGGCCGTGATCCTGAACGGCGCCGTCATCGGCAAGGGCTGCCTGGTCGGCGCCGGCGCCCTGGTGACCGAAGGCAAAACGTTCCCGGATAACTCGCTGATATTGGGTTCGCCCGCGAAAGCGGTGCGAACGCTCACGGAAGAAGACCTGCTGCGCCTGCAAGGCAACGCCGCCAGTTATGTGGCGCGTGGCCAGTTGTTCAAGGCGCAGCTCAAGCACATCGGATAGACAATGACGACACCAGACACCAAGGACACCCTTCAGAAATTCATCTTCGACAACGCCGCCGTGCGCGGCGAGCTGGTCGAGATTTCCGACACCTGGCGCGAGATCCAGGCACGCCACGGCTACCCCAGGGCCGTGCGCGCGATGCTGGGCGAGATGGTGGCGGCCAGCGCCCTGCTGTCGGCCAACCTGAAATTCAACGGCTCGATCGTGATGCAGATCCACGGCGACGGTCCCGTGCGCCTGCTGGTGGTCGAATGCGACGCCGACCTGCGCATCCGCGCCACCGCCAAGCTGGCGCCGGACGCCGAGGTCGCCGATGACGCGACCCTGACCGACCTGCTCAACGTGAACGGCAAGGGCCGCTTCGTGATCACGCTCGACCCGCTGGAAAAAATGCCGGGCCAGCAGCCCTACCAGGGCATCGTCCCGCTCGACGGCGAGAACGTCGCGACCGTCATCGAAAACTACATGATGCGTTCCGAGCAGCTCGACACGCGCCTGTGGCTGGCGGCCGACGACAAGGTCTCGCGCGGCATGCTGCTGCAAAAGCTGCCGCGCCACAGCGGCAAGGCCGACCAGACCGCGCAGGCGACCGAAGAGGAAGACCTCGAGACCTGGAACCGCGCGGTCGTGCTCGGCAGCACGCTGAAACAGGAAGAACTCCTGAGCACCGACATCGAGACCCTGCTCAACCGCCTGTTCTGGGAAGAGACGATCCGCGTCTTCGATCCGCAGCACCCGCAATTCCATTGCAGCTGCACCCGCGAAAAAGTCGGCAACATGCTGAAAATGCTGGGCCAGCCGGAAGTCGAATCGGCCCTGTCGGACCTCGGCGAACTGGGCATCAACTGCGATTTCTGCGGCAAGCATTACTCGTTCGACAAAGTCGACTGCGCCCAGCTGTTTGCCGCCGATGTGCCGGTGGAAAGCCTGATTCCGGCCAGCGGCAGCATCAACTGAAGCTGCGTCGCGTACGATGTCCCGGATATTGAACCGGGGCATCGTACGACACGGATTTCGACGCCGGTGCTAAGCTGTTGCATTGTTAGCAGTGTTGTATTTTCAACCAACACTGTCACTCACCAAAGGGAGAACTGCAATGCACATGGATACCGGAATCAACACCGAAGACCGCGCCAAAGTCGTCGAATCGCTCTCGACCGTCCTGGCGGACGCTTACATGCTCTACCTGAAGACGCATAATTTCCACTGGAACGTGACCGGCCCGATGTTCTCGAGCCTGCACGTGATGTTCGAAGAACAGTACACCGAACAGTGGAACGCGCTGGACGATATCGCCGAGCGCATCCGCGCGCTGGGCCATTTCGCACCGGCCACCTACAAGCGCTATGCCGAGCTGTCGAGCATCACCGAAGAGCCGAATGTGCTCTCGGCCAAGGACATGATCCGCCAACTGGTCGACGGCAACGAAATCCTGACCCGCACGCTGCGCGCGGGCGTCAAGGTTGCCGACGAGATCGACGATTTCCCGACCGCCGACCTGCTGACCACCCGCATGGAAGTCCACGAGAAGAACGCCTGGATGCTGCGCTCCTTCCTCGAGCAGGGCGCCGGTTCGGCCACAGGGCGATGCTTCGTCGGACTAAATCAATCATTCAAGCAAGGAACCCGTTGACGATGCGCGACACGCCCCGATCCGCCTTCCCCCACTTGTTGGCGCTGCCGACGCGCTGGATGGATAACGACAGCTACGGGCATGTCAACAACGTCAACTACTACAGCTTCTTCGACACCGCGGTCAATCAGCTCCTGATCGACCGCGGCGTGCTCGACATCCACAAGGACGACATCGTCGGCTTCGTGGTCGAAACGGGCTGCTCCTATTTCAGTTCCATCTCCTTCCCCGACCTGATCCACGTCGGCGTGCGCGTTGCCAAGCTCGGCAATTCGAGCGTGCGCTACGAACTGGCCCTGTTCCGCAACGACGAGCCGCTGCCGTCGGCGGCCGGGCATTTCGTGCATGTGTATGTGGACCGCCGCAGCAACAAGTCGGTACCGATTCCGGAACCAGTGCGCGCGCTGCTGCAGACGCTCGCCTGAAGGCCATGCGTCAACGCACGCTGCTGCCTGGCGCAAGTGGGCAATCTCGACCGACCCTTTTTCGTCGAAAATCGGGCAGAGTTTGCACGATCCGGACAGCGTCGTCGAAATCGGCGGCGGCGATGATCGCATAGCCCCCCGACAGCGCGCTGCTGCTCAACTTCGGGCCGACCAGGCGGCTGGGCACCTCGACGCTGCCGTAGCTGAGGGCGCCACGGTCGACCAATGCCGATCCGAGCGCGTGGAACCAGCCATCCCAGACTTGCGCCTCATCTTCCGGCTCTGCTGCTTCTGCGATTGCCGCGCCTCGAAAAACGACCAGAAATTTGTCCATGGCTCGCTCCTGTGCGAGATTGGGTTGATGCCGAAACCGCTAGCACAAGCCCGGAGTGGCGACGCACGCCTTCCGGAACCGGCTGCCTCGCCGGTCGCCGAACATGCGAAATGGCTTCATGCGCTGCGCCATCTCGCGAAGAAACCACTCGCTTCAGTCCTGGGCCAGGCGCGCATAACCCGGTTCTGCATTTAGCTCAGCGTCATCGTCTCCGGATTCCCCCTGGTAATCGCATTGCGATCTCGGCAACTGTTTTCGAAATCGCAGTCGGAGCGCATCGTTTTTTGCTTGTCGATGCGCGCATCGATGTAACGCCGTGAGACGTGTTCCACTTTCAGGCGCCAGCCGTTCGACAGGCATAGGTGCCGCGAATCGCAGCAGCCGCGGGATGAGACGGAGCACGGGCGCGAGACCTGCAGTGACCGGTGTTTCGGCATCGGGATAGGGCATGGTGTTGGCGGAAGCGGAGGCGGACAGGACCAGCAAGGAAGCGGACAGCAGGAGGGACAAGGGACGCATGATTGTTCCTTTAGCGGGATTGACGTGTGGACGGAAATACCGCAATGCGTTCTGAGCGGATTGCGGATGACCCAGTCTAGCCCAGCCCGACCCGTCAATACAGCGCCGCCCAGGCTGTATCACGAAACAATCTCACTCTCAGAAAAATGGCAGATCCCAACGAAATGAAGCGAAAACTGGCATGCAGATGCCAGTTTTCGTATCAGGAAGGGTCAATCGCTGCGTTCTGCTCAGATCTCCGGCAGGATGTAGTCGAACTCGTAGAAGTGCTTGCTTTCCTCGATCCGGATGCGCATCGTGCCGGCAATCCCCGCCAGTTCGCCGGTGCCGGAATCGGGCACCACGCTGATCGACAGCGCCTGCGCCCCGCGCGCCATCGTGCCGCTGTGCTGGACGACGAAGCTGCCGCTTTTCCCTTGCAGGGTGCCGCTCACGCGCTCGATGGCGACATAGCCGGCCGAGCCTTCGGTGGTCGTCATGGCCGACAGCATCTCGCCCACGCCGGTGCCTTCCAGCTCGCCATGGTAGCGCTTGTCGATGGCCATGCGGCCGGTGGTCACGCCGTCCTGCACCTCGGGCTGGCCTTGCGGCGTGACGGTGACATCGAACGGTCCTGCGGCATGGAACTGGCTCATGATCGGCTTCCTGGTGGTTGAAGAGATAACGAACATTCTAACGCCGGCGTGACAATTGAAGAGGATTGCGCCCATCCGAATAAGGCACAATTATATTTTTGCGGAAAGGCAAAAATATATGCATGCGTTCAACCGTCTTGCACTCTCTTTCCTGCTGCTGGCGTCAAGCGGCGCGGCCCTCGCGGAAGATGTCGATGTCGGCGCCACCCTGCCCCGTTTTTCGCTGGTGAAGGAAGGCACCCACCGTTACCTGCGCTTCATGAAGCTGGGCGAGGCGAGCACGCCGGCCGACATCTGGACGCGCACCGTGAGCTTCGAGGAACGCGACGGCAAGCGCCTGCTGCGCATCCGCCAGCGCTGGGACGGCGTGGCGCCGACGCCTTCGGTGCGCCTGATCGACTCCTGGTTCGATGCCGGCACCTTCCGTCCGCGCACGCATGAACGCGTCAGCGAGCGCGAGGGCAAGCGCGTGGTCGAGGGCTTTGTCTTCGCACCGGGGCGCATCACGGGGATGGCGGAGCTGGCGGAAAACACGCAGAAGGCGCTGTCGGTGGAGTCGCCCGAACCCACCTTCAACTTCGAAACCGACATCGAATTCCTGCAGGCGCTGCCGCTGGCGGCCGGCTACGAGGCGCGCGTCAATTTCTATCATCCGGGCGGCCCGACGCCCCCGCAGCGCTATACCTTCAAGGTCACCGGGTCGGCCGCGATCGCCGGGCCGGCGGGGCCGGTGGATTGCTGGGTGGTGACGACGGACTACAACAAGCCGGGCTCGGTGTCGACGTTCTGGTTTGCCAAGGGCAGCCAGTTGATGGTGCGGCAGGAGGCCACGATGGGGGAACGGACCTTGGTGAAGGCGCTGATCGAGTAGGAACTCAGTGCGCCTGACCCGGCAGATGCAGGTCGATCACCTTCATGATCGCGAGGGTCGTGTTCATGCTCATCTCGCCGGTGGCGAACGCGTGGCGCAGTTCGGCCTGCGGGATGCCGGCGGCGGCGGCCAGCTCGGTGGTGGCCTCGGCCTGGGCGGCGTCGGCGGAAAGCCTCGGTGAGGATGGCGGCGTCGCCGCTTTCGAAAGCGGCGGCCAGGCAGGCCGACAAGGACTCGAGCGTCGTTCATGGATTCAATGGGTCGGGCCGGAAGCGGCTGCGCCCTTGCCTGGTTTCGGCGGCGGCGGCGGTGGCGGCACGGTCATCGATTCGACCGGCTGCTCGTCCTTGCGCAGCACCTGCACGAAGATCTCGTTCTGCTTGATCATGCCCAGTTCCAGGCGCGCGCGTTCTTCGACGGCGCCGGTGCCTTCGCGCAGGTCGCGCACTTCGGATTCGAGCTTGGCGTTGCGGGCCTTGAGCGCGTCGGTCCTGACCTGGGCAAGCTGCACCTGGTCCTTCATGTCGGAGACGGCCAGCATGCCTCCCTTGCCCAGCCACAGGGGGTACTGGATCAGGAGCAGCAAGACGGCGAGGGCGAGCGAAATAAGGCGCATGTGGTGCAGTAGAGGAAGCGCGGGCCGCGCCAACATGGGCGGCCCGCGTGGGTACTACGGAATTACTTCAGATTATAGAACGCGTCACGGCCAGGATAGCTGGCGACGTCGCCGAGGTCTTCCTCGATGCGCAGCAGCTGGTTGTACTTGGCCATGCGGTCCGAACGCGACATCGAACCGGTCTTGATCTGCAGGGCGTTCAGGCCCACCGCGATGTCGGCGATCGTCGAGTCCTCGGTCTCGCCCGAACGGTGCGAGATGACGGCCGTGTAGCCGGCGCGCTTGGCCATTTCGATGGCGGCGAAGGTCTCGGTCAGGGTGCCGATCTGGTTGATCTTGATGAGGATCGAGTTGGCGATGCCCTTCTGGATGCCCTCTTTCAGGATCTTGGTGTTGGTGACGAACAGGTCGTCGCCCACGAGCTGGACGCGCTTGCCCAGTGCGCGGTCAGGACTGCCCAGCCGTCCCAGTCGCCTTCGTGCATCGCGTCTTCGATCGAGATGATCGGGTACTTGTCGCACCCAGGTCGAGAGCATGTTGGTGAAGTCGGTCGCGGTCAGCTGCAGGCCTTCGCCTTCCAGGTGGTACTTGCCGTCCTTGTAGAACTCGCTGGCCGCGCAATCGAGGCCGAGGGCGATGTCCTTGCCCGCTTCGAAGCCCGCTTCTTCGATCGCCTGCATGATCAGCTTGATCGCTTCTTCGTGGTTCGCCACCGATGGCGCGAAGCCGCCTTCGTCGCCGACCGCGGTCGACAGGCCCTTCGCATGCAGGATCTTTTTCAGCGTGTGGAAGACTTCGGCGCCGTAGCGGATCGCTTCCTTGAACGATGGCGCGCCGATCGGGATGATCATGAATTCCTGGATGTCCAGGTTGTTGTCGGCGTGCGCGCCGCCGTTGATGACGTTCATCATCGGCACCGGCATCTGCATCGCGCCCGAACCGCCGAAGTAGCGGTACAGCGGCAGGCCCGCTTCTTCGGCGGCGGCTTTCGCCACGGCCATCGAGACGGCCAGCATGGCGTTGGCGCCCAGGCGGCTCTTGTTCTCGGTGCCGTCCAGGTCGATCAGGGTGCGGTCCAGGAAAGCCTGTTCGTTGGCGTCCAGGCCCATGATGGCTTCGCTGATTTCGGTGTTGATGTTCTCGCAGGCCTGCAGCACGCCCTTGCCGAAATAACGCTTCGGATCGCCGTCGCGCAGCTCGATCGCTTCGCGCGAACCGGTCGATGCGCCCGACGGCACAGCCGCGCGGCCCATCACGCCGGACTCCAGCAGGACGTCGCATTCGACGGTCGGATTGCCGCGCGAGTCGAGGATCTCGCGGCCGATAATATCAACGATAGCACTCATGTTTCAGTCTCCGGATAGGTAAAAAAATCGTCTGCACATGAAAGTCGAGGCGCCCATTGAGCGCCTCGACTTTCGAGCTAAATAGTCAGGTCAGATCTTGAAGCTGTTCTCGAGGTAGCCCGAGCGCTTGACCACGCGGTCGAGATCGACCAGGGTGGTGAGCAGCTCCTTCATGCGGCCCAGCGGCACGGCGTTCGGACCGTCGGACATGGCGTTGGCCGGGTCCGGGTGGGTCTCCATGAACAGGCCGGCGATGCCGGCCGCCACCGCGGCGCGCGAGAGCACCGGGATGTGTTCGCGCTGGCCGCCCGAGGACGTGCCCTGCCCGCCCGGCAGCTGCACCGAGTGGGTCGCGTCGAACACCACCGGGCAGTTCGATTCGCGCATGATGGCGAGCGAACGCATGTCCGACACCAGGTTGTTGTAGCCGAACGAGGCGCCGCGTTCGCAGGCCATGAAGTTGTCTTCGTTCAGGCCGGCCGCGCGCGCCGCGTTGCGCGCCTTGTCGATCACGTTCTTCATGTCGCCCGGGGCCAGGAACTGGCCCTTCTTGATGTTCACCGGCAGGCCCGAACGGGCGCAGGCGTTGATGAAATCGGTCTGGCGGCACAGGAAGGCCGGGGTCTGCAGGACGTCGACGATGCTCGCCACTTCCGGAATCTCTTCCTCGGTGTGGACGTCGGTGAGGACCGGCACGCCGATCGTGCGCTTGACGTCGGCGAGGATCTCCAGGCCCTTTTCGCGGCCGGGGCCGCGGAAGGAGGTGCCCGACGAACGGTTCGCCTTGTCGAACGACGATTTATAGATGAACGGGATGCCGAGCGCCGACGGTGATTTCCTTCAGCGTGCCGGCGACGTCCATCGCCATCTGGCGCGATTCGATCACGCAGGTGCCGGCGATCAGGAAGATCGGCTGGTCCTGGCCTACTTCAAAGCCGCAAAGTTTCATGCTGCGTCTCCTTGCAATGCCGGTGCGTTGGCAGCGCAGCCGGGGTGTTTTCCGCCTGGTGCTTGAGCGCGGCCTGGATGAACGACGTGAACAGCGGGTGGCCGCTGCGCGGGGTCGACTTGAATTCGGGGTGGAACTGCACGCCCATGTACCACGGGTGCGCATTCTCGCCGGTGCGCGGGAGTTCCATGATTTCGCACAGGTCTTCGTTCGGCGTACGCGCCGCGACGATCAGGCCGGCCGCTTCCACCTTCGGCAGATAGTGGTTGTTGGCTTCGTAGCGATGGCGGTGACGCTCGGTGACGACGCTGCCGTAGATCTCGGCGGCCAGCGTGCCCGGGTTCACCGCGCAGGTCTGGGCGCCCAGGCGCATGGTGCCGCCGAGGTCCGAGTTGGCATCGCGCTGCTCGACTTTGCCGTCGTGGTTCTGCCACTCGTTGATCAGGGCGACGACCGGCTGGTCGGTCTCGAGATCGAATTCGGTGGAGTTCGCGTTCGGCAGGCCGGCCTTGTGGCGTGCGTATTCGATCAGCGCGACCTGCATGCCCAGGCAGATGCCCAGGTAAGGGATCTTGTTTTCGCGGGCATAGCGCGCGGCCATGATCTTGCCTTCCACGCCGCGCTTGCCGAAGCCGCCCGGCACCAGCATCGGCGTCGTACTTGCGCCAGACGCTCGCAGCCGTTCGCCTCGATCTCTTCCGAGTCGAGGTATTCGATGTTGACGCGGCTTTCGGTGTGGATGCCGGCGTGGCGCAGCGCTTCGGTCAGCGACTTGTACGATTCGGTCAGGTCGACATACTTGCCGACCATGCCGATCGTGACTTCGTGCTTCGGGTTTTCCAGCGTGTGGATCAGTTTGGTCCACATCGACAGGTCGGCCGGCGGCGCCTCGATGCCGAGGGCTTCGAGGATGATGTCGTCCAGGCCCTGGTCGTGCAGCACCTGCGGCACTTTATAGATGGTGTCGACGTCCCAGACCGAAATGACGGCCTGCTCTTCGACGTTGGCGAACAGCGAAATCTTGGCGCGCTCGTCGTCGGGGATGCGGCGGTCGGCGCGGCACAGCAGCGCGTTCGGCGAGATGCCGATCTCGCGCAGCTTCTGCACGCTGTGCTGGGTCGGCTTGGTTTTCAGTTCGCCGGCCGACGCGATGTAAGGCACCAGGGTCAGGTGCACGAAGGCGGTCGACTTGCGGCCGGCGCGCAGCGACAGCTGGCGCGCCGCTTCGAGGAAGGGCAGCGACTCGATGTCGCCGACGGTGCCGCCGATTTCGACCAGCGCCACGTCGACGCCTTCGGCGCCGCGGCGGATGTAATCCTGGATCTCGTTGGTGATGTGCGGGATCACCTGCACGGTCTTGCCGAGGTACTCGCCACGGCGTTCCTTGCGGATCACCGATTCATAGATCTGGCCGGTGGTGAAGTTGTTCACCTTCTTCATGCGGGTGCTGATGAAGCGCTCGTAGTGGCCGAGGTCGAGGTCGGTCTCGGCGCCGTCGTCGGTGACGAAGACTTCGCCGTGCTGCATCGGGCTCATCGTGCCCGGATCCACGTTAATGTAGGGATCGAGCTTGAGCATGGTGACTTTGAGACCGCGCGATTCGAGGATCGCAGCGAGAGAAGCGGCCGCGATTCCCTTGCCCAGGGAAGACACGACGCCGCCAGTGACGAATACAAATTTGGTCATTGTGCTGAAGGTGCCGAATGGCACGCGCGGGAAATAGAAATTATACCTTAAACCGACGAATACAGCTTCACCAACCAGCACCCGCCGAGGTGGCGCGGCCGTTTCCACGCCCCGTGACGGGATTCGCGCGCCTGCACTGTACGTACGCTGTTTCGTATAGACAACAGCTTCGGTGTTTACACTACGCAGACTGTTCAATTGCTTCCATCGTGCAATTGCAATTGCCGTGCGACAAGGTTACATTCGTCGTTCTCTTCTTTATGTGGGCAGGCAAGTCATGGGCTTTTTCAACAATCTCAACATCGGCAAGCGCCTTGCGATCGGCTTCGCGCTGACCCTGGCCATGGCCGTCCTGATCGCCGTGGTCGGCATCATGCGCGTCAACAGCGGCGCCGCCAGCACCGCCCAGGTCCTGGCCGAGCCGCTGGCCAAGGAACGCCTGATCAGCGAGTGGAACATGCAGGTCTTCGGCGCGGTGCGCCGCACGGCCGCGATCGTGAAAAGCAGCGACGCCGCCCTCGGCCCCTTCTTCAAGGAAGACGCCGCCCAGACCGGCAAGCGCTCGGCCGAGCTGCTCAAGCAGATCGAGCCGCTGATCGTGGCTGGCGAGGAAAAAGCCCTGTTCGAGCGCATCACCGAACAGCGCAAGGCCTATTCGAGCGCGCGCGACGAAGCCGTCAAGGCCAAGGCCGGCGGCGACCAGGAACTGGCCGTGCGCATCCTCGACGAGCGCTTCACCCCGACCGCCAAGGCCTACCAGGAATCGATGCAGCAGCTGGTCGCCATGCAGGCGACCCAGATCGCCGCCGCCGCGCGCACCATCGGCGACCATGCCGACGCCAGCGAAACCCTGATCGGCACGCTGGCCCTGTTCTCGGTGCTGCTCGGCGCCCTCGCCTCGTGGCAGCTCACGCGCGGCATCGTGCGTCCGATCCGCGAAGCGGTGCAGCTGGCCGAAACGGTCGCCAGCGGCGACCTGACGCGCCGCATCGACGCCAGCTCGCGCGACGAAACCGGCGCCCTGCTGCGCGCACTGCGCCACATGAACGACAGCCTGGTGCAGATCGTCACCGAAGTGCGCGGCGGTACCGACACCATCGCCGGCGCCTCCGGCGAAATCGCCGCCGGCAACCTCGATCTGTCCTGCGCGCACCGAACAGCAGGCCGCCTCGCTCGAAGAAACGGCCGCCTCGATGGAGCAGCTGACCGGCACCGTGCGCCAGAACGCCGACAATGCGCGCCAGGCGAACCAGCTCGCGATCACCGCCTCGAACGTCGCCGTCGAAGGCGGCTCCGTCGTCGGCCAGGTGATCACGACCATGGGCTCGATCAACGAATCGTCGCGCAAGATCGTCGACATCATCGGCGTCATCGACGGCATCGCCTTCCAGACCAACATCCTGGCCCTGAACGCGGCCGTCGAAGCGGCACGTGCCGGCGAACAGGGCCGCGGCTTTGCCGTCGTCGCTTCCGAAGTGCGCAACCTGGCGCAGCGCTCGGCTGCGGCCGCCAAAGAGATCAAGGTCCTGATCGGCGACTCGGTCGACAAGGTCGATGCCGGCGCCAAGCTGGTCGACCAGGCCGGCGCGACGATGGAACAGGTGGTCGAATCGATCCGCCGCGTCACCGACATCATGGCCGAGATCACCCACGCGACCCAGGAGCAGACCGGCGGCATCGAACAGGTGAACCAGGCGATCGGGCTGATGGACGAAGCGACCCAGCAGAATGCGGCGCTGGTCGAGGAGTCGGCCGCGGCGGCGACCTCGATGCAGGAGCAGGCGGCGAAACTGGCGCAGGTGGTGGGCGTGTTCAAGCTCGATGCGCACAGCGTGGCGGTGGCTGCACCGAAGGCCGCGCCGGCACGTGCGATTGCAGTGCGTCCGAAGCCGGCAGCGCGTGCGGTGAAGGCGCCGGTCGTTGCGGCGAAGGCCGCGAAACCGGCGGCGCGCGCCACGGCGGGCGCCGACGAGTGGGAAGAGTTTTAATCTTACTGATCGAAACCGCACCGCACAAACAAAAACGCCGGCAATCGAACGACCCAAAACGCCGGCGTTATGCCGGCGTTTTCACTTACTTCTTCTGCCCCGGCTTCAGCAAATCCAGCAACACCGCCGTCTCCGCCATGATGAACGAGCGCACGGTCGGCTTGAATTCCGGCGCCCACTGCGGCGAGTGCGTGCCCGGCGGGTATTTGCCGGCCTTGCGCGCCGCCGCCAGCTTGCCCGGTTCGACCGCGCCGACGTGCAGCAGCACGGCCTTGATGCCGGCCTGGCCGTAGTTCGCAAAGTCTTCCGACGTCATCTTGGCCGGCATTTCGACCACGTTCTCGGCGCCCAGCGCGCCCTGCACCGCCGCCACGGCGCGTGCGGTCAGCTCGGGATCGTTGTAGACCGAATCGGCGCCCGGCACGATGTCGACCTGCGGCTTCTTCGGCATGCCGGCGGCCATGGCCTCGCCTTCGACTTCGCGCACGATGCTGGCCAGCACGCGCTGGCGCACTTCCGGCTTGAAGGTGCGCACCGTCAGCAGCAGCTTGACCTGGTCCGGCACGATGTTGGCCTGGGTGCCGCCGTGGATGCTGCCGACGGTGATCACGACCGGGTCGGCCGGGTTGTTCTCGCGCGAGATCAGGGTTTGCAAGGCCATCACGACGCGCGCCGACATGACGACCGGGTCGCGCGTTTCCTGCGGCGTGGCGCCGTGGCCGCCCTGGCCGTGGATGGTGATGGTGATGGTGTCGGCCGAGGCGCGGAAGTGGCCCGCATGCCAGCCGACCTGGCCCGCCGGCAGCGTGCCTTCGTCGTGCATCGAGATCGCGTAGTCAGGCTTGGCGAAGCGCTTGAACAGGCCGTCCTTGATCATCGCGGCCGAGCCGGTCAGCGGCTCTTCGGCCGGCTGGCCGACCAGCATCAGGGTGCCGCTCCAGGCCTTGCGGTTGTCCGCCATCAGCTTGGCGGTGGCGTACCAGGCCGACATGTGGACGTCGTGGCCGCAGGCGTGCATGACCGGCACGGTCTCGCCGGCCGCGTTCTTGGCGGTGACCGCGCTGGCGAACGGCAGGCCGGTCTTTTCCAGCACCGGCAGCGCGTCGATCTCGGTGCGCAGCATGGCGATCGGGCCGGGGCCGTTCTTCAGGATGGCGACGACGCCGGTGCCGCCGACGCCGGTGGTGACTTCGAAGCCCAGCGCCTTGACGCGCTCGGCGAGTTTTTTTGCGGTCTGGTGTTCGTTGAAGGCCAGTTCCGGATTGCGGTGCAGGTCCTGGTACAGCGCTTCGATGCTCGGGTAATCCTTGTCCAGCTGGGCCGTGAATTCGGGCGGCAAGGGTCGGCGGCGCGTGGGCAGCGCCGGCGACGGTCGCGCCGGCCAGCAAGAGGTGTTTCAGGATGCGGGTAGATGGTTTCATGGTCGGGGAAGAAGGATGCCGGCGGAACGCGGCGAGACGAAATCTATTTCAGATTTCAAAGGTTCACAAGCGTAACAAATCAAGTTCTATAAATCAATATTTAACAATTAACCTGGCAAGGCCGCAGTAAAAAGTGTCGTAAATATTTCCCTACATCACTTTTTTGCTTCATTGTTGAAAGAAAGAAACGTAGAATCCACACCCTCCAAGCGCCCGCTCGGGCCACGACACCTACTCCCTCACGACAAGGAATGCTGTAATGGGCTTCATCTCGAATATCAAGATCGGCAAGCGCCTCGGACTCGGCTTCGCGCTGATCCTCGCCATGACCGTGCTGATCGCACTCGCCGGCGTCTGGCGCCTGAACGAAGTCGCCGACTCGACCCGCACCATGATGGCCGCGCCGCTGACCAAGGAACGCCTGATCACCGACTGGTACAGCCTGAACTTCGCATCGATCCGCCGCACCGCCGCCATCGTCAAGAGCACCGACCCGGCCCTCGGCCCCTACTTCAAGGAAGATTCCGCCGCCTCCGTCAAGAAGGCCGCCGAGCTGCTCAAGGGTATCGAGCCCCTGATCGCCGGCGACGCCGAAAAAGCCCTGTTCGAGAAGATCCTCGCCCAGCGCAAGCTGTACAGCGCCTCGCGCGACGGCGCCGTCAAGGCCAAGGCCGCCGGCAACGAAGAAGAAGCGGCGAAGCTGCTCGACCAGGCCTTCACCCCGGCCGCCAAGCTGTACCAGGAACTGCTGCAGGAACTCGTGGTCATGCAGCGCACCAGCATCGACGCGACCGCCAAGGCGATCGACGCCAACGCGACCCGCAGCACCACGATCATCACGGCGCTGACCGCCGGCGCCGTCCTGCTCGGCGCGATCCTGTCCTGGCTGCTCACCACCGGCATCACCCGTCCGATCCGCGCCGCGGTGGACCTGGCCGAAACCGTGGCCGGCGGCGACCTGACCCGCGCAATCAAGACCGCCACCCGCGACGAAACCGGCTCGCTGCTGCGCGCCCTGGGCAACATGAACGACAGCCTGGTCAGCATCGTGTCCCAGGTGCGCAGCGGCACCGATACGATCGCCACCGGCTCGGCCGAAATCTCGGCCGGCAACTTCGACCTCTCGAGCCGCACCGAACAGCAGGCCAGCGCGCTGGAAGAAACCGCCGCCTCGATGGAAGAACTGACCACCACCGTGCGCCAGAACGCCGACAATGCGCGCCAGGCCAACCAGCTCGCGATCACGGCCTCGAACATCGCCGTCGAAGGCGGTTCCGTCGTCGGCCAGGTGATCACGACCATGGGTTCGATCAACGAATCCTCGCGCAAGATCGTCGACATCATCGCCGTCATCGACGGCATCGCCTTCCAGACCAACATCCTGGCGCTGAACGCCGCCGTGGAAGCGGCGCGTGCCGGCGAACAGGGCCGCGGCTTTGCCGTCGTCGCCTCGGAAGTGCGCAACCTGGCCCAGCGCTCGGCCGCCGCCGCCAAGGAAATCAAGGTCCTGATCGGCGACTCGGTCGACAAGGTCGACGTCGGCGCCAAGCTGGTCGACCAGGCCGGCGCCACGATGGAGCAGGTGGTGTCGTCGATCCGCCGCGTCACCGACATCATGGCCGAGATCACCCATGCGAGCCAGGAACAGACCGGCGGCATCGAGCAGGTCAACCAGGCCATCGGCCAGATGGACCAGGTCACCCAGCAGAACGCCGCCCTGGTCGAGGAAGCGGCCGCCGCCGCCGCCTCGATGCAGGACCAGGCCGCAACCCTGGCGCAGGTGGTCAGCGTGTTCAAGCTCGACGGCCATGCCGTGGCGGCGATCGCCGCCCCTGCCCGCGCTCCCGCACGCGTTCCGGCCCGCCCGGCGCCGGCCCTGCGCGTGTCCAAGCCTGCCGCAGCGGCCAAAGCGCCGGCCCGCGTCAGCGCCGACGAGTGGGAAACCTTCTAAACGGTTTGCATCGATAAGCGCACGCACAGAAGCCGCCCGCATTGCCGGGCGGCTTTTTTTATGCCTTGGAAGCAAGCTGTGCAGGCGCGCCACAGGCTGCGTGGCCTTTCCTAAAAGTTTATTGGCGACAGGGCGAAATTCCGGCCAGGGACATGCTGCTGTCGATTCGCGACAAGGTCAGCAAGAGCAGCGATGGGCAGGTGCCGGCGTACGGCATCATCCTGTCGTCGGGGCATGCGAGCGGTGGGGAGGATTTGCTGAATCCGGCGACGAATTGAGGGGCGGGTTTCGCATGATCACGCCACCGCCTCCTGCACGCCGTTCTCTGCCGCGCATCCCATCCGCCAGCACCTGCGCGCGCACCGTCATCTGCGGCGACGCCAGCACCTGCCTGATGCGCCGGCGAGTCCCGCCGCGCTCACGCTGCGGCGCCGCGCCAGCCTGCCAGCGATGCCGAGGCGGCGCAGTTCGCGCGCCCAGTGTTCCTGCTCGCTGATGTTGGCGACGACGACCGAGGGCTTGCCGGCCAGGGTCGCCGCTTGGTGGTGCCGGCGCCGCCGTGATGGACGACGGCGCGGCAGCGCGGAAAGATCGCCTGGTGCGGCGCCTTCGCGACATACAGGATGTTCGGTCCGACACGAAGCCGCAGGCCTGCGCCGCATCGCTCTGGATGATCGCCCGGCAGCCGGCGCACCTGGCCGCTTCGGTCATCAGCTTCAAGGCGCGCGTCTGTCCCGGAATATCCTTCGGCATCCAGCTGCCGAAGGTCATGTAGACGGGCGCCGCGCCGCCATCGAGGAAGGCCGCCAGCGGCGCGGGAAGCGTGCCGTCGATGCCGAGATGGGCGCATCGAAAGCCGCAGACCTGAGCGAGTCCGGCCAGTCGGGCTGGCGGCGGCAGATGCGGCGGACTGACGGCGGCGAGGGTGAGGTGCGGCGACAGCCAGACCTGGGTCACGATGTCGCGTAGCGGCGCCATGCCCAGCTGCGCGCGCAGCCGGTTCGGATAGTGCAGCAGCACGCCGTTGAGCAGGCTGCGCACCAGCGCCCACAACAGGCGGTGCGCCGTTTTGCCGAATGAGACGCTGCCCAGCGGATGATTGAAGTCGCTCGGGATGCCCGCATGCGAGAGCAGGACGCTGACGTGCGGCTTGCCCGCCTTTTCCGCAGCCACCTGTAACGGGTGCAGAAAATAGTGGCCGATCACGAGGTCGGACTCGGCGCACAGCTGTTGCGCGGCTTCGAACATCAGATCTTCGACCGGCGCAAAGCACAGGCGCAGGATGGCCGCCATCTGTTTCATCGGATTGCGGATGCCGTAGGCAAGGCGGCCGATTTGTTCTTCCTGGACGGGATCGAGCACGGCGAGCCGATTACGCTTATCCGCAGGCCCGGCCTGCGACACGAGGCCGTGATACAGGCCGCTGTCGACGCAGGTCATGACCAGGTGCACCTCGTTGCCGGCCGCTTGCAAGCCTTCGGCCAAGGCGATGAAGGGACGGATGTCGCCGTGACTGCCCCAGGTCTGGATGCCGATTTTCATGAGGACGATTCCGCCGGCGTCAGTTGCGCCGATAAGCACTGTTTCATACCTGAGCCCTTGTCAATTGCATCCATGCGAGTGTAGGATCATCGTTGCCATTCAGGCAATCTAAATTTTGACAACACGATGAAGATCATTGCCACCAAACTGTCCAGGAACGACAAATACGATCAGCTGCGCTGCATCCGCCTCGACGGCAGCGAGACCGGCACCACGATGCCCCGGCAAGGCATCTTGCCCCACGATTTGATTCACTACGTCGTCGAAACGCGCTCGGCTATGACCACGGTTTCCTGGGAATGGTTGCGAAAGGTGCCGACATCGGCTTCGCCATGGAAATGTCCCACGATATCGGCAATGCCGAGGCGAGCGACCAGGCGACGCATGCGGAGGCCATCGTGGAAAGCCTGCAGGCCCAGCTCTGGAGCGGGAGTTTCGACGACGCCATGTTCAGGGACGGGCTGGAAGGCGCCTGCGCAATGCGTGCGCGGACCGCGCCGGACCTGGGCGGCGTCGACGTGCGCACGCAGTTGTACGGCGCCGTCATCGCGCTGGCGGAGCGCTGGCAGGGCCTGCCCTTCCACGCTTCGATGGAACTCGATATGCCGGGACTGTAGCGCAGCGGCAGGTGCTCGAGGCCTGGCTGCGCCAGCCAGGCCCGGGGCAGCTCAGTCGGTCACGACGTGCCACACGTCCTTCATCTTGTCGCCCTTTCGCTCGCCGGGCTTGGCGTCCTTGGCGAACAGGTAGAGCGGCTTGCCCTTGTAGGCCAGCTGCTTGCTGCCGTCGTCGCGCGTGACGGTCGAGTACGGCGAGGCGACGCGTTCGTCGGTCACGGGGACCGCCGGCCACATCTTGGCGCAGGCCTCGTTGCAGGCGCTCTTGCCGGAACCGGCGGTGTCCTTGTCGAAGGTGTAGACCGTCATCCCGGCCGCGTCGGCCAGCACGCCGCCGTCTTTCTTGAATCCCGACTGCGCCAGTGCGGCGCTGCTCGAGAACACGAGTACGGCGGTCAGTGCTGCGAGTACAGGGTGAATCGCTTTCATGGCTTCTCTCCTGAATGACAGTGGAGTTTCAGTATAGTCCGTGTATGGACGATGTCGCGCATCTGTGCGTTATCAAAATTGATTGACAGACTTATCAGAAAAAGGGGATATTGCTTTTAGTTACGTTTCCTTCCCCTGGTATGCTCGCCGACGTCCCTGCCCCGGCCGTTCTGGACCATCCTTCGCCCGACGCCCCCCTTCCTGAAAACGACAAGCAGCTCCTTGCTTTCCGGTTCACGGGCAGCGGCGCCGAATACTTCCGTATCTGGGTCGTCAACCTGCTGCTGAGCCTGGCGACCTTCGGCATCTATACGGCCTGGGCCAAGGTGCGGCGCCTGCAGTACTTCGACCGCAATACCTTGCTGGCCGGCGCCAGCTTCGACTTCCACGGCCAGCCGAAAGCCATCCTGCGCGGACGCCTGGTCGCCGTGGCACTGCTCGCCTCCTACCAGTACGCCATCGGCTTCTCGGCCCGTGCCGGGCTGGCCGTGGCAATCACCCTGTTGCTGGCGACGCCCTTCCTGATGCGCGGCGCCCTGCGCTTCCGGCTCGCGCACACGAGCTACCCGCGCGATTCCCTTCGCTTTCTCCGGGTCGGTCGCCGCGCGCCTATCGCACCTACATGGCGCCGCGATCCTGTTCGTGCTGCCCGGCGTGATGATCGCGGTGTTCGGCGAGGCTGCCTGGACGATGCTGGCCCTGCTGCTGTATGTGGCCTGGCCGGTCATGTTTGCGCAGATGAAGCGCTACCAGTTCGGCGAGGTGCGCTACGGCGACCTGGCCTCGTCGACCAGCCTGCCGCTGCATGGGTTCGTCGGGATTTATCTGCTGGGCGCCTTGCTGCTGGCGGCCGGCTGCGCCGCTGTGCTGGTACTGGGCCTCGGCACTGCCCGGCTGGACATCGTTCCCGGCGATGAGCGCACGAGCGAACTTGTCCTGGGCGCCGTGGTGCTGGGCGCCGCCGTCATCGCCTACCTGCTGCTGGGCCCTTACCAGCAGGCGCGCATCTTCAATCTGTGCCTCGCGCGCACCCGCTTTCCCGGCGCGCGCTTCGTCTCCACGCTCAGGGTCTGGCCCTACATGCGCCTGCAGTTGAAGAACATGATGTTCACCATCCTGAGCCTGGGCCTGTACCGGCCCTTCGCGGTGGTGAGCGCCTACCGCTACCGCATGGAGCATCTGGCGCTGGACTGCGATGGCGGCATCGACCGTATCCTGGCCGGGACCCACCGTCCCCAGGGCGCCGTGGGCGACGGCGCCACCGATTTCTTCGGTATCGACCTGTCATGGTGAGGCCATGCTGAACGCCCATTACTTCGACGGCCGCAGCGCGCGCCTGCACCTGGCGCCGCTGCGCATCGAGGATGGCGAAATCGCCCTCGGCGGCGAGGTCGGCAAGACTTACCGCGCCGCCGAGACGCGGCTGGCGGAGCCCTTCGCGCATGCGCCGGCGGTCCTTTACTTCGCCGATGGCGCGCGCTGCGAGATCCCGGGGCCGCGCCCGGACCGGCTGCTCGAAGAACTGCTGGGCTACCGCCGTTCCGCCGTGGTGCGCTGGCAGGACAACATCCGCAGCGCGCTGCTGGCGCTCGCGCTGCTGGTGGCGCTGCTGGCCTGGAGCGTGGGCTGGGGCATCCCCGCACTCGGCGAGCGCATCGCGGACGCGGTGCCGCCATCGGTCGACCAGGCCTTCGGCGAACGCGCCCTGGCCGGTCTCGACCGGAGCGGCATCCTGACGCCGAGCACCCTGGACCGGCGCCAGCAGGAAGCCCTGACACAGCTCCTGCGCGAGATCGCGCCCCCCGGCATGCGCGTGCGCCTGCTGCTGCGCGGCTCGGACTACATCGGCCTGAACGCGATTTCCCTGCCCGACGGGACGATCGTCATGACCGACCTGCTGGCCTGGAAGATCCTCGGCAACGCCATCACCCCGAACGATGGTCAGCGCGCGGCACTGGCCGGCCTGCTGGCGCACGAAATCGCGCATGTGCGGATGCGCCATACGATGCGCAAGGTGGCCAGTTCCTCGCTCACGGCAGCGCTGTCGTCGGCCCTGCTGGGCGACTTCAGCGGCGCATCGGGCATGCCGGCGACACTGGCGAACCTGAAGTTCTCGCGCGAGAGGGAAACCGAGGCGGATGAATTCGCGATCCTGCTGTTGCGGCAACACGGCATCTCGCCGCTGGCCTTTGCCGACCTGCTCGAGTGGCTCGAACGGGTGAACGAAGAAATCAGGGACGACAGATCCGCGTCGCACTGGTTCTCGGAATCGGGCGCGAATTTCTTCGATACCCACCCGCTGACGAAGGAGCGCACGGCGCGCCTGCGGGCGGCGGCGAAGCCTTGACGCGCAGTGAACGGCTTGTCTCCGCCCCGGCCATCGTCAATGGGGCGCTTGGTCTTGTCATGTGGGCGACGACCGCCTCCAGCCTGCCGCTGCTTGCGCTACTGGGCCTAGTCTCGGGCGTGCTGGCATGGCGGGGACGGCTGGCCGGACACGTCGCCGCACTCGTGTTTTATGGGCTGCAGCTGGCCGCTTTCCATTCCCTGCATGCGACCCAGGCCTACCACGTGACCTGGATATTCAGCCTGGCCTTTGTCGTGCACCTGCCGGGCGGCGTGTTGATCGTGAATGCTTTTGCCGTCGCGATGCTGGCGGCAAGCGCCGCGCTGCTGTGGCGGCGCCTTCGGGCTCGCAATCTCAACAAAAATCGCGGCTGTTAGTCGTCAGCCTGCCCAGCAAATGCGACATGTCCACCAGCCGCTTCGCCACCAGGTGCTTGACCTGCCCCTGGCTCTGCCAGACGCCGTAGACGCCGAGCAGGTTCGCGCCCAGCACCTCCTTGCGCTGGTGCTCGACCAGGTCGGGCCAGACGATCACATTGACGTTGCCCGTTTCGTCTTCCAGCGTCAGGAACAGCACGCCGTTGGCGGTGCCGGGACGCTGGCGCACGGTGACCAGGCCGCAGCCGCGCGCCAGTTGGCCGTCGGCGTAGAGGTTCAAAACGGAGGCGGGCATGAAGCGCTGCGCCAGCAGCGGCTTTCTCAGTAGCGCCAGCGGATGGCGCCCGAGTGTCAGGCCTTGCGCGCGGTAGTCGCCGACGATCTCGTCGCCTTCCGAAGGCGCGGCCAATATCGGGATCTCTTCCTCCAGCGTGGTCGGGCGCAATAAATCCTTGTCGGGCACGCCGCCCACCGCCTGCCACAGCGCCTCTCTCCGGTGCCCGGCGAGCGAACGCAAGGCATTGGCGCCGGCCAGCACCTGCAGGTCGCTGCGGTCCAGGCCCGCCCTTCGCGCCAGGTCGGCCACGTTCTCGAAGGGGCGGATCGCGCGCGCATCCTCGATGCGGGCGGCGGCTTCAAGGCTGCATGCCGCGCTGGAGCGACAGTCCCAGGCGCACCGCCGGCTGGCGCGTCGTGTCGTGGAGTTCTTCCAGCGTCGATTCCCAGCCGCTGATGGCGATGTCGACCGGGCGCACTTCGATGCCGTGGCGCTGGGCGTCCTGCACCAGTTGCGAGGGCGAGTAGAAACCCATCGGCTGGCTGTTCAACAAGCGCTAAGAAACGCGGCCGGTTCGTGGCATTTCATCCAGGCTGGCATAGGCGAGCAAGGCAAAACTGGCCGCATGCGACTCGGGAAAACCATACTCGCCGAAGCCCTGGATCTGGCCGAAGATGCGCTTGGCAAATGCGCGCTCGTAGCCGCGCTCCAGCATGCCGCGCACGAGCGGTCTTAATAGTGCTCGAGGCCGCCCTTTCGCTTCCAGGCCGCCATCGCGCGGCGCAGCTGGTCGGCCTCGCCCGGCGTGAAGCCGGCGGCGACCATCGCCACCTGCATCACCTGCTCCTGGAAGATCGGCACGCCCAGCGTGCGCCCGAGCACGGCCTCCATTTCCGGGCTCGGATAGCGCACCGGCTCCAGTCCCTCGCGCCGCCGCAGATACGGATGCACCATGCCGCCCTGAATCGGGCCGGGCCGCACCATCGCCACCTCGATCACGAGGTCGTAGAAAACGCGCGGCTTCAGCCGCGGCAGCATGCTCATCTGGGCACGGCTTCGATCTGGAACACGCCGACCGTGTCGGCCGGGCAGATCATGTCGTAGGTCGCCTTGTCTTCGGGCGGGATGTCCTGCATCTCGAACGGCTGCCGTGGCGCAGGCTCACCAGTTCCAGTGCGCGCCGCAGCATCGCAGCATGCCCAGCGCCAGCATGTCGATCTTTATCAGGCCGAGTTCATCGAGATCGTTCTTGTCCCACTGGATGACGCTGCGGTCGGCCATCGCCGCGTTCTCGATCGGCACCAGGCGCGACAGCTTGCCTTGCGAGATGACGAAGCCGCCCGGGTGCTGCGACAGGTGGCGCGGGAAGCGCAGCATTTGCGTGGCCAGGGTCGCCCACTGGCGCGACAGCGGGGCCTCCGGGTCGAGGCCGGACTCCATCAGGCGGTTCCGCAATTCGGCCTTGCCGTCGACCAGCCGTGGCTCTTGCATACCTTTTCGATGATGCCGAGATCGACGCCGAGCGCGCGGCCGATGTCGCGCAACACGCTTTTCGGGCGGTAGCTGATGACGACGGCCGTCAGCGCGGCGCGGGTGCGGCCGTACTTTTGTAGATGTACTGGATCACCTCCTCGCGGCGCTGGTGCTCGAAGTCCACGTCGATGTCGGGCGGCTCGTTGCGCTCCTTGGAAATGAACCGTTCGAACAGGAGCTTGCCGCGCGCCGGATCGACTTCGGTGATGCCCAGGCAATAGCAGACGGCCCTATTGGCAGCCGAACCGCGTCCCTGGCACAGAATCTTGTTCGACCGCGCGAAGCGCACGATGTCGTAGACGGTGAGGAAGTATGCTCGTACTTCATCTCGGCGATGAGTTCGAGCTCGTGCTCGACCAGCGCCTGCACGTTGGCCGGGATCCCGTCGGGAAAGCGCCAGTGCGCGCCGATATAGGTCTCGCTGCGCAAGCAGCTAACCGCGCGTCTGCCCCTTGGGCACCACTTCGTTCGGGATATTCGTAGCGCAGTTCGTCGAGCGAAAATCTGCACAGCTTAGCGATACGCACTGTCTCGTCAGCGCCTCGCTCGAATATATGTTGGCCAGGCTCAGGCGCGCGCGCAGGTGCTGCTCGGCGTTCTGCGCCAGGCCGTAGCCGCATTCGGCCACCGGCTTGTTCAGGCGGGTGGCGGTCAGCGTGTCCTGCAGGGGCTTGCGCGAACGCACGTGCATGACCACGTGGCCGAGGGCGACGATGGGAAGCCGGTGCTGCCAGCCGACTTCTTCCACCGTGACCTGGTGCGCTTCGTCGAAGGCGCGGTGCAGCAGCACCAGGCCGAGCCAGGCGCGGCCCGGGAATTGCGCCGCCACCCATTTCGCCTGTTCGTGCAGGCGGTCGACGTCCTTCGCCTCGAAGCCCGGATAATGCGGCAGCAGGATCGCCAGGCAATCGGGCATGCCCTTCAGGTGCGCCAGTTCCGGCGGCGGATTGGCGATGTCGTCCGGCGTCAGGAGGTAAGTCCCCTTCTCGCTGCGCGTGCGTCCCAGCGTGATGAATTCGGACAGGTTGCCGTAGCCGTTGCGGTTCTGCGCCAGCAGGATCAGCGACAGCGCCGGGCTGCCATTCGCGTGCTGCAAGTGAAAATGGGCGCCGACGATGAAGGGCAGCGCCGCCTTCTTCGCCTCGGCATGGGCACGCACCACGCCGGCCAGCGAACACTCGTCGGTCAGCGCCAGCGCCGCATACCCCAGCCGCACCGCCCGCTCCACCAGTTCCTCGGCGTGCGAGGCGCCTTGCAGGAAGGAGAAGTTCGACAGGCAGAACAGCTCGGCGTAGTCGGGCAGGCTCTGTAGCGGCGGTGAAAGTGGAGACGGCATCGGCAAGTTAAAATATTGTGAGTTCACAAACTACTGTATAAAAACACAGTATACCCAACGAGGCCAACTTGGCAATCATTTCCATTCGGATACTAAAATTTACTTGCTTCGGCAATGGCCCGCAGGGCGGCAATCCGGCGCTGGTCGTCATCGACGGGCCGCTTGACGCTGCCCAGCGTACGGCACTGGCGCGGGAGCATGCGCTGACTTGCGTATTTCTCGACCCCGCCGGCGAGCCGGGTGTTGCGGCAACGCTCGACTTCGTCTATCCGCACGCGCGCAGTCCGCTCTGCCTGCACGCGACGCTGGCGGCGGCGCACGTGCTGTCCGAGCGGGAGGGAGACGCGGCGCCGCTCGCGGTGCAGACGGCGATGCACGGACAGCGGTTGACCCTGTCGCGCGATGGCGAAACGGTCTTCGTGCGGCTGGCGCGCCAGGCGCCGCCGCAGGTGGCGGTCGACGAGGCATTCGCCGCGCGCCTGCTGGCGGCGCCAGGGCTGCGCCTGGCGAGCGCGCCGGGCATTGCCTCGGTCGGCAGCCCGAAGCTGTTACTGGAAGTGGCGGACGCCGTCACCCTGCACCGCTTGCGGCCCGACCTGGCGCTGATCCAGGCGTGGAGCCGCGCGCACGGCGTGAGCGGCTGCTACGCCTGGTGCCGTCTTGGAGAAAATGAAGTGGAAGGCCGCAACTTCAACCACCTCGATCCGCTGCTCGAAGACAGCGCCACCGGCGTCGCGGCCGGCGCGCTGACCACCCTGCTCGGCCATGGCCTGCTGCTGCGCCAGGGGCGCGCGCGGGGCAGCGATTGCGTCATCCACACCAGGCTCGAGGGCGACGCGGTGCTGGTCGGCGGCCGGGTCCGCAGCGGGCCGGTGCCTGACGCCTGGCGGCACGCACGATCAGACGAGATGGACCAACTTGCTCGTTCTTTCGACTCGAGCAATGAAGGTTTGCGTTGAATCCGCTTGCATACCGGCCGCGTTTCCCTATCCTGAAGGTTGGTCAACCAACCAAAGCGGAGGCACAAGATGGATACCGTCGTGGTGGACGAGACTGCAGGGCTGAGGGCGAATCTGCGGGGGAGCCTGCTCCTGCCGGACGAGCCCGGATACGACGAGGCGCGCACGATCTGGAATGCGATGATCGACAAGCGCCCCGGCATGATCGTGCGTTGCGCCGGCGCGGCCGACGTGCGCACGGCGGTGAATTTCGCACGCGAGCACGGCCTGGCGCTGGCGGTGCGCGGCGGCGGCCACAACATCGCCGGCAGCGCCCTGGTCAACGACGGGCCTGGTGATCGACCTGTCCATGATGCGTTCGGTGCGGATCGACCCGCAGGCCCGGCACGCCTGGGTCGAAGGCGGCGCCCTCCTGCGCGACGTCGACCACGAGGCCCAGGCCTATGGGCTGGCCACGCCGCTGGGCATCAATTCGACCACCGGCGTGGCCGGCCTCACGCTCGGCGGCGGCTTCGGCTGGCTGACGCGCAAATACGGCATGGCGGTCGACAACCTGGTCTCGGCCGACATCGTCACCGCCAGCGGCGAGCGGCTGCACGTCGACAGCGACAATCACCCCGACCTGTTCTGGGCCATCCGCGGCGGCGGCGGCAATTTCGGCGTCGTCACCAGCTTCGAATTCGCGCTGCACGAGGTCGGACCGATGGTCACCGCGGGCCTGATCGTCTTCCCGTTCAAGGATGCGCGCTCGGTGCTGCGCAAGTACCGCGATTATGTCGAGGCCGCTGGACGACAACATCTCGCTCTGGGGCGTGCTGCGCGGCGCGCCGCCGCTGCCCTTCCTGCCGGTGGAAGTGCACGGCACCGGCATCGTGGCGCTGGTCTTTTTCTCGCCCTCGCCCCAGGAAGAGGTGCAGGGCGCGATCGATACGGTGCGCTCCTTCGGCACGCCGGTCGGCGAACACGTCGGCGCCGTGCCCTACACCGCATGGCAGCAGGTGTTCGATCCGCTGCTGGTGCCGCCGGCGCGCAATTACTGGAAGTCGCACAATTTCAATACGCTCAGCGACGCCGCCCTCGACGTCGTGGTCGACTACGCCGGCAAACTGCCGTCGACCGAGAGCGAGATCTTCCTCGGCCTGATCGGCGGCGCGGCCAACACCCATGCCGCCGGACGAGACGGCCTATCCGCACCGCGCGGCGCTGTACGCGATGAACGTGCACACGCGCTGGCAGGAGCCGTCCGCAGGATGCCGCCTGCCTGGCCTGGGCGCGCGAGTTCTTCCAGGCCGCCGCGCCGCATGCCGCCGGCGGCGTCTACATCAACTTCTTGAATGAGGACGAAGTCGACCGGATCGCCGAGGCCTACGGGCCGAACTACCAGCGGCTCAAGCAGATCAAGGCGAAGTACGATCCGGACAATTTGTTCCGCGCCAACCAGAACATCCGGCCGGGCGCCTGAGCGGCGTTTATCCGGTTTGGTTTTTCAACAGCCGCGGCAGCGGCTTGCCGCGCGCGCCATTCGGGAACAAGGCGCGCGCCATGCGCTGCCGGGTCCTGGCCGAACAGTTCGGCGCAGGTCTGGGCGATGAGCGCGTCCAGCGCCAGCGTCGGTTGCAGGTCGCGCCCGTCGAGCAGGCTGGCCGGCGCCAGGCCGGGCCAGTCCGCCACGCACGCGCCCGCCCTCGACCGCGCCGCCGATCAGCATGGCCGCCGCGCCGGTGCCGTGGTCGGTGCCGCCGGTGCCGTTCACGGCCACGGTGCGCCCGAACTCGGTCGCGACCAGGATCGCGCGTCTGGCCCCAGGCCGCGCCCAATCCCTCGCGCAGGCCGCCGACCAGCTGGTCGAGGTTGCCGAGCTGGGTCGCCAGGCGGTTGTTCTGGCCGCTGTGCGTGTCCCAGCCGTTGGTTTCGATCATGGCGATGCGCGGGCCGTCGGCGCGCGCCAGGAAGCCGGCCGCCATGCGCCCGAGTTCGGCGGGGTTCTGGCGCTTGCCGCTGCCACGCTGCACCCTCGGCCATGCGGCGCGCGTCGAGCGCCGCCGACCACAGCGCATGCAGCTGCGCATCCTCGGCATACAGCTGCCCGGCGCGCAGCAGCAGGTCGTCGTTCGGCTGGGCCAGGCGGACGGCGCATAGGAAGCCACCTCGACGCTGCCGCGCAGCGCCATCGGCACGCGTCGGCGCAAACGCGATCGCCTCGTCGCCGGCGCCGTGCGGCAGCATGCCGGCCAGCCGGTTCATCCAGCCGTCCTTCAGCTGCAAAGGGCGCCGCGCCGCCCGTCTCCAGCACGTTCTGGCCATCGAAATGGGAACGGTCGCGATACGGCGAGGCCACCGCATGGAAGAAGCTGGCCTGGCGCGCGCGGTACAGCTCCCCGATGCCGGCCAGCGCCGGATGCAGCGCGAACATGGCGTCGAGCTTGAGCGCCGCTTGCGGGTCGATCGCCAGCGCGCCGCGCAGCCCGGCATAGGCCGGCTCCGCATACGGAATCACGGTACCCAGGCCATCGGCCGCGCCGCGCTGGATGATGAAGACGAAGCGCCGCTCGCCGCCCGCCCCCGCGAATGCCACGCGCGGCGCGGCCAGCAGGGCGGCGGCCCCGGACAGGAAATGTCGTCGGTTCAGGCCCATCTTATCTCCTCAGGAATTCGGGTGAGGCCAGCAGCAGCGCCAGCGCGGTGGCGGGGCTGTCGGCGCGCGGCGATCGCCTTGCGCGTCGGCTCGCCCAGCGTCCCGGGCAGCACGCGCGGCGCCAATGCGCGCGCATCGATGGCGGCGCCCAGCGGTGCGGCCAGGCGCTGCGCCATTTCGACGCGGCGCACCAGCGCATCGGGCGCGGCCCAGGCGGCGGCGATGTCGCCGAAGCCGGCCGGCGAACCGGGATTCCATACCGGCTGGCCCAGCTGGTTCATCAGGTTGACGGCCTGCTGGCCGGGCAGTTCGCGCCGGCCCAGCGCGCGCAGGCTCGACACGGCCCAGTCCCAGGGCGACTTGAACTTGATCGCGTCCGGCGGCCCAGGCTTCGGGCGCCGCCACCAGTTCGCGGTACACGGCGGGCAGGTCGCCGCCGCTCCTGCGGAAGGTCTCGGCCAGGCGCCGCACCAGCGCCGGCGGCGGATCGTCGGCGACGAAATGGCGCGCCAGCTTGGTGGCGATGTGCTGGGCGGTGGCCGGCGCCAGCGCCAGGTCGTGCAGGATGGCGCGCGCCTGTTCCTCGCCGCCTTCCGCGATAGCTGCGGCCGAGCACCGTGCGGCTGCCCGGTTCGTGCATCGCGGCCTCGAAGCGGAAGGCCGCCGGCGCCTCCCCTTCGCGCTCCCCGGCCGTCGTCGGGCAGCGTCCAGCCGGTCAGCGCGCGGGCGAACTCCGTCACGTCGGCCTTGCGTATAGCCGCTGCGCACGCCCAGCGTATGCAGTTCGAGGATCTCGCGCGCCAGGTTCTCGTTGAGGCCCTTGCGATTGCGCTGGCGCAGGGCGGCGCGGCGGCCGCTGCGGCTGTCCGGCCCGGTCGACTGCGCCTGGTCCAGGTACAGCAGCATGGCCGGATGGCGCACCGCCGCCAGCAGCAGGTCTTCGAAGCGGCCCAGCACCTGCGGGCGGATGGCGTCGGCCTCGAAGGCGCCGGCCAGGCCCATCGCCTGCACCTTGTCGATGGACACGGCGAAATGATTCGACCAGAAATGCACCAGCCGTTCCACGAACGGGGTAGCGCGTCTGCAAGGCGAGCGTGGCGCGCACGCCGGCGCCGGCTGAGATAGGCCTCGCGCTCCGTGCGGCGCCAGGCTGCGCGCAGGGCCTCGCGTTCGCCCTCGGGCGCCTGGCGCAGCGCGCGCTGGTAGCCGACAAAATCGCGCACCCGCACTGCCGTCGGCGCCAGCGCCTGCCATGCCGCGGGACGCGCTTCGTAGGCGTCGAACTGGGACAACAGCCAGCGCCGCGGATCGGCGGGCAAGGCGTCGTCGGGCCGGGCGCCGAGTCCGAACCGGTTCAGTGCGATGGCTTCATTGTGCATGTCGTTCGCTTCCTCGTTCGCTCGATCGTATCTCTGTATTCCGCTGAGGGGGCAATAAAGTTCCCGTTTTTTTCCAGGCAGCGGCCGCACTGCGTCTCCATGCTAAAGTTTATGAACAAAACCTATCATGAACGGAGACAGCATGAACTTCTGGTCGACCACCCGGCGCTGCGTGAGCGCCCTCGCCTTCGCCTTGCCCGCCGCGGCATTCGCCTTCCCCACCGGCCCGATCGAATGGGTCGTTCCCTACGCGGCGGGCGGCGGCTCCGACGTCGTGGCGCGCGTGGTCGCGTCGGAAATGACCAAGACGCTGGGCCAGCCGATCATCATCAACAACAAGCCGGGCGCCGGCACGAATATCGGCGCGGCCTACGCCGCCAAGGCCAACGCCGACGGCCACCTGGTGCTGACGGCCGATACCGCCACCCTGGCCACCAACCAGTTCCTGTACGCCAAACCGGGCTACAACGCGGAACAGGACTTCGTGCCGGTCGGCCTGATCGCCCGCTTCCCGATGATCCTGGTCGTCAATCCGCAGGTGCCGGCCAAGAACCTGCAGGAGTTCCTGGCCTGGGCCAAGGCGCAAACCAACCCGGCCGCCTACGCCAGCCCGGGCGCCGGCAGCCCGCACCACCTCGCCACCGAACTGTTCTCCGATCTCACCAAACTGAAACTGCTGCACGCGCCCTACAAAGGCGCGGCGCCGGCGGTGCAGGACGTGATCGGCGGCCAGGTGCCCTTCATGTTCGTCGACACCGCCGCCGGCGGCTCGCATATCCGCGCCGGCAAGCTGCGCGCCATCGGCGTGGCCAGCCTGAAGCGGGTCCCCGGTTTCGACACCATCCCGACCCTGAACGAGCAGGGACTGGCCGGCTTCGAAGCCTATGCCTGGCAGGGCATGGTGGCGCCGGCCAAGACGCCGGCGGCGGCCATCGAGACCTTGAACCGCGCCCTGCTCAAGGCGATCAACACCGACGCCGTCAAGGCGCGTTTCGAGGCGCTCGGGCTGGAAGCGATTCCCGGCACGCCAAACGAGATGGCGGCCTACGCCAAGGCCGAGCGCGAAAAATGGGGCAAGGTGATCAAGGCGAAGGCGATCAGGCTGGATTGAGCGCGCTGCGCCTGCAGGAAATCGATGAAGGCGCGCAGCGGCGCCGGCAAATGGCGCCGCCCCGGGTAATACAGGTAGGGCCCGGGAAACGCCAGCCACCAGTCCGGCAGCACCGGCTGCAGCTGGCCGGACGCCAGGTAGGGCGCCAGCCAGTCTTCGAACAGGTAGACCAGGCCGATGGCCGGCCAGCGCGGCGTCGCACGGCCAGGTCGGCCACGGTGGGCGTCACGATCAGGGGGCCGGTCGGCTCGATGCGTCACGGCGTCGACCGTCGCGTTCGAACTCCCATGGGTAGCATCGCGCCGCTGAGGAATTTGCCGCGCAGGCAGGCGTGCTGCAGCAGGTCGCGCGGATGCTGCGGCATGCCGCGCCGCGCCGAGATAGGCGGGCGACGCCGCCAGCGCGAAGCGTTGCGGTGCGCGGGCCGACCGGCAGCGCGATCATGTCCTGCTCCAGCCGCTCGCCGTAGCGGATGCCGGCGTCGCAGCCGGCTGGCGACGAGGTCGACGAAATTGTCGTCGACGACGATCTCGAGCACGATGTCCGGATAGGCGGGCGAGAAAGCCGTCGACGATCGGCGGCAGGAAGGAGCCGCGCCGCGCTGACCGGCACGTTCAGGCGCAAGGTGCCGCGCGGGCTGTCGCGCAGCGCGTTCAACACGTCGAGCGCGCTGGCGACTTCGTCGAGCGCCGGACGCAGGCGGCCGAGCAGCAAGGCGCCGGCCTCGGTCGGGCGCGACGCTGCGGGTGGTGCGCAGCAGGAGGCGGATGCCGAGCCGCGCCTCCAGGCGGCGCACGGCCTCGCTCAGGCGCGAGGCGGACTGTGCCGCTGGCGCGCGCGGCCTGGCGAAAGCCCGCTGTGCTCGGGCCACCAGCGCGAAGATCGACAGGTCGGCCATCGCGTCGACATCGTTCGTCATCGCAGCATCCTCATTGTGCGTGATTCGGCACAGCCCGTGCGCGATTACCCGGATTATCACATGCAGTGATCCTCGCTACCATCGGTGCATGTCAACCCCACCGAGGATTATTCATGACGACCTATCACCCCCGCCGGCACCGGCACTGCACCGTGAACCGCATCGGCTATGGCGCCATGCAGCTGGCCGGCCCGCACGTCTTCGGCCCGCCCAAGGACCGCGACGCGCGCTCGCCGTGCTGCGCGAGGCCGTCGCGCTCGGCGTGAACCATATCGACACCGGCGACTTCTACGGCCCGCACGTCACCAACCAGCTCATCCGCGAAGCGCTCCATCCCTACCCGGACGGCCTGACTCATCGTCACCAAGATCGGCGCCCTGCGCGCGCCCGACGGCTCGTGGCTGCCGGCGCAGCGCGCCGAGGAGCTGAGCGACGCGGTGCACAGACAACCTGCGCAACCTGGGCCTCGACGCGCTCGACGTCGTCAACCTGCGCGCATGGCGGGCTGGCACGGCCGCCGACGGCTCGCTCGATCGGCGCGGCGCTGACGGCGCTGGCCGAGCTGCAGCGGAAGGGCCTGGTCCGCCACATCGGCCTGAGCAACGTCACGCCGGCGCAGGTGGCCGAGGCCCGGCGCATCGCCCCGATCGTCTGCGTGCAGAACCACTACAACCTGGCCCATCGCGGCGACGATGCGCTGATCGACGACCTGGCGCGCGCAGGGCATCGCCTACGTGCCGTTCTTCCCGCTCGGCGGCTTCACGCCGCTGCAGTCGACCACCCTGACCGAGGTCGCGGCCGCGACTCGGCGCCACGCCGATGCAGGTCGCGCTGGCCTGGCTGCTGCACCGCTCGCCCAACATCCTGCTCATTCCCGGCACCTCGTCGGTCGCGCACCTGCGCGAGAACCTGGCCGCGGGCGGCCTGCGCCTCGATGCAGACGCGGTGGCGGCGCTCGACACGCTCGGCGCAGCCGCTACAGCAGCCTGATCCCCGGCAGCGCCAGCAGCGAAGTCTCGCGCATCACCTGCACGAAGTCGGCCAGGTAGGCATTGCCCGCCAGCCGCTTCGGCACCACCGCATACAGGCGCGCCGTCAGGCCGTCGGGCCCGATGCGCTGGCGCGCCACGTAGCCGCGCTCGAGGTAGCCGTTCACCGCCCACAGCGGCAGCGCCGCGAAACCGCGCCCGCTGGCCACCAGCTGCAGCATGCCCACCGTCAGTTCGGTGGTCCTGCGCGGCGGCTCGACGCCGGCCGGGCGCAGCACCTGGCGCACCAGGTCGAGCATGTCGTCCGGCACCGGATAGGTAATCAAGGCCTGGCCGGCGAAATCCTGCGCCACCAGGTGCGGTTTCACAAGATACGGATGGCCGAGCGGCAGGATCGCGACCATCTCGAATTCGAACAGCGGATGGAAGACCATCTCCGTCTCGGTTTCGTCGAGTTCGGAGACGATCGCCAGTTCCGCGCGGTCCTGGTGCAGCAAGCCCACCGGATCGGCCTGGAAGCCGGAGACGATGTCCTGCTCGACTTCCGGCCAGCGCTCGCGCAGCGCGTCCATCGACGGCATCAGCCAGTCGAAGCAGGTATGGCATTCGACCGCGATGCGCAGCTTGCCGGCGCCGCTGCTGGCCATGCGCGCCAGGTCGCGTTCGGCCGCGCCCACCAGCGGCAGCACCTGCTGCGCCAGCTCGAGCAGGCGCTGGCCCGCCGCCGTGAATGCCACCGGCGCCGACTTGCGCTCGAACAGACGGCGTCGTACTGGCGTTCCAGCGCCAGCACCTGGTGCGACAAGGCCGACTGCGTCACGTTCAACAGCTGCGCCGCGCGCGAGATGGTGCCGGCCTCCTTCAAAGCCAGCAGGGTGCGCAGGTGGCGCAGTTCAAGGATCGAGGTGCGCCATTAGTTTTTTTCACGTGATTAGCAAAATTTGTCGTTTGAATTATGCACCAGCTCTACCGATAATCGATAGCATTCTTCATACAACGATCGAAAATCATGATTAAAACTCATACACTCGGCTATCCCCGCATCGGCTTGCAACGCGAACTCAAGTTCGCCCTCGAACGCCACTGGCGCGGCGAGATCGACGCCGCCGCGCTGGAAGCGGTCGGCGCCGAGCTGCGCGCACGCCACTGGGCCGAGCAGCTTGAGGCCGGGCTCGACTTCGTGACCGTCGGCGACTTCGCCTTCTACGACCATGTGGCGAACCACATCCAGCTGTTCGGCTGCGAGCCGGCGCGCTTCGGTTTCGACGGCAGCGAGCCGGCGCTGGCGCGCTATTTCACGCTGGCGCGCGGCGTGGCGCACGAGCATGCGGACGGCATCTGCTGCGGCGCGCCCGGCGGGCGGCACGGCCGCGCTCGAGATGACCAAGTGGTTCGACACGAATTACCATTACCTGGTGCCGGAATTCGATGGCGCCGACCCGCTTTTCCCTGGCCTGCGGCCGCCTGCTGGCCGAAGTGGCGCAGGCGAAGAGCCTCGGCCACAAGGTCAAGGTGGCGCTGCTCGGGCCCCTGACCTTCCTCTGGCTGGGCAAGACGCGCAGCCTCGGCCTCGACAAGCTCGACCTGCTGGAAGACCTGCTCGATCCTTACTGCGCGCTGCTGGCGCAACTGAAAGACGCCGGCGCCGAGTGGGTGCAGCTGGACGAACCGATCCTCGGCCTGGATTTGCCGGGCGCCTGGATCCTCGCCTTCGAGCGTGCCTACCGCACGCTTGGGCACGGCGCCGCTGCCGCTGCTGCTGGCCACCTATTTTTCGCCGCTGGAGGAAAACCTGAGCATGGCCTGCAAGCTGCCGGTCGCCGGCCTGCACGTCGACGGCGTGCGCGCCGCGCACGAACTGCAATCGATCGCCGACTGGCTGCCCGACACCAAGGTGCTCTCGGTCGGCATCGTCGACGGCCGCAACATCTGGCGCACCGACCTCGATACGGCGCTGGCGCGCCTGCTGCCGCTGGCCGCGCGCCGCCGCGGCCCACTCTGGCTGGCGCCCTCCTGCTCGCTGCTGCACGTGCCCTTGCGCCTGCGCGAGGATGCGGCGCTCGATCCCGAGCTGCGCGGCTGGCTGGCCGGCGCGCGCGAAAAGCTGGACGAATTGCAGGTACTCAAGCGCGCGCTGGCCGAGGGCGCAGGCAGCGTCGACCTGGAACTGCGCGCCGCCCGCGCCGCGCATCGATGCGCGCCGCCGCAGCGAGCGCGTACGCCGCCCGGCCGTGGCCGCGCGCGTGGCGGCCTTGCCGCCTGATGCCGACCGCCGCGCCAGCCCCTATCCGGTGCGCCAGGCGGCGCAGCAGGCACGCTTCAATCTGCCCGCCTACCCGACCACGACCATCGGCTCCTTCCCGCAAACGGCCGCGATCCGCGCCGCGCGCGCCGCCTTCAAGCGCGGCGAACTGGCGCAGCCGACTACGAGGCGGCGATGCGGCGCGAGATCGGCGACGCGGTGCGCGAGCAGGAAGCGCTCGGGCTCGACGTGCTGGTGCATGGCGAGGCCGAGCGCAACGACATGGTCGAATACTTCGGCGAGCAGCTCGACGGCTTCGCCTTCAGCGCCAACGGCTGGGTGCAGTCCTACGGCTCGCGCTGCGTCAAGCCGCCGGTGCTGTTCGGCGACGTGGCGCGTCCGGCGCCGATGACGGTGGCCTGGAGCGCCTACGCGCAGAGCCTGAGCGCGCGTCCGATGAAGGGCATGCTGACCGGGCCGGTGACCATCCTCCAATGGTCGTTCGTGCGCGACGACCAGCCACGCGCGACGACCGCGCTGCAGATCGCGCTGGCGATCCGCGACGAAGCCGCCGACCTGGAGGCGGCCGGCATCGGCATCCTGCAGATCGACGAACCGGCGCTGCGCGAAGGCCTGCCGCTGCGGCGCGCGGCCTGGCCCGCCTACCTGGACTGGGCCACCCACGCCTTCCGGGTCGCCGCCTGCGGGCGTGCGCGACGACACCCAGCTCCACACCCACATGTGCTACGCCGAGTTCAACGACATCCTGCCGCAGATCGCCGCGCTCGACGCCGACGTCATCACCATCGAGACCAGCCGCTCGGACATGGAACTGCTGCGCGGCTTCGGCGACTTCGCCTATCCGAACGCGATCGGGCCGGGCGTCTACGACATCCACTCGCCGCGCGTGCCCTCCCCCGGCGACATCCTGCGCCTGATGCGCAAGGCGGCCGACGTGATCCCGCCTGCGCAGCTGTGGGTCAATCCCGATTGCGGCCTCAAGACGCGGGCCTGGCCGGAAACCCGGGCGGCGCTGGCGAACATGGTGGAGGCGGCGCGCTTGTTGCGCGCAGCCTGAAGCGCCAAGCCGGCGTGCCGCGCCTCATTGCACCAGCAGTTTCCCCAACCTCAAGCGCTGGATGGCCATGACATCGCCTTGCGCTGCCGCCTTCTCGTACCAGCGCAGGGCTTCCGGGAGATCCGCGGGCACGCTGCTCTTTTCGTAGTACACGCCCACGTCGTACTGTGCGTGTGCCACGCCTGCCTGGGCCGCGCTGCCCAGCAGTTCCAGCGCACGCTCGGGGTCCGCATCGGGAGCGTCGACCGTCGTCAGGATTAGGCTGAGGTGATAGTGTGCGTCGGCATCGCCCTGTTCCACGGCGCGCTTGATCTTGCGCGCGGTGCGGCCCTTGAGTGGATTATCGTCGAGGAAAAAAAAGTTGTAGCGCACCTGGAGCCAGATGCCGTCCCAGAGGCTGGGATCGGCGGGCGGGGTGAACACCGCAGCCCGACAAGCGCCGCTGCGCCGACTGGTCCAGTGCCGGAAAGCCGCTGGAGTGAAGGACGATCGTCGCGCTGACAGTGCCGTCGCTCCGCAGCCGCAACCCGATCACGGAGACGCCCTCTTGCTCGAGCTGCATGGATTGCGCCGGATAGTCCGGTTTTGCGCAGATGGCGAGCGCCGACGAGGAGAACAGCAAGCCGGAAAGGGCAAGCACAAGGGGCAACATGCGACGTGGCATAGTCTTAATTTTAAGAAAAGATTTACTGTAGCCCACCGCACCTCATTTCGGTGCAAACGTTGTGTTTGAGACACATTTACTGGTTGAGACTGTAAATATTGTTTAGCATGCAATTTTCACCTTTTGGAGAAGTTGCGTGTTCCAACAAAAACAACTGCGCCGCGCCGTCCTGGCCGCCTTGTACGGCAGCGCCGCCCTCGCCCTGGCCCCAGCGGCGTCGGCCCAGACCGCAACCCCCGAAACTGCCCAGGCCGACGCCATGCAAAGCGTGCGCGTGGTCGGCACCCGCCGCATCGGCGCGTCGTCCTCGACCGATACCCCGGTCCCGGTCGACATCATCCCGATGACGCGCCTGGCCGAACAAGGCAGCCAGTTCGACCTGGCGCAGACCTTAACCAACATCTCTCCCTCGTTCAACTCGACGCGCCAGAGCGGCGCCGACGGCGCCGACCTGGTCGATTCGGCCGCCCTGCGCGGCCTCGGTTCCGACCAGACCCTGGTGCTGATGAACGGCAAGCGCCGCCACACCACGGCCCTGGTCAACCTGTTCGGCGCGCGCAACCGCGGCAACACCGGCACCGACATGAATGCGATTCCGATGCTGGCGATCCGCAACGTGCAGGTGCTGCGCGACGGCGCCGCCGCCCAGTATGGCTCGGACGCGATCGCCGGCGTGATGAACATCGAACTCAAGAAAAGCCTGGGCTGCGAAGCCGTCACCGCCTACGGCCAGTATTCGCAGGGCGACGGCGAGAACTACCTGGCCTCGGCCTACTGCGGCCTTGCCGTGGCCGGCGGCACCTTCGGCGTGACCGGCGAATACCTGTTCCGCGACCGCTCGAACCGCGCCGAAGCCGGCAACCCGCGCATCATCGGCGACAGCCAGACCGAAAACCAAACCATTTATATCAATGGCGAGATCCCTGCCGGCCCGGGCCGCGTCTACATGACCGCCGGCGTGCAGCGGCGCGACGCTTCTTCGGCCGCCTTCGCGCGCGGCGGCCTCGGTTCCGACGACATCCCGTCGCGCAATTCGGCCGCCATGTACCCGAACGGCTTCGTCCCCTTCATCAACGGCGACCTCGACGACCGCTACGCCACGCTCGGCTACCGCCAGAAGTTCGGCGAGTGGAATGCCGACTTCTCGCAGACCTACGGCTACAACCGCCTCGACTACACGATCGCGAACACCCTGAACGCCTCGATCGCGAACCTCGACCTCGCGCGCGGCGGCCGCGGCGTCAGCGCGAATTCCTTCGGCGCGGGCGGCTTCGCCTTCCGCCAGCTGACCAGCAACGCCGATTTTTCCCGTTTCTACGGCGGCTTCTTCCAGGGCCTGAACGCGGCCTTCGGCCTGGAATACCGCCACGAGAACTACAAGATCTTCGCCGGCGAACCGGGTTCGTATATCGACGCCGACGGCGTGGGCGTGGGCGGCAATGCCGGCAGCCAGGGCTTCCCGGGCTTCCAGCCGGGCGACGCCACCGACCGCAGCCGCCACAGCACGGCCGCCTACATCGACCTCGAGGCGGACATCACCGACCGCCTGAAGCTACAAGGCGCGCTGCGCCACGAGCGCTTCTCGGACTTCGGCTCGACCACCGACGGCAAGCTCGCCGCCGCCTTCAAGCTCGGCGGCGACGTGCTGCTGCGCGGCTCGGTCAGCACCGGCTTCCGCGCCCCGTCGCTGCAGCAGGTCTACTTCTCCTCGACCTTCACCGACTTCGTCAACGGCGAGCCGCTCGACGTGGTGCTGGCGCCAAACGGCGGCGCGGTGGCGAACGCCGCCGGCATCCCGGCCCTGAAGGAAGAAAAATCGAAGAGCGCGACGTTTGGTGCGACCTGGACGCCGTCGTCATCGACCTCGCTCACGGCCGACCTGTACCGCATCGACATCGACGACCGCATCGTCCTGTCGGGTCGCTTCGACGCCGAGAACTACCCGGCGCTGGGCGCAACGCTGCAGTCCCTGGGCGTGGGCCAGGCCCAGTTCTTCGTCAACTCGGTCGACACCCAAACCAAGGGCCTCGACATCACCGCCTCGCAGCGCATGCCACTGGGCGCCGGCCGCCTGAACACCTTCCTCGCGCTGAACTTCAGCAAGACCGAAGTGACCGGCGTGCATGCGCCGGCGGCACTGCAAGGCTTCGAGGACGTGCTGCTGTCGGAACGCGAGCGCCTGTTCATCGAACAGGGCGGCCCGCGCCGCAAGGCCACGCTCGGCTTCGAGTACAGCCAGGGCAAGTTTGGTTCCGACTTCCGCATCATCCACTTCGGCCCGCAGACCCTCGGCACCTTCTCGGGCCCGCCGGTACCGAACGCGCGCTACGAAGCGAAGACCTCGGCCGACCTGTCGTTCAGCTGGTCCTTCAGCGAGCGCACCAGGCTCACCGTGGGCGGCACCAACATCTTCAACGTAAAACCGACCCCGCAGGATCCGAACGAAACCGACAACGGCTTCAAGTACGAAGCGTGCAGTTCGGGCTGAATGGCGCGGCGTATTTCGCGCGCCTGTGGCACAAGTTCTGATGCGCACGATGACAATCGGTAAATGACAAAAGGCCGCAAGTGTAGTGGTACAGAAGCTCGAGGCGCTCCGATGCGAATCGGAGCGGCCTTCTCATAGGCGAAGCGCTGTTTTCAACTGCCTAAAGTCGGCTCTACCACGCTAACTGAACACCATTCGCGCAAGTGCCCTTTTTTTCGCCCCTGCGGTTAGCGCCGGTCCTGAGCGTGCAGGATGGTTCGCTCGAACCAGCGTGCATCGCCCTTGTTCATCGGCGCCAGAAAGAGCGCGCTGTCATGGATTGCCGACTCCATGGCGGCGATGACGCAGGTGTACAGCGCGCGCAAGGATTCGACATCGGTTCTGGCTCATGAATCCCATCAGGAACTGCTTCTGGATCGTCCTCGTGATCTTCCCAGGTTGCCCACCAGGCAGTTATACCGCTCAACGAGCCGAGCGCGGCGCGCCGGCTTCATCTGCGCGCGTATCAAGGCCACGTGGGGTGGCATGGCGGGGTGCTCCAGGGGCACGGGATCGTCGTCAGCAGTAAAGTTGCCCTAGATTAACTGCTGCAGTCCAAAACCGGGGACTTTCGTTCTTAAATAACGGCTTGTGTGATCTGATGAACCACGAAATAGTGGCTGGTCCGCAACACGGTCTGGAATGACAGATAAGCCAGCGTCGTCACGGCGCACCTTGCAGCATCCTGCACGCCTTTGGCAGCCGAACGCGCATCGTCGTACCTTTGTCGCGTCCCGCACTCTCCGCCGCGATGGTACCGCCATGGAGCTCCACCAGCATTTTTACCAGGTGCAGGCCAATGCCAAGTCCCGCATTCGGATACGCGTATCGCGGTGGATCTGCACATACAGGTCGAATACCCGTTCCAGGTCGTCGGCTGCGATACCGATGCCGTTGTCGCTGACGGCCAACAAAAAATGGCCCGGCCCATCGGCGCGCAAGCTCACAACGATCGCACCGCACGGCGGTGTGTATTTGCAGGCATTTGCCAGGAGGTTGACCAGCACTTGCGTGAGCCGGACGAAATCGCCATCGCACTCGATGTCCTGCTCCGGCAGGTCGACCGTCAGGGCGTGGCCGGCACGGACAAGCGCGTCTTCGCACATGGAGGTTGCACTATCGACGACATCTTTCAAGGAAATGCGCCAGCGCTCAAGCTTGAGCTCGTTGCATTGCAGGCGCCGCAAATCGAAAATGTCGTCGACCAGCCGGGTAATATGCGCCAATTGGCGCGTCATGATGCCTCCGATTCTTTCCGATCCGGTCGCTGCAATCTTGACGTGCATGAGTTGCATCGCGGACGACAAGGGCGAAATACAATTGCGCAGTTCGTGGCCCAAGGTCGACAGGAATTCCGTCCTGCGCGCATCGCTTTCCTGGAGCTGCGCAACGCTGTGCTGCAATGCTTGCTGGATGGCGATGCGCTCGCTGATATCGAAGAAAGCACCAATCATCCGGCGCTCGCCCTGTTCACCGATTGCTCGTCCGGTACATTCGATCCAGCGCAGCTGCAGCGCTTCCTGATAATGGAATTGCCCTGTGAAGTAGAAACTCGAATCGCCTTGCTGAAAAAAGCGTTCGGCGGCTTCATGGAATTCTTGCCGACAATCCGCGTGCCACATGGAATCGAAAAACGTGGATGCGATCCTGTTTTGTGGCGCTTCGTGCGCAATGCCAAAGATATCGCCTGCTTGTGCATTCTCCAGGGTCAGCACGTCGCCAAGCGCGTCCCAGTGCCACATCCCCATGTGTGCAGCTTCGATGGCCAGGCCCAGGCGGTGTGCCTGTGCCTGCAATGCCTCAATTAAACGCTTGTGCTGGGTAATGTCCTGCGCCGTACCGTGCAGGCCGATGATGACTCCCTGATTATCGCGTTCCAGTTCGCCACGCGCTTCCAGCCAGCCGGTGCTGCCGTCCGGCGTCAGGTACTCGAGTGCAAGTATATATGGCGTACCATGGAGCACGGCGGTTTCGACTGCCGTCTGCAGCATTGCCAGGCTGGCGGGCGTGTACAGCTTCGCGTGCTCGGCAAACGTAGGTGGCAATTGCGTCGGGTCATAGCCAAACAGCCGGTACAGGCCGTGTGACCAGGTGGTGATATCTGATTCTATTTCCCAATGCCAGCTGCCAATCTGCCCAAGTTGCTGTGCAGCTTCGAGCGCCGCATCCTTTCTCTTGAGCTCATCGACAATGCGGTGTTTTAACGCGATTTCTTCCTTCAGGCTTGCCTCGAGCGTCTTGAGCATGCCCACATCCGATACCTCGGCAATAAATCCCACGACCTGTCCATCGACCACATCCGGGTGATACCGCGCCAGGCTCTGACGCACGACGCCGTCCGGACCGGTGATATTGCGCTCGAATTGCTGCGGATGGCCAGCAAGCGCTGCAAGAATATAGGGCTTGTTCAACGAAAAAAGCGCGGGGCCCAGCAGGTCCGGCAAGGTCGTGCCGATCAGTTCGCAAGCGGATTTGCCAAACCACTTTTTATAGACGCTGTTTGCATAGCAACAGCGCAGGTCGCGGTCCCAGTAAGCCAGCATCGAGGATGCATTGTCGAGGACGCGCAAAGCGAAGCTATTCTCGCCGACGGTGCTGGCCATGGAAACTCTCGCTAGTCAGAATGTATTTACAAAACAACTTAGCATGATTGGCCAACTATTTATAGTGGATAAATGTTGTTCTTTTGGGCGATGCAAACTTACGCAGCCGGAAAATCGGGGCGACGCTACCTGCGGCGCCGGGGAGGTACTCGCTCAAGGGGCCTTCGTGTAAAATCCGCGTGTCATATGGACAATCAACCAAAGGATGCCGGATATGAAGCTTTCCAAATCGCTCGCCCTCGCTTTCGCCGCCTCAGTCGTATCGCTGAGCGCCATGGCCCAGAACTGGCCCGACAAGACGGTCAACGTCATCGTGCCATGGCCACCGGGCGGTCCGTCCGACATCGCTGCGCGTCCATGGGCCAAGCACATGACCGAGACGCTGGGCAAGACCTTCGTCATCGATAACCGCGCCGGCGGCGGCGGCAATATCGGCAGCGCGGCCGCGGTGCGTTCGCCGGCGGACGGCTACACCCTGCTGATCACCTCGAGCGCGCCGATCGTCATCAATCCGAGCGTCTACAAGAACATGACCTTCGATCCGCTGAAAGACCTGGCGCCGATCAGCAACCTGCTGCGCGTGCCGCTGGTGCTGGTGGCCGGTCCCTCGGTGCCGGCGAAGAACCTGAAGGAACTGATGGCCTACATCCGCTCGAAGAAGGGTTCGTTCTCGTTCGCGTCGTCGGGCAACGGCACGCCGCAGCACCTGACCGGCGAACTGTTCAACAGCGTGGAGAAACTCGAGATGGTGCACGTGCCGTATAAAGGTTCGGCGCCGGCGATTACCGACCTGCTGGGCGGCCACGTGCCGATCATGTTCGACAGCACCATCGCGATCATGCCGCACATTAAGAGCGGCAAGGCGCGCCCGATCGCCATTTCCAGCGCCAAGCGCTCGCCGCTGCTGCCGGACGTACCGACCTTCGCCGAACTGGGCCTGCCGCAGCTCGAGTCCTACGCCTGGTACGGCCTGTTCGCACCGGCCAAGACGCCGAAGGCCGTGATCGACAAGATCAACGCCGAGACGGTCAAGTTCATCAAGTCGCCGGAATTCGCGAAAGTCCGCGCCGAAACCGGTTCGGAAATGCTGGCCGACACGCCGGAGAACTTCACCAAGTTCGTGCAGGCCGAATCGACCAAGTGGTCGAAGGTGGCGAAGGATAGTGGCGCGACGGTGGACTGATCTTTCAGTGTCGCTGAACATGAAGAAGGGACTGGATTATTCCAGTCCCTTTTTTTATCTGTACGGTATAACGTGACGCCACGTAGCGTGCCCGCGCATCGTGCGTGAACGCATGGGCGCCCGCCTTACGTCCCACCTTGCGGAAAACTCACCGTGGCCGCCAGGCCGCCGAGGCGCTCGGATTTATCCAGCTTCAGCGTCGCCCCATGCCGCTCGGCGATCGCCTTGATGATGGCCAGGCCAAGCCCACTGCCCGCGGCCTCGCTGCCGGCCACGCGATAGAAACGGTCGAACACGCGTTCGCGCTCCTCCGGCGGGATGCCCGGGCCGCTGTCCTCGACGACGACGTCGACCTTGTCCTTGCGCGGCGCGCACCGCGATATCGACCGTGCCGCCGCCTGGCGTGTACTTGACCGCATTCTCGACCAGGTTACGCAGCAGGATGTGCAGCGCATCGGGCTGGCCGTCGATGGACGCCGGGTCCGCATGCTGCAGGCCGAGGTCGACGTCCTTGGCCTGCGCCAGGCCCACCAGGTCGCCCACCGTGCGGCGCGCCAGTTCGGCCAGGTCGACCGGGCGCGTGGCGACGCCGTTCGCGGCCGAGGCTTCCTGGCGCGCCAGCACCAGCAGCTGCTCGACCAGGCGCGTGGCGCGGTCGATGCCGGCGGTCAGGCGGCCGACGGCCACCTTTCGCGCTTCGGGATCGGCGGCGCGGTCCAGGCTCTGGGTTTGCAGGCGCAGCGCGGCGAGCGGCGTGCGCAGTTCGTGGGCGGCGTCGGCGACGAAATTCTGCTGGGCGTCGAAGGCCGTGCGCACGCGCCCGAACAGCAAATTGAGTTCGTGCACCAGCGGGCGCACTTCGTCCGGCAGGCCGGCTTCGGACACCGGCGACAAATCGTCGGCCTGGCGCCGCGCCACCTGCGAGCGCACGCGCGCCACCGGCTCCAATGAACCGCTGACCACCCACCAGACCACCAGCATCAGGATCGGCATCATGACCGCGATCGGCCCCAGCGTGCGCAGGGCCAGGTTGCCGGCCATGTTGCGGCGCACGGCCAGGTCCTGCGCGACCTGCACCGTTTGATTGTTGGCCTGGATCGAGAACACGCGGTAGGTGGTGCCGTTGGCCTTGACGTTCGAAAAACCGAGCACCGCGCGCTGCGGCAGGCGCGCGCGCGAGACGCTGTGGAACACCTGCACGCCGTCCGGGGACCACATCTGCACCACCAGGTCGTCGTTGCCGGGGCCGGACTCGAGCCGTTCCTGCGCCTCGGTGTTCGACAGCGGCGTGCCGGAACGCAGCGAGAGCGCCATCTGCTGCATGTGGTAGTCGAAGATCTGGTCGGCGTCGTCGAGCGCCGTGCGGTAGGCGATCGAGGCCTGGGCCAGCGCCGCCAGGGTAATGGCCGCCAGCAGGAACCAGAGCAGGCGCCCGCGCAGCGAGTGGGTTACTTTCATGCCTTCGGAACCATGTAGCCGACGCCGCGCACGTTTTGAATCAGGTCGCTCCCGAGCTTCTTGCGCAGGCCGTGGATATACACCTCCACCGCGTTGCTGGAGACTTCATCGCGCCAGCTGTACAGCTTTTCTTCGAGCTGGGCGCGCGACAGCACCGCGCCCGGACGCGCAACCAGCGCCTCGAGGACGGCCCATTCGCGCGCCGACAGCGAGACCGGCTCGCCGTCGACCAGGGTTTCGCGGGTGGCGGGGTTGATCGAGATGTTCTTGTATTCGAAGATCGGTTCGCCGCGCCCGGCGGCGCGCCGCAGCAGCGCACGGATGCGCGCCAGCAGCTCGTCGAGATCATAGGGTTTCAGCACGTAGTCGTCGGCGCCGGCATCCAGCCCGGCGATGCGCTGGGCGACCGAGTCGCGCGCGGTGGCGACCAGCACCGGGGTGCGGTCCTTGCGGCTGCGCATGGAGCGCAGCACGTCGAGGCCGTCCTTGCGCGGCAGCCCCAGGTCGAGCAGCACCAGGTCGTAGTTCTGGTTCTGCACCAGGGCGGTATCGGCCATTTCGCCGTCCTTCACCCAGTCGACGGCGTAGTGCTCGGCCCTGAGCAGGTCGAGCACCACTTCGCCGATCATCGTATCGTCTTCCACCAGCAGCAGCCGCATGTTTCTACCTCTAACTCGTGTGACCCGGCTGCGCTGGCGAAGAACGTACTTAGCCAATCCGCACCGGAATGAAGATTCTGTCACTCCCGCGCTGGATCAGCAAGGCCACCGACTTGGTCGACTTGTTCACCATGTCGCGCACCTGGGCGACGCGTCGACACCGGCTTGCCGTTCACCGACAGCAGCACGTCGCCCGGCTGCACGCCGGCGGCGATCGCGGGACCGCCCGCATCCTCGATCACGAGGCCCGAGGAGATGCCGCTCTGGCGCTGTTCGATCGGCTCCAGCGGACGCAGGGCCAGGCCCAGCTTGGCGCCCTTGTCGATGCTGGCGATTTCTTCGCGCTCGGCGCGGCGCCGGCTTGTCGCTGGCATTGGCCAGGGTCGCGTTCAGGCGCATGATCTTGCCGTCGCGCCAGACGTCGAGCGCGACCTTTTCGCCCGGCTTCGAGACCGCCAGCATGCCCGGCAGGTCGCCGGAGCCGATGATCGCCTGGCCGTTCACCGTGCGCACCACGTCGCCCGCTTTCAGGCCGGCGCGGTCGGCGGCGCTGCCGCGCTCCACGTTGGCGATCAGGGCGCCTTCGGGCGAGGCCAGGTTGAACGAATCGGCGAAGCCCTGGTTCACGTCCTGGATCGAGACGCCGAGCTTGGCATGCTGCACCTTGCCGGTGGCGACGATCTGGTCCTTGATGCGCACCGCGACGTCCATCGGAATCGCGAACGACATGCCCATGTAGCCGCCGGTCTGGCTGTAGATCTGCGAATTGATGCCGACCACTTCGCCGCGCGTATTGAACAGCGGACCGCCCGAGTTGCCGGGGTTGATCGCGACGTCGGTCTGGATGAAGGGCACGTTGGTGTCGCTCGGCAGCGAGCGGCCCGTGGCGCTCACCACGCCGGCCGTCACGGTCGACTCGAGGCCGAAGGGCGAACCGATCGCCAGCACCCATTCGCCGACCTGCAGGTTGCGCGAGTTACCGATCGGGACGACCGGCAGGTTTTTCGCATCGATCTTGAGGACAGCGACGTCGGTCTTCGGGTCGGAGCCGAGCACCTTGGCGCGGTATTCGCGCCGGTCGGCCAGCTTGACCGTGACTTCGTCGGCGTCCTGCACCACGTGCGCGTTTGTCAGGATGACGCCGTCCGGGCTTACGATGAAGCCCGATCCGGCGCCGAAAACGGGAGCGTCGCCACCGCCGCGCGGAGATTGCGGGCCCTGGAAGCGACGGAAAAATTCATAGAACGGATCGTTGGGATCGACCTGCGGGCCACCGCGCATGCTGGCCTTGGTGCTGCCGACGACGCGGATGTTCACGACCGCCTTGCCGTGCTGCGAGGCGATGCGGGTGAAGTCGGGCAGCGTGACGGTGGCGGCGGGCGCACCGGCGACCGCTGGCGGCGCCTGGACAGGCGCAGGGGCCGCGGCGACGGCCGCCGCGCTCTGGGCGGTGGCGTTGTTATGGTTGACGGTAATCGCTCCGACCGCGCCGCCAATCACGCCCGCCGCGCACAGCGCCAGCGTGAGACGTTTTGCGGTGATGGCGGTAACTGCACCTTCGTTTTGCATGGACGCGCTCCTGGATTAAAGGGTTAGCCGATAACGGGTTATCGATGTTGTTAGTGTCGACTATCTGTCTTAGACCATACTTAAAGCTCATCCTTGGATCGTTGGCATGGACAAAGCTGTCCGCATGCCAGACGCAAAAAAGGGCGCCCTGACCGCGGGCACCCTTGTCTTTACTGCTGTCCTACCCTACATCGTGCCCTTAAGCTGCCTGACGCTGTTCGAGTTGCTGACGTTGCTCGACGGTGCCGTTGGCATCGCCGATCTGGATCTTGCGCGGCTTGAGTGCTTCAGGCACTTCGCGCACCAGGTCGATGGTCAGCATGCCGTTGTCGAAGGACGCGGTGGTGACCTTCACGTGGTTCGCCAGCTGGAAGCGCTGTTCGAAGTCGCGGGCGGCGATACCGCGGTGCAGGTAGGTGCGCTCGGTGGCGTCCTTCTGCTTGCGGCCGGTCACGTGCAGGGTGTCGCGCTCGGCGACGATTTCCACTTCATCGCGGGTGAAGCCGGCGAGGGCCATCACGATGCGGTATTTGTCTTCGGCGAGCAGCTCGACGTTGTACGGCGGGTAGCTCGGCTGCGATTCGGCGCGTTGCTCGAGCAGGCTGGCCAGGCGGTCGAAGCCGATGGCGGAACGGTAGAGAGGAGCGAGGTCAAAAGTACGCATGATAAATATCCTTGTAAAAGTTAAGCGATAAGTTGTCGGACCTCATCGTGAGCATCCGATGGAACCAATCTAATGCCAACCCAAGCGACTTTTCAAGGCATACGAAATACGGATTTTTGAGCCTTTATTCTGAATAATATTTGCAACGATGTTTCAGAGTATTTCGTGTTTTTCTGCATGCTACACTCGTCCGGTTTTGTCCCCACTCTCCCTTACAAGATGACCGCTCACGCTCCGTTCTCCGCTTCGCCGCCAAGACGGCTTCCAGCATCGCCCTCGCGCTCGCGTTTGCCTTCCCGGCACACGCCGCCGTCCCCGCCCCGGTCGACCAGCCCTACCCCGGCACGATCGTGCTGAAAGTCGATGCGACCGAATTTGTCGCAGCAGATTTTCCGCATGCGCATGACGGTGCCCGTGAAGCCCGGCCCGATGACTTTCCTGTATCCGCAATGGCTGCCGGCGAACCACGGTCCGAGCGGTCCGCTGACCCAGCTCGCGGGCCTCAAATTCACGGCCAACGGCAAGCCGGTCGAATGGACGCGCGACCCGGTCGAAGTGTTCGCCTTCCACCTCACCGTGCCGGAAGGCGTGACGACGCTGGAAGCGGAATACCAGTTCCTGTCGCCGCTCGACCCGGCCCAGGGCCGCATCGTCATGACCGACGATATGCTCGGCCTGCAATGGCCGTCGGTGACCCTGTATCCGGCCGGTTATGTGGCGCGCCGCATCACGGTGCAGCCCTCGCTGACGCTGCCCGCGGGCTGGCAGTACGGCACCGCGCTGGAGACGGCAACGCGTACGGGCGACGAAGTGCAGTTCAAGGCGCACGACCTCGAAACGCTGATCGATTCGCCGCTGTTCGCGGGCCGCTACTTCAAAAAATTCGACCTCGATCCGGGCGCCAAAGTGCGCGTCTCGCTGAACGTCGTGGCGGATAACGCCGAGAGCCTGGAAGCCAAACCCGAGCAGATCGCCGCGCACCGCGCGATGGTGCAGCAGGCCGCGAAACTCTTCGGCTCGCACCACTACGCGCACTACGACTTCCTGCTGGCGCTGTCGGACGATTTCGGCGGCATCGGGCGCGAACACCACCAGTCGAGCGAGAACGGCGTCAAGCCGAACTACTTCACCGAATGGGCGCGCACCGAGGCCGGCCGCGACCTGCTGCCGCACGAGTACACCCACTCCTGGAACGGCAAGTTCCGCCGCCCGGCCGGACAGGACGTCCCGAACTTCAACACCCCTCTGCAGAACGAACTGCTGTGGGTCTACGAAGGCCAGACCCAGTACTGGGGCAGCGTGCTCGGCGCCCGTTCGGGCATGGTCTCGCAGGCCGGCGCGCGCGACGCGCTGGCCGCCACCGCGGCGCGCTACGACAACGTGCAGGGCCGCGCCTGGCGCGCCATGCAGGACACGGTCAACGACCCGATCATCATTGCGCGCCGCGCCCTCGGCTGGAGCAACTGGCAGCGCGGCGAAGACTACTATTCGGAAGGCGCGCTGATCTGGCTCGACGTCGACACCAAGATCCGCGAACTGTCCGGCCGACAAGCGCTCGCTCGACGATTTCGCGCGCGCCTTCTACGGCATCAAGAACGGCAGCTACCTGCCCGAGTTCTACACCTTCGACGACGTGGTCGCCGCGCTCACGAAAGTGCAGAAATTCGACTGGGCGCCTTTCCTGCGTTCGCGCCTGGAAGGCCACGGCCCCGGCGCCCCGCTCGACGGCCTCGCGCGCGCCGGCTGGAAGCTGGTCTACACCGACACCCCGACCGAGTACATCAAGGGCGGCGAAGAGCGCAGCAAGTCGACCGACTTCAGCTATTCGCTGGGCTTCGCGGTGCGCGCCGACGGCGGCGTGGCCAACGTGCAGTGGGACGGCCCGGCTTTCCGCGCCGGCCTGGCGGGCAACACGACCATCGTCGCGGTGAACAACAAGGTGTTCAAGCCGGAAGTGCTGAAGGCGGCCGTGAAGGCGTCGAAGGACAGCAAGGCGCCGATCGAGCTGCTGGTCAAGAAGGGCAACAACCTGCGCACGATTTCGCTCGACTACCATGGCGGCCTGCGTTATCCGCGCCTGGAACGCATCAGCGGCACGCCGGACCGGCTGGAGGCGATTTACAAAGCCCTCAAGTAAGCGTGTTCATTTCGGGTCGGTGGTATGCTTCATGCCATGACTACCGATACCGACATTGAACTGTCCGGCCCCTTCAAGGCCACCGACAGCACCGGCCGTTCCCACGACGTCAAGGCGATCCGCATTTTCGACGAGGGCTACGGGATTATCGACGTGTACGTGGATTTTGTTGGCGCCCTCGATGGCGGCATGTACAAGGACAGCGTCCTCGTCAAGCAGATCATCGAGCGCCTGCGCGCACTCGGCTACAAGGGCCCCGACTTCGCCCACAGCGATCCGGGCCTGCAGGACCGCAAGCTGATCGTGCTCGAAGCGCCGGAAGAATTCGCGCCGTTCGCCAAGAGCCGCGGGTGGAAGAATCTGGCCGAAGAGTTCGACGAGTGAATGGATATGTAGCGGGGTGGGCGCCGGTGTTTAGATATACCGCGTGCTCCACGCCGCAATCATCGCCGCCACCTGCGCCGCATCGTCCCTCCCGGTCACCAGATGATCGATCCCGTCGAGCGAAATAAAGCTCTTCGGATACTGCGCCATCTCGAAAATCCGCAGCGCATTCACCACCTCCACCGTATCGTCGTTCGGCGCATGCATCACCAGCAATGCGCGGCCAAGATGGGCAATGCGTTCGGCCAGCTGGTGCTGCGTTGCATCCTCGACAAACTGCTGGCGGATATCGAAATCGCGCCCCGCCAGTTTCACGCGCGCCGCGCCCAGCCGGGCCAGCGTGTCGAGATGTTCGGACAACAAGGCATTCACCACATAATGCGGATCGCTCGGCGAGGCGATCGTCACCACCGCTGTCGACTCGGGAATGCGGTGCGCCGCCGCCAGCACGGCCGTACCGCCCATGCTGTGGCCAACCAGCAGCGCCGGCGCGGCAAACTTTTCGCGCAGGAAACCGGCGGCGGCAACCAGGTCTTCCACGTTCGACGAGAAATTGGTGTCGCCAAACTCGCCGGCGCTGGCGCCCAGGCCCGCGAAATCGAAACGCAGCATGGCCACGCCATGCCCGGCCAGCCCCTGCGAAATCCGGTTCGCCGCGAGTACATCCTTGCTGCAGGTAAAGCAATGGGCGAACACGCCATAGGCGCGCGGATGTCCATTGGGCAGGTCGAGCTTGGCGGCCAGCTTGCCGTGCGATCCCTGAAACTCAACGCGTTCGGTCGGCATGACTTCCTCGGTGTTCAACGAAGGCGCTACTTTGCACGCGATTCGACCCAGGTGCAAGGTAGCGAAGACACCGCTTGCGCCACGCCCCCTCACGCCGCCGGCTTGGTCCGATCCCAACCGCAACGCACCGCCGTCTTGTTCCGGTCCCAGGTCGCCAGTCCTCGCCCCCCATAACGGCTGTCCCAGTCCTCATGCAGCGCATTCTCCACCTCATCCCAGCTGCGGCTGCGGAACCTGTCGATGTGATGCGCCTCGTCGCCGAAGCGATAGGCAGGGGAAAGGTCATCGGTGCTCGCAGCGCTTGCCTCGGTTTCGCCGTTGCCCAGGTCGATCCTGCTCCAGCCATGAAACAGGGCGTCCTTGAACCTTTCCCATGGCCGTAGTTCGCCGGCGTGGCTCGATGCCCAACCTGCCTTCAGGTCTGCCGTAGCCGCTGCCCAGTGGCGGATACGGTAGGGGAAGCCATGGCCGGCTTCCCCGCGGTTCACGGCTGCCGCCGCATGAGCGCCTGGGCCGCGCGCGGCGTGCGCATATCGCGCATTCCAATGGGTGCGGTAGTAACTGTCCTCGTCGATGTCCGGGCTGGTCGCTTCCCATCCACTGCGGATGACCGGCGCCGACGCATCCCAGTTCGAGACGCCGGGATTGCGCAATTCCCACTCGCTCCTCAGGTCGTCGTCGACCTCATTCCACGAACGGTTGCGGTATTTGTCGCTGACGCGCATTTCATTGCCGTAGCGGTAGGCTGCGATCCTGTCGACCCTGCTCCTGTCCGCCGCGTGCCGAGGGTCTGCCGGGATGAGGCGCCCAACGAGTGCGACGGCACGCTCGGCTTCCGGGTCCGATTCGGTCGTGAGGGTGATGACGTGGCGCTCACCGGCGGACGCGAGTCTCGCGTCCGCACGCAAGTATCCAGCCGCCAGCAATTTGTTCAGCGATGTGGGCATCGCCGTGGTCATCGAAGTCCGCCGTCAAGATATGTCTCATGATCTACTCCTGGTAGCATCGTTGGAAGCTGCGGTGACCGACGACTCCGGCGGAGTGATGCTATCGACTGTGCGATTTCCGGTAGAAATCTTCGTACCGTATCGGGCGCGTCGACCTAGGTCTACCGACGCAGCAAACGATGTGATATTTCACTATAGTTCATGCGGACGCAGCCTGTGGTTATTCCGCGTTGCGCAGCGGATGTCCCGGAAGACCATTCCTTGCCATCCTGTTCATGCATACAGCGTTGCGGTGCGCCATTGAAATAAGCCGCACACCGGTATGAAGCTGGGGCTATAGTCCCCTGATGAAATCCCGAGAAAACCATGAGACCGCTGCATTGATCGACGCGTCGATCAATATTTTGCGTGAGCAAGGAATGTATGCGGCGGTTGTATGCTGTGCGAAGCCGGGGTGACCCTGGAGACCGCTTGCCGCGTGTTGAGGCAGCCTGCCGGTCGCCGGCTCTCCGATAACTCCGTCATCCACCTGATCGTTCACTAACGGCGCATGATCGCTGACTAAGGTTTTTAGTTCCCCTATTTGATTGGATAGGGATCATGCCAGGCGTCTGAAGCGGAGCCTACAGTTTGCCTTTGTGTTGCGTCACTCTCATGACCAAAGGCTTATATGACATTCATGCTCCGCGCCAGAGCCCGCCTGCAGCGGGCAGGCCTGCTCGTCCCCACTGTCGTGCGCTCTGCGCAATCGCCGCTCCCGTCCATGCAGCCGGCGCACCGGTGTCGGCGCCTGGCCGCGGGTCGAATACAGTGTCATCAATCTCGGCCCCGACACCTGGCTTGCGGTCTTGAACCGGCGCGGCCAGGCCGCCTTCGCTACCTGGTCGCCCGATGAGATCCATAACGGCTTCTTCGACGGCCAGCGGGTGCACACCTTCCCTTCGTTGGGAGGGTCCTTCACCTTTGTCGGGGCTTGAACGACCTGGGCGTCGTGGTGGGGCAATCCGAAGGATGCTTCCCTCGATTACCGGGCATTTTCCTGGACAGTCGCGCGCGGCATGCGCGCCCTGCCCGGTCCCACCCTGGCCGATGCGAACGCCATCAATAACCGCAACCAGGTGGTCGGCGGGGTGCGGGCGGGGCCGCAGTCCTTCTACACCCGCGCCAACCGCTGGGACCCCAACGGCGCCCTCACCACCTGGGCCCGTTGCCGGCGCGGCTATCGACGGCCTGGGCCATCAACGACAGTGGCGTGTCGGTCGGCGATTCCGAGGTCCAGTTCCAGGACAGCCACGCCATGGTGTGGGACGCGGCGGGCAAAGCCACCGACCTGGGCAAATTCGGCGGCTCGCAATCGACCGCCAAGCAGATCAACGCCAGCGGCCAGGTGCTGGGCACCTATTACAAGGACGGGCGCGGCATCGGTTTCCTGTGGTGCCGCGAACATGGCATGCTGCGCATCGGCCCGGACAGCGGCGCCCAGTATGTCACTGCGCTCAACGACAAGGGCGAAGTCACGGGCAACAACCTGGTCGCGAACGGCGACCCGGCCTACCTGTACCGTCCCTTCCTCTGGGCGGCGGGGCGCGGCATGCGGCCCTTCCCGTGGCCGGCGCGCCTGATGCCAGGGTACTGGCCCTGAACAACCGGCGCGAGATGGTCGGCTACCTCGAGCGCACGCTGCAGGACCCGCACAGCCGGCGCGCCGTGCTCTGGAGCGACGTCGCCAACCCGGTCGACCTGAACACCCGGCTCTACCGCGCTCCCGCCGGACTGGTGCTGTACGCCGCCAACGCGATCAACGACGACGGCACCATCGTCGCCGACTCCAGCGCCGGCCTGGTCCTGCTGCGTCCCGGCAAGAAGGCACGGCCGCGCCGGTACTCGGCGCCATCGTTGGCGCACCCGCCGGCGACATGGTCGCAACGAGCGCCACGGTCGACTTCACCGCCAGCTTCGTCGACAGCGCCGTGGCCGAGTCGCACCTGGCATCCGCCAGCGTCAACGATGGCTTGCCCGCAAGCCGCACCCAGCCTGCGCGAGCGGCGCGGTGCGGGCGACGTCAGCCTGCGGCATACCTTTTGCAAGGCCGGCGCGTTCACCGTCAGGGTCAAGGTGACGGATCGGGCGGGGAATGCGACGCAGGTGCAGCGCAGGGTGACCGTCAACTGATCCGGCGGCGCTGGCCGGCAAGGTTCATCATGGCCTTGCCGGACTTCACGGTCAAGATCAAGGTGACGGACCGTGCCGGGAATGCCACGCAGGTGCAGCGCAAGGTGACCGTCACCGATCCGGCATTCATCAAGTAGGCGTGTGGCGTAGTCCAGCAAGGTCCCATCGCCGGCCTTGCTGGATGATAGCGCCAGCTTACGGTTCAAGCTGATCAGGCCTGTTTTTTCAGGACGGCCACCTGTACTGCGGTTCGATACTGGAATCCCATTTTCTCGTAAAACGCGGGATCGCTGCGGTGTTGGACGCCCAGGCGTGGAGGAAGGGCTGCTCGCCGCGCTGTTGGATGGCATGGGCGACGACGGATGAAAGTCGCCTGCCTAAGCCACGCCCTTGAAAATCAGGATGGGTGCATACGCCGCTGACTTCCGTGAACCAGGAAAACGCATGCGCTCCCCCGCCATTGCGACCAGTTGTCCATCGATGCGGATCCCGACGAAGCGCCCCATGGTATGGGTGCGTGACAAAAAGGGGCCCGGCTGGGTCAGTGTCGCCAAGGCGAGCATCTCTCCCGCGTCCGCATCACCAAGTACAAGGATTTGATCCTTGCCCGGCTCGGCTTCAATCGACCGGGCCGCCAGCAGTTGAACTCCTTGGGCTTCGCGCACCGTCACAAGAGCGTCGGGCACGCGGATCGCTGGAACCTGGAGCAAAAAAACAATCCCGTCATCGTGGACGAGTCCGGCAAGTGCCGCAAGACTCGCGGGGCTATCGTCGGACGCGGCAGCGAAAAGATTGACGTCGCGCCGGAAACGCTTGGCACGATCACTACCTTCAGCAAGGTGTGGCGCATAGGTGAGTGTGGCCCACACGGGCCGGTCGAGGCTTGTCAGTGCAATCGGGGAGCTTGGCCGCATTTCATTCCAATCCAAGTAGTCAACGATGAAGAGCGCCTGAAAAATCGGGGCTTGCAATCGGCGCGACTTGCCGATTATTCGTCTTCAGTCGAAGAAACACATGCCTGGGCAAGGCAAAGTACGGCATTGGGCAAGCCGGCTGTTCAGGTCGCCGACATGTGCTTCGAGCTTGTGCCCATCGGGATCGAGGAAGTACAGCGAGCCCCCTTCGCTGCGGTTTTGCTGCCATTCGATGACATCATGCGCACGCAAGCACAAGACATCCAAAGACAAATAAGCGCCGGTGTCCCAGCGGGCATGGAGACGAAAGCCGAGCAAGTGACGATAGAAATCGACACTTCGGTCGAGGTTGTGCAGGGCGAGGGTAAGATGATTCAGCCCGGTCAGCATATTCGTTCTTTGCATTCGCGAGAAACCTTCCCACCCACCATGACGTCGCTTCCATCGAGGCGCGTGCGAATAAGGGATGAGCGGCCGGTCGCGGCTCCTTGCAGCAGCGTCAGCGCAGAGCCAAGCGCCACCGTCAGCGCTCCCGCAGCCACCCCGGTGGCGCTGTCTTCGAGCCTGGGATCAAGGTGGTTGAAATTGCGCCCTTCGTAACGTCCATCTTCCAAGCGGCACCAGACAAAACACCCGCTTACCCCGTGTGCCTTGCCCCAGTCATGAATAAAGGATAGGTCGGGCCGCAAGCCATACAGCGTTTCCACATTGGCCACCTCCAGCAACAGCTTGGGGCTGCCAACGGATGCGATGCATGGCGCGCTTGCCACGGAAAGATCGGGCGCCGCCAGCAAGCGCGCCGCCAGGGCAGCATCGACTGCCGCTGGGGGCGCCTCCTGCCGCGCCATCCTGACGAACACTTCCTCGCCATCCTTCAACAGCACCAGGCACTGTCCCCGCATGGCCGTCGTCACGGTCAAGGGCGCCACGGCTGCGTGCCGTTCGAACAGCACCTGCGCCGCCGCCAGCGTCGCATGCAGGCAAAGCGGGCTGCGCGTGTGCGGATAGACGAAGTCGAGACAGGCGGCGATTCCGGGCTCATCCGACGGGTCGAGAAAGACGCAAGTAAGCCCCCACTTGCGCGCTAATGCAAGGCGCTCTTCAGCACCAGCCGGTCCGTCCTCGACGGTCAGTGCAGGGTTCCCGCCCTGCGTCTCAGCACCGAAACACGTGAATTCTTGTATTAGCATGGCAACCGTTAATAGAGTGATCTTCTCAGGCAAACCCTATTTTCTTGGTATTCATTGCAAATTGCTACCGGGATTTAAAGCGCATTGATCAACCACCGTGTCGGAGCACCGTTCCGGCGTGCATGGTCACCCAAATAACCCATGCAGGAACCACCTCGGATTCGCATCCTCCGACGCCCCCACGATCCGCTCGCGATACACCCAGTACACGTGTGGTCCTGCCCTACCGCAATAAAATAATCGCGCGTCTGCATTGGACTCCACCACCCCGCCTCGATCCGCTCCGGCGTCGACGCCATTTTCAAGGGGGATCCATAAAACGGCCGATGGTTGCGCATCAGGCGCTGCACCGTGCAGCGGGCCACGTCGGCACGAACTACCTCTGCCGCGGCAACGGCGATCATGGCAACCGTCCGTCCGGTAACAGCAGGGCCCCTACGACGGCCTCAGGGTAAGCGCAACAGCTCGTTCAGCACGCGGCCTTCGGCCGCTGCGGGAGGACGGATGCGCAGCAGGTGCGCCAGGGTGGGTGCAACATCGACCGTTTCGGCGTACTGACCATAATCGCCCGGCTTGATCCATCTGGCGCCGCTCAGCACGAGCGGCACGTTGGTGTCGTAGGCATATGGCGAACCGTGCGAGGCGCCGCTGCTCGAGGATCCGAAAAACCAGTAGGGTTTGGTGACGACGACCAGGTCGCCCGACAGCTCGCGGTTCCACGCGCGCCGCATCAGCGTACCCATGCGCGTCGCGCTTGCGGCCCCCCCTTCAAGATTGCCGCGCGTGAAGACTTCTGCCACGCCCTCCTGCGCGCGCAGGAATCGCGCCGCAATGCCCTCGACCTCGTTGCGAGAAAGCTTCAGCTTGTCGATCGCGGCGTAATCCAGGTGAAAATTGGGCGCCGACTGGGCGATGACGAGTTTGTCGTGACCGTATTTCGCGGCCAGCGCCGCATTAAGCCCGGCGCTCAATTTTGCAGGGTCGACGCGGCCGGCATCGCCGCGGGCCGCCTTGACGAATTCCGGCGTATTCGGAAAGCCGTGATCGGCAGTCAGTACGACAAGCACATTTCCCGTGCCGACCTTGCGATCGACGAAAGACAGGAAGTCGGCCAGCAGCCGGTCCAGGCGCTGCAGGTGGTCATGCGACATCTTGCTTTCTGGGCCATAAGCATGATTGATGTAGTCATGTGCCGACAGGCTGACCCCCAGCAGGTCGGTGACGCCGGCGGAATTGTTGCCAAGGCGTTCGCCGTCGATGGCTGCGCGCGCGAAATCGAGGGTCAATTCGTCCAGGAAGGGACTCTGTTTCAGGCGGTTGAAGTAGTCGGCGTCGGTGGTGCCGTTGTCGCTGTAGAAGCTGAAGGGAAACCGGTTCGGCGAAGCGGGGGTTGCCGGAAACAGGTCGTCGGACGCATCGCCCGCGTACGCCGCGTCGGTCAACAGCGGGCGCCAGGTCTTGCCATAGTAGCGATCTTGCGGCCTGGTCGCCTGGTATTGTTGCACCCACTGCGGATGGGCTGCCATGTAATAGCTGCTCGATGCGAAATTGCCGGTCTTGTCCATGTACATGTAGGCCGTTCCGGTCTTGCCGGCAAGCAGAATCGCGCCGCGGTCCTTGCCGGACACCGCAAGAACCTTGGCGCGGTTGCCGCTGGCATAGCGCAGCTGGTCGCCCAGCGTATCCACACGCAGCCGCGCGGGCGAGGTGCCGTCGCCCGCCTTCGTCTCCTCGCCCAGGTAGGTATGGCGCGCGTCCTCGGTGCAATAGACCGAGGCCTTCGATACCGGGTCGATCCAGTTATTCCCGATTACCCCGTGCTGGTAAGGATAGGCGCCGGACAGGATGGCGGCATGGCCTACCGCCGTGACTGTGACGCCATGGGCCTGGTGCGCATTGCTGAACGAGGCGCCCCCGTCGAGCAGTCGGCGCAGGCCGCCCTGGCCGAACTGGCCGCGGTAGCGCTGCAGTTGCTCCGAAGGCAGGCCGTCGACGACCAGTACCAGCACCAGTTTTGGCGGTGCGGTCGCGGTCGCATTGACGGTGGACGAGACGGATGCGGCAGGGGTCGCCATGGCCACGGACAGGTGGCAGGCGAACAGGCAGGTGGCAGCGAGCGGAAAGAAGCGCATGGGGGGACCGTAAGTGATAGGCGAGCCACGATAGCTGCCGCATGTGACGTGGCTGTTACAACGAGCTGCCGCCACGCGTTTCAATCATTCGACGATGCGCCTGCCGCTGCTGGTCAGGACGCGCACGATGACCGCGGCGTCGACCCCGCGGCTCTTCAGGTACTCGACGGCACTGACGGTGCTCGCACTGCGCTGCACCTTGAGCGCACGCTCGACGATGCAGGCGTCGTACTGGGCGCCGCCGGCGCCGGTGTGCGACGAAGACCGCCGTTCGATTGCTGCTGCATTCATAGATATCTCCACTGGCCAAGAAGCGTTCGTTTCCCCAGTCCCAGGACGAGGATCGTCCCCCGTTGCAGGGGCATGCCTCAGCCTGCACCGGCAGCATGACAGCACCATGACAACGGGTGCGCACGATTCCGGTCATAAAGAGGCGGCGGATGCGCACCGGGCCAGCCTGCTAATCTTCGCCCTGGACTTTCCGACCCGAAAACGCTTTACGCGCTGGGGACTTTTACAACGGCGACGCGCCGGCGGCCCGCAACGAAGCGGGATCGGTAGCCGAAAATGCGGCGCTATCTCGAGGCAGGCGTCGACGGGCCCGCGAGCGCGGTCAGCCCTTGCGTTTCTTGGGGCACGGCAGGGCGAACACGTCGGCCAATACGGTGCTCTCGCCGATCTGCCGCCCGGGCGAAGCGCAATCGTAGACCACCATCAGCTCGTCGCCGGCACCTATCTTGTCGTGGAACAGGGTGATGCCTTCGGGGTGGTCCACGCCCTCGCCATAGGGCAGCGCCAGCACGCGTTCGAGCCGCTCGGCCGGCATCACGGCATCCCTGGCGGGCAAGGCGCCGCCGGCCCAGCGATAGACATAGACCGGACCATCCAGATCCATGGTCGGTCCGGCGAGGATGAGGAGGTCTTCGCCCTGCACACACAGGTCGCGAATACCGAGACCGCCCAGGTCGAGGAAGTGCTTGCGGAGCCTCTGCCCGTTGGCGTCGACCGGCCCCAGCCGCATCCAGCCGGCCTCGGCATCGTCGACCGGCGCAAGCTCGACGATCGCCGCCCAGCCGCGCAGCACCGGGCCGCGCAGGCCCAGCAGCAGATGCTTGCCGACCACCGCGATGCCCTCGATGTCGAACCCGTTGTCCTTGCCTGGAATCGCCAGGAAGGGGCCGAAGTGCGGGTCGTCGGCCAGCAGTGCGGTCAGCTCGTTGCCGTGCTCGTCCCCGCGCAGCATGGCCGCCGTGCGCAATCTGTCCTTGCGGCCGGTTTCCTTGAGCAAGGTATAGGTGCCCGGCAGTTCGCCGTCCTCGGCGACGGGAATTCGCGCCAGCAGGTAGCGGTTGCCGTCTGCTTCCACCGAGCCCAGACGTTTGTGGGCCTTTTTTGCGCCGTCCTCGAGCTTCGGCCGCTTGCGCCGCAGGCTGTGCGAGCCGGTGAGCCACAGGTATTTGCCGTCGCATGCGATGCCTTCGATGTCGGCCTCATTGATGTCAGCACTCTTACCGTCGCCCGACGCCTCGCCATACGGCGGCAGCGGCAGCCTCAAAAAGTCATGCAGCCGGTACTGCCGGTGGTCGCGCGTGAAACTGCTCCTGCCGGTGCTGTCCTTTTCTTCCAGCGTCAGGCGTTCCAGGCTGACTGTCTCGTCGTTGGCGAGCCAGAGCGTGCGGCCCATGCGCAGCGCGACCGAGAGGCCGTCACGCAACTCCTTGTCATGCGTGAGGCTGTCGTGCTCCGGATGAAACTGGAGCAGGACGATATTTGTCGGATGCATGCGCTCTCCCATGGTTTTGTTCGCGACCGCGCCGCCCAGTTCCTGAATTGCCGCTGCGCCGGACTGCACCCATCATAGGCGGTCCGAGCGATAGGATTGTTTCACGTTCATTTGACCAGGCGGCTCCGGATCTCCTGAAGTTCTTGTAGCCGCTGTGCGCTCGATTGCGGATACGCCAGTTGAAGCCCATAAAACGTTTCGAGGACGATACGCGATACGATGAGCCGGGCGTTTTTTTTGTCATCGGCCGGCACGACATACCACGGAGCATCGCGTGTGCTCGTGTTGCCAATACATGCCGCGTAAGCCTTCATGTAGTTTTTCCAGTATTTCCGCTCCTCAACGTCGGCCGCGCTGAATTTCCAGTTCCTTTCCGGATCGTCAATACGTTCAATCAGGCGTTTTTTCTGTTCGTCTTGCGAGAGATGCAGGAAGAACTTGATGATCCGGGTCCCGTTGGCAAACAGGTGGCGCTCCATGTTCCTGATTGAACGATACCGCTCAGACCAGATATCGTCGCGACGGCCCGCCGGCACCCCTTCGCCGAGCAAAATTTCCGGATGCACGCGCGCGATGAGGACTTCCTCATAATAGGAACGGTTAAAGATCCCAATTCGGCCACGCTCCGGCAGATCAACGGTAGTGCGCCAAAGAAAGTCGTGTTGCAGTTCTTCTGGAGCCGGATGCTTGTAGCTGAAGACCTGGCAACCCTGGGGATTGACCCCAGACATCACATGCTTGATGGCGCCGTCCTTGCCTGCCGCATCCATCGCCTGGAAGATCAGCAGGACCGCATAGCTGTTTGACGCATACAGTCGCTGCTGTTGCGCGCTCAGTTCGGCAACGTGGTTTTCCAGGAGCTTGCGATACTGTTTCTTCGATTTGTACATCCTGGCCACATCGGTTGGAAATTCGCCAAAATCGACTTTTCGTTCTCCGGATACCCGAAATCGCTTCGTATCAAAGTTCATCGTCGTTACTTTCACTCGCATCGAATATTCCCAGCGCATCGTCATCGTCGGACGTGCTACGCTGATCTCAGCTTTTTGTTTTGGCGCACTATTCCACGCCCGGGAACTCGTCCTCAAGTTCCTGCTCGAATATTTTGCGGTCACGCGCGTTCGTGTGGAGAACCCAGCCGAGGACAAGAATTGTTAGGATTAAACATATCATCAATGTGATCATAAAGCCGCCAAGTTTGATGCGCGCTGTCCGTACATATCTAAGGGCACACAACATCGAGGGACAGGTTCGCTGCGACGACAATACTGCGCTCGCTTAGCGAGCAGGGGTTGTTAGCTGGTAGATTGTAGAGCGTTAACAAAGGCCGCTTCATTTCTTGTTGGGGCTGAACGTGAGCCGAGAGCCCGATTATGCCCACACAGGGTCTGTCATGCGCGTGTCATCCAGTTTGGTTAGCATGGTCTGGTCAGCCACCTCAAGACGCGGTGCTGACAGCCTCAGCCCGGTCGGCTCGAGCACCGGCACCAATTCGAGTAAATGGCCCTGGTCTGGATGGTCAGGCGGTGTGCGTTGTAGGACGTTCGCAGGATATGGGGACAATGCGAAGCCTGACGCCCGTCATGAGCCTGTCATACTTGACAACCATACTGGCGCTCTCGCATGACTTCGCGCCGCAAAATGGATAAGAAGGTAAAACCCGCGGAGGCTGCTCCAGCTCCAGCCTCAGCGCCCGAGCGCATCGCCCAGTACCTGAACCGTGAGCTCTCCCTCCTCGAGTTTAATCGCCGTGTTCTTGCCCAGGCGGAAGACGAAGGCCTGCCCCTGCTCGAAAGGCTGCGTTTCCTTTGCATCGTCAGCAGCAACCTGGACGAGTTCTTCGAAGTGCGGGTGGCCAGCCTGCTGGCGCAACACACGATTGAGCGCAGCATGGATGGCATGCCAGACACTCTCGCGGCCACGCTAGGACGCGCCAGCGAGGAATGCCGCCGCCTGATCGGGCGCCAATACGCCCTGCTCAACAACGAAATCTTGCCGCGCCTGTCAGAGAACGGCATCCATATGTTGCGGCGTGGCGATCGAAATGCTGCCCAGCGCGCCTGGGTCAAGCAATATTTCGACAAGGAAGTGCGGCCCTTGCTCACGCCTGTTGGACTCGACCCCGCCCATCCGTTTCCGCGCGTGATCAACAAGAGCCTGAACTTTATCGTCGAGCTGTCAGGCAAGGATGCATTCGGGCGGGGCACTGCGATCGCCATCATGAAGGCGCCGCGTGTGTTGCCGCGCGTTATCCGCCTGCCCGACGAACTTGTCGGACCGCCCCCTGGGGCATCGTACTGCCTGCTGTCGTCCGTGATCCAAGCCCATCTTCCCGGATTTATTCACAGGGCGCGACGTTGTCTTTACATGCTCGCAATTCCGGGTGACCCGCAACAGCGATTTGTGGGTTGACGAGGAAGAGGTCAAGAATCTGCGCCAGGCACTTCAAAGCGAACTGCACAGCAGGCAGTACGGTTTTGCCGTCCGGCTTGAGGTCGGGCGCAACTGCCCCGTGCATCTCTCGGACTTCCTGCGCGACCAATTCGGCATCGACGACAGCCGTGTATTCGAAGTCGATGGTCCCGTGAACATGGGACGGCTGCTTGAAATCGTGAACAGCAATGCCAGTCCGGATCTGAAATACGCCCCCTACATGCCTGGTTTTCCGGTCAAGCTCAATCCGACGGACATCTTCGGTATCCTGGCACGCCAGGACATCCTGCTGCACCACCCGTTCCAATCCTTCCAGCCGGTAATCGATTTCATCCAGGCCGCGGCCAGCGACCCGGCCGTCGTGGCGATCAAGCAGACCATCTACCGGGCGGGCATGAACTCTGAGCTGATGGAAGCA
>CAVSPL010000011.1:0-122766 GCA_963729765.1 uncultured beta proteobacterium | reverse complement strand
TCGCCGGTTGAATATGAAAAGCGGTATTTCCAGGGGGGTCCGCGAGTGTCTAGAAAACTCGTGGCGATTCATAGAGACGTCGTTGCTGAACTATCTAAAGCTGTAAAACCGGCATGTTGCGCAGTGGGACATCGACATCGGGACGCAGGTTCTGGGCTCAGGGAATGGCAGTGTACAAATCCCGAATTATCCGCTAGTACCGTAGCCGGACAATCAGGCGGGTCTTGAGACCACCCCTTGAAGGTCGAGTGATAGTATTAAGCAGCAAAACACATTTAACAACTATCCATGACACATATCATAAAGCTGCGATCTCAAAGCATCCAGCTCATTATTTTCATTCCCCAACAGCTTGCCATTACGGTAAAGAATGAGGTCGTTAAACGATCCCATGCCTCCGTATAATGACAATATATTGCCAATCGTCGCACTTGGATCAGTCGCCATTTCGCCATGAAATTTCTTAAACGCGCGGGCCCAGTCGGCAAGTTCGGCAAGACGAAGAAGCTCTGCCGTTCGGGAAAGAATTACTTGAATATTTTCAATCTCTGTCATTTAAGTGGACCCGAATGAATCACTCGACACCATCAATCGTCCAAGGTTTTGGAACGACAATTTGTTGGGTACCACCAACGTAGTGGCCACCTTGGGATCCTACATTACCAACATAGACTTTGGTGCCAGCAGGAATCTTTACCGAAAAAACAGAATCAATCGGCGATGTGCCGCCACCAGGCCATGATGGCAGAACTGCCTTATCAATTCGCGTCTGTAGCACACCGGTCGGTGCCTCCAAGCTAAAGAACTGTCCAAGAGGACTGTCCGCTGTTCCAGCTCGATGCAGTATTGTGTCGCTCTGCCGTCCATTTGATGAGCAAGTCGCTTTCCTGGCCGCTCGCCTGGGACGATCTGAATGTCTGCCTGGGTACCGGGTACGCGCTTGAAGTTTTCCAGGCCTTGTTCAATGGCCCAAGGTTTAGCACTTCGCCAGTCCGTATCGATAGCGCACTGGCGTAGCCGCCACGGGGTTCGGCATTGGCAAAGCGTATAGCGCGGACTTTTCCGGGACTAGCTTCAGCCGAAATTCGCCACTCTGCAAGTCCTGCGGGGCTGCGAGCACTCGACTGGTCACGTAACCGCTTTGGATAAGCGCGTTCTGGACTTCACCCACCAAGGTGTTTATGCCGATACTGCCCAGGCACCGTCCAAGCGCTGGCTCTGCAGCCGCTACCGCCCATCGGAACCGCTCTGCCTCGTCGCCTTCGAGCTTCACCTCCCGGATAACGAAGCATGGAGTTTCTCCCGCTGGGTAACCAGTTGCCCGAGGTAGCATTGGTGAATCCAGACGCACGTCAGGAGAGGCCTCGTCTTGCCTGCGCTGCGCTTCCTCCCGTTGCTGCTGTCGTTGCAGCTGGGTTGCTCCGCGAATCGCCGATGACTTGAGGATAGGCAGGAAGAGCGAGGAAGCAGCTAAGAAAGCCGAGGTAGCGTCGGGGGACATGACGCAAAATAATGAATTTCTGCATTGGATGAGTAGCGAGAGGGTTGTCGAAGCCAACTCATCGGATTATTTCCTTAGTTTCCAAATGGAAAGATGCAATAGATCAAGCACGTGCTCTTCCTAAACGGATAACGAGCCCTGTTCCCAACTAGCTCAAATACGCGAGCTGCGTCGTTCTCCAAGTACAAAGTTAAAAATCACACCGGGCACAACGGCGCCCAAATGTCCCCATACAGGCGCTACCCTGGGCTGGCATTCACGCCCGCCAGGTTCGCGCGCCGTTCGCCCGGCTGGTATCTGCGTGGCGAACCTTAACGAAGAACACAAAACGCCGCTCCGCTTTCGGGTGCAACGCCTCTTCGCCTGCTTCCGATTCCCTTGGCTGGAAATTCACAGATTCGACCCACCGAAGCAGATAGACTTTTCTGAATTCGGGCGGGGAGCGCAAGTTTCGAACGCTATGAGTCGACAACTGTAGAGTTCGGCGTATGTCTGCGCGGCCATCAGACGGCTGCAGTCTTAGCTGCCATCATCCGTAGTGCACCGAGTTGGCGCTCAACTATCACTAAGATGGCGTCCGGTTTGGCAACAAGGAATCAGCTGAAGTGCTCATGCTGTTCTTTCAAGACTGAAAAACTGGAAAAACTTTACAGCAGAGCACGTGAGCAAGCTTTGCGAATTTGAACTGAAGCCCGATGTCTAGCGTGAAAATCGATATGACAAGATCCGAGAGGCACTGCAGCTCGATCCGACCTGAGAGTGAAGCTGCTCGACAAGGCGCTGCCGCTCCCGCCGAACTCTTGTTGTGGAACGGGGTGCAGGAGCGATCGCGCCGGGTTTGGGCACGGCCCCACGGACGACGGGGTGTGACGCATTTGTGACGTACAATTCGGCGAGTATGAATTTTCACCCTTGAGTGACGTTGACTGTCGAGCTTGGCAAGCGTTGCAAGTCTTTGAATGTTAAGGCCTTCGTATTCCGACCCGGCGACTTTTAATCCGTTGGTCGCAGGTTCGAATCCCGCACGGCCTACCACGAATTCAGCAGTATCAGATGAAGGCGTTACGAGCAATCGTGATGCCTTTTTTTGCGTCCGCGCTTGCATATCGCCTCATTTGAGCTAGACTATCGTCTCAAAGGAGATGACTATGTCAAAATCCATCGCAAGCGCCAAAGCGGGTGCGGCAGCAAGGACCGCCAGCGACACTTACCCCCAGCCGACAACGACAGATCATCGGACTATCGTCGCCGAGGATCTACACCTTTACCGCGTCGATCCACAGGCCCGCATCGCCGTGATTCGGCAAGGAATCCCAGCATCGACGGTCGGCAACCTGTCTTCGCGCATGGGCATGAGCAAGGAATTCCTGTTGGCCAGCCTCGGCCTCTCGCGTGCCACGATCAGCCGCAAGGAGAAGGACGCCACTGTCTTGTCCAAGGACGAGTCGGAACGCGTACTGGGCGTGGAAACCCTGATCGGCATGGTGCAGAGCATGGTCGAACAGTCCGGCGATCCGGCCGGTTTCGATGCGGCGCGCTGGGTGTCCGACTGGCTCAGCAAGCCGCTGCCGGCACTGGCCGGCGCCACGCCGGCCAGCTACATGGACACCTTCGAGGGACAGAAGCTGGTGGCCGAACTGCTCTCGATGAGCCAGAGCGGAGCATATGCATGAGCGTGGCGGTCTGGCGGATCGCGGTCGAGGCGCCGACCTATGCCGCCGATGACCTGGGCGGCACCGGCGCCAAGCTGACCGGGGGACGCTGGAACGGCAAAGGCACGCCCCTCGTGTACTGCGCCACGAACATCGCCCTGGCCATCCTCGAAACAGTCCATTACCTGCGCAGCGGCGCCCTGCCGTTCAATCGCTACCTGGTGCGGATCGACGTTCCGGACCGCGTATGGGAAGCGCGCCAGGTGCTCGATCCGCTCCCCGGCGGCTGGGACGCGATCCCGGCCGGCCTGGGCGCCAGGAAGGCGGGCGAGGCGTGGATCGCAGCGGGGGCGTCGGCCCTCCTGCTGGTTCCCTCCGTGATCGTGCCGGACGAATACAATGTGCTGATCAATCCGCGGCATGCCGATGCCGCCGCGATCGCCGCGACCACCCTCAGGCGCTGGATCTACGACCCCCGCTTCTTTCCCTGACGCGCCACCTGGCGCAAGGTCGCGGGAGCTTTCCGCTTCAGCGCCGGTCAAACCGCAGAGACCCGTACCGCGCCACCTTCCCGAAACAGTCGCGCCATGCGTATCCTGCCCTGCCTCATCCTCGCCTGCTTTCATGCCGCTGCTCGCCACGCCGATCAGTTCGGGCGAGGCCATGCAGCTGAAATACGATGTCGAAGGCGGCTACCGGCTGGAGAACGGAAACCGCGTGCGCCTGTCGGTGGTCGAAGGCAGGCTGCACCTCGACCTCGACCGGTCGTATCGCAAGGAACTGCACGTAGTCGCGCCGAACCTGCTCGCCTCGCGCGACGGGCTGGTCACGCTGCAGTTCATGCCGGACAGCGCCACGCAGCGCATCCGGATCCGGCACGAACGCTATCCCGCCGGCCGCCGGTTCGGGGAAGGACGCTGGTTCGAACACTGAGCGCCCGGTTTATAATGCACGTCCATACCGGATGCGCCTGCCGGCGCACCGTTCAGTTAGCCGCGTGCCGCCATTCCCCGCCTTCCTGCATAATCGTCGCGAGGCATTGCGATAACGTCAACTCTGCCGGAAACGCTGCGGCGCGTCCCGGCCCACACAACGCGACATGACACGGATACCAAGCCCACGAGGCAGATCGATGCGTCGAACATGACACCACGCGGTCCATCCCCCCCAGCCGGCACGCCATTCCAGCGGCCCGGCCACTATTCGCTGGCAAGCCTGGGGCTGCTTACCACGCTGCTGATACTGGCGCTAATACTCGGCACGGCCGCGATGCTCAAGGTCAGCCATGACGACACCATGCGCCAGGAGAAAACCACGCTGCGCAACCTGGCCATTGCGTTTTCGGCGCAGACGCTGACCGTCGCGCAGGCAGTCGACCAGGCGATGCGCCAGGTCGAGCGCAGCTACCGGCCCGGTGCGGGCGGCGAACTGGTATGGCTCGATTATTTCGATCAGCCAGGCGCCGCGCAGGAATACCTGCTGGGCATGTATGTCTTCGGTACGGACGGAAAACTGCTCGCCAGCGCCATGCCGCCGGGTGCGGCCAGGCGCGCGCGCTTGCCGGCGGCGCCCGCCGCCGATGTCCTGCGCAGCGAGGTCCTGGAGATCGGCATCACGGCGGTCGACCGGAGCACCGGGCATGGCGTGATCAACGTCGTACGGCCGCTGCACGATGCGGCCGGGCGGCGCATCGGCTCGGTGCTGGCGCAGGTGGACTCCGAGCGCTTCGAACGCATCTACAGCCTGGTCGAACTGGGCGAAGGCGGGTCGGTGACGCTGCTGCACCGCGACGGCACGATGCTGGTGCGTGGGCCGAGCCTGCCGCTGAACATCGGCCGCTCCCTCCCCGATTCGCCACTGTTCCGGCAGCACCTGCCGGTCAGCCCGCGTGGCGCCTTCGAGGCGGTCAGCCCGATCGACGGCCAGACGCGGATCTACGGCTACGATGCGGTGGCCGACTATCCTCTGGTCATCATCACCGGCATGAACAAGGAAGTGGCGCTGGCGCCCTGGTATGGCCGCGTGTGGACTGCCGTGTCGCTGGTGCTGGTGATCTGCCTGGTAGTGATATTTCTGGCCTGGCGCGTGGCGCGCGATACGGCCCGCCAGCGGGCCCTGATCACGCGCCTGGCGGCAAGCGAGGCGCGCGCCGGCAAGAGCGCCGGCTACCTGGCGACCATCCTGAACGCCGTGGGTACGCCGATCTGGGTGCTCGACAGCGCCTTTCGCGTTGTCATGCACAACGAGGCGTTCGCGCGCTTCGTCGGCCGCAGCCCGCACGAACTGGCCGGGCAGCCCGGAAGCGCAGGTGCTGGACGCGGCCGGCGCCCCCGAGCGCGAACGGCGCTACGCGCTGGTGCTCGCAACTGGACGCAGCGACGAGGCGCTCGCCACCGTCGAGGACAGCAGCGGCGAAGCGCGCACGGTCATCCACCAGACGGCGCAGCTGCTCGATGCGTCCGGCCAGGTCCAGTTAGTCAGTTTGCTGACCGATATCACCGAGCGCGAACGCGCCGAAGCGCACCTGGCCTATCTGGCCAATTTCGATGCCCTGACCGGGCTGCCGAACCAGCATCACTTCCGCCACCTGCTGGGGGCGGAGCTGGCCGACGCCGCGGCCAAGGGCAAGCAACTGGGCACGGTCGTGGTGTCGCTCGCGCGCCTGCACGAAATCAGCGACCTGCTCGGCATCGACGCCGGCAACGCGGCGCTGCGTCAAGTGGGCGCCCTGTTCCAGTCGCAGTTGCCGCGCGCGGCCGGCGTGGCGCGCATCAAGGACAACGAGTTCGCGATGGTGGTGCACGCCCACCACGGACGCAGCGAACTGGAAGAGTTCGCAAACGCCCTGCACCGCCGCCTGTCGAATGCGCTGACGGTGGGCGGGCGCGAGTTCTTCATCGGCCCGATGGTCGGGGTCTCGGTCTTCCCGGAAGACGGCGCCAGTGCGGACGAACTGTTCCGCCGTGCCGACAGCGCCCGCAATCGACTGGGAAGCAATGGGGACAGCATCCACTTCTTCTCCGAGAGCGCGCACATCGACCTCGACGAGCGCCTGACGGTGGAGGCGCAACTGCGGCGCGCGCTCGAGCGCGGCGAACTGCGCATGGTCTACCAGCCGAAGGTGTCGATCGCGTCCGGGCGCATCGTCGGCCTCGAGGCGCTGCTGCGCTGGAACAACGGGGAACTGGGCGAGGTCTCGCCGGTGCGCTTCATTCCGCTGGCCGAGCGCACCGGCCTGATCGTGCCGATCGGCGCCTGGGTGCTGGAGCAGACCTGCCGCCAGGTGGCGCGCTGGAATGCGCGAGGGCCTCGTGCTGCAGGTGGCGGTCAACCTGTCGCCGCGCCAGTTCGACCAGAAGGACCTGATCCCGATGGTGGAGCGCTGCCTGCTTGAAAGCGGTATCGATCCGGCCTGCCTGGAACTGGAAATCACGGAGACGGCCCTGATGAGCCGGGCGGGCGAAGTCGACGACTTGATGCACGCGATCCGCGCGCTGGGCGTCGAGCTGTCGATCGACGATTTCGGCACCGGCTATTCGAGCCTGGCGGCCCTGAAACGCTTCCCGGTGCAGCGCCTGAAAATCGACCGCGCCTTCGTCCGCGATCTCGGCCGCGACGACGACAGCGCCGCCATCGTGCGCTCGATCGTCAACCTGGCGCGCAACCTGAAACTGGCGGTGGTGGCCGAGGGCGTCGAGACCGAAGAGCAGCTGGCCTTGCTGCGCGGCCTGGCCTGCGACGATTACCAGGGTTTCCTGTTCAGCCGTCCGATCGAGGCCGACGCGGTGCTTGGCCTGGTCGAACAGAATCACGCGGCGTTTGCGTGAGCCGCGTTTGCCTTCTTAAAACTCTTCCCAGCCATCGCCCGCCGTGGCGGCGGCCGCTTCTTTGCGCGCGAGCACGCGGCTGGGGCGCAGTGGCAGGAGCAGCGGCAGGCGCGGCCGGCTTGGCCAGCCTGGCGCGTACCGGCGCCTTCGCTGCCGGCGCTGCCGGACGGCGGTGCCGGCCGACGGCGCCGCGTCGGCCGCGGCGTCGATCCGGAACGCGCCCACCGTGCGCGCCAGCGTCGCCGCTTCGTGCTGCAGCGATTGCGCGGCGGCCGACGCCTCTTCGACCAGGGCGGCGTTCTGCTGCGTGGTCTGGTCCATCTGGACGATCGCGACGTTCACCTGCTCGATGCCGGCGTTCTGTTCCTGGCTGGCGGCGCTGATCTCGGCCATGATGTCGGTCACCCGGCTGACGCTCTCGACGATTTCCTTCATCGTCGCGCCGGCCTGGTCGACCAGTACCGTGCCGTGTTTCACCTTGCCGACCGAATCGTCGATCAGGCTCTTGATTTCCTTGGCGGCCGCCGCGCTGCGCTGGGCCAGGTTGCGCACCTCGCCCGCCACCACCGCGAAGCCCCTGCCCTGCTCGCCGGCGCGCGCCGCTTCCACGGCGGCGTTCAGCGCCAGGATGTTGGTCTGGAAGGCGATGCCGTCGATGACGGCGATGATCTCGACGATCTTGCCGGCCGACGCGTTGATGCCGCCCATGGTCTCGACCACCTGCGCCACCACCGCGCCGCCCTTGCCGGCGATCTGCGAGGCGGAACCGGCCAGCACGTTCGCCTGGCGCGCATTGTCGGCATTCTGGCGCACGGTCGAGGTCAGCTCTTCCATCGAGGATGCGGTTTCTTCGAGCGAGGCGGCCTGCTGTTCGGTACGCGACGACAGGTCGAGGTTGCCGTCGGCGATCTCGGCCGAGGCGGTGGCCATGGTATCCGTGCCCGAGCGCACCCGGGAGACGATCTCGACGAGCGAATCGTTCATGTCGCGCAGGGCGCCCATCAGGCGGCCGGTCTCGTCGTTCGAACGCACCTCGATGCGCTGGGTCAGGTCGCCCTGGGCCACGGCGCCGGCAATCTTGACGGCTTCTTCCAGCGGACGCACGATGGCGCGCACCAGCAGCCAGCCGAGCACCGCGGCAAACGCCAGGCCGACCACCAGGCCGGCCAGGCAGACGATGCGCACGATCTCGACGATCTCCTGCGAGCGCTTGTAGTCGGCGGCGGCGACGTCGGTCTGGATCTTGACCAGGCCGCTCAGTTCCTTGGCCATCGGAATGGCCAGGCTGTGCATCGGGCCGTTCATGCGCGCGGTGGCGCGGTCGATGTCGCCTTCGCGCAGGGCGGCGACCATCGGCTTCATGGCCTGCGCCAGGAAGCGCTCGCGCGAGGCGGCGAACTGCTGGGCCAGGCGCTTTTCGTCGTCGGCCATCTTGGTCGCCTCATAGGCTTTCCAGGACTTGTTGGCCATGGCGATGTTGGCATCGACCTGTTCCAGGATCGGCGCCACCGAGGCGCTGTTCTGGATCGCCTTGGCGACCAGGATCTGGTTCTGCATGACGGCGCGCTCGACGTCGGCCAGCTGGGACATCGCCACCAGCCGGTCGTCGTACATGCTTTTCATGGCGTCGTTCGATTTTTCCAGGTTCAGGATGCCGACGGCAAAGCCGGCAACGAGTTCGATGGCGAGAAAGCCGATGACGAAGATCAGGCGCGTCTTGATGCTGAGATTCTTGAACATGATTCGACCGCAATGGATGAAGGAATGGAGGCGCTCGGCTTTCATTGAATTATAGAAATTAATGAATCTACTGAGGAAATTCACGTGCCGATTACCGGCTGGTTTTGTGGATTTCGTGGCCCTGCGACAACGTAAAGATGACGGCGCGTCAAGGGTTCGAATCGAATCGGCAAGCTTGCCTTCCTGCAGCACTATCGGAATGCCTATAAAATGCAGCGATCATTTTCGCGTCACCATCGTCCTCAGAGAAATTCGACATGACCCTGCCCCTGATCCTGAACCTGGCCGTCGCCCTGCTCGTGTGCGTCCTCCTTTACCGCATGCAGGCGGCCCACGCCTCGTTCACCAAACGCGTGTTCACGGGCCTGGGCCTGGGCGTCGTGCTGGGCGCGGCGCTGCAGGCGATCTACGGCGCGGGTTCGCCTGCGGTCGCCGCCACCAACGACTGGCTGGACGTGCTGGGCAGCGGCTATGTCAAGCTGCTGCAGATGATCGTCATTCCCCTGATCATGGTCTCGATCATCGGCGCCATCCTCAAATTGCGCGACGCCGCCTCGCTCGGCAAGATCAGCGCGCTGACGATCGGCATCCTGATCGCCACCACGGCCGTGGCCGCCATGATCGGCATCCTGATGGCCAAGCTGTTCGGCCTGACTGCGGTCGGTTTGACGGCCTCGGTCGGCGGAAGTGGCGCGCGGCGAATACCTGCAGGGCTCGCTGTCGACGGCCAAGGAAATCTCGCTGCCGTCGATGCTGCTCTCCTTCATTCCCGCCAATCCCTTCCTCGACATGACCGGCGCGCGCAAGACCTCGACCATCGCGGTCGTGTTCTTCTCGGTCTTCGTGGGCATCGCCGCCACCGGCATTGCCGCCAAGAAGCCGAACGAATTCGCTTCCTTCAGCCATTTCGTGCACGTGGCCCATACGATCGTGATGCGCATGGTGACCCTGGTGCTGCGCCTGACGCCCTACGGCGTGTTCGCCCTGATGGCGAAGGTGGTGGCCGGTTCGAGCCTGCAGGACATCCTGAACCTGCTCGGCTTCGTGATGGCCTCGTACAGCGCGCTGATCCTGATGTTCTGCGTGCACCTGCTGCTGGTGGCCCTGGCCGGACTGAACCCGGCTGCGCTACCTGAAGAAAGTCTTCCCGGTGCTGGCCTTCGCGTTTACCTCGCGCACCAGCGCCGGCGCCATCCCGATGAGCGTGGCGACCCAGACCACGCGCCTGGGCACGCCCGAAGGCATCGCCAATTTCGCCGCCTCGTTCGGCGCCACCATCGGCCAGAACGGCTGCGCCGGCATCTATCCCGCCATGCTGGCCGTCATGATCGCGCCCACGGTCGGGATCGACCCGTGGACGGCGAGCTTCATCCTGCCGCTGCTGGCCATTGTCGTGTTCGGCTCGATCGGCGTGGCCGGCGTCGGCGGCGGCGCCACCTTCGCCGCCCTGATCGTGCTGTCCGCGCTCGACCTGCCGGTCGCGCTGGCCGGCCTGCTGATCTCGATCGAACCGCTGATCGACATGGGCCGCACCGCGCTCAACGTGAGCGGCTCGATCACGGCCGGCACCCTGACCGCGCGCGTGCTCGGCGCCACCAACATGGCCGTGTTTAATAGTGACGCGGAAACCAATCTTGACGGCGAAGAACAGGCCGCATAAATTTAAAAAAAGTTAATAGTTTGCGCACGGAATCGTGCGCGGACCCCTTGTCGAATCCGTCTATGATGATGTCATGTCAACATCAACGGCGGACAGGTAATGGAACAAAAGTGGCCACAGGAAATCTGGCTGATCCGGCACGGGCAAAGCGCGGGCAACGTCGCCCGTGACGCCGCCGAAGCGGCTGCCGGTCACATGATCGACATCGCCGAGCGCGACGTCGACGTTCCCCTCTCCGACCTCGGCATCCGCCAGTCCGAAGCCCTCGCTTCCTGGTTCGCCAGCCTGCCGCAACACGAGCGCCCGAACGTCGTCCTGCATTCGCCCTACGTGCGCGCGGCCGAAACGGCCAAGATCATCATCCGCCGCCTCGAGCGCGAGTCGCTGCTGGCCATCAATGCCGACGAGCGCCTGCGCGAAAAGGAATTCGGCATCCTCGACCGCCTCACGACGCACGGCATCGCCCACAAATATCCCGACCTGTACGCCCAGCGCCAGCACGTCGGCAAGTTCTATTTCCGTCCGCCGGGCGGCGAAAGCTGGGCCGACGTCATCCTGCGCCTGCGCAGCGTGCTCGACACCCTCAGCCGCGACTGGTGCCACGAGCGCGTCGTCATCGTCGCCCACCAGGTCATCGTCAACTGCTTCCGCTACCTGTTCGAACGCCTCGACGAAGCCACCATCCTGGCGTTCGACCGCGCCGGCGACGTGCCGAACTGCTCGGTCACTTCCTACGCGTTCGATCCCATTCAGGGCAAGCACGGCCGCCTGGTGGTTCGCCTCGTCAATTTCGTCGCGCCACTGGAAGACACGGGCATCCCGGTCACCGTCGGCAAAGACGTACCGAGCGCACCGAAAGCCTGAGGCCGCTGCCATGAATGCGAACCACGACGCTTCCGCCGTGCACGATGTCACCACGCAACTGCTGCGCGACTGGCCGCTGCCGATGCCGGGCGCCGACGGCGACAAGGAAGAACGCGGCCACGTGCTGATCCTGGGCGGCTCGCGCGAAATGCCGGGCGCCGTCATCCTGGCCGCCACCGCCGCCCTGCGCGCCGGCGCCGGCAAACTGACGGTCGCCACCGGCGCCAGCGTGGCCCAGCTGGTGGCGCTGGCCATGCCCGAGGCGCTGGTGATCGGCCTGGCCGAGACCGACACCGGCGGCTTTTTACCGGAAGCCATTGCCCGCCTTGACCCGCTGGCCGACCGCGTCAATGCCATCCTGATCGGTCCCGGCATGCAGGACGAGGAAGCGACTGCCGCCCTGGTGCATGGCCTGCTGGACCGCATGCACGGCAGCGATACGGCCGTCGTGCTCGACGCCTGTGCGATGGGAACGCTTCTGTACGGGCCGCAAGGGTCGGCGTCGAACGAGGCCTTCCGTTTCCGCGCAGCCGGTGATCCTGACGCCGCATTGCGGCGAAATGGCGCACCTGACCAGCATCGACAAAGACGACTATCGTCGCCGACCCCGACGCGCGGGCGCTGGCTGCCGGCCGCGGCCTGGAATGCGGTGGTGGCCCTGAAGGGCGCGCGCACCGTGATCGCGGCGCCGGACGGTGCAATGTGGCAGCACGAAGGCGGCAACGTGGGCCTCGCCATTTCCGGCTCGGGCGATACGCTGGCCGGCATCATTGCCGGGCTGGCCGCGCGCGGCGCGACGCTCGAGCAAGCCGCCTGCTGGGGCGTGGCCCTGCATGCGCGCGCCGGCGAACGGCTGGCCGAACGCATGGGCGTGCTGGGTTACCTGGCACGCGAAATTCCGAACGAAATTCCGGCACTGCTCGAATCTGTCGCCGGCAAAAAGACGGCAAAAAGACCTTGAAAGTGAAGGCTTTTGCAACGACCATCGGCAAACGCCGTGACCGGCATCAACATCCGCATGCGGCATCGCGGAACAAAGCAAGAGGTGCACGATTCGGTGAACTGGCGCTCATCACGGCAGTCTAATTTTGTCAGTCGAATTCGTGCACTGAATGGGGCCGCGTGTTGCGTCGGTTCCCGAAGGTTTTTGCCAATGAACACAGGAGGCATCGCAGCCGATGTTTCCGACAAGAGGTTCATGGCGAGAACCGAACTGGCGCCGTGTTTCTCCACCGCCTCACCTGGAGCGCACGGCACAAGATAGACGTGAACGAGGAGTTTAATAATGAACGCAATGACCAAAGCACCAAAAATCCTGCTGACCGCCGCCCTGCTCGCTTCGATGCTGGGCGCGTGCAAGAAGAACGATACCGCCACCACGACCACCACCACCACGGCGAAACGTCGGCAACCTCGCCGAGCTCGACGTCGGGTACGAGCGGCACCACCGGCACCACGGGCAGCACCGGCACCACGGGTGATACCGGCACTGGCGCCACCGGCACCGGCACCACCGGCACCGGCGCGATGGGCACCACCGGCAGCACCACGGGCACCGGCGCTACTGGCTACGACCGGCACCACCGGCACGATGGGCGAATCGAGCGGAACCGGCGCCGTCCGGCACCGGCGCTACGCGGCACGACCACCGGCGTGACCGGCGCCGGCGGCACCACCGGCAATACCGACTCGACCGGCACCGGCAGCGCGACGCCCGCCACCACCGGCACCACGGGCACTGGCCGTTAATTAGCCTTGTCTGCCCACACAAGCGGAGCCCCACAACGCGGGCTCCGCGTTTGCATCCGGCCGGCAGTTTTTCTCGCCGGCGTTCGAACTCCGCCTCCAGTAGCACAGCCCTCTGCCTCCCGTCACTGCCTTACGGACCATGCGGTCACGTCCGATGCCCACGCTGCATTACGCTACTCGCCAACGAGTGCACTCCGTCAAACAGCGCACAGTGACCCGCCACGGGTCCATGCCAGAATGGATGCCATCGAACAAGGAGTCCACATGAACACCATGAAAAAAGCACCGATCATCATCCTGACCGCCGCCCTCCTCGCCGCCATGCTCGGCGCCTGCACCAAGAAGGATGCCGGCGTCGGCGGCGACGGCGATGCCGCCCACGTGACCAGCAGGACCGAGGGTTCGGGCGCGGGCGCCGCGGCCGGCGTCAGCGGCGCGACGGGCAATGCGGGCAATGCCGGCCTGTCCTCGACCGAGTACAACACCAACAATACGCCGCGCACCGTCGGCAACGAAGAGAGCACCGAAGCAGGACAGCCTCGGCGCGACCGGCGGCGCCAGCGGCTTCGACGGCGTCAAGCCGGTCGACAGCAGCGGCGCCACCACCGGCGGCGCCAATCCGGGCGGCGCCCCGATGCAGTCGGCTCCAGCAGCCGACCAAGAAATAAAAAGACCGACAGCAGACGAAAAAAAACCCGCTCGCGCGGGTTTTTTTATTGCAACAAGGATCAAACCCCTTCGGTCATCTTGACCACCGGCTTGGTCGCCGGCGCGCAGACTTCGCGACCGGGCGACGGCCGGTGGCGAAGCGGAAACCGCGCACCAGCGAACGCCAGATCAGGCGGATGAAGGTCAGCGTCAGGATCGCTTCGACGAAGGTCGCCAGGAAGGCCGGCACCATGGCCCAGCGCTCGCTGCGGGCGCGGAACTTGCGGCCCATGCGTTCGCGGGCGAACTCGATGCTGTCGTAGAAGGTCGGCACCACGAGCAGGGTCAGGAAGGTCGAGGTGATCGTGCCGCCGATGATCGACACGGCCAGCGGCTGGTAGAACTTGCCGTCCGGACCGAGCGCCAGGGCCACCGGCAGCATGCCGGCGATCAGCGCGAAGGTCGTCATCAGGATCGGGCGCAGGCGCATGCGGCCGGCCTTCATCAGCGCATCTTCACGGTCGTAACCTTCCGCTTCCAGGCCACGCGCCGCATCGAGCAGCAGGATCGCGTTCTTGGCCACCAGGCCCATCAGCATGATGATGCCGATAAAGCTCATCAGGTTGATGGTGCCGCGGGTGATCAGGAGCGCCAGCACCACGCCGATCAGGGACAGCGGCAGCGACAGCATCACGCCCAGCGGCGCCGTGAAGGAACCGAACTGCATCACCAGGATCAGGTACATCAGGCCGATACCGCCCAGCAGCGCGGTCAGCATCTCGCCGAACAGTTCCTGCTGGTCCTTGCCGGCGCCGCCCAGCGCCAGGCCATAGCCCGGCGGGAAGTCGAAGGTCTTGGCCAGCTTCATGGCGTCGGCCGTGACTTCGCCCGACGAACGGCCCTGGGCATTCGCCGACACGGTGATCACGCGCTTGCCATCCTTGTGCACGATTTCCGACGGACCCTTACCCATGCTGATGCGGGCGATCTGTTCGAGCGGCACCATGGTGTTGGTGCCGGCGATCGCGATCGGCAGGCGCTCGATGTTCTCGATGTTGACGCGGTCTTCCGGATGCAGGCGCACCGCGACGTCGCGCGTTTCGCCGGTCGGATCGACCCAGTCGCCCACTTCGATACCGGCGAAGGCCACGCGCAGCGCGGTGGCGGCGTCGCCCACCGACACGCCCATGGAATTGGCCAGGCCGCGGTCGAGCTCGATCTGCAGCTCGTTCTTCGGATCCTGCTGCGACAGCGTGACGTCGACCGCACCCGGCACCTGGCGCAGCTTGTCCATGTAGGCCGTGGTCAGCTCCATCAGTTTGCGCGAATCGGCGCCGGTGAACTCGATCTGCACCGGCTTGCCGCCGCCGTTCAGGTCGTCGAGCACGGTGAACTCGGCGCCCACCAGCTGGGCCACCTTGGTGCGCAGCTCGGCGCCGATGGCGGCCGCGGTACGCTCGCGGGTATTGCGCTTGCCGATCTCGACATAGATCGAGCCGCCGTTCGGACGGGCCACGACGTCGGTGGCGCGCGTTTCCGGCAGGGTATGGGCCAGCCGTGCGGCCTGCTCCATCTTCAGGCGCGCATACTGCAGGCTCGACGAGGCCGGGGTGCGCACCTCGATCATGATCTTGTTGCCGTCGCCTTTGGGCAGGAAGCTGGTGCCGCCGAAGAACGATTGCAGGGCCAGCGCGCCGACCAGGCTCAGCACGACAATCACGCCCATCCAGCGGCGGTGGTGCAGCGCCCAGGCGATCACGTTGCCGTAGCGCTCAGCCTGGCGGTCGAACCAGTCGTTGAAGCGGCCGAGCACTTTGGAGATGCCCTTCTTCGGCGCGTGGTGGTGGCCCGGAGGGTCGCCCCAGTAGGCCGACAGCATCGGGTCGAGCGTGAAGGAAATACCGAGCGACACCAGCACCGAGCAGGTGACGGTCAGCGCGAACGGACGGAACCATTCGCCCGAGACGCCCGGCATGAAGGCCACCGGAATGAACACGGCCATGATCGAGAAGGTGGTCGAGGCGACCGCCATGCCGATCTCCGAGGTGCCGACCAGCGCTGCGGTACGGCGGTCGGCGCCGTTTTCCATGTGGCGCACGATGTTTTCGCGCACCACGATGGCATCGTCGATCAGCACGCCGATCGCCAGCGACAGGGCCAGCAGGGTCATGAAGTTGAGCGTGAAGCCGCACAGCCAGACCGCGATGAAGGCCGCCAGCACCGAGGTCGGCAGCGACAGCGCCGTGATCAGGGTCGAGCGCCACGAGTTGAGGAAGGCGTACACCACGAACACGGTCAGCACGGCGCCGAAGACGAGCGATTCGATCACGTTGTTCAGGCTGCTTTGCGCTTCCTTGCCGCCGTCGCGGGTGATCGTCAGTTCGGTGCCCTTCGGCAGTTCCTTGTTGATCGCTGTCGACTTCTTCGCGCACTTTCTTGGCGATCGACACGGTCGAGGCGTCGCGCGGTGCGGATGATCGAGATGCCGACGTTCGGGTTGCCGCTGTGGATGGAGGCGCTGTCGATGTCGGCGAAGCCGTCGCGAATCTCGGCCACCTGGTTCAGGCGCACGATGGTGTCGCCGCTGCGCTTGACGACGATTTGCTGGAAATCTTCCGGACGCTCGATGCGGCCGATCAGGCGGATGCCCTTCTCGTCCATTTCGCCGCGCACCTTGCCGACTGGCGCATTGGTGTTCTGGACGCGCAGGGCGCTGGCCACTTCGCCGACCGAGACGTTGTATTCGCGCAGCTTGTCGGCGCGCAGCAGCACCGACAGTTCGCGCCGCAGCGAACCGTTCACGTTGACCGTGGAAATGCCTTCGATGGCGCGGAAGCGGTCGGCCAGCACGTCTTCGGCCAGGCGCGACAGTTCGGCGTGCGACTGCCCTTTCGAGGACAGGGCCAGGCTCATGATCGGCTGCGAGGACGGATCGACGCGGCGCAGGATCGGCTCGCGCATTTCGGTCGGCAGTTTGTAGCGCACCGCCGAGATGGCGTTGCGCACGTCGTCCGAGGCTTCGATCAGGTTGCGCTTGAAGTCGAACTGCAGCACCAGCGTGGCGCTGCCCTCGTTCGCATACGACTCGACCTCGGTGACGCCCGGCACGCTGAGCATCTGCTTTTCGAGGCGGTTGATGATCTCGCGCTCGCTCGTCTCGGGCGAGGCGCCCGGATACGGAATGCTGACGACGATGACGGGAATTTCGACGTCCGGGATTCTGGTTGACGCGCAGCTTCGACAGGGCCAGCAGGCCCATGCACATCATCGCCAGGATCAGCACGATCGTCGCGATCGGCTTCTTGACAGAGAAATTGGACAGGAACATGGCTTAGTTCCCTTTGGCCTGCGGCGCAGCATGGCCGCGCTGGCGATGGTCTTGCCGGCAACCGGCGCGGCGCCCGTCAGTTCGACCTTCTGGCCATCCTTCAGGTTCGAGCTCGGATTGCGCAGCACGGTGTCGCCGGCGGCCAGGCCCGCCTTGATTTCGATATTCGCCGGTGCGCTGGTCGCGCATGCCGGTCTGGAGGTCGACTTTCGACAGCAGGCCGCCCTTGACGCGCCAGGTATAGGTCTTGTCGCCGGCTTTCACCATGGCGCTTTCCGGCAGCATCAGCACGTTCGAGCTCTCGGCGTCGATCCGGCCTTCGGCGTACAGGCCGGCCACGCGCGGCTGTTCGCCGGTCAGGCCGACCAGCACTTCGACCTGGCGCGTGACGCTGTTGGCCGAGGCGTCGATGCGTTTCACGACGCCGGTGAACTGCTGGGTGCCATAGCCGTTGATGTGGTACTTGACCGGCTGGCCGACCTTGATCGTGCTGATCTTGTCGGTCGAGACGCGGCCTTCGAGGCGCATGCTGGTCGGGTCGATCACCTTGACCAGTTCCTTGCCGACGGTGGCGGTGTCGCCGGCCGAGACCTTGCGGTCGCTGACGATGCCGTCGAACGGCGCGCGCACCTGGGTGCGCGAGGACTGCTGGCGCGCCAGCGCGGCGCGGCTCTTGGCGGCCGACAGTTCGCTCTGGGCGGTGTTGCGGCGCACTTCGGCATCGTCCTGCGCCGCGGCCGAGGTCATGCCCGAGGCGCGCAGGGTTTTCAGGCGTTCCAGCTGGCGGTTCGCCTGCTCGAGCGCCTGGCCGGCCGCGCGTACGCCGGCGTCGGCCGACAGCAGGGTGTCGCGGATCGCGGTTTCGTCGAGTTTGACCAGCAGGTCGCCGCGCTTGACCGGCTCGCCATTTTCCTTGAGTACCTGCAGTACCACGGCCGACACTTCGGCGCGCAGGTCGGCGCGGCGTTCCGGCTGGATCGAGCCGGTGATCACGGGACCGGAGGCGAGCGCATCGCTGGACACGGTCAGCAAGTCTTGCGGGGCGACCAGCAGCTGGCTCGGCTTGGTGTCCTTGGCCGAGGCACTGGTCTTGCCATCCGGCTTGGCCGGATCCTTGGCCTCCTTGCTGCAGGCGGCCAGGGCCGACGCGATGGCAAGGACGAGTAAAGTGTTGCGCAGCATTGAAAAATCTCCCGGTTGGACTGTGACGCTGTAGTTATAAAAATTGGATGGAAACTGTCAGCGCGCAGTATCCCGGAGGCGGACCCACCCGTCAATTGACGATCCCGCCCGTTGTTATTTTGGTGGGATGAACTGCGCAATGGCGCGATGAGCTGCATGCATACGGGACGAAATGCGTGCGTTCGCTTCACCCGCCGAACAGGTGAAACACCAAAAAGCCCATGCCGATGCCGGTCACGATCCCGCCGCCGATTTCGACCAGCGTATGGCCCATGCGTTCGCGCAGCAGCTTGTGGCTGGCGGCGCCGCTTGCCAGGCGGTTGATGGCGGCGGCCTGGCGGCCCACGTGCTGGCGCAGGCTGTTGGCGTCGATCATCACGATGAAGGCGAGCGTCACCGCCACGCCGAAGGCCGGGTGATCGATGCCTTCGCGCAGGGCGATCAGGGTCGCCATGCTGGTGACCACCGAACTATGGTTACTGGGAAAGCCGCCATTCCCGACCAAATTGAATGCCCAGCGCCGATGGCGCGCACTGCTGATCAGGAATTTGATCGGGCCGACAATGGCCCAGGTCAGGAAGGGAGTGAGGAGATAAGCGAAGTCCATGGAAATCCTTGTGCAAGTAGATACAAATAGCCGGGCGGAATTATCGCAGAAGCAATGCCTTGACTGCGCCGTTTCGGCGCCGCTGCGGTTAAGATGGCGGGAATTGTGGCATTTCAACCAAGAATCAAATAACGGGGAATTTAAACATGCAACATTTCAGGCTTTCGTTCGCCGTCACGGTCGTGCTGATGGTGCTGGCCGGCTGGTGGGGTTTTGAACACGGCGGCACCGCCGGTCTGCTCAGTGCGCTCTGGATCACGGCGGTGCTGGGTGTGCTCGAAGTATCGCTCTCCTTCGACAACGCCGTCGTCAACGCCTCGGTGCTGCGCCACTGGAACGAGTTCTGGCGCAAATTGTTCCTCACCGTCGGCATCCTGGTCGCGGTCTTCGGCATGCGCCTGCTGTTCCCGCTGGTGATCGTCTCGGTCGCCACCGGCCTCGGGCTGATCGACGTCTGGCACATGGCGATCCAGACGCCGCAGGAATACTCGCGCCACCTGACCGAGCACCATGCCGAAGTGTCGGCCTTCGGCGGCGCCTTCCTGATGCTGGTGTTCCTGAACTTCCTGTTCGACAGCGAGAAGGAACTCCACTGGCTCGGCTGGATCGAAGGCAAGGTCGGCGAGTACGGTTCCGAAGGCCTGGCCATCCTGCTGACCCTGCTGGCCGTGTTCTTTGCGATGAACCTGATGCCCGAGCAGCGCAAGCTGGCGGTGCTGATCTCCGGCGTGGTCGGGGTGCTGGTGTATGTCGGCGTCGACTGGATCAGCGGCCTGCTGGAAGAAAAGGAAGAAGATCCCGGCATCGGCAAGATGATTTCCCAGGGCAGCATCGGCGGCTTCCTCTACCTCGAAGTGCTCGATGCCTCGTTCAGTTTCGATGGCGTGATCGGCGCGTTTGCGATCACCAACGACGTCGTCATCATCATGCTGGGCCTGGCGATCGGCGCGATGTTCGTGCGTTCGCTGACCGTGTTCCTGGTCTACAAGGGCACGCTGCAGGAATTCGTCTACCTGGAGCATGGCGCCCACTACGCGATCGGCATCCTGGCGCTGATCATGTTCGCCAGCGTGCACTATCACATCCCCGAATGGTTCACGGGGCTGTCGGGGGTGGCCTTCATCCTGGTCTCGCTGTGGTCCTCGATCCGCTACCGCAAGCGGCTCGCGCTGGACGAAGCGCACAGCCAAGGACCGAGATCGCCTAGACTGCCGTTTTGACAATCCGGCGGCGCGTGGCAGAATGGGGCCACCGCGCTGCCGAGCGCTGGTCTTACCTTGACTCTTACCTTGATCGAACTGAACCGCCATGCCGAAAGCCCTGCCGCAACGCGCCATCGCCATCCTGCTGTCCCTCATCGCCGCCCTGGTGGTGATCGGCGGCCTGTATACCTGGTTCACCCTGAGCTGGTCGTATTCCGAAGGGACGCGCGCCGGCTACCTGCAGAAGTTCTCGAAAAAAGGCTGGCTGTGCAAGACCTGGGAAGGCGAAATCCTGCTCTCGAGCATGCCGGGCGCGATTCCCGAGCGCTTCGAGTTCACCGTGCGCGATGATGCGCTGGTGAAAAAGCTGCAGTCGACCATGGGCCAGCGCGTCGACATCAGCTACGAGCAGCACAAGGGTGTGCCGACCAGCTGCTTTGGCGAGACCGAGTATTTCGTGAATGCCGTGAATACCGGGCCGGTGTCGCCCGTATCGCCGAGCGAAGCGCCGAAAGTGGCGCAGTGATATTCAGCGCGTATCACCGATAACGCGGTGATACGACGCCGCGAATCAGTCGCCGCTCGAGCGGCCGCTGGTGCATGATCGACTTCCGCCAGCCTCGCCGCAGCCTGCTGCGCCGACGGCAGCTTCTTCAACCTCCCCAGCACTTCGCGCGTGATGTTTTCCGACGCCATGCGCTGGTTCGCTTCGGCTTTGCGTTCGTCGATGACGTCCTCGGTCGCCGACAGTTCGGCCGCCTGCTCTTCCAGGCGCTGGGTTTCCAGGGCCAGCAGCTCGCGCCGGGCATCGGCCATCTGGCGGGTGGTCGCCGCCGTACGGCGCTGCATCTCGGCGTGGGCCTGGGCGTGTTCCAGCAGCGCGCGCTGGGCGTCGCGTTTTTCCAGCGCTGCCTGCGCGGCGGCCGCTTCCGCCAGTTCGTGTTCGCGCGCCAGGCGCGCCGCTTCTTCCTCGGCTTCGCAGCGCACGCGCGCCGCCAGCGCCGCTTCCTGTTCCGACGCCAGGCGCGCCGCCGCGGCGGCATTCGCGCGCGTGTCGAGGTCGAGCTGCTCGCGTTGCGCCGCCAGCTTGCTGCTCGGCCTGCGCCAGCGCCGCGCCGCGACGCCTCGACCGCCTCGCGTTCCGCTGCCAGGGCCGCTTCGGTCGCCGCCAGGCGCGCCTGTTCGCTGCTGCGCGTTCGGCCTGCAGGCGCGCCAGTTCGGCGGCGGCGGCCGCTTCGGCTTGCACCGCCGCGGCGGCCGCTTCCTCTTGCGCCGCTTCTTCGAACACGCTGGCCGCCTCGATCCGGCGCGCGTCCAGCGCCGCCTGCTGGGCCTGGGCCGTGCGCTGCTCGGCGGCGAGCTGTTCGCGCAGCAGTTCGGCCTGCGCCGCTTCGGCTGCGGCGCGCGCGCCGGCGGCCTCGGTCAGGGCGCGCTCGGCCTGCAGTCTTTCCTCCGTGCGGCCAGCGCCGCGCTTTCGGCGTCCAGCCGGGCGCGTTCGGCAGCCGCCAGTGCTTCGGCTTCGCGCGCGCGCTGCTCGGCCACCTCGGCGCGTGCGCTGCTCGAGTTCGAGCGCCTCGCTGGCCAGCGCCTGTTCGGCCTCCTGCGCCGCATTCGGCGCGGGCGCGTGCATCGCGGCGCCGCCTGGACCTGCGCGGCCTGCTGTTCGGCCAGCGCACGCGCGCGCTCCTGTTCGCGCGCATCCTGTTCGGCCGCCTGCGCCGCCAGGCGGTCGGCTTCGGCGCGCTCGCGTGCGTGTTCGCAGGCGGCGGCTTCCGCCTGCAGGCGCGCTTCCACCTGCACGCCCGCTTCGTGTTCGGCTTCGGCGCGCGCCAGCGGCCAGTTCGCGCAACTGGCGGTCGGCCGCGATGCGCGCTTCGGTGGCGACGGCGATGCGCGCCTCGGCTTCGCGCCGCGCTTCGGCGGTGGAGGCGGCGGTTTGCTCGAGGCGTTCGCGGTGGATCGCGGCGTCGCGCAATTCCTTTTCCAGTCTGCAGGCGCGCGCGCAGGGTGTCGGCGGCGATTTTCGTCGGAATCGGCCTGGGACTGGGCGATCGATGCGCGTTCGTGCTCGACGTGGGCCAGGGCGCGCGCTTCTTCCAGTGCGCGCGCTTCGGCCGTGGCGCGCGCAAAAGCGGCGGAGAGGGCGACCTGGTCGGCGCGTTCGCGCTGCAAGGCCAGTTCCAGCGCTTCGGCTTCGACCTCGGCCAGTTTTTCGGCGGTCTGGCGCGCGGCCTTTTCGGCGCGCTCGCGCTCGCGCGCCAGCACGGCGACACGGGCGTCGGCGCTGGCGCTGTGCAGCACCTCTTCGCGCGCGGCCTGCACGGCGGCGACGCGTTCGGCCGCCTGGCGCCGCGCTTCCTCGGTCTGCACCAGCAATTCTTCGGCGGCGCGCGCGGCTTCCTGGGCCATCGCGGCCTCGGCTTCCATCTGCTCGCTGGCGCGGCGGCGCGCTTCGTCGGCGATGCGCGCACGCGCTTCGACCGCGAGGCGCCCTTCGGTATCGGCCTGCACGCGGGCGCGCAGTTCGGCGGTCTCGAGGCGCATCGCTTCCAGGCGCTCGGTCGAGGCCAGCGCGGCGGCGCGCAGGGTTTCCAGGCGGTCGCGATTGAGTTCGATGACTTCTTCCGATGCCTGGGCGTTGGCCAGCGCGGCGGCGGCGGCGGCGCCGTCGAGCGCCGCGCGTTCCTCGGCCAGCGAGCGGGCGCGCGCCTCGGCGTGGGCGCGCGTTCTCGGCGGCGACGTTCGCCTTGGCCTCGGCTTCCACGCGCGCGATGGCTTCCTTGATCGCCATTTTTTCTGACCGCACCACGCTCGGCCGGCGGCAGCTGCGGCAGCAGCGCCGGGCCTGCGGAGGGCAGGCATGTCGATGGTGAAGTCGGTATCGTCGTGTGGTGCTGTGGTCCATGATCATTCTCGTTGTGCAGGCGCGCAATTCGCGCTGGTTCATTATCAACGAAACCCGGCAATCATGGCACGCCGAACTGCGCGGCAAAGCCCCCGCAGTTCAGTGCTTTCAAACCGGCCACAGCGGCGGCTCATCCATCAACGCCACCTGCTCGCGCAACTCGAGGATGCGGTCCTGCCAATAGCGTTGTGTGTTAAACCACGGAAAGCCGCCGGGAAAGCCGGATCGTCCCAGCGCATCGCCAGCCAGCCCGCATAATGGATCAGGCGCAGGGTGCGCAGGGCTTCGACCAGGTAGAGCTGGCGCGGGTCGAAATCGCAGAAGTCTTCGTAGCCGGCCAGCACGTCGGCCATCTGGCGCACCATGTCCTGGCGTTCGCCCGAGAGCAGCATCCATAAATCCTGCACCGCCGGCCCCATGCGGCTGTCGTCGAAGTCGACGAAATGCGGGCCGTCGCCGGTCCACAGCACGTTGCCGCCATGGCAGTCGCCGTGCAGGCGCAAGACCGGCAGCGTTCCCGGCGCGTTCGTAGCAGCGGGCCACGCCCGCCAGCGCCTGCTCGACCACGCTGGCATAGGTCGTGCGCAGCTCGACGCGGGATGAAGTCGTGCTTGCGCAGGTAGTCGAAGGGCTCGCGCCCGAAGGTGTGCGGGTTGAGTTCCGGCCGCAGCAGGTAGGGCTTGACCGCGCCCACCGCGTGGATGCGCCCGATGAAGCGCCCCATCCATTCCAGCGTATCCGGGTTATCGAGCTCGGGCGCGCGTCCGCCGCGGCGCGGGAAGACGGCGAAACGGAAGCCGTCGAATTCGTGCAGCGTGCGGCCGTCGATGGTCATGGCCGGCACCACCGGAATTTCGCGTTCCACCAGTTCGGCGACGAAAGCGTGTTCTTCGAGGATGGCGGCGTCGCTCCAGCGCGCCGGCCGGTAGAACTTGACCACCACCGGCTCCTGCTCGTCGCGCCCGACCTGGTAGACCCGGTTTTCGTAGCTGTTCAGGGCCAGCAGGCGGCCGTCGCCATGCAGGCCGACGCTGTCGACGGCGTCGAGCACCCGGCTCGGGTCGAGCGTTGAAAACGGGTGCGCCGGGGATTCCCCGGCTGAAGTAAGCTCTTTATCCATATTGCCATTGTACGGCGCAAAAGTTATTTCGTACGCATAGCAGCCGACAGGCGTTAAACTGCGGCATTCACCGTAACAAGAGCCCAACTATGCAACTCGAACAGCCCCTCAGCGAAAAAGAATTCGACGAACTCGACCAGTTCCTCCTCTCCGAGCGCAGCCCGGAAGACGCGATGACGATGGACACCCTGCACGGCTTCCTGACCGCGATCGCGATCGGCCCGGAAACCATCATGCCGGCCGAATGGCTGCCCCATGTCTGGGGCCAGGAAGAAAGCGCCGTCCCGAAGTGGAAGAGCGCCAAGGAAGAAGAACGCATCCTGAACCTGATCATGCGCTTCATGAACGAAGTGCTGATCACCTTCGAAGTCGCGCCGAAAGAGTTCGAGCCGCTGTATTGCGAGCACGAGCACAACGGCCAGACCCTGATCGACGGCGAAGGCTGGTGCTGGGGCTTCTGGGAAGGCATGGAACTGCGCCCGGGTTCGTGGGAGCCGATCTGGAAATCCGAAGTCGCCGAACTGATGCGCCCGCTCTACCTGCTGGGCGCCGACGAGATCGAGGAAGCGGAACTGCCGCTGGTCGAAGACCCGGCCAAGGCGCACCAGCTGGCGCTCGAGATCGAAGCGAACCTGCCGGCGATCTACCGCTACTGGTTGCCGCTGCGCAAAGCGGCGGTCGAAACCGTGCGCCACGAGACGCCGAAGGTCGGCCGCAACGACGACTGCCCTTGCGGCAGCGGCAAGAAGTTCAAGAAGTGCTGCGGCGCGGAAACAGCGTAAGCAGGACCACTAAAAAACCGGGAGCTTCCCGGTTTTTTTTCGCCCGCCGCCGGCGTTCGTTTGTGCGGCGCGACACGCCCGCGGCCGCATGCGCGTATCATCCCCGGACTTTACTATTTTTTTAACAGACCACGCCGATGAACGCGCCCTACCCTGCCCGCACCGAACGCGAGCGTCTTGCGGCGCTGGACGCCTACGGCATCCTCGACACGCCCACCGAACGCGCTTTCGACGACATCGTCGCCCTGGTCGGCCAGTTGCTCGATGCCCCGATCGTCGCGGTCAACCTGCTGGCCGAGGAGCGCCAGTGGTTCAAGTCGGAAATCGGCCTGGGCACGCGCGAAATGCCGCTCGACGACTCGATCTGCAAGTTCGCCCTGCTGCCAGCAAGGCCGGATGGTCGTGCCCGATACCCGGCTCGACGAGCGCTTCGCCGGCAATCCGCTGGTCACCGGCGGCCCCGGGCTGCGCTTCTATGCCGGCGAACTGCTGACCACGCCCGACGGCCTGGTGCTGGGCACCCTGTGCGTGCTCGACACCGCGCCGCGGCCCGCGGGCTTGACGGCGCAGCAGGAAACGGTGCTCGCCACCATGGCGCACCAGGTGATGAGCCTGATCGAGCTGCACAAGGCGCTCCGGGACCAGCAGACCCTGGTGGCCCAGCAACACCTGATCCAGGACGAGCTGCGGCGCGAGCGCGACCATTGCCAGCGCCTGTTCGAAGGCATGGACGAAGGCTTCGTCCTGCTCGACCAGGATTTCCGCCTGCTCCAGATTAATACCGAAGCGCTGCGCCACGAGCGCCGCAGCGCCGAGGAACTGCTGGGCCGCACCCACTGGGAAGCCTGGCCCGGTTCCGAAGACCTGGTTTCGGCCCGCAGTACAGGCACGCGATGGCGCAGCGCGTGCCGGTCAATTTCGAGCAGGAATACGTCCTGGCCGACGGCCGCAGCTACTGGCTCGACATCCGCGCCATGCCGGCCGAGGGCGGCCTGGCCGTGTTCTACCGCGACATTACCGAACGCAAGGAAACGGAAGCAGCCTTGCTCGACGAGCCAGCGCCATGCGCTCGAGATCGGCGGGCCAGGCCGAGCGCGAGCGCCAGCGCCTGGATGCCCTGCTCGCAGGCGGTGCCGGTCGGCATCATCGTGGCCGACGCCGGCGGCGCGCTGGTGCATGTGAATGCCGAGAACCGCAAGATCTGGGGCACCATCCGATGTCGCACCGACGTCGACGACTACGTCGAATGGAAAGGCTGGTGGGCCGACGGCTCCGAGCACCACGGCCAGCCGCTGGGCAAGGACGACTGGGCGATGGCGCAGGCGCTGGCGGGCGACGCCGCGCCGCGCCAGGTGATCGAGGTCGAGTCCTTCGACGATCCCGGCGTGCGCCGCATCGTGCTCAACTCGGGCGCGCCGATCCGCAACGACGCCGGCGAGATCATCGGCGCGGTGGTCGCGCAGATGGACATCACCGACCGCGTCAAGGCCGAGGAAGCGCTGCGCCAGGCCGACCAGAAGAAGGACGAATTCCTCGCCATGCTGGCGCACGAACTGCGCAACCCGCTCGCGCCGATCACCTCGGCGGCGGCGATCCTGTCGAGCCATGCGGTCGACGCCAACACGGTGCGCCGCACCAGCGCCATCATCGCGCGCCAGGCCAGGCACATGACCGGCCTGATCGACGACTTGCTCGACGTCTCGCGCGTCACGCGCGGCCGGGTCGACCTGACCACGACCGAGCTCGACATCAAGGACGTGATCGCCGACGCCATCGAACAGGTGCGCCCGCTGGTCGAAAAGCACCAGCACCGCCTGCTGGTGCAGCTGGCGCCCGCCCCCGCCATCGTGCTGGGCGACCGCAAGCGCCTGGTGCAGGTGATGACGAATTTGCTCAGCAACGCCGCCAAATACACGCCCAACGGCGGCGCCATCGAGGTGCTGCTGGAGACCGACAGCGAGGGCCTCCTGATCACGGTGCGCGACAACGGCATCGGCATGACGCCGGAACTGATCGCCGACGCCTTCGAGCTGTTCTCGCAGGGTAAACGCGGGCTGGACCGCAGCCAGGGCGGCCTGGGCATCGGCCTGGCCCTGGTCAAGAGCCTGCTGCTGCTGCATGGCGGCAGCATCGATGTCGAGAGCGCGGGACCGGACCTGGGCAGCAGCTTCCGGGTGCGCCTGCCGGCGGCGGCGCGCGACGCCTCGCGCACGCCCGGCGCCGCGGCGCCTTCAGGCAGCATGCCCTCCTGCTCAGCTGCGCATCGCCATTGTCGACGACAACGAGGATGCGGCGGCGACGCTGTCGATGTTCCTGCAAGCCTTCGGACACGAAGTGACGATCGCGCATTCGGCCAGGCAGGCGCTGGCCGCGCTGCCGGCCTTCGCTCCCGACGTCTGCCTGCTCGATATCGGCCTGCCCGAGATGGACGGCTTCGAACTGGCGCGCGCCCTGCGCGCGGCGCCGGCGACGCGCGGCGCGGTGCTCATTGCGATTACCGGCTATGCGCAGGAACGCGACCGCCAGGAGGCGCGCGGGCGCGGGCTTCGATGAACTGTTCGCCAAGCCGGTGGACCTGGCCGCGCTGAATGCGCTGCTTACACAGGTGGCGCAGCACCGGCATTGACGCCGTTCCGGTATCAGGCTGCGGTGTCGAGCCGCTGCTCGCACAGCGCCGCCACCAGGTCCGACTGGCTGACCAGCCCCACCATCGCCCCATCCTTGCCGGTGATCGCCACCTGGTGATAGCCGCGGTCGCTCAGCAGCGGCACCAGCTGCGCCAGCGGCGCGTCGACGCCCAGCGCCACCACCCGTTGCTGCATCGCGTCCTGCACCCGCAAGGCGGCGCCCGGCACCAGCTGGCGCAGGCGCGCGCTCCAGCCGACCTGGCGCAGCACGTCTTCCTGCGCCAGCACGCCGCGCAGGCGGCGCGCTTCGTCCAGCACCGGCAGCGACTGCAGGCGGTGGCGCAGCAGCAGTTCGCGCGCGTGCTCGAGCGTGTCGCGCGGGGAGACGAACACGATCCGGGTCGACATCAGTTCGCCGCAGGTGCGCTCCTTGAAATGGCGCTGCAGCGCCAGCTGGCGGGCGTCGTCGACAATCGCCAGCAAGTCGTCGCGGCTCACGTCCAGCACCTCGCCATAGCGCACCAGGGCCGCTTCCAGGTCGTCCTCGGTGATGCCGAGGCGCGCGTTCGGCGTCGGGTCGCCGGTGGCGTGCACGTTGCGGTCGGCGGCGTGCGGGGCGTGCGGATAGCGGCGTCCGGTCAGGTTGTTGTAGAGGAGCGCGGCGAGGACGATCAGGAGCGAATTGAGCGGCGACCGGGGTCAGCGCGAAGGTCCATCCGGCCTCGATCACGGCATGCCCGCCCAGCACGGTGGTGAGGGCCACGGCGCCGCCCGGCGGATGCAGGCAGCGCAGCGCGAACATGGTGCCGATCGCCAGGCACCCGGCCAGCGGCGCGGCCAGCAGCACGTCGGGCACCAGGTGGAAGCAGGCGACGCCGACCAGCGCCGAGACGGTATTCCCGCCGACCACCGCCCAGGGCTGGGCCAGCGGACTGCTCGGCACGCAGAACAGCAGCACGGCCGAGGCGCCCATCGGGGCGATCAGGTAGGCGGCCAGATCCGGCGCCAGCATGTGCGTGGCGAGCGCGGTGACGAACAGGCCGGCGCAGGCGCCGATGACGGCGCGCAGGCGTTCGAGTTTCCCGGTGGGGAGCGGCTGCGGCAGGAAGCCGTGCAGCCATTGGTTGAATGTGGCGCGCATGGAGCTGGAAAAAGCAAAGAGCGCAATTACACCACAAACGGGCGACTGCGCCGCAGGAGCGCCGCCCGCGTTCATCAAATCCGTCAAATGCGCGTTCGCGCACGGACGGTAGCAGTCCGCTTCTGCGACGCTGGCGGACGTGATCACCAGCGGCACATCGCGCCGCGTGATGTCAAATTCAACAAAAAAGGAGCCTTCATGAAGAAAACACTGCCACTCACGCTGCTCGCCGGCGCCGCCCTGCTCGCCACCAGCGCCTTTGCCCAGGCCGCCGCCACGCCGCCGAAAGCCGACGCCGCCATGCAGAAGGTGCTCGACGCCCATGCTTCGCTGAACCCGAAACCGCTCGAGACCTTGAGCCCGGAAGAAGCGCGCAAGCAGCCGACGCCGGCCGACGCGGTGATGAAGGTCCTGACCGACATGAAGAAATCGACCGCGCCGGAACCAGGCGTGACGATGACGACCAAGACCATCGGCAGCGGCGACGCCAGCTTCCCGATCCATATCTTCACGCCTGAAGGCAAGGGCCCGTTCCCGGTGATGATGTACTACCACGGCGGCGGTTTCGTGATCGCCGACACCAAGGTGTATGAGGCCAGCCCGCGTGCATTGGCCAAGATGGCGAATGCGATCATGGTCGCGGTCGACTACCGCCGCGCACCGGAACACAAGTTCCCGGCCGCGCCGAACGACGCCTTCACCGCCTACCAGTGGGTGCTCGAGCATGCCAAGGAAATCAACGGCGACCCGACGCGCGTGGCGGTCGGCGGCGAGAGCGCGGGCGGCAACCTGGCGACCGTGGTCTCGATGATGGCGCGCGATAAAAAAGTCGCGCTGCCGCTGCACCAGCTGCTGGTGTACCCGGTCGTGAACGACGACATGAACACGCCTTCGTACAAGACCAACGAAAACGCCAAGCCGCTCAACAAGGCGATGATGGGCTGGTTCTTCAAGCACTACGGTGGCGACCCGAAGAGCCCGTACGCGCTGCCGATGAAGGCCGCCTCGCTCAAGGGCTTGCCGCCGGCGACCATCATCGCGGCCGAGATCGATCCGCTGCTGTCCGAGGGCAAGGCCTACGCGGACAAGCTCAAGAAGGATGGCGTGACGGTCAGCTACAAGGAATACAAGGGCGTGGCGCACGAGTTCTTCGGCATGGGCGCGGTGGTGCCGAAGGCGAAGGAAGCGGAGCAGTTCGCGGCCGATGCGCTGAAGAAGGCGTTTGCGGCGAAGAAGTAATCGTTTGACGCGACGCCACCGGCACGGGCGAAGCCTCTGCCCTGCGCCGGTGGTGTACGATATGTCACCTTGTCATTTCGACCATCCTATCCTTCCGGAGCCCCCATGAAACACATCGTCCTGGCCGCCGCCATGCTGGCCGCCGCCCCCGCCTTTGCCGCCGCGCCGATGGCGAAAACCCCGGCGCCCGGCTATTTCCGCATGATGCTGGGCGACTTCGAAATCACGCCGCTGTCCGACGGCACGGTCGACCTGCCGGTCGATAAACTCCTCCAGCAAAAGGCCGACAAGACCACTGCCACGCTCGCCAAGGCCCACCTGAAGGCGCCGCTCGAAACCTCCGACAACGCCTACCTGGTCAACACCGGCAGCAAACTCATCCTGATCGATACCGGCGCCGGCGTGTTCTTCGGGCCGACCCTGGGCAAGATCCAGGCGAACCTGAAGGCGGCCGGCTATACGCCGGAACAGGTCGACGAGATCTACCTGACCCACATGCACAGCGACCACCTGGGCGGCCTCGTCGCGCAGTCGAAGCCGGCCTTCCCGAACGCCGTGGTGCGCGCGTCGAAAACGGAAGCGGACCACTGGCTGAGCAAGGAAAAAATGGACAAGGCCCCGGCCGACGGCAAGGACAACTTCAAGAACGCCCAGGCCGCGCTCGATCCGTATGTCAAAGCCGGCAAATTCAAGCCCTTCGACGGCGACGCCGCCCTGGTGCCGGGTGTGCGCGCCCAGGCCGGTCACGGCCACACGCCGGGCCACACCACCTATGTGATCGAGAGCGGCGGCAAGAAGATGGTCGCGATCGGCGACCTGATCCACGTGGCGGCGGTGCAGTTCGACGAGCCGGCGGTGACGGTCGCCTTCGACAGCGACCAGAAGGCGGCGGCCGCCGCGCGCAAGAAGCTGTTCGACGCGGCGGCGAAGGACGGCGCCCTGATCGGCGGCGCCCACCTGCCCTTCCCGGGCCTGGGCTACCTGCGCACCGAGGGCAAGGGCTACCGCTTCATTCCGGTGAATTACACCCAGATGCGCTAAGCGGCGCGGCCGCCGGGCGCACGGTCGCCAGCAGCTGCGCCAGCCGCTCGATCTCGACCGGCTTGACCAGGTGGTGCGCGAAGCCGGCCTCGATCGCCTGTCGTGCGGTCGTGGTCCTGGCCGTAGCCGGAGATGGCGATCAGCACGCTGTGCGCCGTTTCCGGCTGGGCGCGCAGGCGCCGCGCCAGTTCGATGCCGTCGATGTCGGGCAGGCCGATGTCGAGCAGGCAGGCGTCGGGCCGGGCGCTGCGCGCCAGTTCGATCGCGCGCAGCGACTCGTGTTCGATGAAGACCTCGTGGCCGAGCGCTTCGAGCAGCATCGCCAGCGTGGTGGCGGCGTCGACATTGTCGTCCACCACCAGCAGCGTCAGTCGCTCGCCGCCATGCGCGGGCGCCGTCGCGCCTGCGGCGCCTGCGCCGCCGGACAGTGCGCCAGCGGCAGCGTCACCGTGAAGCTGCTGCCCTGCCCCAGGCCGGCGCTTGCGCAGGCTGACCGTGCCGCCGTGCAGCTCGACCAGGTTGCGCACCAGCGCCAGGCCCAGGCCCAGGCCGCCCTGCGAGCGGTCCGAGCTGCGCTTGGCCTGGGTGAACAGGTCGAACGCGCGCTCCGTCAGTTCGCGCTCCATGCCGATGCCGTCGTCCTTCACCACCAGCACCAGGCTGGCGCCGTCGACGCCTGGGCGCCGACGTCGATCGCGCCTTCCTCGGGCGAGTACTTGACCGCGTTGCCCGAGCAGGTTGGCCATCACCTGCACCAGGCGCGCGCGGTCGCCCTCGACCACCAGCGCCACGGCCGGCAGGTGCAGCGTCAGGCGCTGGCGCCGCGCCATCAGTTGCGGACGCACCTGCTCGACGGCCTCGTCGATGATCGTGCGCACGTCGAGCGTGGTGCGATCGAGTTCGATCAGCCCGCGCGTGACGCGCGAGACGTCCAGCAGGTCGTCCACCAGGCGCGTCATGTGGCGCACCTGGCGCCCGATGATGGCGCTGCTCTGGCGCACCCGGGTTTCGTTGAGCGCGCCCATGTCGAGCAGCATGGCCGCCGCGCTGATCGGCGCCAGCGGGTTGCGCAGCTCGTGCGCCAGCATGGCCAGGAATTCGTCCTTGCGCTGGTCGGCCTCCTTCAGGCTCTTCCTCGGCCAGCTTGCGGTCGGTGATCTCGCGGAAGAAGACCGCGATGCCGCCGTCCTGGGTCGGGAAGGCGCGGACCTCGTTCCAGCCGCGGCGCCCGTCGATCTCGGGCAGGCGGTATTCGACCGCGCCGGCCTCGCGCTGCTCCATCGCCGCGGTGCAGCATGTCGCCGGCTTCGGTGTCGATCACTTCCGGGAACAGCGTCCCAATGGTTGCGCCCGATGACCTCGTCGGCCGTCTTGTTGCAGATGCGCAGGCCTTCGGCATTCATGCCGCATGATGGTCCAGTCGCGGCGCCATCAGCGCAAAGCCCTCGACGATGGTGTCGAAGATATAGCTGGCTGCGGTCGCGCTCGGCGCGCAGCGCGGCCTGGGCGCGCGCCGTTTCGAGCGCCGCCCAGGTGCGTTCGGCGGTCTCGCGCGTGAAGCGGATTTCGGCCTCGGCGTCCAGTGCCAGGCCTGCGCGTGGTGCAGGCTCAGGAAGGCCGTCAGGCGGCCGTCGCGCACCAGCGGCACGGCCAGCGCGGCGCCGATCCGTTCTTCGCCGTAGCGCGCGCGGAAGTCGACGCAGCGCGGATCGGTAGTCGACGTCGTCGATGACGAGGGTTTCGCCGGCGCGCAGCGAGCGCGGCGAGCGTCGGGCCCGAATTCGTCGAAGGCGAACACGGCGCGCGACAGCGTGGCGGTGCCGCCGGCGACCCACTGGTGCGGCACGGTGAAGGTGCCGGCGGCGTCGTCCACCTCGGCATAGATGGCGCGGGTCAGGCCCAGTTCCTCGCCCAGCAGGGCGCCGGCCATGGCCAGCACCTCGTCGGGCGAACTCGAGCGGGCGCAAGGCGTCCGAGAGTTTCAGTTCGAGCGCGGCGCGCCGCTCGGCCTGGACGCGGGCGCGTCGTTTCGATCGCGGTGCAGTACATGCCGGCGACGCTGGCCCGCGCCGTCCTGCAGCGGCGAATAGGAAAAGGTGAAATAGCGCCTGCTCGGGATAGCCGCTGCCGCTGCACGGTCAGCGGCAAGTCCTCGTAGAACGCCGGATTTGCCCGACAGCGCCGTGTCGATGATCGGCACGCAGCTCGGTCCAGATCTCGGCCCACACCTGCTGGAAGGGCTCGGCCAGCGCCGCCGGATGCTTGTCGCCGATCAGCGCGGCATAGGCGTCGTTGTAGAGGAAGCGCAGGTCCGGCCCCCAGGCCACGAACATCGGGAAGGCGGAATCGAGCGCCATGCCGCACGGCGGTCGCCAGTTCGGGCGGCCAGGTGTCGGGATGGCCGAGCGGATGCGCGCGCCAGTCGTGGGCGGCAAGCAGCGCGCGCACGCCGGTCAGCGGAAACGCGGGGTCGTTGGGGAAAAATCCGGGCATGCCGGATTGTCCCACAGTCAGGCGTGCGCCGGAGCACAGCTTGCCCCGGCGCATTACCCGATCGTCCAAATTACATTGTGCGCATTACAACTTGATGAAATGCTCGCGGTAGTACTTCAGCTCTTCGACCGATTCGATGATGTCGGCCAGCGCCGTGTGCTTCTGGTGCTTCTTGAAACCCGGACGCCAGTTCCGGCTTCCAGCGGCGGCACAGTTCCTTCAGCGTCGACACGTCCAGGTTGCGGTAGTGGAAGAAGGCTTCCAGCTTCGGCATGCCGCGCGCCATGAAGCGGCGGTCCTGGCAGATGGTGTTGCCGCACATCGGCGACTTGTTGGCCGGGACGAAATTCTTCAGGAAGGCGATCAGCGCGACTTCGGCATCGGCTTCGGTGACGGTCGAGGCTTTCACGCGGTCGATCAGGCCCGACTTGCCGTGGGTGCCCTTGTTCCAGTTGTCCATCTTGTCGAGCGTTTCGTCGGACTGGTGGATCGCGAACACCGGGCCTTCGGCCAGCACGTTCAGGTGCATGTCGGTGACGACGACGGCGATCTCGATGATGCGGTCGGTGTCCGGGTCGAGGCCGGTCATTTCCATGTCGACCCAGACCAGGTTCATGTCGTTGGGACGCTGGGCCGGGGCGGGGCACTGCGGAATTGGTGGGGTGTGACATAATTCTCTCTTCGCCTAATCAATCCTGCATTTTCTCACAGGCACAGAATGTCTTCACTCGCGTTTTCGGTTTTGTTCGTCGTTTTCTTCGTGCTCACGCTCGGCCTGCGCTTCTGGCTGGCGAATCGCCAGATCCGCCACGTGCTGCGCCACCGCGGCCAGGTGCCCGCCGAATTCGCGCCGAAAGTGTCGCTCGACACGCACCAGAAAGCGGCCGACTACACGGTCGCGAAAACCCGTTTCGGCATCGCCTCCCTGCTCTGGGGCGGCCTGGTGCTGGTCGGCTTCACCTTGCTCGGCGGCCTGCAGGCGCTCTCGAACGCGCTGCTGCAGGTGAGCGGTCCGGGCATGCTGCACCAGCTGCTGCTGGTGGCCGCCTTCGCCGTGGTCGCGAGCGTGCTCGATCTGCCTTTCGAATATTACCGCCAGTTCGTGCTGGAAGAGCGCTTCGGTTTCAACAAGATGAGCGTCAAGCTGTGGATCGCCGACGGCATCAAGGGCGCGCTGGTCGGCGCGGTGATCGGCCTGCCGCTGCTGTGGGTCGTGCTCAAGCTGATGGAATCGACCGGCGCGCTGTGGTGGTTCTGGACCTGGCTGGTCTGGAGCGGTTTCCAGTTGCTGATGATGGTGCTGTACCCGAGCGTGATCGCGCCGCTGTTCAACAAGTTCACGCCGCTCGCCGACGACAGCCTTGAACAGCCGCATCGAAGGCCTGATGACGCGCGTCGGCTTCGCCTCGAAAGGCCTGTTCGTGATGGACGGCAGCCGCCGCAGCGCGCACGGCAACGCCTATTTCTCGGGCTTCGGCGCGGCCAAGCGCATCGTCTTCTTCGACACCCTGATCGAGCGCCTGGCGCCGCACGAGATCGAAGCGGTGCTGGCGCACGAACTGGGCCACTTCAAGCTGCGCCACATCGTCAAGCGCATCGTCGTCATGTTCGCGCTCTCGCTGGCCTTCCTCGCGCTGCTCGGCTACCTGAAAGAGCAGAGCTGGTTCTACACGGGCCTGGGCGTGACGCCGCATGCTGCAGGCGCCGAACGACGCCATGGCCCTGCTGCTGTTCATGCTGGTGCTGCCGATCTTCACCTTCGTGCTTCGGGCCGCTTGAACGCGATCACCTCGCGCAAGCACGAGTTCGAGGCCGACGCCTTCGCGGCGAAGCACAGCGATGCGCGCGACCTGGTCTCGGCCCTGGTCAAAATGTACGAGGACAATGCCTCGACGCTGACGCCCGATCCGCTGCACTCGGCTTTTTACGATTCGCATCCGCCGGCCTCGGTGCGGATCGCGCATCTGAACGGGGCGCAAGCATGAGTTTGCGCGAACGGCATTGCACGCATGGCGCGCCAGCGCTGGACGCCGGCCGAGCTGGCGCGTCTTGCTGGCGCAGGTGCCCGGCGTGGCAGCATCGACGGCAACCACATCGTGCGCTCCTACGAATTCAGGGACTACCACGAGACCATCGAGTTCGTGAATGCGCTGGCCTGGATGATCCACGCCGAGAACCACCACCCCGACCTGACCGTGCGCTATCGCCACTGCGTCGTCGCCTACACCACCCATTCGGCGGGCCATGCGGTCTCGCTGAACGACATCATCTGCGCTGCGAAAGCCGACGCAATCTACGAAGAACGGACAAGCGCATGAGCAAGCAGCCGGACCTGAGCGGCACCATCATTGCGGCGCACGGGCGCCATTACCTGGCCGATGCGAACGGCGAAAAACTCCAGTGCGTCACCCGCGGCAAGAAGACGAATGTCGCCGTCGGCGACGTGGTGCACCTGGTGAAAACCTCGGACAACCAGGCCGTGATCGAAAAGATCGCCGAGCGCACCACCCTGCTCTACCGCTCGGACCAGTACAAATCGAAGCTGCTGGCGGCGAACATCTCGCGCCTGTTCATCGTGGTCGCGACCGAACCGGGCTTCGCCGACGACCTGGTCTCGCGCTCGCTGGTGGCGGCCGAAGCGGCCGGCATCGAAGCCCACCTGATCCTGAATAAAACCGACGTCGCTCGAGCTGCTGCCGCGCGCGCGCGAACGGGCCGGCGTGTACGGCGCGCTCGGCTACCCGGTGCACGAAGTCTCGGCGCGCGCCAATCCCGAGCACGCGCTCGAGGTGCTGCGCCCGCTGCTGGCCGGCCAGTCGTCGATCTTCATCGGCCAGTCGGGCATGGGCAAGTCCTCGCTGATCAACCTGCTGGTGCCGGACGCCGACATCGCCGTGCGCGAAATCTCGGCCGCGCTCGACACCGGCAAGCACACGACGACCTTCACGCGCCTGTACTGGCTGCCGGACGGCAGCGCGATCATCGACTCGCCCGGCTTCCAGGAATTCGGCCTGTACCACCTGAGCGAAGGCATGCTGGAGCGCGCCTTCGTCGAGTTCAAGCCGTATCTGGGCGGCTGCAAGTACTACAACTGCCGCCACCTGGCCGAGCCGCAGTGCGCCGTGCTGACCGCCGCTGGCCGAAGGCAAGATCGCACGCCACCGCCACGAACTGTACGGCCAATTGCTGCACGAATCGGCGCAGACGCTGTATTAAAACAGCTGGGGTCAGGTCTGACATTTGGACACGGGCTCTGCAGTTGTTGGGCTGCGATGGCTGCAACGCTTGAGCCCGTGTCCGAATGTCAGACCTGACCCCAGCCTTGAAAACCACTATAATCGGAGGGATACCTTCCTCCGCGAAACGATATGCCAGGCTCCAACCCGATCAAGCACTTCCTGCAGTTCTCCGACTTCTCGCTCGACGAATTCGAATACGTGATCGAGCGCGCCAAGGTCATCAAGCGCAAGTTCAAGGCCTACGAGGTGTACCACCCGCTGGTCGACCGCACGCTGGTGATGGTGTTCGAGAAGAGTTCGACGCGCACTCGCCTGAGTTTTGAGGCCGGCATGCACCAGCTGGGCGGCGCCGCGATCTACCTGAACACGCGCGACAGCCAGCTGGGACGCGGCGAGCCGGTCGAAGACGCCGGCCAGGTGATGAGCCGCATGTGCGACATCATCATGGTGCGCACCTTCGGCCAGGACATCATCGAGCGCTTCGCCGCCAATTCGCGCGTCCCGGTGATCAACGGCCTGACCAACGAACACCATCCGTGCCAGGTGCTGGCCGATATCTTCACCTTCTACGAACACCGCGGCTCGATCGTCGGCAAGACGGTGGCCTGGATCGGCGACGCCAACAACATGCTGTACTCCTGGCTGCAGGCGGCCGAAGTGTTCGGCTTCCACCTGAACATCTCGACCCCGAAGGGCTACGACCTGGATCCGGCGCTGGTCTCGACCACCCGCTACACCCACTTCGAGAACCCGTCGGACGCCTGCGAAGGCGCGCACCTGATCAACACCGACGTCTGGACCAGCATGGGCTTCGAGAAGGAAAACGCCGAGCGCCTGAAGGCCTTCGACGGCTTCATCGTCGACAGCGCCAAGATGGCGCGCGCCACGCCCGACGCCCTCTTCATGCACTGCCTGCCGGCGCACCGCGGCGAGGAAGTCGCGGCCGAGGTCATCGACGGCCCGCAATCGGTGGTCTGGGACGAAGCCGAGAACCGCCTGCACGTGCAGAAAGCGCTGATCGAATACCTGCTGCTGGGCCGCATCGAGGGTCAATCGTGATCGACCACACCGGCGTCATCGTGTCCGACGTCGCCCGCAGCCGCATGTTCTATGCCGCCGCGCTGGCGCCGATCGGCTACCAGGTGCTGGCCGAGATTCCGGCCGCGGTCACCGGCAGCACCGACGTGATCGGCTTCGGCGAGCCGCCGAAACCCGACTTCTGGATTTCCGGCGCCACCGGACAGCGGCCGGTGAACCATCCGCCGCTGCACGTGGCGTTCCGGGTTGCCAACCGCACCCAGGTCGACGCCTTCTTCCATGCGGCGATCGCCGCCGGCGGCCGCGACAACGGCGCACCCGGCGTGCGTGCGCACTACCACCCGGATTATTATGGCGCCTTCGTGCTCGACCCCGATGGCCACAACATCGAAGCCGTTTGCCACGAGCCAGCCTGACTTTTTTAATACCAACCCTTGTTTGATCGTTGGTCCCTCCCGGGCCAGCTGACCATCCCGACCCCACCTCCCTCCACACTGGAACCTCCATGAGCGACATCAAAAAAGTAGTTCTCGCCTACTCCGGCGGCCTCGACACCTCCGTCATCCTGAAATGGCTGCAAGACAATTACGGCTGCGAGATCGTCACCTTCACCGCCGACCTCGGCCAGGGCGAAGAACTCGAGCCGGCGCGCGCGAAAGCGATCAAGTTCGGCATCAAGCCTGAAAACATCTACATCGACGACGTGCGCGAAGAATTCACGCGCGACTTCGTGTTCCCGATGTTCCGCGCGAACACCGTCTACGAAGGCGAATACCTGCTCGGCACCTCGATCGCGCGTCCGCTGATCGCGAAACGCCTGATCGAGATCGCCAACGAAACCGGCGCCGACGCCGTCTCGCATGGCGCGACCGGCAAGGGCAACGACCAGGTGCGCTTCGAACTGGGCGCCTATGCGCTGAAACCGGACGTGAAGATCATCGCCCCATGGCGCGAATGGGACCTGCTGTCGCGCGAAAAGCTGCTGAAGTACGCGGAAGACGCGGGCATCGCGGTCGACATGAAGCACAAGAACGGCGGCGCGCCCTACTCGATGGACGCCAACCTGCTGCACATCTCCTTCGAAGGCCGGCACCTGGAAAACCCGAGCGCCGAAGCCGAGGAATCGATGTGGCGCTGGACCGTGTCGCCGGAAGCGGCGCCGGACGAAGCCGAATACCTCGACATCGAATACGAGCGCGGCGACATCGTCGCCCTGAACGGCAAGCGCATGTCGCCGGCCGAAGTGCTGACCGAACTGAATCGCTTAGGGGGCAAGCACGGCATCGGCCGCCTGGACCTGGTGGAGAACCGCTACGTCGGCATGAAGTCGCGCGGCTGCTACGAGACCCCGGGCGGCACCATCATGCTGCGCGCCCACCGCGCGATCGAATCGATCACGCTGGACCGCGAAGTGGCGCACCTGAAGGACGACCTGATGCCGCGCTACGCCAGCCTGATTTATAACGGCTACTGGTGGGCGCCGGAACGCGTCGCGCTGCAGACGCTGATCGACCACACCCAGGCCACCGTCAACGGCTGGGTGCGCGTGAAGCTCTACAAGGGCAACGTGATCGTCGTCTCGCGCGATTCGAAGACCGATTCGCTGTTCGACATGAACATCGCGACGTTCGACGAAGACGGCGGCGCCTACAACCAGGCCGATGCCGGCGGCTTCATCAAGCTCAATGCGCTGCGCATGCGGATTGCGGCGAAGGCGCGGGCCAAGCGCGGGCAGTAAGCGCATCGCTTCATCGGAAGCCGCCTGCGGGCGGCTTTTTTATTACCCGCCGCTGTACATCCCAGCCTGAGCCGCACCAACTCGCTCTCCTGCGGCACCCCGTCCAGGCCGGGCCACGCGCCGCCGTGCCGTAGCGCTCCATATAGCGCCGCAACGCGACCTGGTTGTCGACCGAAGGCTGCAGGGTCAAGGAATACAGGTAGGCCTGGTCTTCTCCCCCGCCGGGCGAGCGCCGGGCCGGCGGCAGGCACAGTCTGTCGGTGTCGGCGTATTGCAGGTTCAGGATCGCCAGCCGTCCCGACATCGGATCGTTGCAAAAGTAAACGTCGCGCCCCGCATGGGTTTGCAAGTTCACCTTGGGAAGGCGCTGTGCAGTCGGCCGGCCGTCGCGCAACTGCATGGCCCGGGCGACCGGGCTGAGCAGTTGCGCAGCCGCGGCGAAGGCCAGGAAAGAACGGTGTGTCAGCATGTATCAGTCTCCATTCCTCGGTTGTTATTATCAAAGGCTTACGGCACCACGTCGAAGCGCACCATCATGTGGTGGTCTTCGTGAACCGTGTTATGGCAGTGCATGACGTACTTGCCGACGAAGTCGCGGAAGCACACCAGGATCCGCACTTCCTCGCCCGGGCTGAGCACGAACACGTCCTTGCGTCCGGCCTCGTGCGGCGGCGGTGGCTTGCCGTTGCGCGAGAGGATGCGCATCTCCTCGAAGTGGATGTGTACCGGATGGCTCCAGCTGCCCTTGCCGCGCAGCGTCCAGATTTCCTCGACGCCGCGCTTGATCACGGCGGCCGGCTTGGTCTCGTCGAACAGTTGGTCGTTGACCGTCCACATATTGTTCAGGCGCCCGAAGTCCCAGCGCCGCTCGGGTCGTGACTTCTTGAGGTCGATCGGCGGCAACGCACGCAGCACGTTCGGCAACTTGCTGTGGTCGGGGCTGCTCGGCGCACGGTCGACGTCGATGCGCATGATCTGGGTGCCTGGATTGAGGATGCGCCCGGTCGGCCCGCGCCCGTCGAGGTGTTCGAGCTTGTTCACGATGTAGAGTTTGCTGCCCAGCGGGTAGCTCGAAAAATCGACGATCAGGTCGCCCCGCTCGGCCACGCCGAGACGCAATTTGGTCGTCTTCACCGGCCACGGCAGCAGGTTGCCGTCGTTGCCGATCTGGTGGAACTCCTGGTCGACGCCGTTATAGACGAGATAGAACTCGTAGAAACGCAAGGAGGAGCCGTTCAGCATGCGGAAGCGGTACTTGCGCTGTTCGACCGAGAAGAAGGGCTGGATCTTGCCGTTCACGCAGAACTTGTCGCCTACCATGCCTTCCGGATCGAGCTGGTCGAAATACAAATAACCGCCGGAGTCGAAACGCTTGTCCTGGAATACCAGAGGGATGTCGTACTTGCCGACCCCGGCCGGCAGGCACAGCGCGCCTTCGTTCTTGTCGTATTCGTCGCACGAGTCCGTTTCGTCGAAAAGCAGGTAGAACCCGGCCAGGCCGCGGTAGACGTTCGGGCGCCGTAAATTCCATCCGGTGATCGTGGTACCAGAGGGTGCCCAGCGCCATCATGCGGTTGCCGTAGGTGGCGGGATAGCCGTCGAAGTTCGAGCAGACGTTCGGGTAGTGGTGATCCTTGTACTTGCCGGGCCGCGACAGGGTCGAGCCGCACTTGCTTTCGCTGTAGTAGTCGCCCGGGAAGCCATCGCTTTCCGAAGGCGTGTGGCCGTTGTGCAGGTGGGTCGAGATTTCCGGCGTGCCGAAGCCGACATGGTTGGGCGGCAGCGCATTCTCGACGCGCACCAGGATCGGTTCGCCATACTTCGCCACGAAGCAGGGGCCGGGGCACGATGCCGTCATAGCCCCAGATCTTCTGCTTCGGCAGTTCCGGGTGGAATTCGTGATCCTTTTCCTCGACTTTCATGTAATAGAATTTTTGCGGCGGGCATCGGTCCCAGGCCTGGTGCGGCATCCTCCCTGCCTCGCCTTCGCCTGCCATCGGCCCCGGTTCCGGACTCAGCCCGCTGACCGGCTCCTTAATCACCGGCATCGGCAGCGGCACGACGAAGGGCGTCGTATACGGCGCCCGGCCGACGTTTTCGATCTTGAAGTCGCCGCGCGAAGGTGTCGCCGCGGCCTTAACCACAGTGGCGCTTGTACCAGCTGCAGCTGCGGCCCCACCGGCGGCCCCAGCCGGCGCCGGCGCCGGCGCCGGCGCAGCACGATCATCATCATCGTCCGCATCCTTGTTGCGCGCCAGCACAGCGGTGCCTGCTGCCACAAGGCCTGCGGTGACCAGCCAGCGCCTGTTTTTTTTGTCGCCTCGTCCGATGCTTCCATCTGTTCTCTCCCTGAAAAAAGTTGCTTTTTTATCTGATGGCGAATCCCTGCTGCACTGCGCCAGTACTGGATTTGACGCTGACCGTCCGCGTCGCGTCAGGCCCCCGTGGTGACTCGAGCACGAGGCGCCAGGTCCCGGCGGCATCGACCGGTGCTGATCCGAGCGGTGTCCCGGTTGCGCTTGCCCCAATGAAGATTGAAACGCTCACGGCCTGGGCGGTGGATAGGCGCGACGCCGTGCCTTCGACCACCCATTTCGTTGTCGTTACACCCTTCGCAGTCGTCGTGGAAGCGCTTGCCTTGGTTAGCGCAATCGTGCCGGTGGGCGCAGGCCCGGGGCCGCTTGCACTGGCGGCAACGGCAACTGAAACGGTGGCCGGGTCGGATACCGTGTTGAAGCTGTCGCGCACCGTGTACGAAAACACCGCGGTCCCCACAGCCTGCGGAGTAAATGCGATTTTCCCTGTTGCCAGGTCGACGACGGCACTGCCAGAGGCCGGTTGCTGTTCGATCTTCACCGACGCCGGATCGAGCGTGCCGTTGACGGCGCTGTCATTGGCAAGCACATTGATGACCACCGTCGGCGGCGGCGTAGCAAGCGTGACGCTTGCCGTATCACCTATGGCCTGCGGCTTGATGGCGACCATCGCGACATCGATGCTGACCGTCGCGATGTTGGAATCACTGGCGCCGCCCTGTCCACTCAGGACATAGGTGAACATGTCCGTCCCGAAGAAGTTTTGGGCAGGCACATAGGTCACCAGCCCGTCAGCGTCGACTGTCGCGCTGCCATGGCCTGGCGCGCCCAGCACTTGACGGTCAACGCTGCGGCATCGGTGTCGTTCTGCGCACGTCGATGACGACGGCCCGGTTCTCCGAGGTCCCCGCTATATCGTTCTGCGCGCTTGCGGATGCGGCGACGGCCAGCCGGGTGGTCGATACCTGCATCCTGCTGCGTCCACCAGCAGCGGACACAACGCGCACGAAGGGCGGCGGCACAGCGACACCCTGGATGCTCCGGGTTCCGCCAACAAGCAGGCCGAAGCCGTCAGCCGCCAGTGCAGGATTCATCAGTGCATCACTGGACGCGGCCGATATCGTCAGTACCTGGGACTGCGCATCGTAATCGGCCTGGCTTACGCGCACTTCGTCGACCAGGTTCGCTTCGAATTTCGAAGGGGGCGCATCGCCGTTGTTGGTTACCAGGATCGACGCCGGCAGCGAATCGGCTTGCGCCAGCCTTGCCTGCCCGTAGAAATTCCTTCCATTCGCACTCCCCTTCATCAGCGTCGGCGGCAGGTTGGTGCCGGCAAACGACAGGTTTGGCGGGGCGGAACCCATGCTGGGCAGCGTCTGCGCAAACAAATCGATCTTCGCACCGTCGGCATCGCGCGAATACGTCGCACGATCGATCACTGTCACGCTTGGGATGGGAATCGTGTGGACGCGCCCCATCAGGTTGAACAGCGTGGTCTGGACAAGGTTGATCCCGGGCCCGCCCACGTTCGGGCCTTCGATCTTGAAGACGTTATTGTTGGGAAAAGGACTTCCCGTGATCGACGTCGGGATGGCCGGATCGGCCAGGTAAGCGTTGCCGCCAGCGAGTACGATGGGCGGCAAGGCGGCGCCGCCCGGTGTGGCCGAAGCACGCAGAAATGGGCCGACCCGGCTGCTCAATGCACAAGTAAAATCCCCAACCGGACAGTTAATGCCGATATCCTCGGTGAACGCAATCGCGCGCGGCCCTGGCGCCACATCGGGAAACGTCTCGACGCCGTAGGGATGCGTGACGGTGTAGGTGCCCCCGGGCGGCGGCACATCGATGACGATCCTGACCCGGCCAAAGCTGATCTGGGTGCCTGCCGCGACCGGGCCGGAGAAAGGCCCCTTCCAGGCCGATCACCAGCTTTGCCTTCCCCGAGGCCGTCGATACCGAGGTATTCAGGTTGTACCAGAAATGCTCGTCCAGGAAATTGTCCGGAAAGCGTACCGGCTGCGACGGATTCGGTAAATCCGCAGCGAAGATCAAGCAGCTTCCCGACGATAATTCCGCAGCATTCGGGACGCACAGGTTGAGCGCGAGGCCGGTCGAATCCTGATACCAGCGCGGGTAGCCGTTTGCGGGATCGACCGGCCCGACACGATACAGATCTGCCGCGGCAAACGGCGCGAACGATCATAAGGATGATGAAACCTTAAATGCCGGCGAGTCGAGAGAGCATGTTCGATCTCCTTACAGATAGCCCGATATCGAATTGACGATCTGGCGCGGCGTCGCCAGCGCCGGGATCATCGACCAGCGGTCGCGCGCATCGTGGCCGATGCGCAGCATGCCGGTGTGCTGCTTGAGGTCGGCATCGGCGGCGGCGTCGAGCGTGTAGAAGCCCAGCCTGCGGCGCAGCAGCTCGACGTGGGCCGGCTCGCCGGTGAGGAAGGTCCAGCCCGGCTTGATGTCGAACTTGTCCATGTAGCGGCGCAAATCGAGCGGCTTGTCGATCGCCGGCTGCAGCGTGAGCGAATACATGAACACGTCCTTGCCGACGTGGTCCTGCAAGGCCTCCTGCACCCGCAGCAAGTTGGCCGTGTTCGGCGGGCACAGGTTGGTGCAGTTCGCGTACATCATGTTGATGACGACCAGGCGGTCCTTGACCAGGTCGTCGTAGAAACGCACTTGCCGGCCGTCGTGGGTTTCCAGCGCCACGTTCGGCAGGTGGCGGCCGTCATCGACCGGCAGCGGCGTCGGCGTGCGCGTCGGGTCTGCGTATAGGCATGCCTGACGACCGGGTACAAAAGTGGTGTGGCGGCCGCGGCCGCCAGGAAAGCCCTGCGCGATTTCATGATTTCCTCCCTGATGTTCGTGATGGGTTCGGATTCTTATTCAACGACATCGAAGCGCACCATCATGTGGTGATCCTCGTGGATCGTGTTATGGCAATGCATGACGTACTTGCCGACGAAGTCGCGGAAGCACACCAGGACGCGCACGGTTCTTCGCCGGGTCTGAGCACGAACACGTCCTTGCGCCCGGCCTCGTGCGGCAGCGGCGCCTTGCCGTTGCGCGACAGGATGCGCATTTCCTCGAAGTGGATGTGCACCGGATGGGTCCAGCCGCCCTTGCCGCGCAGCTCCCAGATCTCCTCGACGCCGCGCTTGATCTGGGCCGCCGGCTTGGTTTCGTCGAACAGCTTGTCGTTGACGGTCCACATATTGTTCAGGCGGCCGAAGTCCCAGCGCCGCTCGGGCCGCGACTTCTTGAGGTCGATCGGCGGCAGCTCGCGCAGCACGGCCGGCAGGCAGCTCGTGTCGGGCATGGCCGGTTCGCGGTCGACGTCGATGCGCATGATCTGGGTGCCGGGATTGAGGATGCGCCCGGTCGGCCCGCGCCCGTCGAGGTGTTCGAGCTTGTTGACGATGTAGAGCTTGCTGCCCAGCGGGTAGTTCGCGAAATCGATGACCACGTCGGCCCGCTCGGCCACCCCGAGGCGCACCTTGGTCGTCAGCACCGGCGCCGGCAGCAGGTTGCCGTCGTTGCCGATCTGGTGGAAGGGCTGGTCCGGCCCGTTGTACACGAGGTAGAACTCGTAGAAGCGCAGCGACCGAGCCGTTGAGCATGCGGAAGCGGTACTTGCGCCGCTCGACCGGAAAATACGGCTGCACCTTGCCGTTGACGCAGAACTTGTCGCCGACGATGCCTTCGGGATCGAGCTGGTTGAAATACAGGTAGCCGCCCGAATCGAAGCGCTTGTCCTGGAACAGCAGCGGGATGTCGTACTTGCCGACGCCGCTGGGCAGGCGCAGCGCGCCCACGACCCGATCCTCCTCGTTGTTGGAATCGGTCTCGTCGAAGATCAGGTAAAACCCGGCCAGGCCGCGGTAGACGTTCGGCGCCGTGAATTCCATGCGGTGGTCGTGGTACCAGAGCGTGCCCAGGCCGCAGCCTGGCGTCGCCGCCGCCAGGGAAGCCGTCGAGGTTCGAGCGGACGTTCGGATAGTGGTGGTCCTTGTACTTGCCCGCCCGGGAAAGGGTCGAGCCGCACTTGGCTTCGCTGTAGTAGTCGCCCGGGAAGCCGTCGCTTTCCGAGGGCGTATGGCCGTTGTGCAGGTGGGTCGAGATTTCGGGCGTGCCGAAGCCGACGTGGTCGTGCGGCAGCGCGTTCTCGATCCGCACCAGGATCGGCTCGCCATACTTCGCCACGAAGCAGGGCCCCGGCGTGATGCCGTCGTAGCCCCAGATTTCCTGCCTGGGCAGTTCGGGATGAAACTAGTGGTCCTTGTCCTCGACCTTCAGGTAATAGAATTTCTGCGGCGGGAAACGGTCCCAGGGCCTGGTGCGGCATGCGCCCCGCTTCGTCCTCGCCCGCCTCGCGCTGCGGCGGCGGGCTCAGTCCGCTCACCGGCTCCTGGATCACCGGCATCGGCAGCGGCACGACGAAAGGCGTCGTGTACGGCGACTTGCCGACCTCCTCGATCTTGAAGTCGCCACGCGCGGCGGCCGCTGGGGTCACGGTCTTGCTGGTGGACGCAGCCGCGGTTTGCGTGGCGGCGCTGCGCGCCGGTGCGGGCGCCGGCGCCGGCGCCGGCCGGCGGGCGCGGCGTCCAGCAGGCCGAGCCTGGCCTCCGCCGCCAGCACCGCGGCGCCGGCCGCCGCCAGCGAGGCGCCGGCCAGGCGGCGCTTGTTGCGCAAACGCGCGCCGTTGTCGATCTAGTCCTTGTCATCTTCGAATGCCATCTTTTCATGGCATTGCTTCCAAACGAGTATATGCCGCAATCGCTATTTCAGCCGGTGGCGCCGCGGCGCCTGCTACAGCTGGCGCCCGGCCTTGCGGAAGGTCGACATCACCGGCTCGACCAGGTATTGCAGCGGCGTCTGGCTGGTGCCGTCGATGTAGACCTCGGCCGACATGCCGGCCTGCAGCTTGACCTCGCGCCGCGCGACCAGCGCGCTTGTCGTCCGCCGCCACCAGCACGCTGAAATACGACTGGCCGGTGCGCGCGGTCGGTCAGGCGGTCGGCCGAGATGTAGCGTCACCTCGCCGTCGACCATCGGCGCGCTGCGGTACTTCAGCGCGGTGAACTTGATGCGCGCCTTCTGTTTCAGGTGGACGTGGTTGATTTCCTCGGGCCGGATGTGCGCTTCCAGCATCAGGCGCGCGTCGGACGGCACGATCTCGGCGATCGAGTCGCCGGGGCGCACGACGGCGCCGGGCGAGGTGAATTTCAGGTCGATGATCTCGCCGCTCGCCGGCGCCACCACCACCTGGCGGCTGGCGGCATCGTCGGTCTTGCGCATTTCCTGGTCGATGTCGGTCAGGCGCGCCACGCTGGTCTTGACCTCGTCGCTGGCGGTCTGCACATAGGCGTTTTGCAGCGAGCGGATGCGCAGGTCGATGTCGGCGATGCGCTGGCCGGCGCGCGCCAGTTCCGAGCGCCGCTCGTCGACCTTGGACGCGTAGTCGGCCACCGCCGCCTCGATCTGGGACAGCTTGGCGTTCGAGATGAACTTGTCGCGCTGCAGGCCGCGGTTCAGTTCCAGGTCCTGGCGCTGCAGTGCCAGCGAGCGCTCGATGTTGGCGATCTGCGCGCGCAGCGACTTGCGCCTCGGTGCCGATCTGCGTGCGCTGGGTGCGCAGCAGCGCCACTTCGCTCTCGAGCGAGGAGCGGCGGCTGGCGAACAGGCTCGCTTCCTTGGCCATGCGCCTGGGCGACGCGCGGGTCCTGCGCCGGCCGCTTGACGCAGGTCGTCCGGAAACACGCAGCACAGGCGCGCGCAGCTGTTCGCTTTCCAGGCGCGCCAGCGCCGCGCGTTCGGCCAGCGCGCGGTAGGCCAGGCGGTTGCGGTCGACGTCGACCCCGACGTCGCCCAGCACCAGCACCGGCTCCCCGGCGCGCACGTGCTGGCCGTCGCGCACCAGCACCTGGCGCACGATGCCGCCTTCCAGGTGCTGGATCGGGCGCCGGTTCAGGTCGACCTTGACGTAGGCCGGCGCCACCACCGCCATCGCCAGCGGCGCGCTGCAGACCCAGGCGCCCATCGGCACCAGCGCCAGCAGGAAGATCGCCAGCCCGCAGGCGGCCGAGGCGGTGTCCGTGCGCGCTGCTGCCGAGCGCTTCGACTTCCTGCATCGTCATTGCATTGTTCATGGTGTTCTCCTCAGGCCGCTGCGCGCTGGCGGTGTCGACCACCGCCTGCGCCTGCCGCTGCATGTCGCGCATCACTTCGGCCGCGGCGCCGTAGCGCTTGGCGCGGCCGTTCTCGAGCACCAGGATCTTGGTCACGTGCGCGATCAGCGCAGGCCGGTGCGTGACGATGATGGTGGTGACGCCGTCCGCGCGCAGGCCGTTGACCGCATGGGCCAGCGCCAGTTCGCCGGCGCCGTCCAGGTTGGCATTCGGCTCGTCGAGCACCACCAGGCGCGGATTGCCGTACAGCGCGCGCGCCAGTGCGATGCGCTGGCGCTGTCCGGGCGACAGGCGCATGCCGCCCTCCCCGACCAGCGTGTCGTAGCCCTCGGCGAATTCGAGGATCATGTCGTGCGCATTGGCGCGCTTGGCCGCGGCGATCACGCGTTCGGAATCGACCTGCGCGAGGCGGGCGATGTTGTCGGCCACGCTGCCGTCGAACAGCTCGACGTCCTGCGGCACGTAGCCGATCCACTGGCCCAGCTGCGCACGGTCCCAGCGCGCCACGTCGGCCCCGTCGAGGCGCACGCTGCCGGTGGCCGGCGCCCACAGGCCGATCAGCAGGCGCGCCAGCGTCGACTTGCCGGCCGCGCTGGCGCCGATGATGGCCAGCGACTCGCCCGGCTCGAGCTGCGAGCGCGAGGTTGTAGAGCACCGGCTTGCCGGTGCCGGGCACGCGGTACGACAGGCCCTCGACCTGCAGCCGGCCGGCCGGGCATGGCAGCGCGACCTGCGCCGCGCGCTCCGCTCGTATCGAGTTCGGCCAGGCGGCGGTAGGCGGCGCGGCCGTCGGCCAGCGCGCGCCAGCTGCCCACCAGCTGCTCGACCGGCTGCAGGGCCCGCCCCAGCAGCACCGTGGTCGCGATCATGATGCCGGCCGAGGCTTCCTGGCTGATGACCAGCCAGGCGCCCAGCGACAGCATGACGATCTGGATCGCCTGGCGCACGAAGCGCGTCAGCGCGCTGAAGGCCACGCCGCTGCGCCCGGCGCTGGCGTGCAGCGCCGCCACCTCGTCCTGCAGCGCGCGCCAGCGGCCCAGCAGCCTGCCGGTCATGCCCAGCGCCTGCAGCACCTCGGCGTTGCGCAGCGAGCTTTCGACATAGCGCGCCGGCGCGCCGGCCGTCCTGCTGCAGGCCCTCGATCGCGGCGCGGCTGGTGCGGTGGTTGAGCCAGGCCAGCGCCAGCATCAGCGCCACCGAGACCAGCGCGCCCAGGCCGAGGACCGGGTGGAAGGTCCAGATCAGCGCCAGGAACAGCGGCGCCCAGGGCGCGTCGAACAGCGCCGCCAGCGCGTTCGAGGAGAGCACCGTCTTGAGTGTCGCCAGGTCGCGCATGCCTTCGCCGACCCCGGCATGCGGCGTGCGCGCCGCGCGCTCGACCAGCGACTCGACCAGCGGCCGCGCCAGCCGTTCGTCGGCGATCGCCGCCAGCACGCCTTGCAGGCGCTGGCGCACATAGTCGAGCAGCAGCATGACCACCATCGCCACCGCGGTCCCGACCAGCAGCACCACCAGCGTTTCCCCGCTATGCGTCGTCAGCACCCGGTCGAACACCTGCAGCATGAACAATGCCGGGATCAGGTACAGCAGGTTGACGCAGAAGGAAAACAGCCCCATGTATGCGAGCAGGGGCCGCAGCTCTCGCCAGACTTGTTTCATGACGGTCTCCCCGAATGCGGCGTTGGAATTACGCCTGGGAGCAAGGCGGCGCGGTGGCGCGCGCCGTGGCGGCGGCGCGAACGCACACCCAGCAGGGCCAGGCCCGCCAGGCTGAACGACCACAGCATGCCTGGCTCCGGAACCGTGACCGGCGCAAGCCCCAGTCCGCCGACGCGGAACTGGATGATCTCGGCGATGTTCGAACTCGAGCCGATCGACACACTGCGCAGCAGCGTGTTGTTGTCGGCCTGGATCAGCAACAGATTGTTTCCGTTCGACAATTGCTGAGTGTAACTCGTGGTCCTGCCGTCGAAGCCGGTGACGACGATGTCGGCGAAGCGTCCGGCCGGATTGCGCGCGATCGTATCGAGGCGCAGGTTGTAGAAAAAGGTCGTGAATGCGCTGTTGCGTACGTTGACGTCAAGCGCATGCAGCACACCGTCGGTGGCACGCAGGCCGGGCGGGACGGCGGGGTTGCCGGTGGCCGGCTGGTCGAAGGCGATCAGGAGCTCGTTCGCGGTGAAGTCGACCAGGTAGGAGGTGTTTCCGGCCTTGCCGGTGACGGTGGTATCGGGACCGAAGTCGACGCCCGGCAAGGTCGGCGAGGAAGCGCACGTTCGATACGGTTCCCGCTTCCGGCGTCACGCCGGCCGTGAATACGACGCCGGCCTGGACGCTACCTGCGCTGGCTGCCACGAGCACAGCCGCCAGGCACAGGCATGCGCTCTTGAAGGACTTCTTTACGATTTTCATGTTGCACTCCCTAGGTATGATTATGTGTTGCTGTAGTGTTGATGCTGCTGGACCGGCACGGCGCGATGGACGCCGTGCCGGGGTAGTGCACTGCCCGTCCCTCAGGGCTGGAACACCGGTACGCTGGCGCCGCTGAGCAGGAAGTCGTCGATCGTCAGCGTCGCCGGGTCGCCCACGCCTTGCAGCACGAAGGAGCCGAAGCTGCCGATCGTGATCTGCAGGTCCAGGCCGAGGTCGACGATCTGCACGGCCGAGCTGAAGGTCGCCGCGGTCACGCCCAGGCCCGAAATATCGAGCAAGTCCTGTCCGCCCAGCGGGTTCGCATCGAAACCGATGACGATGTCGGAACCGAAATTGGCGCCGGCGAAGACAAAGATGTCGTTGCCTTCGCTGTCCTGGAGCACGTCGTTGCCGGCGCCGCCTTCCAGACGGTCGTTGCCGGCGCCGCCGCGCAGCATGTCGTTGCCCGCGCCGCCCTTCAGGATGTTCGACAAGGCGTTGCCCGTCAGCGTGGCGGCGCTGCCGGTCTGGGTCAGGTTCTCGACATTGGCGCCGAGCGTGTAGGCGTTCGAGGTGGAGAACACGGTATCGATGCCGGCGCCGAGCGCTTCCTCGACGACGTCGCCCGCCGCATTGACGAAATAACTGTCGTTGCCGCCGCCGCCGCGCAGGGTATCGTTGCCGGTGCCGCCGTCGAGGCTGTCGTTGCCGGCCCCGCCCGTCATGATGTTGGCCAGGTTGTTGCCGACGCCGGTGAAGCTGCCGCTGCCGGTGAAGCTCAGGTTCTCGATGTTGTTGGCAAGCGTGTAGCTGTTGGCGCTCGCGAGCACCAGGTCGGTGCCGTTGCCCGCGGCCTCGACCACCACGTCGCCGGCCTGGTCGACCAGGTAGACGTCGTCGCCGGCGCCGCCGACCAGGCGGTCGACGCCGGTTGCGCCGTCGAGCCTGTCGTTGCCGGCGCCGCCGGTGAGCGTGTTGGCCAGCTCGTTGCCCTCGCCGACGAAGCTGCCGCTGCCGGTGAAGGTGAGGTTGTCGAGCCCGAACAGGAGGGTATAGCTGTTCAGCGTCGTGTTGACGGTGTCGACGCCCTGGTTGGCCAGTTCGGTGATCCGGTCGAGCGCCTCGTCGACGATGTAGGTGTCGTTGCCCAGTCCGCCCACCATCAGGTCGACGCCGGCGCCGCCGTCGAGGCGGTCGTTGCCGGCGCCGCCGCGCAGTTCGTTGGCCAGCGCATTGCCGGTGCCGGTGAAGGTCGCCGCGCCGGTATAGGTCAGGTTCTCGACGGCGTCGCCCAGGGTGTAGGCGGCCAGCGAGGTGGCGACCAGGTCGATGCCCTCGCCGCCCAGCTTCGATGACCTGGTCGCCGGCATTGTCGACCAGGTAGGCATCGTCGCCGCTGCCGCCGGTCATCAGCATCGGCGCCCACGCCGCCGTCGAGCGTGTCGTCGCCCAGGCCTGCCGTCGAGCACGTCGTTGCCGCTGCCGCCGCGCAGCACGTCGTTGCCGCCCGCGCCCACCAGGCGGTCGTCGCCGCCCATGCCGTCGAGCACGTCGTTGCCGGCGCCGCCGGTGATGCTGTTGACGCCGTTGTTGCCGTTGCCGACGAAGTCGCCGGCGCCGGTGTAGACCATGTCCTCGATGTTATTGGCCAGCGAGAAGTTGCCGAGCGAGGTGCGCACCAGGTCCTGCGCCCTGGCTCAGCACTTCGACCACCATGTCGCCGGCGTCGCTGACGATATAGGTGTCGTTGCCGATCCCGCCGACCAGCCGGTCGGCGCCGGCGCCGCCGTCGAGCAGGTCGTCGCCGCTGCCGCCGGTGAGCGTGTTGGCCAGCGCGTTGCCGGTGCCGACGAAGTTGCCGGCGCCGGTGTAGGTGAGGTTCTCGAGGTTGGCGCCCAGCGTGTAGGCGGCCAGCGCCGGTCTGCACGGTATCGGTGCCGCCGCCGGCAGTCCTCGATGATGATGTCGCCCAGGTCGTCCACCGACATAGGTGTCCTGCCCGGCGCCGCCGGTCATGACGTCGACGCCGGCGCCGCCGTTGAGCGGTCGTTGCCGGCCAGGCCGATCAGTTCGTCGGCCCAGGGGGTGCCGTTCAGGGTATCGGCGCCCGCTGGTGCCGGTCACGTTGTCGCCGACCGGCGCGGTGGTGTCGGAATACACCGAACGCGCGCACGCCGCCCAGGTCGGTGAAGCTGGCCATCAGGCGCAGCTCGAGGCCGACCTGCGCCTGCTGCGGCACGAAGGTGAGGCCGACGGCGCCGGCGATGTTGACGAAACCGGCGCCGCTCCTGACCTGCCACTGGTAGCTCACCGCCGATTCCGCCACGCCGTTGAACTGCGGCGATCGTGCCCGGCAAGGCCGTGAGTGCGCGCAGTTCGGTCGGCGTGGTGTCGCTGATGGCCGGTTCGCCGGTCAGGTTCAGGGTGCGGTCGGTGAACTGCAGCCTGTCGATATTGCGGATGCGGTCGGTGCCGTCGGTGGCGGTGCCGCGCAGGTGGGCCACGCGTCCAGGTGCCGTCGCTGTTGCGCGTGATGTCGTAGCTGGCGCGCACGTCGGAATAGACGGCCGTGTCGATGTCGTCTTCGCGCCGTCGGCGACCGAGGATCTCGCGCACGATGACGCAGCTGGCCCGGGTTGATCTCGCCCGTCAGCATCCGGTCCTTGATCTGCGGAGATGCTGTCGACCGAGAACAGTTCGCGCGTCGGGTCGAGCCTTGTCGCGCACGCTGACGCGGACGTTGAGCCAGGCGTCGCCGTCGATCAGGTCGTTGCCGGCCTTGCCGGTGATGCGGTCGTTGCCGTGGCCGCCGATCAGGATGTCGGCGCCGTTCTGCGGGTCGAACACCACGCCGTTCGGATCGGCCAGCGGCGGCCTGGCCGAGCAGCGCCTGGAAGCCGTTGATCAGGCCGACGTTCTTCTGCAGCAGCATGCTGTCGGAGGCCGGGCCGTTCGAGGATGCCGCCCGGATTGCCCGACGGCGCCGGTCGGGAAGTTGGTGCCGGTCAGCATGTCGTCGAACTTCCAGCCCGACAAGCCCTCGACCGAGTCGAAGCGGTCGCGCAGCTGAACAGCGTCCTGCGCGGCGAAGACCGGGATGCCGAGGTCGGAATTGGCCGCCACCGGGTCGCCCTTGTGGATCGCCCAGTCGAAGCCGAGCATGCCGTTGTTGCGCTGGATGCCGGCGCCCTGGACCATGATGTCGTCGCCGTTCTCGCCGTCGTAGTCGGTGTCGTTGCCCTGGCCGTTGAGGACGTCGTGGCCGATGATGGTGCGAGTTGAAGAACAGCTCGCGAGTTTTCGCCGGACAGGCCGTCGAAGCCTTCGCCGCCCTCGATCCAGTCGTCGCCCTCGTTGCCCATCAGGACGTCGGGAGCCGGTGCCGCCGAGGATGAAGTCGTTGCCTTCGCCGGCGAACACTTCGGTGGTGTCGGTGGCCGACCATGATGAAGTCCTGGCCCTCGCCGCCGAACAGCGAGGTCGAGGCCGTGCGCCGTTGCTGATGACGTCGTTGCCGGCTGTCGCCGCGCAGGAAGTCGTCGCCGAACGGATCCTTCGATGATGTCGTCGCCGTCGCCGCCGAACACCTGGTCGGCTTCGTTGCCGGCGTTGAGGTAGTCGTTGCCGCCATCGCCCCAGAGCGTGTCGATGCCCTTGTCGCCGATGAGGCGTGTCGTTGCCTTCGGTGCCGCCGAGCACGACGTGCTCGCCGCCGCGTAGGACGTAGTCAGCTGGCCGCCGTCGGCATAGCCGTCGCCGTCGACGTCCGCGCCCGGCGCGACCCGCGACGACCTTGCGGGTCGATGCGTCTGCAGGAACGGGTCGTCGCGGCTCGGGTCGCCGATCGTCGGATCGGTGCCGTCGAGCGGCGATGCCGTTGTTCTGCTGCGACGAGCGTGGTCGAGCTCGAGGATCATAGTCGGGCGTCGATGAACAGCGGCGCCGGCAGGTGGGTCGCGTGCAGGTCGCCGAGATCGGTGTTGCGCATGACCAGTCGGAGAACGTGTTCGGCTCGAGCTGGTTGAGCAGGTTCATGCCCTGGGTGCGGCTCAGGTAGTAGAAGCGGTCGCCGTTCTGCAGGTGCTCCATCTGGTATTCGAAGACGAAGTTGAAGGTCGAGCCCAGCATGCCGCCGAATTCGATTGATCTCTTCGGCCAGGCCGCCGATCCAGAGATCGACGTTGTTCGAGGCCGCCGTGTCGGCCGCGGTCCAGGCGCCGGTGCCGTTGAGGAAGTCGAGGCGGTCGCCGGCGCGTTCGAGCCGGTAGCCGGCCGACCAGGTCGGATCGGCTGATCGCCGTCGTCGTTGACGTCCAGTCGCCCATCACCAGCAGCGTGGCGGCGGCGCGCTTGCCGTCCAGCGTGGTCTCGGCCAGTGATGCGTCGGCGTGCGTGCCGTAGGCGGCGATGAAGTTGATGATCGACAGCGGGTTCTTGATGTTCTGCGCGAAGTCGACCCAGCTGGTGTAGGGCTTGAGCTGGGCGTCGCCGGTCATCGCGTAGAACTGCGGCGCGCGCCTCGTTGAAGCGTCGGGATGCCGGTGTCGCGGCCGCGCGCGATGTTCAGCGCGGCCAGGTCGAGCGGCAGGCCGACCAGGTTGTTGCGCAGCGCCTCGACGACGAATTCGTCGATCTCGTTGCCGACCTGGCGCGACATGCCGCGGATGATCGGCGCCGGCCGCTGCTCGTCGTCGATGCCGCGCCGCTCGCTGTCGAAGGCCATGCGGGTTGAGGAACGCCTCGATCAGGCCGATCTGCTCGGTCGTCGTGACGAGTGCAGGTTGTTGTCGAGCCGGTCGACCGTGTCGGTCAGCATCGAGTGGCCGAAGCGATACACCGACGTGGGCGAACTCGGCGATGATGGCCGGATCGAGGTCGGCCGAGTTCGTGAAGACGAACGGATCGACGCTCGGCTGCATGCGCGCGCGCGAATTCCTCGAACACCAGATGCTGGTACTGCATCTCGGTGACGAAGCGGCCGGCCTGGAACAGGCGCTCGCCGTCCCACTGCAGCGCGGCGATGGCGGCCGGCGTCGGTCGGGATGGCGGCTGACGTCGACCGCCAGCCATTCGTTGATGACGGCCAGGTCGCCGGCTGCCGAGGATCGTCGCCTTGTTCGTCTTCGACCAGCCGGTTGTGCTCGGCGTGGAAGATGGTGTGGATCGGCGGTCAGGCCGATGTTCTCGTTGCCGCGGCCGTCGCCGGTGATGAAGTGGCGGTCGAGCATCTCGTTGTCGTAGGTGCCGGCCGGCTGCGCCAGGTATCGCGGTTGCTCGCGTGATCGGCGCGTCGGATCGAAGGTCGGGTTCGGCACCGGCCGGCGACGATGTCGCTGTCGGCCACCAGCGGCACTTCCGGCGTGGCGGGATTGTGGTCGTGGTCGTAGGTGCCCGGCACGGCCGCATGTGCGCGATGTCGGTCAGGAACGCGTGGCCGGTGCGCAGCGTGTCGGCAGGCAGCGCGACGCCCAGGCCGCCGTTGGCGGCCGGATCGCCTTCGACCAGCCCGCTCGCCGTGACGATCTGCACGAAGCCGTTCGGCCCGCGCAGGAATTCGCCATAGCGGTCGGTCGCCAGCAGCGGCACGTTGAAGACGTCGGTGTCGGTCAGCTGGATGCCGAGCATGTCGGCGGCCTGCGCCTTGACCTCGGCCCAGTTGCCGTTCGCCGTGCGCGCCGTCGAGCAGGCGGCCGGTGGCCAGCGGCTTGCCGTCCGACCATCGCGTACTCGCGCAGGAACACCTGGTGCGAGGGGTGCGAGGTGTAGGTCTGGTTCTGGTCGACGAAGGGCGTGGTGGTGTTGGTGTGGCCGTGGCAGGTCGTCGTCGGCGGTGCCGAGTCACGCCGTCAGGCGCCGGGCGTGCGCGTGTCGACGGCGCGCGTGAGCACCATGAAATTGGTCGGGCTGCCCGGCGACATACAGCGGATCGTCGGGCTGCAGCGGAACGTAGACCGTGCCGCCGCCCTTGGTGATCAGGTCGAGGCCGTGGTCGAAGAACTGGCCGAACAGCGCCATCATGCCGTTGAACGGCGGCGACAGGCCGATGTCGGGCGACTGGTTCGGGATCAGCCAGGTGCCGTCGGCCGACTGCTGCAGCGTTTCCATGCCGGGGAAGGTGGCGATGTCGGCGCGGTCCTCGGCGGCGATCACGGCGGCCGGGTTGCTGTCGGTCTGGTCGACGATCAGGTTGCGAGATGATGCGCGGCTGCGCATCGAACACCATGTTGCCGGGATAGGTCTGGGCATAGCTCGAGCTGCCGACGGCCGGGCTGCCCGGGCCGAAGAAATTGGCCGGCGATGCCTTCGGCAGTCGTGCCAGACGCCGGCCACCAGGCGCGGCATGACGTTGTCGGCGGCGCCCATTCGCTCCATCCCGGGCAGCAGGCTGTTCCAGGTGCCGTCCACGGTGCGCAGGCCGTAAGGCAGCAGGGAGCTGCCCACCGCTGGCGCAAGGCTCGCCATTGATGCTGCCGTCCGGGATTGGTGGTGAGTTCGGCGATCTTGATCTGCTTGAGGATGAAGGCCAGGTCATCCAGATTGACGTTGAAGTTGTACTGCGGATTCTGGTTCATTTTATTTCCCCTGAGATAGTTTGGACCACATTCCTTATTCGTACGCCAGCCGGCGTCGATATGGCTGCATGCTCAAAACCACCCGCCCCCTCACTCGACGGGCAAAGGGGTGCCCTTACGTTTGGATATCCGTTTAAAACAAGCGCCGGATATGCAAAGTAACCAGGAGTGATTACAGGTGTATTTACAAAGTTAGCACAAAAATTTACGCAAAATGCATAAAAATTTACGCGCCAAACCAAGAACACAACGACAACTTTTTCGTTCTATAAAATATAACTATCGCAAAGTTTTCATAGATAGCGCGTAAGAACACGCCTACAACGACGCCAGACAGCGTGAAGTTGGGGTCGTCTACGAATGAAGAAGCTACGCCCCGCAGGCATTGATCGCGGCAGCGCTCAATGTTTTGTAGGAACAATTTTCTGGAAGCAGACCTGTATTACTGACTCTGAAAGTTATATTTTGTGGGTTGTGGTTTTTCGGTTTATGCATGCAGAATAAGAAAATAAAATCGATTTCATCAATTCAAACCAGGACGCATGCGACGCACGATCGAGAAGGCCATTACAAGAAAGTATCTAAGCCAGAAACATTGATTGAATTTCGGTAATTCCGATATAAAACCGGGGAGATAATCATGCGCGCACCATTACCTGATAATCCGGCGAGTCCATTCCATTCGATGGACTGCTGTGTAATATCCATTTTCGTTCCGCACGTGATCCCGGCAAGCCTTATACACGCTATTGATGTCGGCCTGCCTGGGCCTGGGTGCCTGCGGCGGTGGCGGCGGCGGCGGTGGCGACGACGGCGCCGGCCTGCCGCGTCGAGCGCTGCTCCGCCGTGGTCGTGACGCCGCCAGGCGTGCGCCGCCGCGATGACGCTGGCGACCTATGCCGGCACCTGGTACGGACCCTGCCAGGGCCGCCTGCAGGACACGGCGACGCTGGCCGCCGCCGCGGGTGGCGCGAATGCGCTGGGTTTGAACCTGGTACGCAATTTCCACGCCGCCGACGGCTGCGCCGGGACGGCGATCGCCGCGGAAACGCTGAGCGCCGATTTTTCGCTCACGTATGGCAGCACGGCGGCCGCGGCCGCGGTCCTGACGCCGGGCGCTGCCGCAACCCAGGTGACGCTCGACCTGGTGACGATCGCCATTCCCGCCTACACGCGCAGCCGCAGCGGCACGGCGGTCACGACGACGACCGCGAACGGCGTGACGCAGTGGTGCATCAACTACGCCGAAGGACCGGTCTGCACCACCGACGCCGGACAGCAGGCGGCCGCCAGCGCGCCGGGCGCGCTCTACCTCGACAAAGGGGACCTGGTACTGCTCTCGCCGGTAAGCGGCGGCTATGTCGCCGACGCCCGCTACACGAAAGAGCGCGCCACCGCCATCCAGGGCCAGGGGCCGGCTTTCCAGCGTATCGACAGCGTCGAGGGAACGGGCGCGCTGGCGAGTTCGGGACGCACGCTCACGGTCAACTACACCGGCTGGCTATACGATGCGGCCAAGCCCGAATTCAAGGGAACGCAGTTCGACACCTCGGTCGGCAAGACGCCCTTCACCTTCCGCCTCGGCGCGGGCGCGGTGATCGCGGGCTGGGACCAGGGCCTGCTGGGAATGCGCGCGGGCGGCAAGCGCACCCTGATCATTCCGGCTTCGCTGGCCTATGGAAGCGCCGGCAGCGGGACGACGATCCCACCGAATGCTCCCCTGATGTTCGAGGTCGACCTCATCAGCGTGCAGTAAAGCCTTCGCATGCCGCTTTGCCCGTGCCGCCCGGCGGCACGTCCACGCACGTCATGAGGAGGCATGGGTGATGCACCCCTTTGTGGAACGCAAGCAGGAACGCCGCGCCGACCCGATCCTGGCCACACTGGTCGATGTGGCGATTGCTTATCGCGAGAATCTCGGCGCCCGGGTGGCTGAAGCGTTCCTGCGGGAGACCGGCGTGCCCGGCCCGTTGGCGCAACGTGTGCTCGACGGATCCGCGCGGACACGCGCAACAATGCCGCGGCGCTGGGCGCCGCGCCCGCTGCCAGGACCAGCACTGACAGGAGGCAGGAATGGAAAGTGACATCACCACCGGGCAGGCCGGCCAAACGATGGCGATGCGCCACGCTTGTGCGAACGCCGGGCGCCCGCGCCAGGGCCCGCTCTGGTCCACGCTGGAAGAGATATGCGCGCTGCTGCATCTCGGATGCGGTTCGCTTGCCTCGGACAAGACCTTGTTCCAGCATGTGCAGTTCAAGGAAGGCCAGCAGATTTACAGGATCGGCCAGGCTGTTCGACTCCTTCTATATCGTCAATGCCGGGTTCCTGAAAATCGCCACGGTCGACGATGCCGGCAACGAACGGGTGCTCGGCTTTCCCATGAAGGGCGACATGCTGGGCCTCGACGGCATCCATACCCACCGCCATCCTTGCGAAACGCTGGCGCTGTCGGAATGCGACCTGATCCTGCTGCCGTTCGCAAGAATGTCCAGTATCGGGCGCTCGAATCCGGACATCGAAAACCTGATGCTATCGGATGATGAGCCGCGAACTGGCCCATCGCCAGCGAGATCATCGATATGCTCGGCATCCTGACGGCCGAAGCGCGTGTCGCGCGCTTCCTGGTGTCACTGACAGAGCGCTTTGTCGGGATGGGCTACTCCGGCAAGCTATTCAATTTGCGCATGACGCGCCAGGAAATCGGCAGCTACCTGGGGCTGACGATGGAGACAGTCAGCCGCACCCTGTCCGCCTTCAACGACATGGGACTGATCACGGTTCGTCAGCGCAGCGTCGGCATCAACGATCCGGAAGCGCTGCGGGCCCTGCGCCGGCTGCCATCCTCGCCTGCCGCTTAGGCTCAGGCGCTGCGCAGGTCGGCCACCGGCTCGCGGCCGAAATCTTCCGCCAGCAACAAGGTCACCAGCTTGCGCGCGCATTCCTCGGGCGCGGCCAGGCCACCCTCTTCCTTGAGTTGCACGAAACGCTCCTTCAGCGGGAAGTTCGCCTCTGGCGTGGCCCGGATCTCGGCCTGCATCCCGGTATCGATCACGCCCGGCGCCAGGCTGCAGCAGCGCACCGCCGGGTCGCCGTCCTGCAGCACGCTTTCCGCATGGCGGTCGAGCGCGGCCTTGGTGGCGCAGTACACGCTCCAGCCGGGATAGGCATTCCTCCCAGCGCCGCTCGACACATGCAGGATGCGCCGTTCGCCGCGGCTGGCGCGCACCACGGCGGCCGCCAATGCCAGCGGCGCGGCCACGTTCAGCGTCACCGCGCGCAGGACCGCCAGCGGATCTTGCGCCGCCAACGGACCGACCGGTGCGACCACGCCCGCGTTATTCACCAGCAGCGTCGCGCCCTCGTCGCGCAGCCAGCCGGCCAGCGTGTCGCCCTCCACGAAGGCAGCCAGGGCCGCGCTATCGGACAGGTCGACCTCGATTTCGGTGAGCAAATCGCGATGCGGCGGCGGCGCGGCCGCGCGCCAGGCCGAGCACGGGAATGCCGCGTTTGATCAGCTCGGCGGCAATGGCGGCGCCGAGGCCTTTGGTGTGGCCGGTGACGATGGCTTTCATTCTGTCTCCTGTGGAATGGATTCTTAGCATAGCCGAATGCGGGGCGGCGTCGCATACCGTTGTATCGGTACACCCGAAGTAGCCAAATGCAACATTTTGCCAGACCCTCAGGGTAGAATGGGACCGCCCTGTCCACTCCGCCATTTCGATGCCACCTGTTGCTGCCAATACGTCACTGATCAGTCCATGCCGCGTCCTGCTGGTCGGCGCGCCGCCGTTTGCGGGCGCGCTGCGCGACATGCTGGCCGGCGCCGGCGACCTCGAACTGGTGCTCACCGATACCACCCAGGCGCTGGGACAGGCGCACGCCCTGCGGCCCACGGTGCTGGTGCGCGCCCTGGGCGGCCAGGAAGACAGCGGCGATTTCCTGCGCGCCTGCCGCGCCCATCCCGCCCTCGGCACCCTGCCGCTCGTGGTGCTGGCGCCGAATGCGGGTAACGCCGGACGCGACGCCGCCTTTGCCGCCGGCGCCAGCGACTACCTGGCCGAACTGCCGACCCAGACCGAATTGCTGGCGCGCCTGCGCTACCACGCCCAGGCGAGCCAGGCGCTGCTCGAACGCGACGAGGCGCTGCGCCGCCTGTACGAGACCCAGGCCTTGCTGGCCCGCGCCCAGGCCGAACTCGAGCGCATCGACGGCGTCGACATCCTGACCGGCATCCCGAACCGGCGCCGCTTCGACCAGGTGGCGCAAGGCGAATGGCAGCGCGCACGGCGCAACGGCCAGCCGCTGTCCCTGCTGGTATGCGATGTCGACAGTTTTGGTTATTTCAATCACCGCATGGGGCGCGAAGCGGGCGACCTGTGCCTGCGCAAGATGGCCGGCGTGCTGACCGGGCAGCTGAAGCGCCCGTCCGACCTGGCCGCGCGCTACGACGGCAAGCAGTTCGCGATCCTGCTGCCGGACACGGGCCTGGACGGCGCGGTGCAGGTGGCCGAAGCCTGCCGCACGGCGCTCGAGCGCCTGGCGCTGTCGCATCCGCTGCCGGAGCGGCGCATCGTGACGATGTCGGTGGGCGTGGCCTCCACCGTGCCGGCGGAGGACGCGATGTTCGATGCCGTGCTGGCGCGTGCCGGCGAAGCCGTGCAGGCGGCCAAATCGCGCGGGCGCAACCGGGTGGCCGCCTTCCGCGCTTAAATAAAGACGCGGCTCCGGTTCCAGCTCGACGCCGAAACGTTCCTTCACATCGTGCTGGATCGCGCGCGCCAGCGCCAGCACCTCGGCCCCCGTCGCCCCGCCATTGTTCACCAGCACCAGCGCCTGCTTCGGATAGACGCCGGCCGCGCCGAGATGCTTCCCTTTCCAGCCGCACTGGTCGATGAGCCAGCCCGCCGCCAGCTTTTCGCTGCCGTCCGCCTGCGCGTGGTGCACCAGCTGCGGGAAGCGCGTCCAGCAAGCGCGCGGCAGGCTTCGGCCGCCACCACGGGATTCTTGAAGAAGCTGCCGGCGTTGCCGATCTCGGCCGGGTCGGGCAGCTTGCGGCGGCGGATCGCCACCACCGTGTCGCTCACCTGGCGCGGCGTCGGCGCCGTAAAGCCCGCGGCCTCGACCGCCTGGGCCAGCTCGGCATAGCGCAGGTTCGGCTGCCAGGCGCGCGGCAGGGCGAAGGTCACGTCCAGCACCACCAGGTTCGCGCCCTCGGCATGCTTGAAGACGGAGTCGCGGTAGCCGAAGCGGCAGTCGGCTGCGCTGAGCGTGCGCCGCGCGCCGCTGTCCAGGTCGAACACGGTCAGCGCATGGAAGACGTCCTTGATTTCGAGCCCGTAGGCCCCGATGTTCTGGATCGGCGCCGCGCCCACGGTGCCGGGAATCAGCGACAGGTTTTCCAGCCCGCCCAGGCCTTGCGCCAGCGTGTAATCGACGAAGGCATGCCAGTTCTCGCCGGCGCCGGCGCGCACCAGCACCTTGCCGTCCTGCTCGCCGACGATCTCCCTGCCTGCGATGGCCATGTGCAGCACCAGGGCGTCGACGTCGCGCGTGAGCAGCACGTTGCTGCCGCCGCCGAGCACGAAACGCGGCACGCCGGTCAAGCGCGGCGTCATCGCGCAACCGGTCGAGCTGGTCGGCGCTGGTCACGCGCAGGTAGTGGCGCGCGCGCGCGTCCAGGCCGAAGGTATTGAAGGCTTGCAAGGAAACGTCGTGTTCGATCGGGAGAGCTATGGACATGAGCGAAGGGGAGTCGGGAGGGTTTTCACGGTTCACAGGTAATTTATCTAAACTGGAGCAAGCCTGCTCCACATGAGATAGGGCAGCCTGGGAAGCCCCACCGGCTTCGGCAGATGAATAGCCATGGTGCGCCAGTAGCGGGCGCTGGGATTGTACCGCAACACGATTGCGCTCCCGGGGTTGATCGGCGATCCTCGGTTCGAGGATCGGCCGCCTCAATGAGCACTGAAGGACGGGAACTGGACCCGGCCGACGGCGACGTGCTGGCGAAGGCAATGTGCGCCGGCCTGGCTGCAACGACATTCACGCCGACTCGTCCGGCGCCTTGCCTGGACCTTTGTAGGCATTGCCCTTGAAAAGAAGCGCTGCGATTGGCAGCATCGAAGGATGCCGCCAATGCGTGCCACATGATTGACAGCTTACGCGGCCTGATTCCTGCGGCGACGGCTGAAGCCGACCAAACCCAGGCCAAGCGTCACGATTGCCAGCGAGGCCGGTTCAGGAACATCCTTGGCGTTGATGGCGACGGTCTCGCCGGCTTGGAAGTTGACGAACCGCGTTCCAGCGGGATTCAGGCGCTGACCAGTGTAGATCGCGCGCAAGTTGAAGTTGTCGAAGTCGATGGCGGGACCAACGTAGTCGAATGCGATCGTATACATGAGGGGGGTGCCCGGCACGAACGGATCGTTCATATCGAAGAAGCAAATCTGGCCGCCGCCGTTACTGCCGTTGCAAGCGAGACCATCCTGGCTGGATGACCCGGTCATTGCGGCGCCATTCAGGAGGAACCCACTGTTTGCAGCGCCCGGGGGACGCATGCTGGAGAACGTCAACTGCTTCAGGCTATTGGCGCCGGCAAGTGTGCCCGAGGCGCCGTCAGTAAAGATTGACAGGGTGAGCACGTCGCCCTGGAACGACGTTTTATACATCACGCCGTTGTCCGAGATGGTGGTGCCGTCAGTGGTGATCACGGCAGCGCGCGCCGATAAAGCGGTCAAAGCCACGAATGCCGCGATGGCCAGGATGCAGGTACTGCGGAAGCGATAAATCATTGGAAATCCCCGTTAGTTATTAGATGAGCACAACAATTGCATACTCTACATTTAATTTTTAATTTAGAAATTATATTTTTATAATTATGTTGCCTTAATTACACAAATCTTATCTTCAGCGAGAACACGCTTTACCGCAGCACGCCTGCGCACGCGCGCCGCGTCCTGCCGTCGAGCGCGAGACGGCTACCGGAGAAATGACGGATTTAGCGGTAAGTGAGGGAGGGGTTGGCTATCGTTGGGCAAGGAAATCCGACCAATGAAGCGGTCGGCCCGGCCCTATCGCCTAAAACGGTCGTTCTATTTCCGGCCGTTCCGTTAAAATACTGCCATTCATGAATCAGCAACAATAAAGGAACCCGCCATGCCATCGTTTGATGTGGTCTGCGAAGCAGACATGGTCGAAGTAAAGAACGCCGTCGAGCAATCGAACAAGGAAATCACCACCCGCTTCGACTTCAAGGGCAGCTCGGCCAAGGTCGAGCAGAAGGAAAAGGAATTGACGCTGTTCGCCGATTCCGATTTCCAGCTGAGCCAGGTGTACGACGTGCTGGTCAACAAGATGACCAAGCGTAAGGTCGACGTGCGCTTCCTCGACGAGGAAAAAGTCGAAAAGATCGGCGGCGACAAGGTCAAGCAACTCATCAAGGTGCGCAACGGCATCGAGACCGAGGACGCCAAGAAGATCACCAAGGCGATCAAGGAAAGCAAGATGAAGGTGCAGGCCAGCATCCAGGGCGAAACCGTGCGCGTCACCGGCGCCAAGCGCGACGACCTGCAGGCGGCGATGGCCCTGCTGAAAAAGGACATCCTGGATTTGCCGCTGGCCTTCAACAACTTCCGCGACTAACGGCCTCCGCCGATCGCCGCACGCCTCGCGCTACCCCAATTTTGCTTGGGGTAGAATTGAGGCTGCACAAAGCAAAAGTAACTTGGCAGTCTAAGGATAGCAATGAAACGTGTTGATGATTTCCGCCTGCGTCTGGGCAACAAGGAATATGTGCCCATCATGATTGGCGGAATGGGCGTGGACATTTCGACCTCGGAGCTGGCGCTGGAAGCGGCGCGCCTGGGCGGTATCGGCCATATCTCGGACGCGATGGTGCAGGACGTCTCGGACCGCAAGTTCGACACGACCTTCGTCAAGGACAAGACCAAGCTCTACAAGTTCAACATCAACAACATGGACAAGGCGGTCGTGCAGTTCGACCTCGAGCGCCTGGCCGAAGCGACGCGCCTGCACGTGGGCGCGACCATGGCGGCGAAAAAAGGCGATGGCCTGATTTTCGTGAACTGCATGGAAAAGCTGACCATGAACGCGCCCAAGGAAACCCTGCGCACGCGCCTGTCGTCGGCGCTGGACGCCGGCATCGACGGCATCACCATGTCGGCCGGCCTGCACCTCGGTTCCTTCGAGCTGATCAAGGACCACCCGCGCTTCCGCGAAGCCAATCTCGGCATCATCGTGTCCTCGGTACGCGCGCTGCAACTGTTCCTGCGCAAGGTCGCGAAACTGAACCGTCCGCCCGACTTCATCATCGTCGAAGGCCCCCTGGCCGGCGGCCACCTGGGCTTCGGCTTCGACTGGAAGAACTACGACCTGCACCTGATCATCGACGAGATCCTCGCCTACATGCGCCAGGAAAACATCGATATTCCGCTGATCGCGGCCGGCGGCGTGTTCACCGGTTCCGACGCGGTGGGCTTCCTCGAAAAAGGCGTGGCCGGCGTGCAGGTGGCGACCCGCTTCACGGTCACCCGCGAATGCGGCATGCCCGATTCGCGTCAAGCAGGAATACTTCCGCGCCAGCGAGGAAGACATCATCGTCAACGGCATCTCGCCGACCGGCTATCCGATGCGCATGCTGAAAAGCACGCCGGCGATCGGTTCCGGCATCCGTCCGGGCTGCGAATCCTATGGCTACCTGCTCGATGCCACCGGCAACTGCGCCTACATCAATTCGTACAACCGCGAAGTGCTGGCCAATCCGGACGTCAAGAATCCGCCGGTGATGGACAAGACCTGCCTGTGCACGCACATGCGCAACTACAATTGCTGGACCTGCGGCCACTACACCTATCGCCTGAAGGACACCACGCACAAGCTGGCGAACGGCGACTACCAGATCATGAGCGCCGAGCACGTGTTCAAGGACTACCAGTTCAGCGTCGACAATGCGATCGCCCTGCCGGAAAAACAGGAGAGCGCGGCAGCCTGATCCCTGCCCTGTTCGTTCAAAAAGCCACGCAGCGCGCGTGGCTTTTTGCGTTTACACAACCGCGACACGATGTTCGGGAACGGGTGTACGCTAGTCCAGTCCAACTGAGGATGCCCACGGTGAAAGGCGCCCAGCATGACCACGTTCGTACCGACAGCCAATGCCGCCTTCCTTGTCGACGGGGCAGGCATCATCGCGACCTGGAATCATGCGTGCGAACAGCTGCTCGGGTTTGTACGCCGCGGATGTCATCGGACACCCATTCGGTGACCTTGCTGATCGGAACCGACCCGGAGGACCGCGGCGAGCGCTGGCACGGCCTGGCGGAGAACCATGGCCGTACCAACCGGGTCGTGCTGCGCCATACCGGCGGCGGCACGGTGAAGGCGGAACTGGCGCTTGTTCCCGCAAACCGGCGCCGACGGCATCAACCGCTTCTGGGTGGCGGCGATCGACAACGTGCACGACGACAACACGCCCGATTCGGTACTGGTCGGCCGTACGCCGCTGGCCGCCGTCGTCGACTTCCTGCCCGGCACCGTCTACGCCCTCAACCGCGACGGCCGCTTCGTGCTCTGGAACCGCAACCACGAGCGCACCACCGAGCTCGCGCCCGAAGAAATGGCGGCCGACCAGCGCGCTCGAACTTGTTCGACCTGCAGACGCGGCCGCTGATCGCCGAGAGCATCCGCCGCGTGTTCGAGAACGGCGAGGAAGTCGCGCTCGAGGCCACCGTCATTGTCACGCAGCGGACGCGAGACGCCGATGCTGCTGTGCGGGGCGCGCGTCGAACTGCAATGGCGGCCATTACCTGTTCGGCATGGGCATGGACATCACGGCGCGGCGCCACCAGGAAACGCATGCTGCGCCTGCGCGAGCGCGCCCTGCATGCGGCCAGCAACGGCATCGTCATCACCGGCATCGACGGGCGCAACTGCCCGATCGAGTACGTCAATCCCGCCTTCGAGCGCATCACCGGCTACAGTGCCGAGGACGTCATCGGGCGCGATTCGCGTTTCATGGCCGCGCCCGGCATGGACGACGAACGAACGCTAGCAGGTCCACGAGGCGATCGCCGCGCACCAGCCGGTGAATGTGGTGTTTCGCAACATGCGCAAGAACGGCGAACTGTTCTGGAACGACCTCTCCATTACCCCGGTGCGGGACGAGCATGGCGACACCACCCATTTCATCGGCGTCATCATGGACGTCACCGCCACCAAGCAGCGCACCGCCCACCTCGAGCACGAGGTCAACCACGACCCGCTCACGGGCCTGGCCAACCGCAACCTGCTGTGGGACCGCCTCGAGCAGGCGCTGCACATGGCGCATCGCCAGAAGTCGATGATCGCCATCCTCCTGATCGACCTGAACAACTTCAAGAACATCAACGACACCTACGGCCACGAGGCCGGCGACATGGTGCTGAAAGTGGTGGCGCGGCGCCTGCAGGCCTCGGTGCGCGACAGCGATACCGTGGCGCGCCTGTCGGGCGACGAGTTCGTGCTGGTGCTGGTCAACCAGCCCTCGCTGCGCTTCACGCTGCGCATGATCGAGCGGCTGCGCCAGGGCCTGACCCAGCCGGTGTCCTTCATGCACAAGGAGATCGAGGTCGGCGCCAGCCTCGGGGTCGCGGTCTACCCGCACGACGGCCTCACCTCGGCCGACCTGGTGCGCTCGGCCGACGTCGCCATGTACCACGCCAAGGCAACCGGGCGCAACGAGATCTATTTCTTCTCGAACGACATGAAATCGACCACCGAGGCGCGCCAGCGTTTCGACGCCGGCATGTCGCATGCGATCGAACGCGACGAGCTGTTCATGCTCTACCAGCCCTGCATCGATGCGCGGAGCGGCAAGGTGGCCTCCTTCGAAGCCCTGCTGCGCTGGCGCCATCCCGAGCAAGGGGTGCTGCTGCCGTCCGCCTTCCTGCCCGAGGCCGAAGAGAACGGACGCATCGTCGAATTCGGCGCCTGGGTGCTCGACCAGGCCTGCGCTTTCCTGCGCGACCTGAAGGAACTGGGCGTGACCGACGTGCCGGTGACGGTGAATATTTCGGCGCGCGAATACGGCCAGCACGATTTCGTGGCGAACATCGCCGCGCGCCTGAAAGCCTTCGGTCTCCCGCCGGAAAGCCTGCAGATCGAATTGCGCGAGGAAACCCTGATCCGCAATCCCGGCCAGGTGCGCGACCTGGCCAAGCAGCTGCGCCAGCTCGGCCTGACGCTGTCGATCGACGAATTCGGCCAGGGCATGACGCGACCTGGGCTTCCTGCGCGAGCTGTCCGTGGGCCAGCTGAAACTGTCGAAGGAAGCCGTGCACGCGATCGTTGCCGAGGAACCCGAAGGCGACGGCAGCACGATGGCGCGCACCCTGATCGAGATCGGGCACAACCTCAAGATGCCGGTCATTGGCGATGCGGTCGAAACCCGGGCGCAGCGCGATTTCCTGACCTTGCATGGGTGCGAGGCGCTGCAGGGGCTGCTGCTGAGCGAGCCGATTGTTGCCGAGGCGGCGAGGGATCTGGTGCGGGACAGGATGCCGGCTTGAGTGGGGCTGTTGCCTGTGGGGTTATCGGTGTGCATGATCCGCGTGGGCTCGAGAGCCCACCCTACGGTCATCCGGGTCGAGATCTCGCCGCTAGCGCCGCCCGTAGGGTGGGCACAGTGCCCACGCGGATTCAAGGAACCATTACCAGAACAGGCAACAGCCCCACTAACTGCGACTACCCTTCGCTCGTAATCCGATGCACCAACGCCCCCAGCACATCCTCCGCCATCGCATTATCCACCTGGCAGGTCCCCGCATTCTCATGCCCGCCCCCGCCGTATTCCAGCATCAGGCTGCCGATATTCGTCTTCGACGAGCGGTTCAGAATCGATTTACCGGTCGCAAACACCGTGTTCTGGTTTTTCAGCCCCCACAACACGTGGATCGAGATATTCGTCTCGGGGAACAGCGCATAGATAATAAAACGGTTGCCGGCGAAGATCGTCGCCTCTTCGCGCAGGTCGAGCACGACCAGGTTGGCGTGCACCCGGGCGCAGCGGCGGATCTGTTCCTTGCACAGGCTGCTGTGCTCGAAATACAGTTTCGTCCTTTCCTGCACGTCGGGCAGCGCCATGATCTTGATCGATCGAATGATGGCGGCAGGCCTCGATCAATTCCATCATCAGCTGGTAATTCGAAATGCGGAAGTCGCGGAAGCGGCCCAGGCCGGTACGCGCATCCATCAGGAAGTTGAGCAGGTTCCAGCCGGCCGGTTCGAGCACCTCTTCGCGCGAGAAGCGCGCGCTGTCGCCCTTGTCGACGGCGGCCATCATGTCCTGCCAGGCCACCGGGAACACCTTTTCGCCGCCGTAGTAATCCCAGACCACGCGCGCCGCCGACGGTGCGTCGGGCTGGATCACGTGGTTGCTGCGCACGCCGCTATTGCGAATCGTCTCGGACAGGTGGTGGTCGAAGGCCAGGTGGGCGCCCGCCACATACGGCAGGTTGGTCGTGATGTCGCGCTGCGTGATCGCGATTTTGCCGTCCTGCATGTCCTTGGGGTGGACGAACAGGATGTCGTCGATCAGGTTCAGGTGCTTGAGCAGGACCGCGCAGACCAGTCCATCGAAGTCGCTGCGGGTGACGAGGCGGAATTGTTTTGGAACGGCTGACATCGGCGTACCCTTTCGTCGATAGTTGGCTGAAATGGCGGGAATCGTTGATTCATCATACCGTGCAATGTTTCTAATTGTCAGCTTTTGTATGGATCCGTTTGACCGCGACAGCCATCGGCCCTGGCGCGGCGCCTGCGCATTCCACGCCCCGCATCGTGCAGGCTGTCGCAAAGGACATGCCAGCGCGCCGCCGACGGGGTAAAGTTGCAACATTCCAACAGCCTGGGGCCGGAGCATGCCATCTGGACAAGGCAAACCGGCACCGGGCGGCAGGGACGCGGTACACTCGCTCGCGCCCACGAATCGACGACAAGACCCAGACATGCAAGCGCGCAGCACCACCAACCACTATTTTTCCGGCATCCTGTCGTCGCTGGTGCGCGCCTTCGATGCCGTCGCCACCTGGGTTACCCAGCTGTCGTGGTGGAAATTCTTCCTGTTCGCGGCGCTGACCCTGATCGCCGGCGCCATCCTCCAGGAAGAACTGTTTTCCGGCGGCGAGGTCGATACCGCCGCCGCCGAACGCGCCGCGCGCAAGGACCAGGTCAGCATCGTCATCGACGACAGCGGCATCCGTTTCAATCCGCGCAACAAGCCCAAGCCGGGCACGCCGGAAGCGCCTGCCCCTGCCGCCGGCGCCGCCGGAGGCGCCGGCGGCAGGGAGCACCGGCCCCGGCAGCGCGCCGGCCACCACGCCCGACCTGGCCTTGCCGAAAGGCGCCCATCCGGGCAGCGATTCGGTCCACATCGAACTGCCGCCGCAAATCGCCGAGGAATTGTCGGTGGCGATCGAAGGCGCGGTCGACGATGCGGCCGAGGCGAAAGTGTCGCGTTATCACAAGCAGGCCTCGACCTGGTTCAACAGCTTCGTCTTCCTGCTGGTGCTGGCCCTGTTCGGCATCAAGGCGCTGATGGGCGGCAAGAAGCGCGCGGAGCAGCAGACCCAGAGCGCGAACGCCGCCGCCGAGCGCGAGTCGATGCAGCGCCAGCTGTCCGAAGCGCGCATGCAGATGATGCAGGCGCAGGTCGAACCGCACTTCCTGTTCAATACGCTCGCTTCCGTCGAACACCTGATCGAGACCAATCCGCCGCGCGCCTCGGCCATGCAGCGCAGCCTGATCCAGTACCTGCGCGCCGTGCTGCCGCAGATGCGCGACAACAACCTGGTCACCAATCTCGGGCGCGAAGTCGACATGGTGACGGCCTACCTGCAATTGCTCAAAATGCGCATGGAAGAGCGCCTGACGGTCGACATGCGCATTCCCGACACCCTGCGCAGCGCCGCCTTCCCGCCGATGATGCTGCAGTCGATGGTCGAAAATGCGATCAAGCACGGTCTCGAATGCAAACCCGAGGGCGGCACCCTGAAGATCGTGGCCGACGTCGCCGACGACAAGCTGCGCGTCACCGTGACCGACGACGGCGTCGGCTTCGGCGTCGTGCCGAGCACCGGCACGGGCCTGGGCCTGCCGACGATCCGCGAACGCCTGCGCCTGCTGCACGGCGAGGCCGGCCAGCTGCACATCGCCGCCAACAGCCCGACCGGCGTGATCGCGATGGTCGAGGTGCCCTACCAGGTCTCGCGTTAATGCCACCGCCGGCCTTGCCTGCAAGGCCGTTTCGTTGAATAATTGTCACTTCCTCTTTCCGCCAGGACCACGACCATGCCGACCGCGATTATTGCCGATGATGAAAGACTGATGCGCGACCAATTGCGCATGCGCCTGGAGCAGGTGTGGCCGGAACTCGACATCGTGGGCGAAGCGAAAAATGGCGAGGAAGCGGTCGAACTGGTCGGCCAGTGCAAGCCGGACTTTACCTTCCTCGACATCCGCATGCCCGGCAAGACCGGCATCGAAGCGGCGCGCGAGATCGGCGAGCGCAGCCAGATCGTGTTCGTCACCGCCTACGACCAGTACGCGGTCGAAGCCTTCGAGCGCGGCGCCGTCGATTACGTGCTCAAACCCTCGGAACCGGAGCGCCTGAAGGTGACGGTCGAGCGCTTGAAGGAACGCCTGAAAGCACGCCTGGACAAGCCGGGCCTGGTCGTCAACGACAGCGTCACGGCGATGCTGTCGCAGCTGGCCGAAAAGATCGCGGCGCCGAAACCGAAGCACCTGCAATGGATCCAGGCCAGCATCGGCCAGGACTTGCGCATGATTCCGGTCGAGGACATCCTGTTCTTCCGTTCCGACGAAAAATACACCTGCGTGCAGACGGCGTCCTTCGAGGCCCTGATCAGCAAGCCGGTGCGCGACCTGGCCGACGAACTCGATCCGGCCCTGTTCTGGCAGATCCACCGCGCCACGCTGGTGAACGTCAACGCCATCGAAGGCGTGACGCGCGATATCCGCGGGCGCCACCTGGTGCTGGTCAAGGGGCGGCCGGAAAAACTCGAAGTGAGCCGCAGCTTCCTGCACCTGTTCAAGCAGATGTAATCCGCATTCGCCTTCGCGCACCACGGCGGTGCGCGACTGCGCCCGCTTGTCCCCCCTCAAGCACGCCCTTCCCTGCCCGCCGTATCGTAGCGTTTGGTCCGCACGCGCGGACGCTTACCGCAGGCTTATCCAAATGAAACGACAGCGCAGTGCGCGCCCGCGCGGGCGCGGCCTGGCAATGTTTGCGCTCGGTCTCCTCGGCGGGCGCCTGCTGGCCGGCGTCGACGGCGAGGACACGGCCGATGCGCCGGCCCGCCATAGCCGGCGCATCGTCCACAACGCGGGCGAAGCGATCATCGCGGCCGACGAAACGAGCCGCATCGTGCTGGCCAATCCGGCGGCGGCCAGCATGTTCGGCGTGACCGTGCAGCAGATGGAGGGCAGCCCGCTGGCGCGCTTCATCGCGGCGCCCGCCGCGCAGCGACGCCAGGCCCGCTCGAGTATTTCCAGGCCGACGGCCGCGCCGGACGGCGCGGCACCGATTACGCCGGCACCGGCCTGCGCGCGAATGGCGAGACCTTCGCGATCGAAGGCTCGCTCGCCGACACCCTGCACGACGGCCACACCATCTACACGATCATCCTGCGCGACGTTTCCGATCGCCAGCGCGTGCAGCGCAAGCTGACGCGCTCGCACGACCAGCTGCGCCAGCTGTCCTCGGCGCTGCAGACCATCCGCGAAGAAGAGCGCACCCATATCGCGCGCGAACTGCACGACGACCTCGGCCAGCTGCTGGCCTCGCTGCGCATGGACCTGACCCTGCTGCAGGATGCCTGCGACCACACGCCCGGACGCGCTGCGCCTGATCCACGGCATGGACGGCAACCTGCTGACGGCGATCGCCTCGCTGCGCCGCATCGCCACCAACCTGCGCCCGCGCGCCCTCGACGAAGGCGGGCTCTACTTCGCCTTGCAGGGCCTGCGCGACGACTTCACGCAGCGCCACGGCATCGCCTGCGAACTGCTGGCCGACGAAGCCGAGCTGCGCCTGGACGACAAGGCCAGCACCGCCATCTTCCGCATCATCCAGGAGGCGCTCACCAACATCGCGCGCCATGCCGGCGCCAGCCAGGTGACGATGAATTTGTACCGCATCAACAGCGAACTGCTGATCACGATCCACGACGACGGGCGCGGCATCCGCGAGGAAGACATGGAAAAGGCCGAGTCGCTCGGCCTGGTCGGCATGCGCGAGCGGGTCTGGGCCTTGCAGCGGCGAAATCACGATCAGCGCCGACGAGGCGCCCGGCACCCGGATCGACATCGTGCTGCCGGTGGCGGACCACACCGTTAGCGTAGCCACCGTATCAACCTGTCATCAACAGGAAATATTGCTCCAATAAGATGCGCTGGACCTTGAGTTTATCCGACTCAATCCTTCGCCACCTTATTGGAGATCTTCATGCAATGTAAAGCCCTGGCCGCCGCGCTGATCACGACCCTTCCGCTGTTCGCGCACGCGCAGTCCAACGTCACCATCTACGGCATCATGGACGCGGCCGTCGCCATCGAGGACAGCGACGCACCGGGCGAAAAGCGCCGCACCGTCATCAACTCGGGCAACCAGTCGAGCAGCCGCCTGGGCTTTCGCGGTACCGAAGACCTGGGCAATGGCCTGAAAGCCATCTTCAACATCGAAGCGGGCGTCGCGCTCGACACCGGCGCCGCCGACTCCGCCCTGTTCGGCCGCCGCTCGGTGGTCGGCCTGCAAGGCAACTTCGGCCAAGTCACCGTGGGCCGCGAATACAGCCCGATCGCCTCGGTCGCCGCCGCCAGCGACGTCTTCGGCCAGGGCTTCTACGGCAGCAACCTGTCCTCCTTCAACGCCAACCGCCTGACGCGCCGCCTGTCGAACTCGGTGAACTTCAAGAGCGCGCCGATGTCGGGCTTCAGCCTGCTGGCCGCGTACTCGGCCGGCGAGCGCACCACCGACGGTCCATCGGGCAACCTGCTGGGCCTGGCGCTGGAATACGCGAACGGCCCGTTCTACGCCGGCGCCGGCTACCACCAGCTGGAACGCCTGGCGACGGAAGACGACAAGGAACTGGCTGTCGGCGCCGGCGTCAAGCTGGGCGACTTCGACGTCAAGGCCAACTACCTGGAGGCCGACCAGGCCGGCGCGAACAACAAGTTCGAGCAGATCAACCTGGGCGCGGCCTACACCATGGGCGCGAACAAGTTCTTCGTGAACTTGCAGCGCAACGAGATCGAAAGCGGCGCGCGCGGCAACGCCTGGGCGGTGGCTTACTCGTACGCGCTGTCGAAGCGCACCAACGTCTACACGACCTACGGCTCGATGCGCAACAACGCGCGCGGCGTGTTCGGCCTGAATTCGTCGTCGACCAACCTGACCCCGCCGGCAACCGCGCTGGGCGCGGATCCGACCGTGTTCAACGTCGGTGTGCGCCACGCCTTCTAAGCATTCGATGAAGGAATAAAAAAACGCGCGTGGCTTTTGAAAGCCTACGCGCGTTTTTTCATGCAAGACCCCGCTTAGCCTTATTTCAAGCGGCAGGTCAGGATCCAGAAGAACTCGATGCGCTCGATCTTGATCTCCTTGACGGCCGTCCCCAGGCGCTTCCTCAGCGCGCTGTCCGACTGGTAACTCTTGGCCACCTCGATGCGCTCGCCCTCGGGCGTGGTCAGGATCTGGTAAGTCGTGCCGTCCGGCTCGGTGCGGGCGATCGTCTCGCTGAAGCCTTCGACGAAGGCATCGTCCAGGATCACCAGCAGCACATCCTTGCCGAGGCGCTTTCTCAACGTCGCCAGCAATTGCTCCTGCTCTTTCTTGTTCAGGTGCGACCACAGGAAACTGACCAGCACGGCAGAGAACTTGCCGATGTCTTCCGGCAGGTCGAGCGCATCCGCCACGCGGAAGCTGACTTTGCCTTCCGTCATCGGGCGCTCGCGGGCGATGTCGACCAGCGAGGCATTGATGTCCACCGCCAGCACGGAAGCGGCCGACTCGGCCGCCACTTCGGTCCAGAACCCGGTGCCGCAGCCCAGTTCCAGCACCGTGTGCCCGGCAAGCACGTTGCCGAGGTGGATGCTCATGTCGTCGATGTCTTCGTCCATGTCCGGCTCGAGGTACTTGTCCTCGAGGGCTTCGCCCAGCAGGGCGTAATATTTTGCAACTTGTTGATTGTTCATAGTTCGGCTTGAAAATCGTTACAGCTCGTAGTTTTCGCCGCCGCGCATGGCGGCTTCGACCATCTTGCGTGTCAGGCTAGGGGCCAGCAGCTCGATGAAAGTATAAATATAACTGCGCAGGTAGGCGCCCTGCTTCACCGCCACGCGCGACACGTTCATGCCGAACAGGTGTCCGACGGGAATCGTGCGCAGGTTGCGGTCGCGCTCGGCATCGAAGGCCATGCCGGCAATGATGCCCACGCCCATGCCCAGCTCGACATAGGTCTTGATGACGTCGGCGTCGATCGCTTCCAGCAGCACGTCCGGTTTCAGTTCGCGCAAGGAAAATGCGTGGTCGATCTTGCTGCGGCCCGCAAAGGCGGCATCGTAGGTGATCAGGGGATAGCTGGCAATCTCTTCCAGCGAAACCGCCTTCGAGCGCAATAAATCGTGGTCCGGCGGCACCACCACCACGTGTTCCCACTGGTAGCAGGGCAGCGTCACCAGCCCGTCGATGGCGGCAATCGCCTCGGTGGCGATCGCCAGGTCGGCCTGGCCGGACTTGACCATGTCCGCGATCTGCTTCGGGTTGCCTTGCAGGAGAGACAGGCGTACCTTCGGAAACTTGACCATGAAGGCCTGCACCACTTTCGGCAGCATGTAGCGCGCCTGGGTGTGCGTGGTGGCAATCGTGAAGCTGCCGCTGTCGTGGGCCGCGTATTCCTTGCCGATGCGTTTCAGGCTTTCGATTTCCTGCATGATCAATTCGACCGACTCGAGCACCAGCCGGCCCGGCTCGGTCAGCCCGCGGATGCGCTTGCCGTGGCGGGTGAAAATGTCGACGCCCAGCTCTTCCTCGAGCTCGATGATGGCTTTCGACACCCCCGGCTGGGACGTGAACAAGGCCTTGGCGGCATCGGTCAGGTTGTAATTCTGGCGCACGGCCTCGCGCACGAAACGCAGTTGGTGAAGGTTCATGCCTGTTGTTTTAGTTGTGAATATGCGTAGCCGCTATTTTATGCGATTGCTTATGCCCCTACCGTATATAAGCAAATAAATTGTCAGTCGTTTGGAATAAAGCTCCCATGGCTTACCATTCGGAGCTAGCTTAACGGGCCTGCACAGCCCGCCTACCCCAGGAATACCTATGTACCGTTACGACCAATACGACCACCTCATCGTCCGCGAACGCATTGCGCAGTACCGCGACCAGGTTGCGCGCCGCCTGAACGACGAGTTGACGGAAGAAGAGTTCCTGCCGCTGCGCCTGCAAAACGGCCTGTACATGCAGCGCCACGCCTACATGCTGCGCATCGCCGTGCCGTACGGCTTGTTGTCGACCGCCCAGATGCGCATGTTCGCCCATATCGCGCGCAAGTACGACCGCGGCTATGGCCACTTCACGACGCGCCAGAACATCCAGTTCAACTGGATCGAGCTCGAGCAGACGCCGGACATCCTGGCCGACCTGGCTTCGGTGGAAATGCACGCCATCCAGACCTCGGGCAATTGCATCCGCAATATTACGACCGACGAGTTCGCCGGCGTCGCCGCGGACGAGATCATGGATCCGCGCCCCTTCGCCGAAATCCTTCGCCAGTGGAGCACTTTCCACCCGGAATTCATCGCCCTGCCCCGTAAATTCAAGGTCGCCATCAACGGCGCCGTGGAAGACCGCGCCGCGATCGCGATCCACGACATCGGCCTGACGCTCACCCACAACGAGGCCGGCGAAGCGGGCTTCAAGTTCATGGCCGGCGGCGGCATGGGCCGTACGCCGATCATCGGCAGCGTGATCCGCGACTTCCTGCCGTGGCAGCACCTGCTCACCTATACCGAAGCCGTGATGCGCGTGTACAACTCGTACGGCCGCCGCGACAACAAGTACAAGGCCCGCATCAAGATCCTGCTCAAGGCCCTGGGCGTCGAGGAATTCGCGCGCCTGGTCGAGGAAGAGTGGCAAGACCTGAAGGATGGCCCGGAAACATTGACGCCGCGAAGAGTACGACCGCGTGGCCGCCTATTTCGAGGCGCCGGCCTATGCCACGCTCGCAGAACATCGACCCGCTGGCCGCGCATGCGGACAGCAAGCCCTTCGCCAACTGGCTCAACCGTAACGTCAAGCCGCACAAGGTGCCGGGCTATGCATCGGTCGTGCTGTCGCTGAAGAAAACCGGCGTGCCGCCGGGCGACGCGACCGCCGAGCAGATCGACTTCGTGGCCGATCTCGCCGACAAGTTCAGCTTCGGCGAACTGCGCGTGACCCACGAGCAGAACCTGGTGCTGGCGGATGTGAAGCAGTCCGACCTGTTCGAGGTCTGGAGCCTGGCCAAGTCGAAAGGTCTGGCCACGCCGAACATCGGCCTGCTCACCGACATCATTTCCTGCCCGGGCGGCGATTTCTGCTCGCTGGCGAATGCGAAGTCGATCCCGATCGCGGCGGCCATTGCCGAGCGTTTCGACAACCTCGACTTCCAGCACGACATCGGCGACATCGAACTGAACATCTCGGGCTGCATCAATGCCTGCGGCCACCACCACGTCGGTTCGATCGGCGTGCTGGGCGTCGACAAGGACGGCAGCGAGTGGTACCAGGTCTCGATCGGCGGCGCGCAGGGCAACGACTCGGCGATCGGCAAGATCATCGGCCCGTCGTTCGCGGGCGGCCAGATGCCGGAAGTGGTCGGCGCGCCTGCTGCACGTGTATGTGCAGAACCGCTTCGAAGGCGAGCGCTTCGTCGACACGGCGCAGCGCCTGGGCATCGCGCCATTCAAGGAACACGTGTACGCCACGCCGATTTCCAAGGGCGCGCCGGTGGGAGAAGACCATGCTTGAAGCACATAAAGAAATCATCCGTGGCCGCGAAGTCGTTCCTGATGACTGGAGCGTGCTGCGCCTGGCGGAGGGCGATGCGCCCGAGTCCGTCATCGTCCCCGAAGGCAAGGTCATCGTGCCCTTGACCGTCTGGCTGGCGCAAAAGGACAGCCTGGCGGCACGCGCCGAACTGGGCGTCTGGATCGCCGCCGACGAGCGCTTCGAAGCCCTCAAGGGCGAGTCCGACCGCTTTGCCGTGATCGCGGTGGACTTCCCGAAATTTTCCGATGGCCGCGGCTATTCGATCGCCTACAACGTGCGCAAGCGCCTGGGCTATACGGGCGAGCTGCGCGCCATCGGCGACGTGCTGCGCGATCAATTGTTCTCGATGTCGCGCGTCGGCTTCAATGCCTATGCCACGCGCCAGGACCGCTCGATCCATGACGCCCTGAAGGGTCTCACCGTGTTTTCCGAGACTTACCAGGCCTCGGTCGACCAGCCGCTGCCGCTGTTCCGCCGCAAGGAACGCGACGTGCCGCTGGAACACTCCGACGTCGGCGCCGGGATCTGAGGATCGAACATGAGCGATCTCGCTACCCGCGTCGCCGACACGCAAGCCATCCTGGCACGCATCGCCGCCGACTTCACGCCGGCCGTGTTCGCCTCCAGCCTGGCGGCCGAAGACATGGTGCTGACCGACCTGATCCTGCGCGCGAAGCTGCCGATCGGCATCTTCTCGCTGGAGACCGGTCGCCTGCCGAAGGAAACCCTGGCCGTGCTGGACGCGGTGAAGGCGACCTACGGCTATGAGATCGCCCTGTTCCGTCCCGACCCGCTGGCGGTCGACCGCTATGTCACGCAGAACGGCCTGAACGCCTTCTACGACAGCGTCGAGATGCGCAAGGAATGCTGCCGCATCCGCAAGGTCGAGCCGCTCGGCGCACGCCCTGGCCGGCAAGAAGGCCTGGATCACGGGCCAGCGCCGCGCGCAGTCGAGCACGCGCGCCGAGCTGAACGTGCAGGAAGACGATGCGGCGCACGGCATGGCCAAGTTCAATCCGCTGGCGGACTGGAGCGAGGCCGAGGTCTGGGAATACATCCGCGCCAACAATGTGCCGTACAACGCGCTGCACGACCGCGGTTATCCGTCGATCGGCTGCGAACCCTGCACCCGCGCGATCCAGCCGGGCGAGGACGTGCGCGCCGGACGCTGGTGGTGGGAAAACCCGGAGTCGAAGGAATGCGGCCTGCACGTGGTCGACGGCAAGCTCATTCGCATTAAATCCGTGGCCGCTTGAGCCACAACAAGAATACAAGGCAATTCATGACCAACCTCTCTGACAACGCCGGCATCCTGGCCACCGTCAACGCGCGCCACCTCGACGCCCTCGAATCGGAAGCGATCCACATCCTGCGCGAAGTGGCGGCCGAATGCAGCAATCCCGCCCTGCTCTTCTCCGGCGGCAAGGACTCGGTCGTGCTGCTGCGCCTGGCCGAAAAGGCTTTCCGCCCGGGCAAATTCCCCTTCCCGCTGGTGCACATCGATACCGGCCACAATTTCGACGAAGTGATCGCCTTCCGCGACAAGCGCGTGGCCGAACTCGGCGAGCGCCTGATCGTCGGCTCGGTCGAGGATTCGATCAGGAAGGGCACGGTGCGCTTGCGTAACCCGGCCACCGACTCGCGCAACGCGGCCCAAGCCGTGACGCTGCTGGAAACGATCGCCGAACACGGCTTCGACGCCTGCATCGGCGGCGCCCGCCGCGACGAGGAAAAAGCGCGCGCCAAGGAACGCATCTTTTCCTTCCGCGACGAATTCGGCCAGTGGGACCCGAAAGCCCAGCGCCCGGAACTGTGGGACCTGTATAACACCCGCGTCCACCCGGGCGAAAACATGCGCGTGTTCCCGATCTCGAACTGGACCGAACTCGACGTGTGGCAATACATCGCGCGCGAAAAGCTGGAACTGCCGACGATTTATTTTGCGCACGAGCGCCAGGTGATTCCGCGCAATGGCCTGCTGGTGCCGCTGACCCCGCTGACCCCGGCGAAAGAAGGCGAAACGGTCGAGACGCAAACCGTGCGCTTCCGTACCGTGGGCGACATCAGCTGCACCTGCCCGGTGTCGTCCGATGCCGCGACCGTGGAGTCGATCATCGCCGAGACGGCCGTGACCGCAGGTGACCGAACGCGGCGCGACCCGGATGGACGACCAGACCTCCGAAGCCTCGATGGAAAAACGCAAGAAGCAAGGATATTTCTGATGAACGCCCTGAATGACAAACTGACCCAGCACAGCCTGCTGCGCTTCATCACGGCCGGCTCGGTGGACGACGGCAAGAGCACCCTGATCGGCCGCCTGCTGTTCGACAGCAAGGGCATCTTCGCCGACCAGCTGGCCGCCGTGTCGCGCTCGAAGCACAAGCGCACCGTGGGCGACACCATCGACCTGTCGCTGCTGACCGACGGCCTGGAAGCCGAGCGCGAACAAGGCATCACGATCGACGTGGCCTACCGTTATTTCGCGACCCCGAAGCGCAAGTTCATCATCGCCGACACCCCGGGCCACGAGCAGTACACCCGCAACATGGTCACCGGCGCCTCGACCGCCGACGCCGTGATCATCCTGGTCGACGTCTCGAAAGTCAAGCTGCGCGAAGACGGCGGCGTCGACCTGCTCATTCAGACCAAGCGCCATTCGACGCTGGCCCACCTGCTGCAGATCGAGCACGTGATCGTGGCCGTCAACAAGATGGACCTGATCGGCTACGACCAGGCGATCTACGACCGCATCGTCACCGCCTACCGCGCATTCGCCGATTCGCTCGGCCTGAAGGACGTGACCGCGATTCCGCTGTCGGCGCTGGCCGGCGACAACGTCGTCGACCGCTCGGAGAAGATGGACTGGTACACGGGCCCGACCCTGATCGAGCTGCTGGAAAACATCACGGTCTACGACGAAGCGCACGATGCGCCCTTCCGCTTCCCGGTGCAGCTGGTCGCCCGCCACAACGGCCACGAAGCGAACGACTTCCGCGGCTACATGGGCCGCATCGAATCGGGCAGCGTCGCCGTCGGCGACAAGCTGGTGGTGCAGCCTTCCGGGCCAGAGCGCGACGGTCAAGGAAATCCTGACCTTCGACGGTTCGCTCGACACCGCCGCGGCCGGCGCATCGGTCACGCTGCTGCTGGAAGAGTACCTGGACATTTCGCGCGGCGATACGCTGGCCGGCGCGAGCGCCCCGGCGACCCTGCTCAAGCAGGTGGTGGCGGACGTGTGCTGGATGTCGGACGAGCCGCTCGACCTGCGCCGCAAGTACTGGATCAAGCACGGCACGCGCCAGACGGCGGCCAAGATCACCAAGGTGGACACGCTGCTGGACATCAATACCCAGCAACGCCATCCTGCCGAAGGCCTGAAGCTGAACGACATCGCGCGCATCGGCCTCACCGTGCAGCAGCCGCTCGCCGCCGACGCCTATGCCGACATCCGCGCCACCGGCGCCTTCATCCTGATCGACGAAGTCACGCACCAGACTGTTGCCGCGGGTATGATTCGCTTGGGCGAGTAATCAAACGACAGGAGCGGCGCATGGCCTTGCTGGAAAACGATGAGCCAGCGCGCGCTGGCAAGGTCTATCTGGTCGGCGCCGGCCCTGGCGCCGCCGACCTGATCACCGTGCGCGGCGCGCGCCTGCTGGCGCAAGCCGATGTCGTGCTCTACGACGCGCTGGTCACGCCGGAGATGCTGGCGCTGTGCCCGCAAGCCGAGCTGATTTCGGTCGGCAAGCGCTCGGGCCAGCGCTCCACGGCGCAGGAGGCGATCAACGCAGTTGCTGGTCGACTGCGCCTTCAAGTTCAAGACCATCGTGCGCCTGAAAGGCGGCGACCCGATGCTGTTCGGGCGTGCCGACGAAGAATTGCGCGCGCTCGAAGCCGAGGGCATCGAGGTCGACATCGTCCCCGGCATTACCACGGCGGTGGCCGCCGCGGCCGCCACCAAGCAGCCGCTGACCAAACGCGGCGTCGCGCGCAGCGTCGCCTTCTTCACCTCCAGCACGGGGCCCGACCAGCCGGACCACGCCGCCCTGCCCCACACCGACACCCTGGTCCAGTACATGGGCGGGCGCGAAGCCGCCGCCACCGCCGAACGCCTGCTGGCGCACGGACGGCGTCCCGATACGCCGGTGGTGGTGGTGGAAAACTGCAGCCGGCCGGATCGAACGCATCGAACGCCTGCAGCTGGCGGACCTGGCGCATGGCCTGCACGCGGCGCACGGGCCGGTGCTGGTGATGATCGGCGAAGCGCTGCGCCTGCGCGAACACCAGCCGCAACTGCGCGCCGTCCAAGCTGCGGCAACGCTCCTAGCCGGATAACAGCGCGCGCGTCGTATTCCTCGATTTGCAGCAGCAGGGCATCGGCCGCCGCGCAGGTGTCGACATTGACCCGGTTCAGGCGCGCGATCGCCGCTTCCAGCCGCTTGCCGGCGCGCCCCCTGCATTCGCGATTGTGCCAGCGCGCCAGGTCGCGGCGCATGACCGTCAATTCTTCCTTCAGCTCGTCCAGCATGCGCCGCAGGCTGCGGTCGGCGTCGACCAGGCCGGGAACGTTGCGCGCATGCAGGCGGTCCGACAGGCGCGCGATCTTGACGCCCATCGCCGCCACGCGCTGCGCGGTGGCGTCGATATGGCGGGCGCAGCGCGTCTGGGCAAACCAGCCGCCGGGCAGCCGAGATTCTTGCGATCGTCTGTTTCAGGAAGGGTGGGAGCATGGAGCGCTGTTGGTCGGATTCGAGGGAGGCGGCCGGAAACGCCCGAGCAGTGTCAGCGGATTCTCAGGGGCTGTCAAACCGGGTAGCGGCACCGAGCCATGACGGGGAACAAGGCTTTGCCAGTTGGGCGTGAAAATTGCCGGGTCATTAACGGAAAACGGCCCGCCGCCGACGCAAATGCGCGGAACCGGGTAAGCTTCTTCGTTCAGGAACAACGAACGAGGAGACATCGATGAGTGAACAATCGAACTACGTGCCGGCGAAGGTCTGGACGCCGCCGGCATCCAACGGCGGCATGTTCGCCAACATCAACCGGCCGGTTGCCGGCCCCACCCACGAGGCCGAGCTACCGGTCGGCAAGCACCCGCTGCAGCTGTATTCGCTGGCCACGCCGAACGGCCAGAAGGTCACGATCATGCTCGAAGAGCTGCTGGCGGCGGGCCACGCGGGCGCCGAATACGATGCCTGGCTGGTCCGCATCAACGAAGGCGCGCAGTTCTCCAGCGGCTTCGTCGAGGTCAACCCGAATTCGAAGATTCCGGCGCTGATGGACCGCAGCGGCGCCGACCCGGTGCGCGTGTTCGAGTCGGGCTCGATCCTGCTGTATCTGGCGGAGAAGTTCGGCGCCTTCCTGCCCTGCGGCCGTGCCGGCCCGCACCGAAGCCTTGAACTGGCTGTTCTGGCAGATGGGTTCCGGGCCGTTGCTGGGCGGCGGCTTCGGCCATTTCTATGCCTATGCGCCGGAAAAGCTGGAATACCCGATCGACCGCTACGCGATGGAAGTCAAGCGCCAGCTCGACGTGCTGGAGCGCCAGCTGGCCGACAAGCGCTACATCGCCGGCGACGAGTACACGATTGCCGACATGGCGATCTGGCCCTGGTATGGCGCGCTGGTGCAGGGCGAGTTGTACGAGGCGGGCGAGTTCCTGTCGGTGCACGAGTACAAGAACGTGCGGCGCTGGGCCGACGAGATCGCGGCGCGTCCGGCGGTGCAGCGCGGGCGCAGGGTCAACAAGGTGCGCGGCAATCCGGACGAGCAGGTGCCGGAGCGGCACGACGCGTCGGATCTGGATTGATTGGACGCGATCGTAGGGTGGATCGTCCACGCGTGAGCCGCATCATCGGGCTTTACGGCGTGGACTCCGTCCACCCTACGAAACCGAGCGGACACAATAGTCCGTCATGGCGGCCAGCACACCGGGGTCTTCACCCACGGCGCCGGCAACCGTCAGCTTCAAGCCCGGATGCGCCGCGCGCAATCCGTCGGCCAGCAGCGGCAAATCGCGCAGCAAATGCCCGCCCTGCCCCAAGAACACCGGCACGATCGTGACCTCGTCGACACCATCGGCCACGAGCTGCGCCACCGTCTCCGGCAACTTCGGCTCCATCAACTCCAGGAAGGCCAGGCGCACCACGCAATCGGGCAGGCGCGCGGCGCTGGCATCGCGCAGGCGCTCGAACGGCGCCGCCCAGGATGCGGCGCGCGCGCCGTGGGCAAACAGGACCAGGGCAGTCGTTCATCAATGTCTCTCCACCCAGCGCAAGGCGCCGATCGCCAATAACAGGAACAGCATGCTCGGCGCCACCGCCGTGAGGAAGGCCGGCCAGGTCGACAGCAGCCCCAGGTGCGAGAACAGCGCATTGATCAGGATGAAGCCGACCCCGATCATGATGCCGATGAAGATTTTCAGGCTGACGCCGCCGCTGCGCGTGTGCAGGTAAGCGAAGGGCAAGGCCAGCGCCATCAGGACGAAGATCGCGAGCGGGTCGATGATCTTCTTCCAGAACGCGATCTGGAAGCGCTCGCTCTCCTGGCGGTTTTCGGCCAGGTGGCGCGAATACACCGCCAGTTCGTTGGCCGACATGCGCTCCGGATCGCGGCGCGAGACCTGCAGGATCTTCGGCGTGATTTCCGAGACCAGGTCCTTGGTGGCCAGCTTGCGCGTGGCCACGCGTGCTGGTGTCCTGGCCATAGGTGCTCTGGAGCGACTGGCCCTGCGGCACCGGCGCGCCCGGCAAAGGCAGCGTGCGGCTGTTGGCGAACAGGGTTTCGGTGACGTCCGACAGGCGCCAGATGCCGTTGCCGCTGAAGGTCGCGCTGGCGGCCGTGATGATCGCGCGCATGCGCATCGCGTTGTCGAATTCGTAGAGGCGCACGTCCAGCAGCTGGCCGTCCGGGCGGATCTGGCGCGCGTTGAAGAAGCGCGAGCCGACCACCGGCGCCGCGGATGCCGTTCGCCCCTTCGGCATGCACGTTATCCTTGGTCCACATCCCGGAGCGGAACTCCGAGGCGAGCGTGGCGCCCTTGGCCGAGAGGCGCACTTTTTCCGCCAGCGGCGCCGTGCGCGGCGTGATCAGTTCGCCGAAGATGAAGGTGACGATGACGAACACGATGCCGATCTTGAACAGCATCCAGCCGGCCATCCGCGTCGACATCGAGGAGGCGCGCATGATCGTGAATTCCGAGCTTTGCGCAAACTGCGCCATCGCGTAGATGGTGCCGATCAGCGCCGCGATCGGCATCAGTTCGTACACGTGCCCGGGCAGCAGCAGCGCCACGTACAGCAGCGCGTGCTGGAACATGTAGTTGCCCTTGCCGACCGACGGCAGCTCGGTGGTCAGGTCCATGAAGGAGATCAGGCCGAGGAAGGCGACCAGCACGAACACCACCGCCTGCGTGATGTTGATCGCAAAATAACGCTGCAAGACTTTCATCGGGACTCCACCTGCGGCAGCGCAGGCGCGTGTTTCAACAGGCGCCGGCGCTTCCAGGCATTGATCAGGACCAGCGGATGGTAACGGTGGTTCACGTTCAGGCGCCACAGGAACAGGCGCGACGACGATGATCAGCGACGAACAGGTGCAGCGGCCACCAGCCCATCGCAAAGTCGATCTTCGCCTGCTTGACGCTGGCCTCGACCATCTTGACCAGGTTGTTATAGGTGAAGAAGATCAGCAGGGCCAGGATCAGGTTGGCCGAACTGCCGGCGCGCGGATTGACGAAGCCGAGCGGAATGGCGAGCAGGATCAGCACCAGGCAGACGATCGGCGCCGAGATGCGCGACAGCAGTTCGGAGCGCGTGTACTGGGTTTTCACGGCCAGCAGTGCGCTCATGGGCAGGGCGTCGAGCGGCACGTCGGTCGCCCAGCACCGGGACCTTGGTCGCGACGCGCATGCTGTAGCGCTCGAACTCCATCGACTGGAAATCGGCCTTGCCGGGCACGCCTTCGTAGCGGCGTCCGTTCTTCAGCACCAGGTACTGGCCGCCCTTGCCGTCCGCCTCGATCACGCCTTCGCGGGCGACGACGACCGAGCTGCCCTCCTTCTGGTTGGTGCTGACGAACACGTTCTTGACCACGGTCGACCCGTTGGTGCTGCCTTCGACAAAGAACACGCGGTCGCTCGACGAGGATTCGCGGAACTGGCCCGGCGCCACGCGCTTGAGGTCTTCGCGTTTTTCGAAACGCTGGATGAATTCGGCGCTCTTCATCTTGGCCCACGGCGCCACCACCAGCGACAGCGCGCCCACCAGCAGCACCATCGGCAGGCCGAACACGAGCACCGGACGGATCCAGGCGACCAGCGACTGGCCGGAGGCGAACCAGACCACCATTTCGGAATCGCGGTAGCTGCGCGTGACGGCCACCAGCACCGAAATAAAGCTGGTGAGGATCAGGACAGTTGGCAGATAATTCAATGATTGAAACGCAATCAATGCGACGACGTCGCCGGATGCGACCCGTCCGCCCGCGGCCCGGCCGAGGATGGCAATCAGGGTCCAGGTGACGCACACCGTGAACAATACCGTGAAGGTAGCCCCGGCTGCGCTGGCTAATTCACGATGCAGGGCGCGTTGGAAAATCATTCGATAGTTATAATTGCAGGTTGAGCAGTGGCCGCACAGCTGTTGCACACTCGGCGCACAAAACGAAACGGAGAATCAAATGGACTTTAGCATAAAAGCATTCGACACCAAGAACACCCTGACCGCGGCCAAGACCGGCTGTGTGGCAGTGGCGGTGTTCGAAAACAAAAAACTGTCGCAGGCCGCGAAAGCCCTCGATCAAACCGGCGAAATCAGCGCGGCACTGAAGTCGGGCGACATCACCGGCAAGGCCGGTTCGACCCTGCTGCTGCGCGGCGTGGCCGGTGTGGCCGCACAGCGCGTGCTGCTGGTCGGCATGGGCGCCGACGAGGCGGTCAGCGAAAAGAACTTCATGACCGCGGTCGGCGCGACGTTCAAAGCCTTCGCGTCGCTGGGCGCGGCAGACGCCATTATCGCATTTCCGATGACGGAAGTGAAAGAGCGCACGCCAGAATGGGCCACGCGCGCCATCGTCGTCGCCGCCAACGAGAGCGAATTCCGCACCGACGCCCAAAAGAGCAAGAAGGATCCAGCCCTCGCCGGCGTGCGCAAGATCACCCTCGCCCTGCCGCAGGCCGACAACGCCGCCAAGGCCGCGCTGGCGCAGGCGAGCGCGATCGCCAACGGCATGAACCTGACCAAGGAACTGGGCAACCTGTCGCCGAACATCTGCACCCCGACCTACCTGGCCACCGTCGCCCGCAAACTGGCCGACGACCATGGCTTCGAGGTCGAAGTCCTGGAACGCAAGCAGCTCGAAGCGCTGAAGATGGGCTCCTTCCTGGCCGTGGCCAAGGGCAGCGACGAAGCGCCGAAGTTCATCGTCCTGAAGCACATGGGCGGCAACAAGAAGGATGCGCCGGTGGTCCTGGTCGGCAAGGGCATCACCTTCGACTCGGGCGGCATCTCGCTCAAGGCCGGTCCCGGCATGGACGAAATGAAGTACGACATGGGCGGCGCCGGCTCGGTGCTGGGCACCTTCCGCGCGATCGGCGAGATGGGCCTGAAGCTCAATGTGATCGGCATCGTCGCCACCTGCGAGAACATGCCGTCGGGCCGCGCCACCAAGCCGGGCGACATCGTCACCTCGATGAACGGCCTGACCATCGAGATCCTCAATACCGACGCCGAAGGCCGCCTGGTGCTGTGCGACGCCCTCACCTACGCCGAGCGCTTCAAGCCGGCCGCCGTGGTCGACATCGCCACGCTCACCGGCGCCTGCATCGTCTCGCTGGGCCACCATAACAGCGGCCTGTTCACCCGCCACGACGCCGCGCACGACGCGCTGGCCGAGGAACTGCTGGACGCGGGCAAGCAGACCGGCGACGGCGCCTGGCGCCTGCCGATCGGCGAGATCTACAACGAGCAGCTGAAGTCGAACTTCGCCGACCTGGCCAATATCGGCACGCCCGGGCGGCGCCTCGATCACGGCCGCCTGCTTCCTCGAGAACTTCACCCGCAACTACACCTGGGCCCACCTGGATATCGCGGGCACGGCCTGGAAGAGCGGCGCGGCCAAAGGCGCGACCGGCCGTCCGGTGCCGCTGCTGACGACCTTCCTGATGAACCGGGTTTGATTCGGTAAGCTGAAATGGAAACGGGCCGCTTGAGCAAGCGGCCCGTTTTTGTGTGCCGGCCGATGAAATATTATTTCACCAGGCGCACTTCACGAAATATTATTTCACGGATCAGGACACCGGCGCGAAGCGCGGCACCATCAGTCCCTCGACCTCGATGAGTTCGAAGAAGACCGACTTCGGCCGCGCCCACACCGACCCGTCATGGGCCCGGTAGATGATCATCGGCGTCAGGTCGGACTCGAGCGTGGCCTCGCAGACCAGCTCGTACATGCCGCCCTTGTAGTGGCGGTACTGCATCAGGCCTGCTCGGCCGTGGCCTTCTGCTTCTTCTTCAGGCCCTGGATGACCTTCACCAGGCCTTCGATGCCGGCGCCTTCGTCGAGGTCGCTGAAGGCATCGAGCACTTCGTTGAGCACGCGGTTGCGTACGGCGGCCTCGTCGGGCTGGACCGCCTTGGCGGCAGCTTCGGCGCCGGCGAACTTCGACGGCGCTTCGGCGTCGGCGGTCTTGGCGCCATGCGCCAGGGCTGCCTGCCAGATGACCCAGCGGCGCTGGGTTTCGTAGACGAGGTATTCCTCGGGCTTGTCTTCACGGCGGCGAACGATGTGGCCATCACGCTGGGCCCATGCTTCAAATGCACTGCGCATCTCTGTCCTTTTCTTATGGGTACGGATACTCGCTATCGAAACAGCAATATTTCACCATAGTACCATTCCACTGCACTCGACCTTGCACGAATGAATCTCAATCGTGCGGCGCCGTGGGCGTGGACGGCGAATTCCGTCCAGTCGAGATAGTACAGTGCGAGTTATATAAAAACAACCGGATATTCCTCATGAGTAACAATAACGGTTTGTGACATCTTAACCCGCAATTGTTACGTCTGCTAGAGCTCGCAATCTATACCGTGCGCAACGACAATATATTTTAAACCACAAACTTGTCGCCGGAGCACTGCGCATGTAATTCAGGCAAACGAAATACAACGTTGTCGTATTTACGCATGCGTAATAATCGGAATGTTGCATGAATTGCTTGCATGGCCGATACTGCGCGCAATCGCGGCGGGCAGTCCGCCGCGTTTCCTTGCATCACGCACCGAATATGAAAATTGCAACCTGGAACGTCAATTCGCTGAAAGTCCGCCTGCCCCACCTGCTGCGCTGGCTGGAGACGAACCCGGTTGACGTGCTCTGCATTCAAGAGACCAAGTTAACCGACGATAAGTTCCCGGTTTCCGAAATCAATGCCGCGGGTTATCAAGTCGCCTTCACCGGCCAGAAGACCTATAACGGCGTGGCGATCCTGTCGCGCCTGCCGATCGAGGATGTCGTCAAAAACAATCCGCATTTCGACGATCCGCAGCAGCGCATCATCGCCGCCACCATCGACGGCGTGCGCTTCGTCAACGCGTATATCCCGAACGGCCAGGAAGTCGATTCCGACAAATACGTCTACAAGATGGCCTGGCTGAAGGCCCTGCACGAGTGGCTGGGCGACGAGCTGGCGCGCGCATCCGCAGCTGGCGCTGCTGGGCGACTACAATATCGCGCCGGAAGACCGCGACGTCCACGACCCGGTCGAATGGGAAGGCAAGATCCACTGCTCCGAGCGCGAGCGCGCGGCGATGACGGCGCTGGTCGCCCTGGGCCTGGCCGACGCCTTCCGCCTGTTCGAGCAGCCGGAAAAGCAGTACAGCTGGTGGGATTACCGGATGATGGGTTTCCGCCGCAACCGCGGCCTGCGCATCGACCACATCCTGCTGTCGCCGGCACTGGCCAAGCGCTGCACGGCCTGCACCATCGACCGCGAGACGCGCAAATGGGAGCAGCCGTCGGATCACGCGCCGGTGATCGCCACGCTGATGAGTGACACGTCGGCGCAGCCGCGCTGCGCAACAGCAGCGCTGCGCCGCCCGGCATCGGCCGCGCGAACAGCCAGCCCTGCGCGTACTGGCAGCCGAACGCGCGCAGCAGCGCGAGCTGCCCTTCGGTCTCCACGCCCTTCGGCCACCACCTGCAGTTGCAGGCTGTTGGCCAGCGCCATCACGGCGGCGACGATCGCGCGGTCTTCGCGCTCGCTTCGAGTTCGCGGATGAAGGCGCGGTCGATCTTGATCTTGCGGACCGGGAAGCGCTTCAGGTAGGCCAGGCTCGAGTAGCCGGTACCGAAATCGTCGATCGACAGGCGCATGCCCATGCGGTTGATCTGGCGCAGGATCTCGAGCGTCTGCTCGCCGTGCTGCATCAGCGCGGTCTCGGTGATTTCGAACTCCACCAGCGCCGGGTCGATGCCGGTCTCGTCGACGATGCGCTTGATCGAGTCCACCAGCGCGCGGTGCATGAACTGGCGCGCCGACAGGTTGATCGCCAGCGGCACCGGCGCCAGCCCTGCGCGCTGCCACGCCATGCTCTGCTCGCAGGCGCGCCGGATCACCCATTCGCCGACCGGCACGATCATGCCGTTCTCTTCCAGGATCGGGATGAATTCGTCGGGCGGACCACCAGTTCGTGCCGGCCCGGCCGCCAGCGCAGCAGCACCTCGAGCGCGTGCACGCGGCGGGTGGCGGTGTCCATGATCGGCTGGTAGTGCAGCTCGAACTCGTCCGTTGGCCAGCGCGCCGCGCAGGTCGATCTCGAGGTCGAATGGCATCGCGCCGCGGCCTGGTTCATGCGCTCGGTGAAGAACTGGTAGTTGTTGCGCCCGGCCGCCTTGGCCTGGTACATCGCCGCGTCCGCGTGGCGCATCAGGGTATCGACGTCGACGCCGTCGTCCGGATACAGGCAGATGCCGATCGAGGGCGAGATGTGCAGGCTGTGGCCCTCGAAGCGCACCGGCGGCGCCAGCACCTCGATGATCTTGTCGCCGATGCTGGCTGCATTCTTCCAGCGTGCCCACGCCCGGCACCAGCAGCACGAACTCGTCGCCGCCCAGGCGCGCGACCGTGTCGCTGGCGCGCACCGCGTGGCACAGGCGGCTCGCCACTTCCTTCAGCAGGAAGTCGCCGGTCGCGTGACCGAGCGAATCGTTGATGGTCTTGAAGCGGTCGAGGTCGAGGAACATCACCGCCAGCCTGGTGCCGCCGCGCGCTGCGCGGCGAGGATGGCGCGCTCGAGGCGGTCGGCCAGCAGCGCGCGGTTCGGCAGGCCGGTCAGGCTGTCGTGGTAGGCCATGTGGTGCACGCGCGCCTCGGCCTGGCGCCGTTCGACGATCTCGTCCTGCAGCAGCGCGTTGGCGCCCGCCAGTTCGGCGGTCGCGCTCGGCCACGCGCACTTCGAGCTCGTCGCGCGCACGGCGCACGGCGTCGGCCGCCTCGTGCTGGGCCGTGACGTCGTCGACCAGCCACAGGCTGCGCCCGCCGGGATCGTTCAGGTCGAAGGGGCGGCCCGACAGGCGGCCCCAGAAGGTGGCGCCGTCGCGCCGCGCGAGCAGGCGCTCGCTCACGCTCACGCGCCCGGCCGCGAAGTCGCGCGCCGTGTCCAGGCGCGCCGCCTGCCAGCCGTCCGGCATCCGGATACAGCGACGCGGATCGAGACGCCGGCCATGGCGCCCGGCGCGTGGCCGAACAGCTCTTCCATCTTGCGGTTGCCGTGCAGCGTGTGGCCGTTCTCGACCACGGCAATGCCCAGCACCGCGGTGTCGAAGATGGCCTGGTTTTCCTGCAGCGCCTCGCGCAGCGCCTGCTCGTCGCGGCGCTGGCGCGTGCGGTCTTCGGCGATCCAGACATAGCCGTGCGACAGGTCGTCCGGATTGACCGGGTAGCCGATCACCTTGCCCCAGAGCGGCGTGCCGTCCTTGCTTCACCAGCGTCGACTTCGGCCTGGTAGGTGCGGCCTTGCGCGAACAGCGGATAGGCCGGCGCCGGCCATCGCGCTCGAAGGCGTCCGGGCTCGGATGCAGGCCGCTGCACCGGCAAGCCCTCGCACTCGCCCGCGGCCGTAGCCGAACATCTCGCGAAAGCCGCGCGTTGCAGCGGTGGATGCGCTGTTGCGTGCGTGAACATGATCGCCAGCGAGGCATTGTTCATCAGGGCCTGCAGTTCGCGCCGCGCCTGGCGCGTTTCGCTCACGTCCTCGACGATCCAGATGGTGCCGGCTTCGCGCCGCCCGGGCATCACGGCGCTGGCGCGCATGCGCGCCCAGAACAGCGAGCCGTCGCGGCGCCGGAACTGGCAATCGCTCTTCTCGTAGATCGCGCCTTGCGCCAGTGCGGCGAAGGCCTCGTCGCGGAAGGCGTCGGTAGGCCTCTTGCGAGGCGAACATCTCGCCGGCGTCGCGGTCGGCCAGCTCCTCGACGCTGTAGCCGAACATCTCGGCCAGGCGCGGATTGCACTCCTTGAGCAGGCCCGGCTTGGTGAACAGGATGCCGACCGGCGCATGGTCGAGGATGGCCCGCTGTTCGCGCATGGTGGTGCGCAGCGCCGCCTGGCCGCGTTCCTAGGCGCTGACGTCGGTGAACACGAAGGTCGCGCCGGGCGCGCCGCACTCGGCCGGCAAGGGCTTCGAGCGCACCTCGACGGCGACGTGCTCGCCGCGCACGCTCAGCGTGCCGCGCCAGTGCCGTTCGCCGCTCGGCGCCGCCTCGAGTTCGGCCGCGGCCAGCTGCGCCGCCTCGCCGCGGAACAGGTCGAGCAGCGGCCGTCCCTTGGGCGACCTGCCGGCCAGGGCCGTCATCTCGGCATTCGCCGCAACGACAATGCCCATGGCGTCGCAGGCGCAGGCGGGCGCCGCGATCAGGCGCAGCGCGTCGGCCACGATTGCAGGTTTGCTCGAAATTCTGTCCATTCCCCGGAAATCCCTTCAGGGCAGCCTCTCCGCGGGCCGCTCCATGTTGCACGAATGATAAACCAGCAATGAAAGAATCTCTACAGCATCAATACAAAAAAGCCCGGCGGCGTGCACAGGGCAGCGGCCGGGCTGGTGGCGACGCGGGTTTAAAAAGCGTCGCCCGGCACCCGCACCCAGCCTTCCATCAGCACGCGCGCGCTGCGGCTCATGACGGCCTTTTTCACGCTCCACTCGCCATCGGCCTGCACCGCTTCGGCGCCGACGCGCAAGGTGCCCGACGGGTGGCCGAAGCGCACCGCATCCGGCTTGCCGCCGCCGGCCGCGAGGTTGACCAGGGTGCCCGGCACGGCGGCCGCGGTGCCGATCGCCACCGCCGCCGTGCCCATCATCGCGTGATGCAGTTTGCCCATCGAGAGCGCGCGCACCAGCAGGTCGATGTCGGCTGCCTGCCACCTGCTTGCCGCTCGACGACACGTAGTCGAGCGGACGGCGCGACGAAGGCGACCTTCGGCGTGTGCTGGCGGCCCGCCGCTTCGCCCGTGTCCTTGATCAGGCCCATGCGCACCGCGCCATGGGCGCGGATGGTCTCGAACATGGCCAGCGCGCGCGGGTCGCCGTTGATCGCGTCCTGCAGCTCGGTGCCGGTGTAGCCGACGTCTGCGGCATTGACGAAGATGGTCGGGATGCCGGCGTTGATCATGGTCGCCTTGAGGGTGCCCAGGCCGGGCACTTCCAGCTCGTCGACCAGGTTCCCGGTCGGGAACATCGAACCGCCCGCGCCCTCTTCCTCGGCCGCCGGGTCCATGAATTCGAGCTGCACTTCGGCCGCCGGGAAGGTCACGCCGTCGAGTTCGAAGTCGCCGGTTTCCTGGACCTCGCCATTCGTCACCGGGACGTGGGCGATGATGGTCTTGCCGATGTTGGCCTGCCAGATGCGCACGGTCGGCCATGCCGTCCTGCGGCATGCGCTCGCGCGTCGACCAGGCCGCGCTGAAATGGCAAACGAACCCACGGCCGCCGACAGGTTGCCGCAGTTGCCGCTCCAGTCGACGAAGGGCTTGTCGATCGAGACCTGGCCGAACAGGTAGTCGACGTCGTGGTCCGGGCGCGTGCTTTTCGAGAGGATCACCGTCTTGCTGGTGCTCGAGGTGGCGCCGCCCATGCCGTCGATCTGCTTGGCGTAGGGGTCGGGGCTGCCGATCACGCGCAGCAGCAGCTTGTCGCGCGCCGCGCCGGGGGTCGGGCGGCTTCCGGCAGGTCGTCCAGGCGGAAGAAGACGCCCTTGCTGGTGCCGCCGCGCATATAGGTGGCGGGGATTTTGATTTGGGGTGGTGGCATGTGTTCCATTCTACGCCGCCACCTTCGACGGTGATCGGCCAGGAAGTCCTGCGCGAAGCGCTGCAGCACGCCGCCGGCCTCGTAGATCGACACCTCTTCCGCCGTATCCAGGCGGCAGATCACCGGCACCTCGACGCGCTCGCCGCTGCGGCGGTTGATCACCAGCGTCAGCATCGCGCGCGGCGTGCGCTCGCCGAGCACGTCATAGGTCTCGGTGCCGTCCAGGCCCAGGGTCAGGCGGTTCACGCCCGGCTGGAATTCCAGCGGCAGCACGCCCATGCCGACCAGGTTGGTGCGGTGGATGCGCTCGAAGCCTTCGGCGGCGATCGCTTCCACGCCCGCCAGGCGCACGCCCTTGGCCGCCCAGTCGCGCGAGGAGCCCTGGCCGTAGTCGGCGCCGGCGATCACGATCAGCGGCTGCTTGCGCTCCATGTAGGTCTCGATCGCTTCCCACATGCGCGTGACCTGCCCTTCGGGCTCGATGCGCGCCAGCGAACCGGCCGTCACCTGCCGTCGGCGTTGCGCACCATCTCGTTCTTCAGGGTCGGATTGGCGAACGTCGCGCGCTGCGCCGTCAGGTGGTCGCCGCGGTGGGTCGCATACGAATTGAAGTCTTCTTCCGGCAAACCCATCTTGAACAGGTATTCGCCGGCCGCGCTGTCCATCATGATCGCGTTCGACGGCGACAGGTGGTCGGTCGTGATGTTGTCGCCCAGGACCGCCAGCGCACGCATGCCGGACAGCGAACGCTCGCCCGCCAGCGCGCCTTCCCAGTACGGCGGACGGCGGATATAGGTGCTCATCTCGCGCCAGTCGTACAGCGGCGACACGGCTCGCCATCGTCGGCCACGCGCGCGAACATCGGCGTGTACACCTTGCGGAACTGCTCGGGCTTCACGCTCTGCGCGAACACCGAATCGATCTCCTCGTCGGTCGGCCAGATGTCGGCCAGGCGGATCGGATTGCCCTGCGCGTCCAGGCCCAGCACGTCCTTCTCGATATCGAAGCGGATCGTGCCCGCGATCGCATACGCAATCACCAGCGGCGGCGAGGCCAGGAAAGCCTGCTTCGCATACGGGTGGATGCGGCCGTCGAAATTGCGGTTGCCCGACAGGACGGCAGTCGCGTACAGGTCGCGTTCGATGATCTCCTGCTGGATCACCGGGTCGAGCGCGCCGCTCATGCCATTGCACGTGGTGCAGGCAAAGGCGACGACGCCGAAGCCCAGCTTTTCCAGCTCGCCCATCAAGCCGGCTTCTTCCAGGTAGAGCGAGACCGCTTTCGATCCCGGCGCCAGCGAACTCTTCACCCAAGGTTTGCGCAGCAGGCCAAGCTTGTTGGCGTTGCGGGCGATCAGGCCGGCGGCGATCATGTTGCGCGGATTATTCGTGTTGGTGCAGCTGGTGATGGCGGCGATGATGACGGCGCCATCGGGCATGCGGCCCGGCTCGTTCTCGACCACGCCGGAGATGCCGCGCGCGGCCAGTTCCGAAGTCGGCACGCGCTTGTGCGGGTTCGACGGGCCGGCGATGTTGCGCACGACGGTCGACAGGTCGAAGCTCAGCACGCGCTCGTAGTCGACGTTGGTCAGCGTGTCCGCCCACAGGCCGGTCTCTTTCGCATAGCTTTCGACCAGCGCCACCTGCTCGTCTTCGCGGCCGGTGAGTTTCAGGTAGTCGATGGTGCGCTCGTCGATGTAGAACATCGCGGCGGTGGCGCCGAATTCGGGCGCCATGTTGGCGATCGTCGCGCGGTCGCCCAGGGTCAAATTCGACGAGCCCTCGCCGAAGAACTCGAGCCAGGCCGAGACGACTTTGGAATTGCGCAGGAATTCGGTCAGCGCCAGCACGACGTCGGTCGCGGTGATGCCCGGCTGCGGCTTGCCGGTCAGTTCGACGCCGATGATGTCCGGCAGGCGCATCCAGGACGCGCGGCCCAGCATGACGCTCTCGGCTTCCAGGCCGCCCACGCCGATCGCGATCACGCCCAGCGCGTCGACCATCGGGGTGTGCGAATCGGTGCCGACCAGGGTGTCCGGGAAGGCGACGCCGTCCTTGACTTGCACCACGGGGCTCATGCGCTCGAGGTTAATCTGGTGCAGGATGCCGTTCCCGGGCGGGATCACGTCGACGTTCTGGAAGGCCTTCTTGGTCCAGTCGATGAAGTGGAAGCGGTCTTCGTTGCGGCGGTCTTCGATGGCGCGGTTCTTTTCAAACGCGTCCGGATCGAAGCCGCCGCATTCGACGGCCAGCGAGTGGTCGACCACCAGCTGGGTCGGCACCACCGGGTTCACCAGCGCCGGATTGCCGCCCTCCAGGGCGATGGCGTCGCGCAGGCCGGCCAGGTCGACCAGCGCCGTCTGGCCCAGGATGTCGTGGCAGACCACGCGCGCCGGGAACCAGGGGAAGTCGAGGTCGCGCTTGCGTTCGATGAGCTGTTTCAGGGACGGCACCAGGGCCATGGGCTCGCAGCGGCGCACGAGGTTTTCGGCCAGCACGCGCGAGACGTAGGGGAGCTTGTCCCAGGCGCCGGCTTCGATACTGTCGACGGCGTCGCGCGCGTCGAAGTAGTGAAGATTGGTGCCGTGCAGGGGTTTGCGGTAGGCGTTGTTCATGATTGTGGTGTGACCAGTGAGAGTTGTCGGTGCTGCTTGGCGTAGTACTGCCCGTCGTGCAGGAAGGCGTCCGGCTCCAGGCCGAACTGCGCGAAGCCGAAGCGGTCGTACAGCCGTTCGGCTGCCGTGTTGCCCTGCGATGGACCGTGAGCGTGATCTGGCGCAGGTAGCCGAGCGCGCGTGCGGCGTCGATCAGGTGCGCGACCAGCGCGGCGCCGATGCCTGCGCGCTGGCGCTGCGGGATCGACGACCAGCGCGTTCAGGCTGGCCGCGTGGCGGATCTTCGCGCCCTCCTGGGTGCGCAGGCAGATGGCGCCCACCAGAGGATTGCCTTCAAGCGCGCCGTCAAAGGCGCCGAACCAGTATTCGCCTTCCTTCGCCAGGCGCGCTTCGGCCCAGGACAGCGGCTGCGCCAGCGCCTCGTCGACGGAAGGACGGAAAGCGTGCGGAAAGGCGCGCAGGCCCGCCAGCCGCAGCGCGCGGTACTGCGCGGCATCGGCGGAGCCGAGCCGGCGCAGCAGGAACGCAGCGGTTGGCGGATGGTGAATCATGTGCGGTCAGGTGCGGTCACTGAGCGGCACGAACTGCAGGTCTTCCGGACCGACATAGTTCGCGCTCGGGCGGATGATCTTGTTGTCGATGCGCTGCTCGATCACGTGCGCGGCCCAGCCGGAGGTGCGCGAGATGACGAACAGCGGCGTGAACATCGCGGTCGGCACGCCCATCATGTGGTACGACACGGCCGAGAACCAGTCCAGGTTCGGGAACATCTTTTTCACTTCCCACATCACCGATTCGAGGCGCTCGGCGATGTCGAACATCTTCAGTCGAGCCGGCCGCTTGCGACAGCGAGCGCGCGACTTCCTTGATGACGACGTTGCGCGGATCGGAGATGGTGTAGACCGGATGGCCGAAGCCGATCACGACTTCCTTGTTGGCCACGCGGTTGCGGATGTCGGCTTCGGCTTCGTCGGCGTTTTCGTAGCGCTTCTGGATTTCGAGGGCGACTTCGTTGGCGCCGCCGTGCTTCGGACCGCGCAGCGCGCCGATGGCGCCGGTGATGGCCGAGTGCATGTCGGAACCGGTGCCGGCGATGACGCGCGCGGTGAAGGTCGAGGCATTGAATTCGTGCTCGGCATAGAGGATCAGCGAGGTGTGCATCGCGCTGCACCCATTCTTCGCGACGGCGCGTGTGCCGTGCAGCAGGTGCAGGAAGTGGCCGCCGATCGAGTCGTCGTCGGTTTCGACCTCGATGCGCTTGCCGTTGTGGCTGTAGTGGTACCAGTACAGCAGCATCGAGCCGAACGATGCCATCAGGCGGTCGGCGATGTCGCGCGCGCCGGGCACATTGTGGTCGTCCTTTTCCGGCAGCGCGCAGCCCAGCGCCGAGACGCCGGTACGCATCACGTCCATCGGGTGGCTGGCGGCCGGCAGCGCTTCCAGCGCCAGCTTGACCGCGTGCGGCAGGCCGCGCAGCGATCTTCAGCTTGGCCTTGTAGCCTTTCAGTTCGGCCGCGGTTCGGCAGTTTGCCGTGCACCAGCAGGTAGGCGATCTCTTCGAACTCGCTGGAGGTGGCGACGTCGAGGATGTCGTAGCCGCGGTAGTGCAGGTCGTTGCCGGTCTTGCCGACCGAGCACAGGGCCGTGTTACCGGCGGTGACACCCGACAGGGCGACGGATTTTTTCGGCTTGAAGGCTGGGGCTTGTTCGGTCATGTCGATCTCCAGTGTCACGTTTCGATTATTTCTTTCTGCGCGGCGAACAGCGCGTCGAGGTGCTGCTCGAAGTCGTGGTAGTTGATGCGGTCGTACAGTTCGGCGCGCGTCTGCATGGTGTCGAGCACGGCTTGCTGGCTGCCGTCGCGGCGGATCGCCGTGTAGACGTTTTCGGCCGCCTTGTTCATGGCGCGGAAGGCCGACAGCGGATACAGCACGATGCCGACGTCGGCGCGTTTTCAGCTCATCGACGGTGAACAGCGGCGTCGAGCCGAATTCGGTGATGTTGGCCAGGATCGGCACGCTCGACCGCTTTCGCGAAAGCGCGATACATGGCCAGGTCGGTCATCGCTTCCGGGAACACCATGTCGGCGCCGGCTTCGACGCAGGCCACGGCGCGCTCGATGGCGGCGTCGATGCCTTCCACGGCCAGCGCATCGGTGCGCGCCATGATGACGAAGCTCGTCGTCGGTGCGGGCATCGACGGCGGCCTTGATGCGGTCGACCATTTCCTGCTTGCGAGACGATTTCCTTGCCCGGACGGTGGCCGCAGCGCTTGGCGCCGACCTGGTCTTCGATGTGGATGGCGGCGGCGCCGAACTTGATCATCGATTTCACGGTGCGCGCGACGTTGAAGGCCGAGGCGCCGAAGCCGGTATCGACGTCGACCAGCAGCGGCAGGTCGCAGACGTCGGTGATGCGGCGCACGTCGGTCAGCACGTCGTCCAGGTTCGAGATGCCGAGGTCGGGCAGGCCGAGCGAACCGGCGGCGACGCCGCCACCGGACAGGTAGATGGCCTTGAAGCCGGCGCGCTTGGCGAGCAAGGCGTGGTTGGCGTTGATGGCGCCGACGACTTGCAGCGGGGATTCTTCCTGGACGGCGATGCCGGAACTTGGCGCCTGCGGATTGGATCATGGGGTCTCCTGGATGGATCGGGAATGAATGGGCTATTCTTTGCAAAGAACGTGCCAGCCTGCCCGCCCGCTGTTCGACATCGGAAAAACGACATCGTTTCAAGGACTTAGCCTGTTCACTGCGCTGCGCTTGAGACTGCACAGTGTTTCAATTTGCGTTTCAAATGAAACACGTGGAACACCTGTTGCAGTAGAATTGCAACATGCGCACCCTCGCCCCTGCTCCGCAAGACGTCGACAAGCCGGTCATCTGGACCGTGTCCGTATCGCGCCTGTCCGACCTGTTCCGCGACATCACGCTCGAATACGACCACCTCGCCACGATCGAGCCGATCGACCTCGGCTTCGACGAAGCGGCGCGCCATATCCGCGAACGGATGGCGACCGAGCGCTGCGACGTGGTGATCGCGGCCGGCTCGAACGGCGCCTATCTGAAAGGCCGGGTGTCGGCGCCGGTGATCGTGGCCAAGGCCAGCGGCTTCGACGTGATGGGGGCGCTGGCGCGGGCGCGCAAGGTATCGAACCGCATCGGCGTCATCAGCTACCAGCAGCCGCTGCCGGAACTGGCCGAGTTCAGCGCCACCTTCGGCTTGACGATCGCCCAGCGCAGTTATGTGACGCGCGAGGATGCGCGCGCGGCGATGGACGAGATGAAGGCGGCCGGCATCGAGGTCATCGTCGGCGCCGGCCTGATCACCGACCTGGCCGAGGAAGCGGGCCTGACCGGCATCTTCCTGTATTCGGCCGCCTCGATCCGCCAGGCCTTCGACGATGCGCTGGAACTGGCGCGCCTGACCCACCTGGAAGCGAACCGCATCCGGCGCGGGCCGGCGAACGAACCGCGGCGCGCGCGGCGCGGCCTGAACGACTTGCGCGGCGAGTCCGAGGCCATGGAGCGGCTGCGCCAGACGGTGGTGCTGTATGCGCGCTCGCCGGCCACCGTGTTGATCCATGGCGAGACCGGCAGCGGCAAGGAGCTCGTGGCCCAGGCCATCCACCGCGAAGGGCCGCGCAGCCTGGGCGCGAACCGGCCCTTCGTCGCGGTGAATTGCGGGGCGATCGCCGAATCGCTGCTCGAATCGGAACTCTTCGGCCACGAGGAAGGCGCGTTCACGGGCGCGCGCCGCGGCGGCCATGCGGGCCTGTTCGAGGCGGCCAATCGCGGCACCCTGTTCCTGGACGAGATCGGCGAAATGCCGCTGGCCTTGCAGACGCGCCTGTTGCGGGTGCTGGAAGAGCGCGAAGTGATGCGGGTCGGCGGCACGCGGCCGGTGCCGATCGACGTGCGGGTGGTCAGCGCCACCCACTGCGACCTGGAAGCGCGGGTGCGCGAAGGCCGCTTCCGGGCCGACCTGTTCTATCGGCTGGCCGTGCTGCGCCTGGCCCTGCCGCCGCTGCGCGCGCGCCTGCCCGACATCGTGCCGCTGGCCGAATGGTCGCTCAAGCAGTCGCTGGCGGCGCTCGGCGCGCGCCCGCATCCGAACCTGCATGCGGAGATCCAGGCCTGCGCCGCCGCTGCTGCAGCGCTACGGCTGGCCGGGCAATGTGCGCGAACTGCGCAACCTGATGGAGCGCCTCGCGCTGTTCCTCGCGGCCGAACCGCTGCAGGCGCTGACGCCGAGTTTTTTGCTGGGGATTGCGCCGGAACTGGGCGCGCCGGAGGCTGCGGCCGCGCTGGCGCCGGCAGTGCTGGCGCCGCCGGCCGTGCGAGAAGCATCGCCGAGGTGATGGCGCGCTTCGGCGGCCAGCGCGACGCGGCCGCGCGCCACCTCGGCATCAGCCGCACGACCTTGTGGCGGCGGCTGAAGGCGGGAGACTAGCGCGCCCTGACTTGCCAGCACGCAGGTGACGTACAGCCTTGTTGTCGTTCATGAGCGAGGCAGTCGATGCGCGGTCGCCAGGTTGACTGCCAAGTGGCGTCGTCGGCCGGTGTCGGCGGTCGCGCTCCAGGTGTCGCCCAGCGTCCAGCCCTGGCCGTTGAGCAGCGCCGGAATCGGCCAGGTCGGCCAGGTCGGAACGGGCCGGCAGGCGCCAGCCGGTCGTGCCCTGGTCGTGATGGCCTTGCAGTAGGCGTCGGCATCGGCCCAGCAGTTGACGGCGACGCTGGCCGGGATCCAGGTCACGCCGTTGCGCAGCATAGCCTTGCCGGCGTCGGGCGGCACGCACAGGCCATTCTCGCGCACCGCCGCCGGTGGCGCAGGCGCGTGCCTTGACCGTCAGCAAGGCGCTGGTCGAGGTCGGGTTGTAGCTGCCCAGCTGCCCTGGCGCGCCGTGATCGTGGCCGGTGCCGGTTCGGCGCGGACGGTGACCGACACTGCCGGCGATCGTGGCCACTTCGGGTCGCTGCTTGATAGCGAAATGCGGCCGGGCTCTTCGAACGTCGGCGCGCGTCAGTTCGAACGGCGCATCGCCTTCGGTCTTGGTGATCGCCGGGAATGCGCCGAGCTTGACGCCATCGTCGCTGCCTCCGCAGGCGGCCAGCAGGGACAGGACGCAGGCGGCGGCGAGGGCAGAAATTCGTTTCGTGGTCATGGTATCTGGACGTGGAAAAATGATGCTCCAGTATAACAGTTGCTGTCGATAGCAATTGGCAGATTTTCATGAGCGAGACTGGCCGCCAACCGACGATTCGCGCAACGTGCATAGACAGGCTCATTGAATCGGATTTCAGCCAGTCGTGCTAGTGCGCCGTCACAACACGCGCCAGTTCAAACCATCGCGCCGAACCGCCGTACCATGTCTTTTTCACATGGCCGGGCGCCCATCTGCGTCCGCTTATCGCGTTCGCGGCGCCCACAAGGCGCCTTCTCTGGAGGCAATCATGCAACGCACACTGCAACATGCGTCGCAAGCAGCCATCTTCTCCCTGATCGGCAACACCCCGCTGGTGCAAGTCACGCGCATGGACACCGGTCCGTGCCAGCTGTTTCTGAAACTGGAATCGCAAAACCCCGGCGGCTCGATCAAGGACCGCATCGGCCGCGCCATGATCGAGCAGGCCGAGCACGACGGCAGCCTGCAGCCCGGCGGCACCGTGGTCGAGGCCACCGCCGGCAATACCGGCCTGGGCCTGGCGCTGGTGGCGCGCATCAAGGGCTACCGCGTGGTGCTGGTCGTGCCCGACAAGATGGCGGCCGAAAAAATCCTGCACCTGAAAGCCCTGGGCGCCGAGATCCACCTGACCCGCTCGGACGTCGGCAAGGGCCATCCCGAGTACTACCAGGACTATGCCGCGCGCCTGGCGCGCGAGATCCCCGGCGCCTGGTTCGCCGACCAGTTCAACAACCCGGCCAACCCGCGCGCCCACGAAACCACCACCGGCCCCGAGATCTGGGAGCAGGCCAGCCACGAGCTCGATGCGATCGTGGTCGGCGTCGGCTCCTCCGGCACCCTGACCGGCCTGTCGCATTATTTCGCGCGCGTGCAGCCGGACGCTCGAATTCGTGCTGGCCGATCCGAAGGGCTCGATCCTGGCCGACTACATCAACACCGGCCACCTGGCCGAGGAAGCCGGTTCGTGGGCGGTGGAAGGCATCGGCGAAGACTTCATTCCCGGCATCGCCGACCTCTCGCGCGTAAAAAGCGCCTACACCATCAGCGACGAGGAAAGCTTCGGCACCGCGCGCGCCCTGCTCCAGCACGAAGGCATCCTGGCCGGCTCCTCGACCGGCACCCTGCTGGCCGCCGCGCTGAAATACTGCCGCGCCCAGACCAGCCCGAAGCGCGTCGTCACCTTCGTCTGCGACACCGGCACGCGCTATCTCACCAAGGTCTACAGCGACGGCTGGATGGTCGACCAGGGCCTGCTGCAGCGGCCCCGCACGGGCGACCTGCGCGACCTGGTCGGGCGCCGCTTCGACGCCGGCGAAGTCGTCACCGTGGCGCCGACCGACACCCTGCTGACGGCCTTCAACCGCATGCGCAGCGAGCGACCTGGCCCAGCTGCCGGTGATCGAGCAACGGCCGCCTGGTCGGCATCGTCGACGAGTCCGACCTGCTGCTGCACGTGACGCACGCAAGCAGGCGCACTTCAAGGCCCAGGTCGGCAGCACCATGACCTCGAAGCTGCAAACCCTGGCGCCCTCGGCCAGCATGGCGCAGCTGCGCGACGATCCTCGACCGCGGCCTGACCGCCGTGATCGCCGACGGCGAGCGCTTCTACGGCCTGATCACCCGCTTCGACCTTCTCAACCATCTGCGCAGGACCTTATCGTGAATCCATCCGACACCACATTTCACCTGGCCACCCGCGTCATCCACGGCGGCCAGTCGCCCGAACCCGCGCACCGGCGCCGTGATGCCGCCGATCTTCGCCACCTCGACCTTCGCCCAGCAGAGTCCGGGCGTGCACAAGGGGCTCGACTACGGCCGCTCGCACAACCCGACGCGCTGGGCGCTCGAGCGCTGCGTGGCCGACATCGAGAGCGGCAGCGGCGCCTTTGCCTTCGCCTCGGGCCTGGCCGCGATTTCGGCGGTGCTCGAACTGCTGCCGGCGGGCTCGCACATCGTCGCCGGCGACGACATGTATGGCGGCACCTACCGCCTGTTCGAGCGCGTGCGCCGCATCAGCGCGGGCCACCAGTTCACCTACGTGAACCTGGCCGATCCGCAAGCGCTGGCCGCCGCGCTCACGCCGCGAGACGCGCCTGGTCTGGGTCGAGACGCCGACCAACCCGATGCTGAAACTGGCCGACCTGGCGGCGATCGCGCAGCTGTGCCGCGCGCGCGGCATCATCACCGTCTGCGACAACACCTTCGCCAGCCCGATCAACCAGCGCCCGCTCGAACTGGGCATCGACATCGTGGTGCACTCGACCACCAAGTACATGAACGGCCACTCGGATGTGATCGGGGGCGTGGCCGTGGTCGGGCAATGCGCCGCACCACGCGGCACTTGCGCGAGCAGCTCGGCTTCATCCAGAACGCGGTGGGCGCGATCCAGGGGCCCTTCGACAGCTTCCTGGTGCTACGCGGGATCAAGACGCTGGCGCTGCGCATCGAGCGCAGCAACAGCAACGCACTCGCCCTGGCGCAGTGGCTGGAACGCGAGCCGAAGGTGCGCAAGGTGTTTTATCCGGGGCTGGAGACGCATCCGCAGCACGCGCTGGCGCGGCGCCAGATGAGCGGCTTCGGCGGCATCGTGTCGATCGAGCTGGCGTCCGACTTGCCGGGCGCGCGGCGCTTCCTGGAGAGCTGCCGCGTGTTCACGCTGGCCGAGAGCCTGGGCGGGGTGGAAAGCCTGATCGAGCATCCGGCCTTGATGACGCATGCGACGATTCCGGCTGAGCAGCGGGCGGCAATTGGGGATCAGCGACAGCTTGATCCGGCTGTCGGTCGGGATCGAGCATGTGGAGGACCAGCGCGAGGATTTGCGGCGGGCGCTGGCCGCGGTGTGATTTTAGCGCCGTACCGCGTGGGCGCGTGCCCACGCGGATGCGGATCGACCTATCGCTTAATCGCCGGAATCGCCGCCGGCGCCCACGGCTTGACCGGCTGCTCCTTCATCTTCTTCTGCAGCAGCTCGATCGCCACTTCCAGCTGGCGGTCGCGGCCCTTGAAGGTTTCGTTCGGCAGGTTGTCGACCTCGACGTCGGGCGTCACGCCCACGCCTTCGATCAGCCATTCGCCCTCGCTCGAGAACTGGCCGTTCTCCGCCACGCGCGCCATGCCGTTGTCCGCCAGGCCGTTGCCGTCGCTGAGCCAGACACCGGCGCCCGCGCTGCGCTTGCCGACCAGCGGCCCGAGTTTCAGGGCCTTGACGCCGGCCGCGAAGGTCTCGCCATCCGAATAGGTCAGCTCGTCCATCAGCACCACCAGGTGGCCGCGGAAGGTGCCCTGCATGTTCGAGTAGGGCTGCTTGCCGTTCGAGGCCCAGAAGGCCCAGGAGCGGCGCAGCAGCTTTTCGATGATCCAGCTGTCGATGTTGCCGCCGTTATTCCGGCGCACGTCGATGACCAGGCCTTCCTTGTTGATGTTGGCGTAGAAGTCGCGCGCAAAGGCGTTGATGTCGCGCGCCACCATCGCGCGCAGGTGCAGGTAGCCGATCTTGCCCTTCGAGGCGGCCTCGGTTTGCCGGGCCCTGCCCTGCTCCCAGTCCGAGTAGCGCAGGCTGGCGTGGCGCGCCATCGGCGCCGGGGTGACGATCACCGCGCGCGGCTTCGCCGTCCGCGCTCTTCACGTGCAGCAGCACCTGCTTGCCGGCGGTGTCGAGCAGCAGGTCGGCGATGTCGCGCGCCTCCGTCAGCGACTTGCCGTTGACCGCCGTGATGATGTCGCCCTCTTTCACGTTGACGTCGGGCGCGGCCAGCGGACCGCGCCTCGGACGGCAGCTCCGGCTCGCTCTGGTAGACGTGGTCGACGCGATAGCCGTCGGCCACGCGGCTCAGCACCGCGCCCAGGCTGGCCGGCGTGCCTTCGGCCGCTGCGCGGCGCACGTCGCCCGGACGGATCTGCGAATGCAGCGCGCCGACCTCGCCGATCATCATGCCCAGCACGTCGTCGAGTTCCGCGCGGTCGGTCACGCGTTCGACCAGCGGCGCGTAGCGCGTGCGCGCCGCGTTCCAGTCGATGCCGCGCATGCGGGCGTCGTACAGGAAGTCGCGGTGCATGCGCCAGGCGTCGTTGAACATCTGCTTCCATTCCAGGCGCGGATTCGAGGTGACGGCCCAGTCGTCGATCTTGACCTTGGCCTTGGCCAGGTCGGCGGGCGCCTTGGCGCCGGCGTCGACGATCAGCATGTCGCCCGGCGCGCCCTTGGCGAAGGTGCGGTAGAAGACGTGCTTGCGGTCGTTCGACAAGCCGAACTCGCGCACGTTGGCGGCGAAGGTCTCCGGCTGCGGCGCGCTGCGCGCAATCGCCAGCGTCTTGAGCGTGCCCTTGGCCGCTTCGTCGTCGCCCGCTTCGAGCAGGTACAGGCGCTTGTCGTCGAGGGCGAGCGCGCGGTAGTTGCCCGGCTCGACCGGCACTTCATACAGGCGCTCGCGCAGGCCGGCGTAGGCGACCGGCGGCGTCGGCTGCTTCGGCTTGCTCGGCCTTGTTCGCGGCCGCTGCGGCGGTGGCCGCGGCGACGGCGGCGGACTTCGCGCCATCCGCTTCGTCCGCGCCAGGCGATTTCACCGCCGCCTTGGCCGCCGCTTCCGGCGACTTTTCCTCGGGCTTGGTCAGCTCGTCCTCGGGCTTGAACGGGAAGCGCGCATCCGGCTTGCAGGGCCAGCGCATACACGCCGACGCGCTTGTCGAACACCGGCCCCATGTTGCGGTCGCCCCAGACCGAGACGTTGCCGACGTTGAAGTGGCGCGCCGAGAGGAAGTACAGCCATTTGCCGTCCGGCGAAAAGGCCGGCGAACTGGATTCGTAGCGGTCGGTCGTGACGAAACTGACGGCGCGGGTCGCGAGGTTGACCATGCCGATCTGGTCGCGCCGTTCGCTGCTGCCGGCGCGGACAAACGCCAGGTTGCGGCTGTCGGGCGACCAGACCACCTGGTCCGAGCGGTCCAGGCCGGCCTGGTCGGCGTCGTCGATGATGACGTTGGTCCTGGCCGCGAGGTCGAGCAGCCAGGTGCGGCCCTTCTTGTCGGTGTGCGCGAGCCATTTGCCGTCGGGCGACGGATACAGGGCCGAGCGGTGGCTGGCGCCGTCCGTCGTCAGGCGCTCGCCGTGGCCGGAACCGTCGGCCGCGTAGCGCCAGATCTCGTTCTCGCCGCTGGTGTCGACAATCGCATACACCCATTTGTCGTCGTGGCTGAAGACGGCGCCGCGGGCGCGCGCGCCTTCCGGCACGGCGATCTCGACGCGGCGCGCATTGCCGGTGCCGGCAACCGTCACGCGTCCGCGCGCGGTCAGCACGATGCGCTCGGCCTTGCTGGCGACCTCGATGCCGGTCAGGGCCTCGAGCGGCGACTTCACGCGGCGCATGCGCTGCTGGTCGAAGTCGGACAGCAGGGTCGCCTTCAACACGCTGTCGGCGCCGCTGGCGATGTCGAACACGCGCAGGTCGGCGCCGAGCTGGTAGGCGATGCGGCCGTCGCCCAGCGAGGCGGTGCGCACGTCCCATTCGGTATGCCGGGTGAGCTGGCGGCGCTCGCTTCCGTCGGGGAGCGACGTCCAGAGGTTGTCGGCGCCGCCGGCGTCGCTGATGAAGTAGAGGCGGCCCTGGTACCACATGGCGCGGCGGTTGTTGGACGGTAGCTGTCTCCCTTGAACAGCGGCTCGGCCTCGCTTTTGCCATCCAGGTCGAACCGCCACAGCTGCGCATGCGCCCCGCCGCGGTAGGACTTGACGTTATCGTTGGTCATGGACAGGCCCATGCGCGTGAAGTAGACGGTGCGGCCGGTGTCGTCCAGCGCGGCGTCGTTGGCGTCGGCCAGCGGCAGCACGCGGCGCGTGAGCTTCACCGGGTCGAGCGCGGCGACGACGCGGTGCTTGGACGGGCCGGTCGAATTCTCGGTACTCACCAGCACCTCGCCCTGCGCGGTCCAGCCCAGCACCGTCACGCCGCCGTTTTCGAAAGTGATGCGCTTGGGCAGGCCGCCCTCGAGCGGCATCACATAGGCTTCCTGCGCGCCCTCGTAGGAGGCGGCGAAGGCGACGAACTTGCCGTCCTGCGAGATGGCCGCATGGGTTTCGGCGGACGGATGGGTGGTCAGGCGCGTGGCCTTGCCGCCGGCCGTCGTGGTGCGCCAGAGGTCGCCCTCGGCGGTGAACACGATCGTGTCGCCGCGCACGGCAGGGAAACGGAAATAAGGATCGGCGGCGACAGCTTGCTGGCCGATCAGGGCCAGGGACAGCGCGAGGATGGTACGGGACACGTTCATGTTCACAGGGTAGAGTTTGCCAGGGAGCATGAGTTTGCCACAGCGTGCAGCCGCGTTGGCATGCATACGTGCAAATAAAATCCCGGAACGGAGCGAAAAAAAACCGCGCACAGGGCGCGGTTTCTTGGGAGAGCCGAAGCTTACTCGATCTCGACCGTCTCGGCCGGAGCCGGCGGCGGCAGCGGGTCCCCTTCCGGGAACTCGAGCGTGACTTCGTCCTTCTCGTTCAGGTCGACCGTGATGCGTCCACCGTTGACCAGGCGGCCGAACAGCAGCTCGTCGGCCAGCGCCTTGCGGATCATGTCCTGGATCAGGCGCGACATCGGACGCGCGCCCATCTGCGGATCGAAGCCCTTCGAGGCGAGGAACTTGCGCAGCTTCTCGGTGAAGATGGCTTCCACCTTCTTCTCGTGCAGCTGCTCTTCCAGCTGCATCAGGAACTTGTCCACGACGCGCAGGATGATTTCCTCGTCCAGCGCGCGGAAGCTGATGGTCGCGTCCAGGCGGTTGCGGAACTCCGGCGTGAACATGCGCTTGATGTCGGCCAGCTCGTCGCCGGCAGCCTTCGAATCGACGAAGCCCACCGAACGCTTGGTCAGGCTTTCGGCGCCCGCGTTCGTGGTCATGATGATGATCACGTTGCGGAAGTCGGCCTTGCGTCCGTTGTTGTCGGTCAGCGTGCCATGGTCCATCACCTGCAGCAGGATGTTGAAAATGTCCGGGTGGGCTTTTTCAATCTCGTCCAGCAGCAGCACCGCGTGCGGCTTCTTGGTGATGGCTTCGGTCAGCAGACCGCCCTGGTCGAAGCCGACATAACCCGGCGGCGCACCGATCAGGCGCGACACGGCGTGACGCTCCATGTACTCCGACATGTCGAAGCGAATCAGCTCGATGCCGAGGATGAAGGCCAGTTGCTTGGCCACCTCGGTCTTGCCGACACCGGTCGGACCCGAGAACAGGAAGGAGCCGATCGGCTTGTCCTGCTTGCCCAGGCCCGCGCGCGCCATCTTGATGGCGGACGCCAGCGCGTCGATCGCAGGATCCTGGCCGAAGACGACGTTGCGCAAATCGCGGTCGATCGTCTGCAGCTTGCTGCGGTCGTCCTGGTTGACCGTTTGCGGTGGGATGCGCGCGATCTTGGCGATGATCTCTTCGATCTCGGTCTTGCCGATGGTTTTCTTCTGCTTCGACTTCGGCAGGATGCGCTGCGCCGCACCGGCTTCGTCGATGACGTCGATCGCCTTGTCCGGCAGGTGGCGGTCGTTGATGAAGCGCGCCGCCAGTTCCGCCGCCGTGGACAGCGCCGACGACGAATACTTCACGCCGTGGTGCTCTTCGAAGCGCGACTTCAGGCCACGCAGGATCTGGATGGTCTGCTCGACCGACGGCTCGTTGACGTCCACTTTCTGGAAGCGGCGGCTGAGTGCATGGTCCTTCTCGAACACGCCGCGGAATTCCGTGAACGTGGTCGCGCCGATGCATTTCAGCTGGCCGTTCGCCAGGGCAGGCTTCAGCAGGTTCGATGCGTCGAGCGTACCGCCCGAAGCCGAACCGGCGCCGATGATCGTGTGGATCTCGTCGATGAACAGGATGCCGTTCGGCGTGTCCTTCAATTGCTTGAGGACGGCCTTCAGGCGCTGTTCGAAGTCGCCGCGGTATTTGGTGCCGGCCAGCAGCGCACCCATGTCGAGCGAGAACACGACGGCGTTCTGCAGGATCTCGGGCACTTCTTCCTGGACGATGCGCCATGCCAGGCCTTCGGCGATCGCGGTCTTGCCCACGCCGGCCTCGCCGACCAGCAGCGGGTTGTTCTTGCGGCGGCGGCAGAGAATCTGGATGACGCGGTCGACTTCTTCCTCGCGCCCGATCAGCGGATCGATCTTGCCGTCGGCGGCAGCCTTGTTCAGGTTCTGCGTGAACTGGTCGAGCGGGCTTTCCTTGGTCGCGCCTTCGACCTGCGCCTCTTCCACGCCTTCCGACGCCTTCTGGCTGTCGATCTGCTGGTCCTTGCGCACGCCGTGCGAGATGAAGTTGACCACGTCGAGACGCGTCACGCCCTGCTGGTGCAGGTAGTAGACGGCGTGCGAGTCTTTCTCGCCGAAGATCGCGACGAGCACGTTGGCGCCCGTGACTTCCTTCTTGCCGTTCGAGGCCGACTGCACGTGCATGATCGCGCGCTGGATCACGCGCTGGAAACCGAGCGTCGGCTGGGTGTCCACTTCGCCCGTGCCGGGCACGGTCGGCGTGTTGTCGCCGATGAAATTGGTCAGGGTCTTGCGCAGGTCGTCGATATTGACCGCGCATGCACGCAGGACTTCCGCGGCCGAGGGATTATCGAGGAGCGCAAGCAGCAGGTGCTCCACGGTAATGAACTCGTGCCGTGCCTGTCGAGCTTCGACAAAGGCCATGTGTAGGGATACTTCAAGTTCCTGCGCAATCATACTTCCTCCATCACGCACTGCAGGGGATGCCCCGCCTTGCGCGCATGCGTTAAGACAAACTCCACTTTGGTACACGCTATATCTTTGGAAAACACCCCGCACACCCCTTTACCATGACGGTGCACGGAAAGCATGATCTGCGTCGCCGTCTCGCGATCCTTGTTGAAGTACTCCTGGATGATGGCCACCACGAATTCCATGGGTGTGTAGTCATCATTCAGCAACGCCACCTGATACAGGGGCGGTGGTTTTACGACTTGCCGCTCCAGCAGCTGTTCGGTATCTTGCTTGGTTGCCATGGGCGTATTCTAAAGCGTTCAAGGATGCTGCAAAGCGGAAATATCAGACACTGCGATCGGTTCACTTCGATTCGCCTTCATCTTACTTGTTTTCCGTTGAAAGCGCAGATGGCGTTCCGTTTGCGGAAATCAAGGGGGACGTTTGAACTGAGTATGCAATACGTATGAAAAAATTAACAACAGTCGCATCAAAGGGCTTGACTTCAAAACTTAGTGCATCAACAATGGCCACATTGACATGTACTTTCAGGTACGTGTTGATAGAAGTGAGCAGGCTGAGGAGGGGGCAAGAAGCTTCTTGCTTTTATGGCTCGTGTGATTTGTTTATATTTGAAAGTTCTTTTATGGCAACTGGTACTGTTAAGTGGTTCAATGATTCCAAAGGCTTTGGCTTCATCACTCCAGATGACGGCGGCGAGGATCTGTTCGCGCATTTCTCCGCAATCAACATGAACGGTTTTAAGACCCTCAAAGAAGGTCAGAAAGTCCAATTCGAAGTCACGCAAGGCCCTAAAGGCAAGCAAGCTTCCAACATCCAGGGCATGTAATACCGCCCTCGGAAGCGAGAAACCCCGCACCACGCGGGGTTTTTTTTCGTCCATGCGAAATAAATATGAACAAATAAAAAAAGCCCGCCTCTTTTGAAGCGGGCTTATCGCTAGTGCCGGCCGCTTATTGCATCTGCTCGATCATGACCTCGCCGAAGCCGGAGCACGATACCTGGGTCGCGCCTTCCATCAGGCGCGCGAAGTCATAGGTCACGCGCTTCGAGGCGATCGCCTTTTCCATCGACGAGATGATCAGGTCGGCCGCTTCGAGCCAGCCCATGTGGCGCAGCATCATTTCCGCCGACAGGATCAGCGAGCCCGGATTCACGTAATCCTTGCCGGCGTACTTGGGCGCGGTGCCGTGGGTCGCTTCGAACATGGCGACCGAATCGGACATGTTGGCGCCCGGCGCGATGCCGATGCCGCCCACCTGGGCCGCCAGCGCATCCGAGATATAGTCGCCGTTCAGGTTCAGGGTGGCGATCACGCTGTACTCGGCCGGGCGCAGCAGGATCTGCTGCAGGAAGGCGTCGGCGATCGAATCCTTGATGATGATGTCGCGCCCGGTTTTCGGATTCTTGAAGCGGCACCATGGGCCGCCGTCGATCAGTTCGGCGCCGAATTCCTTTTGCGCCAGCGCATAGGCCCAGTCGCGGAAACCGCCTTCGGTGTATTTCATGATATTGCCCTTGTGGACAATCGTGACCGAAGGCTTGTCGTTGTCGATCGCGTACTGGATCGCCTTGCGCACCAGGCGCTCGGTGCCTTCGCGCGACACCGGCTTGATGCCGATGCCCGAGGTTTCCGGGAAGCGGATCTTCTTGACGCCCATTTCGCTGGGTCAGGAAGTCGATGAGCTTTTTGGCGCCTTCCGACTCGGCCGCCCATTCGATGCCGGCGTAGATGTCTTCCGAGTTCTCGCGGAAGATCACCATGTCGGTCTTTTCCGGCTGCTTCAGCGGCGACGGCACGCCCGTGAAATAGCGCACCGGGCGCAGGCAGACGTACAGGTCGAGTTCCTGGCGCAGCGCGACGTTGAGCGAACGGATGCCGCCGCCCACCGGCGTGGTCAGCGGGCCCTTGATCGAGACCACGTAATCCTTGACCACGTCGAGCGTCTCGGGCGGCAGCCAGACGTCGGGACCATAGATGCTGGTCGACTTCTCGCCGGCAAAGATTTCCATCCAGCTGATCTTGCGCGCGCCGCCGTAGGCCTTGGCCACCGCCGCATCGACCACCTTGAGCATCACCGGGGTAATGTCGGCGCCGGTGCCGTCGCCCTCGATGTAGGGGATGATCGGGTTGGCCGGCACCGCTGAGCGAGAAATCGGCGATTGACGGTGATCTTCTGGCCGTCGGCGGGTACGTTGATATGTTGGTACATGTGTTCTCCCAGGTGGTACGCGGAAGCGTGCGTCGCCAGTCCTCTATAAGACATATGATGGCGACTTGCATTATGCACCACTATTTTGCCAGATGCCACGCCTTGACGGCCAGCGTTTCAGCCTGCCCTTCCCGCTTTGCCCCAAACATTATTCATGCCCCTGATTCTCTTCAATAAACCCTTCCAGGTCCTGTGCCAGTTTTCGCCGCAGGAGGGCCGCGAATCGCCTGGCCGACTACCTGACCATTCCCGGCATCTACCCCGCCGGCCGGCTCGACGCCGACAGCGAAGGCCTGATGCTGCTGACCGACGACGGCGGCCTGCAGCACAAGATCGCCCATCCCGACCACAAGGAAGCGAAGACCTATCTGGTGCAGGTCGACGGCGTGCCCGATGCGCGCCGCCCTGGCGCGCCTGCAGGCGCCGATCGACCTGGGCGATTTCGTGACGAAACCCTGCCGCGCGGTGCGCATCGCCGAGCCGGAATGGCTATGGCCGCGCAATCCGCCGATCCGCGCGCGCCAGGACAAGCCGACGAGCTGGATCGCGATCACGCTGGAGGAAGGAAAGAACCGGCAAGTGCGGCGCATGACGGCGGCGGTGGGTTTGCCGACGCTGCGCCTGGTGCGCAGCAGTATCGGGCCGTTTTCAGCTTGCAGACGCATCCATTGATGCCGGGGGAATTCGTGGAAGTGCCGGTGCGGCATTGCGCAGCAAACGTTGACCCAGGTCGGCCGCACGCGTTGAGGCGACCGGGACAGGCACCTTGCGGTGCCAGTCACCCTGCGAGTTCAGTCGGACATAAAAAAACCCGCCGGTCCTTTGCAGGACGGCGGGTTTTTCGTTTCAGCCCGAAGGCTTACTTGCCCAGCGTTTCCAGCGCCGCGTTGAACGTCGCGCTCGGGCGCATGATCGCCGTCACCTTCGCTTCGTCCAGCTTGTAGTAGCCGCCGATGTCGACCGGCTTGCCCTGCACTGCCAGCAGCTCGGCAACGATCTTCTGCTCGTTCTCCGCCAGCGTCTTGGCCAGCGGCGCGAAGTGGGCGGCCAGTTCGGCGTCGTCCGTCTGCGCGGCCAGTTCCTGCGCCCAGTACAGCGACAGGTAGAACTGGCTGCCGCGGTTGTCGAGCTCGCCGGTCTTCGGCGACGGCGACTTGCGGTTGTCGAGCAGCTTGCCGGTGGCGGCGTCGAGCGTCTTGGCCAGGATCTTGGCCTTGGTGTTGCCGGTCTTGATGCCCAGGTCTTCGAGGCTACACCGCCAGCGCCAGGAACTCGCCCAGCGAATCCCAGCGCAGGTGGTTCTCCTCGACCAGCTGCTGCACGTGCTTCGGCGCCGAACCGCCGGCGCCGGTTTCGTACATGCCGCCGCCGGCCATCAGCGGCACGATCGACAGCATCTTGGCGCTGGTGCCCAGTTCCATGATCGGGAACAGGTCGGTCAGGTAGTCGCGCAGGATGTTGCCGGTGACCGAGATGGTGTCCAGGCCGCGGATCACGCGCTCGAGCGTGTAGCGCATCGCGCGCACCTGCGACATGATCTGGATGTCCAGGCCGGTCGGTGTCGTGGTCCTTCAGGTAGGTCTTGACCTTCTTGATCAGCTCGTTCTCGTGCGGACGGTACGGGTCGAGCCAGAACACGGCCGGCATGCCCGAGTTGCGCGCGCGCGTGACGGCCAGCTTGACCCAGTCGCGGATCGGCGCGTCCTTGACCTGGCACATGCGCCAGATGTCGCCCTGCTCGACGTTCTGCGATCAGCAGCACTTCGCCGGTGGCCAGGTCGGTGATGTTGGCCACGCCGTCTTCCGGCGATCTCGAAGGTCTTGTCGTGCGAGCCGTATTCCTCGGCCTGCTGGGCCATCAGGCCGACGTTGGGCACGGTGCCCATGGTCTTCGGATCGAACGCGCCGTGCCATTTGCAGAAGTTGATGATCTCCTGGTAGATGCGGGCGAAGGTGCTCTCCGGGATGACGGCCTTGACTTCCTTCAGCCTGCCGTCGGCGCCGTACATCTTGCCGCCGGCGCGGATCATCGCCGGCATCGACGCGTCGACGATGACGTCGTTGGGCGAATGGAAGTTGGTGATGCCCTTGGCCGAATCGACCATCGCCAGCGCCGGACGGTGTTCCTGGCAGGCGTGGAGGTCGCGCATGATTTCCTCGCGCTGCGAGGCCGGCAGGTCGGCGATCTTGTTGTACAGGTCGGCCATGCCGTTGTTGACGTTGACGCCGAGGCTGTCGAACAGCGCGCCGTGCTTCTCGAACGCTTCCTTGTAGAACATGCGCACGCAGTGGCCGAACACGATCGGGTGCGACACCTTCATCATCGTCGCCTTGACGTGCAGCGAGAACATCACGCCGGTTTCTTGCGCGTCCTCGATCTGCGCTCGTAGAACGTCGAGCAGCGCCTTGCGGCTCATGAACATCGAGTCGATGATCTCGCCGTCCTGCAGCGCGACCTTCGGCTTCAGCACGATGGTCTTGCCGCTCTTGGTGATCAGTTCCATCTTGACGTCGCGCGCGCCGTGCAGCGTCATCGACTTTTCGCCGTGGTAGAAGTCGCCGTCGGTCATGTGCGAGACGTGGGTGCGCGAGGCCGGCGACCATTCGGCCATCGAGTGCGGGTTCTTGCGTGCGTACTCCTTGACGGCGCGCGGGGCGCGGCGGTCGGAGTTGCCTTCGCGCAGCACCGGGTTGACGGCCGAGCCGATGCACTTGCCGTAGCGTGCCTTGATCGCTTTTTCTTCGTCGGTCTTCGGCGTCGGCCGGGTAGTCGGGGATGTTGTAGCCCTTGCCCTGCAGTTCCTTGATCGCGGCCGCCAGCTGGCCGACCGAGGCGCTGATGTTGGGCAGCTTGATGATGTTGGCGTCCGGCGTCGAGCGTCTTCTTGCCCAGCTCGGCCAGGGTGTCCGGCACGCGCTGCTCCGGCGTCAGGTACTCGGGGAAGGCGGCCAGGATGCGGGCCGCGACCGAGATGTCGCTCGTCTCGACGTCGATGCCGGCGGCCTTGGTGAAGGTGCTGACGACTGGCAGGAAGGCGTGGGTCGCCAGCAGCGGCGCCTCGTCGGTCAGGGTGTAGATGATGGTCGGATCACTGCTCATGCGCTTTTTCCTCGGTTCTCGCGAACGGTTCGCGATGTATGAATCTTGATAAGTAACGCTGGTCGTCCGAAAGACCTCTACAGCGGCCCAAGTCTTCTATAAGACATAAGACGAGCGTTTCACATTATGCACCAGTATTTTACAGGCGCTACAGCTTTAGCAAGCGCCGGGACAAGGGAATCGCACTCCGGAACCGGAGTAAAAACACTCCGAAAGCGGAAAAACCCGCCGGGACCGAAGATCGGGCGGGTCTTTCTTCCACTGTACTGCCAGCGCGGCCGAGGCCGCGCGCCAGATCGGGCTATTAGGCCGACAGGGCTTTCAGGGCAGCAGCCAGGCGGCTCTTGTGGCGAGCGGCCTTGTTCTTGTGGATGATCTTCTTGTCAGCGATGCTGTCGATGGTCGAGACCGACGACTGGAAGATCGTGGTTGCAGCTGCTTTGTCGCCAGCCTGGATGGCTTTGCGGACGGCCTTGATGGCGGTGCGCAGGGTCGAACGCTGCGAGCTGTTGTGTGCGTTTTGCTTAACTGCTTGACGAGCGCGTTTGCGCGCTTGTGCGGTATTTGCCATGGAATTTCCTAAATCGGGGTCAAGTTGCGTTTGCAAACATTAGCGAGTCAAACTGGCCCATTCCAGTGCCTGCCAAAACATTGTGTCTGCCAACAGAATTCAGTACAGCCCACGATTATAGCGAAGGAATCCACTACCGGCAATTCATTCTTCACTTTCAGGCGCTTGCAGCCGCCGCGCGGGGTGTTGCCCAGCTATAATCTCGCCCCATGAATCTGCTCAAGACCCTCGCTGCCATTTCCAGCATGACCATGGTGTCGCGCGTAACCGGCTTGTTGCGCGAAAGCCTGTTCGCCGCCGCTTTCGGCGCCTCGAACTTCACCGACGCCTTCAACGTCGCCTTCCGCCTGCCCAACCTGCTGCGCCGCCTGTTCGCCGAAGGCGCGTTCTCGCAGGCCTTCGTGCCGATCATTACCGAATACAAGACCAAGCACGGCCAGGAAGCGACCAAGACCCTGGTCGACCATGTCGCCACCGTCCTGATCTGGGCGACCGTGCTGGTCAGTATTGCCGGCATCATCGCCGCGCCGGTCCTGATCTACTGGATCGGCGGCGGCCTGCAGCGCGAACCGGCCGCCTTCGACGCCGCCGTCGTCATGACGCGCATGATGTTCCCCTACATCGCCTGCATGGCCTTCGTCGCCCTGGCCAGCGGCGTGCTCAACACCTGGCGCCAGTTCAAGATACCGGCCATCACGCCGGTGCTGCTGAACCTGTCCTTCATCTTCGCCGCCGTCGTGCTGGCCAATTACTTCGAGCAGCCGATCTACGCCATGGCCGTCGGCGTCTGCATCGGCGGCGTGCTGCAGGTCGCGCTCCAGATCCCCTCGCTGCTGAAAATCGGCATGCTGCCGCGCCTGGCGGTCAATCCCCTGGTCGGCCTGCGCGACGCCGGCGTGCACCGCATGCTCGGCAAGATGGGGCCGGCCGTGTTCTCCGTGGCCGCGGCCCAGATCAGCCTCCTGATCAACACCACGATCGCGGCCTCGCTGGCGGCAGGCGCCGTCTCGGCCCTGCAGTATGCCGACCGGCTGATGGAATTGCCGACCGCCCTGCTCGGCGTGGCGCTGGGAACGATCCTGCTGCCCGGCCTGGCCAAGGCCAACACCGAAGGCGACACCGCCGAATACTCGTCGCTGCTCGACTGGGGCCTGCGCCTGACCTTCCTGCTGTCGATCCCGGCGGCGGTCGGCCTGGCGGTCCTGGCCGAGCCGATGATCGCCACCCTGTTCCACTACGGCGCCTTCGACAACGCCGACGTCGCCGCCTCCACCCGGCCCCTGATGGCCTACAGCGCCGGCCTGCTCGGCTTCATCCTGGTCAAGACCCTGGCGCCGGCCTTCTTCGCGCGCCAGGACGTCAAGACCCCGGTGCGCATCGCCGTCGGCGTGCTGGTCGTCACCCAGCTCCTGAACCTGGTCTTCGTGCCGCTGCTGGGCGTGGCCGGCCTGGCGCTGTCGATCGGCGTGGGCGCCTGCCTCAACGCGGCCCTGCTCTATCACCGGCCTGCGCCGGCGCGGGATCTACACGCCGCAGCCGGGCTGGGCGCCGTTCTTCTTCAAGCTGGTCGCGGCCGTGGCGGCGATGGGGGCCGTGGCCTGGTTCGGCCAGATCCAGTTCGACTGGATCGCCATGCGCGCCCATCCCCTGATGCGCGCCGGCGCCCTGCTCGCCATCATCGTCGCCAGCGGGATCACTTATTTCGGCGTGCTGGCGGCGCTGGGCTTCCGGCCGCGCGACTTCAAGCGCCGCGCCAAGTAAGCTACAAACCCGACCTGGTGGCCGGCTCCGGCTGCGGCGCCGGGTTCTCTTCAGGCGCGGGCTCGGGCTGCGCGCCGCTGGCGGCTCTTCCTGCGGCTCCGGCTCCGGCTCGGGCTGGCGGCTCCGGCGCCTCGGGCGGCGGGTTCGCCGGCTCGCTTGGCCGGTGGCGCAGGCGGCGCCGGCGGGCGCGCCCGGCGCCGGCGGGAACAGCGGCGCCGCAGGCGGCGCGGCTTCGCCGGCACGCCCGGCGCCGGCGTCGCCAGGCCCTGGCTGGTGGCGACGAACTTCCACTCCGACAGATGCTGCTTGCGCTCGAAGTTGACGAAGCGCGCGTCGAAATTCGCGATCTTCAGCGGCTGCGCCTGCGACAGGCTGTACACCGCCCAGGATCGGCGCGCCCTCGGCGGCGCGCACCAGTCCCCACTCGGCGCGCCCGGTGATCGGGTCGACGAAGATCGGCGCAGGTGCCGGCGCGGATTCGGAAAGCGCGGGTCGCGCAGCAGCGCCTGCAGCGACGGCGGCTGCTGCGGCTGGCCGGGCGGCGTGGCCTGCGGCATAGCTGGCGCAGCGCCGCGCTGAAGGCGGCGCCGATTTCGAGCAATTCGTTTTCCGCCTCGGCGCGCGCCAGCAGCGCCCCCACCTTCAGCGTGGCCGCGCCGACCAGGCCGATGATGGCCACGAAGACGATCATGCCGACATAGGTGAAGCCGGCCTGGCGCCGGCGCATGCGCGCAGCCACGGCTACCAGTCGGCGTAGGGCTTGCCGCCGCGGTCGTTGCCGGGCGCGCCGCTGTGCAGGTCGTAGACGCCGCCCAGCGCGCCGTCTTCCGGCGCCACCACGGTCCAGGTGGTGGTGCTTTCGGTGAGCGGGTCGACCGGCAGGCCGCGCAGGTATTTTTTCTCGACCAGCTGCTCGAGCGAGTCGGGATAGCGTCCGGTATCGCTGTAGTACTGGCCGATGATCTCGCGCGTATTGCGCAGGTTCTCGGCCAGGATGGTTTCGCGCGACTTGTCGATGCTCGGGAAGAAGCGCGGCACCGCCAGCGTCAGCAGCAGCGCGATAATCCCGAGCACCACCAGCAGCTCGATCAGGGTAAAGCCGCGCCGACGCGCGCTTGGAACAGCGCATGCTTCACCACCGGTTGTAGGGCACGCCGTTCAGGCCGGGCCGGGTAGAGGTCGAATAAATATCGTAGACGTCGTCGCCTTCGCGCGGATCGGCCGCCTCGCTGGCATAGCTGCGCTTGCCCCAGGTCTCGGCGTCCAGCAGGGCCGGATCCGGATTGAAGGGGTCGCGCGGCAGGCGCCGCAGGAAGTAGATCTTGCTGCGCTTCGGGCTGCGCAAATCGGGCACGCCCTCGACCAGCATTTCCAGTCTTGGGCGGATAGCCGCTGGCGCCGACCGCGCGCGTCACGCGCCCTTCGTCGAAGGCCTTTTTATAGGCGTCGATCGCCTGGCGCACTTCGCGCAGCGAGCGGCGCAGTTCCTGCTCCTGCTTGCGCTGGGCCGTCACCTGCGCCACCGGCAGCACCAGGGTGCCCAGCAGCGCCAGGATCGCCAGCGTCACCAGCAGTTCGATCAGGGTGAAGCCGCGGCCCGCTGCGCTGCACGATTACTGGCCCTGGGCCGGGGCGGCACCGGCGTCGGCTGGTTGCGGCGCCGGGATCGGGCGCCGACCTGCACGCGGCAGGGCTGGCCAGCCGGTAGCGGCGAGGGCGGGGCGCGGCTCGGCGACGGCGCGACGTCCGGCACCGGCACGGCCTGACGGCAGGCGCCGGGACCGGCGCGCCGGCGCCAGCGGCTGCGCCGGCGCCGGCTGCAGCCGCGGCCGGCGCGCCGGGCACGCGCACTGGCGCACCGCAGCGCGCGGAACGCACCCGGCCTGCCCTTCCGGACGGCGCCGGAAGTTGGCCTCGGTCCCGGCGGAGAATTCCGACGCGCCGGCCGCCGGACGCTGGATCGTGCGCACCAGGTGCGGCGTGATCGACAGCACGATCTCGGTCTTGTCGGCGTGTCGTTGGTGGTGCCGAACAGGCGGCCCAGCACCGGCAGGTTGCCCAGGCCCGGCACCTTGCTGCCGCTGCTGCGGTCTTCGTTGTTGATCAGGCCGGCCAGCACCTGGTTTTCGCCATCCTTCAACTGCAGCATGGTGCTCGCCGAGCGGGTGCCGATGCGGTACGCCACCGAGCCGAGTTGGTGCGCAAGGTATCGACGACGTTGCTGACCTCGAGCGAAATGCGGATCGCCACTTCGTTGTTGAGGTAGATGGTCGGCTCGACGTTGAGGGTCAGGCCGACGTCGACATAGGTGATCGTCTTCGGTCGCAAAATTACCGACGCCGCCGGGGGACACGGTGGCCGAGACGTTCGGCACCTTGTCGCCGATGACGACTTTCGCCTTTTCCTTGTTGCGCACGCGGATGCTCGGATTGGCCAGGGTGTTCGAATCGCCGTCGGTCCTGTTGGCCTTGACGCGTCGCGCGCCACGCCGGTGATGCCGATCTTGCGCTGGTCAGGCCGCGCAGCGTGTCGATCGGTCAGCGCGCCGCCGGTCGCGGTTGCAAGCGGCGCGAAGCCGAGCTCGTCGGCCAGGCCACGCCCAGGTCCATGATGCGGCTGCGCTTGATCTCGAGGATCTCGACGTCGAGCATCACTTCCGGCTCGGCCACGTCCTGCAGCGCGACCAGCTTGGTCGCCAGCTTGATCGCTTCCGGGCTGTCGCGCACGATCACCAGGTTCAGCTTTTCGTCGACCACGACGTCGCGCGACTTCACGATGGTCTTGAGCGTATTGGCCGATGTTCTTGGCGTCGGCGTTGGCCAGGTAGAAGGTCTTGACCGTCTGCTCCTGGTACTCGCTTGCAGCTTGACCGCGGTGTTCGGATAGATCATGACCGTGTTGCCGTCCATGACCTGCTGCTCGAGCTGGTTCCTCATCAACAGGAAGTAGACGGCCGCTTCCACCGTGCTGTTCTTCAGGAAGATCGAGGTGCGGGCATCGGTCTTGACGTCCTTGTCGAAGATGAAGTTCAGGCCCGAGCGGCGCGCGATCACCTCGAACACCTGCTTCAGGGCGCGTCGCGGAACTCGATGCTGATCGGCTTGCGGTAGGCCGTGGCCAGGCGCGGCGTCGGCGGCGGGCGCGCGCCGCCGTCTCATCGATCTCCCAGCAGCAGGCGCGCCGCCTCATGGTTCGGCCGCTCGGTGAGGATGGCGCGAGCTGCTGGCGCGCGGTCTCGTATCCTCTTTGCGTCGAATGCGTCGTCGGCGGCGTTCAGCAGCTGACTGGCGGGCGTCGGCCTCGACCTGGCGCAGGCCGGCGCGTCGCGCGCTCGTTGGCGGATCGATCGCCAGCACGCGCAGGTAGGCCGCGCGCGCGAGCGCCGCCTGTCCGCCGGCCAGCTGCGCGCTCGGCCTTTTCGATCAGGCGCGTGGCGGCGCGGTCGCGCGCGCGCAGCAGGGCCACGCGGTACTGCGGCATTGCCCGGATCGGCGGCCACCGCTTCGCGGTATTTGGCCAGGCCCGCTTCGACCTGGTCTTGCGCGACCAGCGCTTGCCTTCGCGGTAGGCGGCCTGGCCGGCGCAGCCGGACAGCAGGCAGCGGCGAAGCGCGAGCGCGCGCGGCGCAGGCGGAACCTGCCGTTGAATGACTAGCCATCACTCGAATACTCCAATGTTGAGCTGCTGAACCTGGTTCAAGGGCAGATAAGTCAGGGTCATGATGGGCGGCGCGATGCGTCGACCCGCCAGGCGCCGTCGAGACGGTCTTCCTTTCACGATATGGGTTCTGTCGCCGCGCGCCAGGTACACCTCCCAGTCGCCGTTTTCGAGCGACCTTGCCGATCAGGTAAATGGCAGCGGCGGCGCAGCGGGCGGCGGCGGGGGTGGCGGTTTCGGGTGGCGGCGGCGGCGGCGGGGTCCAGTCCCGGCGGCCGAAGAGCGCATCGGCGCCGGCCCGGTCGCCCTCGCCCGATCAGGGTCGCGCGCGGCACCAGGCGCGCGATCACGGGCGACAGGCTTTTGCGGGCGCCGGCGCAACGACAGGCTGCGTACCGGCGCCGCTTGCGGACGCGCGCACCGCTTCGGCCACCTCGCCCTGCGGGATTGCGGTCGCCGAAGGCCAGCAGGCGGCCGCGACCACCAGCGCGGCGCCCATCGCCATGTGACTTGGCTTCATCGCGGCCCTCCCGGGCTCCTGTCAGGTACAGGGTGAGACGCAGGCGCGCTTCGACATTGGTCTCGCCGATGCTGTCGCGCTTGAAGCTGATGTCGTCGAGCGCGGCGAAGGGGATCGCGCGCAGCGCGCCCAGCGCGAACTGCCAGACTGGCGCGTAACTCCCCTTCACCGGCAAATCGATCTGGTAAGTATGAAGTTGC
>CAVSPL010000010.1:0-157317 GCA_963729765.1 uncultured beta proteobacterium | reverse complement strand
TACACGCCCATGATCGGCGCGCCCTCGGCGGCGCGCACCAGTCCCCACTCGGCGCGCCCGGTGATCGGGTCGACGAAGATGCGGCGCAGGTGCCGGCGCGGATTCGGAAAGCGCGGGTCGCGCAGCAGCGCTTCCAGCGAAGGCGGCTGCTGCGGCTGGCCGGGCGGCGTGGCCTGGGCATAACTGGCCAGCGCCGCGCTGAAGGCGGCGCCGATTTCGAGCAATTCGTTTTCCGCCTCGGCACGCGCCAGCAGCGCCCCCACCTTCAGCGTGGCCGCGCCGACCAGCCCGATGATGGTCACGAAGACGATCATGCCGACATAGGTGAAGCCGGCCTGGCGCCGGCGCATGCGCGCAGCCACGGCTACCAGTCGGCGTAGGGCTTGCCGCCGCGGTCGTTGCCGGGCGCCCCGCTGTGCAGGTCGTAGACGCCGCCCAGCGCGCCGTCTTCCGGCGCCACCACGGTCCAGGTGGTCGTGCTTTCGGTGAGCGGGTCGACCGGCAGGCCGCGCAGGTATTTTTTCTCGACCAGCTGCTCGAGCGAGTCGGGATAGCGTCCGGTATCGCTGTAGTACTGGCCGATGATCTCGCGCGTATTGCGCAGGTTCTCGGCCAGGATCGTTTCGCGCGACTTGTCGATGCTCGGGAAGAAGCGCGGCACCGCCAGCGTCAGCAGCAGCGCGATAATCCCGAGCACCACCAGCAGCTCGATCAGGGTAAAGCCGCGCCGACGCGCGCTTGAAAAGCTCATGCTCACCACCGGTTGTAGGGCACGCCGTTCAGGCCGGGCCGGGTAGAGGTCGAATAAATATCGTAGACGTCGTCGCCTTCGCGCGGATCGGCCGCCTCGCTGGCATAGCTGCGCTTGCCCCAGGTCTCGGCGTCCAGCAGGGCCGGATCCGGATTGAACGGGTCGCGCGGCAGGCGCCGCAGGAAGTAGATCTTGGCTGCGCTTCGGGCTGCGCAAATCGGGCACGCCCTCGACCAGCAATTCCAGTTTGGGCGGATAGCCGCTGGCGCCGACCGTGCGCGTCACGCGCCCTTCGTCGAAGGCCTTTTTATAGGCGTCGATCGCCTGGCGCACTTCGCGCAGCGAGCGGCGCAGTTCCTGCTCCTGCTTGCGCTGGGCCGTCACCTGCGCCACCGGCAGCACCAGGGTGCCGAGCAGCGCCAGGATCGCCAGCGTCACCAGCAATTCGATCAGGGTGAAGCCGCGGCCCGCACGCTGCACGATTACTGGCCCTGGGCCGCGGTTGGCGTCGAGGCGGGCGTCGCGCTTTGCGGCGCCGGGATCGGCGTGACGATCACGCCGGCCGGTGCAGCCGGTGCGGGCGGTGCGGGTGCCGGCGAGGTCTGCGAAGGCGTCACCGGCAGCACGGCCGACGGCAGGGCCGGGCCGCCGTGCCGGGCGGCGGCGCCGGCGCCGGCTGCGGCGGCCGGCGCGCCGGGCACGCGCACTGGCGCACCGACGGCAGCGGGAACGTTCACCGCCTGCCCTTCCGGACGGCGCCGGAAGTTGGCCTCGGTCCCGGCCGTGAATTCGGACGCGCCGGCCGCCGGACGCTGGATCGTGCGCACCAGGTGCGGCGTGATCGACAGCACGATCTCGGTCTTGTCGAGGGTGTCGTTGGTGGTGCCGAACAGGCGGCCCAGCACCGGCAGGTTGCCCAGGCCCGGCACCTTGCTGCCGCTGCTGCGGTCTTCGTTGTTGATCAGGCCGGCCAGCACCTGGTTTTCGCCATCCTTCAGCTGCAGCATGGTGCTCGCCGAACGCGTGCCGATGCGATACGCGATCGAACCGGAATTGGTGCGCAAGGTATCGACGACGTTGCTGACCTCGAGCGAAATCCGGATCGCCACTTCGTTGTTGAGGTAGATGGTCGGCTCGACGTTGAGGGTCAGGCCGACGTCGACATAGGTGATGTTTTCGGTCGCAAAATTACCGACGCCGCCGGTGGACACGGTGGCCGAGACGTTCGGCACCTTGTCGCCGATGACGACTTTCGCCTTTTCCTTGTTGCGCACGCGGATGCTCGGATTGGCCAGGGTGTTCGAATCGCCGTCGGTGCGGTTCGCCGTCACGCTGCCCGAGACCCCGGTGATGCCGATCTTGCTGCTGGCCAGGGCGCGCAGCGTGTCGATCGACAGCGCCCCGCCGCTGGTCGTCTGCAGGGGCGCGAAGCCGAGCGTCTTCGGCCAGGACACGCCCAGGTCGGTGATGCTGCTGCGCTTGATCTCGAGGATCTCGACGTCGAGCATCACTTCCGGCTCGGCCACGTCCTGCAGGGCCACCAGCTTGGTCGCCAGCTTGATCGCTTCCGGGCTGTCGCGCACGATCACCAGGTTCAGCTTTTCGTCGATCACGACGTCGCGCGACTTGACGATGGTCTTGAGCGTATTGCCGATGTTCTTGGCGTCGGCATTGGCCAGGTAGAAGGTCTTGACCGTCTGCTCCTGGTACTCGCGCAGCTTGACCGCGGTGTTCGGATAGATCATCACCGTATTGCCGTCCATGACCTGCTGTTCGAGCTGGTTGCTCATCAACAGGAAGTAGATCGCCGCTTCGACATTGCTGTTCTTCAGGAAGATCGAGGTGCGGGCATCGGTCTTGACGTCCTTGTCGAAGATGAAGTTCAGGCCCGAGCGCATGCGCGATCACCTCGAACACCTGCTTCAGGGCGACGTCGCGGAACTCGATGCTGATCGGGGTGCGGTAGGCCTTGTCCAGGCCCGCCTGCGCCGGGCGCGCGGCGAGCGCTTCGTTGATCTGCGCCACCAGCAGGCGCGCCGGCTCGTGGTTCGGCCGCTCGGTCAGGATGGCCGTCGCGTGCTGGCGCGCGGTCTCGTAATCCTTTTGTTCGAAGGCCTCGTTGGCGGCTTTCAGCAGTTTGACGTGGCGGGCGTCGGCCTCGACCTGGCGCAGGCCGGCGCGGGCGCGCTCGTTGGCCGGATCGAAAGCCAGCACGCGCTGGTAGTCCTGGGCCGCGAGGCCCGCCTGCCCGTTGGCCATGCGGCGTTCGGCATCTGTCGATCAGGCGCGTGGCGGCGCGGTCGCGCGCGCCCAGCAGGGCCGCGCGGTAGGCGGCGTTGCCCGGATCGGCGGCCACGGCTTCGCGGTACTTGGCCAGGCCCGCTTCGACCTGGTCTTGCGCGACCAGCTGCTGGCCCTCGCGGTAGGCGGCCTGGCCGGCGCAGCCGGCCAGGGACAGGGCAAGCAGCGCTGCTGCCAGCGCGCGCGGCGCCAGGCGGAACTTGCCGTTCGGATGACTAGCCATCAGTCGAATGCTCCAATATTAAGCTGCTGAACCTGGTTCAAGGGCAGATAGGTAAGGGTCAGGAGGGGCGGCGCGATGGCGTCGACCCGGTAGGTGCCGTCGATGACGGTCTTCGGTTTCACGATATAGGTCTTGCCGGCGCGCGCCAGGTACACTTCCCAGGCGCCGTTCTCGTTCGCCTTACCGATCAGGGTGAACGGCAGCGGCGGCGCCGTTGGCGGCGGTGGCGGCGGCGGCGCGACGCGGTGCCGGCGGCGGTGGCGGCGGCGGCGTCCAGTCGCGGCTGCCGAAGACGTCGGCGCCCTCCTTTCCCGCCCTTCGCATCGACCAGCACATGGCGCGGCAGCAGGCGCAGGATGTGCGGCGCGGCCTTGGCGCCGGGCGCCTGCGCGCGGGCTTCGAGCGGCGCGGCAGCGCGGCAGCAGCGCCGGGCGTCTGCGCGCGCTGCGCCAGTCCCGGGTCCACGCGCGGCACGGCGCGCGCCACCGGTTCGGCCACACCGCTGTCGGGATTGCGGTCGCCGAAGGCCACCAGCGCGGCCGCGCCCACCAGTGCGGCGCCCATGATCAGGTGCTTGGTCTTCATGGCGCCGCTCCCGGCGCGTTCGGTCAGGTAGAAGGTCAGGCGCAGGCGCGCCTCGACATTGGCCTCGCCGATCGCGTCGCGCTTGAAACTGATCTCGTCGAGCGCGGCGAACGGGATGGCGCGCAGCGCGCCCCAGCGCAAACTGCCAGATGGCGCCGTAGCTGCCCTTCACCGGCAGCGTCACCTGGTAAGTATGCAGGCGCGCGTTGCGGTCATACGCCGCTTTATATTCTCCCTGGCGCAGGGTCAGGCCCGATTTCGCGGCCAGCTTGAACAGGGTCTTGACGCCCTGCTCCGCATTGCGCCGTTCGCCCAGCGCCGCTTCGAACAGCGCCAGGTGATAGTCGTCGGTCGCCGGCGGCGTCGCCACCAGGGCGGGCGCCGGCGGCGGCAGCGCGGCCACCCGGCGCGCCTCGACGCGTGCCGTGTCGACCAGCTCGCGCGCCTGCACCAGCCAGGCGATTGCCGCCAGCGCCAGCACGCACAGCGCCAGCGCGCCGAAGACGACCGGCGCGCCGGCGGCCAGCGCGAGGCGCAGGCGCAGCCAGGCCGCGTTCAGCGAAAGTGCGTTCATTGCTGCCTCCATTCGGCGTCGAGCTGGAAGCGGATCGGCCGGTTCGGGTCTTGCTCGTTGATTTCGTGGCGGGTCAAAGCCACGCCGGCTGAACCAGTCTTCGTCCTGCAGCCGTTCGACATAGGCCAGCATGTCGTCGCTGCTGCGCGCTTCGGCGGTGATGCGCAATACCCGCCGTTTGGCGTCGGGTTCGAGCGCCAGCAGCGCCACCGAGGTCGGCGTCGCGCCCTGCACCGCGTCGTGCAGGTCGCGCCACGGCAGGTTCAGTTGCAGGATGGCGGCATTCACGGCCGCCGCCTGCGGCGCGCTGATGGTCACCTTCGCGGCGCGGCGACGATCACGCTCGGCGCCACCACGTTGCGCGCTGCGTGCGGCCAGTTCGGCCTCGCAGGGCGCGTTCGGATTTCAGGTAAGCGTTCGCGCTGAAGGCCAGCGGCAGGCACAGGAGCGCGGCCAGCGTAGGCCAGCGCCCAGCCGGCGCGTGGCGTACGGAACAGCGTGCGGCGCAGGCTCGGCGGCGCGAAATCGATGCGGATGCGCTTCATGCCGGGCTCCCGGTCAATGCCAGGCGCGCCGCAGCCGACCAGTCGGGCGCGCCGTCTTCGTCTTCGAGCAGGGTGCAGGCAAAGGCCAGGCGCCCGGCATTGCTGCCCCAGGCGCGCGGCACGGCGCCGCACAATTGCACCAGTTCCGGCCGCCCGGTCCCCACCAGCAGGGCTTCGCGCGCCACGTGGGCGTCGAGCCAGCCGCGTTCGGCCGCGGGCGGAATCACGGCGGTACGCACCGAGGCCAGCGCGCCCTGCTCGAAGGCGGCCAGCGTCAGCACCGGGCCCTGTACCAGGCCGAACCAGGCGCCGGCGCGGCGCCGCTTGCGCCAGCCGTTCAGGGCGGCGACGAACTGCGGCACGATTTCGACGAGGGAAAGACGGTGTTCGGCGGCGCACTGCTGCAGCGTCGCCAGCAGCGGCAGCGGCAAGGCGGCGGCCAGGAAGGGACGCCCCGCATGCCAGTCGGCGCTGATCCGCCAGCCGGCGGCGGGCGCGCCGAACAGCCCCTGGAAGCGCAGTGCGGCGGCCGCCTCGAGGTCGGCCATGCGGCCGGCCGCTTGCGGCGGCGTGACCTGCCACAGGCGCGCCAGGTCGTCGGCCAGCACCACGGTGATCGGCCAGCCGGCGACCGGCAGCTCGGCCAGCAGGCGGCGCAGGCCCTGCCCGAGCGCGGCCTGGCCGCCGCACGGGTCGAGGCTCGACCTCGGCCAGCAGCGTGACCGAGCGGTCGAACCAGCCGCCGGTTTTCAGGAGCGCCAGGCTGTCGACGCCGACGCCCAGGCGCAGGGTTTGTCCGGGTTTCCTACGCATGGAGGGTCACCCGCTTGATTTCGTCGAGCGTGGTGGCGCCGCGCCGCACCAGGTCGAGCGCCGCCAGGCGCAGGCTGCGCGTGCCGTTCGCATGCGCGGCGGCCTTGATCTGGCGGATCGGGCGCTTGTCGACGATCAGCTCGCGGATCTCGTCGTTCAGCGTCAGGATCTCGGCGATCGAACGGCGGCCCTTGTAGCCGGTGCCGCGGCAGTCGCCGCAGCCCTTGCCGCGCTTGAAGACGTACTCGCCCACTTCCTCGCGCGCCAGGTGCACGCCTTCGAGTTCGGCATCCGTCGGCGTGTATTGCGTCGCGCAGTGCGGGCAGTTGGTGCGGATCAGGCGCTGGGCCCAGATGCCGTTCAGCGCCGACACGAAGGCATACGGGTCGATCCCCATGTGGGTGAAGCGGCCGAACACGTCGAACACGTTGTTCGCGTGGACGGTGGTGAGCACCAGGTGGCCGGTCAGCGCCGACTGCACCGCGATTTCGGCGGTCTCGCGGTCGCGGATCTCGCCGACCATGATCTTATCGGGGTCGTGGCGCAGGATCGAACGCAGGCCCTTGGCAAAGGTCAGGCCCTTCTTTTCGTTGACCGGGATTTGCAGGATGCCGGGCAGCTGGTATTCGACCGGGTCTTCGATGGTGATGATCTTTTCGCGGCCGTTGTGGATTTCGGTCAGCGCCGCGTACAGGGTCGTGGTCTTGCCCGAGCCGGTCGGCCCCGTCACCAGCAGCATGCCGTAGGCTTCCTGCGCCAGCGTGCGCAGGGTCACCAGCGACGGCGCGTCGAAGCCCAGCGCTTCCAGCGTCAGCGCGCCGTAGGCTTCGATCATGGCGCGCTTGTCGAGGATACGGATCACCGCGTCTTCGCCATGGATGCTCGGCATGATCGAGACGCGCAGGTCGATCTCGCGCCCGCCCGCCTCGACCCGGAAACTGCCGTCCTGCGGCACCCGGCGTTCGGCGATGTCGAGTTCGGCCAGCACTTTCAAGCGCGAGATGATCTGTTCGGCCGTCTCGATGCCGCCGACCGAGGTCGCGTGATCGAGCACGCCGTCGATCCGGTACTTCACGGCCAGGCCGCCGGCGGTGCTTTCCAGGTGGATGTCCGAGGCGCCGGCTTTCAAGGCGTCGTACAGGGTCGAGTTGACCAGCTTGACGGCGGGACTGGCCCCTTCCGAGACCGAGGAGAAGGACAGCACGGCGGCGGTCTTGCCGTCGCGCCGGCCCTCGCTGGAACCCGGCGCCAGCGTGTCGACCGCGCGCGCCGATTCTTCCTGCTTCGACAGATAGGCCTGGATGTCGGACTGCAGCGCCAGGCGCGTGTGCAGGGGCGCCGCGGCGCTGGCGCGCGCCTGCGTGGCGAGCCAGGTCTGCAGGTCGAGGTCGAAGGGATCGGCGATCACGCCGGTCAGGGCGCCATCGAGCGCCGCGCAGCAGCACGCAATGGCGCGCCAGCGCCTGCGTCAGCGGCAGCAAATCGAAGGCCGGCGCCTGGCTCAGCATCTCGGCCGTTTCCATCACGGACAGGCCGAAGGGCTGGGCCAGCGCGCGCACGATCTGGCGCGGCTCGAGGCCGCTGGCCGCTTCCAGTTCCGCCACCAGCGACTGGTGCGAGGCGCGGCTGGCGGCGCGGGCGCGCGCCAGCAAGGCGGCGTCGAATGCGCCGTCGATCAGGGGGGCGTTCAGGACATGTCTCCGGCCAGGTCAAAAATAGGCATGTACAGCAGCACCACGATGGCGCCCACGATCAGGCCGATGGCCGCCATTAACAGCGGCTCGAAAGTACGGGTAAAACGGTCGATCCAGCGGCTGATTTCGCCGTCGTAGAAGGCGGCGGACTGGGTCAGCATCGGGCCCATGTCGCCGGTGCGCTCGCCGACGCGCAGCATGCGCAGCGAAATCGGGGTGGTCAGCTCGTGCGCCTCGAAGGCGTGCGACAGCGGCTGGCCCGCTTCGATCACGGCGCGCGCGGCCGCCAGGCGCGTGCGCACCACCGGCGAGACCATGCCCTGCACGGTTTCGATGGCCTGCACGATGACGATGCCGCCTTCGGTCAGCATGCCGAGCGTCAGGTACAGGCGCGAGAGTTCGTAGATGCGCACGCGCTCGCCGATGCCCGGCAGGCGCTGGATCAGGCGCGCCAGGGCGCCGCTCCTGGCCAGGTGGCGCAGGCCGATCACCAGCGTGGCCAGCACGGCGCCGGCGCCCATCGCCAGCACCGCGCCATGGCTGGCGGCGAACTGGCCCCAGCCGAGCAGCATCTTGGACATCCACGGCAGGTCGCGCCCGGCGCCCTGGTAGACCTCGGCGAAGCGCGGCACCACGTAGCCGATCAGGAAGGCGCTGACGCCGCCGCCGACCATCAAGAGGATGGTCGGATAGATCGCGGCGCTGACCAGCTTGGCGCGCACGACGTCGATGCGCTGCTGGTAATCGATGAAGCGCGACAGGGAACGCGGCAGGTCGCTGGTGCCTTCGGCGGCGCGCACGATGCCGACATACAGCGGCGGGAACAGGTCGGGCTGCTCGGCCAGCACTTTCGAGAAGCGCTTGCCTTCGCGCAGGCCGCCCAGCAGGCGTTCGAGCACGCCGCGCGTGCCGGGATTGGTTTCTTTCTCGAACAGGGCTTCGAGCCCTTCGACGATGCCCAGGCCGGCCGACAGCAGGGCCAGCAATTCCTGGCTGAACAGCACCAGCGACAGGTGGCGCTTGCTCTTGCGGCGCCCGAGGCCGCGGCCGCACGGGTTCGACGGCGCTGATGTACAGGCCGCGCGACTCGCACTGGCGGCGCGCGTCGGCCTCGTCGCGGCGCATCGACGACCTGGCTGGCAATCGACATGTCGGGCGCAAGGGTACGGACAACGAACTGCATGGAAAACCGCTTCGGCTGGGACGAGGGAGTTACTGCGAGCTGACGTCGGCGTCTTCGCCGGCGCCGCCCGGCTGGCCATCGCGGCCGGTCGAGACGATTTCGTACTCGCCCTTGCTGCCCGGCGAACGGTACAGGTAAGGATGGCCCCACGGATCTTGCGGGATGCCTTTTTTCAGGTAGGGACCGTTCCACTTCGGCGCCACCGCCGGCGGCGCGCTCATCAGGGCGCCGAGTCCTTCTTCGCTGGTGGGATAGCGGCCGACGTCGAGCCGGTAGGTGTCGAGCGACTTCTCGAACGCTTCGATCTGCGCCTTGGCGATGGTCACCTGGGACTTGCCCAGCTGGCTGAAGTATTTGGGGCCGACGTAGGCGGCCAGCAAGCCGATGATGACGATCACGACCAGCAACTCGAGCAGCGTAAAACCGCCGTCATGCCGGCGCGGGGTCCGGCCTTGTTTCATTGCTGCACACATCCGACTGACTCCTCGATTGCTCTACGAATAAGACTGCGCCGCGGTCGCTGTAGAACTATGCCTTGAGGCACTTGCTCTTTGACATGCTCCAGATCCGGCGTGCAAGGCTACCACGCTCATAACTCTCACGACAACTTTTCTTTGTTGCAGGAAGGTGGCGTCGGGAAGCTGCTTTTTGGGGCCTTGCTTTGGTGCATGATCACCTAAACGCACGCCTTCAGTGCAGGAGATCGGGATGAGATTTCCGCATGGAAATTTGGCGTGATGACATAGCGCAAACCTGTCGCAGAATTTGAACGGTGTCGCTATCCGCCACAGCACTATCGTTTTACTAGGAGAAACAGAATTTTCTGCGGGAATATTGTCCTAAAAAATGTATTTTCCACGTTACAATTTTTTACATGTAACTTATTTCGTTTGCTATATTCGGCGACAACCCGACAAGAATAATTGCGGGTAGAAAATTGCACTAAGCGCACAGTATTAAATCATTGCCATAAAAAACTTAACGATAAAGGTAACAGACTGATGACTCGCTCAACCAACCCTGCTGTGAATACCGCTTCCACGGTTGTCCTGAAAAAACTACTGTGCGCTTCCGTGCTCGGCGCCCTCGGCCTCATGGCCGGCGCGGCGCAAGCTGCCACCGTCACCTTCGACGGCATCATGAACGTAGTAACGCCACAACTGGCTGCCGGCGATACCGCCTACAACACGGGCGACGCCTTCACCGCCAACGGCTTCACCTTCCGCACCAATAACGGTCCCGGCGTCGATGCAAGCGAGTCGGGCGGCGTGGGCGCGATCTTCAATGCCGCGAACCCGACCAACTGCACGATCGTCGAATGCCCGGTCGGGTGCCACCGGCCTGTATTACGCCGGCCTGAAACGGCGCGCTGAGCATCGCCAACACCTTCATTACTCCGAACGTCGCGGGCTTCCGCCTGGCCGGGCTGCACTACTCCTTCGTCGCTCCGGTCACTGGCCTGCCCAACGGCAGCTATGGCCAACTGGTCCTGACCGGCACCACGCAAGCAGGCACGACGCTCACCTCCAGCCTCAACTTCGCCGGCCAGGACAGCACGGGGCGCTTCGCTTCGCCAGCGCCGGTGCGGACGACACCTTCGGCGGCACCATCCTGACCAGCCTGTCGATCAATGCCTGCCTGTTCGACGACAGCGGCGACTGCAGCACCGAGCGCTTCGTGACCCAGAACCAGGCCCAGTTCGCGCTGGACGACCTGAACCTGACGGAAGTGCCGGAACCGGCATCGGTCGCCCTGATGCTGCTCGGCCTGGCCGGCCTGGGCTCGGTATCGCGTCGCCGGCGTAACTAAGAGCGCGTCGTAGTCTCCCTCATACAGAACAAGGATTTGAACAAATGAAACTGCGTCCCGTCTCCTTCGCCGTGCTCGCGCTGGTCTCCAGCATGGCACTCACCGCGTCCGCGCAAGAAGTGCGCCGCCCCTACATCGTCCAGCTGCACGACCAGCCGGCCGCCTCCTACACCGGCGGCGTCGCCGGCCTGGCCGCCACCCAGCCAGCCGCCGGCCAGCGCTTCGACCTCGCCGCCGCCGACGTCCAGCATTACGTCGAGCTACCTGGGCACCGAAACAGCCAGCGTGCTGGCCACCATCGGCAACGCCCCGGTCACCCATACATACAACGTCGTGCTCAACGGCTTCGCGGCCATGCTGACCGACGACGAAGTGCTGCGCGCTCAAGACGACGCCGGCCGTGGCCGACATCAGGCCGACGTGCCGCGCCACCTCGACACCATCTACACGCCCGACCTTCCTGGGCCTGGACACAGCCGGCGGCCTGTGGAGCACAGCTCGGCGGCTCGCGGCAAGCCGGCGAGAACATCGTCGTCGGCATCGTCGACGGCGGCATCTGGCCGGAGAATCCAGCCTTCGCCGACCGCGTCGACGCCAACGGCAACCCGACCTTCGATCCGGCCGCCACCGCTGGCCTACAGCGCGCCGCCGGCCGAGCTTCACCGGCATCTGCCAGGCCGGCGAAGGCTTCGATCCGATCAAGCATTGCAACAACAAGCTGGTCGGCGCCAAGTTCTTCAACGCCGGCTTCCTGGCCGCCGGCAAGCCGAAGAACTGGACCGAGTTCTATTCGCCGCGCGATTCGAACATCGGCACCAACGGCTCAGCAGCGGCCACGGCGGCCACGGCGACCACACCGCCGTCGACCGCCGCCGGTAACGCCGGCGTGGCCGTCACGATCAACGGCGTGCCGTGGGCGACGCCTCGCGGCATGGCGCCGCGCGCCCGCGTCGCCGCCTACAAGGTGTGCTGGACCTACGACGATCCGGCCGCCACCGACGGCACCAACGCGCGAACAGCTGCTTCAACTCGCGACTCGGTCAAGGCGATCGACGACGCCGTCAAGGACGGCGTCAACGTCATCAACTACTCGATCAGCGGTTCGCAGACCTCGGTCGCCGATCCGGTCGAACAGGCCTTCTACCGCGCCTCGCTGGCCAACGTGTTCGTCGCCGCTTCGGCCGGCAACAGCGGCCCGGCCAATGCCGTGGCCCACATCAGCCCATGGCTGACCACGGTGGCCGCATCGACCCATGACCGCACTTTCCAGGCCGACGTCACGCTGGGCAACGGCGCCAAGTACTTCGGCGCCTCGCTCAACACCGACGCCGCTGCCGCCAACCGCCGCTGATCCGCGCCGAAGACGCGGGCCTGGCCGGCGCCGACGCGCCAACCTGGCCGCTGTGCTACCGCGCCGCCGACCGCACGGCGGCGCGCGCGCTGCTCGACCCGGCCAAGGTCGCCGGCAAGATCGTGATCTGCACCCGCGGCAACAATGCGCCGGTCGACAAGAGCGCTGGCCGTGCCGAACGCCGGCGGCGTCGGCATGGTGCTGGTCGACAACGGCACCGGCCTGGTGGCCGAAGCCGCACTCGGTGCCGACCGTGCACGTGACCGCCGCCGACGGCGCCGCCGATCAAGGCCTACGTGCGCCAACCCAGGCGCGGCCGCGCGCGACCTCGACGCTGCGTCGCCATCAACGCGGCACCAAGCCGGCGCCGATCATGGCCGGCTTCTCGTCGCGCGGCCCGAACATGGGCGACAGCAACATCCTCAAGCCTGACCTGACCGCGCCTGGCGTGGACATCCTGGCCAGCGTCACGCCGGCCCTGACCGCGGCCCAGCACGACGCCGTCGCCGCCGGCACGCTGGTGCCGCCGGCCGGCCTACGACTCCTACCAGGGCACCTCGATGTCGAGCCCGCACGTGGCCGGCCTGGCCTGCTGCTGCGCCAGGCGCATCCGACCTGGTCGCCGGCCGCCATCAAGTCGGCCCTGATGACCACCGCCTACACCACCCTGCAACGACGGCCTGGCCGGCGCCTCAACGGCCTGCTGCCATGGGCGCAAGGCGCAGGCCACGTCGACCCGAACAAGGCCACCGATCCTGGCCTGGTGTACGACGCCGGCAAGGCCGACTACGTGCAGTACATGTGCGGGGTCAACGGCATGTCGCCGGCACGCTGCCACCACGGCACCCTCGACGAGCCTACAACCTGAACCTGCCTTCGATCACCGTCGGCAACGTGCAGGGCAACGCCACGGTGCGCCGCACGGTCACCAATGTCGGCGGCACCAGCCGCCACCTACACCGCCACCGCATCGGTGCCGGGCTTCACCGCGTGGTCTCGCCATCGACCCTGACGCCTGGCGCCGGCGCGACCGGCAGCTTCACCGTCAAGCTGACCCGCACCGACGCCCCGACCGACGTCTGGCAGTTCGGCGCCTGACCTGGACGCGACGGCACCCACGTGGTGCGCAGCCCGATCCGACCGCAGCGTCCTACCGTCGATCACGGCGCGCACGGAAATGACCAGCGACAAGTCACCGGCAGCAAGCCGTTCGCCGTCGGCACCGGTTTCTCCGGCGCGCATGACGGCCATCAAGGGCGGCCTGAAGGCAGTCACCATGGGCGATACCGTCTCGCTGGTGGCAGGTCGCCCCTGTCGACGCCGACCTGAAGACCGCTTGCGCTCGCCGGCGACTCGGCCGCCGTCGGTGAACCAACGTCGCCATTCCGGCCGGCACCATCGTGGCACGCTTTGCGCTGCGCCAGCGACCACCGGCGACGCCGACGACTGGACATTGACCTGGGCGTCCTGACCCCGGCACGGCTGGGTGTTATTCGCGGCAATGACGGCAGCAACGAGTCGGCCCAGATCAGCGCTCCGGCCGCGGGCAACTACCGCGTCTGCGTGGTCGCCTACGGCGGCCCCCGCCGGTCATGACCCACAAGCTGTCCTCGTGGGTCGTCACCCCGGCCGATAGCGGCGGCAACTTCGCTGTCGCCCTGCCGGGCAAAGTCGTGGCAGGCAAGGCACCACCACGTCGGTTTCAGCTGGTCCGGCCTGCACGCCAACCAGCGCTACCTCGGGGCAGTGCAATACCTGAACGGCACCACGCCGCTCTCCCACCCCAGCTGCTGGAAGTGGAGGCTACCAACCCCCCGGTCCCAACGGCTCGTGCGGTCGCGAAGGTTGCCGCGGAAGCGGGCCGCGTGCGAAACCGCGCTGGCTTACTATTAAGCGCTCACATCAAGTAAGAACCGCAATAAAAAACGCTGCGTGCCCCAGGGCACGCGGAGCGTTTTTTTATGTCCGAAATCCTTACCCTGGACCGGCCCGGGCTCACGACTCGGGCGAGCCCAGCTGGCAGGTGCCTGCCACGCATACCGCGCCGGGATCCGGCATGTAGCGGCAATTCGACATCATGCCCGACTTGGCATGGAAGTCGGCTACGTTCCTGCTTGTGGCGCTCGGCCAATGCCTTCAGCTCGGCTTCCGGGGGCGCTGCTGGTCGAATAGGCCAGATAGCCCTCGGGGCCGCCGCAGGCACGCGCGCCGATGGGCAGGGTGCGGCATTGCGAACCGTCGGTGCAGGAAGCGTTGCCGATCAGGGCACGGATCTGCGCGAGCAGGTCGCCCTGCTTTGGTGCAGGCGCCTGGGCTGCGGCGCAGGTGCAGGTGCCGGAGGCGTCGGCGCCGCCTGGAGCAGGCGCGGCCTGGGTCACGGCGCGGCGCCGGCGGGACTGGCGGCGCGCTGGCCTCCGAGGTGCAGGCGGTGCAGGCAAAGATGAGTGGCAGCAGAATTTTTAGCATGCCAAATCATCACCCTGCCGCGTTGGCAGGTCAAGGACGATTCGTCTGGCGGCGGCGCTGTCGGCCCGACAGCCAGGCGTCGCCGTTTCGCCACGCCCTGTAAATACTCGATTTATTGCCCAAGAGCTATTTCCTCAATCACTACTTCATCGTCGCCCAAGTTCGCGCATTATGCCGACAAAAGTTCAATATCTTACTAACAGGCGCGAAAAATAATTCCGCTCAGGAAAGTTCCTGATTACAATAAGCCCGTTGCCGACGAACTCTTTCTTATCAGCATTATGAAATCATCGCACTCCGCTCCACCCTGGCTGTCCTCCCTCCTCGCCCTGCTGACCGCATGCGGCGGCGGCGATATTCGCACCCGACACCGATGCCCGGTCACGACTGCCGCGCGTGAAGGTGTCGCAGCAAGTCGCCGTCGGCGAACAGCCTCTTCCGGACTGCCAGCCCGAAAACTGCGCCGGCCTGCGCATCATCGACGGCAATGCCGAAGCCTGGCGTTTCGATTCGCAGCGCAATCTGCCAAACTCGTGATGCTCAGTAAGGCCCCGGCGACTCCAGCAGGCGCAGCGCCATGCAGCGCGCCAGCGCGTGGGTACGGTTGCTGACCCCCAGCGTGCGGTAGATGCGCTGCAGATGGTTCTTGACGGTCATCGCACTGATGCCGAGGATGGCGCCGACTTCGTAATTGCTCTTGCCTTCGCGCACCCAGCGCGAGGATTTCCGCTTCGCGCGCGCTCAGCGGGCGCGCAATGGCGCGCCCACGCCGGCCGGCGCGGCACTCGCGCGCGCCGTCGCCGGCGCCGGCAGGCGCAGCAACGCCAGGTGCAGGTGCGGCAGCAGCAGCTCGAGGAAATAGGCGTGGCGCGCGCCCGGCGCCGCCTGGCAGCCGAACAGGGCGAACAGGGTGCCGCCGCCGCCCAGCGCGGCCGCTGCCGTGCACCAGCAGTTGTCGAAACCGAGCTGCAGCAACTCGCCCTGGAACGCCGAGGGTGCCGTCGCCGGCACGCCGCCCCCGCCGGTATCGCCATGGCAGCCAGGCTCGGCCGTCGCGGCAATGGCGCGCCAGGCGCGGCGCCAGGCCGTCGACCGGATCGGTCAGCTGGCGCAGGGTGGCGGCGTCGAGACCGCTGCCGTGCAGGCATTCGACGCGCAGCACGGCGTCGCTGCCGTCCAACTGCAGGCACACCATCAGCCTGGTGCGGCAGCAGCGCCTGCAACTGGCCCTGGGTCCACAGAAACAACTGGCGCAGGTCGCGAACCTGCACCGCCGCCTCGATCGCGCGCAGCAGGTATTCCTGCTCGCGCTCGCTGAGGATGACGACCTGTTCCACCCGCATCGCCCGCCTCAGGCGGCGCGTCTGCCAGCCGCGCTTGACGCGCGCTTCCCAGGCGACGAAGCGGTAGCCGCTGCCGCGCACGGTTTCGATGTGCTCCTGGTGCCCGCTCGGCTGCAAGGCGCTGCGCAGGCGGCCGACGTGGGTGTCGACGGTGCGCTCGTCGAGGTAGACGTGGCTGCCCCACACCTGGTCGAGCAGTTGGGAGCGGGTGTGCACGCGCTCCGGATGGTGCATGAGGAAATTCAGCAGCCGAAATTCGACCCGGCCCAGCGCCATCTGGCGGGCGCCGGCGGTGACGCGCTGGGTGCTGGGGTCGAGCCGCAGGCCGGCCATCTGCACGGTATCGGCGGCCGCATGCGGCGCGCGCCGGCGCAGCAGGGCGTGCATGCGCGCGATCAGTTCGCGCGGGCCGAACGGCTTGGTGATGTAATCGTCGGCGCCGGATTCGAGCGCCAGGACCTTGTCGTGCTCGCCGCGCGCGCGCTGGACAACATGATGATCGGCAGGTCGCGCGTGCGCGGCTGGGCGCGCAGGCGGCGGATCAGCGCGACGCCGGACTGGCCCGGCAAGTCCCACTCGAGCAGCAGCATGTCGGGCAGCTCGTTCGTCGAGCATCACCAGCGCCGCTTCGGCATCGCGCGCAGCAGGTGACGCGTGGCCGGCAGCGCGTCAGGTTCAAGCCGAACAATTCCTGGAGGCGGGTTCGGCTTCGACGACGAGTATGTTGGCTGACATTGGACGATCCCTGTACAAGCAAGCTGGACTGTTTTACATGACTATGTCTTTGATACAACACGCAATTTTACTATGCACGAAGACTGAGCGCTCTGAACAATATGATTTTGTTTCGAGTATTCAGTCGCTTGCCGATATAATATCGCCGCCGTGCCGGAACAGCGATGCGCGTGCCGCAAAGCGAAAAAGACACACCTGCCGTTTCCGGTCAGGTGTGTCTTGTCGTGCGGGCGGGCGCGCGGCCCGCGTTGTGATCAGCGGACGCGGCGGCGCAGCGAGAAGCCGAGCAGCGCCAGGCCGGTGGCCATCATCATCCAGTCGCGGTTGGCTCCGGCACGGCCGACACGTCCGGCAGCAACGAGATCGTGGCGAAGGCGCTTGGCGTCAGGCCGATCGGCTGGCCGGGCGCCAGGCCGAACTGGGCGATGTCGCCGGTGGTCGGGGCCAGGTAGCGCAAAGTTGGAATCGAGCAGCGCGATCTGCAGCAGCGCGCCGGCGATGTCGTCGATGGCCTGCGTCGAAGCTGACGTCGAAGCTGAAGTTGCCGCCGAACCGGCCCACAGCTGCGAACGTCGTTCCAGCTGGCGCTGCTGCCCAGGGTGGCGCCGGCCGCGACCGAGCCGCTGGTGTTGTCGGTGTACACGTCGCCGCTGAAATCGCCCATGAAGTGGGACAGCGTGGCCGTGGCGGTGGCGGTGTCGCCTTGCCCGAACGATCAGGAAGTCGAGGTAGCCGCTGGCGCCGCCCAGCGCGGCCGGTGTTGACGTCGACGTGGTAGGTCGGGCCCGCCACTGCGGCGCCGGCGCCGGCGGCCAGGGCGAACGCCAGCAGTGCACGCGCCAGGAGGTTGTTGAAGTTAAACATGGTTCGATTTCCTTAGACTTAGAAAGTGCCGCTGATCAGTGTTTGCCGTGTAGACGAGATAGCGCCTTGGACGGATTGGTGAAGGTCACGCCGACGGTCACGGTCGCGCCCGGCGCGATCGCGCCGTTGTCGACAGCGTGATGTAAGGCGCCCCGTCCTGCGTGCCGCTCGGGTTGTCGAGCGTGACGCCCGCGGTCAGGCCGTCGAGCTTGAACTGCAACGGACCGTTGATGGCGGCGCCGCTGGTGTTCGTGAACGAGACCGTGCCGCTGTACTTGCCGGTCGTGCGGTTCAGCGCCAGGCCGGACTGGCGACCGTCGACGCTGGCGCTGACGTCGATGAAGGTCGGCGCCAGGTTCAGGCTGACGACCACCGGGTCATGGTCCGACGCGCGGTACGGATTGTTCAGGTACAGGTCCTGGGCTTGTCGCCGAGGTTGTAGTCGATCGCGTCCGGTTCGTCGGCATTGTTGTGCCACTCGGTCACGTCCGCCACCTGGCCGTCGAGCGAGGCGCTGGCCAGCGCATGGTCGAGGTAGCCGCTTTCGGCAGTCGAACACGTACGAGTACGGCCAGGCCGCGCGGACGCACGAAGCGCTCGATCTCGTTGACCAGGCCGCCGGTCGAGGTCAGGTAGTTGATCGGGTCTTCGAAGCCGTACGCGTTCAAGTCGCCGATCACCAGCACGTCGCTGTCGCCGGCGGCGGCCGTCACTTGCGGCATGAAGTAGGTGACCAGGCGCTGCGCCTGTTGCACGCGGGTGGCGTTCCAGCAGCCCTGGCCGTCGCCGCTGTCGCGTGTCGCCGGCGCCGCCGCCGCAGCTGCCCTTCGACTTCAGGTGGTTGACCACCAGCGAGAACTTGGCGCCGTTGGCGGCCTTGAAGGTCTGGGCCATCGGTGGACGGTTGTTGATGGCGTCGCCGTCCGACAGGGCGCCGCCGACCAGGCTCAGCGACCGCCGGCTTGTAGATCATCGCCACGCGAATGGCATCGGTGCCGGTGGCGGCAGGCTTCGGCACCACCGCATAGGTGGTCTTGCCGATGGCGGCGTTGAGCTGGTCGACCAGGTAGTTGACGGCGTCGTCGCCGTTGTTCTGGATCTCCATCAGGCCCACCACGTCGGCGTCGATCGCCTTGAGCGACGTTGACGATCTTGTCGCGCTGGCGCATGAATTCGGCAGGTTGTCGGCGCCGCGGCAGTTGCTGCGCGATGCGTTGGCGACCCAGCGGTGCAGCCCTGGCCGGTGTCGCCGGCGACATCGCTGCCGTTGGTGAAGGTGGTGAAGAAGTTCAGCACGTTGGCGCTGGCGACTTTGACGTTGCCCGCTGCGAGGGCCGGCGCTGTCGGTACGCGGGTTGTCGCGCGAGAAGACCGGCGCTGTCGGTCGGCTGCAGCTTGAACGCCGGCGCCGCCGCCGCCGATCGGCGCCGAAGTCGAGCACGCCGGTCAGGTTGGTGACGGTGTCGCCGGCGCGCATGGTGCCGTCGGCGGCCAGGTAAGGAACCGTCGCCGGCGTGGTGAAGATGCCGTCGTCGAGCACGATCGAAGTTGCTTCGCGTTGGCGGCCGCCAGCGCGACCGCTTCCGGCGAACGTGCCGGGTAGCGGTTGGTCGGCACTTCGCGGCGGCCCGTCGACAGCACCAGCTCGCCGCGCTCGCCCAGGTAGCCGATTGCCGTTGACGGTCAGCGGCGGATCGAAGCGCACCAGCATCGCCTCGAAGCGCGCCAGGTCGTCGCTCGGCAGGTCGATGTTGGTCGGCGTGATGCCGAAGCCGCTGCCGAGCTTGACGATGCTGGTCGTGTCTTTCAGTTCGGTGTACGAACGGGTCGCGCCGGTCGGGGTGAATTCGGTGACGGTGCCGGTCACGCGCACCTTGTCGCCGACGGACGGCGTCGGTCCTGGCCGCCGAACACGAAGATGCGTCCGAGGTGGTCGGGTCGTTGTCGCCGTCCGCGTCCTGGATGAAGAAGCCGCTGCTGACCTTCGCGGTGATCACGCCTTCGGTGGTCTGCACCGAGTTGTTGTACGGCGCTGGTCGCGCCCGAACCCTGGATCGCCGGGATCTTCAGGTGCGCCCGAGACGCGCACGCTGATGGTGCAGCTGGCGCTCTGGCTTTCGTTGTTGCCGAAATTGATCACGACCGGGTAGGTGCCGGCGGCCGTGTTGGCGGCCACGGCCAGGCTGGCGCTGGCGATGCCGCCGTCGGCGCTGGCCGAGGCTGAAACCGGCCAAGCGTGATGCCGGCGCACGGCGCCGCTGCCCAGCGTGATGCTGTTGACGATGCTGTCGCTGTCGGTCGCCGACAGGAGCGCGGAGGTCGCGGTTCCTGCGGCGGTCGACACGTTGGCCGGGCAGGTGGTGACGATCGGTTGCGCGTCGGCGTCGGCGTGCCGCCGCCGTGCAGACGTTCAGTGCGCTGCCGCTGTTGCGCGGTGACGCGGCTGTGTTGAAGTCGGCGTTATTGTTGTCGGTGTCGACGCAGCCGGCTTCCGTGCGCAGCACGGCCGTGGTGTTCGTCGGCGCCGGGTCGGGGCGCTGCCTTCAAAGTAATTCGGCGATCGTGCCGAAGCCGACCAGGTCGAGCACGTTGGCGCCGCCGTCGGGTTGGCGCCGGTGAGCGCGGTACGGTTGTTGACCAGCACGACTTTGCCGGCGGTAGCGCCATCGCGGTAGTTCGCCGTGGCGTCAGGCGTCGGCAAGTCAGTCGTGCCGCCCGCGCCCGTCGCTGCCGCCACCAGATAATACTGGCCGGCTTCAGGGTCACGTTGCCGATGTTCGTCACTGCCCAGGTGGTGCCGCGGTGACGCGTACTGCACGCTCCAGTTACCCAGGGTACCGGGCGGCACTGCGGTTGAACAGTTCGATGAAGTCGTTCTTGTACGTCGCGCCGTTTTGCCGCCGCCGCCGTAGACCTGGCTGATCGACGACACTGCCCGGCGCGGCCATGGCCGGCGCGGCCAAGCCCGCAATCAGCGCTGCCAGCACAGTCAGGCGCCCGGTGAATTGATCGATGCAAGAAGTTTTGTCATGAAGGGGGTTCCTGTCCGCAGAGGGGTGATCGAACGTCTGTTGATAAAGTAACAATTGGTTATTAGCAAAAGTATAGTAACGGCGCCAGATGACAAGCCGATGACCACACATTAGTCCGATTGGACTAAGCGACGAGCCCATCAGGGAGTGCGCCGACGCGCGCGACAGCACGCTTGGGTTGGGAAATTTTTGCCAGTGATTGCAGGGTTCGCCTACGGTGCCGTAGCTGGCGGTGGCGCCGGCCTGCAGCCACGCTAGCCGAGCCGCACCCCGCAGGCAGGCATGGCTGCCCGTCAGGCTGGGATGACCGTGGTGCGTGGCGTTTACTGGCTGAGCGTCGCGTCTGGCGGCGCCGGCGGCGGCGAATGCCGCCAGGGCCAGGCCGCCGGCCAGCATCGTGGCGCCGGCCGGCTCGGGAATCGGCGACACCGCATAGATTTCCAGCGCATCGACGGCGAAGAAGCGCCCTCCGACCGAGCCGTCGATGATGCTGCGCCCTTCCCCGGCCGGGTCGCCATAGCTCAGGCGCCAGGACAGCGCGGTGCGCAGGGTGTCGTCGACGAACAGGTCGGGGCCGGCGCCGAAGGTCGGGCCCTGGTCGCGGGCGTTGAAGGTCTGGAAGCTGCCCTGGCTGGGCAGCTCGAAGCTGCTCGGCACCTGGCGGTAGACGGCCGGCGCCGTGTAGTTGAAGACGAAGGCGGTGCGCTGGAAGTCGCGCGGCGTGAAGTGCCAGCCGTCGTCGCTGTCCCAGCTTTGCGGGTTGTAGCCGCCCACCAGCCAGGCCCGGCCCGGCCCGTCGCTCACGCGCAGCAGCGTGAAGGTGGGCCCGCGGCCATCGGCGGCGGCGTGGAAGTCGAGCGAACTCATCGCCCGCTTCCTGGTCGCGTGTAGACGTTGTCGAAAATCAGGTCGCCGGCGCCGAGCCAGCGTTCGAGCTGGCCTTCGAGCACGGGGTCGCAGCGGCGGCGCGCCGGTCTGGCCAAAGGCGGGACTTGCGGCGAAGGCCAGCGCGAGCGCGCGGCGGCAAGGAGCGTCTTCATGATCACCTCCGTGCGGGGTTCACCGACAAATCATTGTATGCCGCTGTGCGGCGAGGCTTCACACTGTTGACTTGGAAACCTTGCTTCGATGTGCAGGACGAAAAAAAAGCGGACGTTGCCGTCCGCTTTTTCTATTGCTGGAAGCCGCATCACGAACGCTTGTAGATGTCCTCGAAGCGCACGATGTCGTCCTCGCCGAGATAGCTGCCCGACTGCACTTCGATGATGTGCAGCGGCAGTTTGCCCGGGTTCTCGAGACGGTGGTTCATGCCGATCGGGATATAGGTCGACTCGTTTTCCGACAGCAGGCTGACCTTTTCGCCGCAGGTCACGCGCGCCGTGCCCGACACCACGACCCAGTGCTCGGCGCGGTGGTGGTGCATTTGCAGCGACAGTTTCTCGCCCGGCTTGACGGTGATGCGCTTGACCTGGAAACGGTCGCCCGCATCGATGCCCTCGTAGTGGCCCCACGGACGGTAGACCTTGGTGTGGTGCAGGTGCTCGGTGCGTTCCTTCGACTTCAGGTGGTCGACCACCTGCTTGACGCGCTGCACCTGCGACTTGTGCGCCACCAGCACGGCGTCGTTGGTCTCGACCACGACCACGTCTTCCAGGCCGACCACGGCCACGATGCGGCTCTCGGCGCGCACCAGCGAATTCTTCACGCCGTCGAGGTAGACGTCGCCGCGCTGCGGCGTTGCCGTTCTCGTCGTGCTGCTGCACTTCCCACAGCGCCGACCAGGAGCCGACGTCGCTCCAGCCGATATCGGCCGGCACCACGACCGCATTCGCGGTGCGTTCCATGACGGCGTAGTCGATCGAATCGGACGGGCAGCTCGAGAAGGCGGTTTCGTCGAGGCGGCAGAAATCGAGGTCGCGGTAGCCGGTGTGACACCGCCTGTTTCGGCGGCGCCGGCGATGTCCGGCGCAAAGGTGGCCAGTTCGGTCAGGTATTGCTCGGCCGCAGAACATGAACATGCCGCTGTTCCAGTAATAGCCGCCGTCGGCAACGAAGGTTTCGGCGGTGGCCAGGTCCGGCTTTTCGACGAAGCGCTCGACCTTGTAGCAGCCTTCGGCAGTGCGGCCAGGGCGGCGCCGCGGCGGATATAGCCGTAGCCGGTTTCCGGCGCCTTCGGCACGATGCCGAAGGTGGCCAGCCCGCCGCCCTGCACCAGGCTGGCCGCGCGGGTGACCGCTTCCTTGAACGCTTCCTGGTTGTCGATCACGTGGTCGGCCGGCAGCACCAGCATGACCGCTTCCGGATCGATCGCCTTCAGGAAGTGGGCAGCCGCCGCCACCGCCGGCGCGGTATTGCGGCCGACCGGCTCGAGCAGGATGCCCAGTGGCGTGATGCCCGGCGGCGCGCAGCTGCTCGGCCACCATGAAGCGGTGGTCGTTGCCGCACACGACGAGCGGCGCCATCAGCCCCGGCAAGCCGGCCACGCGCAGCGCGGTGTCCTGCAGCATGGTGCTTGTCGCCGACGATCGGCAGCAGCTGCTTGGGCAGCACGGCGCGCGACAGCGGCCACAGACGGGTGCCGGCGCCGCCGGAGAGGATCACTGGATAAATTTTCATGCGTTTGCTTTCTATCGGTTATTACCGGTTATTACTTGTTCTGGCCAGCGGTTTCTCTTGCGGCTGCTGCGGCGGCGGTCGCGCGCATTCACCCATTCTTCGGACGTGTATTCGGACGCGTGCTTCATCTCCCCGGCGCGGTCGACACTGTATTCCTTGAAAACGATCATTTCGTTGAGTGTCACGTCATGCAACACGCGAGTATATTCAAACAAGACGCTGCGGACAACTTCCGCGCCTTCGCAGATGTGGCTGCCGTGGCCAATCCACGTCGGTCCGACGATATGCACGCCCGCTTCGATACGCACGCCCGAGCCGATATACACCGGGCCTTCGATCGTCGTGCCGTTCCAGTCGATGCTCGTGTTCAGGCCGACCCACAGGCCCGGCTCGATCTGGGTGCCCGGCACGTCCATGTGGTTGACTTCGCCGGTCAGCACGGTTTGCAGCACTTCCCAGTAGTCGCTCATGGTGCCGATGTCGAGCCAGTTGAACGGGCGGCCCTGGGCATAGAACGGCAGGCCGCGCTCGGCCAGCAGCGGGAACAGTTCCGAGCCGATGTCGAAGGAGACGCCGGACGGGATCAGGTCGATCACTTCCGGCTCGAAAATATAGATGCCGGTGCTGATGAAGTTCGACTTCGCGTCTTCCTGGCTCGGCTTTTCCTGGAACTCGGTGATGCGGCCTTCTGCGTCGGTCACGACCACGCCATACGAGGACACTTTGTCCCATGGCACTTCCTTGGTGATGACCGAGGCCATCGCGCCCTTGCGGCGGTGTTCGAGCAGGGCCGCCTTCAGGTCGAGGTCGATCAGCGCATCGCCGCACATCACGATCGTGGTGTCGTCGAAGAACTGGCCGAATTCCTGGATCTTCTTCATGCCGCCGGCCGAGCCGATCGGCTCGGGCACGATGGTGCCGTCGTCGGTGGTATAGCCTTCGAACGAATAGCCGATCTGGACGCCGAACTGCTCGCCTTCGCCGAAATACTCTTCGATTTTTTCATGCAGCCAGCTGACGTTGACCATGATTTCGGTCACGCCGTGTTTTTTCAGGTGGTCGACCAGGTAAGCCATCACTGGCTTGCCCAGCAGCGGAATCATCGGCTTCGGGAGGTCGTAGGTGAGCGGGCGAACGCGCGTGCCCTTGCCTGCCGCGAGAATCATTGCTTTCATTAAAACGTCCTCATTTCATTTGTCTGGATTAACTTGATTGTCTGGCGTGTCGCGTCGGCTCAGGCCTTGGCGCTCATCGTCTGGTAGCGCCAGGTGTCGGCGCACATCTGGGCGACGTCGCGCGTGGCGACCCAGCCCAGTTCGTCGCGCGCACGCGCCGGATCGGCATAGCATTTGGCGATGTCGCCCGGACGGCGGTCGACGATCTGGTAGGGCGACCGGACGGCCGCTGGCCGCCTCGAAGGCGCGCACCATTTCCAGCACGCTGTTGCCGCGGCCGGTGCCGAGGTTATAGGTCAGCAAGCCCGGGCCCTTGGCCAGCTTTTCCAGGGTCTTGACGTGGCCGATCGACAGGTCGACGACGTGGATGTAGTCGCGCATGCCGGTGCCGTCCGGGGTCGGATAGTCGCCGCCGTAGACCGACAGCTTTTCGCGCTGGCCGGTGGCGACCTGGGCGATGTAGGGCACCAGGTTGTTCGGGATGCCCGACGGCGACTCGCCGATCAGGCCGCTTTCGTGGGCGCCGACCGGGTTGAAGTAGCGCAGCAGCGCGATATGCCAGTCCGGCTCGGCCTTGATCAGGTCGCGCAGGATGTCTTCGATCATCAGCTTGCTGCGGCCGTAGGGATTGGTCGCCGACAGCGGGAAGTCTTCGAGGATCGGCACCGAGGCCGGATCGCCGTACACCGTGGCCGACGAGCTGAACACGAGCGTCTTGACGCCGAATTTCGCCATCGTCTCGAACAGCACGACGCTGCCGGAGACGTTGTTGTCGTAGTAGCGCAGCGGCTGCGCCACCGATTCGCCGACCGCTTTCAGGCCGGCGAAATGGATCACCGCATCGACCTTGTGGGCGGCGAAGGCCGCTTCCATGGCCGCGCGGTCGCGGATGTCGGCTTCGACGAAATCGAAGGATTTGCCCGTAATCTTTTGCACCTGGTCCTGGACCGAGCGCTGGGCGTTGGAGAGATTGTCGACCACGACCACGTCGTAGCCGGCATTTTGCAACTCGACGACGGTGTGGGAACCAATATAGCCCACGCCGCCCGTAACCAGAATCTTCATTGTCGTTACTCTCTGATTTCACTTGTTGTGCGCCTTTATTGTTTGCGCTAACCTTGTTGCCTGATGTTGCCTGCTGCGCTTTCTTGCTAGTTTTACTACACCCTGCTTGTCACCGCCTCTCTCGTCAGGACCAACGAGCGGGCAACAATCGACGCCATGGTGTGAACGGGGTACATTCGGTCGACGCCGCGCACGATCTCCTGTTGTGCAGCGAACACCAAGCCGCGCGTCCCTTGCAGCTCAGGACCAGGGTGCTCGACCGTACGCCCTGTGACGCAATATTGCTGCATAGCGTCATACCACTGCCTATCGACCTTACAAGCCTTTTGCAAGAAGCGCGCGCGGCATGCTCCACGACGGCAATCTGGCGGCGATGCCCCGCTTGTCGGCATCGACATGCCGCTGCGCGGCCGGCTTCGACGTGGGCAACGGTGATATTTTTCGTCGACGAACGTTATTGTAAACCTGCACTCCACCGGAACGGCGGACGATACCGTCGAGATACGGAGCACGTCGCTCGGCTCCTTGGCCTGGTAGCAGCGCGAATACCAGCCCAGCGGCGGATTCTCGGCGCCGCGCACCAGTTCCAGCTTCAGGTCGGCCCCGCTGGCCTGCATCTGCAGCGCGAAGCGCTTGCCGCGCACGTGCAGGCCGCTGCTGGTCAGGCGCACGTTCAGTTCCGGCGCAAAATGCCAGAACTGCTCGAGCGGATGGGATTTCTTGGCGGCGACCTCGTCGCGCACGACCAGGGTCGCGCTGGCGGCGTCGAAGCGCACGCTGCGCAGGTGGCGCACCGGGTCCGACAGGCGCGCATAGCCGTCGTGCGAGCCGCGGAAATCGAATTCGTGGGGCGAGGCCGGCATGCGCTCGATGCTGGCGCGCGCCTTGCGCAGCCACATGAAGCGCCCGCCCGAGACCGACTGGTCGCGCCCGTCCACGCGCACCGTGTTGTGGGCCGAGGTGCCGCGGAAGTAATCGCGCCACTTGCGGTCCTGCCAGTAGGAATAGGTGCCCGGATCGACCAGCACCTGTTCGCCGGCCACCGACAGCGTCATCGACAGCGCATCGGCGTGGCCGTGGGCGGCGATGCCGAGGTAGCCGAGCGGGCCGCAATCGAGCATGCCCTTGATTTCGTTTTCCTCGCCGAAGTGCGAACCGAACAGCAGGTAGCCGCCGTCGGGAAAGGCCCAGCCGGTGTCGGCTTCGTGCGGATCGGCATCGGGGCGCTTGCCGGGCAGCGCGTGCAGCAGCCAGCGCACGCCCGCGGGTGCGGCCGCATGCGTGGCGGGCTGGGTGCCGAACACGGTCTCGCCGAGGGCCAGCAGCTGGGCCGCGCGGTCGCCGCCGGCGGCGTCCAGGCGGAACACGCTGCCGTCGTCGTTGTCGCCGACGTTGGGCACGTGGCCGCCGACGTCGCGCACCGAACGCAGGAAGCGCAGCGCGCTCTGCAGGATGCTCCAGTAGGTGCGCGAGAAGGCGACGTCGCAGCTTTGCCCGACCAGGCCGGCCACGAACAGGAATTCGGCCGAGAACACGTGGTAGCCGAAGGCTTGCTCGCGGTTCACGCCGTCGAGCGAATACTGCAGGCGCGCCTGCTGCTCGAGTTCGCGCCGCGCCTGCTCCATCCAGGCGCCGGACGCCTTCCAGCAAGGCCAGACCGAGGCGCCGACGAACAGGCCGGCCAGCTCGCCGATCAGGTGGTTGTTGGCCGAGGAATGGCGCGACAGGTTGCGCGCGATGGTGCGGCAATGGGCGTGGATGCTGTCGAGCCAGTCGGCGCGCAGGCGCTGGCCCGATTCGCCGGCAAACAGGCTGCTGCCTTCGCCGCCCACCAGTTGCCACAGCAGCGCCCAGTTGATCAGGCGGATGCCGAGCTCCATCGGGCTGGTCCAGTTCGGGCCGGAGAGCGGCGGGCACTGGTCGAGCCAGCTGCGCAGTTGCTGTTCGAGCGCGTGCAGCCAGCGCACGTCGCCGGAGACGCTCCAGGCCTGCGCCAGGCGCACGAGGTGCAGGTGGCGGTTCAGTTCCCAGACATGCTTGATGTCGCCGACCTGCTCGGGATTGTCGATGGCGATGTCGCCGGCAAACACCGAGGGACCGGTCACGCCGCTGTACGGATCGCGGTTCCAGACGGTGGGCACGCCGACGTCGAAACTGCGGTCGGCGAACAGCACCACGTGGCCGGCGCAGATGCGGTCGGCTTCGGCCAGCAGCGCATCGACCTCGAGCGGGCCGAGGGCGGGCGCGCCATGGACGTTGAAGCTGCGTGCCCGCGGCAGCGCTGCCGAGGCGGTACTCGCGGGCGGGCTACGGCGCGCAAGGCGGCCCCGCGGGCCATTTTCGTGCGCGCCACCTGGCGCATGCGGTAGCCGATTTCGGCCACCGACATGCAGCGCAGGCGATTCACCCACCACAGCATCCGTACTGTTGCATTCATCAAGTCCCCGCCAAATCGTTATGGATCGCAGCCCAGCCGGCCACGGATCGTTTTTGTTGAATAGTGCCGCTTCAGCGTCGACACCATGTGCCAGTCACAATAACAGGGACTTGCGCGCGCAGCGCAGGTGCGCGGCTGCTTGCACACGGACAATCGCGGGACGGTGCCGCCAGGCAGCGCGCCGTCCGGGACCGACCTGATGGCAGTGATCGCGTCCACTGTTCTTGGTAAAGGCACAATATTTCGATCATACATGAGTTGTTGCCATTTTTCGCGCACGGTTCAGCCCTTGGCCAGATCGCGAGGAATGTACAACAGGAAATGAATCAGCGGGAACAGGCGGCGAGAGGAAAAGACTGGCCGCAGTGCACGGCGACAGCGCGGCGCAGGACGCGCCGGCTGTATCAAGCAGCCCGGGCGGGAGCCCGGGGCTGGCAAACGGCGCGTTAAGCCGCGCCGCGCGAACGCGCTTCGATCTTTTCCCAGCGCTCGAGGGCGTCGAGCAGCAGGTCGTCGATCTCGGCATAGCGGGCGTTGATGCGGCGCGCGTCGGCCGGGTTGGTCTTGTAGAAGTCCGGGCCGTTGAGCTGGGCGGTAATGGCCGATTGCTCGTCCTCGAGCGAGGCGATCAGCTTCGGCAGTTCGTCCAGTTCGCGCTGTTCCTTGTAGCTGAGCTTGACCTTCTTCGCGCCGGCGTCGGCGGCGGGCGCTTCGGCGGCCTTGGCCGGCGCAGCCTTGGGCGCGGCAACTTGCTGCGGCATGGTCGCCTTGACGCGTTCCCAGTCGGTATAGCCGCCGACGAATTCGCGCCACTGGCCCTCGCCTTCGGCAACGATGACCTGGGTCACGACGTTGTCGAGGAAGGTGCGGTCGTGGCTGACGAGGAAGACGGTGCCGGTGTAGTCCTCGAGCAGTTCTTCGAGCAGCTCCAGGGTATCGATGTCGAGGTCGTTGGTCGGTTCGTCGAGCACCAGGCAGTTGGCCGGCTTGGCGAACAGGCGCGCCAGCAGCAGGCGGTTGCGCTCGCCGCCGGAGAGCGACTTGACCGGCGAACGGGCGCGCTCGGGCGCGAACAGGAAGTCGTTCAGGTAAGTCATCACGTGCTTGCGCTGGCCGTTGACTTCGACCCAGTCGCTGCCCGGCGCGATGGTGTCGGCCAGGCTCGCCTCTTCGTTGAGCTGGGTACGCATCTGGTCGAAGTAGGCGACGTTGAGCTTGGTGCCCAGGCGCGTGGTGCCGCTGTCGGCCTTTTCCTCGCCGAGGATGATTTTCAACAGCGTGGTCTTGCCGGCGCCGTTCGCGCCGATCAGGCCGACTTTATCGCCGCGCAGGATGGTGCCGCTGAAGTTCGAGACGATCACCTTCTCGCCATACGACTTCGAGATGTTGTCGAGTTCGGCGACGATCTTGCCGGAACGCTCGCCCATGCCGACGTCGAGCTTGATCTGGCCCTGCGTGTCGCGGCGGGCGACGCGCTGTTCGCGCAGCGCTTCCAGGCGGCGTACGCGGCCTTCGTCGCGGGTACGGCGGGCCTGCACGCCCTTGCGGATCCAGACTTCTTCCTGCGCCAGGAACTTGTCGAATTTCGCGTTCTCGACTTCTTCGTTGGCCAGCAGTTCGCTCTTGCGTTCCTGGTAGGTCGTGAAGTTGCCGGGGAAGGACAGCAGGCGGCCGCGGTCGAGTTCGACGATGCGGGTGGCGACGTTGTCGAGGAAGCTGCGGTCGTGGGTAATGAACAGGACCGAGCCGCGGAAATCGCGCAGCAAGCCTTCCAGCCACATGATCGACTTGAAGTCGAGGTGGTTGGTCGGCTCGTCGAGCAGCAGCACGTCCGGCGCCGACACCAGCGCCACGGCCAGCGCGACGCGCTTCTGCATACCGCCCGACAGCGTTTTCATTTGCGCGTCGGCGTTCAGGCCCAGCCGGTCGAGCGTGGTGTCGACCTTGTTGCCGAGGTTCCAGCCATCGGTGGCGTCGAGCTTGACCTGGATGACGTGCATGCGTTCCATCAGCGCGTCGTCGTCGCCCTGGCCGAACTGGCCGGTCAGGGCTTCGTATTCGGCCAGCATGCCTTGCAGTTCGCCCATGCCGGCGGCGACGGCGTCGAACACGGTCGACTCCGGATCGAAGGTCGGCTCCTGCTCGACATAGGCGATTTTGATACCTTGCTGCATGACGAGCAGGCCATCGTCGAGCTTGAAGCGCCCGGCGATGGTTTTCAGCAGCGAGGATTTGCCGGTGCCGTTGCGCCCGATCAGACCGACGCGTTCGCCGGTTTCGAGGGAAAAGTCGGCGTGGTCGAGCAGCGCGACGTGACCGAACGCGAGTTGCGCGGACGAGAGGGAAATGACAGCCATAATCTGTAAGCAGGCCACCCGCGAGGGCCTGGAAGGCATGCGGTGCAGCGGGAAAGGTGAAAGAAGCCGCCATTGTACCGATTGCGGATGGCGAAAGGGACTTACACGGAATTTTTGAGGCCGGATGCGAACGTAGTGGTATCGCCAGCGGGAATCGAACCCACATCTAAGTCTTAGGAGGACCTTGTACTATCCATTGTACGATGGCGACACACGCGCCCCGAATTATACAGCTGCGGCAACTATCGTGGGACTTGCAAGCAGCACAATAAGTTGCACGCCCCGCCCGTGCGAGCCCCTTCCCCCATCCGCGCTATCATCGCCACTCCTGAGCCTGCCTGGAGTGCCCGATGTTCGAGTTCATCACCCATTTCCTGGAAAAAAGCGGCTACCTGGGCGTGTTCGCGCTGATGGCGCTGGAAAACATCTTCCCGCCGATTCCCTCGGAAATGATCATGCCCTTCGCCGGCTTCGTCGTCGCGCGCGACGAATTGAACCTGATTGGCGTGCTGCTGGCCGGCACCGCCGGTTCGGTCGCGGGCGCCCTGCCCTGGTATTACGCGGCCCGCATCTATGGCTGCGCACGCCTCAAGCGCCTGGCCGAACGCCATGGGCGCTGGCTGACCGTGTCCGCCGATGAAATCGACACGGCGCTGGCCTCGTTCAAGAAGCATGGCCGCAAGACGGTGCTGTTCGGACGCCTGGTTCCGGCGGTGCGCACCCTGATTTCGATTCCCGCGGGCCTGGGCAATATGTCGCTCGGGCAGTTCCTGCTGTATTCGAGCATCGGCTCGCTGGCATGGGCCGGCCTGCTGACGGCGGCCGGCTTCCTGCTCGAAAATAATTACACGGAGGTGGCGAAGTATGTCGATCCGGTGTCGAAGGTGGTGCTCGGCATCATGCTGGCCTGGTATCTGTACCGCGTGATCAGCTGGCGCGCGCCGGCCACGTCAAGCAGCCCGGCGAAGGAACACGAAACGCTCTGAGCGCAGGCCTCAGGCGGACGCGCCGCCTGCCAGCAAGGCCGCCTGGCGCGCCACCGCCGCCCGCGCCAGGTCCAGGGCCTGCGTCACCGGCGCGGTACGCGGCGCCGCTTCGGCGCGCGCCAGCCCGGTTGCCGCACTGCGCAAGCCCAGCATGACGCAGCCTTCGCGCAGGCGTGCCAGGCGCTCGGCCGCCGCGCGCGTGTCGCCCTGCGCCAGCGCCGCGCCGATCGCCGCGGCGGCGTCCAGCAGTTGCCGCTCGAGGCCGCCCAGGTAGAGCGCCAGGCGCGCCGCGTCGATGCCGAGGCGGCGCGCGCTGGCGCCGGGCGCCTCGTCGCTTTCCAGCGCCATCAGGTGCGGACGCAATCCCTCGATCCGGAACGGTTTGACCACATAGCCGTTCGCGCCGAGCGCGCTCGGCTTCGCCGATCGTCGCGCCATCGTTCGCCGCCGACACCAGCACGAACGGCAGGCCGGCAAGCGCGGGGGCGCCGCGCACGCGCGCCAGCAGTTCGGTGCCCGACAGGTTGGGCATGCGCAGGTCGCAAAAGACGATGGCGGGCAACAGCCCGGCCTGCAGCTGGCGCCAGGCGTCGGCGCCGTCCTCGGCTTCGAGGATCTCGTAGTTGCCGCAACTGTCGACCAGATGCATCAGCATCATGCGCGACACCACGTCGTCGTCCACCACCAGCACCTTCATCGCCACTCCTGGAAATATGTTGCTCTGGAGAACATTATAGGACGATTCTCCGGATCAGGCCGGAAGCCGTTCGAAACGTGTCGAGCAAGGCGTCCAGGCCCGGCAGCGCGGCGCGCGATGTCGGCCGCAGGCGCCGCGGTCGGCGGCCGCCTCCAGCGCCGCGCACAGGGCGGCGAGCTCGCCCGCGCCGAGGTGGGCGGCGCTGCCGCGCAAGCCGTGCAGCACGCCTGCCGCGGCCTCCATGTCGCCGCCTTCGACGGCGGCGCGCAGTTCGGCGCGGCGGCGCGGCAGGTCGGCGGCGAAGGCCGCGCGCATGCGCGCCTGCAGCAGGGCGGCGCGGTCCTGCGCCGGTGCAGGCGCCAGGCCGGGCGGGCTCGGCGACGCCGAACATCGCGTCCAGCTCGGCCGTGGTCGGCCCGGCGCGCGCTCATCAGGGGCAGCTCGATGCCGCGCTGAATCTGGCGCTCGATGGCCCGGCTCAATCTGGTAATGCAGCGCGGCTTCGTCGATCGGCTTGGCCAGGAAACCGTCCATGCCGCAGGCCAGGTAGCGGTCGCGGTCCTCGTCGCTGGCGTTGGCGGTGAGCGCGACGATCATCAGGTGCTGGTCGAGCACGCGGCGCGTCGAGCGTGCCGCCGGCGCGGATCAGGCGGGTGGCGGTGGCGCCGTCGATTTCCGGCATGCGGCCATCCATCAGGATGAGGTCGAAGCGGGTGCGGGCGCAGGCCGCCACCGCCAGCGCGCCGTTCTCGACGACTTCGATCTGGTGGCCCATTTCCTCGACCATCATGCGGGCGATGATCTGGTTGGTGGCGAAGTCTTCGGCGCACAGCACGCGCAGGCGGTGGGTGTGCGGCGTGCGCGGCGCGTGCTCGACCGTCGGCGGCTCGACGCCGTCCGGCAGCGGCAGCACGAAGCTGAAGGTGCTGCCCCTGCCCTCTTGGCTCGTCACGCCGATCGTGCCGCCCATCAGCTCGACCAGCTGGCGGCAGATCGCCAGGCCGCAGGCCGGTGCCGCCGTAGCGGCGCGTGGTGGTGGTGTCGGCCTGCTCGAATTTCTGGAACAGGCGCGGCAGCGCGCCTGGACGCGATACCGATTCCGGTGTCCTGCACCGAAAAACGAATCATGTGCTGCGCCTGCGCGCGTCTGGTCCTCGCGCCGCCGTTCGACCCGCAGGCTCACCTGCCCGCTCGGGGTGAACTTGAAGGCATTGCCGACCAGGTTGATCAGGACCTGGCGCAGGCGCGTCGGGTCGCCCACCACGAAGCGCGGCAAGTCCTCGGCCAGGTCGATCGCAAAGCCGACGCTGTGCGCGGCCGCCTGCTCGGCGAACAGGCCGACCACGTTGTTGATCGGCCGCCTCGAAGCGCGAAGTCGATCGTTCTCGATGGTCAGCTTGCCGGCCTCGATCTTCGAGAAGTCGAGCAGGTCGTTGATGATCGCCAGCAGCGACTGGGCATTCGCCTGGCCGCGCGCGATCTGTTCGCGCGTGTTCTCGCGCATGCCGCCGTCGCGCAGCGCGAAGCCGAGCATGCCGATCACGCCGGCCAGCGGCGTGCGCATCTCGTGGCTCATGTTGGCCAGGAATTCCGACTTCTGGCGCGCCGCATCCTCGGCGCGCTGCTTGGCCAGCTGCAGGCGCTGCTCGTTCTCGTACAGGGCGCGGTTGGCCGCGGCCAGTTCGTCCGTGTTGCGGCGCACTTCGCGTTCGCGCTCGCGCAACTCGAAGGTCTGGCGTTCGAGCAGGCTGTTCTGCGCGGCGATCTCCTCGGTGCGCTCGCCGACCAGGTGTTCGAGGTGCGCCTTCTGGCGCGACAGGCGGCGCACGCGCAGCGCGTAGCTGGCGTAGGCGGCGCCCAGCAGGAGCAGCAAGGCGCCGCTGCGGAACCACCAGGTGCCCCAGAACGGCGGCTCGATGGTGATGGCCAGCGTGGCCGGGGTCTCGCTCCAGACGCCGTCCTTGTTGGCGGCGCGCACCCGGAACACGTAGCGGCCCGGATCGAGATTGGTGTAGGTGGCAAAGCGCTTTTCCGCATCGGCGATCGACCCAGCCCTGGTCGAAGCCCTCGAGCTTGTAGGCGAAGCGGTTGCGGCGCGGCGCGGCGTAGTGCAAGGCCGAGAATTCGAGCGAGAACACCGAGTGCTGCGCCGACAGCGTGATCGCTCTGCGCGTTTTCGACGGCGCCGGCGAGCAGCTGCGGGTAGGCCTGCTGCACCGGGCGGTTGAAGATCTGGATGCCGGTGATGACCGCGCGCGGCGCGATGCGGTTGTAGCGCAGCGCGTGCGGGTCGAAGGCCGTGATGCCGTTGAAGCCGCCGAAATACAGGGTGCCGTCGGGCGCGCGCAATGCCGAGCCGTCGAAATAGGCGCCGTCGATGGTGCCGTCGGCCGCGCGTATAGCTGCGCCAGCTGTTGCTGGCCGGGTCGAAACGCGACAGGCCGTTGTTGGTGCTGACCCAGATGATCCCGTCGGCGTCTTCCAGCATCGCCGCCACCGCATCGTCGACCAGGCCGTCGCGCGTCGTGTAGCGCACGAAACTGACGGAACCGTCGGCGGCGGTCACCATCTTGTTCAGGCCGCCCGCGGTGCCGACCCAGACATTGCCGGCCCGGTCCTCGAGCAGCGCATGGACCTCGTCGTGGCTGATGCTGGCCGCGTCGAAGACATCGTGGCGGAAGTGACGGAAGCGCTTGTTGGCCCGGTCCATCAGGTCGAGGCCGTTGAAGGTGCCGATCCAGAGCCGGCCGCGCCGGTCTTCGAGCACCGGCCGCACCGTGTTGTCGGCCAGGCTGGCCTGGCGCTGCGGATCGTGGCGCCAGGTCTCGAGCGCGCGCGTGCGCGGGTCGAGGCGGTGCAGGCCGCCGCGGGTGGTGATCCAGACCGCGCCGTCGCGCGCCAGCGCCAGCGCGCGCACATGGTTGGCGTTCACGTCGCCCGGCACCAGCACCTGGCGCGTGAAGCGATTGTTCGCCACATCGAAGCGGGTGATGCCGGTGCGCCCGCCGACCCAGACGATGCCGTCGGCGCCGCGCATGACGGCATTGACCGAGGTGTCGATCAGGCTGTTCGGATTGCCGGGTTCGTGGCGCCAGTTGCGGTAGGCGCTAGCGCCGCTTTTCGCCGGATCGTAGAGCTGCAGGGTGTCGCCGCTGGCGATCCACAAGCGCGCCGCTGCCGTCGTTGTCGATGGCGCGCACCCGGTTGTCGGCGGGTTTGCCGGCGTCGTGCTCGCGCAGCAGGCGCGCGAAGCCGCCGCTGCCGAGGTCGACGCGCGAGACGCCGCCATACCAGGTGCCGACCCAGAAGGTGCCGACCCTGTCGCGAAACAGGGCCGCGATATGGTCGTCCGCCAGGCTGTTCTTGTCGGTGACGATGCGGCGGTGGGCTTCGAAACGGTCGCGCGCGGCGTCCCAGCGGTACAGGCCGTCGTCGTGCGCGCCGGCCCAGACCTGCCCCTTGCCGTCGTCGTAGAGCGACGCTGATCCAGGCCTGTGGAATGCCGTCCGCGGGGCCGTAGCGGCGCGCGGCGCGCGGGCCGGCGCGCCGAGCGGCCTGCGTTCGACGCCACGGTCGAGCAGGCCGACCCAGAGGTTGTCGGCGCCGTCGACCAGCAGGCTCTGCACCGCTTCGGCGCTGGTTCGACGCGAGCGCATGGTGTTCGAAACGCTGGCGTGCCGGGTCCAGGCTGTCGAGGCCGGCGCCGGTGCCGATCCAGAGACGGCCGCGCTTGTCGAGGGCGAGCGCGTTGATCTCGTCGTCGGCCAGGGTATTCGGGTCGCCGGCGACGTGGTGCCAGGTGGTGAAGCGTGCCGCTGGCGATGTCGAAATGCTGCAGGCCGTCGCCGGTGCCGAGCCAGAGGCCGTCCTTGCCGTCGTCGGCGATGGCCAGCACGTGGCGGTTGCCGTTGCCGCGCCGGGCCGATTCGTCGCGCGGCAGGAAGCGGCGAAACGCCTGGGATGCCGGGTCGTACAGGGCCAGGCCGCCGTCGGTGCCGATCCACAGGCGCCCCTTGCCGTCCACGCGCAGCACGCGGATATAGTTGCTGCCCAGCGTGGTCGGGTCGCCGATGATGTTACGGAAATTGATGAAACGGTAGCCGTCGAAGCGCGACAAGCCGTTCTGGGTGCCGAACCACATGAAGCCGTCGCGGTCCTGGGCGATCGCCAGCACCGTTTCCTGGGCCAGGCCGTCCTCGACGCTCAGGTGCTCGAAACGCAGGGTCGGCGCCGGCGCGGCCATGGCCGGCACCGCCGAAGCCGCCGGCCAGCGCCAGCAGCCAGCCGAACAGCAGCGCCCGCATGCGTCGAACAGTGCGGGCGGCGAAGGGAGGAAGGTTGGTTGACGGTCCACTTCATAAAGATATCAAACAAAGTGGATCCTGAGGGAAATTATTGCCTTAAAGGATACTACTAATCGCCTTTTGCGACCCCTTCGCGTCGCGGATCCGCACCACCGAACCACCACGGCTCGCCATGGATCGTCATGCGCTGGATGCCGTGCAGGCCGGAATTCTGTTCGCTCTGGCGCACCGCATGGCCGCGCGCCTTCAGGGCGTCGACGGTCGCCTGCGGGAAGCGCCCCGCTTCCAGTTCGGTCGGGCCGTTGCGGCTGCCGAAATTCGGCAAGGCGATCGCCTGCTGCACGTTCAGGCCCCAGTCGAGGGTCCCGACCAGCACTTTCGCCACATAATTGATGATGGCAGGGCCGCCGGGCGAACCGACCGCCAGCACCAGTTGCCCGGTTTTCTTGTCGAACACGACGGTCGGCGACATGGCGCTGCGCGGCCGCTTGCCCGCCTCGACCCGGTTCGCGATCGGTCCGGCGGCATCCTTCGAATCGAAGGAGAAATCGGTCAGCTGGTTGTTCAGGATGAAGCCGTCGACCATCTGGCGCGAACCGAACGCGTCTTCGACCGTCGTCGTCATCGACAGGCCGGCGCCGTGGCTGTCGACCACGACCAGGTGCGAGGTCGACGGCGTCTCGATGGCATTGTCGCGGCCCCAGGCCACGTCCAGTCCGAGCGGATTGCCGGCCGGCGCTTCGCCCATCGAGCGCTCGCCGATCAGCTGGCCGCGCGTTTGGCGAGATAGGCCTTGTCGATCAGGGCCGGCAGGCCGCGTCCCGGCAGCGGCACGAAATCGGTGTCGGCCGCGTAGCGGTTGCGGTCGGCATAGGCCAGGCGCCCCACTTCCGAGAACAGGTGCACCGCGTCCGGTCCCGGCACGCCATCGACGGGCGCCAGTTTCGCCATGTCGCGCGTCTCGAACATGCCCAGCATCTGCGCCACCGCGATGCCGCCCGAGGACGGCGGCGGCATGCCGCACACGGTATAGCTGCGGTAATCGCTGCAGACCGGCGCGCGCACTTTCGGGCGGTAGTCGGCGATGTCGCGGGCCGTCAGCAGGCCCGGATTGGTCGGGTGCGCCTTGACCTTGGCCGCGATGTCGCGCGCGATATGGCCCTTGTAGAAGGCGTCGGCGCCGCCGCGCGCGATCTCGCGCAGGGTTTTCGCCAGCGCGGGATTTTTCAGGATGTGGCCGACCGGCCAGGCCTGGCCGGCCGGGTCGTAGAAATAGGCGGCGGCGGTCGGGTCCTTGCGGATGTGGGCGTCCCAGGTGAGCAGGCCGTTCAGGCGCGGGCTGACCGCGAAGCCGCGTTCGGACAGGCGGATGGCCGGTTCGAACAGGGTTTTCCAGGGCAGCTTGCCGTGCTGCTTGTGGGCCAGCTCGAGCATGCGCAGCACGCCCGGCGCGCCGACCGAGCGCCCGCCCACGACGCCGGCCGTGCGCGACAGCGGCGTGCCGTCGGGATTCTGGAACAGGTGTTCGTCGGCCGCTTTCGGCGCCGTTTCGCGGCCGTCGAAGGCTTGCACCTGCTTGCCGTCGTAATGCACCAGGAAGGCGCCGCCGCCGATGCCCGAACTTTGCGGCTCGACCAGGGTCAGCACCAGCTGGGTGGCGATCGCGGCATCGATCGCGGTGCCGCCTTTTTTGCAGCATCTCGTAGCCGGCCTCGACCGCGATCGGGTTGGCCGCGGCCACCATGTATTTGCGCGCGGCCCAGCCGGCCTTGTCGGCGTAGCCGGTGGCGATTTCGGGGGCGCGCTGGGCGACGTCCTGGGCCAGCGTGGTGGCGTGGGGGGCGGCAAGCGCCAGCAGCAGGGCCGCGCCGGCGAAGGTGTTCAACTTGGTCATCGGATCTCCAAAAAGCAAAACGGGCGCGCGACCTGGGTCGCGCGCCCGATACCGTTGGCATCCTACATCAAATTGTCAGATGCTTCAGACCTGAACTTACTTCGGCTGCATGCGGATCGCGCCATCGAGGCGGATGGTTTCGCCGTTGAGCATCACGTTTTCGATGATGGCCTTGGCCAGGTGGGCGTATTCCTTCGGCATGCCGAGGCGCGGTGGGAACGGCACCATCTTGCCCAGCGAGTCGCGCACTTCCTGCGGCATGCCCATCAGCATCGGGGTCTCGAAGATGCCGGGAGCGATCGTCATCACGCGGATGCCGCTGCGCGCCAGGTCGCGCGCCATCGGCAGCGTCATGCCGACCACGGCCGCTTTCGAGGAGCCGTAGGCCGCCTGGCCGATCTGGCCGTCGTAGGCCGCGACCGAGGCGGTATTGATGATGATGCCGCGCTCGCCGTATTCGGCGCCTTCGGTATTGCCCATCGCTTCGGCCGCCAGGCGCGCCATGTTGAAGGTGCCGACCAGGTTGATGTTGACCGCGCGCTGGAACACGTCCAGCGGGTGCGGGCCGTCCTTGCCGACGGTTTTCACGGCCGGCGCCACGCCGGCGCAGTTGACCAGGCCGCGCAGCGTGCCCAGGGCCACGGCGGCGGCCACGACCGCCTTGCCGTCTTCTTCCGAGGTGACGTCGCACTTGACGAACTGGCCGCCGAGCTCGGCAGCCAGCGCGGTGCCGGCATCGACCTGCACGTCGGCCAGCACGACCTTGCCGCCCGCTTCCGTGATCATGCGCGCAGTAGCTGCTCCCAGGCCCGACGCGCCGCCGGTGATGATGAACACATTGTTCTGAATTTGCATGGTTTTTCCCTTATTTCTCTGTTCTTTTTTGACGTTTACGTTAACGTCAACCTGCAGGATTGTAGCGAATTTTTGGCCGGAAAAACCACGTTCGCGATTAAAAGCATTGCATCGTGTTGCCGCTGCGGGTGCACAGGCGCCCCTGGCCGTTGACGGCGGCATTGCCGACGCCCGTGTTGTAGGTCGCGCCATTGGTGTCGGTGCAGGTGCCGCCCAGGCAGCTGTTGATTTGCACCGGGCCGCGATCGAGCGCCGCCGGCCGGGTGGGCAGCAGCGGCTGCGGCGCGGCCGGCGCCGTGGCCACGGCGACCGGGTCGACGCGCAGCGGGGCCGAGCGGCGCGCGCTGCGCTTGCCGACCTGCTTGCCGTCCTTGCGCTGCTGCGAGTTGGCCGGATCCTGTGGCCGGGGCGCTTGCGGGGTCTGCTCGGGCTGGGCGCCGGGTTCGGCGTTGACCGGCTGCGGGTGCAGCACCGGGCCGTAGCTGGGGCCGGTGGGCGCGCCGGCGCGCCGCCTGCCCGGCGGCGGTACTGGCGGCAAGCGCCACCAGCAGCGCCAGCGCGATCTGGGCGACGCGCAGCGGTTTCGAATGTTTCGCGTGCTTCATGTTGCGCCTCCATCTGACGGTTCGCCGATGGAGCAATTATCTGCCGCCATGCCGCGGCATGGCGCGCGTGTCATGTCCGCGTCAGCTTTTCGGGTTAGGCTAGCAAGAAAAAGGAGACTTGCATGGAGACGGTACAAGCAACTTTACGACGCCAGACGCGGCAGCGCCGTGGACGCATTGGCGCATTTGCGCGACGACGACATGATCATCGTGCCCACCGGCGTCGGCGAACCGCCGGCCCTGCTGACGGCGCTATCGAACGAGCGCACGCGCTGGCGCGGCATCCGCGTCGCGCAAATCCTGGCCATGCGCAAATACGGCTATTTTGACCAGGACACGGCGCAGCACGTGCGCCACGCCGCCCTGTTTTTCGGCGGCGCCTCGCGTGCCGGCGGCCAGGGCGGCTGGTGCGACTTCATTCCCGAACTATTTTTCCGAAATCCCGACCCTGATCGAACGCGGCCAGATGCCGGCCGACGTCGTCTTCGCGATGGCCTCGTCGATGAACGCGCAGGGCTGGTTCGCGCTCAGCCTGGGCACCGACTACACGATGGCGGCGGTGGCCAAGGCGCGCGTCGTGGTGCTGGAGGTCAATCCCAACGTCCCCTTCGCGCACGGACAATGCCACGTCCATATTTCGCAGGTCACCAGCCTGGTCGAGAGCAGCGAACCCATCCTCGAAGTCGGCCTGCCCGCCATCGGCCCGGTGCAGGAAGCGATCGGCAAGTATGTGGCCGACATGATCGAGGACGGCTCGACGCTGCAGATCGGCTACGGCGGCATTCCGGACGCGGTCGTGATGCAGCTGACGCACAAGCAGGACCTGGGCGTGCACACCGAGATGATCGGCGACGGCATCCTGACCCTGGTCGACTGCGGGGCGGTCACCAACCGCAAGAAAACCCTGCTGCCGGGGAAGATGGTGGCGACCTTCGCGCTCGGCTCGCGCCGCCTGTACGACTTCATGCACCACAATCCGATGCTGGAAATGCACCCGTCGAATTTTACCAACGACCCGTATATCGCCGGGCAGAACGACAAGCTGGTGTCGATCAACGCCAGCCTGCAGGTCGACCTGCTCGGCCAGTGCGGCAGCGAAAGCATCGCCCACCTGCCCTATTCCGGCACCGGCGGCCAGGTCGACTTCGTGCGCGCGGCGAACCGTTCGCGCGGCGGCAAGTCCTTCATCGTGCTGCCCTCCACGGCCAAGGACGGCAGCATCTCGCGCATCGTGCCGATGCTCACGCCCGGCACCCACGCCACCACCAGCAAGAACGACGTCAATTACGTCGTCACCGAATACGGCGTGGCGCAATTGCGCGGCAAGTCGGCCAAGCAGCGCGCGCAGGAACTGATCGCGATCGCCCATCCCGGATTTCCGCGCCTCGCTGCGCGCAGAGGCGAACCGGATGTGCGTGTTTTGACGGCGGGCGCACGCCAAGCCCAGCCGTGGGCAAGTCGCCGGGCTCGCCGTCGTCTTCCTGTGGTTCTTCATCGGCGGCATCGCGCACTTCGTGCTCACCGCCACCGAGGCGCGCATCGTGCCGCCCTGGTTTCCCTGGCCGGTGGCGGCGGTGCTGGTCAGCGGCGTCTTCGAACTGCTGGGCGCGGCCGGCATCCTGATGGCAAGCACGCGCAGGCAGGCCGGCGTCGGCCTGTTCCTGCTGACGCTGGCGGTGACGCCGGCCCACATCTACATGCTGCAGCGGCCGGAGCTGTTTCCGGTCCCGCTGTGGGCGCTCTGGCTGCGCCTGCCGGTCCAGGCGGCGCTGCTTGTGGCTGATCCTGTGGAGTACCTGGCGGCCACGCGCACGCTAGAAAACGCCATGCGGTGAACATGTTACGATGCAATTTTTGCAACAGTTCGCCTATTCATGGAACATCCGACAACAGCGCGTCCTTGCAGGCGCAGCTCGCCGCCATGGCCGGCATGGAAGCGGGCGCGGCGCTGCGCCGAGCTGGTCGCGGCGGGGCTGGATCGCCTGCCCTTCCCCGGACAGGGCGCGACGCTCGAACGCTGGCGCGCGCTGGCTGCCGTCGGCGCGCACGACCTGAGCCTGGCCAAGCTCTACGAAGGCCATACCGACGCCCTCGCCATCCTGCATGAAGCGGGCGCCACGCTGGGCGGCCCGGACGCGCTCTGGGGCACCTGGTGCGCCGAGCCGCCGGATGCGCGCCTGCTGCTGGCGAGCGCATCCGATGGCGGCGTGGTGCTGAGCGGTCGCAAGGCCTGGTGCTCGGGCGCGCAGACGGTGTCGCACGCCGTGGTCAGCTGCTGGAACGAACAGGGCGAAGCGATGCTGGCGGCGCTCGACCTGCGCCAGGACGGCGTGCGCGTGACCGACGAAGGCTGGCATGCGGTCGGCATGCGCGGCTCGGGCAGTGTCGACGTGCGACTTCGACCGGGCCGCCGCCATTCCCCTGGGCGCGCCGGGCTTCTATGTGGCGCGGCCGGGATTCTGGCATGGCGGCGCCGGCGTCGCCGCCTGCTGGTTCGGGGCGGCGACCCGGCTGGCCGACGCCCTGCGCGCGCGCCTGGCCGCGCAAGCCGATCCGCACCGGCTGGCGCAACTGGGCGAGGTGACGGTCGCCCTCGGCGCCAGCGCGGCGCGCATGCGCGAAGCGGCGGCGGCGATCGACCGCGCACCCATGGCGAACGCGATGCTGGCGGCGCTCTCGGTGCGCCTGTGCGTGGAAGCGTCGGCCACGGCGACCCTGGCCGCCGCCGGCCGGGCGCTCGGCGCCGGCCCCCTGTGCAAGGACCCGGCGATCGCACGCCTGTTTGCCGACTTGCCGGTCTTCATGCGCCAAAGCCATGCCGAGCGCGACCAGGAAGCGGTCGGGCGCCTGGTCGCCGCTGCGGTGGAGCCGCCATGGACGCTGTGATCGCCAGCCGCCGCATCGCGGGCGCCGGCACCCCGGCCGCGGCCTGGCGCGACGACCCGCAACTGGCCGGCGTGCCGCTGGTTGCCGGCCGCGCAGCTGCTCGCGCCCTACGCCCGGGTCGTGATCGTCGCGCCCCACCCCGACGACGAAATCCTCGCCTGCGGCGGCCTGCTGCAAGCGGCGGCCGAGCATGGCCTGGCGCACCTGCTGGTCGCGGTCACCGATGGCGAAGCGAGCCACCCCGGCTCGCAGCGACTGGCCGCCGGCGCGCCTGCGCCTGGAACGCCCGCGCGAGACGCTGGCGGCGCTGGCCTGCCTCGGCATCGACGCAACCCGCCGTGCTGCGGCTGGGGTTCGCCGACGGCGGCGTGGCCGCCGTGCGAAGACGCGCTGGCCGCGCGCCTCGGCCGCCATCCTGCGGCCCGGCGACCTGGTGGTCACCACCTGGCGCTACGACGCCCACCCCGACCATGAAGCCTGCGCCCGCGCCTGCGCCGCCGCAGCGGCCGCATGCGGCGCCAGCCTGTTCGAGACGCCGGTCTGGGGCTGGCACTGGAGCGCGCCCGGGGACGGCGCCATGCCGCTGGCGCAGGCGCGCAAGCTGGCGCTCACGCCGGCCATGCTGGCGCGCAAACGCGCCGCCTTGACGTGTTTTCACAGCCAGACCGGGGCCGACGGCCGCAGCGACGGCACCGGTCCTTCCCGCGCATGCCATCGAGCGCATCCTCCACCCTTTCGAACTGGTTTTTCATGACACCGGACCCATCCATGCAGCAGCGGCACTTTGAAGCCCTGTACGCGGCCAGCGACGACCCCTGGCAACGTGCGCGAGCGCTGGTACGAGCAGCGCAAGCGCGCGCTCCTGCTCGCCTGCCTGGGCAAGCCGCGCTACCGCAGCGCCTTCGAGCCCGGTTGCGGCAACGGCGAGATGACGGCGGCGCTGGCGCCGCGCTGCGACCAGCTGCTGGCCTGCGACGGCGCGGCGAGCGCGGTCGCGGCGGCGCGCCGCCGGCTTGGCGACGGCCCTGCGCGCACCCGGATCGAACAGCGCAGCCTGCCGTCGGACTGGCCCGCCGGCGAACGCTTCGACCTGATCGTCATGAGCGAACTCGGTTATTACTTCGACGGCGCGGCGCTCGACGCCATCCTGGCCATGGCGCATGCGAATCTCGAGGACGATGGCGAACTGGTGCTGTGCCACTGGCTGCACGACTTCGACGACCGCCTGCATGCCGACCGCGGCGCTGCATGCCAGGGCCGCCGCCTTGCCGGGCCTGGTGCGCACGGTGCACCACCAGGAGCGCGACTTCCTGCTCGAGGCCTGGCGCATGACGCCGGCCGCGGCCGGGGCGCAAGCATGATCGGGGTCGCGGTTCCCGCCCACAACGAGCAGGCCACGCTCGGCGCCTGCCTGGCCTCGGTGCTGTGCGCCGCGCACGACCGCGCCCTGCGAGGCGAGGCGGTCTGCGTGTGCGTGGTGCTCGACGCCTGCGACGACGGCTCGGCCGCGATCGTCGAGGGCCAGCGCGCCGCCTTCGCCGCCGCCGGCGTCGTGCTCGACTGCCTGGCCGTCGACGCGCGCCAGGTGGGCGTCGCGCGCGCCGCCGGCGCCCGCCAGCTGCTCGCGCGCGGCGCCCGCTGGCTGGCCTTCACCGACGCCGACACGCGCGTCTCGCCGCACTGGCTCGGCGCGCAATTGGGCCTCGGCGCCGACGTGGTCTGCGGCTCGGTGGCGGTCGACGACTGGTCGCCGCACGCGCAGAATGCCGCGGCGCTGCGCGAACACTTCGCCCGCACCTACCAGGACCGCGACGGCCATCGTCATATCCACGGCGCCAATCTCGGCGTCAGCGCGGCGGCCTATACGGCGGCGGGCGGCTTTTCGCCGGTGTCCTGCCACGAGGACGTGTTGCTGGTGAAAGCATTGGAAGCGAATGGCGCGCGTTTCGCCTGGAGCGCGCGGCCGCGCGTCTTCACCAGCGCACGCACGGACGCGCGGGCGCGCGGCGGCTTCGGCGACACGCTGCTGGCAGTGGTGGCCGGTGCGGCGAAGCCGGGCACGGCGGCGTAAGCCGCACGGCGGCTCAGGCCGGCGGCTGCCCCTCGTGCATGACCTGCTTGAGCTGCTGGCGCAGTTCCGGCGTGTCCTGGTGGTGGTGCACGCTGACCGCGTGCTGGACCGCCACGTCCATCAGTTCCTGCTCGCTGTCGGCCGCAATCGTGACCGAGCATTTTGTGTCGCTCGGAAACTCGCGGCAGTCGATGTACTTGCGTGCCATGATGAGTTCCTCAGCGGGTGGTTGTGCATTCAGTGTAATGCCTGCCCGCGCCAGTTCAAGCCGCATCGACTATTGGAGAAACGAATGAGCGACAACCTCAGGATCGAAGAGCAAGACCACGTGCGCGGTTCGCGCGACGCCCAGGTAACGCTGGTCGAATACGGCGACTTCCAGTGCCCCTACTGCGCCCGAGCGCATGCGGCGCTCACGGAACTCATGCAGCAGCACGGCGAGCGCGTGGCGCTGGTCTACCGCCACCTGCCGCTGACCGACCTGCACCCCTTCGCCGCCCCGGCGGCGCAGGCGGCCGAGGCCGCCGGCGCCCAGGGTAAATTCTGGGAAATGCACGACGCCCTGTTCGAGAACCAGGGCATGCTCGACGAAGACGCCCTGCCCTCGATGGCGTCCAGCCTGGGCCTGGACGCGCAGCGCTTCGAGCGCGAACTCGGCGACGGCACCCACCGCGCCCGGGTCGAGGCCGACGTCGAGCAGGCGGGCGCCCTCGGCGCGCGCGGCACGCCCACCTTCTTCATCAACGGCGAGCGCTATCACGGCGATTCGGACCACGCCTCGCTGGCCTCGGCGCTGAAGAAGGCGCTCGGCGAAGGCTGAAGCGCGGCGCCGCTTGCCTCGCGGCGCCTGTCTCGCCTCAGTGCGGCGCGGGCGTGCGCGGCTCCTGCGCCACGGCCGTGCGCGGCGCCGCGCCGGCCGGCGCTCCGGTGGCCGGCGACATGACCGGCTGCACCGCCGGCTTGACCGACCACTTCAGCTGCGCGATCTGCGGCTCGGACACGGCCACCCAGCCCGCGGCCGGCAGCAGCGGCACCATCAGGAGCGCGACGATGTTGATGATCTTGATGAGCGGATTGACCGCCGGCCCCGCCGTGTCCTTGTAGGGGTCGCCGACCGTGTCGCCGGTGACGGCCGCCTTGTGCGTGTCCGAGCCCTTGCCGCCGAAATTGCCGTCCTCGATGTATTTCTTGGCATTGTCCCAGGCGCCGCCGCCGGTCGTCATCGAAATGGCGACGAACAGGCCGGTGATGATGGTGCCCATCAGCAGGCCGCCCAGCGCCGCCGGTCCCAGCAGCATGCCGACCGCAATCGGCACCACCACCGGCAGCAGCGAGGGGATGATCATCTCCTTGATCGCCGACGCGGTCAGCATGTCGACCGCCTTGTGGTACTCGGGCTTGGCCGTGCCGGCCATGATGCCGGCGATTTCGCGGAACTGGCGCCGCACCTCGACCACCACCGCGCCCGCGGCGCGTCCCACCGCTTCCATCGCCATCGCCCCGAACAGGTAGGGAATCAGGCCGCCGATGAACAGGCCCACGATCACCATCGGATTGGACAGCTCGAAGGCCTGCGACATCCCGGCCGTATCGAGCGCGTGCCTGTAGTCGGCGAACAGCACCAGTGCGGCGAGACCGGCCGAGCCGATCGCATAGCCCTTGGTGACGGCCTTGGTGGTGTTGCCGACCGCGTCGAGCGGGTCGGTAATCGCGCGCACCGCGTCCGGCATGCCGCTCATTTCGGCGATGCCGCCGGCGTTGTCGGTGATCGGGCCGTAGGCGTCGAGCGCGACGATGATGCCGGCCATCGACAGCATCGAGGTGGCGGCGATCGCGATCCCGTACAGCTGGCCCAGCTGGTAGGCCACGAGGATGGCGATGCAGACCACCAGCACCGGGTAGGCGGTCGACTTCATCGACACGCCCAGGCCGGCGATGATGTTGGTGCCGTGGCCGGTGGTGGAGGCCTGGGCGATGTGGCGCACCGGCTTGAAATCGGTGCCGGTGTAGTACTCGGTGATGTAGACCATCAGGCCGGTCAGCACGATGCCGACGATGGCGCAGCCGAGCATGCTGCCGCGCATGGCGGCGTCCTCCCAGACCATCCAGGTGACGACGACGAAACCGAGCAGCGACAGGCCCGCGGCCCACCACAGGCCCGTGTAGAGCGCCGACATGATCTTGCGCCCGGGACGGTGGCGCACCATCGAGCAGCCGACGATCGAGCCGAGGATGGAGACCGCGCCCAGCAGCAGCGGATAGACGATCGCGGCGCCGTTTTCGCCGCCGACCAGCAGCGCGCCGAGCAGCATGGTGGCGATCAGGGTCACGACATAGGTTTCGAACAGGTCGGCCGCCATGCCGGCGCAGTCGCCGACGTTGTCGCCGACGTTGTCGGCAATCACGGCGGGGTTGCGCGGATCGTCTTCCGGGATGCCGGCCTCGACCTTGCCGACGAGGTCGGCGCCGACGTCCGCGCCCTTGGTGAAGATGCCGCCGCCCAGGCGCGCGAAGATGGAAATGAGCGAGGCGCCGAAGGCCAGCCCGATCAGGGGCTCGATGACGGCGTGGCGCGTCTGGCCGGCCGCGGTGTTGGCGGTGAGGAACCAGTAGAACAGGGTCACGCCCAGCAGGCCCAGGCCGACCACCAGCATGCCGGTGATGGCGCCGCCCTTGAAGGCCACGTTGAGCGCCTCGTTCATGCCGGTGACGGCGGCCTGGGCGGTGCGCACGTTGGCGCGCACCGAGACGTTCATGCCGATGAAGCCGCAGGCGCCGGAGAGCACGGCGCCGGTGAAGAAGCCGAGCGCGGTGAGCGGCCCGAGCAGCGCGTAGATGGCAACCAGCAAGACCAGCCCGACGATGCCGATGGTGCGGTACTGGCGCCCGAGATAGGCCGAGGCGCCTTCCTGGATGGCCTGCGCGATTTCCTGCATGCGCGGGTTGCCGGCGTCCTGCCGGAGGATCCAGGCACGGGACCAGAGCCCGTAGAGTACCGCGATGACGCCGCATGCCACGGCAAACGCGAGATAGTTTCCAGCCATATCGTCCCCTTAGTTTTAGCTCAAGTCACAACCACACATTGAAAGAAGCATGCTTTGCCTTGTGGGCGAAGCAGTCTGACTCACTGCGTACTGCAAAACTTTGATGCAAACGAACGGTGCGACGGATGGCGATGGAGTCATCCGGTCAAAAAAAAAGCGGACATCGCTGTCCGCTTGTTGTCTTACTCCGAGAGCGCGGCGAAGGCCGCGTCGCGGACTTGTTCGACTGGTCCCACGCCCGTGATCTTGCGATACTTGGGGGCGCCGGGCAGGCCCGACTGGGCCCAGTTGTTGTAATAGCCGAGCAGCACTTCGGTCTGGTTATGGTAGACCGCGAGGCGCTTCATGACGGTTTCTTCCTTGTCGTCGTCGCGCTGGACCAGCGGCTCGCCGGTGAGGTCGTCGGTGTCGTCCGCTTTCGGCGGGTTGAACTTGGTGTGGTACACGCGGCCCGAAGCCGGGTGCGAGCGGCGGCCGCTCATGCGTTCGACGATCAGTTCGTCCGGCACGTCGATTTCGAGCACGTAGTCGACATTGATGCCGTTGTCCTTCATCGCGTCGGCCTGCGCAATGGTGCGCGGGAAACCGTCGAACAGGTAGCCGTTGGCGCAGTCGGCCTGCTGCAGGCGGTCCTTGACCAGCCCGATCATGATGTCGTCCGACACCAGCCCACCTGCGTCCATTACTTTTTTCGCCGCCATGCCCAGCTCGGTGCCGGCCTTGATCGCCGCGCGCAGCATGTCGCCGGTGGAGATTTGCGGGATATTGTATTTTTCCTTGATGAAGTTAGCCTGGGTGCCCTTACCGGCGCCAGGCGCTCCTAACAGAATGAGACGCATGAAAAATTCCTAAGACGGATGTTGAAATTTGTAATGGTGTTGGCAACAGACTGCGATTGATGCATATCTGACTACCTTGGTACGAAACTTACCACAAAAGTAAGCCTCAACGCCAATCACAGCGGATGCACGATCAGATTATTGATCTTTCACAGAATGTCTGTGATGCAATTTCCAGACAGATCAAGACGCGTAGTGCAGGCGTACCCGCGCCAGGTCTTCCGGCGTGTCGACACCGGCCTCGGGCGCGCTGTCGGTCACGTGGACCGCGATCGGGTAGCCGTGCCACAGCACGCGCAATTGCTCGAGCGCTTCGACCTGTTCCAGCGGCGCCGGCTCCAGCCCCGGATAGGCTTGCAGGAAGGCGTTGCTGTAGGCGTACAGGCCGATGTGGCGCAGCGGCGCATAGCCGGGCGGCAGCGCGTCGCGCGTGGCGGCAAAGGCGTCGCGGTGCCAGGGGATCGTGGCGCGCGAGAAATACAGCGCCCTGCCCGCCTTGTCGAGCACGACTTTCACGACGTTCGGGTTGAAGACGTCGGCCACGTCCTGCAATGGATGGGCGCAGGTCGCCATCGGCACGTCGGCGCCGATGCGGCCGGCGCAGGCGGCCAGCAAGGCCGGGTCGATCAGCGGCTCGTCGCCCTGCAGGTTGACGACGACCTCGTCCATGGCCAGGCCGAGTTCGCGCGCCACTTCGGCGATGCGGTCGGTGCCGGACGGGTGGTCGCTGCGCGTCATGCGGGCATCGATCCCGTGCGCGGCGCAGGCGGCGAGGATGTCGGCATGATCGGTGGCGACGACGATGCGCGCGGCGCCCGATGCGCGGGCGCGCTCGGCGACGCGCACGATCATCGGTTTGCCGCCGAGGTCGGCGAGCGGCTTGTTCGGCAGGCGGGTCGAGGCCAGCCGGGCCGGGAATAATGACCGTAAAGCTCATGCCGGGTCGATCTTGCGCGCCTGGTCGGCCCACATGATCGGGATGCCGTCGCGCACCGGGAAGGCCAGGCGGTCGGGGCGGCAGGTCAGTTCCTGCGCCTTCTTATCGTATTCGAGCGGTCCCTTGCACAACGGGCAGACCAGGATATCAAGCAGGCGAGCGTCCACGACATTTCTCCACAATGTGTTCGGCCAGGGCGGCATCGATGCGCGCCGTGACCGGGACCACCCACAAGCGTGGATCGTCCTTCAGGTTTTCAAGTTGCCCACATTTTACTGCATCCTTCTCCGTGATCAGGATGACATCGGCGTCCACGCCGGCAAACGGGTTCTCGCGGAAATCGTAATGGTCGGGCAAGGGCAGTTCGGCGAACGCCAGGCCGGCGCCGCGCAGCAGGGCGAAAAAGCGGCCCGGGTTGCCGATGCCGGCGGCGGCCAGCACGCGCTGGCCGGCAAAGGCGGACAAGGGCCGGCGCTGCGCCGGGTCGTTCAGACGCTCGGCGCTGTCGCCGACCAGCTGCATGCGGAACGGCGCGCCGCCCACCTGCGCCGCCAGCGCGGGCGTGATCTCGGGCGCGTTGACGACCGTGAAATCGCGCCGCCGCGACGGCCCCTCGCGCAAGGGACCGGCCGGCAGCAGCCAGCCATTGCCCACGCCGCGCCCGTCGAACAGCAGCACTTCGATGTCGCGCGCCAGCGCGTAATGCTGCAGGCCGTCGTCGGTGATCAGGACGTCGACCTCGGGATGCGCCGCCAGCAGCGCCCTGCCCGCCTCGACACGCTTGCGCGCCACGACCACCGGCACGCCGCGCACGGCGCGCGATCAGGAGCGGCTCGTCGCCGACCTCGAGCGTGTTCGAGTCGAGCGTCACCGCGCGCGGCGCCTCGCCGTCGGCGCCGTGGCCGCGCGAGATCACGCCCGGCTTGAAACCGGCCTCGACCAGGGCCTGCGCCAGCCAGATCGTCAGCGGCGTCTTGCCGGTGCCGCCAATAAAGATATTGCCGACCACGATGACCGGCACCGGCAGGCGCCCCGCCTTCAGCACGCCGGCGCGGTACAGGCCGGCGCGCAGGCCGGACAGCGCCCGGAACAGCAGCGAGACCGGCCACAGCGCGCAGGCGAGCGGGCCGCGGCGCAGCCAGGCGCGCGTCAGGACGGATTCGAGGGAATTGTTTTTCGACATAGGGAATGGGCGCGGCGGCTCGGCGCCGCGCCCGGGCGGCGTTATTTCTTGCCGCCGGTCTGGGCCGCGAAGGTCAGCTTGTCGTAGCCGGCCACGCGCGCCGCTTCCAGCACGTTGATCACCATCTGGTGCATCGCGAACTGGTCGGCGTTGACGATGATGACCGGATCCTTCACCGGCTGGCCGTTGGCGCCGGAGCGGGCGGCGGCCTTCAGGTCGTCGGCGAGGCCGGCCACGCTGTTGAAGGCGACCGGCGTGTTATTCACCGTGTAATTGCCCTTGGCATCGATCGTGACATTGATCTCGAAGGGCTTGTCGACCACCTTGTCGGCGTCCGCCGTCGGCAGCGTGATCTGCAGCTCGGTGAACTTGCTGTAGGTGGTCGAGACCATCAGGAAGATGAGGACGACCAGCAGCACGTCGATGAACGGGATCAGGTTGATCTCCGGATCCTCGCGCTTGCGGCCGCGGCGGAAATCCATCATTTGCGTGCCCCGTGGACGACGTCGACGAATTTCACGGCCTGCAGTTCCATGTCGATGATGAAGCTGTCGACCAGGGCGCGGAAGTGGCGGTAGGCGACCAGGGCCGGCATGGCGATGGCGAGGCCGAAGCCGGTGTTATACAGCGCCACCGAAATACCGTGGGCGAGCTGGGCCGGGTTGGCGCCGCTGGCGTTTTGCGAGCCGAAGATCTCGATCATGCCGACCACCGTGCCGAACAGGCCCATCAGCGGCGCGAGCGAAGCGATGGTGCCGAGGGTGGTCAGGAAGCGCTCCAGCACGTGGGCCACGCCGCGGCCGGCCTCCTCGATCGATTCCTTCATCATCTCGCGCGGGGCGTCGACGTTGCGCAGCGCAGCGGCCAGCACGGTGCCGAGCGGCGAATTCTGTTCCAGCGTGTTGATGACCTCGGGGGTGGCCTTCTTGTTGCGGTAGACCTGGATGACTTCACCGAGCAGTTGCTTCGGCAAGATTTTTTCGCGGCGCAGGTAAATCAGGCGTTCGATGATCAAGGCCAGGGCGACGATCGAGGCAATCAGCAATGGCCAGATGGGCCAGCCTGCGGCTTGAAGAATAGCGAACAAGTGAACTCCTGAAGGATAAAAAGGAAGGATGAAGCGGATGAGAAGCGAATTCGGCAATGTAGCAAGTTGGACGCAATGCAGCAAGTGCAGTTCTGCACAAGTTCTGTGGATAAAATTGTGTGCAAGGGTCTGTTCCAGATCAAAGAGCGTTGATTCATAAGGGTATTTTTCCACTGCGCAATTATGTAGCACTGGGAGAAAGATCTGCTTTTCCGGCTGCGCGACATCGGCATGCGCTTCGCTCGCTGCATCGCACACTTGTGAACATTTTCTGTGGATAAAATTGTGTGCAAGGCGCATAGGCATGCGCCTAAGTCCTTGATTTATATCAATATTGTGATGGCGGTTAAAAATGCAGCACGTCAATTTCTGGTCACAGGTGGCCGCCTTGTCCTTATGTTCCCCACATATTTTGTGGACAAGATTGTGAGCAATGGCCTTCATAGCCTGCTAAGCGTTGATTTCAAAAGGAAAAGTTTGATGGCGTGAAATTGAGCACCAGACCTTATTCACAGCCGGCATGGCGCGTCGACGCAGTTCCATAGCAGACTTCGGCAGCAAGGTTTTGTCGGCCGCCGCGTCTTTGCACACTTTCTGTGGAAAAGAATGTGCGCAAGCCTGCTTGTGCTGGCTTAAGTACTTGATTCGATTCAGATTAAGAAGCGTGCTTGTTTTTATGGCAGGCCCTGCCCTACAGCGCCCGAGACACCGGCTACGCGGCCTGGCGATGCGCTTCTGTGCACACAAACTGTGGAAAACAATGTGCGCAAGATCAGCAACGCTTAGCTAAGCGCTTGATTCTAAACAGGAAACACGCGCATGCCTGCTTTTACGGCAGTGGACAACTATTTTCGATGAGTTCCCCACATATTTTGTGGATAACATTGTGTCCAAGTGCATACCCCACCCGTTAAGTCCTTGATTTAAAACAAATCATCCTGGCTGCCGTCAAAAAAGGCGGCCTGCGCAACCCTGCGATTCCGTACAAAAAGCCCTTGTCGTCCGCGCCATGCTTATGCCATAAGCTTTCCGCTCTACTTACACCGCCACGCCATGCTGAACAACATCGATTCCGACGCGACCTACGCCGCCCCGCCCGTCCTCACCGTCACCGCCCTGAACAACCAGGTGGCGCGCCTGCTCGAACGTTCCTTTCCCCTGACCTGGATCGGCGGCGAAATCTCGAACTTCACGCGCGCCAGTTCCGGCCACTGGTATTTCACGCTCAAGGACGATGCCGCCCAGGTGCGCGCGGTGATGTTCCGCGGCCGCGCCCAGTACGCCGGCTTCGTGCCGCGCGAAGGCGACAAGGTCGAAGTGCGCGCCCTCGTCACCCTGTACGGCGCGCGCGGCGACTACCAGATCAATGTCGAAGCGATCCGGCGCGCCGGCGTGGGCCAGCTGTATGAAGCCTTCCTGCGCCTGAAGGAAAAGTTGTCCAGCCAGGGCCTGTTCGACCAGGACCGCAAGCGCGCGCTGCCGCTGTTCACGCGCTCGATCGGCATCGTCACCAGCCCCCAGGCCGCCGCCCTGCGCGACATCCTGACGGCCCTCAAACGCCGCGCGCCGCACGTCAACATCGTGCTGTACCCGGCGCCGGTGCAGGGCCAGTTCTCGGCCGAAAAGATCGCGCAGGCCATCATGACGGCGTCCAACCGGGCCGAGGTCGACGTGCTGCTGGTCTGCCGCGGCGGCGGCTCGATCGAAGACTTGTGGAGTTTTAACGAAGAAGTCGTGGCGCGCGCGATCGCCGCCTGCAGCATGCCCGTGATTGCCGGCGTCGGCCACGAGACCGACGTCACCATCGCCGACTTCGCCGCCGACATGCGCGCCGCCACCCCGACGGCCGCGGCCGAACTGGCGGCCACCCCGCGCGACGACTGGATGGGTTCGCTGGCGGCGGACGCCACCGACCTGCGCCGCGCCATGCGCCGCCAGCTGTCGGAAGCGAACCAGGGTGTGGACAACCTCAGCCGCCGCCTGCTCAGCCCGACGGCCCAGATCGCGCACCAGCGCCTCAAATTGCGCGCGATGGCCGCCAGCCTGACCCACGTGGTGCGCGCGCCCCTGAACCGCGGCGGCGTGGTGCTGGCCCAGCTCCAGCAGCGCTGGGGCCGCCACCGCCCGGACCTGCGCTCGCTGCGCGCCCAGATCATCTCCGAGGGCCGCCACCTGAACGCCAGCCTGTGCGGCGCGGTCAAACAGCGGCGCGACGCGCTCGACGCCCTGAGCCGCCCAGCTGGAGCTGCTCAATCCCCAGCGCACGCTCGAGCGCGGCTATGCGATCGTCAGCAATGCCGAGGGCCAGGCACTGCGCGCACCCGGGCGAAATCAAGGCGCGCCAGGTGCTGACCGTGCGCCTGGCCGAGGGCAGCGCGGAAGTCAAAGTATCGAGCGTGCAAGCCCGCCTGGCCTAGCAATACGCACCAAATCTGCAGCGCATGCCCATCCGGTTTAGAATATGCGCCGTTTCCGAAGTATTAATTCGTTGCCAACCAATAAAGGAATAAGACATGGAACATACTCTGCCACCGCTGCCGTACGCCAAAGACGCCCTCCAGCCGCACATCTCCGCCGAGACGCTGGAATACCACTACGGCAAGCACCACGCGACCTATGTGACGAACCTGAACAACCTGATCAAGGGCACCGAGTTCGAAGCCATGTCGCTGGAAGAAATCGTCAAGAAGTCCTCGGGCGGCATCTTCAACAATTCGGCCCAGGTCTGGAACCACACCTTCTTCTGGAACTGCATGGCGCCAAACGCCGGCGGCGCACCAACCGGCAAGGTCGCTGACGCGATCAACGCCAAGTGGGGTTCGTTCGACAAGTTCAAGGAAGAGTTCTCGAAGTCGGCCCTGGGCAACTTCGGTTCGGGCTGGACCTGGCTGGTGCAAAAGGCCGACGGCGGCGTCGACATCGTCAACACCTCGAACGCGCAGACCCCGCTGTCGACCGACGACAAGGCCCTGCTGACCTGCGACGTCTGGGAACACGCCTACTACATCGACTACCGCAACGCCCGCGCCAAGTTCGTCGAAGCGTTCTGGAACCTGGTCAACTGGGAATTCGTCAACAAGAACCTGGCGTAATACCCGCCTCGCTTGACATGACCTCCACGGCCCGCTTTTGCGGGCCGTGTCGTTTCAGGCGGCGGCCTTACGCCTTCGCGCCCTTCATCGCGGCAAGGTAGGGCGCCAGGCGCTTGCCCATTTCGTCGCCCAGGGCCTGCAAGCCGCTCATCGGCCGCACCATCACCTCGAAATCGACGATCCTGCCCTCGTCGTCGAAGCGGATCATGTCGATCCCCTTGAGTTCCTTGCCATTCACCGTCGCCGAGAACTCCAGCACGACGCCCAGCCCGTCGGCATCGGCGAACTCGCGGTGATAGACGAAGTCGTCGAACACCTTGACCACCGTGCCCAGGATCAGCTGCACCGCCTGCGCGCCCGGATAGGGCGTGTGCGCCATCGGCGAGCGGAACACGGCCCTCGGGTGCAGGATGGCGGGCAGTCCGGCCAGGTCGGCGCGGGCGACCATGTCGTGCCATTGTTCCAGGCTTGCCGCCACCGCGGGCGCCAGGCGCTGCGCAAAGCCGCCGGCCGGGGCGCCTGCTTGCGGCGCGGCGCTGGTATCGAAGCCCAGGGCCAGTTCCGTGCCCTGCTTGATCGCGCGCTTGGCGTCGAGTTCCACCGCCTTGTCGGCGCCGCCGATCAGGTGCACGCCGCAGCCCGCCGCCAGCAAGCCGGCCTGCAGTTCGCGCTGCGGGTCCTGGCCGGCGCACAGGATGACGTTGTCCACCTCCAGCAGCAGGTCCTTGCCGTCCACGGTGATGTGCAGGCCGGCGTCGTCCACCTTGCGGTAGGTCACGCCTGGAATCATCTCCACCTGGCGGTTCTTCAGCGAGGTGCGGTGGATCCAGCCGGTGGTCTTGCCGAGCCCCTCGCCGACCTTGCTGGTTTTACGCTGCAGCAGGTAGATCTTGCGCGGAATGGCGCCGATGTGCGCCTCCTTGACGCCGCCACGCGCGCTGCCCGTGGTGTCCACGCCCCATTCGGCGAAGAACCTGGCCGCATCCAGGCTCGGGCTGATGCCCTCGTGCAGCAGGTATTCGGCCACATCGAAGCCGATGCCGCCGGCGCCGATGACGGCCACCGTCCGGCCCACCGGCTTCTTGTCGCGCAGCACGTCCAGGTAGCCCAGCACCTTGGGGTGGTCGATGCCTTCGATGGCGGGCGTGCGCGCCACGACGCCGGTGGCCAGCACCACGTGCCGGAAGCCCTCCCCCACCAGCGTCCTGCGCGCCGACCGTTCGGCCCAAGCGCAGCTTCACGCCGGTCAGTTCGATCTGGCGCGCGAAATAGCGCAGCGTCTCGCTGAACTCCTCCTTGCCCGGCACCTGTTTGGCGACGTTGAACTGGCCGCCGATCTCCTGCGCGGCGTCGAACAGGGTCACGTCGAAGCCACGCTGCGCCGCCGTGGTGGCGAAGGCCAGGCCGGCCGGGCCGGCGCCGACCACGGCGATGCGCTCCTTCGTGGCAGCGGGCTTGAAGATGAGGATGGTCTCGTGGCAGGCGCGCGGATTGACCAGGCAGGAGGTGATCTTGCCGCCGAAGGTGTGGTCCAGGCAGGCCTGGTTGCAGCCGATGCAGGTGTTGATCTCGTCGGGCGCGCCGGCGGCGGCCTTGTTCACGAAATCGGGGTCGGCCAGGAAGGGGCGCGCCATGCTGACCATGTCGGCATAGCCCTCGGCCAGCAGCTGCTCGGCCACTTCCGGGGTGTTGATGCGGTTGGTGGCCACCAGCGGAATGCCGACCTTGCCCTTGAGCTGTTTGGTCACCCAGGCATACGCGGCGCGCGGCACCTTGGTGGCGATCGTCGGGATGCGCGCCTCGTGCCAGCCGATGCCGGTGTTGAGGATGGTGACGCCGGCCTGTTCCAGGGCCTGGGCCAGCGCGATCACTTCCTCGGTGGTCGAGCCGCCTTCGATCAGGTCGAGCATGGACAGGCGGAAGATGATGATGAAGTCGGCGCCCACGCGCTCGCGCGTGCGGCGCACGATCTCGAGCGGGAAGCGGATGCGGTTGGCGTAGGCGCCGCCCCATTCGTCGTCGCGCTGGTTGGTGTGGGTGGCGATGAATTCATTGATGAGGTAGCCCTCGGAGCCCATGATTTCCACGCCGTCGTAACCCGCGCTCTGCGCCAGGGCGGCGGCGTTGGCGTAGTCCTCCACCGTCTGCGCGACTTCCTCGGCGCTCAGGGCGTGCGGCCGGAACGGGCTGATCGGCGCCTTGAGGGCGCTCGGCGCCACCAGTTCGGGGTGATAGGCGTAACGGCCGAAGTGCAGGATCTGCATGCAGATCCTGCCGCCGGCCGCGTGCACGGCCTCGGTCACGACCTTGTGCTTGTCGGCTTCAAGCTGGGTGGTCATGGCGGCGCCGCCGGGCATGGGACGGCCGCGATCGTTGGGGGCGATGCCACCCGTCACGATCAGGCCGACGCCGCCGCGGGCGCGCTCGGCGTAGAAGGCGGCCATGCGCGCGAAGCCGTCCTTGGCCTCCTCCAGGCCCACGTGCATGGAGCCCATGAGGACGCGGTTCTTGAGGGTCAGGAAGCCCAGGTCGAGCGGGGCCAGCATGTGGGGGTAAGCGTTCATCGCGGGTCCTTGTATGGATGATGCCTCGGGGAAATCAAGCAACTATGCAATCAGTTGCATTAGTCTAGAGCCGGATCACGAATTTGTGCAACCAGTTGCATAGAGTCCCGGCTGCGTTTAGACTGGCCGCCTATGTCGCTCGCACATGCCGTCCTCACCTCCCTGCTTGAAAAGGCGTCCTCCGGCTACGACCTGGCGCGCCGCTTCGACAAGTCCATCGGCTATTTCTGGCACGCCACCCATCAGCAGATCTACCGCGAGCTGGCGCGCATGGAGGCCGCGGGCTGGATCGAATCGAGCGCCGCCCCGGATGCCGGCAAGACCCGCAAGCGCGAATACCGCGTGCTTCCCGCAGGACGCGCGGAACTGGTCCGGTGGGCCCATGCGCCCTCGCCGCCGATGGACTTGCGCGACGAATTCATGGTCAAGCTGCGCGCCGATGCCACGCTGAGCGAAGTCGACCTGCGCCCGGAGCTGCTGCGCCAGATCGAACAGCACCAGGAGAAGCTGGCGCACTACCGCAGCATCGAAGCGCAGCGATTTCCCGCATGGCCGCGCCCTCACGCGCGAAGCGCGCATCCAGCACATGATCCTCAAGAAAGGGATCCTGTACGAAGAGGTGTCCATCGGGTGGGCACGCGACATGCTGGACGTGCTGGCATAGATTTGTAATGAAATGTCTCCGACTGTCGGCACAATGTAGGAAGCGTGCGGCGAGCCGATTGCATCTATACAATACCGGGCGAGGAGAACTGCATGTACCGAGTATTACTGGTGGAAGACGATGCGCGCCTGGCCGAACTGGTCACCGAATATTTGTCCGGCTACGAGTTCGCGGTCGAACTGGTCGCGCGCGGCGACGAGGCGCTGGCGCGCTTCCAGGCCTTCGCGCCCGACATCGTCGTGCTCGACCTGATGCTGCCGGGCCTGGACGGGATGGTGGTCTGCCGCCAGATCCGCGAACTGTCCGAGGTGCCGATCCTGATCCTGACCGCGCGCGAGGATTCCTACGATGAAGTGTCGGGCCTGGAGCAAGGGGCCGACGATTTCGTCAACAAGCCGGTCCAGCCGCGCGTGCTGCTGGCGCGCCTGCGCGCCCTGCTGCGCCGCACCCAGCCCAGGGCGGCGCCGGACAGCGGCGAACTGGTGTTCGGCGCGCTGCGCATCGTCGGCGCCGACCGCACCGTGTTCTGGCGCGACGAACTCTGCGTGCTGAGCAATACCGAATACAAGCTGCTGCTGGTGCTGGCCGAAGCGGCCGGCCGCGTGCTGTCGCGCGATGAATTGCTCAAGAAGATGCGCGGCATCGAATTCGACGGGCTCGACCGCAGCATCGACAACTGCATCTCCAAGCTGCGCCGCAAGTTCGACGATGCCAAGTCGGAAAAGATCAAGACCGTGTGGGGCGAAGGTTACCTGTTCTCGCCCTCGGCCTGGGGCTGACGCGCCCTATTCGAACACCGGCACGATCGCCAGCGGCGGATAGGCCGTGACGAGCTGCACCTTTTCGCTGCCCGTAAAACGGTAGAGCACGGTCGGGAAGCCGTCGTCGGCGTCGCCGGGGAAGGCGGCGCCCGCGCTGACCGCCAGCGAGGCGTCGGACCCGTCGGGCCGGTGCACGCGCACGCCGATCTCGGCGGCCCGCTTGGCGAACACGAAGCGCACGCCGCCGCACTGGCGCGTGCGCAGCGAGCCGTCGCCGTAGCGGGCGAAGCCGAGCGCCTGCTCGCAGGCGGCGCGCAGCTCGGCCGTCCTCGTAGACGCCATCGGCCTGCAGCGCGATCGACACGCGCGGACGCAGCGCTGAAGCCGCCGATCTTGCGGTTCAGCATCAGCGCGGCGTTCTCGTCGTAGGCGCCCTTGAGCAGCGGGAAGGCGCGTGCGGCCGAGCGGGTCGAGCGGCAGGTTGACCTGGTTGGTCTTGCCGGCCAGCGTCAGCTGGACCCCGTCGAGCGAGGCGCCGCGTTCCTGGGGCGCGACCTGCAATTGGCTTTGCAGGAAATTCTTTTGCCCGCCGTATTTCTCGAACACCACCATGGCGCGGTAGGCGTCGCGATAGCTGACCCAGTCGCCGGCGCGCGCGGGTGCGCACGCCGACAGCGGCGATCAGCGCCAGGCTGCAGCAGGTAGTGAGGTGGCTGGCCGATGGCATCGTCAGAAGCGATAAGCGATGGCGGTGGAAACCGTCAGGTTGTTCGGCCGCTCGACTAGCGGGCTCATGCGGGCGCTGCCGAGCAGGCGCGTGGCCTGCACGCTGGAGGTCAGCATCCAGGACGGCGACCAGGCCCAGTTCCAGCGCGCGCCGAGGTGGACGTCCTTCAGGCCGCCGCCGGCGTCGAACACGGGATTGGCCGCTGCTGAACGCATCGGTCTCGCCGACGCCGAAAAAGGCGTTGTTGTAGCGCCGGTTGGCCAGCGTCAGGCCGGCGTCGAGCGCCAGCCGGTGGTGCGCGCCGACTTCGATGGCCAGGCGCTGCACGCCCAGTTCCAGCTTCGGCCGTTGCGCGCGTTGCCGGCGCCGTACAGCAGGCTGCTGGTAAAACGCCAGTCGGGCGTCAGGTAATAGTTGAGAAAGCCGCCGCCCTGCACCCGGCTGTGGATGGCGGGCATGCCGGCCAGCCGGTTGCCGCTGGGGGCGGCCAGCGGCAGCGCCACCAGGCTGCAGGCGCACCAGCTTCGATGCCGCCGACGCTGTCGCCCTCGCCGTCGGCATCGCGGCGCGGCTGCAGTTCCAGCAAGGGACCGAATTCGAGCTGCGGCGCGCGCGACAAATGCATGCCGGCGCGCATGCCGGAGACGAACATGCCGTTGCTCCACTGGACCTGCAGCACCGGCAGCGCCGCCGTTTCGCGCTCGCTGCCGCCCTCGTAGCGCGGCTGTCGATACCGCGCCCAGCCCGACATACATGTCGCGGCTGCCGTCCGGCATCGGATTGGTCGCCGGCATCTGCGCGCAGGCTGCGCTCGAGACAGCGGCAAGCGCCAGGGCGAAAAGCTTGGTCATGGTGAAAGAATCGAAAACTCAGGTGCCAGTATTTTACGTTGAGGCAAGCCCAGCTCCCAAGTGGCGTTTCTTCCAGTGTGACCACGCGGGCCGCGCGCAGCTGGCGGCGGCCAGAATAAAAAAGCCCACTGACACTCGCATGTCGAGTGGGCAAACGGAAAACCTGATATGGGAATAATCTTAACGGGAGCTTCTTGTTCAACATGCTGGACAGTTGTCGAGTAATTGTCGTGAATATGTAAGGCGGCAAAAGGCGCCTCGGCAGAGTGGAGTTTGCTCCGCTACAATACTGCCAGGAGAACAAGATGTTTCTGAAACGAGAGAGCAAGCACGACGATGCGCGAGGAGCCGGATGAACCGGATCTTCTTCCGTTTCTTCATGCTGGTCATGCTGTCGATCACGGCCGCGACCTTCGTCATCTATTTCGCCATGAGCCGGCTGTTCGGCGACCCGCTGGAAGACATCGCGCGGCGCCAGGCGGCGGCCCAGATCTTCCTGCTCGAACAATATGTCGACGCGGCGCCCGCCGACGAATGGCTGGCGCGCCTGAACCGGGTGCGCGAGGTGTCCGATACCCGCTTCGACCTGATTCCGCTCCCCCGTGCCCGCACCTATCTCGCCGCCGCCAGCCTGGGCGCGCTCGAGCGCGGCGAGGTCGTGCTCGACGTCGACGGCAAGTCCTTCTATCGGCGCGTCGACCTGAAAGGCGAGCGCTACATCGGCAGCGACGCCGAAGTCATCCATGCCCAGGACTTGCCGATCGACGTCAGCCTGGCGCTGCAGATGGAGGCCGTGCGTTACGTGATCGTGGCCTTCGCGCTGCTGGTGCCGATCGCCCTGTGGTCGCGCTCGCACTGGCAGGGTTTGCAGTCGCTGTCGCGCGTGGCCGACGAATTTGGCGCCGGCAAGCTGTCGGCGCGGGTCCACATGCAGCCGTCCTCCAGCAGCTATCCGCTGGCCGAGCGCATCAACCACATGGCCGACCGCATCGAAGCCCTGCTGGTGTCGCAAAAGCAGTTGCTGCACTCGGTCTCGCACGAACTGCGCACGCCGATCGCGCGCCTCGAATTCGCGCTCGAACTGCTCGATGCGAAGGCGAACGACCCGGCGCTGCGCAAACGGATCGCCGACATGGAAGGCGACGTGCTGGAACTCAACAGCCTGGTCAACGAATTGCTGGGCATGGCGCGCCTGGACAGCGAACGCGCGCCGCACCGGGAAACGGTCGACCTGGCCGCGCTGCTGCGCACGGTGGAGGCGAGCCTGCCGCCGGGCCAGCCGCTGCTGGCGATCGACTGCGCGCCGGATGCCGGAACGATCGAGGCCGATCCGCGGCTGCTGGGGCGGGCGCTGTCGAATTTGCTGCAGGAATGCGCAGAAATATGCGGCCTCCACCATCCGCATGACGGCGCGGCGCGAAGCCGGGCGCGTGACGATCGCGGTCGAGGATGACGGGCCGGGGATTCCGGTGGAGGAACGCGAGCGGATCTTCGAGCCGTTTTACAGGCTCGACCGCAGCCGCGACCGGGCCACCGGCGGCTTCGGGCTGGGCCTGTCGATTGCGCGCAAGGGGGTGTTGCTGCACGGCGGGACGCTGCAGGTGGAAGCGGCCCCGGCGGGCGGGGCGCGCTTCGTGGTGGCGCTTGCCGGCGAAGTAAAGCGTCGTTATTTGCTCTCCGGCTTCACGTGCGTGAAGCCGTACCACAGGTGTTCCCACCAGTGGTCGCGCGAGCGCACGGTGTAGAGGCAGGCCTTGTCGATGCCGGACTTGAAGACCGGGTCCGGGCACTTGTTCGTGATCAGGGCGTAGCGCTGGTTCTCCGCATTCACGAGGGCAATGCAGAGCCAGATGACGAGGCCGAACATGGCGACCGCAAGCGACCAGGCAATGTGGTTCACATTGCTGGTCTCGAACAAATTCTCGTCCCGAGGGCGGGCGCCCTCGTAGAGTTCGAGGACCTTGCGTTCTCCGTCGCTCATTTCGTGGCGGCTTCTTTCGCAACAAGCGCATCCAGCACCTGGAAACTTGCCTGCAGCATCTGGTTACGATCCTGGATCTTCAGCTTCTCGGCCACCTGGCCCGGCGAGGTCTGGTACTTGCCGCCGACGATCAGGGTCGGGGTGCCGCTCACCTGGTAGTTGGTGGTCATCTTGTTGCTGGCGGCGCAGCTTGGTCATGACGCCGAAGGAATTCCAGGTTTCCATGAACTTGGCCTTGTCGATGCCGTTCTTCGCGACCCAGTCGATGATCTGCGCATCCGTCATCAGGCGAATCCGCTGCACGTGGACGGCGTTCAGGATCTTCGGATGCATCTCGGCTTCCTTGCCCATCGCTTCGAGCGTCAGGAACAGGTGCGCTTCCGGATCGGCCGCACCCTGGAACGGCAGGTGGATGCGGCGGAAGTTAATCTTGTCACCCTTCTTTTTGACCCATTCGTTCAGGCCAGGTTCCAGCGCGTAGCAGGCCGGGCAGTGGTAAGCGAAAAATTCGACGACTTCGACCTTCTTGCCGACGGCCTGGACCGGCTGCGGCGTCGACAGCGTCACGTACTCGACCCCGTTCTGCGGATTGGTGGGCGAAGCGAAAGCGGTGCCGGCGACCAGGCTGGCGGCAATCAGAGGCGAAACGCAGGGAACGGCGCATATAGATCCTTCTTGTTTGGAATTGAAGAAAACGACCGGAGATTACCACTTTTTTGGCCTTCCATAGGAAGCCGGGGCCGTTTTTTGCATTTGCTTACGGCTGTAACCTGCCCTTACCTGCGTGCGCGCGCCTCTTCCAGGCGCGCGCACAGGCTGGCCGCGCCGTCGACGATGCGCGGTCCGGGCCGGGTCAGCAGTTCTTCGTCGAGCGTGAACAGGTTCTTGCGCTTGACCGCCGTCATGCCCTTGTAGGGCTGCCAGATCGACAGGCCGCGGTCTTGCGGCGTGTAGAGCTTGCCGCCGACGATGACTTCCGGGTCCAGCTGCAGCACCGCCTCGACGCTGACCTGCGGCGCGATGGTCTTCAAGGCGCCGAACACGTTGCGCCCGCCGCAGAGGCGGATCGCGTCGCTGGCGATCTGGTCGCCATTGAGGGTGTACACCGGATTGTCCCAGGCCTGGTAGAACACCGCTACCGGCGGGCGGCTGCCGTAGCGCTTGTTCAGCTCGGCCACCTTCGCGCGCAAGCGGGCGGCGGCAAGCTGCGCCTGCGGCTCGGTGCCGAGCAGGCGGCCGAAGCGCTCCAGGCTGGTCGCCACCGTCTCGAGCTTGCGCGGCTCGCTGTGGAAGACCGGAATGCCCAGGCTTTGCAACTGGGCGATCTGGCGCGCGGTATTCCCGCTTTGCCAGACGATGAGCAGGTCGGGTTTCAGGGCGATGACGCGCTCGAGGTCGATCTGGCTGTTCGAGCCGATCAGGGGAATGCTGCGCGCCTTCAGCGGATAGTCGCTGTAGTTCATGGCGCCGATGATGCGCGCGCCGCCGCCGGCCGCGAACAGCAGTTCGGTCACGTGCGGCGCCATCGAGATCACGCGCTGCGCGGGACGCGCCAGCACGACGCGCTTGCCGCTGTCGTCGACCACGCTGATGGCGGCTTGTGCCTGCGCTGCTGCAGCAGCGCGAGCAGCGCAAACAGGATCGAAAGATGGCTTTCATTGGGTTCTCCGGATGGGCACGGCGCCCGCCATCGGCGCGGGCGCGTCGGGCAGGAAGATGGTGCGCCCGCCATGTTCGATGACGGCGATCGGCTGGCCGAGGCAGGCGCCGAGCAGGTCGGCGCGCATCGACCTGCGCCACCGGGCCGGCGCGCCATGCGCCGTCGCCGTGCAGCAGCAGGGCGTGGGTGGCGCCGCTCCAGGCCAGGTTCAGGTCGTGGCCGACCGAGACCACCGCCCTGCCCTGCTCGCGGCACAGGCGCGCCAGCAAGGCGCGTCATCGCCACCTGGTGCGCCAGGTCGAGGGCGTTGGCCGGCTCGTCGAGCAGCAGCAGCGGCGTGTCCTGGGCCAGCAGCGCGGCAATCGCCACCCGCTGGCGCTCGCCGCCGGACAGCGTGCGCACGTCGCGCTGGGCCAGGTGCAGCACGTCGAGCGTGCGCAGCGCGTTCTCGGCGGCGGCATGGTCGTCGCTGCCTTCCCAGTAGCGGTCGGCGTGATAGGGATGGCGCGCCATCAGTACGGTTTCGATGACGCGGTAGGCAAAGGCGTCGCCGCGCGACTGCGCCAGATAGGCGCGTTCGCGCGCCAGCGCCGGCAGCGGCCAGTCCTGCAAGGGCTTGCCGGCCAGGCTGACGCTGCCGGCGTCGAGCGCGCGCAGGCCGGCGATCGTGCGCAGCAGCGTGCTCTTGCCGGCGCCGTTGCGGGCCGATCACGCACCAGCTCTCGCCGGCGGCGACGCGCCAGTCGAGGCGCTCGACCAGCAGGCGCCCCGCCACGCGCACGTCAAGGTCACGGGTCTCGATCATCGCGCGCGCAGGTGCAGCTGGTGCAGCTGGAACAGGAAGACGGGCACGCCGATCAGCGCGGTGAGCACGCCCACCGGCAGCTGCTGGGGCGCGAGCACGGTGCGCGCCAGGGTGTCGGCCAGCACCAGGAAGCCGCCGCCGGCCAGCACCGCGGCGGGCAGCAAGATGCGGTGGTCCGGACCGAAGGCATGGCGGCAGGCGTGCGGCACCACCAGGCCGACAAAGCCGATGCTGCCGCCGGTCGTGACCGCGCAGGCCGTCAGCAGGCCGGAACAGAGAAACAGAAAACGGCGCTCGCCGGCGACGTTCACGCCCAGCGCGACGGCGGCGTCGGCATGCAGCGCCATCACGTTCAGGGCGCGCGCACGGCGCAGGGCCATCAGGAGCGCCCCGGCCAGCACCAGCCAGGGCAGCAGGCGCCAGGACGTGCCGGCCAGGTCGCCGATCATCCAGAACACCATGCCGCGCAGGCGCGACTCGGGCGCCACCGACAGCATCAGGGTCACCAGCGCCATGCAGGCCGAGGCCAGCACCACGCCGGTCAGCAGCAGCACGCTCGATTCGCCCGTCTGGGCGCCGCTGCGCGCGCCGCCCAGGTCGCGCCGCGCCAGCAGATACAGCAGCAGCGAAATGAGCACCGCCCCGAGCAGCGCGCCGACGTCGATCAGCCACAAGGCCGCCCCGAACAGCAAGGCGGCCAGCGCGCCGACGGCGGCGCCCGCCGACACCCCCAGCACATACGGGTCGGCCAGCGGATTGCGCACCAGCGCCTGCATCATGACGCCGGCCAGCGCCAGCGCGGCGCCGGTGACGAAGGCGCTGCTGGCGCGGCCCAGGCGCAGGTCGAGCAGGGTCGCCGCCATGCCGTCCGGCGCGCCCGTCAACAGGCTGGCAAACGCATGCGGCAGCTCGGCCAGGGGCAAGGACACCGAGCCCGCCACGCCCGGCCACGACAGAGCGCCAGCAGCGCGCAGGCGCCGAGCAGCGCCAGCGTGGAGCGGCGCCGCATGCGGGTGGAAGCGAGGAAGGCGTCCATGGCGTCGGCCGGCTTAGAAGTCGTAGCGTGCCGAGAGTTTCAGCTGGCGCCCGTCGCTCGGATAGATGCCGGCGCGGCAGTTGAAGGCCTGGCTGAAGTACTGGCGGTCCGCCAGGTTCAGGCCGTTGACCGCGACTTCCCAGGCGCCCAGCTTGATGGCATAGCGCGCGTCGAACGTGGTGTACGAAGGAATGCGCGCATTGCAGCTGTTGGCGAAATCGTCGCCGTAGCGCTGGTTCGACACGTACTGGGCGCCGATATCCGCGCTCTGGCCCTTGCCCGGCAACCAGGCCAGGCGCGCGGTGACGACGTTCTTCGGCACCAGCACCATTTCGCGGCCGGCGTTCGGGCCTTCCGTGAACTCGGCCTGCACGTGCTGGACGTGGCCGATCAGGCGCAGGTTGGCGCCGAGGTCGGCCTGCGCATCGAGCTCGACGCCCTGGCGGCGGGTCGGGTCGAGGTTGGTGTTGGCGCCGAACACTGCCGTGCGGTCGGATCGAAGAAAATCTCGTTGCGCAGGCGGTGGCGGAACACGCGTGCCGACACCTGGCGCGCCTTGTCGCCGACGGTCACGCCGAGTTCCAGGTCGCGCGAGGTCTGCGGCGTCGAGCAAATTATTCGCCGAGCGGAAGCCGTTTTCGTCGGCGTTCGGCAGGCGGTAGCTCTTGCCTGCCTTGGCGTGCACGGTCACGTTCGCGCAGCGGATCGATGCTGCCCTCCAGGCTCCAGGCGTTTTGCGACTGTTCGCCGTTCGGCACGCCCAGGGAGCGTATTCGCTTCTTCCTTCTCGAAGCGTTCGTGGCGCGCGCCGAAGGCCAGGCGCGCATTGCGTGCGCCGCCGAAGCGCAGCTCGTCGCGGGCGTAGATCGCCTTCGAATCCTGGCTTGCGTTCGAGCCGAAGGTGGTGTACGCGCTCCCAGCGGACCAGGTCGACGCCGGCGACGAATTCGTTGAGCAGCCCGTTGCTGCGGGCGATCTGGCGCAGGCGCGGCGAGAACTGGGTCTGGCGGCTGGTGTAGGTGGCTTCGGAGATGAAGCCGCTGAAATCGTAGTGCGACAGCGACTTCGCGTTCGCGGTGCGACAGTTCGGCGGCCAGCTCGAGGCTGCCGATGCGGTGCTCGGCGAAGGCGCATGATGCGGTCGCTGTCGAGCTTGCCGAAGTCGTTCGGCGTGTTCTCTGGTGCGGGATCCTGGCTTGAACTGCGCCAGGGTCAGCGAACCGGGCAAGCGCGACTTCTGGCGCGCGCTCTCGACGCGCAGGCCGAGGCGGGTCGCGTCCTGCGCCCACTGCACGCCGCCGCTGAAGGTCTTCTGGCGGAACTCGTTGTTCTCGCGGTCGTTGTCGGTCGCCTGGTGGGCCGCCGCGCAGGTCGAACGAGAGCGGGCCTTCGCCATGGCGCAGCGCAGCGCGCGCGTCGTGCTGGCCGAACTGGCCGCCTTCGAGCGCGAGCGAGCCGTGGTAGCCCTGCTCGGTGCCGCGTCTGGTGAAGATATTGATCACGCCGCCGGTCGCGCCTTCGCCATACAGCACGCTGCTGCCGCCGCGCGTGATCTCGATGCGTTCGACCGTGTCGACCGGGATGCTCGACAGGACCGCGCCGGCCAGTTCGTTCTCGTTCATGCGCACGCCGTCGACCAGGATCACCAGGTTCTGGCTGCTGTTGGTGCCGAAGCCGCGCAGGTCCAGGCCGAAGTCGGGCGAGCCGTCCAGGCTCTGGCGGCCGATACACGCCGCCGATCTTGCGGATCGCCGCATTGACGTCGTTGACGCCGGCGCTGCGGATCTCGTCGGCCGTGATGACGGTCGCGCCGACCGTGGGCAAGGCGGCGTCGCTCGGGAAGCGGGCGCCGGTCACGTGGACGGTGGCCAGCGGCTTGCTCGTCGGCGTGTGCGAGCGCGGCGAAGAGGGACAGGGAAAAGGCGCAGGCCAGCGCGAGCGGCTTGAGGGCCGGCGCGCTGGAAAAGCAGCAAAAGTCATGGTGTGTGTTCTTCGATAAGGAGCATCCGCCCTGCGTCCCCGCAAGCCGGATTCAACGGACAGCGCTTCGCGCTGTCCACCTGTCCTGGCCGGTATCCGGGCTCGCAAGTCGGACGCGCCTCACCTTCCCATGCCGATGGCACAGTGGTCTTCGAGAGGCGCCAGTCGCCGGGGGGCGACGCTTGTTTACCGTTGCGGGGGCAGCACACCTTGGCCGGGCGCCGGAGGCGCCGTGGCTTCGTGTTTCCCGTTTAACTGCGTGCGCGGATCGCGCACGCGGGCACCAGAACGGCGCGATTATATCCTGACAAGTCGGCACGCGCCCGGTGATCGCGCTCAGGCTCCCGCGCTTGCCGCGCGCCGCTTCTTCGGCCTTGGCCGCCGCCTTTTCGGCCGCAGAGCCGCTCCTTCTCCGCCTTCTCGGCCGCGTGCACCGCCAGGCGCGCCGCGCGCGACTCGGGCGTCTCGAGGCTGATGCGGCCGATGGCGCCGCTGCGGTAGTCGTGCAGCAGCACGTGGGCCGCCTTTTCGACGTCGAACTCGCCGCCGCGCACGCGGAAACCGCGGCGCGCCGCCACCTGCTCGACCACGCCGATGCCGTCCAGGCCCTCGGTCTTGAAGCCGTAGCGCGCGGTCAGCAGCTGCGGGTAGCGTTCGAGCAGCACGTCGCCCAGGAAGAAGGCGACTTCTTCCTCGATCAGGCGCATTCGTGCCGATCGCGTGGCTGGCGGCCAGCATCAGGCCGTCGCTCGGCATGTCGATCTTCGGCCACATCAGGCCCGGGGTGTCGACCAGCACCGTGTGCTTGTCGAGGTACAGCTTTTGCTGGACCTTGGTCACCGCCGGCTCGTCGCCGACCTTGGCCACGCGCTTTTTCAGCAGCGCGTTCATCAGCGTCGACTTGCCGACGTTCGGGATGCCCATGATCATGATGCGCAGCGGCTTGGTCGGCACGCCGCGGTGCGGCGCCAGCGACAGCGCCAGGGCCGGCAGGCGCGCAACGTCGGCCGGCTTCTTGGTCGTCATCGGGTAGGCCGTCACGCCGGGCAAGGCGTCGTAATAGGCTTTCCAGGCGGCGGTCGCGTTCGGATCGGCCAGGTCGATCTTGTTCAGCACTTTCAGGACGGGACGCTGGCGGAACTGGCGCATGCGGTCGACCAGCGGGTTGCAGCTCGCTTCGGGCAGGCGCGCGTCGAGTACTTCGACCACGAGATCGATGAATTCCATCTGTTCTTCCGCCTGCTTCCTGGCGGAGTTCATGTGGCCTGGGAACCATTGTATCGACATGCTGTGCTTTCAAATTCTGCGAACGAGGCGGTATTTTACGCTGGCGCCGCCTGTCGCGTCCCGGCACATGATGGTTATGTTTCCTTGCGGAATGATTTTGGCTTGATTCGTTGCAATATCGAGTCAACCCGGACGGGCACGATGACGGGACGGCCGCTTGGCCGGCTCACGAAATCAAGGAGAGAACGTCATGGGCGTCGCGCGGAATGCCGAAGTGTGGATCTTTGGAGCGTTTGTAGCATTGGTGCTGGCAGCCTGCCTGGATGGGAAGACGGAACGGGCGCGGCCGGCCAGCGCGGTCAGCGCCGTGTCGGAAGTGGAGCTGGCGCCGCCCCAGGCCGGGTCGAACCAGCCGATGTATGTGGTGTACGTGGTCGGCAAGCGGCCAAGCGCCGCCGAAAAGCGGGCCATGCGCGCGGGCAAGGGGTGAGTGCGGGTACGCGGGCGGAAACCGGCCTGCCGACGTGGTTTCCGCCCGTCGACCCCGCCTTCTCAGGGCGTCGCATACAGCTCCATGTCGCGCCGCACCCGCGCCGTGATCCCACCCCAGACGCCCCCCGTGTAGTGCCCGTAATCCTCCCCGTCGTCGCGGAACACCACCGAGTGGTAAGCCCACTTGGGGCGCCCGCCCTGGTTGTTGCCGGGTCCGTTCGTCAGGTCGTTGCAGAACCAGTCGCCCGGATTGCAGAACGTACTGCCGCCGCTGCCCGACACCCCGCCCGAGCTATGGTAGGCCACCACCTCGTCATCCTGGCCCGGCAGGACGAAGGAGTACAGGGTGCCGTGCGCACCCGCGTAGTTGTAGAACCAGATGCCTTGCGTGTCGTTGTGGTTGTACATCGCGCGCGCCGTGCTGACCTTGTGCTCATTGGCCAGCGGCTCGCTGGTCGTCCAGGCGCCGATGTCGGCCAGTTCGCTGCCGCCGGCGGAGCCCGCCGACACCCTCACCCACTTGATGTTCCAGCCGGTCTGGGTGCGTCCGGTGCTGGGCGCGCAGGTACCGGGCGCGCCCGAGCGGCTCGGCTGGGCGTTGGTGACTGGCCGCGCCGAGCGGCCCCAGTTGCGCCAGGTTGTAGCCGATCTGCAGGTCGCCGGCGCTGTGCACGGCGATATAGCACCAGTTGCCGCCGGTGCAGAAGCAGTCGAGCGCGTTGCGGATGATGCCGCTTTGCGAGGCGATGCTGCTGCGGCCGTCCCAGTTGACCGACTTCTTGTTCACCCCGGCGGGAACGGAATTCGCGCCAAAATAGGCGAAGTCGTTGTAGTTGCCGATCGCACCGCCGCCGGTGCGGCCGTTGATCCAGAGACTGTAGTTGGTGGCGCCGGCCAGGCCCGCGGCAAGCAGGGCGGGCAGGCACAGCAGGGAAGGCAAATACGCAAGGCGTGCAGATCGTCCCATGTCATCCTCCATTGTTCTGGTTGAAGGACCATTCTCGATGTGGACAAGCAGGCCGGCACGTCAATCGCGCGTCGCTAGAACGTGGTTGAAACGATACCCGACAGTGGGAGAAATCCGGCGCCGCCGACAAGACGGCGCCGGTGCATGCTTATTTCACCGGCCCGCAGGCACTCGGCGGCAGCGGCTGCGCCGGGTCGAACTTCGCCAGTGCCGCGGCGGCGGCCTTGCGGTCCTTGGCGAACTCCGTCAGGTAGCGCTCGCGCTCCTCGCTGCTGTACTCGGCATCCGACACGCCCTTCAGCGATTGCGTGCGGCTGGTCAGCACCGGCCCTTCCAGGCGCGGCATCAGTTCGCGGTCGGGGTCGGTGTTTTCCTTGAGCAGGTAACCGTCGACGTCGCGCAGGGTGAGTGGCAGCGCGGGCGCGCCGTCGATCATCAGCTTGCCGAACACGATCAGCTTGATGTCGTTCGGCCCCGGCCCCAGCACCTCGTTGAAGGTGGCCAGCGCGAACGGACGCCCTTTCGCATCGTCCACGCGCCCGGTGACGACGTAGCGGCCCGGCTGGCGCACGTCGGCGCGCAGGATGAAGGCGAGCGAACCGTCTTCCAGCGCTTCGCGCGGCGCGCCGGCCCAGACCGCCGGCGCCCTGGGCGAATGGATGACGTCGAAGATCAGCGAACCGTTCTTGCCGCCGGCCGTGAAGCGCACCTCGGTGCGGATGGTGCCGTGAAAGCCTGCCAGTCCCGTCTGGCCGGGCGTGAGCACGCCGGAAAAGGCGCCGTCGCCGGCCACCGGATCGGCCCCGGCGCCATCGTCGGCAAAGGCGAGCGGCACCTGCGTGGTCGGGCGCTGGCCGGTGGTCGACGATGCCGGCGGCAATCGCCCGCGTGATCACCAGCGGCACCACGTTCCCGTTCGGCTCGACCGCGCGCAGCGCGAACACGACCGATTCGCCGGCCGCCAGGTAGACGCGCGACTGCGAGGTCTGCAGCAGGATGTTCGGATTGCCGCGGCGGTCGTCGCCGCGCATCGGATTGGTTTCGAGCACGGGCCTGTTCGGATACACCTGGTCGGGATTTTGCGCCATCGGCCGCGAGCCGGCAGGGTAGACGCTGCCTTCGCGATAGCTGCAATAGGTGTGGTCGGCGAGCGCGTAGTTGTCGACCAGCTGCTGGCGTTTGCGCGCACGCTCGCCCGGATCGGCCTGGACCGGCCGGCCCTCGACCTGGCCGAAGAACTGCGGCCCCTGCGGCTGGCCGCCGGCGCTGGCGACGGCCGCCGCGGTGGCCGGCTGCTCGTCGCCGCGCAAGGCGAGCCAGCCGATGAAGGCCAGCAGCGCCAGGATCAGCGCTGCCGGCAGCCAGCGCCGTGGTCGATCAGAGGGCACTGTTCACCACGGCGCTGCGCACGACGCCGACGATGCCGCCCCAGTTGCCGTTCGCGTAGTGGTTGTAGGCCTCGCCGTCGTCGCGGAAACTGACGGAATGGTAGCTCCATTTCAGGCTGCCTCCTTCGTTGGCCGCCGTGCCGAGCGTCAGGTCGTTGCAGAACCAGTCGCTCGGATTGCAGTAGGAGCCGCCGCCGCTGCCGGACACGCCGCCGGTGCTGTGGTAGGCCACGGCTTCGTCGTCCTGGCCCGGCAGGATGCCGGAATAGGCGGTGCCCTTGGCGCCGGCATACATGTAGAACCAGACGTTGCGCGTCGTGTTGTGGTTGTACATGGCGCGCGCGGTGGTGGTCTTCAGGTCTTGCACGAGGGGTTCGGAGGTGGTCCAGGAGCCGGCGTCCGACAGTTCCGAGCCGCCGCCCGCGCCCGATGCGGCGCGCACCCATTTGATGTTCCAGCCGGTTTGCGCGCTGCCGTCGCTGTCGCCGCAGACGCCCGACGAATTGGCCGCGGCGTTCTTCTTGACGCGCGCCGAGCCGCCGTAGTTGGCCATCGTATAGCCCATGATCAGGTCGCCGGCGCTGTGGGTGACGACATAGCACCAGTTATTCCCGGTGCAGAAGCAGTCGAGCGCATCGCGGATCTTGCCGCTTTGCGAGGCGACGCTGCTGCGGCCGTCCCAGTTGACCGATTTCTTGTTGATGCCGGCCGCCGTGGTGCCGGGACCCCAGTAGGTCCAGCTGTCGTAGTTGCCGACCACCCCGCCGCCGGTGCGGCCGTTGACCCACAAGGTGTAGTTCGTTGCTGCTGCGAAGCTCGACACGGCCATGAGACAGACCGCCAATACCAACTGTATGGCTTTCTTCACAATATCTCCTCCTTTTTAGTGTGGACGCCTGTCTCGGGCCATCACTGCCGGCTAAGCCAGGCGCAGCCGCGTCCTGCGGCTCAGCCGACTGTATGCCTGAGCTAGATTGGAGTCAATTGAACACGTGAAAGAAGAAGATGTGCGTTGTATCGGTGCAAATACAGACGAAAGTTTGCCGTTAATCAAGTTCCGCCAGAACTTTCAGATGTGCAACGACGCTGCGGCCGAGCGCCGACAATTCGTAGCCGCCTTCCAGGCAGCTGACGATGCGCCCGCCCGCGTGCTCGCGCGCGACCGCCATGACCTGGCGCGTGATCCAGGCATAGTCGGCTTCGACCAGGTTCATGCCGCCCATGTCGTCGTCGCGGTGGGCGTCGAAGCCGGCCGAGATGAAGATCATCTGCGGCCGGTGCGCGTGCAGGGCCGGCAGCCAGTATTCCTGCACCACCTGGCGCACGACGTCGCCGCCGCTGCGCGCGGGCACCGGCACGTTGACATTCGTCGCGGTGATCGGTTCGGGGCTCGGTGTTCGGATAGAAGGGATGCTGGAAGAAGCTGGCCATCAGCACGCGCTCGTCGTCGCGGAAGGAATCCGCCGTGCCGTTGCCGTGGTGGACGTCGAAGTCGATGATGGCGACCCGCTCCAGGCCGTGCGACTCGAGCGCATGGCGCGCCGCGATCGCCACGTTATTGAAGAGGCAAAAGCCCATCGGTTCGGTGGGCGTGGCGTGGTGGCCGGGCGGGCGGGTGGCGCAGAAGGCGTTGGCGATGTCGCCGGCCAGCACGGCGTCGGTCGCGGCCAGCGCGGCGCCGGCCGCGCGCAGGGCCGCGTCGTAGCTGGCGTGGCACAGCAGCGTATCGGCGTCGAGCGCATAGGTCTCGCCCGGCGTGGCCGGCACATGGTCGCGCACCAGCGCCAGCGCGCCTTCGGTATGGTTGCGCAGGATGGCGGGCAGCTCGGCCAGCGGCGCCAGGCGGCGATCGAACAGGCCGTCCAGGCGCGCCAGGATCAGCTGGTCTTCGATGGCCTGCAGGCGGCTGGGCGACTCGGGATGCCAGTCGCCCATGTCGTGTTTCAGGCAGTCGGGATGGCTGTAGATGGCTGTGCTCATGATGGTGAGCGCTGTAAGTTTGCTGCTTGCTGCTCAGCCATCCACCGGGATTGCCCGTTCTCGCATAGAATCAGGCGGATGGCGGCGCTGCGTGGAAAGATTAGTTGCCGATGGCGTTAATCTACCATGCTGGCCCTGCCCCCGCACATCTGCCACCTTTGGAACCTAGCATGTTCAACAAATTACACGCCGCCGCGCGCCAGGTCGGCCAGATCGTGGTAGGCAAGGACCAGCAGGTGCGCCTCGCCTTCACCTGCCTGCTGGCCGGCGGCCACCTCCTGATCGAAGACGTGCCGGGCGTCGGCAAGACGACGCTGGCGCATGCGCTGGCGCTCTCGCTCGGCCTGAAGTTCAACCGCGTCCAGTTCACCAGCGACCTGCTGCCCGCCGACGTGGCCGGCATCTCGGTCTACGAGCGCGAGAAGAACGGCTTCGCCTTCCATCCGGGCCCGATCTTCACCCAGGTGCTGCTGGCCGACGAGATCAACCGCGCCACGCCCAAGACCCAGTCCGGCCTGCTGGAGGCGATGGAAGAGCGCCAGGTCAGTACCGACGGCATGACGCGGCCCCTGCCCGAACCCTTCTTCGTCATCGCCACGCAAAACCCGGCGCACCAGGTCGGCACCTTCCCGCTGCCCGAATCGCAGCTCGACCGCTTCCTGATGTGCCTCTCGCTGGGCTATCCGGACGCCGCCGCCGAACGCGCGCTGCTGATGGGCGAGGACCGGCGCGCCATGCTGCGCACCCTGCAGGCGGCCATGAACCCGCTCGAGCTGATCGACGCCCAGCAGGCGCTGCGCGGCATCCATGCGTCGAGTTCCCTGATCGACTACGTGCAGGCGCTGGCCCAGGCCTCGCGCACCGGACGCCTGTTCGCCGAAGGCCTGTCGCCGCGCGCCGCCATCGCCCTGCTGCAGGCCGGGAGGGCATGGGCGGCACTGGAAGGGCGCGACCACGTGCTGCCGGAAGACATCCAGGCGGTGCTGGTGCCGGTCTGCGCGCACCGCCTGCGGCCCCTCAAATCGGCCCAGGGCATGGCGCTGGCCAGCCGCGACCTGGTGCTGCAGTTGCAGAAATCGGTGCCGGTATAGGAACCGGCATGGCGCCGCTCAGAGCCTCACCCGGCGCATGGGCGAGCGCATGCGCCCCGCGTCGATCGACGAGGGCGAACTCGTCCTCAGCCAGCGCCGCATCTACATCCTGCCGACCCGGCCGGGCCTGGGCTTCGGCGCGCTGCTGCTGGTGCTCCTGATCGGCTCGATCAACTACGGCCTCGGCCTCGGCTATGCATTGACCTTCCTGGCGCTGTCCTGCGCGCTGGTCGACATGGTGCTCACCTGGCGCAACCTGGCCTACCTGCGCCTGCAGCCGCTGCGCGGGCCGAACGTGTTCGCCGGCCAGGAAGCCGTGTTCCAGCTCCAGGTAAGCAATACGACCAGGCGCGCCCGCTATGCGATCCTGGTCGACGTCGCCGGCAACGACGCCGCCCCGCCATGCGGTCGACGTGCCCGCGCAGGGCAGCGCCACCGTGCGCCTGGCGGTGCCGAGCAGCGCGCGCGGCTGGCTGGAGGCGCCGCGCCTGACGCTCTCCACCCGCTTTCCGCTCGGGCTGTTCCGCGCCTGGAGCTACTGGCGTCCCGGCACGCGCGCCCTGGTCTATCCCTTTCCCGAAGAAGGCGCGCCGCCGCTGCCGGCGGCGTCCAGCAGCACCCTGGACGGCGCCGGCCAGGCCGGCGAAGACGATTTCGCCGGCGTGCGTCCCTACCAGCCGGGCGACCCGCTGCGGCGCCTGGCCTGGCGCCAGATCGCCCGCCTCGACCCGCTCGATGGCGGCCAGCTCGCGACCAAGCATTTCGAGGGCGGCGCGCGCACCGAGCTGGTGCTCGATCTGGCCGCCATGAATCCCCAGCTCGACCTCGAGCTGCGCCTGTCGCGCCTGACGCGCTGGGTACTCGAAGCGGAAAGCCGCGCCCTGCCCTACGCCTTCCGGCTCGGCGCCGACAGTTACGACGCCGCGCAGCGGCGTCGCGCACCAGTCGGCCTGCCTGCGCGCGCTGGCCCTGTACGGCCTGGGAGGCAAGCGATGAAGGCGGTATTCGCGCGCTTTGCCGCCCTGCCGCGCGACAAGGCCGACACCCTGCTGCTGCTCGCAAGCGCCCTGCTGGTGCTGGCGCCGCACGTGAACCACCTGCCGGCCTGGGTCTCGCTGCTGTGCGCGCTGACGCTCTCGTGGCGCGCCGCGATCACGCTGCGCGGCAAGCGCATGCCGCCCAGCCTGCTGCTGCTGCCGCTGGCGGGCGGCCGCCATGTTCGGCGTCGCCCACAGCTACCAGTCGCTGCTCGGGCGCGATGCCGGGGTCGCCATGCTGGTGCTGCTGGTCGCCTTCAAGATGCTGGAGATGCATGCGCGGCGCGACCTGTTCGTGGTCGTCTTCCTCTGCCTGTTCCTGGTATTGACCAATTTCTTCTACGAGCAGGGCATCGGCACGGCCTTGCTGATGGCGCTGTCGGTGCTGGCCCTGCTCACGGCCCAGATGAGTTTCCAGTTCACCGGCGTGGTGCCGCCGCTGCGCCAGCGCTTCCTGATGAGCGCCAAGGTGCTGGGCCTGGCCACGCCGCTGGCGCTCGCCATGTTCTTCCTGTTCCCGCGCTTCGATGGCCCCCTGTGGGGCATGCCGGGCGACGCCAACAGCGCGCGCTCCGGGCTGTCGGACACGATGGCGCCGGGGACCATGGCCAACCTGGCGCAATCGAGCGAACCGGCCTTCCGGGTCCGCTTCGAGGGCGCCGCGCCGCCCCAGGAACAGCTGTACTGGCGCGGCCCGGTGCTGGGCGCCTACGACGGGCGCACCTGGACCCGGCTGGACGCGGGCGCGCGCCAGGCGAGCGCGCGCCGGCCGCTGACGCTGTCGACCCAGGGCAAGGGCGTCGGCTACGAAGTCACGCTCGAACCCTCGTACGGCCACTGGCTGTTCGCGCTCGAACTGCCGCAGCGGCTGCCCGAACTGGACGGCAACGCCGCCACCGTGTCGGGCGAATTCGAACTGACGGCGGCCAACGCGATCGAGGCGCGCCTGCGCTACCGGATGGTCTCGCACCTCTCCTACCGCCTGCAGCCGGGCGCCTTGCCGGAGGACACCCGACCCTTGGCTGCAACTGCCCGCCAACGGCAACCCGCGCGCCCTGCTGGCCGGCCTGGAACTGCGCGCCGAGCCCGATCCGCGCAAACGGGTCGACTGCGGTGCTGCAAAGCTTCCGCCGCGAGAACTACGTCTACACCCTGAATCCCCCCCTGCTCGGGCGCAACGCCGTCGACGATTTCCTGTACGGCAGCCGCGCCGGCTTCTGCGAACATTTTGCGGGCGCCTTCGTGTTCCTGATGCGCGCGGCCGGCGTGCCGGCGCGGGTCGTGACCGGCTACCAGGGCGGCGAGCGCAATCCGCTCGACGGCTACCTCACCGTGCGCCAGTCCGATGCCCATGCCTGGGCCGAGGTCTGGCTGGAGCGGCGCGGCTGGGTGCGCATCGACCCCACCGCCGCCGTGGCGCCGGAACGGGTGCGGCGCGGCCTGGAAGTCGCCATCCCGCCGCGCGCGCCCTTCGGCATCGAAGGCCTGGGGCGCTTCATGCAGCTCGATGGCGAGACCAGCCCGTGGCTCGCGCAGCTGCGCTACGCCGCCGGCGCGATCAACAACGGCTGGAACCAGTGGGTACTGAATTACACGCCGCAGCGCCAGAGCAGCGTCGTCGAGCGCGTGCAGTCCTCGCTGTTCGACTGGCGCACGCCGCTCGTGCTGGCCATCCTGGCAAGTCTGTTGCTGCTGTGGCGATTCTTGCTGCGCCGCCGGGAAACCGATCCGGTCGATGCGCTATACTCGGCCCTGTGTTCGCGCCTGGCCCGGCTGGGACTGGCGCGCTCGGCAGATGAAGGCCCGAACGGCTACGCTGCGCGCATTCGCGCCGCGGCCTCCCTCGCCCCACCCGCGCAAGCGGCCGCGTGCGAGTTCCTCGACCGTTACAGCGCCTGGCGTTACGCGCCGCGCCAGAGCGGCACGCATCCGGCCCCGACCCCGATCCTGAAGCGCTTACTTTCGCAAGTTAGATGAAACAGTACGTACCACTTTTTGCAGCACTCGTTTTTGCAGCAGCCATCCACCCCGACGTCCACGCCGCCGCCAGGCATGCGCCGGCCAAGGCCAAGACGTGAAAGCCAAGCCGCCAAGGCCAAGGCAAAGGCCCCGGCCAAACCCGCGCCCAAGGCAAAGAAGGCGCTGGCCCCGGCCGCTGCCGTAGCAGCGGCGGCCGCCGTGTCCGACGATCGACTACGCCGGCGAACAGGTCAATTTCAGCGAATGGCAGGCCGATGCGCGACTTCATCGACGAGATGGTCGCGAAGCACGGTTTCGACCGCGCCGCACTGGAGAACCAGATGCGCCAGGTGCGCTTCGTCGAGTCCGCCGTGCAGCTGGTAAAACCGGCGCCGCCGGGCAAGCCGAAGAACTGGCAGGCCTACAGCGAGCGCTTCATCGAGCCGATCCGCATCAATGCCGGCCTGCGCTTCTGGAACGAGAACGCGGTCGCGCTGGCGCGCGCCGAAGCGACCTACGGCGTGCCGGCCGAGATCTTGGTGGGCATCATCGGCGTCGAAACCGTGTACGGGCGCGACACCGGACGCTTCCGCGTACTCGACACCCTCACCACGCTGGCCTTCGCCTATCCGGAGGCGCCGAACAAGGCCGCGCGCAGCGAATTCTTCCGCAGCGAGCTGGAAAACACCCTGCTGCTGGCGCGCCATGAAAACATCGACCCGTTCACGCTGCTCGGCTCCTTCGCCGGCGCGGTCGGCCTGCCGCAGTTCATGCCAGGGAACGTGCTGAAGTACGGCGTCGACTTCGACGGCGACGGCCACATCGACCTGCGCAACTCGACCTCGGACGCGATCGGCAGCGTCGCCAACTTCCTGATCGCGCATGGCTGGAAGCCGGGCGATACCGGGCCGGCCGTGATCCCGGTCGACGTCGCCGCGCACCGCGCCTGGGAGCCGCTGCTGGGCCGCGGCCTGGCGGCGACCCTGCGCGCCGGACGAGCTGGAAGCGGCCGGCGTCGTCTTCCCCGCCGTGCCGCCCCCGGGTCGCCTGTATGGCCTGGTCGACCTGCAAAACGGCGCCGAGCCGACCGAATACTGGGTGGCGAACGATAACTTCTTTGCCATCACCAAATATAACCGTAGTTATTTTTACGCAATGTCGGTGATCGACCTCGGGCCGCGCCGTGCGCGAGGCACGCGCCGCCCAGGCATTGTAAAGCTGACAGTTTTGTAACAACCTGTAACGCCGCTGCCCCTGTTTTTCCTCCGGGCAGCGTCATTTATACCGGGGTACTCCCCCGGTGTATCCCATCCCCACCCGGTTTCTGTACTGTATGGAAACATTCAGGTGTGCGGCATACCCCCGATATTGTTAGTATTTGTGCATATCATTCTGAAACGTGTGGCGCGCAACTTCTGTTTCCTCTAAACTTAAATTTAATTAAAAAACAATTATTTTTCTCGTGAGTTTGTGAGAGAATTGCATTGCGGCTATTGTTGCGATTAGACAACAGAGCCGAGGTTTGGCACCGAATTCTATTGCTCATAAGTACTAGAGCCCGAATTAGTTGTACAATTGAGTAGATTTTTTCGAAAGAACTTCCGGAACCGAAACGCCGCAAGCAACTTTCCGTAACCCACATAGGAATTTTTGAGATCATGACAAACCAAGTCGGCATTGATATGAGCAGCGATGCGGAGTCGGATGAACTGTTGCAATACAACCCGAACCGTCTGCTGGATACCCTGATCGAGAACCTGCGCCTGAAGAACGACGCAGCCCTGTCGCGCGCCCTGGAAGTTGCGCCGCCAGTCATCTCGAAGATTCGCCACCACCGCCTGCCGGTCGGCGCATCGCTCCTGATCCGCATGCACGAAGTGAGCGACCTGTCGATTCGCGACCTGCGCTACCTGATGGGCGACCGCCGCAACAAGTTCCGCATCAGCGACAAGCAGTTCAAGCCAAAAGAAGGCGCATCGCCTTCGGCGTCGAGCGGCGAGTAATACTCACGCATTCTCTCGCGGCCGGCCGGTCATGCGCGGCTGCAAGAGAATCGTGGACGTAAAAAAGGGGCGATCCGATCGCCCCTTTGTCGTGCCTGCCCGTTACATCACGCCGGGAACACCCCGGTCGACAGGTAGCGGTCGCCGCGGTCGCAGACGATGAACACGATCGTCGCATTCTCCACGGTCTGCGACACGCGCAGCGCCACTTCGCAGGCGCCGGCGGCCGAGATGCCGCAGAAAATCCCCTCTTCGACCGCCAGCCGGCGCGCCATCTGCTCGGCTGCCGCCTGGCTGACGTTCTCCACCTGGTCGACGCGCGACTTGTCGAAGATCTTCGGCATGTAGGCTTGCGGCCACTTGCGGATGCCGGGAATCGACGAGCCTTCTTCCGGCTGGGCGCCGATGATGCGCACCGCCTCGTTCTGTTCCTTCAGGTAGCGCGACACGCCCATGATGGTGCCGGTGGTGCCCATGGCGCTGACGAAATGCGTGATGCGCCCGTCGGTGTCGCGCCAGATTTCCGGCCCCGTGGTCTCGTAATGGGCGCGCGGATTGTCCTGGTTGGCAAACTGGTCGAGGATGATGCCCTGGCCTTCCTTTTGCATCTGGTCGGCCATGTCGCGCGCGTATTCCATGCCGCCGGTCTTCGGCGTCAGCACGATCTGCGCGCCATAGGCGGCCATGCTCTGGCGCCGCTCGACCGAGAGGTTATCCGGCATCAGGAGGATCATCTTGTAGCCGCGGATCGCAGCGGCCATCGCCAGCGCGATGCCGGTATTGCCGGAGGTCGCCTCGATGATGGTATCGCCCGGCTTGATCTGGCCGCGTTCCTCGGCATTCTTGAGCATCGACATCGCGGCGCGGTCCTTGACGGAGCCGGCCGGGTTGTTGCCCTCGAGCTTACCCAGGATGACGTTATTGCGCGCGGCAGCGTCCGCTCCGCCCAGGCGCACCAGCTGCACCAGCGGGGTATTGCCGATCGTATCTTCGATGGTTTTATAGGCCATGCTTGCTCTCTTGCAGTTCTTTAAGCTGCCATTCTAATCCGGACGAACGCACGTGGAGAGCGTGCGGTACGACAGGCCGCGACGGGATCGATCCACGCGGCAACGCATCCGGTCGAACTGACGCGCGGGCAATCAGCGCAGCGGCGCCGGATAGGTGGCGACGCTGACGTTGCCGTCCTTGTCGACCGCCTGCACGCCGAAGAAGTAATTGTCCTTCGACAGATTGACAGTCGCCTCGGTCACGTTGCCGACGAACTTGGCACCCTGCCACCCCGCCGCGGTCGTCTCGCGCCAGACGATGCGGTAACCGGCGAGGTCCGGCTCCGGATTGGCCTGCCACACCAGCGTCGAGTCGTTCACCAGCTTGTCGGTGCGGACCTTGACGCCTGCCGGTGCGCCTGGCGCCAGGGCCAGCGTGGCCAGTGCCGCCGCGTTCACCTTGGCCACCTTGGCCGTGTAGTCGTAGTCGACGAAGTCGGTCAGGTCGCCATAGACTTTGCCGTTCTCGGTGCGCAGGTTCTGGTGCTGGTGCGCGAAGTCCTCGTTCGGCTCGGTGAAGCGCAGCGCGGCGAAGCCCTGCTCCAGGAAAGGCATGTGGTCGCCGCCGCGCAGGTAGCGGTCATGGCGCTGGATCACGCTGACCTTGAAGCCCTTCACGTAACGCTCGCCCTGCTCCTTCACGTGGCGCGCGAGCTGGCGCGAGATCGAATCGTTCTCGCCGCCGGTCGCGACCAGCTGGCGCACGGCCTCGCTCATCTCTTTGGTCGCCGGGATGCTTTGCGCGAACAGGCGCACCTGCTTGTTGTCGACGCGGCCATCGTCGGCGCGCGAGCTGCCGATGATGTCGTTGGTGAACATGCCGGCCACGTTCAGGTTCTTCTCGCGCGCCTGCTTCGCCCAGTGGCCGGCGCCGAGCAGGCCCTGCTCTTCGGCGGCGACCGTCATGAAGACCAGGGTCGCGTCGAATTTGTATTTGGCCATCACGCAGGCCATCTCCATCACGGCGGCCGTGCCCGAGGCGTCGTCGTTCGCGCCCGGCGCATTGCCGGCCGCGTCCATCACGTCGGTGTTGCGCGAGTCGTAATGGCCGCTGACCACGTACAGGCGCTCTTTCGAGGCGTCCTGGGTGCCCGGCAGCGTGGCGACGACGTTGACGATCTCGGTCGGACGCGAGATGCGGGCCGAGACCGGCGCGATATGGCTGTCGAAAGCGACCTGCAGGCTGGTGCCGGCGCCGCAGCGCTCCAGCTCCGCCTTGATCCAGCGCCGCGCGGCGCCGATGCCGGTCGTCTCGCGAGGTCGTGTCCGACATCGTGTGGCGCGTCTCGAAGCTGACCAGCTTCTTCACGTAGTTCTCGATGCGCTTCGACGAAATCTCGGCGACGATCTTGTCGATCTGCGGCTGGTGGCGGGTAAGGTCGGGACTGGCTGGGGAGGCGGGTGCGGCGTGGGAAGCGGCGGCGAACAGACCGGCGACGAGGCCGGCGGCGATGCGGATGCGGGGCATGAGGGTCCTTGGAAATCGTTGCTTTCGATCTCCTATCTTCTCATGCCCCCTGCGGCTTCTTGCAGTACTTACATGCAAAAATACCACGGGCGGCATGCGCGCCTTCCGCGCTGTTACATGGTCTTGGCTTCGGCCGGCTTGGCCTTGGTGTCTTTCGGCGCCGGCGTCTTGGCGGTCTTGGCATCGGCCTTCGCTTCAGGCTTGGCTTCGGCCTTCATTTCAGGCTTGGCTGCCGCCTTGGCGTCGGCCTTGGCGCCATCTTGGCTTCCGCCTTGGCTTCCGCCTTGGCGGGGGCGCCGTCCTTGGCCTTGCCGTTCACCTGCAGGCCCGCCTGGGACAGCTTGACGGCGGTCTTGTCGCCCACGCCCTTGACGCGCTTCTGGAAGTCGGCCCAGTCCTTGAACTCGCCCTTGCTGCGTTCCGCCAGGATCGCTTTCGACATGGTCGGACCCACACCCTTCACGGCGTCGAGCGCGGCGGCATCGGCCTTGTTGACGTCGACCTGGGCGAACGCGAAGCTGGTCGAGGCGACCAGCATGGCAATAGCAAGCATCAGTTTCTTGATCATCGAGTGTCTCCATTCGGGAAAATGGCAGCGGGTGCTGTCCATACAGCCTTAACGCGCGAGCGTCGAGAATGTTGACATGGCCTCGACGATTTGCATCAAGCGCGCACTAGCCCGGAAACAGCTCCTCGCGCGTGACGGTCGCGGTACCGAGCTTGCCGACCACGATGCCGCCGGCGCGGTTGGCGGTGGCCAGCGCCACGTCGAGCGGCGCGCCGGCGCCGAGCATGGCGGCCATGGTCGCAATCACCGTGTCGCCGGCGCCGGAGACGTCGAACACTTCGCGCGCATCGGCGTTCACGTGCAGCACCTCGGTTTCCGTGTACAGGCTCATGCCCTCTTCCGAACGCGTCAGCAGCAGCGTGTCCAGCCCCAGCTCGACGCGCAGCGCCTGCGCCTTGGCGGTCAGCTGCTCCTCGCTCTTCCAGTTGCCGACAATGCGCTTGCAGCTCCGATTTGTTCGGCGTGAGCATGCTGGCGCCCGCGTAGGGCGAGAAATCGTCGCCCTTCGGGTCGACCATCACGATCTTGCCGGCGGCGCGCGCCGGCGCGGATCATCTCCGCCACGTTGACCAGGCTGCCCTTGTTGTAGTCGGAGAAGATCAGCACGTCGAAGTCCGGCAGCAGCGCCTTGAACTGGGTCAGCTTGTCGCGCAGGACGGTCTCGGAAGGCGCGTCCTCGAAGTCGATGCGCACCATCTGCTGCTGGCGGCCGATGACGCGCAGCTTGATGATGGTGGAGATGGCTTCGTCGCGCTTCAGGTAGCTGTGGATGCTGGAGTCGCGCAGCAGCGCTTCGACCGAGGCGCCGGCCTCGTCGGCCCCGACCACGCCCAGCAGGCCGCTGTGGGCGCCCAGCGCGGCCGCGTTGCGCGCGACGTTGGCCGCGCCGCCCGAGGCGCTCTTCGCGGCGCTCGATGCGCACCACCGGCACCGGCGCTTCCGGCGAGATGCGCGAGACCTCGCCGAACCAGTAGCGGTCGAGCATGACGTCGCCGACGACGAGCATGCGCACGTTGTCCAGGCGCGGGGCGGCGGTGTGGAGATAGTCTGCGCCGTCGAGCAGGCGGATCGGGGTAGCGGTCGTCATGGGCTGGTCGTGCTCTTAATTCATCACATTGAGTTCTTCGGTGCGGCGCGGCGGATAGGTCTCCCAGCGGCTGCAGCCCGGGCATTGCCAATAATACTGGCGCGCCTTGAAGCCGCAGTGGCTGCACTGGTAGCGCGCCAGCTTCGCCGTGTAGCCGTGGATCAGGTTCTTCACCATCGACAGCTCTTCCCAGATATGCGCCGGCGCGTCCATCAGGCGCGCCTCCAGCAGCTTGTCCAGGCCGAGCAAGGTCGGATTGCGGCGCAGCTCGTCGAGCACCAGTTGTTTGGCAGCGTCGACGCCGTCGAGTTCGATCACGGCCTTGAAGACGACTTCGATCAGGTCGATCGACGAGGCTTCGGCGAGGTAGGAACGCAGCAGGTTGACGCCTTCCTGCGGGCGGCCGACGCGGCGGAAGCCATCCATCAGGCGCCCGGCCACCAGCGCCACGTGCGGCACGCTTTGCTGCTCGACGCGCTTCCAGGTGGCGATCGCGCCTTCGACGTCGCCCTGCGCCAGCAGCACGTCGCCCAGCAGCATCGTCGCGCGCACGCTGTTGCGGTCGGCGTGCAGGGCCTTTGTCGAGCAGGGCCATGGCGTCGGCCAGGTCGCTGCTGCACCAGGGCATCCTGGGCCAGCTCGCAATAGAACTGGGCGATTTCCTTCTGGCGCGCGCCGGCGCCCGAGGATTGCAGGCCGCGCGGCGGCATCGATCGCGCGGCTCCATTCCTTTTCGCGCTGGTAGATTTCCAGCAGCGCGCGCTGCGGCCTGCACGCTGTAGCTGCCTTCGACCAGGCTATTGAAGGTTTCTTCCGCGCGGTCCAGCAGGCCGGCCTTCAGGTAGTCCATGCCGAGTTCGTACTGGGCCTGGGCGCGCTGGTCGAGCGGCAGGTCGGGACGCGCCAGCAGGTTCTGGTGGACGCGGATGGCGCGTTCGATTTCGCCGCGGCGGCGGAACAGGTTGCCGAGCGCGAAGTGCATGTCGGCCGTTTCAGGATCGAGCGTGACGATCTCGATGAAGGCGTCGATGGCCTTGTCGGGCTGGTCGTTCAGCAGCAGGTTCAGGCCCTTGAAATAGGCCCGCGGCAGGGTGCGCGATTCGGACAGGAGTTGCTTGATGTCGACCCGGGCGGCGATCCAGCCGAGGCCAAAGAAGATGGGGACGGCGAGCAGCCACCAGATTTCAAATTCCATTGTTGTTGTTCTTGATGTTGATTAGCGGGGAGCGACGGCATCCGCGGCCGGCTGGGCGGTTCCGGTGCCGGCCACGCTCTGCAAGGCCTGCACGGTGTTCTTGTGCTGCGATGCTTCGCGCCGGTGGCGGAACACGGTCGGCGTCAGGGCCAGGATGCCGAGGGCGGCGCCGGCGATGAAAAAGGCCAGCAGCATCAGCACGAGCGGGCCGCGCAGTTCGTAACCGAGGAAAAAGTGCAGGTCGACTTCCTGGGTGTTTTTCAGCGCGAAGCCGAAAAACAGGACGAACAGGATAAATCCCGCGATGGTGGAGACGAATTTCATCTGGTGGGCCTGGCGGTGGGGGATGCAAAGGCGCAGTGTCGCATATCTGAGCGGTTATTTCAAAGCGACGGGGTTTTCACGGGCATAAAAAAACGGCATCCGCGAGGATGCCGTTCTCTGTGCCTGCACGTGGCAGACGACTCAGTCTTCGATGATCGGTTGCCCGACCATCGCGTCGACCCGTTCGCGCAACTGCTTGCCCGGCTTGAAGTGGGGCACCCGTTTTTCGGGCACCATCACCTTGTCGCCGGACTTCGGGTTGCGGCCGATGCGGGGCGGACGGCTGTTCAGGGCAAAGCTGCCGAAACCACGGATCTCGATGCGCTGACCGGTCGCCAGGGCGTTGGTCATCGCGTCGAGGATGGTCTTGACTGCGTACTCCGCATCTTTCGCGACCAGCTGAGAATAACGCTCAGCCAGTCGTGCAATCAGCTCGGACTTTGTCATCTGGTCGCCTCAGTTGAACCGATTAGTTCTTGCTTAGTTCTTATTATCGAACTTGGCCTTGAGCAGCGCGCCCAGGCTGGTGGTGCCCGATGCGGCATTGCTGTCGCTCGAGGTCGACAGCTTGCTCATCGCTTCCTGGGTCTCGACATTGTCTTTCGCCTTGATCGACAGCTGGATGCTGCGAGCCTTGCGATCGATGTTGATGACCAGTGCTTCGACGCTGTCGCCCACTTTCAGGTGGGTGCCGGCATCTTCAACGCGGTCACGCGAGATTTCCGAAGCGCGCAGGTAGCCTTCGACTTCTTCGCTCAGGGCGATGACGGCGCCTTTAGGCTCGACCGACTTGACGGTACCGGTCACCAGCGAACCCTTGTCGTTCATGGCTGCGAAGTTGTTGAACGGGTCGCCTTCCAGTTGCTTGACGCCCAGCGAAACACGCTCGCGCTCGACATCGATGGCCAGGACGACGGCTTCCAGCTCGTCACCCTTCTTGAAGCGGCGGACAGCTTCTTCGCCGGCTTCGGTCCACGACAGGTCCGACAGGTGCACCAGGCCATCGATGTTGCCTGGCAGGCCGATGAACACGCCGAAGTCGGTGATCGACTTGATCGAACCACGGACTTTGTCGCCCTTCTTGTGGGTCATGCCGAAGTCGTCCCATGGGTTCGCTTTGCACTGCTTCATGCCCAGCGAGATACGGCGACGCTCTTCGTCGATTTCCAGGACCATGACTTCGACTTCGTCGCCGAGCTGGACGACTTTGTTCGGGGCCACGTTCTTGTTGGTCCAGTCCATCTCCGACACGTGCACCAGGCCTTCGATGCCCTGCTCGACTTCGACGAACGCGCCGTAGTCGGTGAGGTTCGTGACTTTACCGAACAGGCGGGTGCTCTGTGGGTAACGACGCGACAGGCCGGTCCATGGGTCGTCGCCCAGCTGCTTGACACCCAGCGAGACGCGGTTCTTTTCCTGATCGTACTTGAGGACCTTGGCGGTGATTTCCTGGCCAACCGACAGCACTTCCGACGGGTGACGCACGCGACGCCATGCCAGGTCGGTGATGTGCAGCAGGCCGTCGATGCCACCCAGGTCCACGAACGCGCCGTAGTCGGTGATGTTCTTGACGACGCCGGTAACCACGGTGCCTTCTTTCAGGGTTTCCATCAGCTTCTGGCGCTCTTCGCCCATCGAAGCTTCGATGACGGCGCGGCGCGACAGGACGACGTTGTTACGCTTGCGGTCGAGCTTGATGACCTTGAATTCCAGGGTCTTGCCTTCGAACGGGGTGGTGTCCTTGACCGGACGGGTGTCGACCAGCGAACCCGGCAGGAATGCGCGGATGCCGTTGGTCAGGACGGTCAGGCCGCCTTTGACTTTACCGTTGACGGTACCGGTGACGATCTCGCCCGATTCCATTGCTTTTTCCAGAGCCAGCCACGATGCCAGGCGCTTGGCCTTGTCGCGCGACAGGATGGTATCGCCGAAACCGTTTTCCAGCGATTCGATGGCCACGGAAACGAAGTCGCCAACTGCGACTTCCAGTTCGCCCTGGTCATTCTTGAATTCTTCGATTGGAATGAATGCTTCAGATTTCAGGCCGGCGTTGACGATCACGAAGTTGTGATCCAGACGCACGACTTCGGCGGAGATGACTTCGCCCGAGCGCATGTCTTGACGCGACAGCGACTCTTCAAACAGGGCGGCAAAGCTTTCCATACCGGAATCTTGGGTAGTTGCAGTAGACATAGGTTATTTACGAGTTAGCCAGCAGGACCGTCGATAGTGCGATCCTGAACTGGGTCAGGTTGATACAACACCCCCGGCAAACCACGCACAGGGGCACTTTTACAACACTTACAGGACGCATACAACAGAGTGTGCCAATGGAGCACTTGCTCCACCGCCTCATCGACCGTCATGTCCGACGTATCGAGGATGTACGCGCCTTCCGCAGCGACGAGCGGGGCGACGGTGCGATGGGTATCGCGCTCGTCGCGCGCCTGCAAATCAGCCAGCAGACCTTCCATATTAGCAGAAATCCCTTTGCCAATCAATTGCTTATATCGCCGCTCAGCCCGCGCTTCGACGCTGGCGGTGAGAAACACTTTGAGGCGTGCGTTGGGGAAAATCACGGTCCCCATGTCGCGCCCGTCGGCCACCAGGCCCGGCGCCTGGCGAAAGCCCAGCTGCAGGGCGTAGAGCGCCTGGCGCACGCTCGGAAACGCCGCGATTTTCGAGGCGTTGTTGCCGACTTCCTCGGCCCGGATCAGCTCGCCCGACTTCCTCGCCGCCGAGGAAAATATCGCCGTTCGAAAAGGTTGCCGGCAGCTGTTCCGCCAGCTGCGCCACCGCCTGTTCGTCGTCGAGCGACACGCCCGCGCGCATGGCGGACAGCGCCGTCAGGCGGTACAGCGCGCCCGAGTCGAGCAGGTGGTAGCCGATGCGGTCGGCGACGCGCGCGGCGACCGTGCCCTTGCCGGAGGCGGTCGGGCCGTCGATCGTGATGACGGGGATATGGGAATTGGGCATTATTTACCTCTTGTTAAAACACGCATTTAAAACAATTCGTTGCGGGCGATGCCGGCAAACGCTTCGAAATAATCGGGGAAGGTCTTGGCGACGCATTTCGGATCGTTGATGCGCATCGCGTTGCCGCGCCGCGCCGCGCCGTCCAGCGAGGCCAGCGAAAAGCACATCGCCATCCGGTGGTCGTCGTAGGTGTCGATGGTGGCCGGCAGCAGTTCCTCGGGCGGCGTGATGCGGATGTAGTCCGCGCCCTCCTCCACCGTCGCGCCGACCTTGCGCAGTTCGATCGCCATCGCCGCCAGGCGGTCGGTCTCTTTCACGCGCCAGCTGGCGATGTTGCGCAGCGTGCTCGGGCCGTCGGCATACAGCGCCGCCACCGCGATCGTCATCGCCGCATCCGGAATATGGTTGAAGTCGGCGTCGATGGCTTTCAATACGCCATTCCCGCGCGCCTCGATCCAGTTCTCGCCGCGCGTGACGATCGCGCCCATCCGCTCCAGCGCGTCGGCAAAGCGCACGTCGCCCTGGATGCTGTCCTGCCCCACGCCCTCGACCCGCACCGGACCGCCGCCGATCGCGCCGGCCGCCAGGAAGTAGGAGGCCGACGAAGCATCGCCCTCGACGTGGATGCTGCCCGGGCGAGACGTAATGCTGGCCGGGCTGCACCGTGAACGAGGCCCAGCCGTTCTGCTCGACCGTGACGCCGAAGCGGCGCATCAGGTTCAGCGTGATTTCGATATACGGCTTGGAGATCAGTTCGCCGACGACGTCGATCGTCACCGCGTGGCCGCGCGCCATCAGCGGCGCAGCTCATCAACAAGGCGGTCAGGAACTGGCTCGACACGTTGCCGCGCACCGACATGCGGTTCGCATGAATGTGGCCACGGCGAATGCGCAGCGGCGGAAAGCCCTGCTCTCCCGTGTATTCGATTTGCGCGCCGATCTCGTTGAGGGCGTCGACCAGGTCGCCGATCGGACGCTCGTGCATGCGCGAGACGCCGTGCAGCGTGTAGTCGCCGCCGATCACGGCCAGCGCCGCCGTCAGCGGACGGATCGCGGTGCCGGCATTGCCCATGAAGAGGTCGGCCTCGCCCACCGGCAGCGCGCCGCCGTTGCCGTGCACGACGATCGTGCGCTCGTCGATCTCGTCCCACCGGATGCCGAGCGAGCGCAGCGCGCCCAGCATGACCATGGTGTCGTCCGAGGCCAGCAGGTCGTGGATCGTGGTCTGGCCCTGGCTCAGGGCGGCGAGCAGCAGCGTGCGGTTCGAGATGCTTTTCGAGCCCGGCAGGCGCACCGTGCCCTCGACGTGCATCACGGGCTCGAGGTCGATGTGCTGGGGGTAGTGTTTCGGTTTTTGCTGCGTCATTCTGGTTCCTGGATCTGTGGTGGCGCGGGCTCGGCCGTCTCGATGGCCTCGCTCCAGGCGCGGCGCGCGCGCTGCGCATTCGTATAGATGGCTTCGATACCGGCGCCGTCGCCTGCGGCCAGCCGTCCGCGCAATGCTGTCAATTGTGCCAGATATGCATCGAGCTCGGTGAGCAGCGCATCGCGGTTGGCCAGGCTGATGTCGCGCCACATTTCGGGCGAGGAGCCGGCGATCCGGGTGAAGTCGCGAAAGCCGCTGGCGGCGTACTGGAACAGCTGGTCCGCATGCGGCTTGTTGGCGATGTCGTCGACCAGCGCAAAGGCGAGCAGGTGCGGCAGGTGGCTGACGGCGGCGAACACGCGGTCGTGCTGCTCCGGCGTGAGGGTGTGGATGACGGCGCCGCACAGGCGCCAGGCGGCGGCGACCAGGCCGACGTCGCCCGCGGCGTTCTCCGGCAGCGGCGTGATGACGGCCTTCTTGCCCTGGTAGAGGTCGGGAAATGGCCGCATCCGGGCCGTTCGATTCGCGTCCGGCGATCGGGTGGGCCGGCACGAACTGCCGCACCTTGTCGCCCAGCGCCGCGCGGGCCGAGGCCACGACGTCGGACTTGGTGCTGCCGGCGTCGGTGATCGACGGTGCCCGGCTCCAGGTACGGCAGCAATGCGGCCAGGATGGGGCCGGTCTGCGCCACCGGCGCGGCCAGCAGCACCAGGTCGGCGCCGGCCATCGCTACTTGCGCCGAATCGGTGATGCTGTCGACGATGCCCAGTTCGAGCGCGCGCGCCAGTGCTTCTTGCGAGCGCCCCATGCCGACGACCTGGCGCGCGGCGCCGGCCTGTTTGAGCGCCAGCGCGAACGAGCCGCCGATCAGCCCGACGCCGACGACGACGACCTTGCCCAGCATTAGGACAAGGCCTTCTTCAACGCCTCGATGAAGGTCGCGTTCTCCTGCGGCAGGCCGATCGAGATGCGCAGCCACTGCGGCAAGCCGTAGGCGCCCACCGGACGCACGATCACGCCCTGCTTGAGCAGCGCCACGTTCACGCGCGCGCCGGCGCCGTCGTCGTCGCCCACGCGCACCAGCACGAAGTTGCCGAAGGACGGCACGTACTCGAGCTCGAGCTCGTCAAAGGCGGCCGTCATCTGCTTGTAGCCTTCGGCGTTGTTGCGCGCGCCCTTTTCCAGGAACTGCCTTGTCGTTCAGCGCCGCGACCGCCGCCGCCTGGGCCAGCGAATTGACGTTGAAGGGCTGGCGGATGCGGTTCATCAGGTCGGTCACCTCGGGCTGGGCGATGGCGAAGCCGACGCGCAGGCCGGCCAGGCCATAGGCCTTCGAGAAGGTGCGCGAGACGATCAGGTTCGGGTATTTGCGCACCCAGTCGGCGGACTCGAACTGGTACTCGGGCGCCAGGTATTCGTTATAGGCCTCGTCGAGCACGACGACGACGTTGCCCGGCACCTGCTTGAGGAAGGCTTCGATCTCGTCGGCGCCAATGAAGGTGCCGGTCGGGTTGTTCGGGTTCGCCACATACACCAGGCGCGTGTCCGGCTCGATGGCGGCGGCCATCGCCGTCAAATCGTGGCCGTAGTTCACGGCCGGGACGACGATCGCGCGCCCGCCGACGCCCTGCGTGGCCAGCGCGTAGACCGCGAACGAATACTGGGCGAAGACGACCGACTCGCCCTTTTGCACGAAGGCGTGGGCGGCGATCTCGAGGATGTCGTTGCTGCCGTTGCCGAGCGTGATCCAGTCGGCCGGGACGTCGTAGCGTGCGGCCAGCGCCGCCTTCAGGTCGAAGCCGTTGGCGTCCGGGTAGCGACCGAGGTCGGCGGCGGCCTTGCGCCATCGCGGCCTGGCTCGACGCGGGCACGCCGAACGGGTTTTCGTTGGAGGCGAGCTTGACGATGTTGGCTTCGTCGAGGCCGTATTCGCGGGCGACTTCAGCGATGGGTTTGCCGGCCTGGTAAGGGGCGATGGCGCGGACGTACTCTGGACCGAATTTCGACATGTTCTTGACTCAAATAAGTGAATTAGAGGCCGACCGGGTAGGAACCCAGCAGCTTGAAAAAGGCGGCGTTGTCGTGCAGCTCTTCGAGCGCGCGCGCGACCGGTTCGTCCTGGCGGTGGCCTTCGACGTCGACATAGAAGTAATACTCCCAGGTGCCGATGCGCGCCGGGCGCGACTCGAAGCGCGTCATCGACACGCCGTGCGTGGCCAGCGGCGCGAGCAGCTTGTAGACGGCGCCGGCCTTGTTCGGCACGGCCAGCACCAGCGAGGTGCGGTCGCGGCCCGAGCGGCCGGTTTCCAGGCTGCCGATGACGACGAAGCGGGTGCGGTTGTGCGGATCGTCCTGGATGTGGGCCTGCACCACGCCCAGCTGATACTGCTCGCCGGCCATCTCGCTGGCGATCGCGGCGATCGTCGGATCCTTGCTGGCCATGACCGCCGCTTCGGCGTTCGAGGCGACGGCGCGCCGTTCCACGTTCGGGTGGTGCAGGTTGAGCCAGACCTGGCACTGGGCCAGCGCCTGCGAGTGGGCGCAGACGACGGTCACGCCGTCCATGCTGCCGGTCTTCGTCATCAGGCTGTGGTGGACCGGGATCGAGACTTCGCCGCTGATCAGGGTGGTGGTCGCCAGCAGCAGGTCGAGGGTGCGGTTGATCGCGCCTTCGGACGAGTTCTCGACCGGGACCACGCCGAAGTCGGCGGTGCCCGCTTCGGTGGCGCGGAACACTTCGTCGATCGAGGCGCAGGGCAAGCCATGCACGGCGCTGCCGAACTGCTGGTACACGGCCTGCTCGCTGAAGGTGCCGGCCGGGCCGAGATAGGCGACGGTGACGCGCTTTTCCAGCGCGCGGCAGGCGGACATCACTTCGCGGAAGATGGTCTGGACGTCGCTGTTCTTCAGCGGCCCGGGATTGCGCTCGGCGACGCCGCGCAGCACCTGCGCTTCGCGCTCGGGGCGGAACACGGGGGCGTCGGTTTCGGCTTTGACGTGGCCGACTTCCTGGGCGATGCGGCCGCGCTGGCTGAGCAGGTCCAGGATTTGCGCGTCGATGGCATCGATCTGTTGGCGCAGGGGGGTGAGTTTGTCTGTCATGGTGGTTGATTGAATGCTGATTGTTGGCGTGTCCTGCGGTACACAACGGCCGATGTGAATTTACCGTCCCGCAAACTCGTTCAAATAATCGACCAGGGCCTGCACCCCTTCGATCGGCATCGCATTGTAGATCGATGCCCGCATACCCCCGACGGACTTGTGGCCCTTCAGCTGCAGCAGCCCGCGCGCTTTCGCGCCGGCCAGGAATGATTCATTCAGTGATTCGTCGCGTAAATAAAACGGGATATTCATGCGCGAGCGACATGAAACGTCGACGCGGTTGCTGTAGAAATCGTCGCGGTCGAGCGCGTCGTACAGCAGGCGCGCCTTCTCGATATTACGCGCTTCCATCGCCGCCACGCCACCCTGCGCCTTTACAGGTGCGCAAACACGAGCCCGGCGATATAGATCGCATAGGTCGGCGGCGTATTGAACATCGATTCGTGCTCGGCCACGTTCTTCCAGTGGAAGGCGGACGGGCAGATCGGCAGCGCGTAGTCCAGCAGGTCCTCGCGCACGATCACCAGCGTCAGGCCGGCCGGACCGATGTTCTTCTGCGCGCCGGCGAAGATCACGCCGTACTGCGACACGTCGATCACGCGCGACAGGATGTGCGAGGACATGTCGGCCACGACCGGCACGCCGTCGAGCGCGCGCGGCACGAAGTTGTACTCGACGCCGTCGATGGTTTCGTTGGTGCAGACGTGCAGGTAAGCGGCGCCCTCGGTCAGCTTCCACGTGTCCGGCGCCGGCACGCGGGTAAAACGCTCGGCTTCGCTCGAGGCGGCGACGTTCACCTGCGCGTAGCGCGCCGCTTCCTTGATCGACTTGCCCGACCAGGAACCGGTGTGCACGAAATCGATGGTGGCCGGCGCATGCCACGCGGCCCAGCAGGTTCAAGCGGAATGACGGCGTTCTGGCCCAGTCCCCCGCCCTGCATGAACAGGATCTTGTAGTTGGCGGGCACGGCCAGCAGCTCGCGCAGGTCGGCTTCGGCCTGCTGGTAGATCGAAATGAACTCCGGACCGCGGTGGCTCATCTCCATCACCGACATGCCGCTGCCATGCCAGTCGAGCATTTCGGCGGCGGCCTGTTGCAGCACGTCTTTCGGCAGCACGGCCGGGCCGGCCGAGAAATTGTACATCTGGGTCATCGCGGTCCTGGTCGGTTCAGGGTTGTGTTCTTGCGACGATCGATCTGCATCAGCTTGTTGCAGGCGCGGCTCCACAGCACCTGGTTGCTGACGGCCATGCTCTCGGCCATCAACTGCGGCATGACGCCAGCATCTTGTGGCCGACCGGGGTCTTGTAGAAGGCGCTCAGCTGGCGCATTTCGTCGACGCGTGTAGTGGCGCGCGTAGAGCGGCACCATGGCTCTCGAGGATTTCGTCGGTCAGCGCCGGATCCCGGAACAGGCGTGCGGATCGCGGCGCTGGCGCGCGGGCAGCCTTCGTTCCGATCTCGGCCAGTGCGGCCTTCTTCGCTCGCCGCATCAGGCGCGGTGTCGGCATTCACGGCCGCGGTCGTCGTCCTGCGGATGTTGGCGGCATGCTCGCTTCCATCTGCTTGTACATGTCCGTCATGATTTCACGGTAGCGCATCGCTTCGAACATCTGCTTCACGGCGGCGGTCACTTGCGGATCGGCGGCGGGCGCCGCATACGAGGGCGCGCGTGCCTGCCAGGGCAAGGACGGTGGCGAAAGCAAGGACGGAATTTCTTCATGGGGAACCAATCAAGATAAAAAAAAGCCGCCGCGGCCGCGTCCCGCAGGACGCACGCCGCGGCTGGCATGATCGGAACAGACAACAGCCGGGACGAGCGAACAGGTTCGTCACCATCGCCGGCCTGTCCTTACTCCGGCGGCGTTTCGAGTTCGACTTCTTCGAGGTCGGTCTCGACGATGCGCTGCAGGCCCGACAGCTTGGTGCCGTCTTCGACCGCGATCAGCGTCACGCCCTGCGTGGCGCGGCCCATCTCGCGGATCTCGGACACGCGGGTGCGGATCAGCACGCCGCCGGTCGTGATCAGCATGATCTCGTCGTCACGTCGACCAGGGTCGCGGCGACCACTTTGCCGTTACGCTCGCTGGTCTGGATCGCGATCATGCCCTTCGTGCCGCGGCCGTGGCGGGTGTACTCCGTGATCGGGGTACGCTTGCCGAAGCCGTTCTCGGTCGCGGTGAGCACCGACTGCTGCTCGTTCTCGGCCACCAGCAGCGCGATCACGTTCTGGCCGTCTTCCAGGTTCATGCCGCGCACGCCGCGCGCGGTGCGGCCCATCGGGCGCACGTCGTTCTCGTCGAAGCGCACGGCCTTGCCCGCATCCGAGAACAGCATCACGTCGTGCTGGCCGTCGGTCAGCGCGGCGCCGATCAGGAAGTCGCCCGGATCGAGGTCGACCGCGATGATGCCGGCCTTGCGCGGATTGCTGAAGTCCTTCAGCGGCGTCTTCTTCACGGTGCCCAGCGAGGTCGACATGAAGACGTAATGGTCTTCCGGGAAGGTGCGGTTCTCGCCCGACAGCGGCAGGATGACCGTGATCTTCTCGTTGTCCTGCAGCGGGAACATGTTGACGATCGGTTTGCCGCGCGAATTGCGCGAACCCTGCGGCACTTCCCACACCTTCAGCCAGTACATGCGGCCGCGGTTGGAGAAGCACAGCATGTAGTCGTGCGTATTGGCGATGAAGAGCTGGTCGATCCAGTCCTCGTCCTTGGTCGCCATCGCCTGCTTGCCGCGTCCGCCGCGCTTTTGCGCGCGGTATTCGGCGATCGGCTGCGACTTCATGTAGCCGGTGTGCGACAGGGTCACGACCATGTCCTGCGGCGTGATCAGGTCTTCGGTATCGAGGTCGCTGGCGTTGTGCTCGATGACCGAGCGGCGCGCGTCCTTGCCGTTCTCGGCGTAGTCGCTCTTGATCTGCACCATCTCGTCGCTGATGATGGTGGTCACGCGTTCCGGGCGCGACAGGATGTCGAGCAGGTCGGCGATGTGCGACATCACTTCCTTGTACTCGTTGACGATCTTGTCCTGCTCCAGGCCGGTCAGGCGCTGCAGGCGCATCTGCAGGATTTCCTGCGCCTGCTCGTCCGACAGCTTGTACAGGCCGTCGGCCTGCATGCCGTAGTGCTTCGGCAGGTGCTCGGGACGGAAGGCGTCGATGCCGCCGATGGTGCTGCCCTCGGCGGTACGCAGCAGCATTTCGCGCACCAGCGACGAATCCCAGGCGCGCTGCATCAGTTCCATCTTCGCGACCGGCGGCGTCGGCGCGGCCTTGATGATGGCGATGAAGTCGTCGATGTTGGCCAGCGCGACCGCCAGGCCTTCGAGCATGTGGCCGCGTTCGCGCGCCTTGCGCAGTTCGAACACGGTACGGCGCGTGACGACTTCGCGGCGGTGCGACAGGAAGCACTCGAGCATCTGCTTGAGGTTCAGCAGCTTCGGCTGGCCATTCACCAGCGCCACCATGTTCATGCCGAAGGTGTCTTGCAGCTGGGTCTGCTTGTACAGGTTGTTCAGCACCACTTCCGGCACTTCGCCGCGCTTGAGCTCGATGACGACGCGCATGCCCGACTTGTCGGACTCGTCGCGGATGTCGCTGATGCCTTCGAGCTTCTTGTCGCGCACGTTCTCGGCGATGCGCTCGAGCAGCGACTTCTTGTTCACCTGGTACGGCAGCTCGTCGATGATGATCGCGATGCGGCCGCCATCCTTGCCATATTCTTCGAAGTGGGTCTTGGCGCGCATCACGACGCGGCCGCGGCCGGTGCGGTAACCGTCGCGCACGCCCGAGACGCCATAGATGATGCCGGCGGTCGGGAAGTCCGGCGCCGGGATCAGTTCGATCAGCTCGTCGATCGTGCAGTCCGGGTTGCGCAGCAGGTGCTGGGCGCCGTTGATGACTTCCGACAGGTTGTGCGGCGGAATATTCGTCGCCATGCCGACCGCGATGCCGGACGAACCGTTGATCAACAGGTTCGGGATCTTGGTCGGCAGGACCGTCGGCTCCTTCTCCTTGCCGTCATAGTTCGGCTGGAAGTCGACCGTGTCCTTGTCGATGTCGGCCAGCAGTTCGCTGGCGATCTTGTCGAGGCGGCACTCGGTGTAACGCATTGCCGCCGCGCTGTCGCCGTCGATCGAGCCGAAGTTGCCCTGGCCGTCGACCAGCGTGTAGCGCAGCGAGAAATCCTGGGCCATGCGCACCAGCGTGTCGTAGATCGACGAGTCGCCGTGCGGGTGGTACTTACCCATGGTGTCGCCGACCACGCGCGCGCACTTCACGTACGGACGGTTGAAGTTGTAATTACTCTCGTGCATCGAGAACAGGACGCGGCGGTGCACCGGCTTCAAGCCGTCGCGCACATCCGGCAGCGCACGGCCCACGATCACGCTCATCGCGTAATCGAGGTAGCTCTTGCGCATCTCTTCTTCGAGGGAAATTGGAACTGTTTCTTTTGCGAATTGATCCATTGGGCGGGTCGATTGCTTTCAGGCTAATGGTTATGAGTTCTAGCCAATGATTCTACCATGCACCTATACAGTGGGCGAGATTTGCCGGAGAGACCGAGGCCGTCGCCTTTTTCGCGCATAATTGTTGATCTGACACATGCTTGTCATAATACATTCGTCAAGCTGGCATGCACGACTTTGAAGTTGTTGCGCAGAAACAACGCATCAAGTATCATCATGCACCACGATTGCGCAAGCGCAGGTCGTACTGTTATAGCGAATGTGGCAAAATGGCCGAGAAGTTAATTGCATGTTTCACAATGCGAAACGAACACAGCAGCAAATGATGTTATTATTCTGCCTACGTTGTCGTGAATGGCAAAAGTTTCGCAACGAAAAGATATAAAAACCGAAAGGAACTAAAAATATGAAGAAGATTGCAACCCTCATGCTCGCAGCTTCGGCAGCGATGGCTGGCAGTGCGTTCGCCCAGAGCGCACCGCCATATGCGCCGCTGACGACCGACATCCAGGCGAACAAGCCGTACAGCGCCTACGTCCAGGACAGCCGCGGCGTGATCGCGCGCGATCCTTTCGGCCTGTGCTGGCGTACCGGCTACTGGACCCCGGCCGATGCCGTTCCAGGCTGCGACGCCCCACTGTGCGTTCCACCTGAAAAGCTCGAAAACGGCAAGTGCGTCGCTCCGCCGCCACCGCCAGTCGAAGCCCGGCCCTGCGCCAGCCCCAGCGCCAGCACCGGCCGCCGGCGCCAGTGCCGACCTCGGAAAAGGTGAGCTACTCGGCTGACGCCTTCTTCGATTTCGACAAAGCCGTCCTGAAGCCAGAAGGCAAGAAGTCGCTCGACGAGCTGACCTCGAAGCTGGGCGACATGAACCTGGAAGTCATCATCGCCGTCGGCCACACCGACTCGATCGGCACCGATGCCTACAACCAGAAACTGTCGATCCGCCGCGCCGAATCGGTCAAGGCCTACCTGCAGAGCAAGGGCATCGACGCCAACCGCGTCTACACCGAAGGCAAGGGCGAGAAGCAGCCGGTTGCTGACAACAAGAGCTCGGCTGGCCGCGCGAAGAACCGCCGCGTCGAGATCGAAGTCGTCGGTACCCGTAGCCGCCAGCAGTAATCGCTGTCCCTCGGGGCTACAGAAGAACCCCGCTGCGGCGGGGTTTTTTTTCGTCCTGCGCTTGTTTCATGCGGTATCGCGTCCGTCGCAGCCCAAACTTTCCCGCTATTATTCCGACCTATGACTACGAACGCCGACCCTCTCGAAATCAGCAAATTCAGCGAGCTGGCCCACCGCTGGTGGGACCCCACCTCCGAGTTCCGCCCGCTGCACGAAATCAACCCGCTGCGCCTGGAATGGATCAACGCGCGCGCGCCGCTGGCCGGCAAGAACGTGATCGACATCGGTTGCGGCGGCGGCGTGCTGTCCGAATCGATGGCGCGCAAGGGCGCCAAGGTCACCGGCATCGACTTGTCGAAGAAGGCGCTGAAGGTCGCCGACCTGCATGGCCTGGAATCCGGCGTCGACGTGCGCTACAAGCTGATCGCCGCCGAAGACATGGCGCTGGAAGAACCCGGCCAGTACGACGTCGTGACCTGCATGGAAATGCTCGAGCACGTGCCGGACCCGGCCTCGATCGTGCGCGCCGCCGCCGCCCTGGTAAAACCGGGCGGCCACCTGTTCTTCTCGACCATCAACCGCAATCCGAAGGCCTATCTGCTGGCCGTGATCGGCGCCGAATACGTGCTGCGCATGCTGCCGCGCGGCACCCACGACTACGGCAAATTCCTGACCCCGGCCGAACTGTCGCAATTCGTGCGCGCCGCCGGCCTGCAGGTCGAAGGCATGAAGGGCTTGACCTACAATCCGCTGACCAAGATCTACTCGCTCAACAACGACACCGATGTGAATTACATGGTGGCCTGCACCAAGCCTGCTCTGACGCTTTCGATTCGATGACCTCCCCTGCTCCGACCAAGGCACCGCGTGCCGTCCTGTTCGACCTCGACGGCACGCTGGCCGACACCGCGCCCGACCTCGCCGCCGCCGTCAACTGGCTGCGCACCGAGCGCGGCCTGGCCCCGACGCCCTACAGCGTGCTGCGCCCGACCGCCTCGGCCGGCGCGCGCGGCATGATCGGCGCCGCCTTCGGCCTGGCGCCGGGCGACGACGGCTACGAAGAATTGCGCGTCCAGTGGTTCGACCGCTACCAGTCGAACATGGCCGTCGAGAGCGGTCTGTTCGAGGGCGTCGACGCACTCTTGCAGGGCATCGAGGACGCCGGCATGGCCTGGGGCGTCGTCACCAACAAGCCGGCGCGCTTCACCGATCCCCTGATTCCGCAGATCGGCCTGGCCCACGCCGGCTGCATCGTCTCGGGCGACACCATGCCGCAGGCGAAACCGCATCCGGCGCCCCTGCTGGAAGGCGCGCGCCGGCTGGACATCGCGCCGAGCGCCGTGCTGGTATGTCGGCGACGACCTGCGCGACATCGAAGCCGGCCGCGCGGCGGGCATGCTGACGGTCGCCTGCGCCTGGGGCTATTGCGGCGCGATCGAGCCGTCGACCTGGGGCGCCGACTTCCTGTGCGCCACGCCGCTCGACTTGCTGGAACTGCTGCGCAGCGTCGGTGCAGGTGCGCGCCGCCGCCTGAGTACGTTACATCTGATTACGACTGAAACCGGTTTCTGTCTACCGTGTAACTGTCGTAATCCGTAATCTGACTCCATCGACAACGCAACAACAGATGGAGCAGACCATGAACACCACCGCAACCGCCACCCGCATTCATCCCCTGATGGCCGCCGCAGCCGCGTCGGTGATCATCGTCAGCCTGACCGGCGCCGCCGCCATCACCGGCATGCTGCCTTCGTCGCGCAGCGCTCCCGAGCCGCAAGCCGTCATGACGCCAACCGCCATGCACTGGCCGCCCCGGTCGCCGAACGGCCAGCTGCAAGCCGCGACCCAGACGCTGTACGCCAACGGCCAGCCACTCACCGCACATACGCCGCCCGACCGCCGCCCCGATGGTGGTGAGCGCCGCGCCCGGCACGACGACCTATATCCAGTCCGCCAACAACCCTGCCGCGCCGATGGTGATCGTCAAGCAGGAAGCCGCTCCGCCGCCGCCAAGCCGCGTGTGGTCGAGCGCATCGTCGAACGCCGCGTCGTCGAGCACCGCCCTGCCCGCCAGGTGACGCATTATCAGCAGCAGACCGTGTACCGCCAGGCTCCGGCGCCCGCCCAGCCACACTATGTCGGCATCGGCACCGGCGCCGTCATCGGCGGCCTGATCGGCAACCAGGTCGGCGGCGGCAACGGCAAGAAACTCGCCACCCTGGCCGGCATCATCGGCGGCGGTTTCGTCGGTAACGAAGTCGCCAAGCGCACAGCCAGTAAGCTCAGGTTCTGCAGCGTAGGCTCTCAGCCCACGCGTTTTACGTGCCGTCGAATACCCGTCGTTGGACGATCTGACGCGCTACACACCGCCACGATTGGAGTACAATGGAGTTTCGTTGGGGGCGACCTGGTTTCGACGTGGGTTGTAAAGCAGTGCAGGGCATACCGAGGACTGGTTACCTCGTAAATACATCCAGAAATCAATAACTGCAAACGATAACTCGTACGCACTCGCAGCTTAATTGCTGCTAGCTCTACACTACCTCGCCTCTGGGGTGGGCCGCAAGGCAAGTAGAGTCATTTACAGAGGCTAGGACTCAACCGGGTTACTTGGTTGCTTCCGAAATTTAAGGTAACTCGCTGGTACAAAGGGTGCACATCCCCGTTGTCCCGGCTAAATTAAATGATAGTGCTAAGTATGTAGAACTGTCTGTAGAGCGCTTGCGGACGAGGGTTCGATTCCCTCCGCCTCCACCACCGCACAAAAAAGAAGACCCCGCCGGCGAAAGCCGGGGGGTCTGTTTTTTTATGCGGTGTTGTTTGGGCGGAGGGAATCGAATCCTCGGACGGCACGGACGAGGGGCGAGCAGGGGTTTCGAGCCGCGCAGCAGCGAGCCTGCGAGCGACGTTGCGCCTCCGGGCGCAACGGCTCTCCGATTCGCCTGACTAAAGAAAATCGCGCAGCGATTTTTTGCCTTAGCGCATCAACTCTAAAACATCAACAGCGCATAGCCGCTCAAGCACACTGACGCAGTCACGCTACGCCCGTGAAAAATTCCTCTCCAGTCTTTAATTCCATCTGAAATTTTCAGGTAAGCTTAATAAACCCTTGCCTCAGCCTATCGCTACGCTCTAACCCCGGAGTCACCCTATGCATGCTGACTATCGTCCCTACTTGCGCCTCACTAGCCGCAGCCGTTTAGAAAAGGCCATTAACTCCCTTATCGGCTTGATTGAAGGTGTCGCAATTGACGGCGTCATTAACGAAGTTGAAGTCAACTTTATTAATATGTGGCTCCGAGATAATGCTGAGGTTAGACATCGTCACCCATTCACCGAACTGATGCCCGTCGTGCGAGGAAGCAATTGCCGATGGCATCCTGACGAACGAAGAGCGACTGAACATCCTCTGGCTATGCGAGAAATTGCGCTCCACCGACTTCTTCGATTCCACGACCGCAGATATACAACGCCTCCACGGTTTAATGGCAGGCATCATCAGCGATGGCGACATTAACGAAGCTGAACTGCAAGGTATTTCGCGATGGCTGGCCGAGCATGAGCACCTGCGAACATGCTGGCCATACGATGAAGTCGACAGCCTGATCACAAGCGTATTACGCGATCGGAAAAATAGACGAAAGCGAGCGAACTCAGCTCCACAATTTCTTCGGAGAGTTTGTGGCCTTGGCTGATAACCGAACGATTGTGAGCCCTCAAATTATTCAAGGCGGATCTTTCCTCGGTTTGTGCGCCGTGTGTCCCGAAGTGAATTTTCAAGGCAAGCGGTTTGCGTTCACTGGCGCTTCGGGCAAATACTCCCGCAAGAATTTCGTTCGGTGGTCGAGCGCCTTGGCGGTAGTTTTCCGAGGTGCTTCTCCAGCAAGACGACTACCTGATCCTCGGCGCAGATGCAATCCTTGCTGGGCATATGCATGCTATGGAAGAAAGGTTGAAACAGCGCGTCCCATTGAGGAAGGAAGGACGCACGTCTTTGCTTACACGAAAACACTTTATGCTCCCGATGGCCGACTACGCAAAACTGGAGCTTCGACTTTGCATTTATTTGGGTGGCTGCAAACCACCTGCGCATCTTCCTGCATTACCGTGGACGTCGGTTAGGAATTTCGTCAACCGCTCAAACTTGACCTCGACTGCCTAATCCATACAGAAATGTCGGGCGCGATTCGTCGACTATGGAAATGGGCTTCAGTCACCGCCCCGCCATGGTTACAACTCAACCGCCAAGGCGCCAGCAACACGGGCTCACCTCCTCCAAATCCTTCCTGCTCGCCCCAGGAAGAAGCCACCCTCACCGGCCCCGACCTGGCAGGCGGCACCCTCCGCTTCACCACCTTGAGGCCAACAGCACCCACGACATCAACCAGGAAATCGCAAGCCACCCTGGCCAATGGCGTCGCCACCATCAAGCTGCCCTTGCTGAAAGAAGGCTCCTTCGCCACCACGGTCGACCTCAAGCTCGGCGAGTCCGGCAAGCTCACCGCCCGCATCGGCGGCCAGCCCGTGGGCGGCCACCTCTTCGTCCATGTCGATATCTATCTCAACCACGGCCTCAGCTTCGCGACAGCGTGATAACAACAGATGAATTTCGAATCCGCCAAATCCCTCTGCCGCAGTTTCCCCGGCGTCCTCGAGGACACCAAATGGGACAACGACCTCGTCTTCTCCGTCGGCACCAAGATGTTCGCCGTCACCAACCTGGGCGAAGCAACCGGAATCAGCTTCAAGGTCGAAGACGAGCGTTTCCTCGAGCTGACCGACCGCCCGGGAATCATTCCGGCGCCCTATCTGGCGCGGGCGAAGTGGGTGTATGTGGAGGATGCGAAGGCGCTGGGCGACGAGGAGGCGGCGCAGTTGCTGCGCCGGTCGTATGAGCTGGTGTTCGCGAAACTGACGAAGAAATTGCAGCGCGAGATAACTGGAAGCGGTAATCAGGCTGCCCGGCAGCCTGATATTTCAAAGAAATTACGACGACGGCCCGACGTCCGCCACCTCCGGCGAAATCATCAGCTCCTTCAACAAGGCATCGTTAAACGCCGGGATATCGTCCGGCTTGCGGCTGGTGATCAGTTTTTCGTCGATCACGACTTCCTGGTCGCTCCACTCGGCCCCGGCATTCTTCATGTCGTCCTGGATGCCGGGCCAGCTGGTCAGGCTTTTCGACTCGGCGATGCCGGCATCGATCAGCACCCAGGGCGCGTGGCAGATCGCGGCGATCGGCTTGTCCTCGTCGTAGAAGTTGCGGATGAAGGCGATCGATTCCGGGCTCTTGCGCAGCTCCAGCGGATTCTTTTCGCCGCCCGGCAGCACCAGCGCGTCGAAGTCGGCCGGTTTGGCGTCGTTCACGTTCATCTCGACCCGGAAGCTGTCGCCCGGCGCATCGTGGTTCATGCCCTGCACCTGTTCGCCCACGCGCTTGGGCGAGATCAGGGTCACCTGCGCGCCCTGCTGTTCGAGGAAGCTGCGCGGGCCCGTGTACTCGACCTGCTCGACGCCGTCCGTCATCAGGACCGCCACGCGCTTGCCCTGCAGCGGCCTGGCGGTGCCCTGCCCTTGTTCCTGTTCCATATGACCTCCTCGATGTGATTGTTCGTGAAACATCCATCACCGATTCTAGGAGGACGCCAGCGTGCACGGCGCGCGCTTCAGGCGTCCTTCAGGCCGAGCGCGCGCAGGCGGGCACGCAGGCGGCGCACTTCGTCGGCGAGATCGATCACGAGCGCGGCCAGTTCCTCGTCGGCATCGAAATGCCGCTCGAGCTCGAGCAGGCGGCGCGCCCGCGCCAGGTCGCCGCTGCGAAAACGGAGCGAGGCCGGCTCGCCCAGCACGCCCGCCTGCACATGCCGCACCACCCAGTCCGGCTCGACCCGGCACGCCCGCGCCAGCTCTTCCACTTCCAGGGCCACCTCGTCGATCAGGACCCCGGTCACAATCTGGTTCGCTACCATGGTTTCCTCCCAAGTACTCAAACAGCGCGCTAGACGGCGCGCGGATTGAAAGCGAGGTCGCGCGCCATCGCCTGGTAGGCCGCGCGCGCCTTGTCGCTATTGGCCGGCGGCAGCACGACATCGAGGATCAGGTACAGGTCGCCCGGTACCGCTGCCGGAATGCCCTTGCCCTTCAGGCGCAGCTTGCGTCCGCTTTGCGAGCCGGCCGGGATCGTCACCTCGACCGTGCCGGCGGGCGTCGGCACGGCCACTTCGCCGCCCAGCGCCGCTTCCCACGGCGTTACCGGCACGTTCTCGTAGACATTCGCGCCCTCGACGCGGTAACGCGGATCCGGGGCGAAGCCGATTTCCAGGTACAGGTCGCCCGGCCCGGCGCCGCCATGGCCTTCGTGCCCCTGCCCCGCCAGGCGCAATTGCTGGCCCGGCGTCACGCCGCGCGGGATGTTCACGCTGAGGGTCTTCTCCTGCATCGTGGCGCGGCCCGGCGCCATCGCTTTTCGGTACGCGCAGGGTCACGGTGCGGGTGGCGCCGCGGTAGGCGTCGGCCAGGTCGATGGTAATGGTGGCATGGATATCGTCGCCGCGCATCTGGAAGCCGCGGCCACGGCGCGAGCGTCCCGCCTGGGCGAACAGGTCGGCGAAGAAATCGTCGGCGCCCGCGCCGGCGAAATCGTACTGCTCGCCCCAGTCCGGCGGCGGACGGAACTGCTCGCCGGCATGGTGGCCGCGCCCGAGCGCGTCGTAGGCGGCGCGTTTCTCGGCGTCGCCCAGCACGCTCATAGGCTTCGTTGATTTCCTTGGTCTTCGCGTCCGCGTCTTCGTGCTTGCTGACATCGGGGTGGAATTTGCGCACCATTTTCCGGTACGCCTTCTTGATGTCGTCCGCAGTCGCGCCCCTGTCGACGCCAAGGGTCTGGTAATAGTCCTTGTATTCCACAGTGCACTCCCGGATTGGTCAGGTGTTCCCTGCCAGATGGGGATCGACGACGAAATTAAAAGTTCTCGCCGACGGCCGCCAACGCCGGACAGGCGCTGGCGGCCGTGGCAAGCATCAGGCTTGCGCTGCCTTGCGGCGGCGACGGGCCATTGCCAGCGCGCCGAATGCCGGCAGCATCAGGGCCAGCGTCGCTGGCTCAGGCACCTCGGCGCCCACGGCGTTCAGGCTGCCCCCGGTGACGCGGCGGAAAGTGCCGCAGTTGTTGCACTCGTAGGTGCTGGCAATATTGATGAGATTGATGCCACCGGCATTCGTGAACGGATTCAGGAACGAGAAATTGAAGACGCGGCGGCCATCCGTGGTGATGAGCGTGAAATTGTTCGGACCGGCGCCACCGCCGTAGTACAGGCCGCTGTTCGCCAGGCTCCAGTTGAATGCACTGAGGATGCCGGCCGTGGTCGAAATGAAGAAGGAAGTCGATTTCTTGGTGTCGGCATCGAAGGTGATCGTCCCGGTCGCAGACGTGCCGTCGACAAACCGGACGTCGGTGAGGTTGTACGTGATCGGCGTTGCCTGTGCCGACAAGCCTGCGGTCAGCAGCGAAACGCCCAGGACCAGACTTGCGAATAATTTGGTTTTCATATATTCCCTTAGTTTTAGATTTGGTTGTTTTAATAACTGAACGACGTTTATTTGTTTATTCGGTACGAATACCGTGGCGCCTTTCCAAGGCAGGGACAACAGAGCACAGACCGTGCCACGCGTTTAATCCGTTTGCAATCAAGCGCTTGAGTATTTACAAGAAAACCTAAAAGTAAAAAGTGTAAGAATATTCGACAGTTACAACGCATAATCGAAAAATGAAAAAAAGCCCCCGGGTGCGTGGTGCACCAGGGGGCTTTTGACTGGCTAAAAAATTTAGCGGGTAATGCTCGAGTACTCGCAGCTCTTGGCCGTGGCCTTGATCGGATCGCCGAATACGGCATTGGTGCAAGGCGTGCTGGCGGTGATGATTTTCGACGCGTAGACGCCTTTTGCGCCATAGCGCACTTCGCGCGTGCCGCTGAAGCTGCAAGTGCCCCATTCGCTGGCGCAGGTGGTCCAGGTTTCGGCGTCTGGCGTCAGCGTTGGCGTCGGCGTCGTGGAATACTGGCAGGATTTCGCAGTGGCCGGCATCGGATCGCCGAATACCGCATTGGTGCAGGCGATCGAGCTGGTAGCCGTCAGGATGGCGTAGCTGTTGTTGGCGCCGTAGCGTACCTGGCGCGTGCCGGTAAAGCTGCAGGTGCCGCCTTCGGTGGCGCAATTGATCCAGGTGGCCGGGGCCGGGGCCGCCGCGTTCGCCACGCTCAGGCCCACGGAAGCGCTGGTCCCGGCATTGCCGGCCGCGTCATACGCGACCGCCACCAGGTTGGCCACGCCGTTCGGCACGCCGGCCGAATCCCAGGAGAACTGGTAAGGCGCGCCGGTGTCGGATCCGACCACGGTGCCGTTCACTTTCAGCTCGACGCGCTGCACGCCCACATTGTCGGCGGCGTTGACGTTGACCGCCACCAGGCCGCTGACGGTGGTGCCGGCGCCCGGCGAGGCGATGGCGGCGCTTGGCGCGGTGGTATCGGCCACCGGCACTTTGGGGACGGCAGCCGCGACGGCGGCGGCGGCGTTCACGCGGCCGTAGCCGAAGTTGGTATCGCGTCCGGCAGCGCCAAGGTCGGTGGCGGTCGAATACAGCAGGTTTTCGACTGCCTGGTTCGTCAGCGCGGGGTTGGCCGCCATGACGAGCGCGCCCACGCCGGCAGCCACCGGCGCCGAGAACGAGGTGCCGTTCCAGGTCCCGTAACTGCCGCCGCGCGAGGTGGTCCAGATGCCGGCGCCCGGCGCCGCGAGGGTCACGGCCGAACCGAAGTTCGACCAGCTGGTGCGGCTGTCGCCGCGCGTCCGTGGCCGATACGACCACCATGGTCGTGGTCGGGGTGGTGGCGAGGTCGGCGCCGCTGTTGCCGGCGGAGACGAACAACAGCCCGCCCTTGCTCTTCAGGTAGGAAGCGGCGTTCTGGATGGCCGCGCTGCTTACCAGCGGGCCATAGCTCAGGTTGACGATGCGCGCGCCGCGGTCGGCTGCGTAAGTGATGCCGCTGACGATCGTGCTGACGTAGGCCGTGCAACCGCCGCTCCCGTCGCTTGATGCGATCCGGATCGGCAGGATCTTCGCCTGGCCCGCCACGCCGGCCACGCCCTGGCTGTTGTTGCTGACGGCGGCCGCACTGCCGGCCACGGCGGTACCGTGCCCGCAGACGTCGGCCACATTCGTGTTGTTGTCGACGAAGTTATAACCGGCCAGCATGTTCGCCGCCAGGTCGGGGTGGCCGGTGTCGACGCCCGAATCGAGGATGGCGATGGTGACGCCGGCGCCCTGGGTCGTGTTCCATGCGGTCGTTGCGCCAATTTTGGCGAGGTGGTATTCGCTGGCAAAGTAAGGGTCGTTGGCGGTGGCCGAGGCGCGCACTTTACGGTCGAGTTCGACACGCTTGAGGTGCGGATGCTTCGCGAGGCGGGCCAGTACGGCCTTGGCGGAAACGCCCTCGGGCAGGTCGACGATGTTCAGGGTGCTCTTGCCGATGCGGTGGGCGCGGCCGCCGTGCACGCCGACGATGGCGGCCAGGTTCGATGGCGACAGGCCGGCCGACGGAACGACCAGCAGGCGGTTGACGGCATAGGTGCCGAGCGCGTCTTTTGCTTCGACGGCGGCAGCCACCGGCGTAGCCACGTGCGGCCGTGGTGGCCGGCGCGGCAAGCGATAGTGCCAGGTGCGAAGGCGGCGGCCAGCAGGCGCACAGCGGCAGGCGCACGAAACATGCGCGGGACAAATTGAAATGGTTGGTCATGTGGTTGATGGTCTAAGAATAATGGAAGCAGAAACCGGACAACAACGGCTTCAAGTTAAGCCTAGTAGCTCAGCGGTGAAGATTACGAACCAGAAATGTACATGCGAAAAGCGTGATTCTGCGGAAAAAGAAGCCTTTTGGTAACGAAAAAACGTGCATACTTGAAAGCTTTGTCAAGTAAATTGAAAGAGAGAGAAATGTTTTTAGTTGATTTAGTGCCAATAGTGCGGCATCGCGACAACAATCTATTTGTCCAACCTCGTAGCTCCAGGACACGCACGTGTGCATGCACACCTACATCGTTTAAAGACAACGGAGATGGGCCAGAGTGGACGGGAATGTTGACGAGGCAAGGCCTCGGGCTGGCGAAGCGATTCGATGCGTGTGCCGCGGGCGGCGCAATCGACGGAGAGGGGAACTTGCTGGCGGGGATCGCCTGGGCAGGCGGAGGCAAGCGGTCTAGTTCGAGCAGTGCCCGCGCACGAGTCGCAGGCACGCTTGATTACCGGGTGCTTACTTGCGGGCTTTCAGGTCAGCCATCGCGGTGTCTTCCTTGGCTTCAGCATCCTTCTTGCAAGCCGATGCCTCCGCGCCTTTCAGCTTCTTGCACGCGGCCTTTGCCGTTTTCTCGTCCGCCTCGATCTGTTTTTTCGCAGCCTTGTACTGCGCGTGGGTCATTTTGCCCGTGGTCGTCGTGGTGGTGGTCGCTGCCGGCATGGTGGTGGTCGCGGCAGGCGCCGTGGTGGTGCTATTGCACGGTCGTCGTCTTGGCAGTGGCGGGGGCGGCCGTTTGGCCGGTAGCAAATGCGGCGCCGGAGACCAGCAACAACGTGGCGCTTGCAAGCTTCAACATCGATTTCATGGGTATCTCCGAATAGTTTGTGTGAACGGGGCGAGCTCGATTGCTCCCTTCCCTAACGTTGCCCCGGCGAATGCGGTTGACAGCGACAAATAGATTAACGTTCGAAGAAGAGGCCGGAGTACCCGCCCAAGCCAAGCAGGCCGAACAACAAGGGATCGGCGTGATCGTGCTTTTCGTGCGGCCCGATGGCAAGGTCCTGCCCCGCATCGTTGATCGCTCGTGGCAGCAGGTTTTGTTGGCCGGGCCATTGCCGATGGCCAGGATGCGGCCGCGCTAGTGCCCCTGTCGTTGATTGCATTGCCGAAGATTGGAATGCCGCCCAGGGAGCCCAGGTCGTTTATCCCGCCCCTTTGCCAGATGAAGCCGTGGAATAGCGGGTCGATGGCCCCCCTGATCCGGGCACGCGGCTAACCTGGTTCACTGTTGTTGAGCGCATACGCCTCGGTGCGGGGTGGAAACGCCGGGTCGTCGCCCGGCAAGTTGGCCCAGCGTGGTCGTCCGATTCCTCAGCCGGCATTCAGGCAGGTAAAATCACGGGTTTCAGCCTGCGATCCTTTCATGACTTCCACTACCACGCTCGCCGCGTCGCCCTCCCCCGTCCGCCTCGAGATCGCCACCCTCTGGAAGCTGTCCTGGCCGATGCTGGTGGGCCAGCTGGCCACCGTCGGCATGGGCGTGGCCGACGTCGCGATGACGGGGCACGTGAGCGCCGAGGAACTGGCCGCCGTCTCGCTGGGCGCCTCGGTCTGGTCGATCGTGCTGGTGACGGTGATGGGCATCATGATGGCGATTAATACCGTCGTCGCCCACGAGATCGGCGGCGGGCGCTACGACAAGATCCCGCACACGGTGCGCCAGGCGCTGTGGAAAGGCGCGGGCATCGGCCTGCTCGCCTGCCTGGCGACGAACCTGTGCACGCTGCTGTTCGACCATATCGGCCTGGACCAGCGCGTCGCCGACCGCGCCGCCCTCTTCCTGCACGTGATCAGCATCGGCATGCCGGCCTTTGCCTGCTACCGCGCGCTGTACGGCTACACGACCAGCATCAACGAAACGAAGCCGATCATGGTGATCGCGATCCTCGGCTTGCTGTTCAATATCGCCAGCAACTGGCTGCTGGTGTTCGGCAACTGGGGCTTCCCGCAGCTGGGTGCGGTCGGCTGCGCGGTGTCGACCGCCGCCGGCATGTGGCTGATGCTGATCGCCATGCTGGCCTGGGTGAAAGTGTCGCCTGTCTATCGCCAGACCTATCCGTTCACCGGCTGGGAAGGTCCGGACTGGAATGAAATCCGCACGCATGCTGCGCCTCGGCCTGCCGATCGGCGTCACCTATTTTGCCGAGGTCAGCGCCTTCGGCCTGATCAGCCTGCTGGTGGCGCGCTTTGGCGTGGTGCAAGTCTCGGCGCACCAGATCGCGCTCAACTTCGCCTCGCTCGTGTTCATGGTGCCGCTCAGCTTCGGCATCGGCCTGCTCACCCGCGTCGGCCAGGCGATGGGCGAAGGCAATCCGCTGCGCGCGCAGTTCGTCGGCGCGCGTCGGCGTCGGCATGTCGGTCGCCTTCGGCGTGCTGTCGGCGGCCTTCATCGCCCTCTTCCGCTGGGAAATCGCACGCGCCTATACCTCGGATCCGGCGGTGCAGGAAGCCTGCGTGCACTTGCTGCTGTTCGCGGCGCTGTTCCAGTTGTCGGATGCGACCCAGGTCGCGACCGCCTCGGCGATCCGCGGCTACCAGGTGACGCGCCCGCCGATGATCATCCAGCTGGTCGCGTTCTGGGGCTTCTCCCTGCCGCTGGGCTATATCCTCGGTATCGCGCCGGGCTGGTTCCCGTGGTCGCCCGCGGTGCCGATGGAATCGACGGGCTTCTGGATCGGGCTGGTGCTGGGGCTGACGATTGCCGCCGTGCTGCTGACCTGGTCGATGGAGCGGCTGTCGCGCCGCGAAAGCGCTGGCGCGTAGCTTAGTACCGTGGTATTCGTGGAGTATGTACTGATTTTAGGGGTGGACTCTGGTATCGTCTCGTCCGTTGCATAAAGCTAACTTTCAACGAGACAATCAATGCGCCTTCTCCTCTGCCTCCTGGCCGCGCTTGCGGCTGCGCCCGCATCCGCGGAACGCCTCACGCTCGACCGCATCCATGGCGAAACTTCGCTTGCCGGTCCGGGCGTGAAAAACCTGCGCGTGTCGCCCGATGGCGAGCGCGTGACCTTCCTGCGTGGCCGCGAGGACAACCAGTTCCAGCAAGACCTGTGGGAATACAACATGAAGGACAAGACCACGCGCCGCCTGGTCGACTCCAAGAAGCTGGTTCCCAACGAGGAACTCTCGCTCGAAGAAAAAGCGCGCCGCGAACGCGCGCGTACCGCCAGCCTGTCGGGCATCCTGACCTATAGCTGGTCGCCGGACGGCAAGCAGCTGCTGGTGCCGATCGCCGGCGACCTGTACCTGGTCGACGTCGCCAAGCCGGAGCGCGCGCGCAAGGTTGCATCGGGCAATGTGCTCGATCCAAAGATTTCGCCGAAGGGCCGCTACGTCTCGTTCGTGCGCAACCAGAACCTGGTCGTGATCGACCTGAAAACCGGCGCCGAGCGCCAGCTGACCCAGGACGGCAAGGGTACCGTGCACAACGGCGAAGCCGAATTCGTGGCCCAGGAAGAAATGGACCAGACCACCGGCTACTACTGGGCGCCGGACGATTCGAGCATTGCCTACAAGCGCTACGACGACGCACCGGTGCCGGTGGTGCGCCGCTTCGAGATCTTCGCCGACCGTACCGAAGTGATCGACCAGCACTACCCTGCCGCCGGCGATCCGAACGTGCTGGTGGACTTGTTGATCGTGTCGCCGCAAACGGGCGTGTCGCGCAAGGTCGACATCGGCGCGGAGAAGGACATCTACCTGGTGCGCGCCGACTGGAGCGCGGACAGCAAGACCCTGGTCTACCAGCGCCAGACGCGCGACCAGAAGCGCCTCGACCTGATCGCGGTGGACGCCGCCACCCTGGCCCAGCGCACCCTGCTTGAGCGAAACCTCGAAGACCTGGGTCAGCATCCATAACGACCTGCACTTCCTGAAAAACCGTTCGGCCTTCATCTGGGCCTCCGAGCGCTCGGGCCGCAACCACCTGTATCTGTACGACCTGAACGGCAAGCTGCTCAACCCGATCTCGAGCGGCGAATGGGGCATCGACGACGTGCTGGCCGTCGACGAAGCCGCCGGCAAGGTCTATGTGTCGTCGAACAAGGACGCGGTCATCGACAAGCAGACCTATGCGCTGGCCCTGAACGGCAGCACGGCCGGCAAACCGGCGCGCATCACGGCCGGCGACGGCTGGCACGAGGCGAAGTTCGCCAACAACGGCAAGATTTTCGTCGACACCTATTCGAGCCCGACGACCCCGCCGCAAGTGTCGATCCGCCGTGCCGATGGCGCGATGGTGCAATGGCTCGAGCATAACGAGCTGAACGCGAACCACCCGTTCGCGAAATTCCTGCCCGACCTGCTGCCGACCGAATTCGGCACCATCAAGGCGAAGGATGGCCAGACCCTGCACTATTCGATGATCAAGCCGAGCGGCTTTCGATGCGACGAAGAAGTATCCGGTCTTCCTGTTCACCTACGGCGGCCCGCACTCGCAGCGCGTGACCCGTACCTGGGGCAATTATTTTGACCAGTACATGGCCCAGCAAGGCTTCGTGGTGTTCCGCCTGGATAACCGTGGTTCGAGCCGCCGCGAGCGCGCCTTCACCGACGTCATCTACAACAACCTCGGCAAGAACGAAGTCGAAGACCAGGTCACCGGCATCGACTGGCTGGCCCAGCAGAGCTTTGTCGACGCCAAGCGCGTCGGCGTGTTCGGCTGGAGCTATGGCGGCTACATGACGCTGCGCCTGCTGGCCGCCGCCTCGGACAAGATCGCGATGGGCGTGTCGGTCGCGCCGGTCACCGACTGGGCGCTGTACGACACCCACTACACCGAGCAGTTCGTCGGCGGCACGCCGAAGTCGGATCCGGCGGCCTACGCGCGCAGCGGCGTGTTCGCCCACCTGGACGGCCTGAAGTCGCCGCTGCTGCTGGTGCACGGCATGGCCGACGACAACGTGCTGTTCTCGAACAGCACGCGCCTGATCGATGAGCTGGTCAAGCGCAACGTCCAGTTCGACCTGATGACCTATCCGGGCGCCAAGCACGGCATCTCGGGCCGCGCCAGCCAGCGCCACGTGTATGGCCTGATCGAAAACTTCTTCAAGAAGAACCTGGGCGGCACCGCAGCGAAATAAGCATCGGCGACGCAACGAAAAAAGCCCCGGCAGCGATGCCGGGGCTTTTTTTACTTCACTGCCCGCCGCAAGCGGCGAGCGACGGAATTACTCCGTGGCGTCGTTGACTTTTTGCTTCAGGTCGCCAAACTTCTCTTGCGTCTTGCCTTCGACCTGGTTCTTCAGGCCCTTGGCTTCCTGTTCGGTGCTACCGACCAGTTTGCCAGCTTCTTCCTGAATCTTGCCACCGATGTCTTGCAGTTTGCCTTCGACTTGGTCTTTGTTCATGATGATCTCCTGATGGTGAAGCGTGGTCGGGTGACGACGCGATGGGTACAGATTACGCCCGGCGATCCCTGCGTTCTGTACGTCCTCGCACATAACGCGACAATATTCGGACGCGCTTTCCGATGGAAATGCGTTCGCATAGGGGGCAGTCATTAATCTGACTGCGCCCCTGCCACACCACCCGGCATGCGGGTCCGCACCGGGCGGTTCGAGAAGTTGAGGTCATGAGAGTCGGGGTACGCCGAGGCGATCAAAGTAGCGCGATGGTGCAGCACGCTTTTGAGCGATCGGCCATGCTGTTGCGCCACCAGCGGCGGGAGTTGGCCGCCACCCTGCTGGGCGACGCTCGGCAGTGCGCCCAGGCTTCGCAGTTCCCGGTAGATCGTCGTGCCGCGCTTCCAGTGCTTGAGCTGGATCGCCCGCAGCCGATGCCGCAGCCATTCGTCCAGCTCGCGCCAGACGCCGCGGTGTTTGCGCCAGCCCGAAGTAGGCTTTCCATCCCAACAGTAGGGCCGCAGCCGTTCGACGACCTCGGCCATGCTGCGTCCGCCCGAGCGCCGAGTCAGTTGCCGCACCCGCTGCTTGAACGTCGCCAGCGGTTTGTCGGCCACTGTGCGTTTGACCTCGCCCTTGGCCACCCAGAAGCTGTAGCCCAGAAACTTGCGCCCGAACGCCTGGCCACCGCGCTCTTGGTCTCGTTGACCTTGAGCTGCAGCTTGGCGTAGCAGCCGCCGCAGCAGCGCCATCACCCGCTCGCCCGCCTTCTGACTGCGCACGTACACGTTGCAGTCATCGGCATAGCGCGCGAAGCAGTGGCCGCGCCGCTCCAGTTCCTTGTCCACCTCGTCGAGCAGCACGTTGGCCAGCAGCGGCGACAGCGGCCCGCCTTGCGGCGTGCCCTGATACCGCTCCAGCACCACGCCATCGCTCATGATCCCGGCGTTCAGGTACGCCCGAATCAGCCGGATCACTCCGGCATCGTCGATGCGCTTCGTCAGGCGGTCCATCAGGATGTCGTGGTTGACCCGGTCGAAGAACTTCTCCAGATCAACGTCCACCACGACCCGCGTCCGGACTGCACGTACGCCTGCGCGGTCAAGCACCGCGTCGTGCGCACGCCGCCCGGGCCGGAAGCCGTAGCTGTGCTCGCTGAAGGTGGGGTCGAGCATCGGTTGCAGCACCTGCAGCAGCGCCTGCTGGATCAACCGGTCCGTCACCGTCGGGATGCCCAGCTCGCGCTGGCCACCGTCCGGCTTCGGGATCGTCACCCGCCGTACCGGACTGGGCCGGTACGTCCCCTGCAGCAGTTGCTCGCGGATGCGTCGGCCAAGCGTGCTTGCAGGTGTCGGCCCGTCTGTTCAATGTCCAGACCATCCACGCCCGCCGCCCCTTGTTGGCCTTGCACCCGCTTCCACGCCCGCTGCAGGTTCTCTCTCGTCAGCGCCTGCCCGAGCAAGCGCTCGACCCTGTGCTCTCGGTTCCTGTCGCGGCAGGCGGCTTCGTCGCTGGCCGGTTCGCGCGCGGCTTCACCGCGCGCTACCGCCCGCCCGCCCCGCTGCCGCGGGCATCTGACGCCTTGCCTGTCCATCGACATGGTCGTCGAACACTCTCTCCTCGTTCGGCCCTTCGCCCCCTACTCGGCAGCTACTACGGCCTCTGCTGACTTCTCGCTCCGGTTGCACCGTCGCCCTTTCAGGCACGAGGCGAGATCTCCCCAGGTAAGAACGCACTCCTTCACTGCACAACCGCCGGATCTACGCCGCCTCGCCTTGATCACGAGAGCTTCGCGGTTTTTGGCCCGCTCGCCCTGCTCGGCAGCGCCTTCTATCCGGTTCTTGTTCATCGGCTCGCAGCTTCGCTCCACGCTTCCTCCCCACACTCGGTCGCCCTCATGCAGTTGCGCTTCGCTTCGTTCGCTGTGATCAACTTACGGCGGGACTTGCACCCGCAAGAGTGCGCCCATGCTGGGCGACCAAAAAAAAGCCGCGACAGAGCGCGGCTTTGTTGGTTGAGGCGCAGTAATCAGCGGTTGCCCTTCTTGATGCTGTCCTTCAGGTCACCCACTTTTTCCTGCACCTTGCCTTCGGCCTGGTTCGACAGCCCTTCGGACTGCTGCTGGCGGCTGCCGACAGCTTCACCGACCTTCTCCTGGATCTTGCCGCCGATATCCTTGGCCTTACCCTTGATTTGGTCCTTGTTCATGATGGTCCTCTTCGGTTGAAAAACGAAGCCCCACCTTAGGCCTGATTTTCTGGCGTTTCTGTTCGCTGATTAACATTACCCGGCGGCTTGCGCCACACGCTGGCCAGCCAGGGCTGCTGTTCGCGCGGCAAGCCCGGTGGCCGGTAGTAATGGTGCAGGGGAATGAAACCGGCCGCGACCAGATAGCGCTCCCAGGTCGGATAGTCGTGGTAGCTGCCATAGCGCGGCCCGTTCCAGCCCTCCTCGTTGTGCCCGCGCGGATTCGAGCTGAACAGCACGCCGCCCGGCTTCAGGGTGGCGTGCAGCTTGGCCAGCACGCCCGGCAAGGCCGCGCTCGGCACGTGGAACAGCGAGGCGTTGGCAAACACGCCGTCGAACAAGCCTGGCGGCAAGTCCAGGTGCAGGAAATCCTGGTGCCAGACTTCGCAGCCGCTGTACTCGCGCGCCATGGCCGCGAATTCGCCCGACCCGTCCAGCCCGATCGCGCGGTGCCCGAGCGTGCTGAAGGTTTTCAGGTCGCGCCCCGGACCGCAGCCGAGGTCGAGCAGCGTCCAGGGCGGCGGCGCCTCGATCGCATCCAGCAGCGCCTGCACGTTCTGGCTGACGTCATGGTCGATCGTGCCGGCGAAGAACTCGCGCGCAGTGCGTTCGTAATGCGCCAGGGTGCGGCGGGAGATGTCGTCGAGGCTGTCGGTCATAGCGCTTACCAGATCTTCACCCGGTCCTGCGGCGCCAGATACAGCGACTGCTCCGGCTTGACGTCGAAGGCCTTGTACCAGGCGTCCAGGTTGCGCACGATATAGGTGCGGTACTGGGCCGGTGCATGGCCGTCGGTCAGCACGCCGCGGCGCAGCGAGGCTTCGCGCGCCTTGCTGCGCCAGCCCTGGGCAAAGCCGGTGAAGAACTGGCGGTCGGCTTCAGGCGCTCTTGCCCGCCGCCGTGGTCTTGAAGGCGTCGTAGGACGCTTGCCAGGCCGGCCAGGTCGGCCAGGTTTTCGCTCAGCGTCAGCTGGCCGTTCACCGCCAGGTCCGGGAAGGGTTTGTAGGCGTTGTACTGGGCAACGAGCTTGGCCGACGCCGTCTTGAAGTGCTCCAGGTCTTCCTTGGTCCACCAGTCGCGCAGGCGGCCCTGGGCGTCGAACTGGGCGCCCTGGTCGTCGAAGCTGTGGCTGATCTCGTGGCCGATGATCGAGCCGATGGCGCCGTAGTTGGCGGCGTCCGACGCCTTCGGATCGAAGAACGGCGGCTGCAGGATGGCGGCCGGGAAGTTCAGCGCGTTCTGCAGCGGCAGGTTGACCGCATTGACCAGCTGCGGCGGCATGGCCCACTCGGTGCGATCGGGTTTGCGCTTGAGTTTGGCGAGCTCTTGCTGGTAGTGATAGTCCTCGGCGCGGATCGCGTTGCCGAAGGCGTCGCCGGCGACCACGCGCAGGCCGTCGTACGATTTCCAGTGCTCCGGATAGCCGATGCCGACGTACAGCGACTTCACCTTGGCCTGGGCCTGGGCGCGGGTGGCCGGCGCCATCCATTCCAGCTTGTCGATGCGGCGGCTGAAGGCGTCGATGATGTTGCCGACCATGGCCTGCACCCTGCGCCTTGTTCTCGGCCGGGAAGTACTTGGCGACGTAGACCTTGCCCACGGCTTCGTCCATCGCGGCATTCGTGGCGCCCAGGGCGCGCTTCCAGCGGGCCGACTGCTGCGGCGTACCGCTCAGCGCCTTGCCGTTGAACTCGAAACGCTGGTCGGCAAAGGCTTTCGGCAGCAGGCTGGCGTACTGGTTCAGCTTGTGGAAAGCGAGGTAGTCGCGCCAGGTGGCGACGTCGGCATTCGGCCAGCAGCTTGGCCGCGCCCGTGACCGCGCCCGGGTGGTAGACCTGGAAGCGGTCCTGCGCCGACAGGCCCGCGCGCCTTGAAGAAGGCGGTCCAGTCGATGCCGGGCGCCTTGGCGGCGAAGTCTTTCATGCGTCCAGACATTGTTCGCCTTCTGGATGTCGGCCGACTCTTCGCGCGTGGCGTGGGTTTGCGCCAGCGCCAGCTCGAGTTCGAACACGCGCGCGGCGCGTTCGTCGGTCTTGTCCATGCCGGCCAGCTTCAGCATCGCGGCGATGTGCTGCTGGTACTTGGTGCGCAGCTCGGCCATGCGCGCATTGTTCTCGAGGTAGTAGGCGCGGTCCGGCAAGCCGAGGCCGCCCTGCAGCAGGTAAGGCAGGTTGCGCGACGGGTCGGTCAGGCCTTGCGCGATCCACAGGCCGAACAGATTCTCGGTGAAGAAATTGGTGGAATTCAGTGGGTCGACGTCGGCGCGGATCGAGCCGCCCAGCGCGCGCACCAGCGCCGCCTTGTCCTTGATGCCGGCGATCGATTTGAGCATCGGCTGGATCGGCGCCAGGCCGCGTTTCTCGATGCCGGCTTCATCCATGTAGGCGGCGTAGAAATCGGCCACCTTGCGCGCTTCGCCGGTGGTGCCCTTGGCGGCGCCGAGGTCTTCGATCATCTTGGCGATGCGGGTATTCGTGTCTTCGGCCAGCGCGCCCATCGCGCTCCAGCTGCCGCGGTCGGCCGGGATCTCGGTCTTGGCCAGCCAGTCGCCGTTGGCCTAGGCGAAGAAGTCTTCGCCCGGCAGCACCGTCATGCCGGGGCTCTTGACTGCTGCCGGTTTTTCGGCCGGCGGCGCGACCTTGGCGGCCTGGGCGGCGGCCAGGCCAGGGGCGAGCGCGGTGCCGCAGAACGCGAGGATGATGGCGGTCTTGGTGGGTGTCCAACGAGTCTTCATTCTTTTCCTTTTGTATGTCAACGATTTACTGTTGCGCTGCCTGCAATGCGGCCCGTACTTGCGGCAGCAGGCGCGCCTTTTGCGCGGCGCGCACGCGAATGCCATTCCCCACCCGTCGAGCTTCGACCAGGGCGTCCGGGCCGAAGTTCTGGCCCACATACTGTTCCATCATATCCGCATGACGCGCATCAGACGATCCCGCTACGACGGAGGCGAGCGCGCGGTTGCGGCCCACGGCGTCGGCGCTCTTCAACAAGGCGTCGCGATGGGCCACGGCGAATTCCCAGGCCTGGTCCGGATGCTCGCGCCCGATGCTCGACACGATCACGGTCGACAGGTTGGCCGGAATCTCGCGGCGACACCGCCATGTTCAGCGCGCTTGCCGCGAGGGCCGGATCCTGCACCAGCGTCATGGCGGCGCCGAAGCGGTTGCGTTCCTCGTCGGTGCGGGCGGCGGCCACCTGCTTGCCGAGGGCGGCATAGGTGGCGCCGTCGGCATAGCGGCCGACGGTGTTGACCACGAAGTCGAGCATTTCCGGGCTGACGGAGCCCGGGTCGGCCTGGTAGCGCGCGAAACGCTGGCGCGCCTCCCGGATCGCGCGTTCGTCGCCGGCGCGCGCCAGGGTCCATGCCAGCAGCGCGCGCAGCTGGCGCTCTTCGGGCGAATCGCCCGCTTTCGGCTCCCAGCCGAGTTTGGCAAAGCGGGGCTGCGACAAAATTGATGACGAAGCGCCGGATCAGCGCCTGCTCGGGCTCGCCGCGGGCGAGATGTGTCGAGGGTGCCCAGGTTCGACAGGATCGACTCCCAGACCGCCAGGCGCGGCTCGTCGCCGTATTCGCCACCAGCGCGACATAGGCGTCGAGCTGCATGCGCCCGGCCGTGACCAGGCTCCAGGTATCGCGTCAGCAGTTTCAGCCGCGTCGGGTCCGGCAGGCGCGCGGCGTTGCCGGCCAGCGCGTCGAAGCTGGCGCGGTCGTACTGGATGCGGAAAAAGCCCGTGCTGTGCGGATCGACCACCAGCGTGCCCTCGCAGCTGCCTTGGGTGATCGTCGTGCTGCGGTTGGCCAGCAGCGTGTACCAGGCCTTGCCGTTGACGGTGCCCACCTGCAGCGGCACGGTCCACAGCCGGTTTTCCGGCGCCGGTTCGTCGAGGCGGAACTGTTCCTGCGACAGCGTCACCTGGCGCTTGCCGTCGACGCAGGCCTGGCTCACCGAGACCAGGGGTAGCCCGGCTGGGTGGTCCAGTCGGCCGCCAGTTTGCCCACCGGCTTGCCGGACGCCTTTTCGATCGCCGCCCACAGGTCGGCCGTGGTCGTGTTCGAATACTGGTGCTTCGCCATGTAGGCACGGATGCCCTTGCGGAAGGGGTCCTCGCCCACATAGGCTTCCAGCATGCGCAGGAAGCCCTGCCCTTTGACGTAGGTGATCGAGTCGAAGGCGCCGGCGGCCTGCTCTTCGTTGTCGATGCGGGTCTGGATCGGGTGCGTGGTCTTGCGCGCATCGAGGTTCAACACGCCCTCGCGCTCGGCGATGCCGTCGAGGTAGGGACGCCATTCCGGATGAAAGTGCTCGGTGGCCTTGGCCGCCATCCAGGAGGCGAAGCCTTCGTTCAGCCACAGGTTGTCCCACCAGGCCATCGTGACCAGGTTGCCGAACCACTGGTGCGCGACCTCGTGGGCGTTGACTTCGAAGGTGAGTTTCTTGATGCTTTCCGGGCTCTTTATCGGGTCGTACAGGAGCGTGGACTCGTTGTAGACGATGCCGCCCCAGTTTTCCATCGCGCCATTGAAGCCGCCGGGAATCGCGATCTGGTCGAGCTTGGCGAGCGGATACGGCACGCCGAAGTAATTGTTGTAGTAGCGCAGCAGGTCCTTGGTGGCCTGCAGCGGGAAGGCGGCCGAGCCGAGCTTGCCGGCGGTGGTGACGACGCCGATCTCGACGCCGTCCTGGCGCGCCGACACGCGCTCCAGCTCGCCCGCCACCAGCACCACCAGGTAGCTCGGCATCTTCGGGGTCGGCGCGAACGAGATGCGCTGCAGGCCGCCGCCAGCTTTTCCTGTTTCTCGACCGGGGTGTTGGAATAGGCCTTGAAGCTGGCCGGCACGTCGACCGTCAGCTTGAAGCGCGCGCGGAAGGCGGGCTCGTCCCAGGTGGGCAGCATGCGGCGGGCGTCGGACGGCTCCATCGTGGTGGCGATCAGTTTTTTCTCGGCGCCGCCCGCCTTGTAGCCGACCTGGAACAGGCCGCGGCCTTCGCGGTTGATCTGGCCGGAGAAGCTCAGCGCCAGCGTATAGCGCCCCGGCGCCAGCGGCGCGCCCAGATCGAAGGCGAGCGTTTCCTGCTTGTCGTCGAGGATCGGGCGTCAGCGCGCGTTCGGCCATGCCGCGACCGGACAAGGCGGCCCGTTCGATCTCGCAGGTTGGCCGCGTTCAGGACGATGCGGCTGGTGGGACGCAGCACCTCGATCTCGACGCGCTGCTGGCCGCGGAAGGTATCGGCCTTGACGTCGGGCACCAGGTGGGCGTCGTAGAGCAGCGGGATCACGTCTTTCGGCAGCTTGCCGGGGGTGTCGGCAAACGAAAACGGGGCTTCGGCCCGGGCCAGGGTGCCGGCCAGGGCGAGCGCGACGGCTGCGACCGTTTTTTGGTGTCTCATGAATTCCTCTCGTACTTTTATTATGGTGGTGCGGCGTCTGGCGCAGCAACCCAGTACGCACTGTAAACAAAGCGCCGATGCGGCCTACCCGGGAATGCGACGGACGGCGAAAAAACGCGCTGGGCTGCAAAAACCGGGCATTGCGATGCGGCGTTGCTTCAGAAGCGACGAGAAAAATATTTCAATTATTTTTGCCAACAACCCTAAAGTTCCGGCGACGGCTGCCGTAAAAGGAGGACAACCGGTAATCCGGCCGAAAAAAATTGTCGCGACGCTCACATGACCTCCAACGAAGTCCTCACGATGTACGAAAATATTGCTGGCCTGACGGGCAAGATGGCCGCGGCGGCACAATCGGGTGACTGGAATGGTTTCGACAGCCTGCAGGCGCAATGCGCCACACAGGCAAGCGCCACGGCAAGCGGCGTGCCGGCCCTGGACGGCGCCAAGCGCCTGCGCAAGATCGACCTGCTGAAACAGATCATGGCCAACGACCGCGCGGTGCGCGACGTGACCGAGCCATGGATGGGCCAGCTGGACCGCGCGATGCGCGCGCACTGAGCCGTTCCTTCTCCGACTAAAAGCGCCTGCGGGCGCTTTTTTTATTGCCGCGTTTTAATCGAGCGCACAAACAAAAAGGCGCCCGGAGGCGCCTTGGTGCTACGGGGAAGCCCCGTATGAATTCGGAGAGCAACACCAGGTAGTCCCGATGTTGCCTCTTTGCCGGTTGCATCCGGCGTCCCCGTGCCGCTGTTGGCAAGTGACTGCTTCCGAAAACAGGCGCCTCGCGGCGTACATCCGGTAACCCGCGCCACGCTATCGGTGGTGGCTGCGACGGACTCTGTTTCGTTTTGTGGTTTTGACAACCAACGAATTCAGTATAGCGCAAATTTTGCTCTTGTGTAGACCAATTGTGCGCGGGCTGAATTAGCAGGTATTTGCCTACAGTATCTCGACTATTCCGCCTGCTCCGTCACTGGTTCGGCGGCCGGCGCCGCTTCCTTGCCCTTCCCCGGCATCAGGCGCGCTTTGACGGCGGCCATGAAATGCGGCTTCGGTTCAGCCTCGCCCGCTTTCGGTATCTTGGCCGGCTTGTGCGCCGCCGGGATCTTGCCGAAGCTGGAACGCTTGCGACGGCGCAGCAGCGCCAGCACCAGGGCGCCGACCGCCAGCACGGCGCCGATCGCGCCGCCGATCAGCAGCCATGGCGTTTCCGCTTCCGGCGGCTCGACCTTCTTCGGCTTGCGGTGGATGCGCGGCGCGCCTTTGGGATGATCCTTCGGCGCTTCCTTCGCTGCCGGCGCGGCGCGGGCACGGGCGCGGGCGCGGCGGCCGGACGACTGCCGCGCGGCGCCCTGCAGCAGCTTCACTTTTTCCTCGAGCTTGCCCAGCTGCTGATGGAGCGCCGCATTCTTTTCGCCGAGCGCGACGCAGGCATTCAGGTGTTCGCTCGGCGCTTGCGGCGCGCAGGCGGGCGCTTCGGCGGGCGCTGCCGCCACGGGTGCGGGCACCGGTTTGCGCACCGGCGCCGGCTTGGGCACGGCCTTGACATGCACCTTGCGTGCGCGGCGCGGCGCCACGGGCCGGGCAGCGTCGACGTATTCCTCGCCCGCCTGCAATGCGGCGGCCGGGCGCGGCGCCGGCACCGGCGGCGGCTGCACGGGCGCGGCGACCGGTTCGGCGCACGGGAGCGGCGGCGGCGGCGCCGGGTTCGGATCCGGCGTCAGCCACAAGGTCACCAGGCGCACGCTGCGCTGGCCGCCGTCGACCAGCTCCAGGTAGACGTGGAGAATGCGCTGCTCGACCGGTTTGAGCGAGGTCAGATGCAGGAACTGGCGGCCATCGCGCCGCATCACAGTCATGTTCAGGCTGGAGAGCACCGGCGGCATGGCGATGTTCGCGCCCCGGTACACGTCCGGGTTGGCCAGGCGCACCGCGACCTTCGTGGCCGGGTCCTCGACCATGGTCAGCTCCACGTCCGCGACGAGCGCTTGCCCGATATGCGACAGCACCTGGGCCTCGCCCAGTTCGGCGGCGTGGCCGGCCGTCGTTGCGGCCGCAGCGAGAGTGCTGAAAAGAGGAGATGAGAGCGATGCGCCATGGGGAGAGAAGAATTTGTAGCCTAAGCGTAATTAACGGGTGTTCGGCTACACTCTTTAGCTCCCGCTTCGAAATAAAAACAGGACACCAACATGGAAAACCGGATAGAAAAAGACAGTTTCGGCCCGATCGAGGTCCCGGCCGACCGCCTCTGGGGCGCGCAGACCCAGCGCTCGCTGCACCATTTCCACATTTCGACCGAACGCATGGCGCCGGAACTGGTCGCCGCGCTGGCCCAGGTCAAGCGCGCCGCGGCAGCGGTCAACCGCTCGCTCGGCAAGCTCCCGCGCGACAAGGCCGACGCCATCATCGCCGCCGCCGACGAAGTCCTCGACGGACGCTACCCGGACGAATTCCCGCTGGCCGTCTGGCAGACCGGCTCCGGCACGCAAAGCAACATGAACATGAACGAGGTGCTGGCCAACCGCGCGCTCCGAACTGGCCGGCGGCGAACGCGGCGAAGCGCGCCTGCTGCACCCGAACGACCACGTCAACATGGGCCAGTCCTCGAACGACATCTTCCCCACCGCCATGCACGTGGCGGCGGCGCTGGCGGTGTCGAAAGACGTGCTGCCTGCCCTGGCGCGCCTGCGCGGCACGCTGCAGGTCAAGGCGCGCGACTTTGCCGACATCGTCAAGATCGGCCGCACCCATTTGCAGGACGCGACGCCCTTGACGCTCGGCCAGGAGTTCTCCGGCTACGTCGCCCAGCTCGAATTTTCCGAGCAAGCGATCCGCGCTTCCCTGCCCGGCCTGCTCTCGCTGGCGGCCGGCGGCACGGCGGTCGGCACCGGCCTGAACGCCCACCCCGACTTCGCCCCGCGCATCGCCGCCGAACTCGGTTCGCGCACCGGCCTGGCCTTCAAGAGCGCGCCCAACAAGTTCGCGGCGCTGGCCGGGCACGACGCGCTGGTGGCCAGCCACGGCGCCTTCAAGACGCTCGCCACCGCCCTCATGAAGATCGCCAACGACGTGCGCTGGATGGCGTCCGGCCCGCGCTCGGGCCTGGGCGAAATCACGATCCCGGAAAACGAACCGGGCAGCTCGATCATGCCGGGCAAGGTCAATCCGACCCAGTGCGAAGCGCTGACCATGCTGTGCTGCCAGGTGTTCGGCAACGACGTCGCGCTCACGGTCGGCGCCTCGCAGGGCAATTTCGAGCTGAACGTCTTCAAGCCGATGATCGCCCACAACTTCCTGCAAAGCGCGCGCCTGCTGGCCGACGGCATGCGCTCCTTCGAGGAGCACTGCGCCAAGGGCATCGAGCCGAACCGCGCGCGCATCGGCGAACTGATGGAGCGCTCGCTGATGCTGGTGACCGCACTGGCCCCGCACATCGGGTATGATGCCGCCGCGCAGATTGCCAAGCATGCGCAGCACGAAGGCATCACGCTGCGCGAAGCGGCCCGGCAGTCGGGCCATGTCAGCGAGGAACAGTTCGATCAGTGGATCGTTCCGATCGACATGACGCGTCCCGATCCGGCGTAAACAGGCTGCGCGGCGGCACGCTGGGCTCGCTTCTGCCGAGGCGAGCGCAAGCGTGCGCCCCACAATTTTTCCCGAGGATAGTATGCAAAAGACAACTTTCGAACTGACATCCGAGTTCGTCGAGCTCAACCAGCTGTTGAAACTGGTGGGCCTGTGCGATAGCGGTGGCGCCGGCAAGAACATGGTGGCCAGCGGCGTGGTGTCGGTCGATGGCAAGAAAGAACTGCGCAAGACCGCAAAGATTCGCACCGGACAGACCGTGACCGTGGGCGACGTGCGGATCTCGGTGCAGTAGGCGGGACTGCCGACCTCGACGGCGCACGTTTGCGCGCAGACAAACGCGACCGGTAGTCCTTCGCGCATCGTCGAAGCAGTACGGTAGTGCGAGACGGATGAAGCAGCCTTATATTTTAAGGCGTATACAACCGGCCTGAAGGTGAGGACAATGGAAACCCCGGACGACAACCCGCAAACGCAGGAACGCCTGATCGGCGACCTGCGCCTCGTCATCGAGAACGCGCAAGAGCTGCTGAAGAACACCGATCAATACACGAGCGTCCTCTACCAGAACGCGCGCTCCAAGCTGGCAATGGCCCTGAATGCCGCCAACGAAGAGCTCGCGCGCTTCGAAGACGCGCAGCTCAGTCGCATGATGGAAGCGACCCGCCTGGCCGTCGAGAGTTGCGCCGGCCTGTCCGGCGAAGAGCGCGTCCTGCGCGCTTTTCATTGATGTCGCCGCGGCGCCGTCCTGGCGCCGCGACTTGAACGGCCTTGCCTGATCAGGCGGTCGTATTGATCTTGTTTCCCAAATGCGCCGGCAAGTTCTGCGGCGGCTGGATGCCGTCCAGCAGCTGGGTCATGTGCGCCTTCTGCTGGTCTTGCGCTTTCTTGAGCACGGTGACGCCGACTTCTTCCTTCCGGCCGGTCTCGGCGATGGTGGTAGACAATTTGGCGATGCTGGTGACGTCCATGCGGGTCTCCTGATGAGGGTTATCCTTTATTAACGGCTTGTTCTGCGGAAACTTTAGCCTGTGCAGCCATCCATTCGGTGAGCCAGTCACAAAACACTCTCAGGCCGGTTCAGGTCGAGCCAGGCTGCGGCCGCATCGCGGGGCGCCGCGCCGTCGGAGGCCACCGCCACGACCAGGGGATCGTCCGGAAACAGCGGCGGACGGCCGAGCGCGGGCCGATACACTTCGAGCTTGGGCAAGGGCTCCCATTTATAGCCTTCGACCAGGGTCAGGTCGGCCGGCGCCAGGCGCGCCAGTTGCTCGGCCAGCGGCGGCTCGCCCTGCCCGCGCAACTCGCGCAGGATGGCGTAGCGATACGGCGAGGCGATCATCACCTCGGCGGCCCCGGCCATGCGCAGGCGCGCGCTGTCCTTGTGCGGGGGTTCGAGTTCGATGTCGTGGTGGCTGTGCTTGACGACGTTCACGCGCAGTCCGCGCGCGGCCAGTTGCGCGACGAGGAATTCGAGCAGGGTCGTCTTGCCGCTGCCCGACCAGCCGACCACGGCCAGCACGACGGGCGCCGCCACCGGATCAGTAACCGACACGGTAGCGGGTGCCCCGGTAATTCATGACCGCATATTTCGGCATCAGGCGCTCGAGCACCAGGCCGGGCGCGACCTCCTCGCCTTCGCGGCGCAGCGTCTTGTCGATCAGCAGCAGGCGATCGGCGGGATTCGGCGAATAGATATAGCCGCCGACCGCCACTTTCGGCACCTCGCGCTGTATCGCCTCGGGCAATTGCTGCAGCGTGCGCAGGTTGTCTTCCTGGACCGGATCGGGCGCGCGTACCGGCGCCGCGGGTGCCGGCTCGGGCGCACGGACGGCGCGGCGCGGGCAGGTAGACCGCCTCGGGTACGGGGTCGCGCGCGGCGGCCGGGCTCGGCTTGGGGCACCGGGGCGGCGACGCGCGGCGGCGGCGTGGAAACGGGCGCGGGCACGGGCGGCGCAACAGGCCGGGACGTCGCGGCAGGCGGCGGCGCCGCCGCAGCGGCGATGACGGGCGCGGCTGGCGCCGGCGGCAAGGCCACGGCCGGCGTTGCCTGCGCCAGCACGGCCGGCGCCGGCGCAGGCGCGGGTGACTTCGTGCGCAAGACGATGCCAACCGCCAGGCCGGCAACGGCCAGCCCCACGCCCAGGCCGATCAGCAGCGGCTTGCGGTTGGCTTTCGCGGCGGCAGCCGGAACGCGGACTCGGCGCCGGCGTATGGATGTCCGGCGCATTGCCCAGCTGGCGTTCGGCTTGCGCCTTTTTGAGTGCTTCGAGAATGTACGACATTTAGTGTCCCGTCCCGGCGGCGGCGAGCAGGCGCGGCTCGGCGACGCCGGTCAGCTGGTTGAGGCGCATGTAGGTGCGCGGTCCGGCCACGCCGTCCGCCTTCAGGTTCTGTCTGGCCTGGAAGCTGCGCAGCAGCTCCTGGGTGCGTGCATCGAAAGGCTGCGGCGCGGCCGGCGCGGCAACGCGTCCGGCTTTTGCCAGCCTGGTGGCGAGCCAGTCGACATCGACGCCCTGGTCGCCGGGCGCGAGATGGTCGCGGAAGGCGCGCGGCATTTTCCAGAAGGTCGTGTATTCGCCGCTGAAACGCGGCACCAGGGCAGCGAGCTCGACGCGTTCGCGCTTGCCGTTCGCGAGCAGGGTCACGCTGCGCTCGTCCATGTGTTCGAGCACCGCGTAACTGGTGCTGCGCCCGTCGCGCAAGGTGATGACGGCCGGGCGGTCGAGCTGGCGCAGTTCGTACATGCCGCCGCGGCCCGCGTGGCAGCGCAAATCGGCGCGCAGCGCCACCTGGCAGGCGTCCCCGGCCGGCAAGGCGGCGCCCCAGAGCGTCGCCAGCGCGCGCAGGGCCGCCGCTTCGTCGGCGACGCCGCGCGGCACGCCGGCAGCCGGCGCCGGCGGGGCGCGGCCTTCGACCACCGCCGGCTTGCTTCGCACCAGCGGCACGCGATGCGGCAGCACCTGCCAGGCAGCCGCCGCACTGAGGGCGGCGCCGGCCAGCACGCCGCCGGCCACCAGCGGCCAGCGCGCGCTGCGCGCAGGCGGCCTGCCCTTCGCCCGCGAACACTTCCTCGGCCGCTTTGTGCAGGATGAGTGCGCGTGACTTCGCGGCTGTTCTCGACATAGGCGCCGAGCAGCGCGCGGTCGCACAGCAGGTTGATGCGGCGCGGCACGCCGCCCGGTGATGCGGTGGACCAGCGGCACGATCGCCGCCGGAAACACCGGCGCGCCCTGCAGGCCGGCCACCGCCATCCGGTGCGCGATATAGGCGCCGGTCTCGGCTTCCGACAGCGGCCCCAGGTGGTAGCGCGCGATCACGCGCTGGGCCAGCTGCTCGAGCTCGGGCCGCGCCAGCATGGTGCGCAGTTCCGGCTGGCCGATCAGGATGATCTGCAGCAGCTTGCGCTCGCTGGTCTCCAGGTTCGTCAGCAGGCGCAATTGTTCGAGCACGTCGGGCGCCAGGTTCTGGGCCTCGTCGATGACCAGCACGTTGTTGCGCCCCTGCGCGTGCGATTCCAGCAAATACGCGTTGATCGCATCGACATAGCCTTTGACGCCGCCCTGCTCGCGTCGGCGCCGCGATGCGGAACTCTTCGCAGACCGACTGCAGCAATTCGCCGACGCTCAGCTTCGGATTGAAGATATAGGCGAGGCGGCAATTGTCCGGGATTTGCTCGATGAAGCAGCGGCAGACCGTGGTCTTGCCGGCGCCGATCTCGCCCGTCAGCAGCACGAAGCCGCCGCCGCTGTTGATGCCATACAGCAGATGCGCCAGCGCCTCGCGGTGGCGCTCGCTCATGAACAGGTAGCGCGGGTCGGGGGCGATCGAGAACGGCGCCTGCGTCAGGTTGAAGTAGTTGGTGTACATGAACGTCTAGCGGCCTGGCGGGAGAGGTTTATATCTCGCGCAGTATATTTTGGATTTGCCCATGTGATAAGCGATGACGCTTCCCGGTTCGACACCCGCAATGGATACTGCGAGGCGTCGAGCTGCCTTGTGGCGCAATCCGGCGCTTGCGCGGATCGCCTCCTCCAGTTCTTCCGGCTTGCTGTCGATCACGGCGGCAATGAAGACCAGTCGGATTCGTATCGTCGCTGACCATGACATCGACCACTTGCTTGCCCCACAGGGTGGCATCGCCCTTGAACCAGAAGGCGCCGCCCTCGTGCTTGTAGGAGGGGCCGAAAGCGGTGGTCAGGTAGGAATGGAAATAGGCGTTGTCGAGCTGGCTGCGGCACAGCAGCGCACTGCCGATGACGGGGCCGAAGGTCGAGGGCAGCGCCTGCGCGCCACCGCAGGCGAACGCCAGCAGCACGCCGGCGGCGCGGCGCATCCGGGTCACAGCTTCGACAGCCAGTTGCGGTTGGCGGCGATTTTCGCCTTGGCCGATGCCGGCAGCGCCTCGTAGCAGCCGGGATGCTGCTTGAGCGCACTCTCGCGAACCTCTTTCTCGAGGCCATTCACGATAAACACGTAGACGGTGGCGCCTTCGCTATTCTTGCGCGTGCCCATGTAACGAATCACTTGTTTCTCCTCACTCGACATGTGCATTATGACACTTGCCGCGCGCGGCAACCGCAGCGCCGCCGAACGGCCGCACCGTTCGGCGCCCGTTTTTGATCGTTGATACCCTGATTTTGCACGTCTATCGGCTCGACTGCACGCCCGGCCCTGCTTTGGATTATCGTGCCTGCTCCTGATTCCACAAAAACAACAAGGACATCCATGAACATCCGCGTCAAACAATCCGCCCTCGCCGCCCTCGTCCTGTGCGCGGGTTTTGCCAGCATGCACACGGTGTCCGCCGACGACCGGCGCGCCCCGGTCACGGTCGACAAGCGCGCCGTCGGCGCCTTCAACGCCATCGAACTGGCCGGCCCATTTCGCGTCATCGTGAGCGAAGGCGCGCCGCGCCTGGAACTGTCGGGCGAGCCGAAGCAGCTGGCCGAGATCGAAACCGAGGTGCGCAACGGCACCCTGGTCGTGCGCCAGCGCGCGCGCAACAGTTTCGGCATCCATTGGGGCAAGCGCGACCATGCCGAAGTCGTGGTGCGCATCGGCGCCTCCGGCCTGAAAAGCCTGAGCAACAGCGGCAGCGGCGACGTCGAACTCGAATCGATCGGCGGCGAGCGTTTCGTCCTCACCTCGCAAGGACCGGGCGACATCCGCGCCCGGGGCGGCGTGCGCGAGCTGAACGTGACCAGCAGCGGCAGCGGCGACGTCGACCTGCGCCAGGTAAAGGCGAGCAATGTCGCGTTGACGCTCTCCGGCCCCGGCGACGTGCGCCTGGGCGCCGTCAGCAACGACCTGTCGGCGCGCATGAGCGGCTCCGGCGACCTGGAAGCGACGGACCTGCGCCTGACGCGCGCCGTGGCCCAGATCAGCGGCCCGGGCGGCGCCACGACTGCGCGGCAGCGCGCGCGAGCTGCGGCTCGAACTGTCCGGCTCGGGCGACTTCGACGCCTGCGACCTGCAGGTCGAAAAGCTCAGCAGCATGCAGCGCGGACCGGGCAATGCCTGCATCGCCGGCACCATCCGCCAGTTCGAGGCCGAAGTCAGCGGCTCGGGCGACCTCGAAGCGCGCGGCCTGCAGGCCGGCCGCGCCGTGCTGCGCATGAACGGTCCCGGCAACGCCACGCTCACCGGCAGCGCCGACGAACTGCGCGCCGACCTCAACGGTTCCGGCGAACTCGACGCCGGCGCCCTGACGGTAAAGAACGCCCTGATCGACAGCGGCGGCCCCGGCAACGTCTCGCTGGCGCGCGTCACCGACACCCTCGACGCCTCGCTGCACGGCTCGGGCGATCTGACGCGCCACGATCGACGGCAAGCGCGTGATGCTCAAGATGCGCGGCCCCGGCAACGTCGAGCTCGACGGCCGCGCCGAGCGCATCAGCGCTGAACTCACGGGTTCCGGCTCGCTCCAGGCGCGCCGCCTGAGCGTGCGCCAGACCGACATCAACGTACGCGGCCCGGGCAGCGCCACGGTCAACCAGGTGCGCGACGGCGGCGGCGAGCTGGTGCAGGTCGAGCGCGGCGGGCGCCGGCAAACCAACTAAATTCAAGGCTGGGGTCAGGTCTGACAATCGGACACGAACTCTGCCGTAGCCTTGACGCACGGTCGAGGCTGCGCCAGGACGGAAGTCCACATGTCAGGCCTGAACCCGCCCGGTTTTGCTAAAACCAGGCTGCGTTTTTCAGGGTGCGCCAATCCATCAGGACAGCAAGGACGCCGATCCCGGCCAGGATCAGTGCGGCGGCCGGCGGTAAATAATCGAGCAGCCCCGGATGCTGTGCGGCGATGACGCTTTCATGCAGCGTGTTGTCGGCCGCGCCCCACGCCAACAGCGCCGCGAGCTTGCGCGCCGCGAACCACGCCAGCACCGCATCCACGGCCAGGGCCAGCATTGCCGCGCCGCGGGTTTCCTCTGCAGCGACCCCGGCGGTGACCGCGAAGACGATGCCGGGGATCAGGAACAGCAGGCCGGTGATCCCGATGCCAAACAGCGTCACCAGGCCGAACAAGGTGAAAGCGAGGGCGAAGACCGCCTGGACTGCGGCGAGGATGCGCATGGATCGTCTACTTTTGGGTAGCCAGGCGCCACCTCAGCAAGCCCGACGCGCAGACCAGGTAATACCCGGCGACGAAGCCCAGGATTCCCATCGTCAGCGGACTGCTGCCGAACGCCGGCGCATGCTGCGGGCCGAGCGTGGCCATTTCGAACACGCGGTACAGCACGCGCGCGATGAACAGCATCGCCACCAGCAGGCCGATCGGCGCATACGGCGTATAGAAATAGGCACTGCCGAGGCGCTCGAATGTCATGCGGCGCAAGGCGACGAACACCGAGCACGGCGCCGGCGGCCGCAGCGCCCAGCAGCGTCGCCAGCACGGTGGGTTTTGCCATCAGCATGATGGTCATCGCCAGCAAGGCAAACGGCAGGAAAATCACGCCGAACCAGTGGCGCCACAGGCGCGAGGTTTGCCGCACCGTCAGCCGCTGCACCCGCTTGTAGACGCGCCACATGATCAAGGGGGAGGCTGCGAGCAAAATCAGGTTGGTTTGGGTCATGGTCGATGTGTAAGGTTTGTCATCCCAAGGTCAGGCGTAGAGTATTACTTGTTTTTGCTCTTTTGGAAACACCCCCGAAGCGCCAGCGTTTTCGACTCATGCATACCAGTTTGCATACCAGCGTCGGCTCAGCCGTTTCATAGGACTGCGGCAAGATCCAATGTCTTGTTCGCCTCATTGCGCACGCCAACTTCAATACCACTTAAATACCTGTTGACAAGCTCAACCCGCCTCCCTATAGTGCCCTGACCTCCCCGGCACTCATTTCCCCATGATCGAATACCTCATCGGCGTCGATGGCGGCGGCACCGGCACCCGCGTGCGCCTGGCCGGTCGCGACGGCAGTCGAACTGGCGCAGGCAAGCGCCGGCCCCTCCGCCCTCTCGCCACGGCATCGCCGAATGCCTGGACCACCATCCTGTCCGCCATCGGCGAAGCCTGCGCGGTGGCCGACATCGGCTCCCCGCCCCTGTCCTCGATGGCGATCGGCCTCGGCCTGGCCGGCGTCCACAACAAGGACTGGGCGGCGCAATTCGTCGCCGCCGATCCCGGCTTTGCCGCGCTCGTGCTCGACACCGACGGCTTCAGCACCCTGATGGGCGCCCACGGCGGCCAGCCCGGCGCGATCGTCGCGATCGGCACCGGCAGCGTCGGCGAAGCGATGCGCGCCGACGGCACGCAAGGTCGAAGTCGGCGGCTGGGGCTTCCCGGCCGGCGACGAAGCCAGCGGCGCCTGGATGGGCCTGCGCGCGCTGAACCACATCGAACAGGTGCTCGACGGCCGCGTGCCTGGGCGGCGCCTTTGCGCGTGACGTGATCGAGGCCTGCGGCGGCCGCGCGACGCGGTCCAGATCTGGCTCGGACGCGCCAACCAGACGGCCTACGCCAGCCTGGCGCGCTTCGTCGTCATGCATGGCGAGCAGCGATCCGGTGGCGCGCGCGATCCTCGAACACGCCGGGCGCGAAGTGGCCAGCATCGCCCACGCGCTCGATCCCGCGGAGCAGCCTGCCGCTGGCCCTGTGCGGCGGCCTGGGCGAAGTGCTGCTGGCCTGGCTGCCGCCGGAGACCCGCGCGCGCTGCCTGCCGCCCCAGGGCGACTCGGCGCAAGGCGCGCTGCGCATGATCGAACTGCATATCAAGCAAGAAGGCGCTACCAATGAAAGGCAACATCCTCACCCCGGACGGCTGGATCCACGGCGAACTGCGCTTCGGCGCCATGATCGACGAGCATCGACGGCAGCCCGGCCGACCCCGACGCCAATGGCGACGACTACATCCTGCCCGGCTTCATCGACGTCCACGTGCACGGCGGCGCCGGGCGCGACATGATGGAAGGCGGCGACGCGCCGCACGTGATCGCCGCCCTGCACGCGAAACACGGCACGACCAGCCTGCTGGCCACGACCATGACCGCGCCGCCCGAGGACATCGAACGGGCCCTGACCGCCATCGGCGCGGCCTGCAAGGCGCGCGGCAAAGGCGAGGCGCGCATCCTCGGCGTGCACCTGGAAGGCCCCTACATCAACGCCGGCCAAGCTGGGCGCCCAGCCGCCGTTCGCGAAAGAAGCCACGCTGGCGGAAGTCGACGCCTACGAGCGCCTGGCGCCGATGCGCGTGATCACCGTGGCGCCCGAGATCCACGGCCACCTGGAACTGGTGCGGCACTTGAGCGAGCAGGCATCCGCGTCCAGATCGGCCATACCAGCGGCTCCTACGAGGACGGCGTGGCCGCGCTCGACCACGGCGCGGCCGGCTTCACCCACCTGTTCAATGCGATGCCGGGCCTGCACCACCGCGAACCCGGCATGGTCGGCGCGGCGCTGGCGCATGCGCAGTACGCCGAGATCATCCCCGACCTGCTGCACGTGCATCCGGGCGCGATCAAGGTGGCGCTGCGTTCGATCCCCCAGCTGTTCTGCGTGACCGATTCGACCGCCGCCTCCGGCATGCCCGATGGCGAATACATGCTGGGCCGCCAGGTGGTCCATAAATGCATGGGCGGCGTGCGCCTGGCCGACGGCACGCTGGCCGGTTCGACGCTGACGATGGATCAGCGCGCTGCGCAATCTGGTCAAGATCGGCCTGTCGATCGCGGACGCCTCGCGCCGCGTCTCGACCAACGCCGCCGACTACCTGGGCGAGCACCTGCGCGGCCGCCTGGCGCCCGGCTGCCATGCCGACTTCGTCGTGCTCGACCGCGACCTGAATATCAAAGCCGTTTATATCGAAGGAGAAGCTGCTGTGACCGCCCTCGACCTCGCTGATGCTGCAGGAAGCCCTGTCCGCCGGCGACTGCGTCGCCCTGCAACTGTCCCAGGACGTCGAACGCTACGCCGAATTGGGCCGCACGCTGCGCTCGACCACGTTCAACAGCGCCGTCACCGTGGCGCGCGGCAGTTCGGACCACGCCTCCAGCTATGTCGCCTACCTGATCATGTCGCGCATGGGCCGCCTGGTCACCTCGCTGCCGATGTCGCTCGTCACGCTGTACAAGTCGCCGCTGGTCACGCGCGACACGCTGGCGATCTCGATCTCGCAGTCGGGCCAGAGCCCGGACGTGGTGGAACCGATCCGCTACTTCCGCGACGGCGGCGCCACCACGGTGGCGCTGGTGAACGACGCCGCATCGCCGCTGGCCCAGGCCGCCGCCTGGAGCATGCCGCTGCACGCCGGCAAAGAGCAGAGCGTGGCCGCGACCAAGAGTTTTATCACGAGCCTGGTGGCCGGTGCGCGCCTGGTGGCCGAATGGCAGAACGACCCCGAACTGAAAGCCGGCCTGGCCGCCCTGCCCGACGACCTGCGCGCCGCATCCCAAGTCGACTGGTCGGCCGCGCATCGAGGTGCTGGCCCCGGCCCGCAACATCATGGTGGTCGGCCGCGGCATCAGCTTCCCGATCGCGCTGGAAGCGGCCCTGAAATTCAAGGAAACCTCGGCCCTGCAGGCCGAAGCCTTCTCCGGCGCCGAGATCAAGCACGGCCCGATGGCGCTGATCGAGGACGGCTATCCGCTGCTGATCTTCGCCACCCGCGGCCCGACCCAGGCCAGCCTGGTGGCGCTGGCGACCGAGATGCGCGGACGCGGCGCGCGCGTGCTGCTGGCCGCGCCGGACGATATCGCGGAACGCGACCTGACGCTGCCGGTGGCCGCCACGCCCGACCTCGACCCGATCGTCGCGATCCAGGCCTTCTATGTGATGGCGGCGCACCTGTCGAAAGCGCGCGGCATGGACCCCGACCGTCCGCGCCACCTGAGCAAAGTCACCAAGACCAACTGACATGGACGACCTGAAAACAACTCGCCGGCCAGCTGGTCATGGTGCGCCTGTTCGGCACCGAACTCGATGCCGACACGGCTGCGTTCTTGACGGACCAACCGCGTGCGCGGCGCCTGCCTGTTCCGCCAGAACATGACGGACGCGGCGCAGCTGACCCGCTTGACCGCGCGCCTTGCGCGACGTCGATGGGCCCGCAGGCCCTGATCGCGCTCGACCAGGAAGGCGGCGCCGTGGTGCGCTCGACCTGGGTGCCGGCGCCGCCCTCGGCCATGGCGCTGGGCGCGGCCAACGATCCGGAACTGGCGCGCGAGGTCGGCGCCGCCGTGGCGCGCGCGGTGCGTTCGCTCGGCTTCAACTGGAACTTCGCGCCGGTGCTGGACCTGAACAACAACCCGCACAATCCCGTGATCGCCGAGCGCTCGTTCGGCGCCGATCCCGACACGGCGACGCGCATTGCGCTGGCCTGGATGGCGGGCAGCGAAGCGGAAGGCGTGGCCTGCTGCGTCAAGCACTTCCCCGGCCACGGCGACACCCACGTCGACTCGCACCGCGCGCTGCCGACCGTCGACAAGCCCGCTGGCGGAACTGGAGCGCTTCGAATTCGCGCCGTTCCGCATGGCTGCGCGCGCACGCGCCCGCCATGATGACCGCCCACATCGTCTATCCGGCGCTCGACGCCGAGTATCCGGCGACGATGTCGCGCCCCATCCTGACCGGCATCCTGCGCGAGCAGTGGCATTACGAGGGCGTGATCATCACCGACGGCATGGACATGCACGCGATCGCCCAGCGCTACGGCGTCGGCCAGGCCGCCGTGCGCGCGCTGGTGGCGGGCGCCGACATGGTGATGGCGATCGGCTCGCGCGAGACGCAGGAAGAGACGATCGCCGCGATCGCCGCCGCCATCGCGTCGGGCGAATTGCCGATGGCCGAAGTCGAGGCGCGCCTGGCGCGCCTGGCGAAGCTGGCCGCGGCGCATCCGGCCGGCGGCGCGGCGCGCCCCGCCGCCGCCATCGCGCCCGCCACCGAACCCGCGCGTCATGGCCGCGACGACGGCGCCCGGCGCCGACGAGGCCCCGGTCTACACGACCGACGAGGACGACCGCCCGCTGATGGCGCGCGCCTGGCAGCGCGGCCTGTCCAGCCGCGGCGCGGTGCGCCGTCCGCCGCCGGGGTCGCGCGTGCGCCTGGTCGCGCGCCAGGACGTGGTCAGCGACGGCGTCTCGGAAGCGGGCGTGCCGGCGGCATCGATCGCCGCCTCGCTGGCCCAGCTGTACGAGGTCGAGCTGGTGACCTTCGCCGATCCCGACACCTTCGACTGGAGCGCGCTGCCGCAGGACGGCTGCTTCACGATCCTGGCCTCGACCTCGCGCCGCCGCTACGATCCGCGCCTGCGCGCGACGCTGGCATCCGGACCTGCACCTGGCGCTCTGGAACCCCTACCAGGCGCTCGACTTCGATGCGCCGGCCCTGATGACCTATGGCTTCGCCGCGCCGGCGCTGGCGGCGGTGAATGCCTGGCTGGCCGGCGAGATCGAGGCCGAGGGCCAGTGCCCGGTGCCGGGTTTTGAGGCGTGAAACGGCAATGTAACGACAGCCCACACGCGTCACGCCCCTGCGGCACAATTGCCCCGCAGTCCCGGTCGCCCCTTGGCGAATTTATGGGACAATGCGCGTTTGTTCAAGCTTGGCAAAAACGCCATCTTGCCGCGGATCGCATCTTGTTATTTTCCGCTCATCTTTTTAGAAGGATCACTCATGTCCCATTTCCGCCTTGCTCGCCTGTGCCTGCTGCTGGCCGCCGTTGGCCTGAACACCGCGCCTGCCCTGATGACGAGCGCCCACGCCCAGAAGGAAGCGGCAGCGCCCGCCAATACGGTGCGTCCGGAGCTGGCCAAGATTGCTCGATTCGAACTGCCGTCCAGCCGCTGATCGCCGCCAAGAACGCGACCGAACTGCAGGCCCGCATCACCCAGGCCGAAGCGATCCCGAACAAGACGCCGTACGAGAACTACATCCTCAACCGCATCAAGATGGCGCATGCTTCGCTGACCAACAATGACGCCGGCATCATGGCTGCGGCCGACGAAGTCGTCAAGTCCGGCTTCGAGCCGAAGGAAACCCAGGCCAAGCTGGTGCTGGCAATCGCCAACATCCAGTACAACGCCAAGAACTACACCGCCGCGAACGAACAGCTCAAGCGCTACGAAGCCCTGGGCGGCAACATGGCCGAGGCGCGCACCCTGCAGTCGCGCGCCTCGTACCTGGGCAAGGACTACGCCGGCGCCAAGACCCAGCTCGCGCAAATCATCGCCGATGCCGAAAAGGCAGGCAAGGCGCCGTCGCAGGAAGACCTGAAGCTGCTGCTGAGCGCCGCGCACGAGTCGAAGGACACCGCCGTCTACGAGGCGACGGTCCAGAAGATGATGACCTACTACCCGAGCGACGAGTATGTCAACGAGCTCATTCGCGTGAGCGTGATTCGCAAGCCCGGCTTCAGCCAGGACAACTACATGCCGGTGCTGCGCCTGATCTTCGCATCCACCAAGGTGATGCGTGAAGAAGACTACGTCGACCTGGCCGAAACCGCCCTGCGCGACGGCTTCCCGACCGAAGCCAAGAACGTGCTCGATGCCGGCTATTCGGCGGGCGTGCTGGGCAAGGGCGCCAACGCCAAGGCCCACAACGCGCTGCGCAGCAGGCCGACAAGGGCGCTGCCGACGATGCGAAAAACATCGCCGCCGGCGAAGCCTCGGCGGCCAAGGCCAAGAGCGGCGCCGGCCTGGTCAACCTCGGTTGGGCCTACGCGACGATGGGCCAGTACGACAAGGGCGTGGGCTTCATCCAGCAGGGTATCGCCAAGGGCGGCCTGAAGCAGCCTGACGAAGCCAAGCTGCGCCTCGGCGCCGCCCAGGTCAAGGCCGGCCACAAGGACGACGCGATCAAGACCTTCGAGACCGTGAAGGCCGGCGGCGGCCTGTCGGACGTGGCCAAAGTCTGGATCATGACGCTCAAGCAGCCGGCAGGCGCGGGCGCGACGGCGACTGCCGCAGCTGCGCCGGCTGCACCGGCCGCAGGCAAGTAAGCTTCGGCTTGCATTGAAAAGCGGGCGGCGCCATTGGCGCCGCCCGCTTTTTTTATGGCGCGTACCGTTCGCCAGCGAACATCCTTGCGGCGATGCCTTGCGCATAATCGGCTCATCTCAAGGGAGGCTATTCGATGACGACCGTTCGCACAGGCCAGGCGCCGCCACGACTCGAGCGCGAGGAATTTCGCCGCAAATTCATGGACGGGTTTTTCGACCCGGCCTACCAGGAAGTCTCGCGCGAACTGGCCGCGGTCGAGGAAGTCGCCTGGCAGGCCTACCGCGACAAGCGCAAGGCGCCGCGCACGGTGAAAGCCGGCGCCGGCTTCGCCGATCCGGACTACGACCTGTCGATCGAATGGAAGGCCACGCGCGACCGCCTGCTGGCCGCCGAAGCGCACCAGAAAAAACCGGACACGCCGAGCCGGGTCCTGCTGATCAATGCCTCGGCGCGCAACGACGGCAGCTGCCCGGGCGAGATGTCGAAGTCCTGGCGCCTCACCAAGATCGCGCGCGATGCGCTGGCCGAATCAGGCATCGAGGCCGACCTGCTCGACCTGTCGCGCCTGACCTCGGACTACGACCGCCACATCCACCCGTGCAAAGCCTGCGCCAGCACCGCCATGCCGCTGTGCCACTGGCCCTGCAGCTGCTACCCGAACCACGCCGAGCGCCAGACCGGCGACTGGATGAACGAGATCTACGAACGCTGGGTGGCCGCGCACGGGGTCATCATCCTGACGCCCGTCTACTGGTACCAGACCCCCTCCACGCTGAAACTCATGATCGACCGCCTGGTGTGCGCCGACGGCGGCAACCCCGACCCGAGTTCGACCCACGGCAAGGACGCGCACAAGGCGAAAGAGATCGAGCTGGCCGGCTGGGATTATCCGAAGCACCTGGCCGGGCGCGCCTTCGGCCTGGTGGTGCATGGCGACGTCGCCGGCATCGAAGGCACGCGCCGTTCGCTGTCGGACTGGCTGAGCTGGATGGGACTGGTCGACTCGGGCAGCTTCGGCGCGCTCGACCGCTTCATCGGGTATTACGAGTCGTATGCCGAAAGCCACGAGGTGCTCGACCGCGATACCAACGTGCAGGAAGAGGTGCGCAACGTGGCGCGCGCCGTGGCGCTGACGGTGCAGGACCTGCGCTCCGGGCGCGTGGTGCCGCCTTCGGCCAGGTTGAAGGCGCCGCGGCCCAAGTAAGACTTAGATCGCGGTGAAGCCGCCGTCGACCGACAGCTCGTGCCCGGTCACGAACGAGGCCTGCTCGGAACACAGCCACAGCACCGCATTCGCGATCTCCGCCGTTTCGCCGAAGCGCCCCATCGGGTGGGCGGCGCGCAGCTTCTTTTCGATCGCCGGCTCGCGCTGGAACGCGCGCGCCAGCATCGGCGTGCGCACGGCGCCCGCGCACACGGCGTTGACGCGGATGCCTTCCTTCGCATGCTCGCGCGCCGCGCTCCGGGTCAGTCCGGCCAGGGCGTGCTTGCTGGCGGCGTAAACGCCCTGCCCCGGCGCGCCCGCCTGGCCGAGGGCGCAGGACAGGTTGACGATCGCGCCGGCGCCCTGCTTTTCCATCTGGCGCAGCTGGTATTTCATCGACAGCCAGACGCCCTTGACGTTGACTTCCATGATGCGGTCGTAGAGCGCTTCGTCGAACTCGGCCAGCCGTGCGCCCTCTTCGAACACGCCGGCGCAGTTGACCGCGCAGTCGAGGCGCCCGTAGTGGTGGACGGTCTTGTCGACCAGCGCCTCGACCTCCGGCGCGCGCGTGACGTCGCTGGTGACGAACAGCGCCTTGCCGCCGCTCTCGACGATCATCGCCGCCGTCGAATGGCCGCCGTCGACCGCGATGTCGGCCACGACCACCGCCGCGCCGGCGCGCCCGAAGGCCAGCGCCACCGCACGCCCGATACCGCTGGCCGCACCCGTCACCAGCACGACCTTGCCCGCGAACGAGACGCTGCTCGCTTCCTGCTCTTTCTTGCCCTTCATGACACTCCGCCTGACGCTAATTGATGCTGATAAGGCAACATTCTAACGTCCGCGGCGCGATTTCACAAAGGTGAAATTATCAGGGAGCGCGGTTTCACCTTCGCCTGGTCGCCCGCCATCACCACCGACAGCTTGGCCGGGTCGATCGCCTTGCGGAAGGCGGCGTTCAACTGCGGCCAGCGTGACGGCCATCAGCTTGGCCTCGAACTGGCGCGACCATTCGTAGGTGCGGCCGCGGTACATGTACGAAGTCCAGCCGGCGGCGAGCGCGCCGTCGTCGGCGCGGGTCTGCTGGCGCTGCTGCATCAGGCCCGATTTGGCGCCCGCCAGTTCGGTCGCCGTGAAGCCGTCCTTGACGGCGCGCGCCAGCTCGGCGCGGATCGCGCCATCGAGGCGCTGCAGGTTCTGCGGCGCGGCGATGGCGCTGATGCCGAAGGCCCCTGCCCGATCGAGATCGCCCGCCTCCAGCTGCGAGCCGCCGCCATACGACAGGCCGTCCTTCTGGCGGATGCGGTCCATCAGGCGCGAGCGCAGGCCGCCTTCGCCGAAGATGTAATTGGCCAGCATCAGGGCCGGATAGTCGGCGTCGTCGATGTTCAGGTCCAGGTTCAGGCGCGCGGTGTAGACGCCGTTTTCCTTGTCCGGCGTGTCCAGCGTCGTCTTCAAGGGGGCGATGTCCGCATGGCGGCGCAGCACCGGCGCGAAGTTCGCGGGCGCTTTCCAGGCGCCGAACAATTCGTCGACCAGCGGCACGATGGCCGCGGCGTCGAAGTCGCCGACGATCGCCATCTCGGCCGGCACCGTGCCGTAGAACGTCGCGGTGATAGGCGCGCAGCTCGTCCAGCTTGGCCGCGTTCAGTTCGGCCAGGTCCTCGTCAAAACTGTTCGCATGGCGCACGTCGCCTTTCGGATACTGGTCGAAGTGCTTGGCCAGCGCGCGCGCGGCCACCGCCTGCGGCTCGGCGCGGCTCGCTTCCAGCGCGACCAGCGACTGCCGGCGCAGCTGTTCGAATTCGCTGGCCGGGAAAGCCGGCTCCTTCATGACGTGCGCGACCAGGCGCAGGGCCTCGGCCAGGTGTTCGCGCGTGGTCTGGAAGTGGGTCAGGCCGCCGGCGATTTTCAGGCGGTCGAATTCGTCGGCCAGCTGCTCGCGCGTGTAGCGGCTGGTACCGCGCATCAGCATGGCGCCGGTCAGCTCGGGCACGGCGCCCTTGCCGAACAAATTCTTCTCGTCGCCCATGTGCTGGCGCAGGTCGACCGTGACGGCTTCGCCGCGGTTCTTCTTCGCCAGCAGGGCCAGCTTCACGCCGCGCGCCGTGGTCAGCTGCGTGCGCTTCATGATGTTGTCCTGGGTCGGCTCGAAGTCTTCCGAGACCAGGGTCGACGCGGTCGGCTTGAATTCCTTCGAGGATGCTCTCGACGCTCGGCGCCGGCGGAATGATGGCGCGCTGCGGCGCGTCTTCGGGCAGGAAGGTGCCGGTGACGCGGTTGTCGCGCTTGAAGTAGCGCTTGGCCACGCCCGCCACCTCGTCCGCCGTGATGGTCTTGATGCGTTCGCGGCCGGTGAAGAACAGGCGCCAGTCGCCCAGCGCGATCGTTTCCGACAGCGCGACGCCGACGCGCTGCGGATCGTTCAGGCTGCGCTCCATGTCGTTTTCGTACATGCGGCGCACGCGCGCCATCTCTTCCTTGGTCGGCGGCGTCGCGCCGAAGTTCTCGACCGCGTCGGTCAGCGCCGCGCGCACCGGCTCGAGCGGCTCGCCCTTCTTGACGATGGCGCCGACGTACTGCAGGCCGGGCGCATAGCCGGTTTCGCCGAAGGTGAATACCTGGCTCGCCTTGCCGGTTTCGACCAGCTGCTTGTGCAGGCGCCCGTTCGGCACGTCGCCGAGGATGGAGGATGCGAAGGCCATCACGTCGCTGTCGTCGTGCAGGCTCGATGGCACCTTATAGCCGAGCATGACGATCTGGACGTCGCCCTGGCGCCGCACGGCGAAACTGCGCTCGCCGTCCTGGGTCGGTTCGACCGTCCAGAACACGGGCAGCGTGCGCTTCGGTTTCGGGATGGCGCCGAACAGGCGCGTGATCTTCGCCAGCGTCGCCTCCGGCGTCGAACTTGCCGGCCACGAGCAGCACCGCATTGTCGGGCTGGTAGTAGGTGCGATAGAAGGCCTGCAGGTTGTCGATGCGGACGTTCTCGATGTCGCTGCGGTTGCCGATGGTCGAGCGGCCGTAGTTGTGCCAGTCGTAGGCGATGCTCTGCATGCGTTTCACCAGCACGCCGGAGGGCGAATTCTCGCCGCTCTCGAACTCGTTGCGCACGACCGTCATCTCGGAGTCGAGGTCTTTCTTGGCGATGAAGGAGCCGGTCATGCGGTCCGCTTCCATCTGCAGCGCCCAGTCCAGGTTCGCCTGCGAGGCCTGGAAGACTTCGTAGTAATTGGTGCGGTCGAGCGAGGTGGTGCCGTTGAAATCCATGCCGCGGTCGGCGAACTGGCGCGTGATGTCCGGGATTCTTTTTCGCGCCCTTGAACAGCAGGTGCTCGAGCAGGTGGGCCATGCCGGTCTCGCCGTAGTTCTCGTGGCGCGAGCCGACCAGGTAAGTCACGTTGACGGTGACGGTGGGACGCGAGGAGTCCGGGAACAGCAGCACCTTCAGGCCGTTCGGCAGGCGGTATTCGGTGATGCCTTCGACCGAGGCGCCGAGGACGACGCCCTTCGGCAAGCGGCGCGGCTGGTTTTGCCAGGACGGCGCCGGCGGCGAGCAAGGCGAAAGCGCCGGCGATCAGGTGCGCGGGCAGGCCGCGCCGGTAACTCGTCAAATTCATGTCATCCCGTCGGTATCGTGCGCCGCTCATGGTCGGCGCGCCAACGGGGATGGTAACAGATGGTTGCGCTCAGATGATGCCGCCACGCACTAGTCTGGTGCGTGGCGGCGGGACAGGCTGTCCCTTCAATGACGAGCGCGCTTTTCGTGTGCCTGCTGGTTGCCGCTGATGCGCGACAGGTCGCCCATTTCCTCGGCCAGGAATTCGAGCAGGTCGTCGGCGCTGACGATGCCGGCCAGCGCGCCGTTGCCGTTGACCACCGGTACCCGGCGGATGCCGCGCACGCGCATGTGCTCGATGGTCTGGTAGACGTCGTCGTCTTCGCGGCAGGTCAGCAAGTCGTCGCTCATGATGTCGCCCACTTGCAGGCTGGCCGGGTCGAGCCCGAGGGCGACGACCGAGACGACGATGTCGCGGTCGGTGAGGATGCCGGCGGGAATGGCGTCACCGTCGGAACCGTCGACGACGACCAGGTCGCCCACATGGTGCTTGCGCATCAGGAGCGCCGCGCCCTGCACGGTTTCGTCGCGGTTGCAGCTGATGGTCTGGATGGTGCAGATGTCGCGGATGTGCATGATCGTCTCCCTGGCGCAGTCGTTTGGCTGGCTCCAGGAATTAACCTAGTGCAGCAACGCGCGCATGGTTTGATCTAGATCAAACGCTTTGGGAAACTCAGACCTTGGGAACGCCCGGCAACTCGACGAAGCAGGCATCGACGACTTGCAAGTCGTTGTCTTTGGCGAAATTGACGCAGAAGTGATAGGCCAGCGGTTCGGCCTTTCTTCAGCGCGTTGTTGACGACAACGGCCTTGACGCCGTCGATCACGGTCGGGTGTACGTAGGGGGAAAACTGGAGGTGGGCGTTGCGGCCGCCGCTGCCTTCGGGCCGGAAGCAGGACATGACGCCGCACAGGCGCTCCGCCCAGTCGCTGGGGCGGAACTGCCTGCCATTGCTAGTGAGGCCCAGGATGAAGAATTCGCCGACGGCGCCTTCGGTCCCGGTATGCGGTAACTCGGCCATAGTGCTGCTCGAACGCTGCGTGGAATAGACGACGAGTATTATATCTTATAGAAGACTTGGGTACGAACTTGTCTCGACATGTTTAGCCCAGCCACACCATACTCGACAACAACAGCAACAGAATCATCCATAGTATCAGGGCGCGCCAGACAAGTCCCACCGTGCTTTGCAGTGCGCGCAGGCTCGGCTCCTCGCCCGGCAGCACGTCGGTATCGGCGTCGCTCAGGTCGACCATGGCGGCGTCGGCCGGCAGCAGCTGCGGCGCGTTTTCGTTCGGGGTGCCCAGGCGCACGCCCATCGCCCCGCCGCCGGCGGCGAGGATGATGCCGCGCGATTCGTCGGCCCAGCGGTTGGCGAAATTGCGCCAGGCGTAGATGGCGTCCTCGAAATTGCCGACCACGGCAAACGCGATCGCGGTCAGGCGCACCGGGATCCAGTCGATCCAGTAAAAGGCCTTGGCGGCGAACTGGCCGAAGGCTTCGTTGCGCATATGCTCGGGTTCGTTCCAGGCGCGCGCCAGGTATTCGGAGACGCGGTACAGCACGGCGCAGGCGGGCCCGGCCGGCATCAGGAACCAGAAGAACACGCCGAACACGCTGCGGTGGGTCGTGATCAGCGACTTTTCGACGGCGATGCGGGCGATCTCGGTGGCGTCCATGCCGACCGTGTCGATGCGCGCCCATTCGGCCAGCAGCGCGCGCGCCGTGGCTTCGTCGCCGCTGTTCAGGGCCAGCTGGATCGAGGTGAAATAATGGCTGTAGTGGCGGAAACCCAGCGTCAGGTAGACGATGGCGACGTTCCAGGCAAAGGCCAGGAACACCAGGCCGAAGTATTGCAGTATCCAGTAGATCAGCGCGACCGGCAGCACCAGCACCGCCATCATCAGGAACCAGCCCATGCGGCCGTTCTTCGGTTCGCCGGCATTGAACCAGCCTTCGATCCGCATCGCCAGGCGCTTGATGTTGCTGTAGACCTGGTTATCCGCGCGCAGCGGTTTGAGTTGCTCGATCAGCAGTGCGCACAGGATGGAAAAAAATGTCATGCAAGTCCTTCTTTTGTTATGGCAATACCGCGCTGCCCGCTACGATAGCGCAGGTGCACCGCCATAATCAAATCGGCTCTTGTAAGAATTTTCATGAGCGCCTGAGAAAGCCTCCAGGGCAAGGCGCATCGTCGAAGACAGTACGGTAGTACGGCGAGACGATGCAACGCCGCCATGGGGGCTTTCTCAGGCGCGAAGGAAATGGAACAGGTTGCGGAGCATGCCGGCCGTCGCACCCCAGATGAAGAAGCGTTCATACGGCATCGCATAAAAGCTGCGCTTGCCTCCCCTGTCGGGCAGCTCGACCGACATGCGCTGGTGGTGCATGCCGTTCATCAGGAAGGCGAGCGGCACCTCGAAGATCTCGGCCACTTCGCCCGGATCGGCGGTCAGCTCGAAGGGCGGCTTGACCAGCGCGACCACGGGCGCGACCCGGTAGGCGCTGCCGGTGACGTAATCGGGCAGCACGCCGACGATCGCGATGTGGCGCCGGTGCAGGCCGATTTCTTCTTCCGACTCGCGCAGCGCGGTCTCGATCGGCGACGAATCGAGTTCTTCCGCGCGCCCGCCGGGAAAGGCGATCTGGCCGGCATGGCTGGTGAGGTGGTCGGTACGCAGGGTCAGCAGTACCGTCAAGCCCTCGGGGCGCTCGACGATCGGCACCAGCACGGCGGCGCGGCGCAGCTTGAAGCCGGGCTGGACCCAGGATTCATCCGGCGACTCCGGTTCCCAGGCCAGGCGCGAGCGGAGAAAGCGCGCGCGCAAGCCCTCTGCCGTCAACAAGGCGGGGTCGATTGCCGGCTCGCCGGCAATGGCGTCGACCGGCAGGCGGGACGGATCCATATGAACCTTAACCAAAAGCATTTCTCCTGGTCACAACTATAAAGCATAAAGAAAAAGGCATCCCAGGGGGATGCCTTTTTTCACTCCACAATCGCGATTACTTGGCGACTGGGGCGGTTGCGACTTTACGCTGTGGCAGCTTTTCTTTGATACGTGCCGACTTGCCCGAACGCTCACGCAGGTAGTACAGCTTGGCGCGACGCACGTCACCGCGGCGTTTCACTTCGATCGAAGCGATCAGCGGCGAATACAGCTGGAACGTACGCTCGACACCTTCACCCGACGAGATCTTGCGAACGATGAAGTTCGAGTTCAGGCCGCGGTTGCGACGCGAGATGACGACGCCTTCGTATGCCTGGGCGCGCTTGCGGGTGCCTTCGACGACGTTGACGTTGACGATCACGGTGTCGCCAGGTGCGAAATCAGGAATGGCACGGCCGAGGCGCGTGATTTCTTCCTGCTCGAGTTGTTGAATCAGATTCATTCTTATGACTCCAAAAACCATCTTGCTGGCGCTAAGCTAGGCCCAGTAGAGGATGGGGTTGAACACAAAAGCAACATGCCTTTGTGTCTCGCACCCATATGGTGCATTTTCTCAGCTGGTCTCTCGAGAGAGCGTCGCCAAAAACTTGTCGTCGGCCGGCGTCAACTGGCCCGCTGCGCGCGCCTTGTCCAACAATTCCGGCCGTTTTTTCGCGGTCGCCTCCAGCATACGCTGACGGCGCCACTTGGTAATCTCGGCGTGATTTCCGCCCATCAGGACCGGCGGCACCGGCACGCCCTCGTACACGTCGGGGCGGGTGTAGTGCGGCGAATCGAGCAGGCCGTTGACAAAACTGTCTTCGACCGCCGACGCCTCGTCGCCCAGCACGCCGGGCAAGAGCCGCACCACTGCATCCATCAAGGCCATCGCCGGCAATTCGCCGCCGGAGAGCACGAAGTCGCCGATGGAAATTTCCTCGTCGACTATGCGGTCCAGCAGGCGCTGGTCGACCGCTTCGTAGCGGCCGCAGAGGACGACCAGGCCAGGCTCGTCCTTCAGCGCCATGACGCGTTCGTGCGTCAGCGGTTTGCCTTGCGGCGACATGAACACCACGCGCGGCGGCGGCAGGCCAAGTTCGACCTGGCGCGCCTTGGCCGCATTGATCGTCGCTTCGAGCGGCCGGGCCATCATCACCATCCCGGGGCCGCCGCCATACGGGCGGTCATCCACGGTGCGGTGGCGATCCGTGGTGAAATCACGTGGATTCCACACGGTCAGGCCCCAGCGTTCCTGCTCGAAAGCACGCCGGGTCACACCCGACTGCGTCAATGCGGCGAACATCTCGGGAAACAAGCTCACGACGTCAAATTGCATCGGGACCTCGTTGCGACTGGACCGGATTAATAATCCAGACCCCAGTCCAAAGTAATCTGTTTTGCCTTGAGGTCGACGGTCTTGACGAACTGGTCCACAAACGGGACGAGGCGCTCGGGCGCCTTTTCAGTGCTTCCCTGCTCCGGTACGGGCTCGATGCGCAGGATCGACTGCGGACCGTTGCTCATCATGTCGATGACTTTACCGAGGGCTTCGCCCTGCAGGTTCACGACATCCAGACCGATCAGGTCAGACCAGTAATACTCGTCTTCCTCAAGCGCGGGAAACTCGCGGCGCGATACATGCACGGCGGCGCCTTTCAGCGCCTCCGCCGCATCGCGGCCCGCCATCCCGACGAGGGTGGCGACCACGTCGCCGCCATGCAATTTCGTGGTCCGCACGGAGACGGACCGCAGGCTCGGTTTATCGAGCCACCAGGTTTTCACGTTCAGCAGCGCATCGGCATCCGTCGAGAACGGCGTGACGCGGATGGCGCCGGCAATGCCATAGGCACCGGCAACATACCCGACTTGCGTCAGGTCGTCCGGGGCTTGCGCCCCACTTGCGGTACTGAATCGATCAAACCTGGAACCTGACTTAGGCTGCTGGGGTCTGCTGAGCGACCAGACGAGCAACGGTCGGCGACAGTTGCGCGCCAACGCCTTGCCAGTAGGCCAGACGGTCAGCGGTGATACGCAGGGCCACTTCGGCGCCCGAGGCCATCGGGTTGTAGAAACCGATGCGCTCGATGAAACGGCCATCGCGACGGTTACGCGAATCGGTTGCAACGATGTTGAAGAACGGGCGCTTCTTGGCGCCTCCACGAGCTAAACGAATAACGACCATAATAATTCCAAAAAGTTGTGCTGGGCGGAGAAAGCCGACGATTATAGCGCGCAATGCCGTAACGCAGCAAGCGTTATGACAACAGGGCACGCGGTCCCGGCCGAATCGGGCATTATCCGCTATTTTCGGTCCCAACCGCCACCTGCCGGCTGACTTGCCCCTCCGGCGATACATATTGATACATGGCATTTACATAAAAGCTGATGCTTTTGTCACGTTTATGAACGATACTCTGCGTTTCGTGTAACACATCCGCTCATCACATTCGGAACGCATGGCACATAAGAACAAGACGCTGGCCACCGCGCTGGCGCTGATCCTGGGGACACTGGGGGCACACCGCTTTTACCTGCATGGCGCCGTCGACCGGCTGGGACTGCTGCACGTGAGCAGCCTGCCGATCGCCGGCCTCATCTTCAGCAATGCGCACGACGCTCAATCCCTTCTATGCGCTGCTGCCGCTGCTGGTGTCGGGCATCGCCGGCTGCATCGAAGCGCTGGTCATCGGCCTGACGCCCGACGAGCGCTGGGATGCGCGCTTCAATACCGCCGGCACGCGCTCGGAATCGAACTGGCTGCTGGCCCTGCTGCTGGTGGCCACCATGCTGGTCGGCGCGACGGTGCTCATTGCCACCATGTCGCGCCTGTTCGACCTGCTGTACACGGGCGGCGCCTACGGCTGAGCCGCCCGGCGCCTTCACAGGCCCGCTTGGCCAGCGATACTTCGGCAGCGTGGCAGGCGGCGCTCCGCTCGTGATGACGATTTCCCGGTGCGCGATCAGTTCGAGCTGCGCCGGGTCGCCGGCGACGGGCGTGAGCTTGTCGTTCTCGATCAGGTAGAAAGCGATCGGCCCGGGCAGCCCGGCCGTGCCGCTCGCCCCCAAGGGCTGGTTCCAGAGCACGAAGAACTGCCCCAAGGTGAACTTTTTCGCCACATCGGTTTCGATATGCACCACCCCCGTGACATCGTGCGTGTGCAACTCATACGTGCACCCGCTGCGGCCGACGTTCTCGGGCAGCCCCTGGCGCACGCCATTCTTGTAGATCGAGACCAGCGCATGCAGGTGGTAGACCTCGCTCGACACGCAGTTGACGCCGCCCACGGCGGGGTGGCCGGCCGGCGCCGCCCATGCGGGCCAGCCCTGCGGGCTGGTGCTGGTGCCGGCGACCAGTTCGGTATAGGCCTCGGCGAGGGTGACCGCGGCCGGCGGCGGTGGCGGCGGAGGCGGCACGGCATCGGCGGCGTCGTCACCACCACCACCGCACGCGGACAGCAGCAAGGCGGCGGCGAGCGCATGAACAGCCCTGGTGCGCACATGTTTTGACAGCATTTCGGCTCCCTGATTGATCAGTGTATGGAGCCAGTCTACGAACTCGGCCGTGGCGCTTCGTTTATTCCGTATCAAACTCAGCGGCGTCTACGGCCGAGGGCTTGTTACAGGCTGGACGGCCAGCGATACTTCGGCACTACCCCAGGCGACGCACCGCTGATGATCACGATTTCGCGGTGCGGCACCAGCGCCAGCTGCGCCGGGTCGCCCGCATACGGCGTGAGCTGTTCGTTCTGGATCAGGTAGAAGCGCACCGGCCCGCCGAGCCCGGCCGTGTTGCCGGCCGCCAGCGGCTGTCCCCAGAGCGTAAAGAACTGGCCCAGCGTGAAGGTTTTTTCGACGTCGCTGTGGATGTGCACCATCCCGGTCACGTCATGGGTGTGCAGTTCGTAGCTGCAGGCGGCGTGCCCGACATTGTCGGGTGGCCCCATGCGCACGCCATTCTTGTAGATCGAGACCAGCGAATGCTGGTGATCGATACCGGTATCCCGTGCAACCGACGCCGCCGAGCGCGGCGCGGTCGGCCGGTCCGACCCATGCCGGCCAGCCAGGCATGGCTGCTGCTCGTGCCGGAAACGCAGATCTGTGATAGGTAGCGGCCAACACGGCGTCTCGCGGGGCCGGCGGCGCTCGGGCTGTGGCGGGGTGCAGCTGTGGGCGGCGCGGGCTGCGCAGGCTGTTGCGACACCGGCGATGTGACCAGCGGGGAATCGGACAGAGCCGCCGCCACCACAGGCGGCCAGCAGCAGCAATGACGACATGGTCAGGACTGGAGCGGACTTTTCCCGTGGCACGGGCGTGGAGGTCATGTTGGCTTCCTGTATTGATCGGTGAGGAGTGAAGCCAGCTTAATGACGCGCGGTCAACATTCCCTTATCGCAAATCAATGGATCACAGGTCGGCATAAAAAAAGCGGCCCGCAGGCCGCTTTCGATGCATCGCCAGTCGGGACCGCAGTCCCGCTACGCTCAGAACTGCTCGACGTCCAGCGCCAGCACGCCGGCGCTGCCTTCCACGATCGCCGTGCGCAGGCCGCCCGCGCCGGACAGGATGTGATCGGCGAAGAAGCGCGCGGTGGCGATCTTGGCGCGCAGGAAGGCGGCATCGCCCTCGCCCGCATCGAGCTTCCGCTGCGCGACCAGCGCCGCGCGCGCCATCTGCCAGCCGCCCAGCACGATGCCGGCCAGCTTCAGGTAGAGCACCGAACCGGCGAACACGCCCTTGATGTCGGACTTGACGTTGGCGACGACGAAGTCGACGACTTCTTCGAGCGCCGCCGAACCGCAGCGCAGCCGCTTGCCGATCGCCGCGAAATCGGCGCCCTGCACTTCCGCCAGCGCGGCTTCGGTCGCGCGCACCTGGGCGATGATGGATTTCGCCACCGCGCCGCCGTCGCGCACGGTCTTGCGGCCGACCAGGTCGTTCGCCTGGATCGCGGTCGTGCCTTCGTAGATCGTCAGGATCTTGGCGTCGCGGTAGTGCTGCGCGGCGCCGGTCTCTTCGATGAAGCCCATGCCGCCATGCACCTGCACGCCGTCGCGCGCGACGTTCTCGCTCATCTCGGTCGACCAGCCCTTGATGATCGGGACCAGGTATTCGTAGACCGCCAGGTTCGCCTTGCGCGTCGCTTCGTCGGCGTGGTAGTGGGCGACGTCCGAGATACCGGCGCCGACATAGGCCAGCGCACGCGCCGCTTCCGTTTGCGAACGCATCGACATCAGCATGCGGCGCACGTCCGGGTGGTGGATGATGGCGACCGGGCCGGCGGAACCAGCCAGGTCGCGCGACTGCACGCGGTCCTTCGCAAACGCCACCGCCTGCTGGTAGGCGCGGTCCGCCAGGCCGATGCCCTGCATGCCGACGCCGAAGCGGGCCGCGTTCATCATGATGAACATGTATTCGAGGCCGCGGTTTTCTTCGCCGACCAGGGTGCCGATGGCGCCGCCGTTGTCGCCGAACTGCAGCACGGCGGTCGGGCTGGCCTTGATGCCCAGCTTGTGCTCGATCGAGACGCAGTGCGCATCGTTGCGCGCGCCCAGCGTGCCGTCCGCGTTGACCATGAATTTCGGCACGATGAACAGCGAGATCCCCTTCACGCCCGGCGGCGCGTCCGGCGTACGCGCCAGCACCAGGTGGATGATGTTCTCGGCCATGTCGTGCTCGCCGTAGGTGATGAAGATCTTCGTGCCGAAGATTTTATAGGTGCCGTCGCCCTGCGGCACGGCGCGCGTGCGCACGGCGGCCAGGTCGGAGCCGGCCTGCGGCTCGGTCAGGTTCATGGTGCCGGTCCACTTGCCGGTGATGAGCGGCTCGAGATAGGTGGCTTTCTGCTCGTCGGAGCCCGCCGTCAGCAGCGCCTCGATGGCGCCGTCGGTCAGCAGCGCGACCAGCGCGAACGAGAGGTTGGCCGCGTTCAGCATCTCGGTGCATGGCGTGCCGACGAGCTTCGGCAAGCCCTGGCCGCCGAATTCGGTCGGATGCTGGATGCCCTGCCAGCCCGCTTCGCCGAAGGCCTGGAAGGCGACCTTGAAGCCGGCGGAGGTGGTGACCTGGCCGTCGTGCCAGAAGCTCGGGTCCTTGTCGCTCGGCTTGTTCAGGGGCGCGACGACTTCGCCGCAGAATCGCGCGTTCTCTTCCAGCACGGCTGCGACGGTGTCGTCGGTCGCGTCCTCGCAGCCCGGCAGCTGGCTCACTTGTCCAGGCCGGCCAGTTCGTTCAGGACGAACAGCATGTCCTTGATCGGGGCTTGTAGCTCACGAGTCTCTCCTCAGATTCGGATGTAAAACAGGCCACGGCAGCCGGGCAGATGCCGGACCAGCGTGGCCTGCGTCGAGCGATGTTTACGATTTAGCCGAGTTCCTTGACCAGTTGCGGGATGACCTCGAACAGGTCGCCGACCAGGCCGTAGTCAGCCACCGAGAAGATCGGCGCTTCCGGATCCTTGTTGATCGCGACGATCGTCTTCGAGTCCTTCATGCCGGCCAGGTGCTGGATCGCGCCCGAGATGCCGACGGCGATGTACAGCGCCGGCGCGACGATCTTGCCGGTCTGGCCGACCTGCCAGTCGTTCGGCACGTAGCCGGCGTCGACCGCCGCGCGCGAGGCGCCCATGGCCGCGCCCAGCTTGTCGGCCAGCGGCTCGAGCAGCTTGAAGTTCTCGCCCGAGCCCATGCCGCGGCCGCCGGAGACGATGATCTTGGCGCCGTCAGTTCCGGACGGTCCGATTTCGCCATCTCGCGGCCGACGAAAGCCGACTTGCCGAAGTCGGCAGCGGCGGCGATCGTTTCGACGGCGGCCGAACCGCCGTTCGCAGGCGCCGCGTCGAAGCCGGTGCCGCGCACGGTGATGACTTTGACCCTGTCGCCCGACTGCACGGTGGCGATCGCGTTGCCGGCGTAGATCGGACGCGTGAAGGTGTCGGGCGATTCGACCTTGGTGATTTCCGAGATCTGCGCCGACGTCCAGCTTGGCGGCCACGCGCGGCAGGATGTTCTTGCCGTAGGCGGTGGCCGGCGCCAGGATGTGCGAGTACGTACCGGCGACCGCCAGGACCTGCGCGGCCACGTTTTCGGCCAGGCCGTCGGCGAAGTACGGCGCGTCGGCGACCAGCACTTTCGAGACGCCGGCGATTTGCGCGGCGGCTTCGGCGGCGGCGCCGCAGTTCGAACCGACGACCAGCACGTGGACGTCGCCGCCGCACTTCGCGGCTGCCGTTACCGTGTGGTGGGTGCTGCCTTTGAGCGAGCCATTGTCGTGTTCAGCAATTACGAGTGCGACCATGATGTTTCCTTGACTTCAGATGACTTTGGCTTCGTTGTGCAGCTTGGCGACCAGCGTGGCGACGTCCGGCACCTTGATGCCGGCCTTGCGCTTGGCCGGCTCGACGACCTTCAGCGTCTTCAGGCGCGGCGTGACGTCGACGCCCAGGTCTGCCGGCTTGATCGTTTCCAGCGGCTTCTTCTTGGCCTTCATGATGTTCGGCAGCGTGACGTAGCGCGGCTCGTTCAGGCGCAGGTCGGTGGTGACGACCGCCGGCAGGCTCATCGAGACCGTTTCCAGGCCGCCGTCGACTTCGCGCGTCACGGTGACTTTGCCGTCTTCCAGCACGACTTTCGAGGCGAAGGTGCCCTGCGGCCAGCCCAGCAGGGCCGCCAGCATCTGGCCGGTCTGGTTCGAGTCGTCGTCGATCGCCTGCTTGCCGAGGATGATCAGCTGCGGCTGCTCCTTGTCGGCCAGCGCCTTCATGATCTTGGCCACGCCCAGCGGCTCGGTTTCGCCGTTGGTTTCGACCAGGATGCCGCGGTCGGCGCCGATCGCCATGCCGGTGCGCAGGGTTTCCTGGCACTGCGGCACGCCGATCGAGACGGCGACGACTTCGGTGACCTTGCCGGCTTCCTTCAGGCGGATCGCTTCTTCGAGCGCGATTTCGTCGAAGGGGTTCATCGACATCTTGACGTTGGCGATATCGACGCCGCTGCCGTCGGACTTGACGCGGACCTTGACGTTGTAGTCGACCACGCGTTTGACGGGTACCAGGACTTTCATAGGTGTGCCTTTGGAAAATTGAAGAGGTCTAGAGTGGCCTAGATTATAAGAGATAAACAGCTTCAGGGCCAAATTAAAGCACGATCGTGCGATTTTTGGCTAGAGGGATGCTTCCAAAAAGCGCGATCGGACAAACAAAGGGAAGCTGGCGGGGCGTGACTGCTGCCCCGCCGGGACGGCGCTTACTTGCGGCGCATCAGGAAGACGAACTCGCCATTGGCTTGCGAGTGGGACAGCAACGCGTTGCCGGTCTGCTTGGCAAACGCCTGGAAATCACGGACGGAGCCCGTGTCGGTCGCCGTGATGCGCAGCACCTCGCCGGTGGCCATCTCGGCCAGCGCCTTCTTGGCTTTCAGGATAGGCAGCGGGCAGTTCAGGCCGCGCGCGTCCAGGTCCTTCTGGAATTGAATCGTATCGGTGTCGAGAATGGTGTCGCTCATTGCATGCCTGCTTAGGTGGTGATACCGGATTTGGAGTCTACTCCAATTTCTGGATTATGACGCGCCGCACCAAAATAGTCACGAAATGTTGCGTGCTCGCACCAGAATGGATGCGTGGAGAAATATTCACCCAGTAAGGCTGGCGTAAGCAATGCAGGGCGAATAGGGATTTTTGCACCGATTTGGTGCATTTGAAGTGCCGAATGACTCGGAGGATGCAGCGTGGACGGGAGGCCCGCCCACGCCAGGTGTCGCTTTACGCGCGTTCGCCGACCCAGGCAGCCACGCCAGCCAGCGCGGCCGGCAAGCCCGACGGATCGGTACCGCCCGCCTGCGCCATGTCCGGACGCCCGCCGCCCTTGCCGCCCACCTGCTGGGCGACGAAGTTGACCAGTTCGCCGGCCTTGACCTTGCCGGTGGCATCCTTGGTCACGCCCGCGATCAGGCTGACCTTGCCGTCCACCACGCTGGCCAGCACGATGGCGGCCGTCCGCAGCTTGTCCTTGAGCTTGTCCATCGTCTCGCGCAGGCTCGTCACATCGGCGCCGTCCATGGTCGCGGCCAGCACCTTGATGCCGTTGACGTCGACCGCCTGGTTCACGCAGATCGTCGCCCTGGCTTGATGCCATCTTCGACTTCAGCGCCGCGACTTCCTTCTCGAGCAGTTTCACCTGGTCCTGCACCTGGGCGATGCGCGACGGCAGTTCTTCCGGCGCCGTTTTCAGGGCGCCGGCGGCGGCCAGCAGCTTGGCATTGGTCGCCTGCACCCAGGCCAGCGCGCCTTCGCCCGTCACCGCTTCGATGCGGCGGATGCCGGCGGCGACGCCGCCTTCCGACACGATCTTGAAGAAGCCGATGTCGCCGGTGCGGGTCACGTGGACGCCGCCGCACAGCTCTTTCGACGAACCGATGTCGAGCACGCGCACTTCGTCGCCGTACTTCTCGCCGAACAGCGCCATCGCGCCATGCTTGACGGCGTCGTCGAAGCTCATGTTGTGCGCTTGCGTCGGCGTGGTTTTCGAGGATCTCGCGGTTGACGATGGTCTCGACCTGGGCGATCTGCTCCAGCGTCACCGGTGCGTTGTGGCTGAAGTCGAAACGGGTCTTATCCGGATCGACCAGCGAGCCTTTTTGCTGGACGTGGGAGCCGAGCACTTCGCGCAGCGCCTTGTGCATCAGGTGGGTCGCCGAGTGGTTGCGGATGGTGCGCGCACGCTTGGCCTGGTCGACTTGCGCGTCGACCGTGTCGCCCACCTTCAGCGAACCGGAACGCAGCACGCCGTGGTGACCGAACACTTCGGCCTGGATCTTCAGCGTGTCTTCGACTTCGAACTCGCCGGCGGTGGTGCGGATCGCACCGTGGTCGCCCACCTGGCCGCCCGATTCGGCGTAGAACGGCGTCGTGTCGAGGACGACGATGCCTTCCTGGCCGGCTTTCAGTTCCTGCACCGAGACGCCTTCGGAATACAGCGCCAGCACGTGGGTGTTATGCACCAGCGACTCGTAGCCGACGAATTTCGTCTTCTCGCCGGCGTATTCCACCTTGGCGGCCATCTTGAACTTGCCGGCGGCGCGTGCGGTTTTCTTCTGCTGCTCCATGGCGGCGGTGAAGCCGGCTTCGTCGAGCGTCACGCCGCGTTCGCGGCAGATGTCGGCCGTCAGGTCGAGCGGGAAGCCGTAGGTGTCGTACAGCGTGAAGGCGGTGCCGCCGTCGAGGTTCTTGCGCATCCTTGGCCAGCTGCGCTTCGAGGATCTTCATGCCGTTTTCCAGCGTCTCGCCGAAACGCTCTTCCTCGGCCTTCAGCACTTGCGCGACGCGCTCTTTCGCGTCCGTCAGTTCCGGATACGCGCTGCCCATTTCCAGGTTCAGGTCTTCGACCAGCTTGAAGAAGAACGGACGGGTCTGGCCCAGCTTGTGGCCGTGGCGCAGCGCGCGGCGGATGATGCGGCGCAGGACGTAGCCGTGGCCTTCGCTGCTCGGGATGATGCCGTCGACGATCATGAAGGAGGCCGCGCGGATGTGGTCGGCGATGACCTTCAGCGAGTTGTTGTTCAGGTCCGTCGGCGCCGGTTTCGCGCGCGGCGGCCTTGATCAGGGCCTGGAACAGGTCGATCTCGTAGTTGCTGTGCACGTGCTGCAGCACGGCGGCCAGGCGCTCCATGCCCATGCCGGTGTCGATCGACGGCTTCGGCAGCGGGGTCAGGGTGCCCGACTCGTCGCGGTTGAACTGCATGAACACGAGGTTCCAGATTTCGATGAAGCGGTCGCCGTCTTCCTCGGCCGAACCTGGAGGGCCGCCCCAGATGTCGGCGCCGTGGTCGTAGAACACTTCGGTGCACGGGCCGCAAGGGCCGGTGTCGGCCATCTGCCAGAAGTTGTCCGACGCGTAGCGCGCGCCCTTGTTGTCGCCGATGCGGATGATGCGCTCTTTCGGCACGCCGATTTCGTTGGCCCAGATGTCGTAGGCTTCGTCGTCCTCGAAGTAGACGGTGACGGTCAGCTTCTCGGCGGGCAGCTGGTAGACCTTGGTCAGCAGTTCCCAGCAGTAGTTGATGGCGTCGCGCTTGAAATAGTCGCCGAAGCTGAAGTTACCCAGCATCTCGAAGAAGGTGTGGTGACGCGCGGTGTAGCCGACGTTTTCCAGGTCGTTGTGCTTGCCGCCGGCGCGCACGCAGCGCTGCACCGAGGTCGCGCGCGAGTACGGGCGCGAATCGAGGCCGAGGAACACATCCTTGAACTGCACCATTCCGCTGTTGGTCAACAACATGGTCGGATCGTTGCCCGGCACGAGGGGGCTGGACCGTACGATCGAATGGCCCTTGGACTCAAAGAACTTGAGGAACTTTTCGCGAATTTCGGAAGATTTCATGTTGGTGGGTGCGGAAAGAGCGCAGTACGGTAGATAAAGCAACG
>CAVSPL010000009.1:0-276177 GCA_963729765.1 uncultured beta proteobacterium | reverse complement strand
GGCGCCTTAATCGGGCTCAGGTAGGCGCGGCCGCAAGGATCGCGGCCAGTTGCCGCATATCGACCGGCTTGACCAGGTGGTGGTCGAACCCGGCGTTGGCCGAGCGTTCGCGGTCGGTGTCCTGGCCGTAGCCGGTCACCGCCACCAGCAGCGCCCCGGCGCGTGGCCGGCGCCGCGCGCAGGCGGCCCGCCAGTTCGCAGGCCATCCATGCCGGGCAGGCCGATATCGAGCAGGCATACCTGCGGCGGCCTCCGCCTGCGCGCGCCAGCGCGTCGAGCGCATCGTGTTCGACCAGCGACCTCGTGGCCCAGCGCTTCGAGCAGCATCGCCAGCGTCTGCGGCGGCGTCGACATTGTCGTCGACGACCAGGATGCGCAGCCGCCCGCCATCGCGCGGCCAGGGCATTCGCCGCTGCCGCGCCGCTCGCTGAGCCGGCATCGGGCAGACGCGGCAGGCTGACCGTGAATCGGCTGCCCTTGCCGGCCCTCGCTGTCGGCTGGCTACGCTGCCGCCATGCAGCTCGACCAGGCTGCGCACCAGCGCCAGTCCCAGCCCCAGCCCGCCCGCGGCGCGGTCCGAGCGTGCGTTCGGCCTGCGCGAACAGCTCGAAGGCATGCCTGGCCATGTCCGCCGACATGCCGACGCCGTTGTCGCTCACGTCGACGCGACATCTGCGCCGCCAGCACGCTCGGCCGACAGCGGATGGCGCCGCCTTCCGGGCGTGTACTTGGCGGCGTTGTTGAGCAGGTTGGCGATCACCTGCACCAGGCGCTTCTCGTCGCCGGCGACCGATGGCCTGCTCGCGGCGGCAAGTCGACTTCCAGGCGCTGCGCCGCGCGACTGCGATCAGCGGCGCGGCCTGCTCCACCGCGTCGGCGACGACCTGCGCGCATATCGACCGGCGCCTGCTCGAGCTGCACCAGCCCGCGTCGTCACGCGCGAGACGTCGAGCAAGTCGTCGACCAGGTGCTCATGTGCGTCACCTGGCGCCCGATGATCTGGCTGGTGTGCGCGATGCCGCTCTTCGTCCAGGCTGCCGATCTGCAGGAGCTGGGCGGCGGCGCTGATCGGCGCCAGCGGGTTGCGCAGTTCGTGGGCCAGCATGGCGAGGAACTCGTCCTTGCGCCGGTTCGCATCGGTCAGCTTTTCTTCCGCGTGCTTGCGGGCGCTGATGTCGCTGGCCGAGCCGACCCATTCGCGGATTGCGCCGTCTTCCTCGAGGATGGGCACCGCCCGCGAAAAGGTCCAGCCATAGCCGCCGTCGGCGCGCAGGACGCGGTGTTCCATCTCGAAGATCGCCTTGTCGCGAATCGCCCGGTTGATGGCCTGCCTGACGGTTCCCAGGTCTTCCGCCGGCACATAGTCTTCGATGTGGTATTCGCCGAGCGAGTCCGTGTCTTTCAGGAAGCCGCGGCCGTCGAGCTCGTGCATGTGGCTCCACGTTGGACTCATCCGGTAGATCACGTCGCCGGTGGCGTTGGTCAGCGCCCGGAAGCGCCGCTCGCTTTCGCGCAAGGCAGCCTCGGAGACGACCCGGCTCGTGATGTCCTCGGCTTGATGGATGATGTGGGTGAGCTTGCCCGCGCCATCGAACACCGGCGTATTGATGGGACTCCAGTAGCGCACCTCGAAGCGGCCATCGTCCCCGCACGGGATGTCGTACTTCAGGAAGTCGATGCGGTCGGCCGCGCCGCTTCCCAGCACCTGCCTGAACGAGCGGTGCAGCTTGCCTACCCCGTCGGCCTCGGGATCGTCGGGATTACCAGGAAACGCATCGAAGACATGGCGGCCGATCACGCTGTCGCGACTGCGTCCGGTGGATCGCAGGTAGGCGTCGTTCACGCCCACGATCGCCAGGTCTGGATCGAGGATGAGGTAGGCACTGGCGGTGGCGGAAAAAATGGCTTCGAAATCGAGTGGAGTAGGCATCGACGGGCAGGCTAGTATCGGTTCAGGGAGCGTCCAGGACGGGATGCCGGCCGATCCGTTCCGGATCGCCGGCCCATATTACCTGCATCCGCGGGTGCACCGCTACCCACACGGCATACGCGCCCGCGAGCACGGGGTGACGGCTGCGTGCTCTCACCCGGCCAGCAGATGCGGCCCGATCTCCTTCACCGATTTCACGCCCGTCAGCACCATGTTGGTGCGCAGGTCCTTTTCCATGATGGCCAGCAGGCGCTCGACGCCGGCCTGCCCGCCGGTGGCCAGCGCATACACGAAGGCGCGTCCCAGCAGCACGCCGTCGGCGCCCAGCGCCAGCATGCGGAACACGTCGGTGCCGGTGCGCACGCCGCCGTCGGCGAAGATGGTCAGCTTGCCCTTCACGGCCTCGGCGATCGACGGCAGCACGCGCGCGGTCGACAGCGCGCCATCGAGCTGGCGCCCGCCGTGGTTGGAGACGACGATGCCGTCGGCGCCGAAGGCCAGCGCGTCGCGCGCGTCGATCGGATCGAGGATGCCCTTCAAAATCAGCTTGCCCTGCCACTCGTCGCGGATCCATTGCAGGTCTTGCCATGCGATGTCGGGATCGAAGTTGGCGCCGAGCCAGGCGATGTAATCGGTCAGACCGGTGGCGCTGCCGCGGTAGGCGGTGATGTTGCCGAGGTCGTGCGGGCGCCCATGCACGCCCACGTCCCAGGCCCAGCGCGGATGCACCATCGCCTGCAGCACCCGCCGCAGCGGCCCGCTGGCGCCGCTCATGCCGCTATGGGCATCGCGGTAGCGGTTGCCCGGCACCGGCATGTCGACCGTGAACACCAGCGTGCGCGAACCGAGCTCCCAGGCGCGGCGCATCACGTCGCGCATGAAGGCGCGGTCCTTCAGCACGTACAGCTGGAACCAGATCGGATGCGAGGCCTGCGCCGCCACTTCGGCCAGCGGGCAGACCGACACGGTCGACTGGATGAAGGGGATGTTGCGATGGCAGGCCGCGCGCACCGCCTGCACTTCGCCGCGGCGCGCATACATGCCGGCCAGCCCGACCGGCGCCAGCCCGATCGGCAGCGCGTAGGATTCGCCGAACCAGTCCACGCCCAGGTCGAGCTGTTCGGAGCCGCGCAGCACGCGCTGGCGCAGCTTGACCGCCTGCAGGTCGTCGACGTTGCTGCGCAATGTCTGTTCGGCGCCGGCGCCGCCATCGAGGTAATGAAACAGGAATGGCGGCAGCTTGCGCCTGGCGGCTTCGCGAAAATCGGTTGCGGACGAAATGATCATAAAGTGGCGCGTAGTGTGGTGGGCGTGCGGGTGGCAACGTGGTTTCGGCGTACAGCGCCCATGGTGACACAGACAAGCACTTATTTGAACACTCGGCAGTGCTTCTTTTCGGGCGGGCGTGCCGCAGGCGCCGGCAAGCGGAACACGGGGCGAGCGCCAAATTTGGTATAAACGATCACCCGATCGGGAGTTGCAGTGCATCGCTACGGCGCACTGTGCACAGGCGCCGCCGCGGCCGTCCAGGCTGCGCGCCGGGCACTGTCCCACCCCGCAACCCGCTAGCTGAAGCAGACAAGGACCACCATGTTCAATCCCTCGGACCATCCGCACCGCCGCTATAACCCGCTCATGGGCGACTGGGTGCTGGTCTCGCCGCACCGCGCCAAGCGCCCGTGGCAGGGCCAGCAGGAAGCGGTCGACCGCAGCGCCAGCCCGCGCACGATCCGTCCTGCTATCTGTGCGCCGGCAATACCCGCGTCAACGGCGAGAAGCAACCCGCCGTACGAAGGCACCTATGTGTTCACCAACGATTTCGCCGCCCTGCATGGCCGACACGCCCGGACGCGGCGCCCGGCAGACGACCCGCTGTTCCAGAGCATGAGCGCGCGCGGCACCAGCCGCGTGATCTGCTTCTCGCCGGACCACGGCAAGTCGCTGCCGCTGCTCACCGCTGCCGGCCATCGAAGGCGTGATCGACACCTGGTGCGAGCAGTCCGCCGAACTCGGCGCCAAATACCGCTGGGTGCAGGTGTTCGAGAACAAGGGCGCCGTGATGGGCTGCTCGAACCCGCACCCGCACGGCCAGATCTGGGCGACCGAGCTTCCTGCCCGACGTGCCGGCCACCGAAGACGTGCCAGCCAGCGCGCCTACTTCGCCGAACAGGGCAAGCCGCTGCTGCTCGATTATGCCGAGCGCGAAGCGGCCGCCGGCGAGCGCGTCGTCGTCAGACCGAGCACTGGCTGGCGGTCGTGCCCGTACTGGGCCAGCTGGCCGTTCGAGACCCTGCTGCTGCCGCGCTTCCCGGTGCAGCGCCTGCAGACCTGGACGGCGCCCAGCGCGCCGACCTGGCGCTGGCGCTGCAGGAACTGACGGTCCGCTACGACAACCTGTTCCAGTGCTCCTTCCCGTACTCGATGGGCTGGCACGGCGCGCCCTACGGACGCGGAGCGACACGGCGCCGTGGCAGCTGCACGCCCACTTCTACCCGCCGCTGCTGCGCTCGGCCACGGTGCGCAAGTTCATGGTCGGCTTCGAGATGCTGGCCGAAGCCCAGCGCGACCTGACGCCGGAGCAGGCCGCCGCCCGGCTGCGCGCGGTCTCCGATGTGCATTACCTTGACGCGGCGGGTAGCTAGCACTATCCATTATTCCGGGCTGGTTGCAAGGTAAGAACCGGCCCCGGCTGTCATCACCATGATGACCGCCCCATTCCGGCGCCGGCCTTGAAAAGAGGCTTGGTGGCGACTGCTCGCGTCCCTCTGCTACGCGTGATTGTCCGCGCGGACAAGACAAGCGTTCTGCCCAGTTGATCTCTGTCAATTCCGCCTTTCTTCGTGTGCATGTTTTGCCGAAGAGCGCCCACGCTTGCGGCATCTCAATCAATTCTACCTCCCCAACCGTACAATTTTTTCTGTGCAAGATTTCAGTAGGCCAGACTCCTCGATATGAGAGAAGCGGATGCTCACGATATGCCATCAAGTTGGGGAGCCGGGTCGGCGCGTCACATTCCGGCTGACGAAGGCCATGTGCTTTCCCCGCCGTCAGCGCGGGGCAATCGCCGTCCTGACAGCCGTCCTCATCCTTGTCATTCTTGGATTCTGCGGTTTCGCGCTCGGCCTGAGCATGGTGTACAACCGCAAGGTCGAGTTACAGACAGTCGCTGACACGGTTGCGCTCGCTGCTGCTGCCGAACTGGATGGAACCGAGCTCGGCGTCGACCGAGCGGTCGCCGCCGCCCTCGGGGCCGCAACGACACACGTTACGTATGACTACAACGCCTCCGTGGTGACGTGGTCGGAAAACGCGATCAGATTCAGTGCGGCCCCTTCAGGACGTGAATGGCTGCCTGCCGGCGCTGCAAAGAACCAGGCCCAGACCATGTTCTACGTCGAAGTGGACACCAGCCGCCTCGCCGCAATACATGGCCGTGTCAACACCTTCCTGCTTCAGCTGCTTCCATCTGCCAATGCCGCTGCCCAGACCTCCAGCCGGGCAGTCGGCGGGCCGCTCGACGATCAATGTCATGCCGATGGCGATATGCGCCATGTCGGCCACACGCGGCGCGGCGCGGGGCGCGGAGCTTGTCGAACATGGATTCCGCCGCGGCATCAGCTACAACCTGATGCGACTGAACCCGGAAAGCACCGCCAAGGGCGCGAATTTCCTCGTCAATCCCGTGGCAGCACCAGGGACCATAGGCTCCTCGGTGGCAGCACGGCTGGATGTCATCCGGCCGTTTGTCTGCACGGGAACGCTCGCAATGCCACAGATCACCTCCGGGAATATCACTGTCGAGCACGATTTCCCCCTTGGCAATGTCTTCTCCCAAATTAATTCCCGCTTCGGCTCGTATAGCGCACCCTGCACTTCCGCCGGCGCACCAGCCGATACCAACGTCAAGGAATTCAGCTACCTGAACCCACTGACCAGCACGACCGACATCACATGGCTGGTCGACAAGCCAAAGGGGCAATCCGCGGACCCCAGGACAACCGATACAAAGCTGCTCACCATTGCCGACCTGGCGCAGGCCGATGTCCCGCCCGCGACCACAGCTGACATGTTCGGTCCGCTCTGGATCTATGCGAAGGCAGCGAAATACGCCGGCTATTCAGCCGGCACGCCGAGCCTGCAGCCGGCTATTCCACCTTCCTCCCCGCGGACTGGACGACACTGTACACGCCTGGCTCCCCGACACTGAAAGGCAGCTACCCCTCCCCGGCGCCTTACAAAGCGCTGACCCAGCCCCCTCCGACAGGCGTCAGAGCCGTCGCCGACCGCCGTGTACTGAACATTCCTTTACTGCACTGCCCGGTAGCGGCAGGCAGCCCCGCTTCCGCCGAAGTACTTGCCATTGGGAGGTTCTACATGACCGTATCAGCGACGGCCACCGATCTGTATGGCGAATTTGCCGGACTGGCAAAGCCTGAAACGCTCGGTGGACAAGTGGAACTCTACCCATGAGATCTCGTTCCCGCTCCGCTGCATTGCATCGCCAGAGCGGTTCGGTCGCCGTGGAAGCGGCGCTCGTCACCACCTTCATCCTGCTTCCGTTGTTCGCTTTTATTCTCTTTTTCGGCAGGTATTTTTGGTATTACACCGCCGCTCAAAAGGCCGTGCACGACGCAACGCTCTACCTCGCAAGCGCGCCACTCGTCGATGTGAGAAGTAACAATGCGGCAGCCTTCACTGAAGGGATTATCGAAAGCGGGCTGTCGGATATCGATCAAGCCACCCGGTCGACGAAATCCTTGCTGATTGTATGTTTTTACAGGATTCCCGCCAATTCGCGCCTTCCTGTCAGTTTTCCCTTGCGGCTCAATTCCACGCCTGTCCAGGTTCGGGCGGGCCTGTCGATTACGGTGAGCGATCCGTTTCTCGCACCTTTACAGGCCCATCGTCGGGGCTGACGGCCTCATTATTCTAGCCGGAGCAACGATGCGCTATGTGGGCCGCTAACCAGAAACCGTCTCGTGCGCATGCCGGCACGGGCGTCGAAACAGCAAGGCGTCGCGGCAGTGGAATTCGCCGTGATCGTGATTTTTTTCCTGATTTTGCTGTTCGGCGTGCTCGAAATGGCCCGTCTCGTCTACCTGTTCAACACGCTGCAGGAAGTCACCCGGCGCGCAGCCTCCATTGCAGTCAATTCGGCTTTCGATACGGACGCGCAGGGCGACGTGCGAAAGCGCGCACTGCTTGCCGATCAATGACGGGAACCTGATACTCGGCAGGCCAATCACCGCCGATCATCTGCGCCTCGAGTATTTTTCGTTATCGCGTAGCGGCACCGGTGTGCTCGCAAGCAGAAAGTGACGACGCTGCCTGCCAGTCCGGCGCAGAACCGGCTGAACTGCCTGGCGGATCCAAATGCGGACAACTGCATCCGTTTCGTGCGGGTACAGGTATGCCAGCCCAATCGCTGCTGCTGCTGCACGCCTGTTCCGTACGAGATGCTGCTTCCATTGATTAAATTTAATGGCCTCGTCCTTCCGCGCTCGGAGACGGTCGCGCCAGCCCAAACCATGGGCTACGTTGCCGGTGCGCTTCCCGGTTCTTGAAACCGGACAAAACAAAAAGGCCTGCAACGCGAAGTTGCAAGCCTTTGATTTTGCTACGAATTCTGGTGGGAAGTGCAAGTTTCGAACTTGATGAGTTGGCGATGACAGGTCACGTCAGCGTACGTCCGCACGAGGCGTAGGGATCTTTAAGTTTGGATGACAAGCACCTCAGGCGCGCTAAGCTGATCTGTAGTCCTCCCAAATTCCCCCCATGTTTGCATTGAATCGCCCCGGGTTTTGTAGAGGCTCCATTGTTTGAGAGAATGGAGCTATGAAAAAGCAACCCAAGTATTCCCCCGAAGTCATCGAGCGCGCCGTGCGCATGGTCAGCGAAGCCGGCAGCCAGTACGAGTCGCAGTGGGCCGCGATCACGTCGATCGCCGCCAAGATCGGCTGCACGCCGGAGACGCTGCGCCGCTGGGTACGCCAGCAGGAGCGCGATACCGGCCAGCGTCCAGGACCGACCACTGCCGAAGAGGAGCGCGTCAAGGCGCTCGAGCGAGAAGTGCGCGAGCTGCGCAAGGCAAACGAGATCCTGCGCCTGGCGAGTGCGTTTTTCGCCCAGGCGGAGCTCGGCCGCCACTTCAAGCCGTGAGAGCGTTCATCGACCGGTACCGCCATGCCTACGGTGTCGAGCCGATCTGCAAGGTAATGCAGGTCGCGCCGTCGGGCTACTGGCGCCACGCTGCGCAGCAACGCAACCCGGCACTGCGCTGTGCCCGTGTCCAGCGCGACGACGTGCTGAGCGTCGACATCGAGCGGGTCTGGCAGGCCAACCTGCAGGTCTACGGGGCCGACAAGGTTTGGCGCCAACTGCGACGTGAGGGAACGGACGTGGCCCGCTGCACCGTGGAGCGCCTGATGCGCAAGGCCGGGCTGCGTGGCGTCATGCGCGGCAAGGTCGTGCGCACGACGGTTGCCGATGCGAAGGCGCCTTGCCCGCTCGACCGCGTCAACCGCCAGTTCAAGGCCCAGCGACCGAACCAGCTGTGGGTCTCGCGACTTCACGTACGTCTCGACTTGGCAGGGTTTTGTCTACGTCGCCTTCGTCATCGACGTCTTCGCCCGGCGCATCGTCGGCTGGCGCGTCAGCAGCTCGATGCGGACCGACTTCGTGCTCGACGCGCTGGAACAGGCGCTGTACGCGCGTCAGCCCGAACGAAACGAGCTCGTCCACCATAGCGACAGGGGCTCGCAATACGTGTCGATAAAGTACAGCGAGCGCCTGGCAGAAGCCGGCATTGAGCCGTCTGTGGGCAGCAAGGGCGACAGTTACGACAATGCCCTGGCCGAGACGATCAACGGGCTCTACAAGGCTGAGCTGATCCACCGCCGCGCTCCCTGGAAGACGCGCGAGGCCGTCGAACTGGCCACGCTGGAATGGGTGTCCTGGTTTAACCACCACCGCCTGCTGGAACCGCTCGGCTATATACCGCCGGCCGAAGCTGAGGCAAACTATTACAAGCAACTGAGCAGTCAAGCCATCCCGGCCTGACTCACACCAACCGGCCTCCACGAAAGCCGGGGCGATTCACTTCCTTGCTGGACGCACCGTTTTTGCCTGTCCATTCGCCAGACCAGTCTTGCTTGAATTCGCCCGTCAGTGAACGGTTGCTGGATCCATCGCCCTTGTAATACCCGAGATCGGTGAGTGCAGCTTCGCCGAACTGGTACTTCCCGATGTATCCAAACTTGTTCTCTACACTGATCCTGCCGCCGCCTTCACTGGCAAACAGTGCGTTCAGGAACTCGCTGAGTCCGCCCTTACTCATTTCTCACCTGCGCAGGCGGTGACAGCAGCAGGGAGAGGACGGCTTCGGTGACGCTGGTTGAGCAAAGCCATTTCCGCATTGTCGGGTTGCCCCAGCCAGGCCGACACCGCCGCCTGTCCAACAACTTGCCGACCATCCTGTTACGGGCGGGATCGGATTTGGAAGATCCATCGTCGTGTTGTCGCACTGGTGCGCCTGGCAAATACCGTAATGGGTGTTCAGGCATGCTGGCCGGAAACGACGTAGGTGCCAACGTCGGTCGGACCGCTCGTCAGGCGTGCCAGGAACCCGGCGTTCTTCGCTACCATGATCAGCCAGGATCGTAACTGACGAGCGAAGAAGGCATCGTATTTCTGCTCGCCAGGTTCGTCAGCTCGAACAGCCGAGCTTCATAAGCTGCCAGCGCGGCGGGGAACGGCTGAGGGGCAAGCGTTGTGGCATAGGGTTGCGCTGGAGAGCCTTCTGCTGCGCACCCGCAGTTTGGGCGGCCAGGACGAGCGCGACCGCGCTACCTATCAGCGCTGCACCTAGTTAGCATCGTCGGTTTCATCATTGTCGTGTCCATGAGAGTCGCACTCGCAATGTGGCCCGGTACTCGTGGCGGCGATATCCACGGACCAGTCGCCGTCGCCGACTAGTACTTTGAACGTTTCACCTTCGTTGCCGAACAGGCGCTGGGTACGACCGTCGCTATCGAGGGTGCCTGCATAGATGTTTCCGTCGGCTCGCGTCACCTTGTATGCGACGCCGGCAGCCAGCTCATCAGATGAAAATAAGCCCGAGACATCGACGCGGTTACTGAACACGTCGGCTGGCCGCGGCAGGTCGCTTGCCTGAGGCATCAAGGGCAGCACTGGCTTGCTGCTTGCTGGCCCCGCAAGCTCCTTCATCGTGGCCTTGAATTCAACCTTGGCAGGAGCATGTACTTCGATATTCCCGCCCTCGAGCTTGATATACGCGCCCTGCGCGGTGAGGAGCACATGCTTGCTTGCGGCGACGTTGACGTTCTTGTTAACACTCGCCACGGTTACTGTCTTGTCTGCAGTAAGCCGGGTTGCGCCAGCATGGCTTTGGCTGCTGACCTTGCCGCTTGGGCATGCAATGAATTACCCGCTTTCCTTGCTGGGCTTGTTGCCATTGCTCGCTTTACCGTACGTGAATAGGCTGATACCTCCGGTCGCGCTATTCAGCCAGCTGCCCTGCGCTGCAAGGTTGATGTCTTTGTCCTGCGCCGATCGCAGTCGATGTACCCGCGCTGAACACTACGCTGCCCGGTGTCGCGGCCGCGATGCCGGATGGTGCGAACATCTGCATATGCGGCTCGCTGTAGGCCGTGGCATTACCTCGCCCGGCGTTGCCGACCGCGTTCGTTTGCACCACCTCGGCAGTGCGTTGCATATCGCGCGGGGCTGTCAGCGTGTCCTGCGCGCCTTTATGCACAAGCCGCGCGTTATGCTTTTGTGCGGTGCTTGCCATGTCTGAAATAAGCTGCGCCGTCTGCTCGATCTGGCTTGCCGCATCACGCGCATCGAGATGGGCGGCGCTCGCTGGCGCTTGGCTGGTGGTCAGCAGCATGCCCCGTCCCGCACGCAGCGCCGCACTGTGTTCTGTCTTGAGTTCGGCTCCGAACCCGACAGGCCCGAGGCGCTGGTTGTGGACGTGGTGACGCAGGTATCCGAGGTTCAGCTCCGCCGTGCCTTGGTGCGCGCTTGCGTGGCGCTGCAAGGCGAGGCGCGCCTGGCCCGAGCTGTCGTCAAACACCATCTGACTGAATGCGCCTATACCTTCCTGGCTGTCTGTGCATGGCCTGGCTCTTAATCCCGGAAAGTGCCGCAGGGTGGGCATGCCCGCCCTCCTCGCCTGGAAACCACGCCGGCGCGTTTCCGGTCGTCACTCCGGTTCCATGCACAAACTGGTTATGTTGGCCATCCTTTCGCCCCTTGCCGTTGTAGACCGCACCGATCACTACGGGGCGGTCGATGTCACCTTCCAGGAAATCGACCAGCACTTCCTGTCCGACACGCGGCAAAGCGTGGCTACCCCAATTGGCGCCGGCGATCGACGCAAGCGGCGTCGCCACGCGTACCCATATGCCGGCCCGGTCGTCTCCAGGCGCACCGGTATGCCCATCCGGCGAGGGATGGTCCTGCCGGCTGTGGCTTGCGACGCCGCGCTGCCAATGGAACTGCACCTTGATCCTGTGATCACGATCAGTATGGATGACTGCGCCAAGTGGCCGACGACGATGGCGGTCTGCTGGCCGCCATCACGGGCCGGTTGTGTGGCATGCCACCCTGGCCGTCGGTGTGGCTTGGTCGGTAGGAAACGCTGCTGCGGATGGCGTGGATTCGGTTGCGATAGTCGGGGCGCTCGCCCGCCTTGCGTCTCGCCGCGTGCAGACTTAAGGCAAGGTCGGCGTCGGTCGGCGGCCCTCAGTTTGCACTCCCCAAGAGCAGGCCCGCATCAGTGCATTGTCGGTGTCCGCACTCAGATTATTGTGGGCGTAGTGGGACACTCGCACAACGCAAAGGTGGAATCGATGCCACCGTCATATTTGCTGTGACCACGCAGGTAAGTGGCGCGGGCCGCAAGGGTGCGTACCGTGCCTGCGGCGACGTGCATTTCGCTGCGAGCCTGTAGCGCCTGCAGTTGATTGTCAGCGATGCGTTGACCTTGCTCGCGTGTCGGAAAGGCGTACGGCCCTAGAGTATTCCGCGGCTGCTCAGGGTGTCGCGCTCCTGGCTGCTGCTCGACACGCTGCGCATCCTGCAGGTGCGGTAATTCCAGCTGTCCAGTTCGATCGCGTTTGTCTGCAGGCGGAGTTCCGTACGCCATCGGTCGATGCTGTCCTCTTTATCACAGCGCCGGGCGGGGTGAAGCGGACGGTGGCCTGCACATTCGGACGAAAGGCGCCGTTGTGATCGGCGATCACCAGCGTATGGCTGCCGAAGCTCGGACTATCGGGACTGGCCTTGTGTTCAAAGAAATAGAACAGGCCCTCCTCGTTCATCAGCCGTTGGGCGAAGACCGGTGCCGCTTTCCTGTATTGGGTAGTGATGCTGCGCTGCGGGTACACACGGCGGTCCAGGATGTCGAAGCGCCAGGCCGGTGCCAGCCGGCCTTTTCCGTCGTATGCCTTGAACACTGTGTCGATAATGTCGAAGACCGTCTTATTCTGAAAGATGCGGCTGTCGCGCCCGAGGGCCAGGAAGGCGATCCACGGCTCGATAATCAGGTGGTAGCGCGCAAAGCCGCCGTTAGCACCAGTCAGCTCGGCTGCAACGATATGGCCGTGGAAGGGTCGCCGCTGTTCAATTTTTACGGCACTCGTCAACAGTTCAATCAGAACTGGCTGCCCCATTAACGATTTCAGCCGGATTCCCGCGTCAAGCGATAAAGCGCCGACCTCGAAACGGAAACTACTCGATCGATTCCTTCGTGGCCGCGCAAGCTTTTTCGGCGAGTAGTACGTCGTCCCCGGCCACTGTCGACAGACGCAACACACGGCGATGTTGGCTGAACTTACCAGCGAGGTCATCCAATACGGCCGATACCAAAGAACTGCTTGCACGCTGCATGCGATTGCTCCCACAAAGCTTACAGCAGGGAATTTTTTTTGTTAGCAAGCAGTATGATCATGCTTCCGTCGGGAAAGTTTGATATTCTGGGATAAATCGAGACGGTATTCATTGTGCAGCCTGCCTCAAACCGCACAAAAGCGCTGGCCACTTTTGTCTTCAACGCTTCTTCGGCAGGCTGAGATATTTTCCGCCACACAATGCAAAAAGCCCACCAACCGAAGCTGATGGGCTTAATGACGAATTCTGGTGGGAAGTGCAAGTTTCGAACTTGCGACCCCTGCAGTGTGAATGCAGTGCTCTACCCCTGAGCTAACCTCCCTGACAACGAGGCGTATTATGCCAAAAACTTTCTCTACCGTCAAACTTTTGGCGAATAATTTCTCCACACGCAGTCGCCCTTGACGCCCTTGTCGAGTCCGACGAGCACGTTCTCGTGCGAGGCCAGTTCGTCCGCGCTGGCGGCGACGACGATGATCTCGCCCAGCGGCACGGCGTCGAGTTCCATGCCGTCGCCGGCGGTTTCGACTTCGTGCTCCATGGACAGCGAATTCTGGCCACGCGTCATCGACAGGTAGACGTCGGCCAGCAGTTCTGAGTCGAGCAACGCGCCGTGCAGCTTGCGGTGGGCGTTCGAGACGCCGTAGCGGTCGCACAGCGCGTCCAGCGAGTTGCGCTTGCCGGGGTGCATTTCCTTGGCGTTGACCAGGGTGTCGATCACGCCGCTGCAGTGGGAGACGAAGCTCGGCAGGCCGAGGCGCTGGAATTCGTGGTTCAGGAAGCCCAGATCGAAGGGCGCGTTGTGGATGATGACTTCGGCGCCCTGGATGTAGTCGCGCAAATCCTGGGCGATTTCATGGAACTTCGGCTTGTGCTCAGGAACTCGGTGGTCAGGCCGTGGACCGCGAGCGCGCCCTCGTCGGACTCGCGCTCGGGATTGATGTAGACGTGAAAATTGTTGCCGGTCAGCGTGCGGTTGAACAGCTCGACGCAGCCGATTTCGATGACGCGGTCGCCGGTTCGTGGGTTCAGGCCGGTGGTTTCGGTATCGAGGACAATCTGGCGCATGGCAGCTTAATAGTGAGTTCAGGCAAGCCGCCAGTATAACGCAAGCGAAGCTCTGTCCTATCGGCGCACCGTGGCCGCGCCGCGGTTCGCCAGCACGTCGGCGCGCTCGTTGCCCGGGTGGCCGTTGTGGCCGCGTACCCAGCGCCATTCGACGGCGTGCTGCTGCTGGGCCAGGTCGAGGGCCTTCCACAAGTCGTCGTTCTTGACCGGCTCCTTGGCGGCCGTTTTCCAGCCGCGCGCCTTCCAGCCGTGGATCCATTCCGAGATGCCCTTCTGCACGTACTGGCTGTCGGTGTGCAGCACGATCTCGCAGGGACGGTTCAGCACGCCGAGCGCCTCGATCACGGCCTTGAGTTCCATCCGGTTGTTGGTCGTGTTCGGCTCGCCGCCGAAGATTTCCTTCTCGTGACCGTCAGCAACCAGCAGTGCGCCCCAGCCGCCCGTACCGGGATTGCCCTTGCAGGCGCCATCGGTAAAAATTTCCACTTTCGTCATGCCGCCCGGTCTTTCTCTATTCGTAATCTCTGTTGGTTGCCGGGACCGCTTGCGGCGCCCGGGCTGATTTCTTGTTCCATGCCGGCCCGATCAGGTGCATGCCTTTGACGCGCTTGATGGCGTGCACGATGTAGACGGCGCCGAGGTAGGGCCAATACTTCTGCCCCGCCCCTTCCATCATCGAAAAGCGGTTGATCCACTGGGCCGTGCGAAACGGCGGCGCGTAACAGCCGAAGTGGCTGCGCGTGACGCCAAGATTCAACAATTTTAACCAGTCTTTCATGCGGGGCATAGAGATGAATTCGCCGGCCGCCGGCAGGTAGCCGCTGCGCGTGACCTTGCCGATGCCCTGGCGCGCGCCCCAGAGGCTGGCCGGATTGAAGCCGCAGATGATCACCTGCCCTTCGGGAATGAGCACGCGCTCGACCTCGCGCAAGACCTGGTGCGGCTCCGAGGCGAACTCGAGCACGTGCGGCAGCACCACCAGGTCCAGGCTTTGCGACGCGAAGGGCAGCTCGGCGAAGTCGAGGGCGACGGCGATCTGCTTGCCGTTGGCGGCGAACTCGAGTTCGTCGAAGGTCGAGGTGCGCGTTGCCGCCTGCCATTTGTTCGGCATCCGGTTGGCGGCCAGCGCATCGATTTGCGGCACGCCGATCTGCACCGCGTTGTAGCCGAAGATATCGGCCGTCAATTCGTCGAGGCAAGCCTGCTCGAAGGCGCGCACGTAGGCGCCCGCCGGCGAAAGCAGCCATTCGTCGAGCGCTATAATGGATTTTTCAGATGCAGCGCTATCCATGCCACCCTCTTATGCAAACCAAACCTGAACCGAATGGCGCGACTGCCGCCCGTAATGATTTGAGTGTGTTAACCGTGCCCGCGTTCAAGGATAATTATCTTTGGTTGATCCATGACGGCGTTCATGCCGCCGTCGTGGACCCGGGCGATGCGGCGCCCATCCTGGCCGCCCTCGCAGCGCACGGCCTGACCCTTACCGCCATTTTACTCACCCATCACCATGCTGACCACATTGGCGGCGTGCCGGCGCTGCTGAGCCGTTTCAAGGTGCCCGTGTTCGGCCCGCGCAGCGACGGCATCGACGCCGTGACCGAGCCGCTGGACGAAGGCGATACCGTCACCGTGCCCGGGCTCGACCTGGCGCTGGACGTGCTCGAGGTGCCCGGCCATACGCTGGGCCATATCGCCTACGTCCGGCGCACGCCGGGCCTGCACTGGCTGTTCTGCGGCGACACGCTGTTTGCCGGCGGCTGCGGACGCCTGTTCGAAGGCACGCCGGCGCAGATGGCGGCCTCGCTCGAGAAACTGGCTGCCCTGCCCGAGGATACCGAAGTGTATTGCGCGCACGAATATACGCTGTCGAACCTGCGGTTTGCGCTGGCGGTCGAGCCGGGCAACGAGGCGCTGGCGCTGCGCATGCGCGACGAGAGTGCCAAGCGTGCGGCCGGGCTGCCGACGGTGCCGTCGAGCATAGGGCTGGAGCGGAGGACGAATCCGTTCTTGCGCTACCGCGAGCCGGAGATCGTGGAGTCGCTGGTTGCGGCCGGCAAGCTGGCGGGGGGCGCGGCGCCGGTGCAGGCGTTTGCGGCTTTGCGCGAGTGGAAGAACGTGTTCTGACTTCAGGGTGCGCAGATGATCGATAGGTGAGACGGCGTGGGCACAAGTGCCCACCCTACTGCAGACTCGGGCGATCGTGTGTGCGTGGCCAGAAGCGCTGCATTTCGTACGGCGCGCCATGTTGGTTAGTTACTTTTTTTGAGTGGAGCAAAAAAAACGGCGCCGTCTGGATGACGGCGCCGTTGGCTGATGACTAGAGGCTTAGATTTCTTCGTACAGCGGCAGCGTCAGGAACTCGGCGAACTATTCCGACGTCGACATCTCTTCGAAGATCAGCGCCGCGCGGTCATAGCTCGGGTTGTCGCCGTTCGGCGCGGCGGCCTTCACCTTGGCCAGTTCCTCCGGGATCATCGCGCGCACCATCTCGGCCGTCACCTTGCGGCCGTCGTCGAGCACGCCCTTCGGCGAGCGGATCCACTGCCAGACCTGCGAGCGGCTGATCTCGGCCGTGGCCGCGTCTTCCATCAGGTTGTGGATCGGCACGCAGCCGTTGCCGGCCAGCCAGGCGCCGAGGTAGTGGATGCCGACGTTGATGTTGTAGCGCAGGCCGGCTTCGGTGATCGGCGCTTCCGGCTTGAAGTCGAGCAGTTCCGCGGCGGTCACTTCGACGTCGGGGCGCTGCTTGTCGATCTGGTTCGGCTTGTCGCCCAGCACCTTGGCGAATTCCGTCATCGCCAGCTCGACCAGGCCCGGGTGCGCGACCCAGCCGCCGTCGTAGCCGTCGGTCGCATCGCGCGCCTTGTCGGTGCGCACGCCGCCCATCGCGATCTCGTTCTTCTCCGGATCGTTCTTGATCGGGATCAGCGCCGCCATGCCGCCGATCGCCGGCGCGCCGCGCTTGTGGCAGGTCTTGAGCAGCAGCAGCGCGTAGGCGCGCATGAAGGGCGAGGTCATCGTCACCTTCGGCGCGGTCGGCCAGGCAGAAGTCCTTGTCCAGCTTGAACTTCTTGATGCACGAGAAGATGTAGTCCCAGCGGCCGGCGTTCAGGCCGGCGCTGTGCTCGCGCAGTTCGTAGAGGATCTCGTCCATCTCGAACGCGGCGAGGATGGTTTCGATCAGCACCGTCGCCTTGATCGTGCCGTGCGGCAGGCCGAGCGCTTCTTGCGTCAGCGACGAAGATGTCGTTCCAGAGGCGCGCCTCGAGGTGCGATTCCATCTTCGGCAGGTAGAAGTACGGCCCGGCGCCGCGCGCGAGCTGCTCCTTGGCGTTGTGGAACATGAACAGGGCGAAGTCGAAGATGCCGCCCGAGACGCGCTTGCCGTCGACCAGCACGTGCTTTTCGTCGAGGTGCCAGCCGCGCGGACGCACGACCAGCGTCGCGACCTTGTCGTTGAGCTTGTAGCTCTTGCCGTTCTGCTCGAGCGAGATCGTGCGGCGCACGGCGTCGACCATGTTGATCTGGCCGGTGATCTGGTTGTCCCAGTTCGGCGCGTTCGAATCCTCGAAGTCGGTCATGTAGCTGTCGGCGCCCGAGTTCAGGGCGTTGATGACCATCTTGCGCTCGACCGGGCCGGTGATTTCGACGCGGCGGCATTCCAGGGCTTGCGGGATCGGGGCGATCTTCCAGTCGCCGTCGCGGATGTGCGCGGTCTCCGGCAGGAAGTCCGGCCGCTCGCCGGCGTCGAGGCGCTTGGCGCGCTCGACGCGGGCGGCCAGCAATTCCTGGCGGCGCGGCTCGAACTTGCGGGTCAGCATCGCGACCAGCGCGAGCGCCTCGGGCGTGAGGATGGTCTCGAAGCCGGGCTTGATCTCGCCCTTGATTTCCAGGCCTTGCGGGGTGGCGATGGTCATGTGGTGCTCCTTGAAGTGAGTAGGTAATCGTGCAGTGCGACACCAAGTATATGCCAGCTTGGCGTTTGTCATAGCATCAAGTATATTCAACACAAAGTAGTTAAACGATACATTTATTCACTATCATTTGTGCGTATTTGTCACAGATGCCGAGGGCAGGACGCATGGGCAAGTTCAGGGAAATAGCGACCTTCGTGGAAGTCGTCGCGCGCGGGAGCTTGTCGGCGGCGGCGCGGGCCGAGGGCATTGCGCCGGCGATGATCGGGCGCCGCCTCGATGCGCTCGAGTCGCGGCTCGGCGTCAAGCTGCTGCAGCGCACGACGCGGCGCCTGGCCCTGACCGACGAGGGCGCCGCCTTCCTCGAGGATTGCCAGCGCATCCTGGCCGAGATGGAGGAAGCGGAAGCGGCGGTGTCGGAACGCAGCGCGCATGCGAAGGGGCCATCTGCTGGTGTCGGCGCCGGCCGGCTTCGGGCGCCAGCACGTGGCGCCGCTGCTGCCCTCCTTCCTGGCCGAGCACCGCGACGTGACGGTCAACCTGAACCTGAACGACCGCGTGGTCGACGTGGTCGGCGAAGGCGTCGACGTGGCGATCCGGATCGCCAGCCTGGGCGACTCGAACCTGGTGGGCGTCAAGCTGGCCGACAATGCGCGCGTGGTGGTGGCCAGCCCGGGCTACCTGAAGCGCCACGGCACGCCGCGCACCCTGGCCGATCTGGCGCACCACAATTGCCTGGCGATCAGCAGCGAAGGCAGCCAGCGCGGCTGGTCGTTTCGCGACAACCACAAGACGGTCACGCTGAAAGTGGCGGGGAATATGGTGTGCAACGACGGCGAGGTGCTGCACGACTGGGCGCTGGAGGGCAAGGGATTGGCCTGGCGTTCGATGTGGGAAGTGGGCGCGCAGATCGAAGCGGGACGGCTGGTGACGGTGCTCGACGATTATGCGGCGCCCGGCAACGATATCTATGCGGTGTTTGCCCAGCGCCGCCATTTGCCGCTGCGGATCCGCGCCTTTGTCGACTTCCTGCGGCGCGCTTATGCGCACTCCGATTATTGGCGATCAGAAATCAAACAGCCCGGCAGTAATAGCGCCGCGTCGAGGCGGCTGGAACACGCCGCTCCAGATCGACAGACGAAAAAAATCCCCGGCAAGCCGAGGATTTTTTCATCTTCAATTCAGTCGATTAGATCGGCTGGATGTTCGATGCTTGTTTGCCCTTAGGACCCGAGGTCACGTCGAACGAGACGCGCTGGTTCTCTTGCAGGGACTTGAAGCCTTGGCTCTGGATAGCCGAGAAGTGCGCGAACAGATCTTCGCCGCCTTCATCAGGGGTGATGAAGCCGAAGCCCTTCGAGTCATTGAACCATTTAACGATGCCAGTTGCCATTACAATTTCCTATTTCAGTTAAGTGGGCTTGCGCCCGTTTATGATCGTTTGAAGTAGCAAGAAAGAAATGACAGACAGACTGCACTACTAGCTCGAACCCAACGATCCCGTATTATACCGAATAAAACCGCGCACAAGCGATTTTTGCAAAATAAAAAATCTAAGGCGCTGAACAATGCCGCAAACCAACTTTACGCACCCTTATTTCGTTATCGGCACTAGGGACAATATAGGTCATCGACCGGCTTCAAGTTTGCGCTGAATCAAACGGCTCGACGCTAGACTTTTAACTCAAGGCAACAAAGAAAAGGCGGCGCTGTGATACGCGGGCTCGGGCGCAGCCAGGCCGCTGCGGACAAATTCGTCCAGTGCCGCCAGCCAGGCCTGCCAGTCGTCCGCGCCGACGAGCTCGAACGCGGTCAGCACGCGCAGGCGCTGCTCGAGCGCGCGTGCGCCCTGCCCCAGCTCGCGAAAGCCGAAGGTCACCGCGGCGCCCGCCAGCGCATGCAGCAGCGACTGCAGCTCGGCGGCCAGCTGCGGCGCGGGCGCGGCCGGGTCGAAGTCGGCCCCGGCCGCGCCGCAGGCGGCGCAGCGTGGATGGCAAGCCGGCGCGAAAATCCGCGTTGGCCTGCGTCAAACGGACAAAGAAGTCCGTATCGACTGGTGCGGCTCACGGCTTACTTGGTGCCGAAGATGCGGTCGCCCGCGTCGCCCAGGCCCGGCACGATGTAGGCGTGCTCGTTCAGGTGCGAGTCGAGCGAGGCGACATACAGCTTCACGTTCGGGTGCGCGTCCTGGACGACTTGCACGCCTTCGGGCGCGGCCACCAGGGCCAGGAAGATGATGTGCTCGTCCGGCACGCCGCGCTTCTTCAGCACGTCGATCGCGTGCACCGCCGAATTGCCGGTGGCAACCATCGGGTCGCACAGGATGAAGGTGCGCTCGGAGGTGTCCGGCAGGCGCACCAGGTATTCGACCGGCTCATGGGTGTCCGGGTCGCGGTAGACGCCGATGTGGCCGACGCGTGCCGACGGCACCAGTTCCAGCAGGCCGTCGCTCATGCCGATGCCGGCGCGCAGGATCGGGACGATCGCCAGCTTCTTGCCGGCGATGACAGGCGCGTCGATCGTGACCAGCGGGGTCTGGATCGGACGGGTGGTCAGCGGCAGGTCGCGCGTGATTTCGTAGCCCATCAGGAGCGTGATTTCCTTGAGCAGCTCGCGGAAGGTGCGCGTCGAGGTGTCGTGCTCGCGCATGTGCGACAGCTTGTGCTGGATCAGCGGGTGGTTGAGGATGTAGAGGCTCGGAAAGCGCGGGTCTTGTTTCATGACGGACATATGAGGTGTTCTGTGGTTGTTGCTCGTAACCTGACATTATCCCAGCCGCGCGCGCTTTTGTCGCGCCCTGGCTGTAGAAATATCACGCTAATCGGCCAGCGCCCGCGCCAGGATCGCCTCGAAGTCGGTGTCAGGCGGCAAACGGCCGAAGGCGCCGCCCACATCCTGCGCGATGCGCGAGGCGACGAAGGCCTCGGCCACGAAGGCCGGCGCATGGCGCAGCAGCAGCGCGCCCTGCACCGCGATCACGAGCCGCTCGGCCAGCCGGCGCGCGCCCGCCTCGTCGGTGTTCAGCATGTCCTGCGCCGAGCGCCTGCCACGTAGGCGGCGAAGCGCGCGTCCAGCGCCGCCGCCGGCGCCAGCTCCGCCTCCAGTGCGGCGCGCGCCGCTTCCGGATGCTTGCCGAGCGCGCGCAGCACGTCCAGGCACATCACGTTGCCCGAGCCTTCCCAGATCGAGTTGACCGGGAACTCGCGGTACAGGCGCGCCAGCGGGCCGTCCTCGACATAGCCATTGCCGCCCATGACTTCCATCGCTTCGGCGCCGAAGGCCGGGCCGCGCTTGCACAGCCAGTACTTGCCGGCCGGGGTCAGGATGCGGCCCAGCGCGGCCTCCTGCGGATCGTCGGGATGGTCGAAGCAGCGCGCCAGGCGCAGGGCGAAGGCGCTCGCCGCTTCCGATTCGAGCGCGAGGTCGGCCAGCACGTTCTGCATCAGCGGCTGCTCGCGCCAGCGGCTTGCCGAAGGCGGCGCGGCCGCGCGCGTGGTGCAGCGCATGGCAGAGCGCGGCGCGCATGATGCCGGCGGTGCCGACCACGCAGTCGAGCCGGGTATGGCTGCCCATCTCGAGGATGGTCGGAATGCCGCGCCCGACCGCGCCGACCAGCCAGCCGACGGCGTCGCAGAACTCGACCTCGGACGAGGCGTTCGAGCGGTTGCCGAGCTTGTCCTTCAGGCGCTGCACGCGGATCGCGTTGCGGCTGCCGTCGGGCAGGTAGCGCGGCACGAAAAAACAATGACAGCCCGCGCTGCCGCCTTCATCGGTCTGCGCCAGGATCAGGTGCGCATCCGACTGCGGCGCCGAGAAGAACCACTTGTGGCCGACGATGCGCCAGGCGCCCTCGCCCTCTTCGCCGAAGCGCGCCCTCGCCTCGCGCCGGAGCATCTCGGCCGCGCGGGTGGTATTTGCGCGCACGTCGGTGCCGCCCTGCTTTTCCGTCATGCCCATGCCGACCAGGGCGCCGCGCTTTTGCTCGACCGGGAGCGAACGCGGGTCGTAGTCGTTCGAGAGGATTTTCGGCAGCCAGCGCGCGCCCAGGCTGCCCGCGCGGCGCAGCGCCGGCACGCTGGCATAGGTCATCGTCACCGGGCATTGGGCGCCGTTCTCGACCTGGCCGAACAGCAGGTAGGCGCCGGCGCGCGCCACCTGGGCGCCCGGACGCGGGTCGAGCCAGGGCGCCGAATGGGCGCCGGCGCCGATCATCAGGCGCATCAATTCATGCCAGGCCGGGTGGAATTCGACCTCGTCGACGCGGCGCCCGGCACGGTCGAAACTCACCAGGCGCGGGCCGTGCGCGTTCGCCAGGCGCGCCAGGTCGAGCACCTCGGCGCGGCCCAGTTGCGCGCCCGAGTTCGTCCAGCCGGCCGAGGGCCCAGGCGGCGCCCTCGCGCGCCAGGCCTTCGCGCAGCGCCGGGTCGCAGCGCAGCAAGTTCACGTTTTCGAACGGCGGCGCCTGGTTGAAGACTTCGTGCGTGTCGAACTGGTTCATGACTTCTCCCTGCGTACTGATTTATAATGTTGCAAAAAAGCATCGAAACGGACGGTTGTGCTTTCTCTACTGCAACTCTTCGGCGACAATACCCGGCTTGGCCTGGCCTTGCATGTTAGCGATCCGTCAACAGGCTAGCGCAAACCGCCGCGCCAGGCAAGACGCAGCTGCGATAACGCAAATGTTTCGTAAAGAGCGTGTGGCCGTCAAAATTTTTAATGCCCGTTGGAATTTTTCAGTGATAAAGTGCCCTGTGGTTTGTTAAACTCGCACGGTTCCGCCTGCTCCAGGTGCCCGCAATAAGGCAGATATCTCAACAATGCGCTCCACTTCCGCCGCCGTGCCGTTCGAGCAGCCGCACCATGCCAGGCGCCTGGCCTGGAGAGCCTGATGGAAGCGGCAGGCGATTGCGCGTTCCGGATCGCTGCCAGCGGCGACATCCGCAGCGCCAGCCGCCGTGCGGCGCGCCTGCTCGGGCTCCCGGCGCCGCCCGATGGCATGCCGCTGTCCGCCTTCGTGCCTGACGCCGACGGCGCCGCCCTGCGCAGCGCGATCGTCGAGGCCATCGCCGGCGGCCGAACCCGTGCTGCTGCGGGTGCGCCTGCGCTGCGCAGAGCGCGACAGCCGAGCTTCGACCTGCGCGATCGACCTGCGCCTCGAACTGCGCATGCCCAGTTCGCACGGCAGTCTGCTGGTCGTCGGGCGCGACATGAGCGCGCAGCAGGCCACCGAAGAACGCCTGCGCCACATGGCGACCCACGACGCGCTGACCGAACTGCCGAACCGCCTGCTGCTGTCGGACCGCATCCGCATGGTGGTGGCCAACGCGCGCCGCTCGGGCCAGGGCTTCGCGGTGGCCACCATCGGCATCGACGGCTTCAAGAAGGTCAACGATGCGCTCGGCCACACGATCGGCGACGACGTGCTGCGCCAGGCCGCCACCCGCCTGCGCCGCACCATGCGCGACAGCGATACGCTGGCGCGCGTGGGCGGCGACGAATTCGTCGTGATCCTGCCCGGCACCGCCAGCGAAGCGCAAATCAAACTGGTCACCGGGCCGCCTGATGGCGACCCTGCAGTCGCCCTTCGAAGCCGAGGGCCACACGATCCACCTCGGCGCCTCGGTCGGCGTCGCGCTCTACCCGCAGCATGCCGAGGACGACCACGGCCTGCTGGCGCTGGCCGACGCCGCCCTGTCGCGCGCCAAGGAAACCGGCAAGGGCCGCGCGATCGTCTACAGCGTGCGCGAACAGGGCCCGCCGCAGCACGACATCTCGCTCGAGGCGGCCATGTTCAGCGCCGTGCGCGAAGGCGAATTCCTGCTCTACTACCAGCCGATCGTGGACGCCCGCACGCGCCTGATCGAAGGCTTCGAGACCCTGATGCGCTGGAAGCACCCGACCCTGGGCATGGTGCCGCCGGTGCGCTTCATCCCGATCGCGGAAACGAATGGCCTGATCAACCTGCTCGGCGCCTGGGCCCTGAAGGCGGCCTGCGCCCAGCTGCTGCAGTTCGAGGAAGCGGCCAAGCGCGAGCTCTACATCTCGGTCAACATCAGCCCGCGCCAGTTCAGGAGCGATAAATTCCTCGACGTGCTCGACGATGCGCTGGCCCTGTCCGGCATGCCGGGCAAGAAGCTGGTGCTCGAAATTACCGAAGGCACGCTGATGGTCGACCCGCAGCATGCCGAAACCATCCTGCACCAAGATGGCCGAGCGCCAGGCGCGCATCGCGATCGACGACTTCGGCACCGGCTATTCCTCGCTGGCCTACCTGAAGCGCTTCCCGATCTCGGTGCTGAAGATCGACCGCGCCTTCGTGAAGGACCTGCCGGGCGCGCCCAAGGAAGCGGCGATCTGCAGCGCCGTGCTCGACATGGCGCGCCACCTCGACCTGTCGGTCGTGGCCGAAGGCGTCGAGACCGAGGAGCAGCTGGGCTGGCTCCAGCAGCGCGACTGCCGCTACATCCAGGGCTACCTGACGGGCAAGCCGATGCCGGCCCACGTCGCCCTGGCCGCCCTGCAAGACAACCTTTACACGGCATTGCTGCCGCCAGAGCGGCCAGGCAAGCACACCATGACCCATCCCGCTACTTCCAACCGCGCCAGCGGCCGACGCCACCCTCGCCCTGCTGTGGGAACGCATCCGGCGCCAGGGCGACATGCCCGGCTTCACGCGCGCCATCAACGCCATCCTGGCCTCGATGCGCGGCGAGGACGAGCGCGAATTCTCGATGACGCAAACCGTGCTGTCGGACCCGGTCCTGACGCAGAAGGTGCTGCGCCTGGCCAACAGCGGCATGTACTCGGCCTTCGGCCAGCGCATCAACACCGTCTCGAAGGCGGTGCTGGTGCTCGGCACCGAGGCGATCGGCCACCTCGCGCTGGGCCTGAAACTGATCGAGGAACTCTCGAAGAGCACGCCCGATTCCGCGCTGGCCCACGTCGAGATGGAAAAGGCCGTGCTGGCCGGGATGGTGGCGCAGCAGGTGGCGGCGCGCGCCGCCACGCGCGACCCGGAAGAAGCCGTGGTCTGCTCGATCCTGCATTCGCTGGGGCGCATGATGGTGACCTTCTACATGCCCGAGCGCTGGAGCCGGATGCAGCTCGAGGCCGGCGTCGGGCTCGAAGGAATGCCGCCGCACGAGGTGCTCGGGCTCTCGCTCGAAGCGCTGGGCCGCGCCACGGCCGAACACTGGGGCCTGCCGCGCAACCTGGTGGCCGGCATGCGCACCCTGGAACCCGGCGAGCGCGAGGACGGCTTCGGCCACGACGACTGGCTGGCCGCGCTCGGCACCATGTCGACGCGCTGCGCCAATTCGCTCTGGAACGACGACGAGGCCGGCGCGCTCGAGGTGGCCGAACTGGCCGCGGCCTTCGCGCCGATGCTGGGCGTGGCGCCGGACCAGGTGATGGCGGCGATCGACAAGGCGAAGACGAATGCCGCCGCCGACCTGACGATCGCGCCGCTGGCCAAGCCGCAACAGGCCCAGGCCGAGGCGCAGGCCGCAAGCCTCGCGCCGCAAGCGCGAAGCCGGCAACCGCATCCTGATGAGCGGCGTGGCCGACATGCGCGACGCCGGCATCAAGGTCAATCCGGGCCAGATGATGTCGATGGCGCTGGAAACGATCTACCAGGGCCTGTCCTTCACGCGCGCCTTCGCTTTCCTGCGCAACCGGCGCGAGGGCAAATACCAGGCGCGCATGGGCTTCGGCGAAGGCGCCAAGGCCCTGATCCCGAACCTGGTGTTCGGCGACGCCTACGCCGCCGACGTGTTCCATGCGGCGCTCGACCGCGACCGCGTGATCTTCATCGAGAATGCGCGCGACCCGAAATTCGCCGCCAAGCTGCCCGGCTGGTGGTGCGGCACGCTGTCCGAAGCGCGCTGCTTCGTCGTGATCCCGATGTGCATGAACGGCCAGCCGGTCGGCTTCATCTACGGCGACTGGGACGATACCTTCCCGTCGATCAGCCTGAGCCAGAGCGAGTTCGCGCTGCTGAACGATTGCGCAGCCTGGTGGTGGGTGCGCTCGAACGGCGCACCCAGGCGGAAGTCGCAGCCGGCAAGGCCTGATGCTTGATCAGATGCGCGGCGTGTCCACGCGCACGTCGCCGCATTGCGCGCGCTGCATCAGCGCGTGGTCGATCAGCACCAGCGCCAGCATCGCTTCGGCGATCGGCGTCGCCCGGATGCCGACGCAGGGATCGTGGCGGCCGAAGGTTTCGACCATGGCCGGGTTGCCCGCCTTGTCGATCGAGCGGCGCGGCATGCGGATCGACGAGGTCGGCTTGATCGCCAGCGAGACCGTGATGTCCTGCCCGGTCGAAATCCCGCCCAGCACGCCGCCGGCATGGTTGCCGACGAAGCCTTCCGGCGTCAGTTCGTCGCCATGCTCGGAACCCTTCTGCGCCACCGCACGCGAAACCGGCGCCGATCTCCACGCCCTTGACCGCATTAATCCCCATCATCGCGTAGGCGATGTCGGCGTCGAGCTTGTCGTAGATCGGCTGGCCGAAGCCCACCGGCACGCCGGTGCGCGACCACGTCGATGCGCGCGCCGATCGAGTCGCCGGCGCGGCGCAGCTCGTCCATGTAGGCTTCCATGCGCGCCAGCAGGGCCGCGTCGTCGGTCGCGGCGAAGAAGGGATTGTTCGCCACGTGCTCCCAGCCGCCGAAGGGGATCGTCGATCTCGCCCAGCTGGCGCATGCAGCCGGCGAAGCCGATGCCGTAACGCTCGCGCAGCCATTTCTTGGCCACCGCGCCGGCGCCGACCACGGGCGCGGTCAGGCGCGCCGAGGAGCGCCCGCCGCCGCGCGGATCGCGCACGCCGTACTTGTGCCAGTAGGTGTAGTCGGCATGGCCCGGGACGGAAGGTCTCGGCGATGTTGCCGTAATCCTTGCTGCGCTGGTCTTCGTTCTGGATCAGCAGCGCGATCGGGGTGCCGGTGGTGACGCCCTCGTACACGCCCGACAGGATCTGGACGCGGTCGCGCTTCCTGGCGCTGGGTCACGTGGCGCGAGGTGCCGGGCTTGCGCCGGTCGAGGTCAAGCTGGATGTCCGCTTCCGACAAGGCCATGCCCGGGCGGGCAGCCGTCGATGACGCAGCCGATCGCGGGGCCGTGCGACTCGCCGAAGGTGGTGACTGAAAACAGCTTGCCGAAGGAATTACCAGACATAGAGGGTAGGCGGTAGAATGCGGAAAGGATTTATTCTACCAGCCCGCGCCGGCATCGTAAGCCGGGGGCCGATTTTCCATCCCGGACAGCGCTTTATGTTGCCTGATGGATATAAATTTTTCTCCTGAGATATGTTTTTAGAGTGAATCCTCAGGAATGTCCGTTATACTCCGTCGGTATGAAATGCCGAGCCACATCCTGGAGACGCAACAATAATGCCCGCATCGATTACGACCGGCGTCGCCGCTCCGCTGCACGACGACCTGGTCTTCCTGGACGAGGCGCCGCTGGCGCCGCCAATGCGCCAGCCAGCCGCGCCAGCCGCCGGCTGGCGCGTCCTGATCGTCGACGACGACGCCGACGTCCACTCGACGACCACCTTCGCCCTCGCCGGCCTGGAAGTCCAGGACCGGCCGCTCGAATTCCTGCACGCCTATTCGGCGGGCGCGGCGCGCGAGCTGCTCGAGCGCGAACCCGACATCGCCGTGATCCTGCTCGACGTCGTCATGGAGCAGCCCGACGCCGGCCTGCACCTGGTGCGCCATATCCGCGAGACGCTCGGCATGGGCGACGTGCGCATCATCCTGCGCACCGGCCAGCCGGGCTACACGCCCGAGATGGAAGCGATCCGCGACCTCGACATCAACGATTACCGCACCAAGTCCGAGCTCACCCGCACCAAGCTGTACACGACGGTCGCCGCCGCCGTGCGCAGCTACCAGCAGCTGCATGCGCTGCGTCATCGGCCGCGCCGGCCTGGAACGCATCGTCCACGCCGGCACGGAACTGATGCGCCTGCACGGCGCGCGCGACGTCGCGCGCTCGATCCTGCAACAGGCCGCCGCCCTGCTCGGCCAGGCCGGCGGCGGGCGTGCTGTGCGCGCGCGAATCGGCGACCCGACGCCTTGCGCGTGCTCGGCGCCGCCGGCGACGCGCTGCCCCTGGAAGGACAGCTGCTCGACCCGCAGCTGGACGCACGGCTGCACGGCGCCGCCGCGCGCGCGCTGGCCGAGCGCCGGCCCGAATTCAGCCCGACCTGCATGGCGCTCTACTTCCCCGGCAAGTCGGGACGCGATTTTGCGCTGCGCGATCCCGCTCGGCATGCGGTCAGCGAAGGCAGCGTAGCGCCTGCTGCACGTCTTCGCCAGCGTCGTCTCGGTGGGCCTGGACAATGTCGAACTGGTCGGGCGCCTGAACCGGGCGGCCTTCTACGACCAGCTCGACCGGCCTGGCCAACCGCACCCGGCTGGTCGAAGAACTCGACGCGCGCGATGGCGCCGCCGGTACGCGGCGACGCCACGCTGACCCTCGTCGACCTCGACCATTTTGCCGAGACCAACGACGCCCTCGGCCACCAGTTCGGCGACCGCTGCTGGTCACCGTGGCCCAGCGCCTGCAGCGCCAGCTCGATCCGCGGCTGACGGTGGCGCGCATCGGCAGCGACATCTTCGCGGTGCTGGGCGCGGGCGCGCTCAATACCCCGGCCGCGATCCATGCGCTGTTCGCCGCGCCCTTCTCGATCGACGGCCAGGACGTGCAGGTGTCCGCCACGCTCGGCCTGGTGCGCCTGTTCGAGCACGACGGCAGCGGCGCCGACGCCCTGAAGGATGCCGACATCGCCCTGAAACGCGCCAAGATCCCAGCAGCGCGGCGGCCACTTCTATTTTTCGCGCAGCATGGGCGTCGAGATCCGCGAGCGCGTGCGCCTGATGCATGCGCTGCGCAGCGGCGTCGCCACGCGGCGAACTGTTCCTCGCCTACCAGCCGCAGGTCGACCTGGCCACGCCACCGCCCGTTCGGCGCCGAAGCCCTGCTGCGCTGGCGCCTGGAAGACGGCACGATGATCCCGCCGGACCGCTTCATCCCGATCGCCGAATACTCGGGCCTGATCGTCGAAATCGGCGGCTGGGTGCTGCGCGAAGCCTGCGCCGAACTGATGCGCCTGCGCGGCGCCGGCCACCTCGACTTCACGATGTCGGTGAACGTCTCGCAGGCCCAGTTCCGCCATCCGCATTTCGTCGACGTGCTGCGCGCGGCCCTGGCGGACACGGGCGCGCCGGCCGAATACATCGAGCTGGAAATCACGGAATCGATGGCGATGGAAGAGCCGCAGCTGCTGGCCGAGATGCTGGCCGAGGTCAAGCGCACCGGCGTGTCGATCGCGATCGACGACTTCGGCACCGGCTTCTCGTCGCTGTCGCACCTGCAGCGCCTGAAGGTCGACCGCCTGAAGATCGACCGCGCGTTCGTCACCGAAATCACCGGCTCGGCGCGCGGCAGCAGCATTGCCGAGATGGTGATCCAGCTCGGGCGCAACCTGGGATTGTCGGTGATCGCCGAAGGCGTCGAGGACGAGCGCCAGGCGCAGATCCTGCATGCGCTGGGCTGCCCGCTGGCGCAGGGCTACCTGTTCTCGCGGCCGCTGTCGCCGCAGGCGCTGCTGGAATGGCTGGGGCGCAGCAGCCAGCCGCGCAGCCGCCCTCGACACGAATCAATCCTCGGTCGCCTGCTCCGCCGGCCAGTCGCGGATATACGCCTTGAGCATGCGGTTCTCGAAGCTCTGCGCTTCGAGCACCGCGCGCGCGACGTCGTAGAACGAAATCACGCCCAGCAGCGTCTTGGCATTCATCACCGGCAGGTAGCGCGCATGCTTTTCCAGCATCATGCGGCGCACTTCGTTGACTTCGGTGTCCGGCGTGACCGTGATCGGGCTGTCGTCCATGTGCTTGCGCACGGTGCCGGCGCCGAGCGCGCCGCCGTTGGCGTGCAGCACCTTGATCACTTCGCGGAAAGTCAGCATCCCGACGAGATCGCCGTACTCCATGACGACCAGGGAACCGATGTCCTTTTCCGACATCGTTTCGACCGCGTCGGCGAGCAGTGTTTCAGGGGTCACCGTGTAGAGGATATGACCCTTCACCTGCAGGATTTCTGAAACTTTCATATTAGCCACCCCGGCTTCTGTTGGAATATTCACGAATCGATTTCTTTGTCTAAGGCATAACACGAATGTAGCCTAAGCCTAGCAGAAAATCCAGCTACCGAGGGAAACAGCGGCCTGCGGCGTTGCGCCAAGCATGAAAGAATGCTACGATGCCGCCCATAATTATTTCTCAAATGAGACGATCATGAGCGGTCCACGTTACCCAGGTTTCGACACCCTGTCGCTGCATGCGGGCGCAGCGCCCGACCCGGCCACCGGCGCGCGCGCCACGCCGATCCACTTCACTTCCTCGTTCGCCTTCCGCGATTCCGACCACGCCGCCTCGCTGTTCAACATGGAACGCAGCGGCCATGTGTATTCGCGCATCTCGAACCCGACCAACGCGGTGCTGGAAGAGCGCATCGCGGCCCTGGAGGGCGGCGTGGCCGGCATCGCCACCGCCAGCGGCCAGGCCGCGATGCACCTGGGCCTGTCGACGATCGCCGGCGCCGGCTCCCACATCGTCGCCTCGCGCGCGCTGTACGGCGGCTCGCACAACCTGCTGGCCTACACGCTAAAGCGCTTCGGCATCGAGACCACCTTCGTCGACCCGCGCGACCTCGACGCCTGGCGCGCCGCGATCCGTCCCGAGACCAAGGTGCTGTTCGGCGAAACCCTGGGCAACCCGGGCCTGGACGTGCTCGACATCCCGCGCATCGCCGCGCTGGCCCATGAGCACCACCTGCCGCTGATGGTCGACGCCACCTTCACCACGCCCTACCTGCTGCGTCCCTTCGACCTCGGCGCCGACCTGGTCTTCCACTCGGCGACCAAGTTCCTGTGCGGGCACGGCACCGCCATCGGCGGCCTGCTGGTCGACGGCGGCACCTTCGACTGGCAGGCGGCCTACGAGCGCACCGGACGCTTCGCCGAGCTGTGCGAACCCTACGAGGGCTTCCACGGCATGGTCTTCGCGGAAGAATCGACCGTCGGCGCCTTTGCCCTGCGCGCGCGCCGCGAAGGCCTGCGCGACTTCGGCGCGGTGATGAGTCCGCACAATGCCTTCGCCGTGCTGCAGGGGATCGAGACGCTCGGCCTGCGCATGGACCGCCACGTGGCCAACACGCGCCGCGTGATCGAATTCCTGCTGGCGAATCCGGCCGTGGCCTCGGTCTCGTATCCGGAACTCGATACCCATCCCGACCACGCGCTGGCCAAGACCCTGCTGCCCAAGGGCTGCGGCGCCGTCTTCACGTTCAATTTGAAGGGCGACCGCGCCGCGGGACGGCGCTTCGTCGACGCCCTGAAGGTGTTTTCGCACCTGGCCAATGTCGGCGACGCCAAGTCGCTGGTGATCCACCCGGCCTCGACCACCCACTTCCGCGTGCCGCCCGAGCAGCTGGCGGCGTCCGGCATCACCGAGGGCACGATGCGCCTGTCGGTCGGGCTGGAAGACGCGGACGACCTGATCGACGACCTGGCGCGCGCGCTCAAGGCCGCGCTGAAAGGAGCTTGAGCATGATCCTCGATATCCAGGGCAAGGCCGCCTACTGCTACAGCGGCGGCAAGCAATTCGACCGGCTGCTGCCGACCGTCGTCTTCATCCACGGCGCCCAGAACGACCACTCGGTGTGGGGCCTGCAATCGCGCTGGTTCGCGCACCATGGCTATGGCGTGCTGGCGGTCGACCTGCCGGGCCACGGCCGCAGCGCCGCACCGGCATTGGACAGCGTCGAGGCGATGGCCGACTGGCTGCTGGCCGTGCTGGAAGCGGCCGGGGTGCGCAAGGCGCTCCTCGTCGGCCACAGCATGGGTTCGCTGATCGCGCTGGAAGCGGCGCACCGCGCGCCGGCGCAAGGTGCGCGCGCTGGCGATGCTCGGCACGACCTACCCGATGAAGGTGTCGGACGCGCTGCTCGCCACCGCGCGCGACGACGAGGGCACGGCGATCGACATGGTCAACATCTGGTCGCATTCGACGATCGCGCACAAGCCCTCGAGCCCCGGACCGGGCTTCTCGGTGATGGGCGGCGCGCGCAGGCTGATGCAGCGCATGTCGGCGATCAATCCCGACCAGCTGTTCTTCAACGATTTTTCGGCCTGTAACGCGTATGCGAATGGCGAGGCGGCCGCGCAAGCGGTGCGCTGCCCGGTGCTCTTCATTTTCGGGGCGAAGGACATGATGACGCCGGCGCGCTCGACCAAGCTGCTCACCAGCACGATCGCGCACGGCAAAGTGGTGCAGGTCGACGCCGGCCACTCGCTCATGAGCGAACAGCCCGACGCCGTGCTCGACGCGCTCGACGCCTTCGCCCTCTCGCTCGAAGGGCCGGCGGCATGAACTTCGCCGAGTTCTACCCGTATTACCTGACCCAGCACGCCGACCGGCGCTGCCGGCGCACGCATTTCATCGGCAGTACGGGGGCGCTGCTGTCGATTGCGACGGCCGTCGTCACCGGGAACCTGTGGTGGATCCTGGCGGCGCTCGTGTTCGGCTACGGCGGCGCCTGGATCGGGCATTTCTTCTACGAGCACAACCGGCCGGCGACGTTCGCGCAGCCGTGGCTGTCGTTCAAGGCGGATTGGGTGATGTACTGGCAGATGCTGACGGGGAAGCTGAGCTTGTTAGTGCGAATGCGGCGACGCATGTGCGCGTACCGAGTGGGCACGTGCCACGCTCGACCCGTGCATGCGCGGTCTGCAAGCACACCATCGAACCGCTGAGCTCGCGAAATAGGCGCTGATCGGCTGGTCCAGGCCCTGGCCACCGCCGTCTCCACCTGCCGCGACAGCGTCCCGATATCGAGCGACAGCGGCGACCCCGCCACCTGCTGCGCATTCGGCGCCAGCGACGCGCGCGCGCCGCCGAACACGAACAGGCGGTACACGTCGGCCACCAGCAGTTTGTCGGGATCGGCCAGCAAGACCCAGTTATCGGCTCCCGAACGCGCGGCGCTGTTCCAGCCGCCCTGCAGCGGCGCGTCCGGCTGCACCCGGCCGACCCAGCCGGCGCCCACCATCTGCTCGAGCAGCAGGCTCAGTTCGTCGAAGCCGATCCGGGTATGGGCGCGGATCGCGTTCGAGGACACCAGCGCCGAACCGGTCGCATGCGCCCCGCCGTGCAGCACCTTGAGGACCGCCATCGCGTCGACGAACACCCCGCCCGGCGCCGGCACATGCCACCAGCGCTCGTACTTGATGACCGGCAGGGCCGCGGCCACCACCGCGCCCAGCAAGGTGATCAGCCACGAGAAATACATCCACATCAGGAACAGCGGCAGCGCGGCCAGGGCGCCGTAGATGATGCGCGTAGGTCGGGAACTGGCGGATGAACAAGGCGAACAGGCGCTTGGCCAGTTCGAAGGCGATCGCGGCGGCCAGCGCGCCCCACAGCGCGTCGCGCCAGTCGACGTAGCGGTTCGGCACCGCCACATACAGCAGCGTGTAGGCGCCGGTGGTCAGGGCCAGCGAGGCCAGCGTCGACAGGATGGTGCCGAGGAACGGTACGGCGCGGGTCATGCCGCCGGTGGCCGTGAACAGCTGGGCGGTGAGCGAGATCGACAGGCCGAACAGCAAGGGGCCGAGCGTGATCAGGGCCCAGTAGGTGAGCATGCGCTGCATCAGCGGGCGCGGGCGGCGCACGCGCCAGATCTGGTTGAAGACGCGCTCGATCATGCCCATCATCGCCGTCGTCGTGAACAGCAGCACCACCGCGCCCAGCGCCGAGAGGCCCTTGGCCTTGTCGGCGAACTGGGTCAGGTTGGCGATGATGGTGTTCGAGATCGCCTTCGGCATCAGGGCCTGGGCGAAATACGTTTCCAGGCGCCGTGCGGAGCTGACCGAAGATCGGAAACGTGGTAAAAATGGCCAGTACGATCGTCAGCAAGCGGAACCAGCGCCAGCGTCGTGGTAAAGGTGAGGCTGCCTGCCACCTGGGGCAGCATTTCCTCGCGCAGGCGGCGCCGCGCGAAGCGCAGCAGGTCGCGCACCTCCAGCAGGGTCAGGCCGCGCACGCGCTCGACGCCCTCGCTGAAGATCTCGTTGGTCGATCGCGAAATCGCTTGTACTGTTTTGGAAAGCATGTTGTCGTTTCAGATTCGCCCAGGGGCATGCCGACATGCGCTGAGCAAAGCATTCTATAATACCAACGATGAACCCGACCTCCCTGACTATTCTCGTGTTGTACTACTCGCGCCATGGCGCCACCCGCAAGCTGGCCGAGCTGATTGCCCAGGGCATCGAAAGCGTCCCCGGCATCGAGGCCAGGCTGCGCACGGTGCCGGCGGTGTCGACGGTGGCCGAAGCGACCGCGCCCAGCATCCCGCCTGACGGCGCGCCGTATGTCGAACTGTCGGACCTGGCCGAATGCGCGGGCCTGGCGCTGGGCTCGCCCACGCGCTTCGGCAACATGGCCTCGGCGATGAAGTACTTCCTCGACGGCACGGCGGCGGAATGGCTGGCCGGCACCCTGTCCGGCAAGCCCGCGGTCGTGTTCGCCTCCACCGGCAGCCTGCACGGCGGCCAGGAAGCGACCCTGCTGTCGATGATGATCCCGCTGCTGCACCACGGCATGCTCGTGATGGGCCTGCCCTACACCCACCCGGAACTGATGACGACCTCCAGCGGCGGCAGCCCCTACGGCGCCACCCACTGGTCCGGCATCGACGGCGACAAGCAGGTCACGCAGGACGAGAAAACACCTGGCCATCGCGCTCGGGCGCCGCCTGGCCGACGCCGCCGCGAAGCTGCACGCTCCACTGCACGGAACACGCTGATGCAAACCCAAAAGCTCTTTCATGGTGGTGCCATCGCCAGCCTGATCTGGCTGATCTGCTGGCTGGTCGCCTGGGAAATCTGGGTCGCCCCGCTGCATGCCGGGCGGCTCGCTGCTGGCCCTGAAGGCCCTGCCGCTGCTGGTGCCCCTGCGCGGCGTGATCAAGCGCGACCTGTACACGCTGCAATGGTCGTCGATGGTGATCCTGATTTACTTCACCGAAGGCGCGGTGCGGGCCTGGAGCGATGCGCTCGAACTGTCGCGCATGATGGCGCTGGGCGAAGTGGTGCTGGTCTGCGTGTATTTCGCCTGCGCCCTGCTCTACCTGCGTCCGTACAAAAAGGCGGCGCAAAAGATGGCCAAGGAATTGCTCGACAAGGTAAAAGTACCGCATGACTGAGGATTTCCTCGGACGCTGCCGCGAGATCGTCGGCGCGTCCTGGGTGCTGGCTCGCGAAGCCGACATGGCGCCCTACCTCACCGACTGGCGCGGCCGCTTCACCGGACGCGCGCGCGCCGTGCTGCTGCCGTCGAACACGCGCGCAGGTGGCGCAACTGGTGGCCGCCTGCGCCGCAAGCGCGCGTGCCCATCGTGCCGCAGGGCGGCCGCACCGGCCTGGTGCTGGGCAGCGTGCCCGACGCCAGCGGCAGCGCCGTCGTGCTCTCGCTGCGGCGCATGAACCGCATCCTCGAACTCGACGCCACTGAACCGCACCATCACGGTCGAAGCCGGCGCCATCCTGCAGCAGATCCAGGAAGCGGCCAGCCGCGCCGGCCTGCTGTTTCCGCTCTCGCTGGCGGCCGAAGGCAGCTGCACCATCGGCGGCAACCTGTCGACGAATGCCGGCGGCACCGCCGTGCTGCGTTACGGGAACACGCGCGACCTCTGCCTGGGCCTGCAGGTCGTCACGCCCAGCCGGCGAGGTCTGGGATGGCTTGCGCGGCCTGCGCAAGGACAACACCGGCTATGCGCTGCGCGAACTGTTCATCGGCGCCGAAGGCACGCTGGGCGTGATCACGGCCGCCGTCCTGAAACTCTACCCGCAGCCGAAAGCCTCGACCACGGCGCTGGTGGCGATGGATTCGCCGGAACGCGCGCTGTCCCTGCTGTCGCTGATGCAGGACCAGTGCGGCTCCAGCCTCACCGCCTACGAGCTGATGTCGGACTTCTGCCTGCGCCTGGTCGGCGAACACTTCCCGCACCTGCCGCGCCCGTTCGCGCGCAGCCATGCCGCAGTACGCGCTGCTGGAAGTGTCGAGCAGCGAATCGGAAGCGCACGCGGTCGGCCTGCTCGAAGGCGCGATCGAAGCGGCGCTCGAGGGCGGCCTGGCCGACGACGCCGTGGTCGCCACCTCGATGGCGCAGTCGAGCGGCCTGTGGCAGCTGCGCGAACACATCCCGCTGGCCCAGGCCAGCGCCGGCAAGAACATCAAGCACGACGTCTCGCTGCCGATCTCGCGGATCGGCGCCTTCATCGCGGCGCACCGACGCCGCAGCTGGCCAGCGCCTTCCCCGGCTGCCAGGTGGTCTGCTTCGGCCACCTGGGCGACGGCAACCTGCACTACAACGTCGCGCCCTCGGCGGGCGTGTCGCACGAAGCCTTCCTCGGCAACCAGGCGGCGATCAACCGCATCGTGCACGACAGCGTGGTGGCCTTCGACGGCTCGATCTCGGCCGAACACGGCATCGGCGCCCTCAAGCGCGACGACCTGCAACGCTACAAGGATCCCGTCGAACTGAACATGATGCGCGCCATCAAAGCCGCCCTCGACCCGCTCGGCATCATGAACCCCGGCAAAATCTTGTGAGGGACTTCATGATGAGGACGATGGATGGCGGCGCTGGCGCTGTGCGCGCTGGCGCAGGGGCGGCGGCGCAGACGATCTATAAATGTAGCGTGGGCGGCAAGGTCAGCTATGGCGAGCAGCCTTGCGCGGACGGCAAGGCGACGCACCCTGGCGCTGCCGCCGGCGCCCGACGCCGGCGCCGCGGCCGCGCAGCTCGAGCAGGACAAGGCGCGCCTGGCGGCGATTGCAGAAAGAACGCGCCGCCCGCGAGACGCGCGAAGACAAGGAAAGCGAGCGCGCGGCCCGCGCGGCGGCCAGCCGCGCGCCAGAAATGCGAGCGCCTGCGCCTGCAGAGCAAATGGGCGGACGAGGACGCGGCGCGCGCAGGCAAGGCGACGGCGGCAGCGGCGCGCCTGAAGGCAAGACGGCAGGCGGAGGCGCTGGCGGTGCAATGTCCGGCCTGAACCTGCTGTCCCGCTGGCTGCTGGTCGGCGAGTGGCGCGCCCACCCCGTGCGCGCCGTGCTGGCGGTGACGGCGATCGCGGTCGGCGTGGCCATGGGCTTTGCGATCCACCTGATCAACGCCGCCGCCTTCAACGAATTCTCGAGCGCGATCAAGAGCCTGTCCGGCCAGGCCGACGTCCAGGTCGCCGGGCGCGAAGCCCTGTTCGACGAAGTCCATCTATCCGCTGCTGGCGCAGTACGAGGGCGTGGCGCTGGCCTCGCCGGTGCTCGAAATCCAGGCCGCGATTCCCGCGCGAAGGGCTCGCTGCGCCTCGTCGGCATCGACCCGCTGCGCGCCGGCTATATCGCGCCCGACCTGCTCGGGCGTGCCGGCCGAGGGACGCGGCAGCGACGTGCTGGCCGACGACGCCGTCTTCCTCTCGCCCGCCGCCCAAAGCTGGCTGAACCTGCGCGCAGGCGGCGCGCTCGCCGTGCGCGCCGGCACCGCCGACCTTGCCCTGCGCGTGGCCGGCCCGGTGCAGCGCGCGCGTCCCGGCCAGCGCTTCGGCGTGATGGACATCGGCGCGCTGCAGTGGCGCTTTGGCCAGCTCGGCAAACTCTCGCGCGTCGACCTGAAACTGCGCGACGGCGTCAACCGCGCCGAATTCGAAGCGCGGCTCGACGCGCGACCTCGAACGCCACTTCCCGGGCCGCTTCCGGGTCCAGCAGCCGAACGACAGCGACCAGCAAAGCCGCAACAATAACCTCAGCCGCGCCTACCGCGTGAACCTCACCGTGCTGGCCCTGGTCGCCCTGTTCACCGGCGCCTTCCTCGTGTTCTCGACCCAGGCCCTGTCGGTGATGCGCCGGCGCAGCCAGTTCGCGCTGCTGCGCGTGCTGGGCGTGGAACGCGGCCAGCTGCTGCGCCAGGTGCTGGTCGAAGGGGCCAGCCTGGGCGTGCTCGGCGCCCTGCTGGGCGTGGCCGCCGGCTACGCGCTGGCGGCGCTGGCGCTGCGCTTCTTCGGCGGCGACCTCGGCGCCGGCTACTTCCCCGGCATCAAGCCGCAGGTCGTGTTCACGCCGGTCGCGGCCTGCGTCTTCTTCGCGCTCGGCCTGGGCGTGGCCCTGCTCGGCTGCCTGGCGCCGGCGCTGGAAGCGGCGCGCGCGCAACCGGCCGTGGCCCTGAAGGCCGGCAACGACGAGGCGGCGCTGAGCCACTTGTCGCGCGTCTGGCCCTCGCTGGTCTGCCTGGCGCTGGCCGGCCTGTTCGCCTTCGCGCCGCCGGTGTTCGAGCTGCCCCTGTTCGGCTACTTCGCGATCGCCCTGCTGCTGATCGGCGGCATCGGCCTGATGCCGCGCCTGGCCGCCGACCGCCTTCCGCCTGCTCAACCGCCCGCTGCTGCGCGCCGCAAATCCGCCGCCGGTGCTGGCGCTGACCCTGTCGCGCCTGGCCAATGCGCCCGGCCAGGCCTCGATCGCGCTGGGCGGCGTGCTGGCCAGCTTCAGCCTGATGGTCGCGATGGGCATCATGGTGGCGAGCTTCCGCATCTCGGTCGACGACTGGATGCGCCACATCCTGCCGGCCGACCTGTACGTGCGCAGCAGCGCCGGCGGCAGCTCGGGCTTCTTCGGCAAGCCGGAACAGGATGCCATCGCGCGCGCCGCCGGCGGCAAGCCGGTGCAGTTCCTGCGCACGCGGCCGCTCTCGCTGGCCGCCGACCGGCCCGACGTGGTGCTGATCGCGCGCGACATCGACGCCGCACGACCCCGGCCGCCTGCTGTTGCTGGTCGGCGCCTCGCGCCCCGTGCCAGGCGGCGCGCGCCCGGCCTGGGTCTCGGAAGCGATGCTCGACCTGTACGGCGTGCAGGTCGGCCAGACGCTGAACGCTGCCGCTGGGCGGGCGGCCCGCGCCCTTCTTCATCGCCGGCGTCTGGCGCGATTACGCCAACCAGTCCGGCTCGATCGTCGTGCGCCTGGCCGATTACCGCGCACTGACCGGCGCACTGCGAAGTGACCGACGCCGCCGATCTATGCCGGCGGCGAGCGGCCACGGACCGCATCGAACGCGCGCTGCGCAAACTCCCCTTCGGCGGCGCCCTGCAGCTGGCGCGGCCCGGCGAGATCCGCGCCGCGAGCCTGCAGATCTTCGACCGCAGCTTCGCCGTCACCTATTTGCTGGAGGCGATCGCCATCGTCATCGGCCTGTCGGGCGTGGCCGCCACCTTCTCGGCGCAGACGCTGGCGCGCGCGCGCGAGTTCGGCATGCTGCGCCATGTGGGCGTGACGCGCGGCCAGGTGCTCGGCATCCTCGCCTGCGAAGGCGGCCTGCTGACGACCCTGGGCGTGGCCTGCGGTTTCGTGCTGGGCCTGGTCATCAGCCTGATCCTGGTCTTCGTCGTCAACCCGCAATCCTTCCACTGGACCATGGGCCTGCACCTGCCCTGGGGCTTGCTGGGCAACGGTGGCCGCGGTGCTGGTGGCGGCCTCGGTCGGCACCGCGCTGGTGTCGGGACGCTATGCATTATCGGGCGGGCCGGTGCGCGCCGTCAGGGAGGACTGGTGATGCGCTTCATCCTGCTGTTGCTGCTGTTGCTGCGTGAACCTGGCGCAGGCCGCGCCGCCGGCCTTTGCGCCGGTCGATGCCCGGCCAGGCGCTGGTGTTCCCGCGCGACTTCGGCGCCCACCCCGAATTTCGCACCGAGTGGTGGTATGTCACCGGCTGGCTGACGACGGCCGCCGGCAAGCCGCTGGGCTTCCAGGTGACCTTCTTCCGCAGCCGCACCGAACACGATCCGGCCAACCCGAGCGCCTTTGCCCCGCACCAGCTGGTGATCGGCCACGCGGCCCTGTCCGACCCCGAGCCTGGGCGCCTGGTGCACGACCAGCGCAGCAGCCGCGCAGGCTTCGGCCTGGCCTGGGCCAAGCCCGGCGACACCGACCTGAAACTCGACGACTGGCGCATGACGCGCGCGCCCGACGGCAATTACCGCGTCACGTCTGAAATCGTCCGAGATGACGCTGGAACTGACGCTGGCGCCGACCCAGCCGACCCTGCTGCAGGGCGAGGGCGGCTATTCGCGCAAGGGACCCGCCGCGCAGCACGCCAGCTATTACTACAGCCAGCCGCAGCTGAAAGTGACCGGCGTCGCGGGCCGCGCGCGGCAGCCGCCGGGCCGGTCACCGGCAGCGCCTGGCTCGATCACGAATGGTCGAGCGAAGCGCTGCAGCCCGAGGCCAGCGGCTGGGACTGGATCGGCGCGAACCTCGACGACGGCTCGGCGCTGATGGCTTTCCAGATCAGGTCGAAGGACGGTGGTAAACTATGGGCGCACGCGACCCTGCGCGGACGCGACGGCAAAGTCACCCGCTACGCGCCGGAACAGGTCAGTTTTACGCCGCAGGCGCGCTGGACGCTCGCCGCGCACCAACGCCGAGTATCCGGTGGCGACCACGATCGCGACCGGCGCCACGCGCTGGCAGATCGCGCCCCTGCAGAACGACCAGGAACTCGACTCGCGCCGCTCGACGGGCGCCGTCTACTGGGAAGGCGCGGTCACGGTGGCGCGCGACGGCGTGCCGGCGGGACGCGGCTACCTCGAGATGACGGGCTATGTGCGGCCGATGAAACTTTGAATCACCCCTTAGAACAACAACAAGCGACACGATGACCAAGCGTTCCAATCGCAGTACCGACACCGGCTCCGACGCATCCCGCAAAGGCAGCCTCGCCGCGCTCAAGGGCTTGCTGCCCTTCCTCGCGCCCTACCGCCGCCAGTTCGTCCTGGCCGGCATCGCCCTGCTGTTCGCGGCCGGCGCCACGCTGGCCATTCCGGCCGCCTTCAAGCAGATGATCGACCTGGGCTTCGGCGCCGCGGCCGGCGCGCACAGCATCCGCCACGTCGACGCCACCTTCCTCGCCCTGTTCGGCGTGGCCGCCGTGCTGGGCGTGGCCACCGCCGCGCGCTTCTACATGGTGTCCTGGCTGGGCGAGCGCGTCACGGCCGACATCCGCAGCGCCGTGTATCGCCACGTCGTGCACCAGAGCCCCGAGTTCTTCGAGACCACGCAAACCGGCGAAGTGCTGTCGCGCCTGACCACCGACACCACGCTGATCCAGTCCGTCGTGGGCACCAGCATCTCGCTGGCCTTGCGCAATACGCTGCTGTTTCTGGGCGGCCTGGCGATGCTGTTCGTGACCAGCGCCAAGCTGACCGCCATCATCCTGGCCTTGCTGGTGGCCGTGATCCTGCCGATCGTGCTGTTCGGCCGCCGCGTGCGCAAGCTCTCGCGCGATTCGCAGGACCGCATCGCCGACGCCTCGGCCCTGGCCGGCGAAATCCTGAACGCCATGCCGACCGTGCAGGCCTTCACCCACGAACAGATCGAGGCCGGGCGCTTCGGCAGCAGCGTCGAAGGCGCCTTCAGCGCGGCCATGCAGCGCATCCGCGCGCGCTCGCTGCTGACCATGCTGGCCATCGTGCTGGTGTTCGGCACCATCGTCTTCGTGCTGTGGCTGGGCGCGCATGCCGTGATGGAAGGGACCATGACCGGGGGCGACCTCGGCCAGTTCATCCTGTACGCCTCGATCGTCGCCGGTTCGATCGGCGCGCTGGCCGAAGTGATGGGCGAAGCGCAGCGCGCCGCCGGCGCCACCGAGCGCCTGCTCGAACTGCTGGCGGCCCGCTCGGACATCCGCAACCCGGCGCACCCGCGCCCGCTGCCGGCACGCTCCGTCGAACGGCGCGCGCGCTGGCGCTGCACGACCTGACCTTCGCCTACCCCTCGCGCCAGGACACGGCGGCCCTGGATCACGTCTCGCTGGCGATCCGCCCGGGCGAGACGGTGGCCGTGGTCGGCCCCTCGGGCGCCGGCAAGACCACGCTGTTCCAGCTGCTGCTGCGCTTCTACGATCCGCAATCGGGCTCGATCACGCTCGACGGCGTCGACATCCGCGACCTCGACCTGCACACCCTGCGCGGCGCGATCGGCATCGTGCCGCAGGATACCGTCATTTTCTCGGCCGACGCGATGGAAAACATCCGCTACGGCCGTCCCGAAGCGACCGACGAGGAAGTCATCGCCGTGGCCAAGCTGGCCGCCGCCCACGAATTCATCGAGCGCCTGCCGCAGGGCTACCGCTCCTTCCTGGGCGAGCGCGGCGTGCGCCTGTCCGGCGGCCAGCGCCAGCGCATCGCCATCGCACGCGCCCTGCTGAAAAACCCGCCGCTGCTGCTGCTCGACGAAGCGACCAGCGCGCTCGACGCCGAGTCCGAGCGCCTGGTGCAGGGCGCGCTGGAAGCGGCGATGGTCGGACGCACCACCGTCATCATCGCGCACCGCCTGGCGACCGTGCAGCGCGCCGACCGCATCGTGGTCATGGAAGACGGCCGCGTGGTGGAAACCGGTACCCATGCTTCGCTGGTGGCGATGGGCGGGATTTACGCCAACCTGGCGGCGCTGCAATTTCATAACGTGCACGTCGAACACTGATTTTGAACAGTCTGTGTTTCGCAAGACACAGATTCCCAGTCAGTTTCGATAAATTTTTGTTGCTTAGCGGAAATGTAGGTATGATCCTACAAATCATGCCATCGCCACCTGCTAAGCCATGACCAAGAACAAGTATCACCCCGCCAACTGGAACGTCGGCACCAAGATCAGCGCCTTCAGCTTCGCGCTGGCCGGCGCCATCATCGCCGCCCTGGTGCTGACGATCACCGTCACGACCGCCTCGATGCTGGAAGAGCGCGCCAGCCAGAACATGCAGAGCGAGCTGAAAGGCGTCGTCAGCACCGTCGACCTGTTCAACCGCACCGTCTCGAGCGAAGCCGTGAGCTTCGGCCGCATCTTCGGGGCCGGGTTCACGGGCGCCTTCGAGGTCGATCCCGGCCGCGCCGGTGGCGATCGGCGGCAGGCAGGTGCCCTCGCTCAAGCACGACGGCAAGGTGCTGAACCTCGATTTCAGCGCGCCCGACCGCTTCACCCTCGAGACCGGCGCCAATGCCACGGTCTTCGTCGCCGACGGCGACGAGTTCGTGCGCGTCACCACCTCGGTCAAGAAGGAAAACGGCGAGCGCGCCGTCGGCACCGAACTCGATCACGCCAGCCCGGCCTACGCCGCGCTGCAAGGACGGCAAGGTCTACGTCGGCCTGGTCAAACTGTTCGGCAAGCAGTTCATCACCCAGTACGCGCCGGTGCGCGACGCCGCCGGCAAGGTGGTCGGCGCGCTGTATGTCGGCGTCGACATCAGCGCCGACGTCGCCGCGCTGAAGGACCGCATCCGCTCGATCAAGGTCGGCGAGACCGGCTATTTCTATGTGCTGAACGCCGCCGCCGGCAAGAACTACGGCGAACTGCTGGTGCACCCGAAGCGCGAAGGCGAGAACATCCTCGACAGCCGCGGCGCGGACGGCCGCCCGTTCATCAAGGAGATCCTCGAGAAAAAGACCGGCACGATCGCCTATGACTGGAAGAATCCGGGCGAGACCGCGGCGCGCGAAAAGATCGTCGCCTTCGACTACTTCAAGGACTGGAACTGGGTGATCGCCGGCGGCACCTACCGCGACGAGATCACCGCCGAAGCGTCGCGCCTGCGCACCAGGTATGCCGGCTTCGCCCTGGTCGCCCTGCTGGTCTTCGCCGCCATCCTGTACGCCTTCGTGCGCGCCACCATCACCCGTCCGCTGGCCACCGCCCGCGACGCCGCGCTGCGCATCGCCGACGGCGACCTGACGGTCAGCGTCGAACGCGGCAGCGCCGACGAGATCGGCCTGCTGCTCGAGTCGATGAACGGCATCAGCCGCAAGCTCTCGGCGGTGGTCGGCAAGGTGCGCATCGGCGCCGAGCAGATCGCCAACGCCTCGAACGAAATCTCGACCGGCAACCTCGACCTGTGCACCCGTACCGAGCAGCAGGCCAGCAGCCTGGCCACGACCTCGTCCTCGATGGGCGAACTGACGGAAACGGTGCGCCAGAACGCCGAGCACGCACGCCAGGCCAACACGCTGGCCGTCTCCGCGTCGACCATCGCCCAGAAGGGCGGCGCATGGTGGCGCAGGTGGTCGACACGATGGAGTCGATCAACCAGTCTTCGCGCAAGATTTCCGACATCACCGGCGTCATCGACGGCATCGCCTTCCAGACCAACATCCTGGCGCTGAACGCCGCGGTGGAAGCGGCGCGCGCCGGCGAACAGGGACGCGGCTTCGCGGTGGTGGCGAGCGAGGTGCGCAACCTGGCCCAGCGCAGCGCCGCCGCGGCGAAAGAGATCAAGACCCTGATCGCGGCCTCCTCAAACGAAGTCGATGCCGGCCGCGAGCTGGTGTCGAAGGCCGGCGCGACGATGAACGAAGTGCTCGCCAGCGTCGGGCGCGTGACCGACATCATGGCCGACATCACGGCCGCCAGCGCGGAACAAAGCAGCGGCATCGAGCAGGTCAACCGCGCGATCGGCGAGATGGACGACACCACCCAGCACAATGCGGCGCTGGTGGAAGAAGCCAGTGCGGCGGCGCAGGCGATGCAGGACCAGGCGGCGGAACTGGCGCGCGCGGTGCGCTTGTTCAGGCTCGATGAAAGCGTGCAGCGCCTGGCCTTGCCGGCGTACGCTGGCCAGCTAGCGTCGGCCGTGCAGCACGCTTCGGTGTACAGTTGGTGCTCCACTCCAGGAGCCCGACTTGACCGACGCTGAACTCATCCGCCGCTGCGACACCGTCTTCCCCGGCCATCGCACCCGCACGCCCCGCCGAGATGTACGCCGCCATGGCGTCCTGGTGCGAACAAAACAAGGTCGAACACGACGTCTACGGCAGCGGCGCGCTGATTCAAGCCTTCGAGGACAAGATCGCCGCCCTGCTCGGGTTTCCAGCCGCCGTCTTCTGCATCAGCGGCACCATGGCGCAAGTGACGGCCCTGCGCCTGGCCTGCGCCGATCGCAAGCAACGCGCCCGCCGCCCTGCACCCGACCTCCCACATCTTCGTCCACGAACGCTCGAACTACCAGATGCTCGGCCATTTCGACGCGCTGCAAGTGGGCGAGCGCACGCGCCCGTGGACGGTCGCCGACCTCGAAGCGCTGCCCGAACCGCTCGGCGCCGTCGGCCTCGAGATCCCGATGCGCGAAATCGGCGGCCAGCTCACGCCCTGGGACGAACTGGAGAAGATCAAGGCCCACTGCAAGGCGCGCGGCACCCACCTGCACATGGACGGCGCGCGCCTGTGGGAAGCGCAGGCCGGCTACGGGCGCAGCGCCGTCTGATATCGCCGCCGGTTTCGATTCGGTGTACGTGTCGCTGTACAAGGGCATCGGCGGCCTGGGCGGCGCCATGCTGCTCGGCAGCCGCGCCTTCGTCGACCGCGCCGCCGAATGGTTCCGGCGCCAGGGCGGCAACGTGATCCACCGTTCGCCCGTATGTCGTGTCGGCCGCGATGCAGTTCGATGCGCGCCTGGCCGCGATGCCCGATTATTTCCGCCGCACCGAACTGCTGTACGAGGCGCTGCGCGCGCACCCGGAAATCCGCGTCAATCCCGGCCAGCCCGCCGGCCAACATGCTGCACCTGCACCTGCCGGTCAGCCGCGAGCGGGCGCTGGCGATCCGCACGGAACTCGCCGAACGCCACGGCATCTGGCTGTTCAACCGCGTCTCGCACGGCGTCCTGCCGGACACCAGCTATTTCGAGCTGTACGTGGGCGACAACCTGCTCGGCGTCCCGGAGCCGCGGCTGCGCCAAGCCCTGGCCATCCTTGCCGATACGTTAAAATAACGCGTTTCCTTCTTAAAGACCCCAATGCGCCAATACCTCGACTTCATGCGCCATGTGAAAGAGCATGGCGCCCTCAAGACCGACCGCACCGGCACCGGCACCCTGTCCGTGTTCGGGCACCAGATGCGCTTCGACCTGGCCGAAGGTTTTCCGCTGGTGACCACCAAGAAGGTGCACCTCAAGTCCATCGTCCATGAACTGATCTGGTTCCTGCAAGGGCTCGACCAACATCGCCTACCTGAAGGAAAACGGCGTCTCGATCTGGGACGAATGGGCCGACGCGAATGGCGAACTCGGTCCGATCTACGGCCACCAGTGGCGCAACTGGCCGACGCCGACGGGCGAACACATCGACCAGATCAGCCAGGTGCTGGAACAGATCCGCACCACGCCCGGACTCGCGCCGCATGATCGTCTCGGCCTGGAACGTGGCCGACATCCCGCAGATGAAGCTGCCGCCCTGCCACGCCTTCTTCCAGTTCTACGTGGCCGACGGCAAGCTGTCCTGCCAGCTCTACCAGCGCAGCGCCGACATCTTCCTCGGCGTGCCCTTCAATATCGCTTCCTACGCGCTGCTGACCCACATGATGGCGCAGCAGGCGGGCCTGGAAGTGGGCGACTTCGTCTGGACCGGCGGCGACTGCCACCTGTATTCGAACCACCTCGAGCAGGCCGACCTGCAACTGTCGCGCGAACCGTTCCCGCTGCCGAAACTGGTCATCAAGCGCAAACCGGATTCGCTGTTCGACTACCGCTTCGAGGATTTCGAGTTCGCCGATTACCAGTCGCATCCCGGCATCAAAGCGCCGGTGGCGGTCTAGCCGGCTTGCGCGCCAGCGGCATGCTGCTCGCCCTGGCGTCGCGCCCCACGCGCGCGGCGCGGCCGGCGCGCTTCGACAGCCTGGTCCTGCGTGCCGGCGTCGGCATCGAGGGCGACGCCCACGCCGACGCCCTCTCGCCGCGCCAGCTGCTGCTGGCCGGCGCCGCCGGCGTATGAAGCGCTGGCGCTGCCCCCGCATGCGCTGCGCGAAAACCTGCTGTTCGATTTCGATACGGCCCGTCTCGGTTCCGGCACGGTGCTGCAGATCGGCAGCCAGGTCCGGCTGCGCATGATGTTCCAGTGCGAAGCCTGCGGCCAGCTCGACCGCGTCGTCCCGGGGCTGGCGCGGCGCATCGGCGCCGGGCGCGGCATGCTGGCGCGGGTGCTGACGGGCGGCGCTGTCCATGTCGGCGACCCCGTACGCGACCTCGGCGTTCTCGAAGCCGGCCTGGCACGAGGACTGGCGCGAACGCGTGCGCGCCGTGCTCGACGCCGTTCCGCCTGGCGCGGTCGTCGAATACCGCCATCTCGCGCGCCTGGCCGGCATCCAGTCGAGCTATTGCCGTGCGTTTCCGCGCCTGCTCAAGCGCTCGGGCGATGGCTATGCGGCGAAGGCGGTGCCGGCGCAATCGCCCGGGCCTGGCGCGCTGGCAAGGTGAAGGCCTGTTCGATCGGGAGTAGAATGCGGCACGAATCACCGCCGACCATCTGTCCCCGATCCAAGTCCATGAGCGAGTCCACTACCGTCTTCACCCCCAAAGGCATCCGGCCGACGCGCGAGCAGCGCGACGTCCAGCTGTCGCGCCAGAAAACCGTGCTGGTCGACGCGAATGCCGGCGCCGCCAAGACCACGACCCTGGCGCTGCGGATCGGCCAGGCGCTGGCCAACAGGCTGCCGGGCGACCAGATCCTGGCGCTGGCGTTCACCAATCCGGCGCGCGAGGTGCTGCGCCAGCGCCTGATCGACATCGGCCTGCCGCGCGAGACGGTCGCGCTGCTCAAGATCGCCACCTTCGAGGACTTCGCCAGCGAGGTGCTGCAGGCGGGCGAGGAAGGCTGCGACTGGTGCCCGAGCGCGCGCCACCTCAAAAAACACGTGCTGCAGGCGATCCACAGCGTGCACGCCAACTACGCCCACAAGTTCGACTTCCTGCAAATCGACGAACACGACATCGCGGTCAGCCAGTTCCTCGACGCCCAGCTGCACCTGAAGGCGACCATGGGCATGGACGCCGAGTTCGACCTCGACGACCTCGACACCGTCTACGACCGCTTTGGCGTCACCGCCGAGCAGTACCTGACCGCGCTCGAATACGAACGGATCCGCCTCGGCCACCAGGACACGCCGCTGTTCCGCGGCCCGTTCGACGCCACCTACGACCTCGCGCGTTCCCTGCATGCGGGCGACGGCGGCCTGCGCCTGCCCGCGTATGGCCTGATCCTGTGCGACGAGCTGCACGACATGAACGAAGCCGCGTTCCGGATCCTGAACGCGATGATCCGCCACAGCGCCTGCTGGTTCGTCGGCGTCGGCGACCGCGACCAGGTGATCCTGAACACGCTCGGCGCCAGCAACGAATTCCTGACCCGGCGCTTTCGCGACGCCTACCCGGCCGCCAAGAGCTATCCGCTGACCCTCACCTACCGGCACGGCCCGCACCTGGCCTACGCGGTCGGTAAATTCAAATCGAAAGAAGTCGAGTCGCAGCTGCCGCAGCACACCGAGCTGGCCGTGGCCACCTACGACGGCAGCGCGGAGGACTGCGCCAAACGGGTCGTTGGCGCGATCCAGGCCTGGAAAAAAGACGGCAACCGGATCGAGGACTGCGCGATCCTGCTGCGCGGCTGGCACCAGTCGGTGGCGGTCGAGAACGCGCTGATGCAGGCGAAGATCGGCTACCGCACGCCCCCGAAGATGGGCTACCTGCAGCGCGACGAGATCCTGTTTTTACGCGGGATCATGGCCATTGCCCTCGACGGCCTGGGCGCGGTCAAGGCGCCGGAGACCCGGAAAAGCATCGTCGAGGCCCTGGCGATCTTCGGCGAACTGCGGCTGTCCGCCGACACCCTGGACGACGCCGCCCACGAAATCGCCCGCAGCCCGGGCCGGATCATCGATTTCTACAGCCGCTACATCCGCGTCGACGAAGCGCGCGCCGGCGCCGGCAACAACACGCGCCTGCTCGACCAGACGATCCGCTACGCACGCGAACTGCCGCCCGACGCCCCGGCCGGCGCGGCGCTGCAGGAAATCGCGCTGCGCATGAACCTGGAGGCCACCGCGAAACGCATCTACGTGCGTCCCCACGATGCGCGCGTGGTGGCAAAATCCATCGCGGGCTTCATCGACGCCGCCACCGCGTCGCAGCAGACGCTGGCCGAGTTCTGGGCCGCGCTGACCCTCAAGGAATCGTTCGCGAACAAGAAGTGGGAAAAGGATTTCGTCACCCTCGACAGCGTCGAGAACGCGAAAGGGCGCGAGTTCGGGCACGTCATCATGCCCTTCCTCGCCAGGGGCGAGTTCCCCAGTCCCCTGTTCGAGCGCGGCGAGGAAGAGAACCTCTGGTATGTCGGCATTACCCGCACCAGGTCGCGCCTGACCCTGCTCGCCCCGAAGCTGGAAGAGGCCAGGTCGGACTTCATCGCGCAGATGCAGATCGGCGCGGTCGCCGAGAAAGCCAATGTCGCGCTGCGCCGCAACGAAGGCCTGGAAAGCCTGGAAGGGCCAACGCGCCATTACCTGAAGGCGGGCTACGCCCAGCGCGAGACGGTCAAGGCGCTGGGGGCGAAATGGGACGCGGCGCGCAAGTCCTGGTACGTCGAAGTCGGCATGGATCTCGGCCCGTTCGCCGACTGGCTGTAATGACTTGACAGCGGCGCGGGCGCGCGACACCATCTCTCTTCCGGTTAATCGACAAGGACTACCATCATGCACGTGCCCTCCCCTGCTCCACACCGCCGTTCAGGGGATGCCCGATGACGCAGCTGACCCTGGTGGTGGCGATCGACGCCCAGCGCGGCATCGGCATCGATAACAAGCTGCCCTGGCACTTGCCGGAAGACCTGGCGCACTTCAAGCGCGTCACCCTGGGCCAGCCCATCATCATGGGCCGCAAGACCTTCGATTCGATCGGCCGCGCGCTGCCGGGACGGCGCAACATCGTCGTCACGCGCAACGCCGGCTGGCGCCACGAGGGCGTCGACGCGGCGGCCTCGCTGGACGCGGCGCTGGCGCTGGTCGGGGAGGCGCCGGCCAGCGTCATCGGCGGCGCCCAGATCTTCAGCGCATCCATGGACATCGCCGACCGCATGATCGTCACCGAGATCGGCCACAGCTTCGACTGCGACACCTTCTTCCCGCCGATCGACCCGGCCGTCTGGCGCGAGACCGCGCGCGAGACCCACCATTCGCAGGCCAACGGCTACGACTACGCCTTCGTGACCTACGAACGCAACGCGGGCCGCGCATGAGCGCCGCCATGAAGCCGGCGACGCGCGCCGGCGACGGCTTCGCCGGCAAGGTGGCGGTGCTGATCGCGGTGCTGGCCACCATCGGCACGCTGTTCGGTTTCCTCGGCAGCAGCACGCACAACGAAGCCTCGCTCTACAAGAGCAATGCCGCGATCGACAAGACCAGCGCGGCCAATGCCTGGAGCCACTACCAGGCCAAGTCGAACAAACAGAACCTGGCCGAACTGGCCACCAACATCCCCGGCGTCGACCAGGCCCGCTACCGCCTCGAAGTGGACCGCTATCGCCTCGAAAAGGAAGAGATCCGCAAGGAAGCCGAGCGCTGGGAAGCCGCATCCACCGCCTGGAACCTGCAATCGGACCAGGCGCTGCACCGCCATCGCCAGTGGATGCTGGCCTCGGTGGCCCAGCAGATCGCGATCTCGCTGGCGGCCGTGGCGCTGCTGGCGCGCCGCACCTGGCTGCTGACCGCCACCTGCGCGGTCGCCACCTTCGGCCTGACGCTGGGCGTGTTCGCCGGCCTGCGCGCCGATCCGATGCCGATGCTGCTGGCGCCCCTTGGCGCGGCGGTCGGCGCCGTGCTCCTGACGACGCTGCTGCAGCGCTTCGGGCCGCGCCGGCCGCGGCCGGAATAGCGGCCGGGCGGCCGCTCCCGGCACTGATGTGCGCCATGGGTGGGCGCATCCCGTTACTCTAGTAACAAGCTGGTAAAAAAACCTACACCGTGCAGTGGATTTTCTGCGAAAATCCGCTTCTTATTTTTCGGTGCCGTGCGAGGCGGGCCGCCCACATCCGGGCGCGCCTGCCCCCACGGCGCTTCGCATTGGAGCAGTCAATGAAATTTCGTTTCCCCATCATCATCATCGACGAGGACTTCCGGTCCGAGAACACGTCCGGCCTGGGCATCCGCGCGCTTGCCGCCGCGATGGAAAAGGAAGGCATGGAAGTGCTGGGCCTGACCAGCTATGGCGACATGTCCTCGTTCGCGCAGCAGCAATCGCGCGCCTCGGCCTTCGTGCTGTCGATCGACGATGAGGAATTCGGCGGTGGCTCGTTCGAGGAAACCGACCATGCGCTGACCCGCCTGCGCGCCTTCGTGGAGGAGATCCGCCACAAGAACTCGAACATCCCGATCTACATCTACGGCGAGACGCGCACCAGCCGCCACATCCCGAACGACATCCTGAAGGAGCTGCACGGCTTCATCCACATGTTCGAGGACACGCCGGAATTCGTCGCGCGCCACATCATCCGCGAAGCGAAAGCCTATCTCGACAGCCTGGCGCCGCCCTTCTTCCGCGCCCTGGTCAACTACGCCTACGACGGCTCCTACTCCTGGCACTGCCCCGGCCACTCGGGCGGCGTCGCCTTCCTGAAGAGCCCGGTGGGCCAGATGTTCCACCAGTTCTTCGGCGAGAACATGCTGCGCGCCGACGTCTGCAACGCGGTCGAGGAACTGGGCCAGCTGCTCGACCACACCGGCCCGGTCGCCAAGTCCGAGCGCAACGCCGCCCGCATCTACGGCGCCGACCACTGCTACTTCGTCACCAACGGCACCTCGACCTCGAACAAGATGGTCTGGCACAGCACCGTCGCGCCGGGCGACATCGTGGTCGTCGACCGCAACTGCCACAAGTCGATCCTGCACTCGATCATCATGTGCGGCGCGATCCCCGTGTTCCTGATGCCGACCCGGAACAACCTCGGCATCATCGGCCCGATCCCGCTGGAAGAGTTCACGCGAAGAGTCGATCGCCCGCAAGATCGAAGCCAATCCGTTCGCGCGCGAAGCGCTCGACAAGAAGCCGCGCATCCTGACCATCACCCAGTCGACCTATGACGGCGTGGTCTACAACGTCGAGACCCTGCGCGAGATGTTGGACGGGAAGATCGAGACCCTGCACTTCGACGAAGCCTGGCTGCCGCACGCGACCTTCCACGACTTCTACAAGAACATGCACGCGATCGGCCGCGACCGCCCGCGCGCCAAGCAGTCGATGATCTTCTCGACCCAGTCGACGCACAAGCTGCTGGCCGGCCTGTCGCAGGCCTCGCAGGTGCTGGTGCGCGAATCGGAATCGGTCAAGCTCGACCAGGACGCCTTCAACGAAGCCTTCCTGATGCACACCTCGACGTCGCCGCAGTACTCGATCATCGCTTCCTGCGACGTGGCCGCGGCCATGATGGAAGCGCCGGGCGGCACCGCCCTGGTCGAGGAATCGATCCTGGAAGCGCTCGACTTCCGCCGCGCGATGAAGAAGGTCGACGCCGAATTCGGCAACGACTGGTGGTTCAAGGTCTGGGGCCCGGACAACCTGTGCGAAGAAGGCATCGGCACCCAGGACGACTGGATGATCCGCGCCGAGGACGACTGGCATGGCTTCGGCAAGCTGGCGCCGGGCTTCAACATGCTCGACCCGATCAAGGCGACCGTCGTCACGCCGGGCCTGTCCCTGGACGGCAAGTTCGGCGAGAGCGGCATCCCGGCCTCGATCGTGACCAAGTACCTGGCCGAACACGGCGTGATCATCGAGAAGTGCGGGCTGTACTCGTTCTTCATCATGTTCACGATCGGGATCACCAAGGGCCGCTGGAACACGCTGGTCACCGCGCTGCAGCAGTTCAAGGACGACTACGACCGCAACAAGCAGATGTGGCAGGTGATGCCGAAGTTCGCCGCGGCCAACCCGCGTTACGAAACCAGCGGCCTGCGCGACCTGTGCACCCAGATCCACACCTTCTACAAGCAGTACGACGTGGCGCGCCTGACGACCGAGATGTATTTGTCGGACATGGTCCCGGCCATGAAGCCGTCGGACGCCTTCGCCAAGATGGCGCGCCGCGACATCGAGCGCGTGGCGATCGAAGACCTGGAAGGCCGCACCACCGCGATCCTGCTGACGCCTTACCCGCCGGGCATTCCGCTCCTGATCCCGGGCGAGCGCTTCAACAAGATCATCGTCGACTACCTGCGCTTCGCACGCGACTTCAACGAGCGCTTCCCGGGCTTCGAGACGGACGTGCACGGGCTGGTCAAGCGTGAAGTCAACGGCAAGCGCGATTACTTCGTCGATTGCGTGAAGCAGGACTGATTGTTTCGCGTTCGATGTAAAAAGAGGAGCCGCCTGGCTCCTCTTTTTTTTAATTACCGGCGCTTCAACTCGGCGATTGCCGCCGGCGCGACGGGCGCAGCCGGATTCATCTCGCGGCGCGCCTGCAGGATCACGCTGCGCGCCGCCGTCAAGCCAAGCACGCCCATCACCCCGGCCACGAACAGGTCCGGCAAGCCGCTCCCGGCCTGCCACACCCCCAGCGCCGCCAGCAGCACGGCCACGTTGCCGATCGCGTCATTCCTTGTGCACAGCCAGACCGAGCGCATGTTCGAGTCGCCATTCCGGTAAGCGAACAGCAGCACCGCCACCAGGCCGTTGGCCGCCAGCGCCGCGCAGCCGATCGCGCCCATCGTCTGCGCCTCCGGCACGGTGCCGGCAGCCAGGCGCCACACGCGCCGTGCCGATCACGAACACGCCGTACGCGCCCATCGTCGCGCCCTTGACGAGCGCGGTACGCGAGCGCCAGACGGGCGCCATGCCGAGCACGAACAGGGAGATGCCGTAGTTGGCGGCGTCGCCGAAGAAATCGACCGCGTCGGCCAGCAGCGAGACCGAGCCCGCCGCCCAGCCGCCGACCAGTTCGACGCCGAACATCAGCGCGTTGACGACCAGCGCGATCCAGAGAATGCGCCGGTAGACGGGATCGACCGGCGGTTTGTCGGCGGAACACCCGCCGCTGCAGCAATCGGCCATGGCGGCCTCCGCTAGAAGTGATACAGAAATTGATGCCTGCCTGCCGAAACCGTATCAGGTTTTCGGCAGCGTCACGCCGACCTGGCCCTGGTATTTGCCGCCGCGGTCCTTGTACGAGGTTTCGCAGACTTCGTCGGATTCGAAGAACAGCACCTGGGCGCAGCCTTCGCCGGCGTAGATTTTCGCCGGCAGCGGCGTCGTGTTCGAGAACTCGAGCGTCACATAGCCTTCCCATTCCGGCTCGAAGGGCGTGACGTTGACGATGATGCCGCAGCGCGCATAGGTCGATTTGCCCAGGCAGACGGTCAGCACATTGCGCGGAATGCGGAAGTATTCGATGGTGCGCGCCAGCGCGAACGAGTTCGGCGGGATGATGCAGACATCGCTCTTGACGTCGACGAAGGAGTTCGAATCGAAGTTCTTCGGGTCGACGATGGTGCTGTTGATGTTCGTGAAAATCTTGAACTCGTCGGCGCAGCGGATATCGTAGCCGTACGAGGAGGTGCCCCAGGAGATGATGCGGCGGCCGTCTTCCTCGCGCACCTGGTTCGGGTGAGAAGGGCTCGATCATGCCGGTTTCTTCGCGCCATGCGGCGGATCCATTTGTCGCTCTTGATTGCCATGCTGGTTCTTTCAGGATTGCTCGGGATGGCGCGATTTTACGCGAAAAGCGCCGGCCGGTCGCCGTCAGGCTTGTCCTTCCGCCAGCATTGCCTTCCGTTCAAGCCGGGCGCCGAGCAGGCGCTGGATCATCTCGTGCGTGAGGCTGCGCGGCGCGCTTCGGGTGCTCCATCGGGTACAGATGGCCGCCCTCGGTCATGACGAAATGCTCGCCCACCAGCTTGCGGGTCGAGGCCAGGCCCGGCCTGGCGCAGCTCTTCGGAGTTGGTGGCGCCGATGAAGCCGACCGGCACCGGAAAGTCGTGGCGGATCATCTCGCCCATGTGGTGCGGCAGCGCATTGTAGATGGCCGTCTCGACCTCGCGGTCGAAGCGCAGCTGCACGCCGTCCGGATGCGGCGCCAGGCCGACGTCGAGGTAATCGTTCAGCACGCCCGGCGCCCAGGCCGCGAAGATCTCCTTCGACATGAAGTGGTCGTAGGCGGCGGCGCGGCTGGGCCAGACGTTGCGGCGGCGTTCCGAAAAGCGCGCCGGCGAAAAGCGCGAGCCCTTGCCGAGCAGCTTGACCAGGCGCCAGGCCAGCGCGCGCCAGCCCGCCACCACCGGCGAATCGAGCATCACCACGCAGCGCGCCAGGTCCGGCCGGCGCTCGGCCGCCATCGCGCTGAGCATGCCGCCCAGCGAATGGCCGACCAGGATCGCCGGCCGGCCATGCGCTTCGAGCTCGGCGATCAGCTCGTCCACCAGGCCGCTCCAGCCGTCGCCCACCGGGTAGCGCGGATCGTGCCCGACCATGTCGGTCATGCGCACGTCGTAGTGCGGCGCGCAGCGCGTCGAGCAGCTGGCGGTAGGTACCGGAGGGGAAGCTGTTACCGTGGCAGAAATGCAGCAGGGGCTTGGTCATGAACGTGCGCGAAGGCCAGTCGAAAGGAGCTTCGATTGTAATGTGGCCGGAAGCTCGACCCGCGCGCGAGCCTCCTTTAGAGGGAAACACCTACAGTCAGCGTCGCCACATAGCCGTTGACCATGTCGCCGCTCATGCTCGCCATCTGCAGCGCCGTGCCGTCGCTGAACACGTTGTCGGTCGCGTAGCTGATGCGCGCCAGGTTGCGCACCGACGGCGCGTAGCCGGTCGCCGTGTAGACCTCGTTGCAGGTCGCCAGCGGGAAGGTGAACTGCGAGGTCTTGATGCGGTTCGCGGCGCTGCTCGCCTTGGCCAGCGTCGGGTAGACCTCGAAGTGCACGTGCGGCATGCGGCCGTCGTAGCAGCCGGGGAAGATGGTGGTGAAGCTCACCATGCCGTCGGCATCGGCCGCCTGCACGCCGCGCAGGTAGTTCTCGCGCACTGATGGCGCTCGAATACATCGAGTAGTTGCCGTCGCGGTCGCAGTGCCACAGGTAGACCGTGGCCCCTGCGGCGCCGGCGCAACTGGCGCCGACGTTGACGATCTTCAGCTTGATCGTCAGCGGCCACGCCCATCGCCACGCCCGAGGCGCCGGCGACGCTCCAGCGGATGTCCGGGCGATTGATGCCCGACAGCGCCAGGGCGTTGGCCACCTTGCCGTTGGCGGAATTGGTGCCGTCGGCCGGATACGGCCCGCCCGTCTCTTCCGGGATCACCGAGCAGCTGGCGCTGCCTGCCGGACGTGGTCGTGGTGGTGGTCGCCGGCGTGCTGCCGGCGAGCGTGCCGGTGGACGTCGTGTCGGTGCCGCCCCCGCCGCAGCCGTAGAGCGGCACGGCGGCGGCGCCCGCGAACAGCCAGCGCAGGCTCTGGCGCCGGCTGACGGCGCCGGCCAGGAGTTTGTCGAGGTCGGACTGCAGGCCGCCGTGATGATGGGTTGTGCTCATGATCGCTCCTGGTGTGATTTAGCGTGGCGCCTGCTTCGCGCCTGGACTGCGCGCGCTGTTCCGGCGTGAGCAGGGCCATGACCTGGCCCGCGGTGCGCACGCGCAGCAGTTCGCGCGCCGCGATCGCCTGGCCCAGGGCCCTGGTGTGGCCGGACGCCTTGGCTTCGTTGAAGTCCCCTGCGTCGCAGCATCGCGCGCAGCGCTTCGTGCGCCTTGTCTTCGATCTTGTCCTGCTCGCGCAACTGCGGCGCCTCGGCGTGCAGGATGGCGAACAGGCGGTCTTCCTGGGCTTCGGTCAGGTCGATGCCGCGCAAGAACGGCAGGCCGGGACCCTTCATGCCATGGCGGGGACCGTGGCCGCCCGGGCCGCGGCGTTCGCCCGGGCCCGGTCCGGCGTCGGACCGCGATCGCCGCCATGCTCACCCGCAGGCGCCGGCGGCATCGGCTCGGCGAAGGCTGCCGGCGCGGCGGCAACGGTGGCGGCGATCAGGATGGCGGCGCTGATGCGAAACGGATTCATTCTTGCTCCTCTGGCGGCGATTCGGAAGACGCCATTGTCTGGCGCAGGCCTGTAAATCGCTGTAAATGCAAGGTAAAACCGCGTAAGTCCCGCTGCCGTTGTAAAGTCGGGTAAAACCTGATCGCCGCCACGCCCGCCGCAGCGCGCCTGCGCTATCATCCCTCCCATGAATAATGTCCTGCTGATCGACGACGACACCGAGCTTGTCGCCATGTTTACCGAATACCTGGAGCAGGAAGGCTTCACGGTCGCCTGCGCCCACGACGGCGTGAACGGCGCGCGCGAAGCCCTGAGCGGGCGCCATGCGATCGCCGTGCTCGACGTGATGATGCCGGCCCTGAACGGCATCGACACGCTGCGCCGCATCCGCGCCGGCAGCAAGATCCCGGTGCTGATGCTCACCGGCCGCGGCGACGACGCCGACCGCATCCTGGGCCTGGAGCTGGGCGCCGACGATTACGTCACCAAGCCCTGCACGCCGCGCGAGCTGACGGCGCGCGTGCGCGCCATCCTGCGCCGCACCCACGACGCCCAGCCGAATGCCAACGCCGGCGTCGTGCTCAGCGTCGGCAAGCTCACCGTGATGCCCGAGCAGCGCCGCGCCACCTGGGACGGCGCCAACCTCGAACTGACCAGCACCGAATTCAACCTGCTCGAAGTGCTGGCGCGCCATGCGGGCCGCCCGGTCAGCAAGAACGAGTTGTCGGAACAGGGCCTGGGCCGGCCGCTGGCGCGCTTCGACCGGAATATCGACGTCCATCTTTCCAGCCTGCGCCACAAGCTCGGCACTGCTCGACGACGGCCGCTCGCCGCTGCAGACCGTGTACCGCCTCGGCTACCAGCTGCTGCGCGTGTGACCATGGCGCGCACGCTCGGGCGTCCCGCGGGACGGCTCTTCTGGAAGTTCTTCCTCTCGATCCTGCTGGCCCAGGTGGCGGCGGCGGTCGGCATCGGCAGCTATTTCTGGCTGCGCGAACAGGCGCGCCTGTCGAGCACGGTCACCAGCATCGAGACCGGGCCGCCGGCCGGCTTCATGCTCGATTCGGCCGCCGTCGCCCTGAAATACGGCGGCCTGCCGGCGCTGCGCGAAATCCTGCGATCAATGCGAACCGGCATCACGGTGTATGTGATCGACCGCAAGGGACAGCGAGCTGCTCGGGCGCACAGGTGACGCCCGCCATGCTGGCGCAGGCGCGGCGCGAACTCGGCGCCGACCGTCCTTTCCAGCCGGTGCGCGAGCTGACCGCGCCCGACGGCCAGCGGCTGCTCGCCTTCGTGCCGCGCCAGTTGCGCATGCGGCGCGGCCGCCGCATGGCCCGGGCCCGACGCGCGCGGACCGGGCACGCCGCCGTCGCCTGGCGGCCGCGATGCAGGCCGGCCCGGGCGGCCCCGGCGGCCCGCGATGGCGGCCCGGGCTTCCCGCGCGGCCCCTTCGGCCCGGCTGGCAGCTGAACAAGCCGATCCCGCTGCTGGCCAGCGTGCTCGTCAGCCTGCTGTTCGCCCTGCTCCTGGCCTGGTATTTTTCGCGCCCGATCCGCGCCCTGCGCAATGCCTTCGAAGCCGCCGCCGCCGGCGACCTGGCGCCGCGCTTTGCCGGCAGCCGCCAGCGGCGGCGACGAACTGAACGACCTGGGCCGCGATTTCGACCGCATGAGCGGCCGCCTGCGCGCCCTGATGGACGGCCAGCGCCGCCTGCTGCACGACGTCTCGCACGAACTGCGTTCGCCGCTGGCGCGCCTGCAGGCGGCGATCGGCCTGGCGCACCAGCAGCCCGACCGCATCGCCACCTCGCTCGAACGCATCGAGCGCGAGAGCGTGCGCATGGACAAGCTGGTCGGCGAACTGCTGACGCTCTCGCGCCTGGAAGCGGACCCGAACCTGCCGAAGGACGAGCTGGTCGACATGCAGGAACTGGTCGACGGCATCGCGTCGGACGTGCGCTTCGAGGTGGGCGACGATGGTCCGGCGATCGAGGTCGGCGATCGAAGGCGAGCTGCCAGCGCAATGGCGGTGCGCGGCGCGCCCGACCTGCTCTGGCGCGCCATCGAAAACGTGGTGCGCAACGCCGTCAAGCACGGCGGCGCGGGCGGCGTGGTCGCATTCAATCTGCGGGCCGATGCGCAGTGCGGCGCATATCGACGTGCTCGACCGCGGACCCGGGCATCGCGCCGGCCGACCTGCCGACCATCTTCCAGCCCTTCTTCCGCTCGAATCCGTCGAAGAACAATGTCGACGGCCATGGCCTGGGCCTGGCGATCGCGGAGCGCGTCATTCACGCGCATGGCGGGACGATCCGGGCGATGAACCGCGAGGGCGGCGGCCTGCAGGTGGCGATCGTGCTGCCGCTGGCCAGCTTAAGGTTCGTACCAGTAGCGGGCGTGTTCGCTGCCGGTATTCGCTGGTGCTGATGCGCGCGGCCGAATTCGAAGGTGATGGCGCCCGATTCGTCGGTGCGCAGGCGCTGGATGTTCAGGTCGCCGTAGCGCTCGAACACCTCTTTTTTCGGATGGCGATAACGATTCCTGTACCCACCTGGAACACGCCGATCGACGGCTTGCACCGCCGCCAGGAAGGCCGGCGTGGACGAGGTGCCGCTGCCGTGGTGCGGCGCGAGCAGGACGTCGGCGCGCAGCGCATCCGGCGCACGCGCTCGACCAGGGCCGCCTCCTGCGCCGCTTCGATATCGGCCGCCAGCAGGATCGCCCTGCCCTGCGCCGAGATGCGCAGGGTGCAGCTGCGTGCGTTCGGCTTTCAAGGCCGGGTCCTCGTAGCTGGCCAGTGTCGGCTGCAGCATCTCGAAGACCACCCCATCCCATTCCCAGCGCTCGCCCGCCGCTGCAGCGGCGATGCGCCTTCGCCGCGCGCACGACCGCGTGCCCGGGTCCCAGCGAGCTGCTCACCTGGGCCACCGGCAGCGCCTCGAGCAGCGTCAGCGCGCCGCCGACGTGATCGAGGTCGCTGTGCGAGACGACCAGCGTATCGAGGCGGCGGATGCCGCGCGCGCGCAGGTAAGGCAGCAGCACGCGGCTGCCCGCGTCCTGGCCGGGCGCGTATTGCGGGCCGGTGTCGTAGAGCAGGCGGTGCCCGCTGGTTTCGACCAGCAGCGCCATGCCCTGGCCGACGTCGAAGGCGGTCACGGTGAAGCTGCCCGGCAGCGGGATGCGCCGGCTGCAGCAGGAACAGCGGCAGCCAGGCGGCGGCGCCGGTCCAGCGATGCGGCCAGCCGCGCGGCGCCAGCATCCAGGCGGTGCCGAGCAGGGCCAGGACGAACAGCGGCGAAAGGCGGCGCCGGCGCGCTCCACACGGCCAGCGGCAAGCCGGCGAGCCAGTCCAGCGCCTGCGCCAGCAGTGCGAGCGCCAGATGGGCGGTCCAGAGTACCGGTGCGGCCAGCGGCGCCGGCAGCAGGCTGCCCAGGAGCGCCAGCGGCGTGACGACGAAGCTGACGACGGGGATCGCGATCGCATTCGCGAGCGGGCCCGACCAGCGACACCTGCGAGAACAGCAGCAGCGTCAGCGGCACCAGCCCGAGCGTGACCGCATACTGGGTGCGCGCGGCCAGCTGCAGCGCGCCGCGCCAGCCGGCCGCCGCGCCATCGAGGCGTCCGAGTCCCACGTACAGGATCACGCCGACCGCGCCGAACGAGAGCCAGAAGCCCGGCCACAACACCGCCCAGGGATCGAGCAGCACGACCAGCCCGAGCGCCAGGCACAGGATGTGCGACACGCTCGTCAGCCGGCCCATCCACAAGGCGGCCGCCACCACGGCCAGCATGTAGAGCGTGCGCTGGGCCGGCACGCCGAAGCCCGCCAGCAGCACGTACAGCAGCGCGGCGACGGCGCCGCTGAGCGCGGCCACCTTTTGCGCCGGCAGGATCAGGGGCAGCTCGGCGCGGGTGAAGAAGGAGCGCCGCCACAGGAAGGACGCGGCCCACGCCGCCAGCGCCGCGACCATCGTGATGTGCAGCCCGGAGATGGCGACCAGGTGGCTCACGCCGGTGCGGTTGAACACGTCCCAGTCCGGCTGCTCGATGCCGCGCTGGTCGCCGACCACCAGCGCGACGATCACGCCGGCATAGGGTTTGCCCGGCAGCGCGGCGAGGATGCGGGCGCGCAGTGCGTCGCGGCGTGCGCTCGACCACGTGGCCGGGCGTGAGCACGAAATCGTCCAGTGCGGCGGTTGCTTGCGGCCTCGCGCACGTAGCCGGTCGCGCGGATGCCCTGCCCCAGCAGCCAGGCTTCGTAGTCGAAGCCGTGGGGATTGGCGTTGCCGTGCGGGCGCTGCAGGCGTACCGTCAGGCGCCAGCGCTCGCCGGGGTGCATGTCGAGCGTGCCCGTTCTCGCCGCGGTACCAGGACAGGGCCAGCGTCGGCGGCACGTTTGTCGCGCCGGCCAGCACGCGCTCGACGGCGAACTGGAAGCGCACGCCCTGGCCGAAATCGTGCGGCAGCTTGGCGACCGTGCCGACGATCTCGATGTCGCGGCCCTCGTCGGCTTTATCGAGCTGCGGCGCGAGGGCCAGGTGCGCGATGCAGGCGGCCCAGGCGAAGCCGGTCAGTGTGCCGGCGAGCGCTGCGCGCAGCGGGCCGCGCAATGCCAGCAGCAGCGCGAGGGCGATCAGCAGGCAGGCGCCGATCTGCCAGGCTGTCGGGGAGCGCGGGGCGTGTTTGCAGGAAGGCGGCGCCGGCGACGAAGCCGAGGATGGCGGAGCGCATCGGGCGCGGGCGGCGGAGAGTTGTCAGACCTCGGGCGCTTGCGATGCCTTGGCCGATGCGCTGGCGGGCGGCACAGGGGCCGTATGTTTTACTGGGCGCGGCGTATGGAGTCGTATGCTGGACGAGATCTTGTCCCAGAGCGCCATGGCGGCGTCTTGCGACAGGGAAGTGGGAACCGGCCCGTTGTCGCCCTCGCCGGTCGTCATTTGGAAAGACAAAGTGCGGAACCAGGACATTGTCCGCAGTCCCAGCGACTTCCCACCAGAAGGTATAGACCGACAGTATCATTCGTCTCGGCGAAACGGGTGACGACCTCATCGCCGGTGATGCCGCCTATCGTGCGCGGTGCTGCACGCAGATTGGAAACGCGCATCTTCTCCGCAAAGTGTCAATTGCCGCGTCCGAATCCGCAGTCCTCTCGAGCAAGCTTTGACTGGACGGGCTTGTTCCCGGCGGCCAGAATTGCCAGGAACTCGAAGTCCGGATGGCTCGGCAACTGGGCGGACATCATGACTTCTTCGCCCTGGTCGGCCGTCAGCGGATCGCGGAACCAGGCGCGGTCGATGCAAAAGCCCGGTTCCGTCGGGATCTGGTTGTGGGGGTTCGGCACCAACTTGGCGACCAGCCTGGGCAGGTTTTCGATGTTGTCAGGGTTGTAATCGTTCGCCGCCAGAGCAAAGCTCATGCCCTGGCCATGCAGCATGGCTTCGAGCGCGATACCTTCATAGCGGTAACGTTCCAGCTCCAGGCCCCTGTTTCGCGTACCTTCCCTCACCGTGTAGCCATGGACGAAAATCTTGCCGACGACGCCGTTGTCCGTCTTTACCTCCCTGACCGATTCGAGGTTTCTGTATCCGCCGAGCCGGTCCGGCGTCGCCCGCAGCTTCGCTTCGCGCTGTGCAAGACGGACTTGAAAATCGGCTTCCGACTCGTCGAAGGACGAGATGTCGAAGCCGTCGATGCGCGGCCCGCGCAGCTCGAGGCGCGTCTCGTCGGGCAGGTCGATCAGGAACCTGCCGATGCATACGGTCTTCATTTTCTGGGTCATGCGCGCCACGTCGGCTTGATCGCGGCGCTCCGCTTCGGCCTGGCGCACCTGGCCGAAGACCAGGCTCGCCGCGACGGCGGCAATGGCCACGGCACCGAGCAGTTTCGCCGCCCTGTTCCAGACCTGGCGCTTCATGTCGCGTCCCCACTGCGCTCACTGTCCGGCTGCGTCGGCCCATCCGCAAGCCGCACCAGCCGCCACGCGCCGCGCCGCTCGATCGACCTGGCCGCGTTCGCCGAGCGGCCGAAGGCGCCGGGCGGAACGGCGAACGTTGCCGATGGCAGCAAAGCAGCCCTGGGCAAACCAGCGCGTGCCGTCGAGCGCGCGCGGATCCTCGCACTGCCACCAGCCGCTGGCCGGACAGGGAATGCCGGTGGCGGCGAAACTGCCTGTCGGGACGTGCTGCCGCTCCATGATGCCGGGGCCGCTACCGGCAGTGGTGATGCCGGCCGCCGCTGCGGGTGTCGCCTGCGCCAGCGGCAATGGCGGCGGCACGCGCTTGCGGTTGCGCTTGTCGACGAGCTTCCACGAGGTCTGGTCCTGCGCTTCGTAACTTGGCTGCAGCCCCCTGACCTTTTCCCACAGGGTCTGCGGCGGCAACAGCAAGGCTTGCGGCATGCGCTCGCCCTTCTTGACGTACTGGCGCTGTCCACCGAGCACGCCGACGCCGTTTCCGCCTGCGCTGCATGACCACCAGCCGCTTTCGGGACAGCGCTCGCCGGCCCAGGCTTAGGTGCCGAGCGGCGTGGGCGGCGGTTCGGCGGCGACTGGCTTGGGCGGCTCCGCAGGACGCAAGCGGATGCTCGACGAGATCTTGTCCCAGAGCGCCATGGCGGCGTCTTGCGACATAGGATGTAGGAACCGGCCCGTTGTTGCCCTCGCCGGTGCTCATTTGTGAAGACAAAGTGCGGGACCAAGACGTTGTCCGCCGTTCCATCGACTTCCCACCAGAAGGTATAACCGATAGTATCGTTCTTCTCCGCGACACGCGTGACCAGTTCATCGCCGGTGATGCCGCCTATCGTCCGCGGTGCTGCGCGCAGATTGGATATGCGCATCTTCTCAGCCAAGTGACATTGCCGGCGTCGACGTCCGCGGTCCTCTCGAGCAAGCTTTGCTAGTCAGGCTTGTTCCCGGCGGCCAGAATCGCCAGGAACTCGAAGTCTGGATGGCTTGGCAATTGGGCGGACATCATGACTTCTTCGCCCTGATCGGCCGTCAGCGGATCGCGGAACCAGGCGCGGTCGATGCAAAAGCCCGGCTCCGTCGGGATCTGGTTGTGGGGGTTTGGCACCAGCTTGGCGACCAGCCTGGGCAAGTTTTCGATGTTGTCAGGGTTGTAATCGTTCGCCGCCAGAGTCGAAGCTCATGCCTTGGCCATGCACCATGGCTTCGATCGCGATACCCTCATAGCGGTAGCGTTCCAGTTCCAGGCCGTTAGCTTGCGTGCCTTCCGTTACCGTTCGACTATGGAAGAATATCTTGCCGACGACGCCGTTGTCCGTCTTTACCTCCCTGACCGATTCGAGGTTCTTGTTTCCGCCGAGCCGGTCAGGCGTCGCCCGCAGCTTCGCTTCGCGCTGTGCAAGGCGCACCTGGAAGTCGGCTTCCGGCTCGTCGAAGGACGAGATGTCGAAGCCGTCGATGCGCGGCGCGCGCAGCTCGAAGCGCGTCTCGTCGGGCAGGTCGATGAGGAACCTGCCGATGCATACCGTCTTCATTTTCTGGGTCATGCGCGCCACCTTTTCCTTGTCCCGTTGCGCCGCAGCGCGCTGTCCCACTTCGCCGGCGGCCCAGGCTGACCGTCAGTCCGGCAACGACGACGCCGGCCAGCAGCAGCGCCAGCCCTCGCCGCCACCAGGGCTTCACGGCATCTCCTGGACGATCTTCACCACCAGGCGCAGCGTCAGCATGAGCATGTCGGGGTGCTTGTACGAACCCTGATGGTCGTAGCCCTGCGTCGCAAACACCTGCCTGACCTTGCCGCGCGGCCCCGTGCCCGACTGCTGCGGCACCGTGCCGTCGCCGCGGGCGTCCTGCTGCTCGAGTCCGAACAGCAGTTCGCTCTTGCCTTCCAGGCGCACGCGCCGCTGGCCCAGCGCCGTGTGGCCGAGGAAGCTGGCGGCGCTGACGTTCGCCGCTGTGACGGCGGTCGCCGCCCCCGCCTGCTGCCAGGCGACCCAGCGCACCTGGCCGTACGCGCGCTTGTGCTGGTCGTCGCCGTAGAACGCGTAGGTATTCGGATGGTAATAGTCGCCCAAGGACCGGTGAAATCGCTCCGCAGTGTCGATTGCTTCGTTAATCGCGCTTTTCTACGCCATCCTTTATTTTTCGATATTTTCCCGCCGGATCAGCCAACGCCGGGTTGATCAGCCGATACCAAGAGTTCATGTCGCGGTACAGGTCGTACGGGTTTGGCGCCCTGCCGTCTGGAAGATGCAGGCAATCGCGCGTCGCCGGGCCGTTGGCCTGGGACATTGGTGTGCCCGCCGCTGCTTGAGGGCGGCGTTGCCGACGCCCGTCATGACGCGCACATGCAGCCACGGCCCAGGATACAGGTGGTTCGGCAGCAGTTCGAGCGCGCCGGGCGAAGTCGCCAGCACGGGCGTGGTTTTCTCGGTCGTCTCGCCCAGGATCAGCGCCAGCCGGGAGGCGGCCAGGTTGTCGAGCGGGCCGTTGTCGGGACTCTCGCTTTCGGTGCCGCAGGCCAGGCGCCGGTAGGCCGCCGGCGCGCCCAGCGCCGGCATGACGCCGTGGATGACGCCGGCGATCTTGTCCGGAATGCGTTTGGCGCAGGCGCGCGCGACCAGGCCGCCCATCGAATGGGTGACCAGGATCACCTGCTGGCACTGCCGTTTGTGCTGGGTCCAGAAAGCGATGATCTCGAGGATGCGCTGCTCCAGCCGGCGCGAGGACTGCTCGCAATCGTCCAGCCAGTTGTAGCCGACGGCGTACACCGGATAATAGATACTGCGCATGTTTTTCGAGATGGGCCAGCGTCAGCGGCTCGAATTCGCGCAGCCCCCACTGCTGCGGCGTGCAGGCCATCACGTCCTGCCAGTACCTGCGCGGAGACCGCTGCCCTCGCTCTTGTCAGTCGGGCTCGAAGGTCTGGTTCAGGCGCATCTCCAGCGCGTCGAGCAAGGCGCCGTAGGAGTCGGCATGGACTTCGCCCCAGCCGCGCGCGCGCACATCGGCCGCCGTCAGGACATAGCCGTAGTCGGCGCCCTGCAACAGGACGGGGCCGCCCTCGTCCACTTCCAGGGTCGGCCCGTCGAACAGCTGCTGGCGGTCTTCGCGGCGAAACATCTTTCCATCAATCTGAGAGCCTCCAGACCTTCCTGCATGCCATTCGGCGGCCGCCACACCACGCCGCCGGGCGCGACCTTCGTGTTCTTCTCGTTGACCGGACCGCCCGGCCGCGGCTTGCGCTTCGCCCGCAGATTCGTGCCCATGATGCCGGGCACGACGATGACCGGCACGACCCGGTTCGGCGGCACCAGGGCCAGCCCCCGCACCTTGTAGTCTTTCGAGGACGTGAAGGAATTCACCGCCCAGCCCCCGTTGGGCAGGGGCGTGGCAGGCGGCAGTGGCCGGGTCGGTTCACTCATGGGGACTGATTCGGTTCAAGAGTCAGGAAAGCAGCTCGAAACGCACCGGTCCCAGCGTGGCGGTGTCCACGAGCGAGGTGCGCCCGTCCTTGTCGCTGATACCGCTGACCGTGCTGCCGTCGTGCAGGTGCGCGACGTAGCGCTGATGCGGAAGCGGATCGTAGGTCTGCATGTGCCGCAGGACGACGCGCTCGTCGGTGCTGATCGTCGAGCCCGCAAAATCAAGCGGCGTCGGCGTGCCCCCACCCGGCCCGCCATGCACGATGGCGGCGGCCTTGACGATATGCTTGCCAGCGCTTTGCTGGCTGATCGCGCCGTCGGCCCATTCGGTCTGCGCGCCCTTCGAGACGATCCGCACCAGCGGCGCCTCGATGTAGATCGCTTCCGACGAGATCAGGCTGATGCGCTTGGACGACTTGATCTCGATGCCGCCCTGGTGCGCCTCGAGCGTGACGTTGCCGCGCGCGGCGACCAGCTTGATGCCCAGCGCATGCGCGAAGGCGCTGATGCCGCGCGCGGCGCGCACGAACACGTTGCGTCCGGCGGCCAGTTCGACGTCGCCGCCGCTGGCCACGTCGACCTTCTTTTCCGACCCGAGTACGACGTTGTCCTGGCTGGCCAGCAGCATGCCGGCCGGCGCGGTGACGGCGACGATCGGCGCGGCCGCCGCCGGCGCCGGGCGCCGTGTTGCTGCCGTCTTCCCAGTGGCGCAGTTTGTCGGCCAGTTCCGCCAGGCGCCCCGATGCCGCTTCGTCGCCGGCATGCTGCTCGGCCAGCTTGGCCATTTCGTCGACGACGCTTTGCATCAATTCGGTCAGGCCGATCAAGCCGCTGCGCGCCAGCTGGCGGCCTTCTTCGCCGCCTGCATGCTTCGGCGCTCACCAGCACGCCCTTGCGCCCGCGGATCGCCACCGCATGCTCGCTGCGCAGTTCGGCGCCCTCGCCGCGCGCTTCGCCTTCGCCGTCGGCGCGCGCGCGGGTCAGCCAGCCGAGATTGAGTTCGGATGCCGCATGGTCGCTCGCGAGCTGGGCGCTGATCTGGCCGCGCGTGTCGTCGAAGCGCAGCTGGCTGCCGCGCCGCCCGCTCGATCTCGCGGCTGCGCAGGCCGGACAAATAGCGGTTGCCGGGCAGCTCGCCGGCGGCGCTGAGCTGCCGGCGGCAGCGCCTGGCCGTTGAACAGCTGGGCCAGCACGATCGGCTTGTCCGGGTCGCCGCCGAGGAAGGCGACCAGCACTTCGGTGCCGACGCGCGGCAGGCCAAGCGTGCCGCACTGCTGGGCGCTGCCGGGACCGTTGCCGGCCCAGTTCGAGGCGACGCGCACCCAGGCCGAGTCGAGCGGCGAACCGGAGGCGCCGGCGCCGTGCGCGTGTTCGTGGTCTTGCGCGCGCATGCCGGGAAAGCGGATTTTCACGCGGCCCAGATTGTCGCAATGGACTTCCTCGCCCGCCGGCCCGACCACGAGGGCGCTTTGCAGCTGCGGGATGCGGCAGGTCGACGCGCGGATCGAAGCCGGGACGATGGGCACGCCGCGCCGCACCGCGGTGAAGCGCACCTGCACGGGCGCTACTTCCGGGCATGGCGGCCCAGCCGCTGCTGCACCAGCAGACGCTCGATGCGCTGCGCCATGTCGCCCGGCAGGTTGTTGCGCACGCTGGCGTGCAGCTCGGTGATCAGGAATTCGCGCTCGATGCGGCGGGTGGGTGTCGATCTCGGGATGGTCGGCCAGCGTGAAATACTGGCCGGCGCAGAAGTCGCGCACGCGTGCCTTCGCCATGAAAGCATTTGGCCTCGAAGCCGTGGCGCGCCATGCGCAGCTGGCCCAGGCGCACGCCGTCCTCGAGGTCGTTGCCGGCGTGCGGGGCTTCGACCAGGTAGTCGTCGAGGCTGGCCGCCAGCGCGTTGCCTTGCGCGCCCTGGTCGAAGTCGGCGCGCGTGCCGGCCGCCATGAAGCTGCTGCCTGCCCGGCTGCTTGTAGTCCCAGCTGTGGCGCGCGCTGGCGCCCGGCTGCAGGCTGCGCGCCGCGCCCCAGGCGGTGATGGTGTCGCGCTCTTCGGTGGCGTCGTCGCGGTGGTAGCGCACGGTGCCGGCGGCATTGCGCGGCAGCTGGGCGGCGTCGGCGAACAGCACCAGGGTGTGCGCCGGGATCCGGTCATGCAGCGGGTCGACGCTGGTGCCGCGGCTGCGTCCGGGGCGGATGGTACCAGGAGATGCCGCGCCGGCGCAGCAGGCGGCGACGAAGGCGGCGTCGGATTCGTTGTACTGCATGGTCTGTTCGCGCACCGGGTAGTGCGGCCAGGTCGAGCAGCGGATCGAGTTCGACTTCGAAGGCGCCGGCCAGCACCGCGTTCGCATGGCGCCACTCGTCGAACAGGATCTGGACGATGCCCAGTTCATTCTGGTTGCGGAAGATGCGGCTGTTGACGCGCTTTTCCATGATCGCCAGCGCGTCGCGCAGCACCAGCTGGTAGGTGGCGAGGCCGCCGTCGCTGTCGCCGGAACGCGCTTCGACTGACGATGCCGCAGACGCTGCGCAAGGCGCCGCGGTCGGTGACGATCTGGACTTCGGCCGGCAGCGCGATGAACTGCTTGAGCGGCAGCGCCGGGTCGGTGGCGACGCAGACGACGCGGTAGTCGATGCCGCCGCAGATCGATTCGGTGCCGGTGACCTGCTGCGGCAGCAGGACGTCGCCGCGCGAGCCCCTCGGCATGCGCGAGGCGCAGGCGCAGTGCGCGATGTGCCGTGCTCAGTGACTGTTCGTGCCGTAGCACTTGCAGGAAGGCACTCGCGCTGTCCAATGTCGTCTCCCCTGTCGAAAGAACCATGGTCACACGAACCCGACAATTCACCGTTGCGCAGTGTCACTCGTGCCGGGGCAGATTGTGGCGAACTTCGCACGATCTTGTCACTCGTCTGTATGCCTGCACAGCCGAGTGCGGCCAGGACAAATAGTTCCACTCAAAAACCGGATTTATTCGGCCAGCAGCGCAGCCAGGCGGGGAATCGCGGCAAGCGAGCTGCGCCGGGCCGCCGCGGCGACCTCCGATGCATCGACGCCGCGCAGTTCGGCCAGCGCCGCGCCGATCGCCGGCAGCTGCTCCGGGCTGTTGCGGCCCGGGTGGATCCAGCTGGGGGATATGTCGGGCGCATCGGTCTCCAGCACGATCCGCTCGAGCGGCAGGCTGGCTCGCCAGGCGCCGGATCTGCAGCGCGCGCGTAAACGTCATGGCGCCGCCGAACCCGAGGTGCATGCCGAGCTTGATGAAGGTGGCGGCCTGCTGGTCGCTGCCGTTGAAGGCATGGGCGATGCCGCCGGCGGCGTGATCTGGCGCAGGTGCTTCAGCACCTGGTCCTGCGAGCGGCGCACGTGGGTCAGCACCGGCAGGCCGAAGTCGCGCGCGATGCGCAGCTGCTCGCGAAAGAAGCGTTCCTGCTTCTCGCGCATGGCGGGTTCGCACAGCAGGGGAATGAAGAAGTCGAGGCCGATCTCGCCGATGGCCACGAAACGCGGATCGCCCATCGCCGCTTCGACGCGCGGCGCGCAAGGCGCCGAGGTCGTCGTCGTGCGCCTGCGGCACGTAGATCGGGTGGATGCCCAGCGCATAGCTGGCGTTCGGCGCCGCATGCGCGAGGCCGGCGACGACGTCGAAATTGCCGCGTTCGACCGCCGGGATCACGATCATCGACACGCCCTGTTCAGCGGCCCGCGCGCGCGACGTCGAGCGACGTCAGCGCCGAATTCGTGCGCGTCCAGGTGGCAGTGCGTGTCGATCCACATGGCGTTATTCCTCCAGCGGCACCAGCCCGTGTTCGGTCAGGCGCAGCGCGCGGTCGCAGCGGCGCGCCAGTTCCATGTCGTGGGTGACGATGACGAAGGCCGTGCCGAGGGTGCGCGAGAGTTCCAGCATCAGGTCGAAGATGACGAGCGCCGTCGTGTGGTCGAGGTTACCGGTCGGCTCGTCGGCCAGCACGCAGGCCGGCTGCGTGACCAGCGCGCGCGCCAGGGCCACGCGCTGGCGCTCGCCGCCGGACAGTTCGCCCGGGCGGTGGATGACGCGCTTGGCCAGGCCCACGCGCGCCAGGATGGCCTGCGCCTGCTCGACGCGCCTCGGCGCGCTTCACGCGCCGGATCATCAGCGGCATGGCGACGTTGTCGAGCGCCGAGAACTCGGGCAGCAGGTGGTGGAACTGGTAGACGAAGCCGAGCGACGAGTTACGCAAGTCGCCGCGCCGGGTTTCGGACAGGGTCGCGAAGTCTTCGCCGAGCAGCGTCACCGAGCCGGCGCTCGGCGTATCCAGCCCGCCCAGCAGATGCAGCAGCGTCGACTTGCCCGAACCGGAGGCGCCGACGATCGCCACGCGTTCGCCGCGCGCCGATCGCGAAATCGATCTTGTCGAGCACCTGCACTTGCGTAGTCGCCCTGCTTGAAGGTCTTGCCGAGGCCGCGGCAGGCCAGGACCGGGCGTGTTCAGCGGCGATCACTCATAACGCAGCGCCTCCGCAGGCTTCACGCGCGAGGCCGACCAGCTCGGGTACAAGGTGGCGAGGAAAGACAGGATCACGGCAACGCACGCCGATCCGGGTCACGTCCGGCCAGCGCAGGTCGGACGGCACGGACGTGAATTGGTAAATATCCTTGGACAAGAACTGCACTCCCAATAACTGTTCAATGAATGGAACGATGACGTCGATGTTCAGCGCGACCAGCACGCCGCCGCTCACGCCGAGCGACGGTGCCGAGCAGGCCGGCCACCGCACCCTGCACCATGAAGATCTTCATGATCGACGCCGGCGAGGCGCCCAGCGTGCGCAGGATCGCGATGTCGGCCTGCTTGTCGGTCACCGTCATCACCAGCGTCGAGACGAGGTTGAAGGCGGCCACCGTCGACGATCAGCGTCAGGATGATGAACATCATCTTCTTTTCGGTCTGTACGGCGCCGAACCAGACCGCGTTCAGCTTCGACCAGTCGCGCATGACCAGGTCGCCCGACATCGACTGCTTGAGTTGCTGGGCGATCTGCGGCGCCTGCGTGCATGTCCGCGCACCTTCAGGCGCAGGCCGGCGGGCGCGCCGAGGCGCTCCATCTTCTCGGCGTCTTCGATGTTGATGAAGGCCATGCCGGCGTCGAACTCGGCGTGCCCCGCCTCGAAGATGCCGGAGACGGTAAAGGTGCGCATGCGCGGCAGCAGGCCGGCCGGCGTGGCCTGGGCCTGGGCCAGCAGCATGGTCACCTTGTCGCCCACGTGCAGGTTCAGCGCGCCGGCCAGCGAATAGCCGAGCACGATGTTGAAGCTGCCCGGCGTGAGCGACTCGAGCCGGCCCTGGCGCATGGTGTTGGCCATGTCCGAGACCTTGCGTTCCGCTTCCGGCAGGATGCCGCGGATGACGGCCGGGCGCATCGCGCCGTCGACCTGCTGCAGCAGCGCGTCGCTCTGCACGAAGGGCGCCGCGCCCAGCACGGCCGGGTTGCGCAGTGCTTCCTTGGCGGCCTCGCGCCACTGCGGCATGCTCGCCGCGCGCATCGAACACTTCGATGTGCGCCAGCACCGACAGCATGCGGTCGGTGACCTGTTTCTGGAAGCCGTTCATCACCGACAGCACGATGATCAGCGCCGCCACGCCGAGCGCGATCCCGGCCACCGAGATCAGCGAGATGAAGGAAATGAAGCCGCTGTTTTCGCTGCCCTTGCCGGCGCGCGTGTAGCGCAGGCCGACCAGCCACTCGAAGGGAAGTTTGTGAGATGCGTCACGTATACTCATTCGTAACGCAAAGCCTGTGCCGGGTTGATACGCGCCGCCGCCCAGCTCGGGTAGAGCGTCGACAGGAAGGCCAGCAGCACGGCCAGGCCGCCGATGCTGGCCGACATCCGGCCAGCGCAGTTCCGACGGGATCTCGCTGATCAGGTAAATCTCTTTCGACAGGAACTGGATGCCGAGCACGCGCTCGATGAAGGGCACGATGACGTCGACGTTCAGCGCCACCGTCACGCCCAGGGTCACGCCCAGCAGGCTGCCGAGCAGGCCGACCAGCGTGCCCTGCACGATGAAGATCTTCATGATCGAGCGCGGCGAGGCGCCCAGGGTGCGCAGGATGGCGATGTCGGACTGCTTGTCCTTGACCGTCATCACCAGGGTCGAGACCAGGTTGAAGGCGGCGACCGCGATGATCATCGCCAGGATAATGAACATCATGCGCTTTTGCGATTGCACGGCGGCGAACCAGACGGTGTTCACCTGCGACCAGTCGCGCAGCACCAGCTCCGCCTTGCAGGCTGCGCCGCAGCTCGGCCGCCACCTGCGGCGCCTGGTGCATGTCGCGCAGGCGCAGGCGCAGGCCGGCCGCGCCCTCGATGCGCGCGGCAGCGACGGCGTCGTCGAGGTGGGCGAAGGCCAGCGTCGAATCGAATTCGTAATGGCCGGCTTCGAAGATGCCGACCACGGTGAAGGTCTGGGTGCGCGGCGCGACCGGGGCGCCATTGCTGGTGCTGCCTGCGCTGCCCAGCAACATGGTCACGCGCTCGCCGACCGTCACCTCCAGCGACTTGGCCAGCGCGCTGCCGAGCACGATGTTCATCGAGCCGGGGGTGAGTTTGTCGAGGCTGCCCTGGCGCATCTGGCGCGCCACTTCCGAGACCTTCGCTTCCTCGGCCGGCAGGATCCCGCGCAGCAGGGTCGGTTTCATGACGCCGTCGCGCAGCAGCATGCCCTGCACGTCGGCGAAGGGCGCGGCGGCCGCCACCTGCGGATTGCGCGCGGCCTCGCGCGCGACGGCGCGCCAGTCGGGCATGAAGCCGCGCGCGTCGTAGACTTCGACGTGGGCCAGCACCGACAGCATGCGGTCGGTGACTTCTTTCTGAAAACCGTTCATCACCGACAGCACGACGATCAGGGCCGCGACGCCGAGCGCGATGCCGGCCACGGAGATCATCGAAATGAAGGAAATGAAGCGGTTGCGGCCGCTGCGTTTGCCGGCGCGCGTGTAGCGCAGGCCGACCAGCGCTTCGTACGGCAGCTTGTAGATGATGCTCATAACTTTTAGTGTTAGTGAAACAACTGAGAACGACCCGCAGTTTGCCACACAAAGCTCATCCATGACAGCACCGGAGTGCCAGGGACGGGCGCAGCCAGGATGCGGGACGGGTCCATTTGGCCTACAATCACGGCATGTCCCAGATCACGCTTGTCCTCCCGTTCGCCCTCCCGTTTCCCGAATTCGCCCCCGACCTGGTGCGCGCCCTCGGCGCCAGCACGCCGGCCCTGGCCGCGCTGCTGACGCGCACCAGCAGCCATGCGCGCGTGCCCGCCAACGACGCGGTGCGCGCCCTGCCGCACGAGCAATGGCTGGCGCGCGCGCTCGGCTTGCAGGATGGCGGCCGCCCCGCCTTTGCCGCCGCCGCGATGCGCGCGCTCGGCATTGCGCCGGAAGCCGGCACCTGGTTCATCGTCAATCCGGTCCATATCGAGATCGCCCGCACGCACTTGATGATGGGCGACCCGGCGGGTTTGCGCTTGCCCGAGGCGGACAGCCGCGCGCTGTTCGAGACCGCGCAGCCGTATTTCGAGGAAGCCGGCCATGCGCTGGTGTATGGCGACGCGCGCACCTGGTTCATGCGCGCCGACGACTGGGCGGAGCTCGACACGTCCACGCCTGACGCGACGCTCGGCATGGACCTGACCGACTGGATGCCGGTCGGCGCGCGCGCCGCGGCCTTCCGGCGCCTGCAGAACGAAGTGCAGATCCTGTGGCATACGCACCCGGTGAACGCGGAGCGCGAAGCGCGCCGGCTGCCGCCGGTGAACGCCTTCTGGACCTGGGGCGCGGCCGATGCCGCGCGCCTGCGCGCGCCGGACGGCGCCGAAGCTGGCGGCTTTCGAGGCCGGCGGCGTGGTGTCGGCGCTGGCGGACACGCGCCCGGCCAGCCTCGCCGATTTCGTCGCGAACATCGACGGCGACGCCATCCTGTACTGCGGCAGCGCGGCCCCGCACGCGGTCGGCGCCGACTGGGGCGGCTGGATCCAACAGCTGCAGCAGCTTGAAGCCGGGCTGTTCGCCCCCATTCTGGAGGCATTGAAGAAGGGCCGCGTGCGCAAAGTCCAGCTGGTGCTGAGCCACCGCGACGCGCATGCCGAATTCACCACCACCGCCCTGGCGCAACGCAGTTTCTGGCGCCGCCCTACCCTGGACCGACTGCTCTGATGACCACCCGTATCGCCACCCGCCCCTGCCCGCTGCGCCAGTCCGAAATGCTGCGCCAGGGCGGCGTGCACCCTGTTCTGGCCCGTATCTACGCCGCGCGCGGCCTGGCTCGACGTGCGCGAACTGTCCTGCGAACTCACCGCCCTGGTGCCGCCCGGCGGCCTGAAACACATCGACGCCGCCGCCGTGTTCCTGGCCGACGCTATTGCAGCGCGGCAAGAAGATGACCATCGTCGCCGACTACGACTGCGACGGCGCCACCGCCTGCGCCACCGCCCTGCGCGGCCTGCGCGCGATGGGGGCGCAGGTCGACTACATCGTGCCCGACCGCGTGGTGCACGGCTATGGCCTGACGCCCGAGATCGTCGAACTGACCGCGCGCGAAAAATCGCCGGACATCATCATCACCGTCGACAACGGCATCGCCAGCGTCGACGGCGTGGTGGCGGCCAACGCGCTCGGCATCGAAGTCGTCGTCACCGACCACCACCTGCCGGGCGACCATCTTCCACCCGCGCGCGTCATCGTCAACCCGAACCAGCCGGAATGCGGCTTCCCGAGCAAGCACCTGGCCGGCGTCGGCGTGGTGTTCTACGTGCTGCTGGCCCTGCGCGCCGAGATGCGCCGGCGCGGCGTGTTCGATGCCCAGACCCAGCCCAAGCTGGACAACCTGCTCGACCTGGTGGCCCTGGGCACCGTGGCCGACGTGGTCAGGCTGGACGCCAACAACCGCATCCTGGTCGCGCAAGGCATCAAGCGCATGCGCGCCGGCCGCATGCATGCCGGCGTGGCGGCGCTGTTCCGGGTGGCGGGCCGCGAAGCGCGCTGCGCCTCGCCCTTCGACCTCGGCTTCGCCGTCGGCCCGCGCCTGAACGCCGCCGGCCGCCTGCAGGACATGGCGCTCGGGATCGAATGCCTCACCACCGACGACGAGGGCCGCGCCTGGGCCATCGCCCAGCAGCTCAACGAGATCAACCTGAAGCGGCGCGAGATCGAGGCCGACATGCAGGACACGGCCTTGCTGCACCTGGACGCCTTCGAGCCGAGCGACTCGCAGCACGATCACGGTCTTCGACGACGGCTGGCACCAGGGCGTGATCGGCATCGTGGCTTCGCGTTTGAAAGAGAAATTCTTCCGGCCGACGATCACCTTCGCGCCGGGCGGACCGGGCCTGATCAAGGGCTCGGGGCGCTCGATTCCGGGCTTTCACATGCGCGACGCGCTGGACCTGGTGTCGAAACGGGTGCCGGGCCTGATCGACAAGTTCGGCGGCCACGCGATGGCGGCCGGCCTGACGATGAAGGCGGAGTGCTTCGCGCCCTTCCAGGAAGCCTTCGAAGCGGTCGGGCGCGCCTGGCTGACCCAGGCCCAGCTCGAGCGCGTGGTCGAGACCGACGGGCCGCTCGAGGACGAGTTCTATTCCACCTCCTTCATCGAACTGATGGACGCGCAGGTCTGGGGCCAGGGCTTTGCGCCGCCCGTGTTCTGCGACGAGTTCCGGGTGCTGAGCCAGCGCATCCTGAAGGAGAAGCACCTCAAGCTGCTGCTGGAGAAGAACGGGCGGCGCTATGACGCGATCTGGTTCGGGCATACCGATGCGCTGGGCGAGCGCGCGCGGGTGGCCTTCCGGCTCGATGCGAACGAGTACAACGGGGTGACCAAGGTGCAGTTGCTGGTGGAGCACGCGGAGCCGGCGTAACGGCTGCTCATCAGGCCCCCTGACATGCTAATATCGCCACGAACCACGCCATGTGGCGTGGCCGATCGCAGGAGACGCATGCATGAGCGCATCACAGCAAGTTGACCTTGGTAACCGGCGGCAGTTCCGGCATCGGCCGCGCCATCTGCGAGGCGCTGCTGGCCCAGGGCCGCAGCGTCGTCAATCTCGACTATAAAGCCCCGGACTGGGGCCACGACCGGCTCGTCTCGCTGCAGGCCGACCTGACCAAACAGGACGAGATCGAAGCCGCCGCGCGCCAGATCACCGCCACCTACGCCGTCACCGCCCTGGTGAACAACGCCGGCGCCACCCGCCCCGGCAGCATCGACAGCGCCACCATGGCCGACCTCGACGATGTCGTCGGCCTGCACCTGCGCGCGCCGATCCTGCTGGTCCAGGCCTGCCTGCCGTCGCCTGCGCGCCTGCGGCCAGGGCCGCATCGTCAACATGGCCTCGCGCGCCGCGCTGGGCAAGCCCGAACGCATCGTGTATTCCGCCACCAAGGCCGGCCTGATCGGCCTGACGCGCACGCTGGCGCAGGAACTGGGCGGCGACGGCATCACCGTCAACGCGGTCGCGCCCGGCCCGATCGCCACCGAGCTTTTCAGGAACAGCAATCCCGAAGGCGCGCCGCAAACCCAGCGCATCCTCGACAGCATCCTCGTGAAACGCCTCGGCACGCCCGAGGACGTGGCGCGCGCCGCGCTGTTCTTCCTCTCGCCGGATAACGGTTTCGTCACCGGCCAGGTGCTGTACGTCTGCGGCGGCACCACGCTCGGCGTCGCACCGATCTAGATTTTCACCCACCATAACAATGTCAGGAGACCCGTCATGATCCGTTCCCGTGTTGCCGTCGCACCGAAGCGCCGCAGCCTCGCCCTTGCCGCCGCGCGGCGCCCTCGCGCTGGCGCCCTTCGCGGTGCAGGCCCAGGCCGCCTTCCCCTCGAAAGCGCTGACGATCGTCGTGCCCTTCTCGGCCGGCGGCACGACCGACATCCTGGCGCGCGTGGTCGGGCAGTACATGTCGAAGGACCTGGGCCAGCCGGTCATCATCGACAACCGCGCCGGCGCCGGCGGGAACATCGGCGCGCAGATGGTGGCGCGCGCCGCGCCGGACGGCTACACGCTCCTGATGGGCACCGTCGGCACCCACGCCATCAACCAGAGCCTGTACAAGAAAATGCCCTTCGACCCGATCAAGGATTTCGCGCCGATCACGCGCGTGGCGCTGGTGCCGAACCTGCTGGTGGCCAATCCCGGCCAGCCGTACAAGAGCGTGAAGGAGCTGATCGCCTATGCCAAGGCCAATCCGGGCAAGGTGACCTTCGCCTCGTCCGGCAGCGGCACCTCGATCCACCTGTCGGGCGAGATGTTCAGCCAGATGGCCGGCGTCGAGATGCAGCACATCCCGTACAAGGGCAGCGCCCCGGCCCTGACCGACCTGCTCGGCGGCCAGACCGCGATCATGTTCGACAACATGCCCTCGGTGATCGGCCACGTCAAGGCGGGCAAACTGCGTCCGCTGGCGGTCACGACGCCGCAGCGCTCGCCGGCCCTGCCGGACGTGCCGACGATTGCCGAAGCGGGCGTGCCGGGCTACAGCGCCACCTCCTGGTTCGGCCTGCTGGCGCCGGCCAGCACCCCGGCGCCGGTGATCGCGAAGCTGAACGCCTCGATCCTGAAAGCGCTGGCCGACCCGGAAGTGAAGAAGAAAATGGCGGAGCAAGGCGCCGAGCCGCATGGCGAGAAGCCGGAGCAGTTCGCCGAGTTCATTCGCAGCGAGACGGCGAAGTGGGGGCAGACGGTGAAGAAGTCGGGGGCGACGGCGGATTGAGTTGATGCCGACGAGCGCCCGGGAAGCGGTGTGACCGGAGCGATCAGCGCGGGCAATCGCAGCCGCGGTCAAAGACAACGCGCCAGGTGCCCGGCCCTTCCAGCCGCCACACCGAATTGAAGCGTCCCACCTGCTTGCCGCCGGCATCGAGCACCGGCCCGCTGCTGTAGGCCAGCGTGCCCGGAAGCGAGCACCTCGACCTCGCCCGGCGACCACGAAAACGGCGCCGCCGGCTTGTCGAAGTAAGCGCGCCAGGCCTTGGCGACCGCTTCCTTGCCGCGCAAGGCGCCGCCCGGACTCATGAACACCGCCTCGCGCGAGAGCTAGCGCTGGAAGCCCTCGAAATCGCGCCGCGCCATGCTGGCGGCAAACTCGCGCTCGGCTTCGATCACCTGCTGGCGCAAGTCGCCAGGGGCCACGCGCGAGCCGCGCGCCATGCCGATCGCGGCCGTTGCCACGCATGCCACCACTAATAAGAACACGCCCGCCGATCGCCACCGCATTGGAATAACCTTTTCCTTATGACAAGTCGGCGCCAATTCTGTCACGCCGCACACGGCTTGACAACCGTCAGTTGCAAGGGGTCCGGAAACGGAGTATAAATACTCCAGAAATGGAGGACTCCATGAACCTGGCCTATGCTTACCCACGCAGCCGCTTCGAGCCCGCGGTGCTGGTCGACCTGAATTCCCGCGCCGAGCGCGAGCGCCTGTCGAAAGCCGCGCTGACCGGCTTCTTCAAGCTCGCGCTGGCCTGGCAGCTGCGCGACGACGATGCGCGCGAGCTGCTCGGCGGCCTGTCGCCATCGAGCTTCTACGACTGGAAGAAAAACCCGGACCGGGTGCTCGAAGTCGACCGCATCACGCGCATCTCCTACCTGCTCGGCATCTACAAGGCGCTGCACATCCTGTATGGCGACAAGCTCGCCGACGAATGGGTGCATCTCCCCAACAGCAACATCATCTTCGGCGGACGCACGCCGCTCTCGCAGCATGCTGGCCGGCGGCTTGCTGGCGATGCAGACGGTACGCCAGCTGCTCGACGCCCGCCGCGGAGGGCTGTGATCTTGGCGGCCCTGCCCGCGGTGACGGCCGCTGCGCCAGTTCGATACCTGCCGCCTGATCCCCTCGCGCTTCGCCGACCTCGAGGATTCGGTGCTCGCGCCGCTGGCCGACAACGACGCCACCCTGCGCGACCTGTTCGACCTCGATAACGCCACCAACGAGCGCCTGCGCGGCGAATCGGGCCTGCTTGCCCGGCATCGGCATGGACGAACTGGTGTTCGGCCTGCCGAATTTCCGCATCGTGAACGCGGCCTATACCTATGCGCGCCCGGAAGGCAGCCGCTTCAACGACGGCGCGCGCGGCGCCTGGTACTGCGCCTTCGATGCCGCCACCGCGCTGGCCGAAGTGAGCTTCCACAAGACCGTCGAATACCAGGAAATCGACCGCTTCGACGACAGCGTCACCTACCAGGCGCTGCTGGCCGACTTCAACGCCCCTTTCCACGACATCCGCGGCGCCAGACGGCTTCGCCGCATGCCTCGATCCGCAGAGCTATGTCGCGTCGCAGGAGCTGGCCGAACGCACTGCTCGACGCCGGCTCGATGGGCATCGTCTACCCGAGCGTGCGCGCGCCAGGGCGGCACCAACCTCGCCTGCTTTCGCCCCGCACTGGTCGGCAATGTGCGCAAGGCGCAGGTCGTATCGGTTAACATGGGCGGGTTCGGCCGATCCCGTCGGTCGACATTATTTGAACTTCAATAAGCGACATGAAAACCAAGCCCGAGAACGACACCGAACTGCACGACAAGATCAACCGCGAGACCGGCCGCATCGAATGGAGCGAGCTGGAGCGCCATTTCGCGCAGGGCAACGTGATTTACGTCAGCGAAGAACTCGACCTGATCGACGTCGCCGTGCGCGTCTCGCACGACGACAAGGACAGCATCGCGCGCTGGATGGCCGCCGGCCAGGTCGCGCAAGTCAGCGACCTGCAAGCCCAGACCTGGAGCGCCGCCGGCGCCGCGCTGTGGGCGGCGGTGGTGCATCCCTTCATCCTGGTGCAGCCGGAGCGCCGCAAAGAAGCAATTGCACTGGCCCTCATTGCAACATTGCCAACATCGCGATGTTGCAAATTTGCCGCACAGCATCATATTGCCCCCCTGCACTGGTATACTCTCCTGATCAGATCATTCGATGCGCGCCGGCGCGCCAGCCGGCCGTATCGACTTCACCAGCGGCAGCGTGCCGCTCATCTCATCAGGAATCCAACGTGAAGAACCTCAAGATCGGTGTCCGCCTGGGCATCGCATTCGCTATCGTCGCTGGCGCTGCTGCTGGCCGTCACCCTCACCGCCCTGGCGCGCATGCAGGAAGCCGGCGACATGACCGACCGCCTGGTGAACACCAGCATCAAGAACCAGCGCTATGTCGCCGAATGGGGCAAGCTGATCGAGCTGAACAGCGCCATGCTGCAAACCGCCTATGTGACCGACGACAGCGCCGTGATCGAGAAGGTCGAAGCGCGCATGAAGGAGATCTCGGCGCGCTCCACCGAACTGCAGAACACCGTCGAAGCCTCGCTGCGCAACGAAGCCGTGAAGGCCCAGTTCGCCGCGGTGAAAGCGAAACGCGAACCTTACCTCGCCGCACGCGCCGCCCTGTTCGCGGCCAAGCGCGCGGGCGACGTCGCCGGCGCCGACAAGATCTACGCCGAACAGCTCACGCCCGCCAGCACCGCCTTCCTGGCCGAGATGAACAAGCTGGCCGCGATGCAGATCGACGCCACCGACGTCGTCGCCACGACCATCCTCGACTCCTACGCCAGCACCCGCGTCATCCTGGTCACGCTGGGCGTCGCCGCCCTGCTGCTGGGCGCGGCCTGCGCCTGGATCATCAGCCGCTCGATCACGGTGCCGCTGCGCCACGCCGTCGGCTTCGCCCAGCGCGTCGCGCGCGGCGACCTGACCAGCCGCGCCCCCGCTACCCGAACGCGACGAAACCGGCGACCTGCTGCGCGCCCTGGCCAGCATGTCGGCGGCGCTGGCCGGCATCGTCGGCAGCGTGCGCGGCGGCACCGGCGCGATCGCCACCGCCTCCAACGAAATCGCCAGCGGCAATGCCGACCTGTCCGTGCGCACCGAGCAGCAGGCCGGCTCGCTCGAGGAAACCGCCTCGTCGATGGAAGAACTGACCTCGACCGTGCGCCAGAACGCCGAGAATGCGCGCGAAGCGAACAAGCTGGCCAAGACCGCGGCCGGCATCGCCGGCGAAGGCGGCGCCGTGGTGGCCGAAGTGGTGGCGACCATGGGCTCGATCAACGCATCCTCGCGCAAGATCGTCGACATCATCAGCGTCATCGACGGCATCGCCTTCCAGACCAACATCCTGGCGCTGAACGCCGCCGTCGAAGCGGCGCGTGCGGGCGAACAGGGCCGCGGCTTCGCGGTCGTCGCCGGCGAGGTGCGCAACCTGGCCCAGCGTTCGGCCAGCGCCGCGAAAGAGATCAAGCTGCTGATCGACGACTCGGTCGGCAAGGTCGCGGCCGGCACCGGCCAGGTCGACCGCGCCGGCGCCACCATGGGCGAGATCGTGCGCAGCATCGAGCACGTGACGACCATCATCGCCGACATCGCCAACGCCAGCGAAGAGCAAAGCGCCGGCATCGAGCAGGTCAACAGCGCCATCGTCGACATGGACGCGGTCACCCAGCAGAACGCGGCCCTGGTCGAGGAAGCGGCGGCGGCCGCCGAATCGATGCAGGAACAGGCCGCGCGCCTGGCCCAGCTGGTCAGCACCTTCAAGCTCGACGATCCGTCGGCGCGCCGGCCGGGCACGCTCGGCCGCGACCGCGCACTCGCGCTGGCCTCGGCCTGAGGCGACCGGTCCAGGCATGCGCTCGAAAATGATGAAATCGCAACATTTGCTCGAAAGTAGTTTCAGCTCTGGAGCAATTAAATCTGCGTGTCTTTGCCGCTTTCGCATGCAGTTTGCGGGTCAAACCCGGAACATGCGCGATAATTTCATCAAATCGGCTATACTTCCATAAACCGTAGGAATATTGATGACCAGCAATTTAATGGAAGAGGACCCAATCCTCACCACCAGCGCGGCAGCCCGGCTGCTTGGCGTAGCGACCAGTACCGTCCAGCTCTGGATGGAAAGTGGCGCGATCGAGTCATGGAAAACGCCGGGCGGACACCGCCGCACGCGCGAAAGCCATATCCGCGCCCTGATGACCAAGGTGTCCGGCCAGTCCGGCACGCCGGAACGCCGCCTGCCGCCGACGCCGACCGATCCGGAGTTCCTGCCCGAATCCCGACGCGGCTTCCCGGTGCCCGAGGACGAAGCGGCAGCGCCTTGCCGCCGCTGGCGGCGACGCGCCTGGTCGACACGCTGCCGGAAGAGCGTTTCGACCGCATCGTGCGCCTGGCCTCGAAAGTGACCGAATCGCCGATCGCCCTGATCTCGCTGCTGACGGCGCGCCGCCAGTGGTTCAAGGCGCGCGTCGGCCTGCCCGCGCAGCAGACCCCGCGCGAGTGGGCCTTCTGCGCCCACGCGATCCTGCAGGACGGCCCCTTCGTGGTGGAAGACGCGATGAGCGACGCGCGTTTTTCCGGCAACCCGCTGGTGCTGGCCGACCCGCACATGCGCTTCTACGCGGGCGTCCCGCTGCGCGACAGTACGGCATGGCGATGGGCACCCTGTGCGTGATCGACCGCGAGCCGCGCAAGCTGCGCGCGACCGAACTGCAGGCGCTGGTCGACCTGGCGGCGATTGCCGCGGGCGAGATCGAGGCGTCGGCCAAGAACTAGGGCGCGTAGGCCCTGTGCTGCAAGGCGTGCGCCGCCTGGCGCATCAGGAGCTCCGCCTGGCGCGGGTCCGGCTCCTTCAACGCCATCTCTTGCAAGGCCGCCGGATAACCCAGCGCGGCCGACGCTTCCAGCCAGCGCCGCGCCGCGACGGCATCGGCGCCACACCCTCCCCCGCCGCCAGCATGTTCGACCAGGTGAACATCGCCTCGGCCAGCCCGCCACGCGCGGCGCGCTCGATCCAGTGCGCCGCCAGCACGGCGTCAAGCGCCACGCCGGCGCCGTTCCGGTACTCAGCCCAGCCTTGTAGGCGGCGCGCGCGTCGCCCGGCTGCGCCTGCGCGGTGCCGCCGCAGAGCACAGCGCCAGCAGCAGCACCAGCGTCTTCATTTCGCCAGGTCCAGCGCGTACAGCGCGAAGCCCTTGCCGAGGCCATCGTCGGCCGCCACCTGCCTGACGTTGTCCAGCCCCGCCTCCTGCGCCAGGCCCAGCATGCCCGGCGCCGAATGGAATACCACCGGCCCCGCCGTCTTGACCTTCGTGAAACTGCCAGCTGCGCAGCGCGCCATCGGTCGCGCGCGTCAGCTTCTTGACGTCGCGGATATAGGCGATCAGCACGTCGCGGCTGGTGTCGGGCGAGGCGAGGATGGTCTTGCTGCCGTCCAGTCCCGGGAAATTGCCGCCGCCGCTGGCGCGGTAGTTGTTCGTCGCGACGATGAATTCCTGCTCCGGCGTGACCGGCACGCCGCGCAGCGCCAGCTTGCGGATGCGTTGTCCCGGCGCCTGGGTGACGTCGATCTCGTAGCTGATCTCGCTGGAGGTCGGCGTGTCGAAGTTGTAGCTCGGGACGCGCGCCATTCACCAGCTCCTGCGGCTCGGTCTTACCCGGGTCGATCGTGTTGAAGCGCCGCGCCGAGGTCTCGAGCCAGGCCTTCAAGCCGGCGCCGTCGACCTTCACCGCATACAGCGCATTCGGATACAGGTAGAGGTCGGCCGCATTGTTCAGCGCCAGGTTCCCGGCCGGGACGTCGGTGAAATCGAAGGCGCCGGCCAGGCCGCTCTTGAACGGCGCCGACATCGACAGCACCGGCAGCTTCGCGTACTGCGGCAGGTTCGCCGCCACATAGTTGCTTCACGTAGCGCGTCTGCGCCGCGTTCACCACCGCCAGCGCGGACGGGTCGCCGACGTCGGCAAAATAGCGTCGTCATGCGAAAGTCGGTGCTGCCGACCGGCGTCTTCACATAGGCGATGGTCGCTTCGTGCTCGGCGCGGATCAGCGCCAGCACCGCCGGATCGGCCGCGACAAAGCTCTTGTCCGCGTTCTGGGCGCTGCGCGCCTCGACCACGGTCTTGTCCTTCTCGACCGTCCAGCGCTTGCCGTCGGCGCGCAGCTGCAGCGCGATCACGCCCAGGTGCTTGCCCCACAAGTTCGCCATCACGGTCGGCACGCCATGCACCAGGCCCCTGGCCTTGTCGACGCCCGGCAGGTTGAACTGCGGCGCCGTGCTGGCCGCGTTCGGGAACAGCTGGTGCGCATGCCCGAGCAGCATCGCATCCACGCCCGGCACCTGCGCCAGGTACCAGCCGGCGTTCTCCATCTGCGGCGTGTACGGGCTCGCATCCAGGCCGCCGTGGGCGATGGCGACGACGATGTCGGCGCCCTTCCTGCGCATCTCGGGGATGTATTTCAGGGCCGCCTCGCGCACGCCGGTCGTGTAGACCTTGCCGTCGAGCCAGCGCTTGTCCCAGGACATGATGGTCGGCGGCGTGAAGCCGATGATGCCGACCTTCACCAGTCGCCGTGATCGCGCGGCCGTTCGCATCCTGCGCGCTCACCTTCTTTTCGATGATGCGGTACGGCGCGAACAGCGGCTTCTTCGTTTTCGCGCTGTAGACGTTGGCCAGCACGTGCGGGAAGGCCGGGCCGGCGCAGCGCTTGCGGCTGGTCGATGCCCGCGACCTGGAAGCGGCTGCCCGTCACCTGGCCCAGGAAGCCCAGGCCGTAGTTGAATTCGTGGTTGCCGATCGAGCCGCCGTCGTACTTCAGCGCGTTCATCACCTTGTAGATGCCGAGCGTCTGGTCGCAGCGCAGCGGTTTGACCAGCGCCTGGTAGTCGGCCAGCGCATTGCCCTGGATGGTGTCGCCGTTGTCGAGCAGGACGCGTGTTGGCGAATTCGGCGCGCGCCTGGGCGATCAGGCGTGCGGTGCGGTCCAGGCCGATCGACGGCTCGGCGGCCAGCTTGAAGTAGTCGTAGCCGACCACGTTCGAATGCAGGTCGGTCGTTTCCAGCACGGCCAGGGTGGCGCTGGCGCCTTTCGGGCGCGGATGGCCGCGGCAAGCGCAGGAGCAGCAAGGACGACCGGCAGCAGCGCGATGCCGAATTGACAAGAGAGAGAGTGGCGCATGGGAATTCTTCGGGTAGGAGACCGCGCGATGATACGGCAGCGCGCGCGCCGCGGCAAGCCATACCGGCCGCACGGGGCCACTGGGGTATAATCGAAGGTTCGATTCAACTCATTTAAAATGCCAAGATCATGGAAGCTGAACGCATCAACGCCATCTCCGCCCTGCTGAACGACCTGACCGGTCGCGAGGCCGAACTTCGGAGGTATCTTTGACTTCGATCGGAAGTCAGAGAAACTAGAGCAGGTCAACGAAGAACTCGAGGATCCGACCGTCTGGAACGACCAGAAGCGGGCCCTCGACCTCGGTAAAGAGAAAAAAGCGCTGGAAGGCGTCGTGCACACGCTCGAAAAAGCGAAAGCCGACCTCGCCGACGCCGCCGACCTGTTCGGCATGGCGCGCGAAGAAGGCGACGACGACACCATCGAGGCCGTCAGCGACGACGTCGACGCGATCGCCAAGGTCATCGAGGGGATGGAGTTCCGCCGCATGTTCGGCAACCCGATGGACCACGCCAACTGCTTCATCGACATCCAGGCCGGCGCCGGCGGTACCGAAGCCCAGGACTGGGCCTCGATGCTGCTGCGCCAGTACCTGCGCTATTGCGAACGCAAGGGCTTCAAGGCCGAGATCCTGGAACAGTCCGACGGTGAAGTCGCCGGCATCAAGACCGCGACCATCAAGGTCGAGGGCGAGTACGCCTATGGCCACCTGCGCACCGAAACCGGCGTGCACCGCCTGGTGCGCAAGTCGCCGTTCGACTCGGCCAACGGCCGCCACACCTCGTTCACCTCGCTGTTCGTGTATCCGGAAGTCGACGATTCGATCGAGATCGAGATCAACCCGGCCGACGTGCGCATCGATACCTACCGCGCATCCGGCGCCGGCGGCCAGCACATCAACAAGACCGACTCCGCGGTGCGCCTGACGCACGGCCCGTCGGGCATCGTCGTGCAGTGCCAGAACGACCGTTCCCAGCACCGCAACAAGGCCGAAGCCTGGGACATGCTGCGCGCCAAACTGTTCGAGCTCGAGATGCGCAACCGCATGAGCGAGCAGCAGAAGCTGGAAGACTCGAAGACCGACGTCGGCTGGGGCCACCAGATCCGTTCCTACGTGCTCGACCAGTCGCGCATCAAGGATTTGCGTACCGGCTTCGAGACCGGCAACACGAAGAACGTGCTGGACGGCGACCTGGACGATTTCATCTCGGCCTCGCTCAAGCAGGGCGTGGGCGCGTGATGAGCCAGAAACGCGCGCTGATCTTCGACATGGACGGCACCATCGTCGACAACATGGCCTTCCACACGCAGTCGTGGGTGACCTTCTTCGAACGGCGCGGGCGCGCCATCGATGCGGACGAATTCTTCCGCACGACGGCCGGCCGCCAGGGCAAGGAGATCATCCGTTCGCACATGGGCGAAGACCTGGGCGACGATGAAGTCGCGGTGCTGAACCATGAGAAGGAAGCCGTCTACCGCGAGCTGTATGCGCCGCACCTGAAAAGCGGTCGCCGGTTTCGAGGACCTGATCGCGGACGCGCGCTCGCAAGGCATTGCGCTGGCAGTCGGCACGGCCGCGCCGCCGGCGAACGTCGAGTTCACGCTCGACGGCCTGGATCTGCGCCGCCATTTCGAGGCCGTCGTCGGCGCCACGGACGTCGCGCGCGGCAAACCGCATCCGGACGTGTTCCTGGAAGCGGCGAAGCGCTGCGGCGCCGAACCCGCCAACTGCATCGTCTTCGAAGACGCGCCGCTGGGCGTGGAAGCGGCGCGCCGCGCCGGCATGCGCGTGGTGGTGATCACCACCACCCTGCCCGCCGACGCCTTCGCCGAATTCGACAACGTGATCGCGATCGTCGACGATTTCTCGTAGCTGTCGCTCGAGACGCTGTTCGCCTGATCAAATAAAAGAGTACAAACACCATGACTACGGAAAACCAAGAGAACACGCCGGCGCCAGCGCCGGCGGCCGACGAAAACAAGATCATGACGGAACGCCGCGCCAAGCTGGCCGCGATCCGCGAGGCCGGCGTCGCCTTCCCGAACGACTTCAAGCCCGCAGCACAAGGCCGCCGCGCTGGTCGAGCAGTACGGCGCGCTGACGCGCGAAGAGCTGGAAGAAAAAGCCATTCCCGTGGTGCTGGCCGGCCGCATGATGCTCAAACGCGAAGCCGGCAAGAAGGCCGCCTTCGCCACCCTGCAGGACGCCTCGGGCATCCGCGCCGACGGCCGCATCCAGATCTACGTCACGCTCGACGCGACCGGCGAAGCGGCGATGGAAGCCTTCCGCACCTACGACCTGGGCGACATCCTGGGCGTGGAAGGCACGCTGTTCAAGACCAAGACCGACGAGCTGACGATCAAGGTGTCAGCAAGCTGCGCCTGATCACCAAGTCGCTGCGTCCGCTGCCGGACAAGTTCCACGGCCTGGCCGACCAGGAGACCAAGTACCGCCAGCGCTACGTCGACCTGATCATGAACGAAGAGACGCGCCGCACCTTCAAGGCGCGTACCGCCGCGCTGTCGTCGATGCGCCGCTTCATGGAAAAGAACGAGTTCATGGAAGTCGAGACGCCGATGCTGCACCCGATTCCGGGCGGCGCCGCTGCGAAACCGTTCACGACCCACCACAATGCGCTCGACATGCAGATGTTCCTGCGCATCGCGCCCGAGCTGTACCTGAAGCGCCTGGTGGTCGGCGGCTTCGACCGCGTGTTCGAAGTGAACCGCAACTTCCGCAACGAAGGCGTCTCGATCCGGCACAACCCGGAATTCACGATGATGGAGTTCTACGCGGCCTACACGAACTACACCTGGCTGATGGACTTCACCGAAGCGATCATCCGCCAGGCGGCGGTCGATGCGCAGGGCACGGCCGTGCTGTCGTATGGCGGGCGCGAGCTGGACCTGTCGAAGCCCTTCCAGCGCCTGACCATCGTCGACGCGATCAACAAGTATGCGCCGGGCTATACGCCGGAGCAGCTGGACGACGCCGAGTTCATCAAGGCGGAACTGAAGAAGTTCGGCGTCAAGCCCTTCGCCACCGCCGGCCTGGGCGCGCTGCAACTGGCGCTGTTCGAAGAGACGGCGGAGTCGCAGCTGTGGGAGCCGACCTATATCATCGACTATCCGGTCGAAGTGTCGCCGCTGGCGCGCGCGTCCGACACCCGTGCCGGGCATCACCGAGCGTTTCGAGCTGTTCATGGTGGGCCGCGAAATCGCCAACGGCTTCTCGGAGCTGAACGATCCGGAAGACCAGGCGGCGCGTTTCCTGTCGCAGGTCGAGGCCAAGGATGCGGGCGACGAAGAGGCGATGTACTACGACGCCGACTACATCCGCGCGCTGGAATACGGCATGCCGCCGGCCGGTGGCTGCGGCATCGGGATCGATCGCCTGATCATGATCCTGACGGACTCGCCGAACATTCGCGACGTGCTGTTGTTCCCGCACTTGCGGAAAGAGGACTAAAAAAAACGGGGCGCTCAGTTAACTGAAGCGCCCCGTTTTTTATGTCGGCTCGATTTTATTGCACGATCGTGTAGCACGGCACGTAGGCCTTGCCCGGCAACTTCATCCGGCTCTGCTCGACGAAGGACGCCAATAACGCATCCATCGGCCCCATGATGTCGCTGTCGCCGTGGATCTCGTACTTGCCGTACTTTTCGATCTCGCGGATCCCCTCTTCCTTCACGTTCCCCGCCACCACGCCCGAGAAGGCGCGGCGCAGGTTCGCGGCCAGCAGATGCGTTTCCTGGTTCTTGTGCAGCGACAGGTTGCGCATGTTCTCGTGGGTCGGCTTGAACGGCTTCTGGAATTCCTGGTCGATTTTCAGGAGCCAGTTGAAGTAGTAGGCGTCGCTGCGGCCCTTGCGGAATTCGCGCACCTGCTTGATCCCGGCGGCCATTTCGCGCGCCACGGCGTCCGGGTCGTCGATGATGATCTTGTACATGGCCTGGGCGCGCGCGCCGAGCGTGTGGCCGATGAAGCCGTCGATCTGCTCGAAGTATTCGCGCGCCGTCGCCGGGCCGGTGAAGATCAGCGGGAACGGCATGTCCGCGTTATCGGGATGCAGCAGGATGCCGAGGATGTACAGGATCTCTTCGGCCGTGCCGGCGCCGCCCGGGAACACGCAGATGCCGTGGCCGGTGCGCACGAACGCTTCCAGGCGCTTTTCGATGTCCGGCATGATGACCAGGTCGTTGACGATCGGGTTCGGCGACTCGGCGGCGATGATGCCGGGCTCGGAAATGCCGAGGTAGCGCCCGCCATGCAGGCGCTGCTTCGAGTGGCCGATGGCGGCGCCCTTCATCGGGCCCTTCATGGCGCCCGGGCCGCAGCCGGTGCAGATGTCGAGTTCGCGCAGGCCGAGCGCGTAGCCCACTTCTTTCGAATAGTTGTACTCGATGCGGTTGATCGAGTGCCCGCCCCAGCAGACGACCAGGTTCGGGTTGCGCTGCGGCTGCAGGATGTTGGCGTTGCGCAGGATGTGGAACACCGCGTCGGTGATCCCTTCCGGCTTGCCGAGGTTGAATTTCGGGTTCTCGAGGATCTCGAAGTGGACGTAGACGATGTCGCGCAGGACGGCGAACAGGTGTTCGTGGATGCCCTTGACCATCTTGCCGTCGACGAAAGCGATCGAGGGCGCGCCGCGGATGTCGAGCTTGATGCCGCGTTCGCGCTGGATGATGTCGATCTCGAAACTGCTGTAGCGCTCGAGCAGTTCCTTGCCGTCGTCGATCGAGCTGCCGCAGTTCAGGACGGCGAGCGCGCACTTGCGGAAGATGTCGTACAGGCCGCCCTCGCGCGTGTCGAGCAGCTTGGCCACTTCGGCCTTCGACAGGACTTCGAGCCGGCCCTCGGGGGAGATGAGCGTATCGATGACTTCGTAGTTCATGCAGGTCTTCCTTTCTAATACGCCGGAAATAAAGAGCTCCGGAAACATGGCTGGCTGTTTCACCAATATACGACAACTGGCCGCTTGACGCCTGCGCTTGTGTGCGTCGAGTGGTGCGTCCAGGCAACGGTTCGCACCGCTTGCGCGCGTGTTTACCACAATGACAAAAATTTTTCTTGTGGTAAGCAAATTCCTCTAAAATGCGTTCCAACTGGACATTCCGGCAGGTCTGGGCGTTCCAATAAAACAGTTATTCTCAAAACTATCTTCAGGAGGACCCGCATGAGCGGTGCAGCAGTAACACCAGGCGACAAGGTCGTCATTCCAGAGTTCAAACAGATCATGGGTCACCCAGCGCCGCTGTGGATGCTGTTCATGACCGAATTCTGGGAACGCTTCGCCTTCTACGGCATCCGTTGGGCCCTCGTGCTCTACATCGTCGCCCAGTTCTACGGCGGCGCGGCGGTCGGCCAGGCCGACGCCAACCTCACCTACGGTTCCTACCTCGCGCTGGTGTATGCCGGCGCCGTCTTCGGCGGCCTGATCGCCGACCGCGTGATCGGCTACCAGCGCTCGATCCTGATCGGCGCCGTCTTCATGGCGGCCGGCCTGTTCATGATCACCCTGCCGAACCCGGACATCTTCAAGCTGGGCCTGGCCACCATCATCGTCGGCAACGGCATGTTCAAGCCGAACATCTCGACCATGGTCGGCAAGCTGTATGCGCTGAACGATACCCGCCGCGATTCCGGCTTCACCATCTTCTACATGGGCATCAACGCGGGCGCCTTCATCGCCCCGATCCTGACCCAGATCCTGGCGCAGAAACTCGGCGACGGCACCACCCCGGCCTACAAGGTCGTGTTCTTCGCCGCCGGCGTCGGCATGCTGGTCAGCCTGGTCTGGTTCTACATCGGCCGCAAGACCCTGGCCGGCATCGGCGCACCGGAACGCGCAGGCACAGGGCCGCGGCCGCTCGGTCGCCGTCATCATCGGCAGCGTCATCGCGATCCCGGGCGTCTACTTCCTGCTGAAACTCGGCGCCAACACCCTGCAGGTCATCCTGACCGATCCTGTTCATCGCGCCTGGCGCTGATGCTGATGATCGAAGGTATCCGCAACGGCAAGGTCGCGCGCGACAAGACCATCGCCATGATGATCATCTTCGTCTTCAACATCCTGTTCTGGATGCTTCTTCGAGCAGGCCGGCAGCTCGTTCACCTTCCTGGCCGACCAGATCGTCGACCGCAACCTCTCCGGCTGGACCTTCCCGGTCGCCTGGTTCCAGAGCGTGAACTCGATCGCCATCATCGTGTTCGCCCCGATCATCGCCGCCATCTGGGTGATGCTGGGCCGCCGCAACGCGAACCCGTCGATCCCGCGCAAGTTCGGCCTCGGCCTGATCTTCAACGGCCTGGCCTTCGGCCTGCTGATGTACGCGCTGTCGACCCTGGTCGACATGAACGGCAAGATCCCGTTCTGGACCCTGTTCACGGTCTACTTCATCCAGTCGGTCGGTGAGCTCTGCCTGTCGCCGATCGGCCTGTCGATGGTCACCAAGCTCGCGCCGACCCGCCTGGTCGGCCTGGGCATGGGCGGCTGGTTCCTCTCGACCGGTATCGGCAACAACCTGTCGGGCATCTTCGCCTCGCACGTCTCGGGCGAAACCGGCATGTCGGTCGCCTCGGCGCTGGAGCGGCTACACCTTCGGCTTCTGGTCGCTGGTGGGCGGCGGCGTGCTGCTGTTCCTGATCGCACCGCTGATCCAGAAGCTGATGCATGGCGTGAAGTAACCGCTTTCCGCTTCAACGCACGAACGGCAGCTTCGGCTGCCGTTTTTTTTTGGGCATGCGTGACACCAGACTCGGGCGATCGACCGCGGAATTCACCTTGTTGAAGCGTGGGCGGCTCACCGCCGTCTCAGCCGTGAACGGTATCAGCCGCTCACCCTACGTAGCGCGCCAGCGCCCAGCATATGTAGCGTGGGCGGCTACACCCGCACGCCGGCATGCCCACGCCTCAGCGCCGCCCACGCGTTGAACAGGCGGTCTGCCCGACGGCCGACAGCGGACCCACAAACAAAAACGGGCGCCGCGAGCGCCCGTTCTCTTAATTCTGCGGCTTCTCCCGCGCCACCCAATACAGCAGCAGCACGATCGCCGCATACGGTATCAGGGACAGCAAGTCCGCATTCGCCCCTGCGAAGAACGGGTTCGACTTTTCCGCCCACTTCGCCATCATGCTGTCGAAATTGGTCATCACCCCCGCCGTGATGGCGATGATGATGCCCGCCAGCGCGCCGCCGGCGATATAGCCGGATGCCAGCAAGGTGCCCGAGCTGCGGTCGCCCGCGGCCTGGCGTTCCTCGGCATCGAGTTCGGCGTACTGCGGCAGCTTGTTGTTGCGGCGGTCGGCCGCCCAGCGCACCGCGCCGCCGATCGCGATCGGCAGCGTCGACACCAGCGGCAGGTACACGCCGACCGAGAACGCCAGCGCCTGGATGCCGGCCATTTCCAGCACCACCGAAATCATCACGCCGAACAGCACCAGGGTCCACGGCAGCTGCTGGTCGAGGATGCCCTTGATGATGTAGGACATCAGCACGGCCTTCGGCGCATCGTATTTCTTCACTTCGGTGCCGTCCGGACGGGTGTGGTGGTGGCCGTTGATGCCCGGGTCGACCAGGTAGGCCAGCTTGCCGTCGTCGGTCACCAGGTACTTGCCTTCCGGCCCGCCGGCGGTGCCGGTCTTGCGCCAGACTTTATAGGTCTTGTTGTCCGTTTCGGCCTGCGGACCCTGCAGCTGCGCCGTTTCCGTCAGCTTCGAGGCGTCGACCGTGATGCCGGGCGCCACCTGGGCGGCCGGTACGTACACGGTGCCGGCGTCGTTCAGTTTCAGCAGGATCGGCCCCAGGATCAGCGCCGACGCGAAGGCGCCGCACAGGATCGCGTACTGCTGCAGGCGCGGGGTCGAGCCGACCAGGAAGCCGGTCTTCAAATCCTGCGAGGTGGTGCCGGCATTGCTGGCCGCGATGCAGACGATGGCGCCGACCGACAAGGCGGTGACGTAATAGCGCCCGCCGGTCCAGCCCATCACCAGGAAGATCAGGCAGGTGAACAGCAAGGTCGCCACCGCCATGCCCGGAGATCGGGTTCGACGAGGAGCCGACTTCGCCGGTCAGGCGCGAGGACACGGTCGCGAACAGGAAGCCGAACACCAGGATCAGCAAGGCGCCCAGCAAATTCATGTGCAGCGGCGTGGCGAAGGTGATGATGGCGATGATCGCCAGGCAGCCGATCGCCGACCCATTTGAAGGGGATGTCCTGGTCGGTGCGCAGCGACGACGTCGGCCTTGCCTTTGCCGCTGTTCATGCCGGCCAGGCCGGCGCGCAGGCCGTTCCAGATCGAGGGCAGCGAACGCACCAGCGAAATCAGGCCGCCCGCCGCCACGGCGCCGGCGCCGATGTACAGCACATAGGCGTTGCGGATGTCGTCCGGCCCCATGTCGCTTGATCAGCATCGTGCCCGGCGAGAGCGGCACGGTCAGCAGCTCGCCGAAGAACTTGATCATCGGGATCAGGAGCAGATACGACAGCACGCCGCCGGCCGCCATCGTGAACGCGATGCGCGGGCCGATGATGTAGCCGACGCCGACCAGTTCGGGCGAGATCTCGGCGCCGGCCGAACCTGCCTTCAGGGGCGCGCCGAACTCGAAGTTGGCGACATCCTTCCAGCCCTTGAGCGAGACGTTGGCGACCTTGTACAGCAAGCCCAGGCCGAAGCCGCCGAAGATGATGGCGGCGCGGCGCTTGGCGTCACGCGCCGCGTCGGAACCGGCTTCGCGCACTTCGCCGGCCGCTTCGCGCGAGGTTTCGGTGGCGGCGGCCTTCAGCACTTCGGCGCAGGCCGTGCCTTCCGGGTATTTCAGTTCGCGGTGGGCGTCGACGATCATCGTGCGCCGCATCGGGATCATCATCAGGATGCCGAGCAGGCCGCCCAGCACGCCGACCAGCATCACGCGCGAGATCTCGAGGTCGAAGCCGAGGATCATAATCGCCGGCATCGTCACGCCCAGGCCGAAGGCGAGCGACTCGCCGGCCGAACCGGCGGTCTGCGTGATGCTGTTTTCCAGGATGGTCGACTCGCGCCCGCCCATCTTCTTGAACATGCCGAACAGGGTGATGGCGATCACCGCCACCGGGATCGAGGCGCTGACGGTCAGGCCGACCTTCAGCACCAGGTAGAGCGAGGAAGCGCCGAAGATCATCCCCAGCACCACGCCCATGACGAGGGCGCGCACGGTGAATTCGGGGAGGTTCGACGTCGCCGGTATATAGGGCTTGACTGGCGGCGGGAGCGGGATCGTAGGGCATCGTGTTCCTTGGTTCTGGGAGTGCCGGGCTTTCTTAAGCCAGCCTGAAGGCGTGACTATCGCATAAGGAGTGCTCGAAAGAAAGCGGATTATAATGCCCCGCCGGGCCTGCCTTTTGCGCGGCCCACAGCAGGAGAACACTGTTTTGACCAAGCCATTCAAGGCCTTCCGGCCGCAGCACAGAATGAAGCACCAAGCAGGGCTTCATCTTCTTCATCCTCGCCGCCATCGTCCTCGCGATCGCCGGCGCCGCCATCTGGTTCATGATGACGATCATTCCGAACGTGCCCTCGATCGAGGCCGTCACCGACTACAAGCCGAAGATCCCGCTGCGCATCTACACCGCCGACAATGTCCTGATCGGCGAATTCGGCGAGGAGCACCGCGACTTCATGCCGATCGCGCAGATCCCGCCCATGATGAAGCAGGCCGTGCTGGCGATCGAGGACGCGCGCTTCTACGAACACAAAGGCATCGACTGGGTGGGCGCGGCGCGCGCCGTCAAGGCCAACGTGACGGGCGGCTTCGGCTCGGGCGGCGCCTCGACCATCACCATGCAGGTGGCGCGCAACTTCTTCCTCAGCAAAGAAAAGGTCTTGTCGAGGAAGCTCAACGAAGTCGTGCTGGCCTATAAAATCGAGGACGCCCTGACCAAGGACCAGATCCTCGAGCTGTACATGAACCAGATCTACCTGGGCCAGCGCTCCTACGGCTTTGCCAGCGCCGCGCGCAGCTATTTCAGCAAGAAGCTCGACCAGCTCACCATCGCCGAGACCGCGATGCTGGCCGGCCTGCCGCAAAACCCGTCGCGCCACAACCCGGCGGTCAATCCGAAGCGCGCCAAGCTGCGCCAGGAACAGGTGCTGCGCCGCATGCGCGATTTGAAGCTACATCGACGAAGCCCAGTATGCGCAGGCGGTGGCCGAACCGCTGCGCGTGCACTCGAAACCGCAGGAATTCGGCACCCACGCCCAGTACGTGGCCGAACTGGCGCGCCAGGCGGTGTTCGCCCAGTACGCCGAAGAGTCGTACACGCGCGGCATCAAGGTGATCACGACCATCGATTCGAAGGCCCAGGAAGCGGCCTACGATTCGGTGCGGCGCAACGTGCTGGCCTACGACAGCCGCCACGGCTACCGCGGCCCGGAAGTGCGCATCGAACTGCCCGAGAACGCCGAAGAACGCGAAGACGCCATCGTCGAGGCGCTGCAAAAGCGCCCGTCGAGCGACGGCCTGGAGCCGGCGGTGGTGGTCGCCGCCTCGCCGAAATCGGTGAAGGTCGAGACCATCGATGGCGACACGATCACGATCAAGGGCGCCGGCCTGAAATTCGCCGCAGCCGGCCTGTCGGACAAAGCCAAGGAAACGCAGCGCATCGCGCCGGGCGCCGTGGTGCGCATCAGTAAACTCGGCGAAGGACGACTGGGGCATCACCCAAGTGCCGCTGGTGGCGGCCGCCTTTGTCGCGATCGATGCCGATACCGGCGGCTACCAGGCCCTGGTCGGCGGCTTCGACTACAACCTGCAGAAGTTCAACCACGTCACGCAGGCCTGGCGCCAGCCCGGCTCCGCGATCAAGCCCTTCGTGTATTCGGCGGCCGTCCAGAAAGGCTATTCGCCGGGCACGCTGATCCTGGACGAGGCCTTGACCATGCCGGGCGAGAACGCCGGCGCCGACTGGTCGCCGCAGAACGACGACAATGTCTTCAGCGGCCCGATCACGATGCGCTACTCGCTGGCGCACTCGAAGAACGTGCCGACCATCCGCCTGCTGCGCGCGCTCGAGGTGCCCTACGCCCACGACTTCCTCGGCAAGTTCGGCTTCGACCTGGCGCGCCATCCGCAGAACCTGACGCTGGCCCTGGGCACCGGCGCGGTGACGCCGCTGCAGATGGCCGGCGCCTACGCCGTGTTCGCGAACGGCGGCTATGGCGTCCAGCCCTACCTGATCGCGCGCATCGAGGACGGCGACGGCAAGGTCCTGGTCGAGAACAAGCCGCCGGCGGCGCGCCAGGAAAGCGCGCGCGTGCTCGACGCGCGCAATGCCTGGGTCACCGACTCCATGCTGCGCGACGTGACGCGCTACGGCACCGGCGCCGCCGCCACCAAGCGCCTGGCGCGCAGCGACATCGCCGGCAAGACCGGCACCACCAGCGACGCCTTCGATGGCTGGTTCGCCGGCTATGGCGGGAATATCGTGGCCGTGGCCTGGATGGGCTATGACGAGCCGCGCTCGCTGGGCGGGCGCGAATTCGGCGCCACCCTGGCGCTGCCGATCTGGCTCGACTACATGCAGGTGGCGCTGGCCAAGCGTCCGGAAGTGGAGCGTCCCGAACCGGAAGGCGTGATGCGCGAGAACGACGACTGGATTCTGGCGGAGTTCGCCGAGATGCCGCAACTTGCGCACGATCGATATCGACACGGCGAGCCTGAATCCGCCGGCGGCGAAAGAAGAAGAGTTCATGACCGACGACGACGACGAACGCCATCCGCGTGCCGACGGCGCCCCGGCGCAGCCGCCGGCCGGCGCCGGTGTTCGTGCCGGCGCAGTAAGCGAGCCGGCTCGGGCAGACGCAGCTCGGGCAGCCAGTTCGACCGGCATTCCGGCGCTCGGCAGTCGTCGACCTGGCATCCAGGCATGCGATCATCTGCGCCAGCGGCATCGGGCGGTGGTACAGGAAGCCCTGCATGCAGGGGCTGCCGTGCGCCGCCAGGTAGCGCGCCTGCTCCTCCGTCTCGATGCCTTCGGCCACCACGCGCAGGCCAAGGTGGCCGGCCATCGCCAGGATCGACTGCACGATGGCGGTGCCGTTGACGGTCGTGCGGGTGTGTCGTGCATGAAGCTCTTGTCGATCTTCAGTTCGTACAGCGGCATCTTGTTCAGGTAGGCCAGGTTCGAGTAACCGGTGCCGAAGTCGTCGACCGAGAAGCGGATGCCCATGTCGGCCAGTTCGTGCATGCGCGCGATCGTCTCGTCCGATGTCTTCGACCAGCAGGCCTTCGGTCACTTCGAAGATCAGCTGCTGCGGCGGCGCGCCCGTTTCCGCGAGGATCGCGCGCACCTGGTCGACGAAGTCGGGCTGGCGGAACTGGAGCGGGCTGACATTGATCGACAGCGGCATCGGTGGCCGGCGCGCTCCAGCGCCAGCCAGGCCAGGCAGGCCTGGCGCAGCGCCCAGTTACCCAGCGGGACGATCAGGCCGCTCGCTTCGGCCGATCGGAATGAAGACGTCGGGCCGGCACCGCACGCCGTCGGCGCGCTGCCAGCGCATCAGCAATTCGGCCCCGGCCGGACGCCGCGTGCTGGTCGACCTGCAGCTGCAGATGCATCGCCAGTTCGCCGTTCTCCATGCGCCTGCGCCAGGTCGCGCTCGAGCATCAGCTTGTCGCTGCGCCTCGGCCAGCATGGCGTCTTCGAACAGCACCACCCCGTTGCGGCCGCCGGCCTTGGCGCGGTACATCGCGGTGTCGGCCTCGCGCAGCAAATCGTGGGCGGTGATGCCGGCGCGCAGACGCCAGCGCCACGCCGATGCTGCCGGCGATGCGGTGCGGCTGGCCGTGCAGGTCGCAGCGGCGCGCCCAGCGCACTGCGGACCGTCTCGGCCACCTCCAGTGCGGCGCCGGTGGCCGCAGCCGGGTCGGGGTCCAGGCCTTCGAGCAGGACGACGAATTCGTCGCCGCCCATGCGGGCCACGGTGTCGCTGCCCGCGCACCGCCTGCGTTCAGCGCGCCGCCGCGTGCGCGAGCAGCGCGTCGCCGGCGGCATGGCCGCGCGCATCGTTGATGTTCTTGAAATTGTCGAGGTCGAGGTACAGCACGGCGCCGAGCACGGCTTCCGCTGGCGGCCTTGTCGACCACGGCGCCGAGGCGCTCCATCAGCAGGCGCCGGTTCGGCAGGCCGGTCAGCACGTCGTAGAACGCCAGCCGGTGGATCGCCTCGGCCGCCTTGCGGCGCTCGGTGATGTCGCGGCCCGACCATGACCCAGTGGGTGGCGCGTCCGCCCGCGCGGCGAAAACGGCACGATCTCGAGTTCGACCCAGAATGCCTCGCCGCTGCGGTGATAGACCAGCACTTCGGCATTCGAGGACCGGTTGTCGCGCATCGCCTGCTCGATGCGCACGATTTCGTCGCGGTCGGTGTCCGGCCCCCGCAGCATGTGCAGGCTGTGCCCGATGACCTCGTCGCGGGTGTAGCCGGTGCGGCGCTCAGGAAGGCGTCGTTGGCGAAGATGATCGGTTGCTCGGCATCGGTCGCATCGACCGCCCTGGCGATCAGCACCATGTCGTTCAGGCGCGACACCGCCGCCGAGGTCAGTTCGAGCTCGCCCAGCGACTGGGAGAGCCCCTTGAGCAGCGTCGTGCAGATCAGGATGAGCATCAGGCCGATGGTCGCGTAGTTCAACGCCGCCACCAGCGACGCCTTGACCGGATCGTGCTCCCAACCGGGCAGGTTCAGGGTGATGTGGCCGGTAGCGCCAAGCGCGATCAGCGACGCCGCGCCGACCGCCGAGCGCGAGCAGCGCCGGCCTCAGGCTGAGCAGGACCGCGGCGATCAGCGGCGGGCCGAGCAGATAGCTCAGGCTGGCGGCGCCGACCGACAACATGAGCGTGATCGACAGCGCGTACACGACCGCCAGAAAATGCAGCACGCGCAGCGTATAGCCGAGCCGCTTGAAGCGCCAGATCGCATATATCCAGCCGAGCGCGGCCACGTCGGCCAGCGCGACCGTCCACATTCCCCGGCGCAGGAGGAAGGGTACGATGGCCAGCGTGGACAGCGGCGCCCACGATGAGAATCGTCGGCAGCAGTGACGAGAAAATCCGTTCTCGCCAGGCGGCGATGTCCTTGGTATTGTCCATGAAGGCCGTGGGGAGACGCGCGGAGCAATCCACGGCGCCGAAATATTGAATACGGCAATCATAAATTGCCGTAGCGAAACTGTCAGCCAGTTTCCGTCATTTCCGGCAAATTATCTTCGGCGTCGCCACAGTACGCGCTGTCTCTCGACGACCGTCATTCCCAGGCGTCGATGATCCAGTCGCGCCGGCTTGCCGCCCGGCCCGCGCGGCAGCGCGGGGCCGAACGAAAACGCCGCCGGCCGCTCGGGCGGCGTCAGGCGCTCGGCGATCCAGCCGGCCAGCGCATCGCGCAAGCGGCGCCGGCGCACGCCCTCGGCCGGCGACGATGAAGGCTTTCAGGCGCGCGCCCTCGTCCGGCCGCATCAGGCGCACGACGCACTGCGCCACATCCGGATGCATGGCCAGCACCTCGGCCACATAGGCCGGAAACACGTTCGTGCCGCCGACCTGCACCGCCTGGTCGATGCGCCCGCTCGGCACGAAGCGTTCGCCGTCGATCCACTCGAGCCGGTCCTGCAGCGGCAAGCATTCCTCGTCCCGCGGCGTGCGCTCGATCGTGTCTTCCCGCGCACCGCGCCGCCAGTACGGAAACAAGCGGTACGGCTCCCCTGCCCGCTCGCGCCAGCCGACGCCGGCCGTCTCCGAGCTGCCATACACCTGCAGCAGGCGCAGCCCGCCCGCGTGCAGCGCGCGCGCCGTCGCATCCGGACACGGCGCGCCCGAACTGACGCCGATGACGTCCGCGGCGAAGGCCGGCGCCAGCGCCGCCACCTGGCCCCAGAAATCCGGATGCGCCGACCACCAGGTCGCCCGGCTGCGCCAGCCGGCCAGCGCCGCCGGCGAGGCGCCGCGCAGATCCAGCACCGGCAGCGCCGCGCCGGACGCTTGCGGCAGCAGCACGGTGAACAGGAAGCCATAGATATGATGGGCCGGCACGGCGGCGAGCATGCGGCGCCGGCCCGGCAGCCAGGCGCGCCAGTTCGTCCACTTCGCGCCACAGGCCCGCAGCGGTGGGCGCAGCGCTTCGGCGCGCCCGAACTGCCCGAGGTACGGAAGGTCAGCACGCTGTCGTCGATGGCCAGGCTGGCGCGCGCCGTGGCGATCCAGTCCGCCAAGCGGGTCCGCGCCAGCAGCGCGTCGTCCATGCCGGCGCGCGCAAAACCGAGCAAGTCGGCGAGCGCGGTCGCGGCGCCCATCAAATCCAGCGAATCGGCGCCGAGATCGACGGCCAGATCGAGGTCCGGCCGGCCAGGACGCGGGCGGCGCCAGGCTGCGCCCGGGACGCGCGCGCGGACAGTTCCGCGGCCACCAGGTCGCGCACGACGCGTTCGAGCGCAGGCCCGTGCTGCCACCAGCGGGGATGCCGAAGCTCTTCCATTCTTTTCATTTCGACAAATAAAGGAAGGCGATGGTGCCCGCAAGCCGCCCTTTGTGTCAACCGCACGCTAGAATTGTCGCCTACCGTGCGCGCGCGATTGACACGCGAGCGAACGCATGCCAACATTTGTTTCCTAAAATCAATTCATCAAATCGACCGAGAGGCGGAGACCCATCATGACCAGTGCCACCACTACTTTCGATGCGCGCGGCCTGGCCGACGTCCTCGACGCCAGCAGCCAGGAACAGATCGACACGCTCGACTTCGGCGTGATCGGTTTCGACGCCGACGCCAATGTGCAGCGCTACAACGCGTTCGAATCGCAGGCCGCCGGCCTGTCGCCGCAGCGCGTGATCGGCGAGCCGCTGTTCACGAACGTCGCGCCCTGCCTGAACAACTTCCTGGTCGCCCAGCGTTTCGAAGATGCGCTCGACGACGGCAGTGAGCTCGACGACACCATCGATTACGTCCTGACCCTGCGCATGCGGCCGATCAAGGTCAAGCTGCGCCTGCTGGCCAGCGCCGACAGCGCCACCCGCTACGTACTGGTCCAGCGCCGGTGACCGCTGGCAACCCCGATCGACGACAGCGTGGAAAGCCTGCGCGCCGAGCACGAAGCGCTGATGCAGTTCCTGTACCTTGCGCCGGTCGGCCTGGTGCAGGCGGGGCTCGATGGCGAGATCGTGATGATCAACCCGATCTCGGCCCAGCTCCTGATGCCGCTGTCGCCGGACGGCTGCCTGACCAACCTGTTCACCGCGCTGGAGAGCGTCGCGCCCGAGCTGCGCCTCCAGTGCCAGCAATACCCGCGCAGTAACGGCATGGTCTTCGAAGGCCTGCACATCCACCTGCGCGCGGACGAGCAGGCGCGCACGCAGCACGCCGCAGATCCTGTCGCTGACCCTGCTGAAACTCGACGACGCGCGCATCATGGCCGTGATCGACGACGTCACGGCCGAGATGCGGCGCGAACGCCAGCTGCGCCAGAGCGACGCCTGGCTCAACGCCATCCTGACCCGCATCAGCGACTACGCGCTGGCCGCGCTCGACCGCGACGGCCGCCTGTGCGACTGGAACGACAGCATCGCGCGCGTGACCGGCTTCGGCGAGCACGTCATCGGCTCGCCCTACTCGATTTTCTATCCGCAGGATGCGATGACGGACGAGCACCTGCTCGACCGCCTGCGCGAAGCCGACAACAACGGCTGGAGCATGGACGAAGGCCTGCGCCTGCGCGCCGACGGCAGCCAGTTCTGGTGCAGCGCCCTGATCGCGCCGCTGCCGGACCGCGAAGCCTTCGGCGACGACCCGCATGCCCCGGCCTACTGCCTGATCCTGCGCGACATCAGCGACAAGCGCGCCGCCACCGAAAAGCGGCGCCAGGCGGCCTTCTGCGACCACCTGACCTCGCTGGCCAACCGGCGCGCCTTCTTCGAGGCCGCCGAGATCGGAACTCGACCGCGCCGCGCACACCCCGCGCCAGCTGGCGCTGATCGTGTTCGACGCCGACCACTTCAAGCACATCAACGACCGCTACGGCCACCCGGCCGGCGACCGCGTGCTGTGCGACCTGGCCAACGCGCTGCGCGACACCTTCCGCGCGGTCGACACCGTGGCGCGCCTGGGCGGCGAGGAATTCGCCGTGCTGCTGCCCTCGACCGGCATCGAGCAGGCGCTGCTCGTGGCCGACCGCCTGCGCGCGCAGGTGGCGACCCGCCTGGTGGCGGCCGACGGCTTCGAGATCGCCTACACGGTCAGCGCCGGCGTCGCCGATCGCTGCCGACGGCGACGGCGGGCGGCATCGACGCCCTGATCAAGCGCGCCGACGAGGCGCTGTACCATGCCAAGGCGCAGGGACGCAACCGCGTCGCCGAATGGACTCCGGAGCTCTCCACCGCATGAAAACCCTCCACAGCGAAGCCGCAATGCAGGTTGAGCAGATCGACGCCTACGAGGCGCTCGTCCAGTTCCTGTACCGCGCCCCGATCGGCCTGGTGCAGACCGACGCTGGACGGCGCGGTCGACATGCTCAACCCGATGGCCTCGAACCTCCTGATGCCGCTGGCGCGCGACGGCGGGCTCGATAACCTGTTCGCCGTGCTGGACGGCGTGGCGCCGCAGGTCAAGGCCATGGCCGACGCCTTCGACGCAGCCCTCGGGCGTGGTCTGCGACGCGCTGCGCGTGCCGCTCGGCGAGGGCCACGGCGCGCCGGGCGCGCCGCAGGTGCTGTCGATCAGCCTGATGAAGCTCGACCCCGAGCGCCTGATGGCGGCGATCACCGACGCCACGCTGGAAATGCAGCGCGAGCAGGAAAACCTGCGCCGGCGCCTGCGCAGCGCCGCGCGCACCGATACCCTGACCCGCCTGCCGAACCGCGCGGCGGCGGTCGAACAGCTGCAGGGCCTGCTCGATCGCGGCGCGGCGCGCAGGGCGACCGACGAACGCTTCGCGCTGCTGTTCCTCAATTGCGACCGCTTCCGCCAGCATCAACGACACGCTCGGCCAGAGCGCCGGCGACCGCCTGCTGGTCGCGGTCGGCGACAGCCTGCTGGCGACGCTGGCCGACCGCATGCGCGCCGGCGGCCTGCCCGCGAATGGCCGGATCGACCCGGCGGCCGGCGGCGCGGGCCTGGTGGCGCGCGTCGGCGGCGACGAATTCGTGGTGCTGCTCGACGGCCTGCGCCACCGCGACGAAGCCGAGCGCCTGGCCCTGCGCCTGCTCGACACGCTGGCGCGCCCGCACACGATCGACGGCCATGACGTGGCCTGCCGCGCCAGCATCGGCGTGTTCTGGGATCACCGGCATGGGCGGCGACGCCGACGAAGCCATGCGCGACGCCAGCATCGCCATGATCGAGGCCAAGCGCGCCGGCGGCGCGCGCCACGTGCTGTTCGAGGCCGCGATGCGCGAACGCGCCGCGCGCCGCGCCGACATCGAAGCCCAGCTGCGCACGGCGCTGGCCGAAGAGCAGCTGTTCGTGGTCTACCAGCCGGTGGTCGGCCTGAACGCCGACGGCTCGACCGACCACTCGGCCGGCGTCGAGGCGCTGGTGCGCTGGCAGCATCCGACGCGCGGCCTGGTGCCGCCCTTCGATTTCATCGGCATCGCCGAGGAATGCGGGCTGATCGACCAGATCGGCGACTTCGTGCTGGAACGCGCCTGCGTCGACTTCATGCGCTGGCGCGAACAGCTGGGCGACGCGCGCGCCGCGCCTGATGGCGGTGAACCTGTCGCGCGCCCAGCTGGCCCAGCCCGACTGGGCGCCGAAAGTGGCCGGCATCCTGGCCGCGACCGGCATGCCGGCGGCCAGCCTGCAGCTCGAGGTCACCGAAAGCCTGGCCGCCCAGGACGAACAGATCCAGGTGCGCCTGCACGAACTGAAGGCGCTCGGCATCAAGCTGGCGCTGGACGACTTCGGCACCGGTTATTCCTCGCTGTCGAGCCTGCACCTGCTGCCGGTCGACACGGTCAAGATCGACCGCTCCTTCGTGTGCAAGGCCGATACCAGCCACCACCACCGGGTGCTGATCGAAGCCACCGTCAAGGTGGCGCAAAGCCTGGGCATGAACACGGTGGCCGAAGGCATCGAAACCGCGGCCCAGCTCGACGCCGTGCGCGCGCCAGTCCTGCGCCAAGGGCCAGGGCTATCTGTTCAGCCGGCCGCTGGTGTCGAGTGCGCTGGTCGAGTGGATCGGCGCCCAGGCAGGCTGCAAAACCGGTTACTCTTGCCATATTGACTGTCCGTCATCTCCTACACGCGCTGACGCACGCTTTCCTATGGCGCATGCAACAGAGCGCTCGCATGATGAAGATGTCAAACATTCACGGAGGATAACAACCATGAAACGAACCACCATCAGCATGATCGCCGCCGCCAGCATGGCCCTGAGCCTGGCCGCCTGCAAGTCGACCGACACGACGCGATATGTCCACGTCGGGCGCCAGCAGCATGGGCACCACCAGCTCGAGCACCCGATGAGCAGCTCGGGCATGACCGAGCGCGGCAACCCGACCACCGGCGTCACCGGCAGCACGGCGACCACCGGCTCGACCGCCACCACGCCGGACGCAGCGGGCACGACCGGCGCCACCGGCACCATGGGCAACACCGGCACGACGGGTACGACCGGCACCACCACGACCACCACGCCGCCGCCCGGCCGCTAACGTAGCGCTTTTACGCGGCACGCTGCCCCTGCGTGCCGCCGGGCCGGCCGTTCGGCCGGCCCGCTCTCTGCTCTCCTCTCCATCCTTGTCAGGTAGAATCGGCTCTTCTCCACGGCCGAGGCTTCCCGACAATGAAAAACTGGTTTGCGCGTCTGTTCGGTTCTGGCGGGCGGCAGGATGCCGACCTTGACACCGGGCCGCCAGCCGTCGCCTGTTCCCGCCGCTGCGCTCGCTCCCGTGCCCGATGCGCATCCGGCGCCAATGCCCAGGTCGATGCCGCCTTCTTCCGCTGGCTGGCGGGCGCCGCCGGCGGCGACGCACCGGAAGCCACCGAACGCCTGATCCTCGACGAATTGACGCGCCTGGCCGATTCCCCGCAGCGCGCCGCGCAACTGGTGCCGCGCGTGCCGGCCGTGATCCCCGAACTGCTGCGCAGCCTGCGCGACGAAAGCATCTCGAACGCCGACCTGTCGCGCATGGTGGCGCAGGACGTGGTGCTGGTGGCCGAAGTCGTGCGCGAAGCGAACAGTTCCTTCTACCGGCCGCCGTCGCCGGTGAAAAACATCGAGGGCGCCGTCATGCTGCTGGGCCAGAACGGCTTGCGCATGCTGCTCGCGCGCGTCGCCTTCCGGCCGGTGATCAGCATGCAGTCGGGACGCTTCGCGAAACTGGTCGCGCCCCAGGTCTGGATGCAGTCCGAAAAATGCGCGCTCGCCTGCGCCACGCTGGCGCCGCACGCCGGCGCCAATCCCTTCGAAGCCTACCTCGCGGGCCTGATCCAGAACGTCGGCCTGATCGTTGCCTTCCGCCTGATCGACCAGGTCTACAACGAGGACGTGCTGCCGCGCTCGAACGCTTTCGCCGCCGCCCTGCTCGGCCAGTCGCGACGCCTGGCGCACGGGATCGCGCTCGAATGGGCATTCCCGGACACGGTGGCGCAGGCCATCCTCGACGCCGGCTCGCCCGGCGCCGACGCACTGGCGGGCGTGCTCGCCACCGCCGACGCGCTGGCCAAGCTGCGCCTGCTGGTCGATGCCGGCGAAGCTGCGCGCTCGACGATGATCTGGTGACGCGCCGCTGTGTCACGCCGCGCCTGCTCCCCTGCTTCGATTCACTTCGCCCACAGGACGCCTGAATGGCCTTTCCGATTGAACAAAAACTCGTGATCGGGATCGCCTCGAGCGCCCTGTTCGACCTGTCCGCATCGCACCAGGTCTACCTCGACAAGGGGCCGGAAGAATACCGGCTGTACCAGGAACAGCACCTCGACACCATCCTCGGCAAGGGCGTGGCCTTCCCCTTCATCAAGCGCTTCCTGAACATCAACAAGTGCTTTCCGCGCCAGTCGCCGGTCGAGGTGGTGCTGTTTTCGCGCAATTCGCCGGAGACGGGCTTGCGCGTGCTGCGCTCGATCGCCCACTACGGGCTCGACATCTCGCGCGCCGCCTTCATGACCGGCAAGTCGCCCTACTCCTACCTGCCTGCCTTCAACGCGTCGCTGTTCCTCTCGGCGAACGAGGAAGACGTGAAAAGCGCGATCGCCGTGAACTACCCGGCCGGCCTGGTGCTGCCCTCGCAGATCGACGACGGCGACGACGACCTGGAACTGCGCGTGGCCTTCGACTTCGACGGCGTGCTGGCCGACGACGAATCGGAAACGATTTTCAAGCAGGGCGGCCTCGACCAGTTCCACGCCCACGAGACCCTGCACATGGGCCGCCCGCACAGCCCGGGCCCGCTGGCCAACCTGTTCAAGAACCTGGCGATGATGCAGCGCCTGGAAGAACGCGCCCAGCGCCGCGACGCCGGCTACCGCCGCATCGTGCGCATCGCCATCATCACGGCGCGCAGCGCGCCCTCGCACGAGCGGGTCGTCACGACCTTGAAAAGCTGGGGCGTGTCGGCCGACGAAACCTTCTTCCTGGGCGGGATGGACAAGTCGCGCGTGCTCGACGTGTTCAAGCCGCACATCTTTTTCGACGACCAGCTGACCCACTTGCGCGCCGCGCCCGGCGGGACGATCCCGATGGTGCACGTGCCGTTCGGGGTGGCGAACCGGGTCGCTGCGCCGGCCGAGCACCTGAGGGCCGATGCCGCTTACTCCTGCGCCGCCTTGCGCACGCGTCGACGATCCGGTTGCGCCCGCCCGCTCGGCGCGTACAGGCGCGGTCGGCCAGGTCGATGAAGGCGCCCGGGGTGTCGTGCGCGCCGGGTACGATGGTCGCCACGCCGATGCTGACGGTGAGCACGTCCTCGACCCGCGAATTGCGGTGCGGAATGGCCGCGCGCGAGAGCATGCGCATGAAGCGCTGCGCGATGGTGTGCGCCGCTTCCTCGTTCGTCGCCGGCAGCAGCAGCATGAATTCTTCTCCGCCCATGCGTGCGCACAGGTCGCGCGTGCGCGCAGCGGTGTCGTCGAGCAGGCCGGCGACCTGCTTCAGGCACAGGTCGCCCTGCGGGTGGCCGTAGCTGTCGTTGTACTGCTTGAAGAAATCGATGTCGAGCGTGATCAGCGACAGCGGCTCGCCGCCGGCGCGCGCCTTGCTCCACTCGACGTCGAAGATGCGGTCGAACATGCGGCGGTTGGCGATGCCGGTCAGCGGATCGGTGTACGACAGGTTCTCGAGTTCCTTTTGCAGCTGCAGGATCTTGTCCTCGGCCGCTTTGCGCTCGGTGATGTCGAACATGAAGCCGACCAGGCAGTCGACGCTGCCGTCCGGATGGCGCTTGACGTGCACCACGTCGCGGATCCAGACCAGCTCGCCCTCCGCGGTCAGGGCGCGGTAGTCGGCTTCGTGGTCGACGCCCTGCATCGACTGCGCGACGCAGAAGTCGACCGTCTTCTGGCGGTCGTCCTCGTGGATGCGGTCGGCCCAGTCGGTCACCGTCTGCCAGCTGTCCTGGCGCCAGCCGAGCAGCGGCTCGATCTGCGGGCCGATATAGGTGAAGCGCATGCTGGCCCAGTCGATCTTCCAGGGGATGGCCCTGGTCGATTCGAGCAGGGTGCGGTAGACGCCGGGATCGTCGTAGGTGGGTGGTGGCTCATTGGGTCTCGGAGGATCGGTGAAGTGCAGTCGGCATGGCCAGCGCGCGGCGGTGCAGTGCCAGCAGTTCGGCCGGCTGGTCGTAGGCCAGGCGCAGGCCGGCGCGCAGGTCGCGCCGCATCAGGCGGATCATCCAGTCCAGCACCTCGTCCGCGAAGGAATCGGCGGGATGGCCGGTGACTTCGGCCAGGCGTCCCGCGATCACCGGGCGGTCGCTGACCACCGGGCAGACGCGGTAGCCATAGCGCCCGCCGATGCGCTCGGGCGGCAGGTCCATCGGGCGCGTTTGCGTCTGGCGGAAGAAGTCGAGCGTCAGGCGGTAGGCGTTGCGGCCCAGGACCGGCACGTCGTCCGGCACCGGCTGGCCGGCGTCGAGTTCCTGCAGGCTGGTCGCCAGCGGCAGCAGGCGCTCGACCTGGTAGGCGTCCATGTGCGGATTGCCGATGCGGACCAGGTTGGCGATCAGTTCGCCCAGCGAGGCGTGGCCGATGATGGCGGCCTGCTTCGGGATGCCGCCCCAGACGCCGTCGGCGCCGCGCAGCAGGGCCTCGATCACCGAGGCGTTCTCGTAACCGCGCGCCGGCATGCACGTGGACCACGATCTTTTTCGGGGCCGGCAGGAAGCGCCGTGCGATCGCCACGCAGGCGCCCGACCTGGAAGGGCAGATAGGTGCCGCGGTCGTCCTCGATGCTGACGCCTTCGATGTTCTCGTCGGCCAGCAGCGCCAGCAGCGCGCAGCTGCGCTCGAGATTGTTCGTCAGCGCATCGCAGCCGTCGACGATGTTGATCAGGATGCGCGGCGCGCCGCCATGGTCGCCGGTGATGTTCGCGTGCAGCCAGGCGATGCTGGCGCGCAGGTTGCGGCACAGCGTATCGAAATCGTACAGGCCGGCCATGCCCTGGTCGCTCAGGTAGATCTCGTGCAGGGTGTTCGGCACCGTGTAGGCCTGGAGTTTCAGCATCGAGGGCGAGGGCTGGAAGCTGCCGTCGGCGTCGAACGCGCCGGTGTCGGTGAAGGCGAAGCAGCCGTTCATGTCGACCTCGTGGTCGCGCAGCCAGGCCATGAAGTCGTCGTCCACTTCGGGCTCGTCGGGCATGGCGTAGTCGAGCGAGCCGAGGTGGATATTGCTTCATGCCGAAGGCGCGCAGCTGCGGCAGGATGCGCAGCTTGTCCGCCGAGCGTATGGCCGATGCCGGAACCGACCGGATTCTCGCGCAGCGAGATATCGATCAGGTAGGGCTCGATGGCGCGCAGCCGCGCCAGTTTCTGGTCGGCGTCGGCAAGCAGCGCGCGGGCGTCGTCAAGGAGGTCCGGGAGGGCGTCCATGCGGATGAGTGTTGGTTAAAACCCAGCATGCTACAGCATGTTCATGACATATTATTACGTTGATGCAATTACGCCACAGCACTTTTTGGCGCAAAGCACGCCTGGCGTATCATGGGGGCCAACCATCACCTCCCCTTTCCGCTCCATGACCACCGAATCACCACACGACGAAGCCGGCAACCCGGCGAGCGCCGCGCCGCGCGCCCAGCTGCCGGCCGCGCTCGTCGCCGACCTCAACAAATGGGCCGAAGACTACGCCCATGAAGCCGGCGCCGGCACGCGCGAGGCGCTGGCCCGCACCGAACGCGAGCCTGCAGGAAGCGCTGCTTGAGGTCGACAGCGCCGCCAGCCGCGCGCGACGCGGCCCAGGCCGTGGCCGACGAACGCAGCGAAGAGATCGAGCGCCTGACGGCCGAACTGAAGAATGCGCGCCAGATCGCCATGGACGCCCTGGTCGGCAAGGCCAAGGACCAGCTGGCGATCGAAGGCAAGGATGCCCAGCTGCTCGACCTGCGCGGGCAGCTCGAACGCAACGTGGCGGCGTCGAGCGCCCAGTCCGACGCGCGCCTGGCCGCCGAAATGGAACTGATCGGCGCCACCACCGCGCGCGACAGCCTGGCGCTGGAAGTCAAGGATTTGCAGGCGCAGCTGGCGGCGGCGAAGAGCGACCGCGGCGCGCTGCGCATGGAGCTGGACAAGCTGCGCAAGAGCGCCAAGTAAGGTCGTGCCGCGCCTCACAGTGGCGTGCACGGACGAGCGCGCTGCGCTTCAGGCAGCGCAAGTGTAAACGTCGAACGCGTGTGCTTCACCCCCGGCAGCTTGTACAGCTTCTGGCGCAGGAAGCGCTCGTAGCCTTCCGTCCCCGACACCGCCACCTTGATCAGGTAATCGTATTCGCCTGACAGCAAATACGCTTCCATCACTTCCGGCAGGTCGGCCAGCGCGTCCGAAAAGGCCTGGAAGATCTCGTCGTCATGGCGGTCGACCGTCACCTCGATGATCACCGTGTCCGGCACGCCCAGCCGGCCCTGGTCGAGCACGGCCACGTAGCCGGTGACATGGCCCGACTCCTCGAGCGCGCGCACGCGGTGCCAGCAGGGCGTGGCCGACAGGTTCACCGTCTCGGCCAGCTTCTGGTTGCTGATGCGCCCGTCGCGGCTCAGGGTGCGCAGGATCTTCCTGTCGATTTCGTCGAGTTCGCCGTCCTTCATGCTGCCACTTCTCCTGTATATACGACCCGCCATAGATAGTTCTTCTTCATTTTATCCTAAATGGAGAAGAATCTATCCAAACTTACGCCTCGCATCGGCCTGATGAACGAAAGAAAATTTTTTGTGCAGTGCAGTAAAACTTTCGGCTCGCCATTTCCACGGGGCGTGCATGCCTGGTCCGGTCCTCCGGACGGTCATCGCCACCCGCAGTGCAGCATCATCGAATCCGGAGTTTACGTGTCAGAAGCAGTGTCGGTCCCAGTCTCACATTCGCGCGCAGGTTCAAGCTATCGGCATCGCATTCCGCGAACGCCGAGCTGCCGCTCATGCTGGTCACCCCTGCCCTGTTCGCCGCCAATTTGCTGGTCGCCCGCTGGGCCGAAAGCGCGGGCTTGCCGCCGCTGTTCCTGGCCTTCGGCCGCTGGGCGCTGGCCTTTGCGATCCTGCTGCCGGCCGTCGGCCCGCGCCTGTGGGCGCTGCGCCACGTGATCATGGAACACTTCCCGCGCCTGATCCTGCTGGCGGGACTCGGCATGGGCATGGCGGTCGGCCCGCAATACATCGGCGCGCGCCACACCAGCGCGGCGAACATCGCCATCATCTTCGCCGCCTGCCCGGCGCTGGTCATGCTGCTCGAGACCCTGGTCTGGAAGGCGCCGCTGGCGCGCAAGCAGGCCGGCGGCATGCTGCTGGCCATCGTCGGCGTGCTGGTCGTGCTGCTCGAAAGGCGATCCTCGCGCGCTCGGCGGCCTGGCTTTCGGCACCGGCGACCTGTGGGTGGTGGTCGCGGCCTGCGGCTGGGCGCTCTACACAGTGCTGGGCAAGCGCCTGCCGCTGCCGAACCTGCCGAGCACCGTCAAGCTGGCGGCCCTGATCGGCGGCGGCGCGCTGGTGCTGGCGCCGTTCGCGGTGCTGGAAGCCTCGCTCGGCGACGTCGCCAACTTCAACGATCCGCGCCTGTACATCGCGCTGGCTTTTCTCGCCGTCGTGCCGAGCCTGGGCGCCTATTTCTGCTTCGACCGCCTGGTCGCGATCGCCGGCCCGGCGCGCGCCAGCCTGTCCGTGTACCTGATCCCGCTGTTCGCGACGCTGGCCGCCTGGCCGCTGCTGGGCGAGGCGCCGCGCCTGTACCATGCGGTCGGCTTCGGCATCATCCTCGGCAGCGTGCTGCTGGCGACCAGCCGCCGCCGCTGAGAGTGCCGTCGCGTGCGGGGGTATGGGTTCGTCTATAATCGAGGACCCATCGGCCAGAACCCAAAGCGCACGTCCGCATGCCTTTCGACCTCATCAAGCACCTCCCGAAACCGGGCAACCGTTTCGTCCTGCCCGCCCTCGCCGGTTCGTCCGACGCCTACGCGCTGGCCGTCGCGGGCCTGGCCTTCAAGGCTGAAAAGCGCGATCCTGACCGTCATCGTGGCCAATGCCAGCGATGGCCAGCGCCTGCTCGACGAAATCGCCTGGTTCGCCGACGGCAAGCTGGCCTGCCACCTGCTGCCGGACTGGGAAACGCTGCCCTACGACGCCTTCTCGCCGCACCAGGACCTGGTGTCCGAACGCCTGGCGACGCTGCACGAGATCCGCAACGGCGCACTGCGACGTGCTGGTGGTGCCGGCCACCACCGCGCTGGTGCGCCTGGCGCCGCCGTCGTTCCTGGCCGCCTACACCTTCTTCTTCCGCCAGGGCGAAAAGCTCGACGAAGCGACGCCTGAAGGCCCAGCTGACGCTGGCCGGCTACTCGCACGTGTCGCAGGTGATGTCGCCGGGCGAATACTCGGTGCGCGGCGGCCTGATCGACCTGTTCCCGATGGGCTCGGCCCTGCCCTACCGGCTCGACCTGTTCGGCGACGAGATCGAAACCATCCGCACCTTCGACGCCGACACCCAGCGCTCGCTGTACCCGGTGCGCGAAGTGCGCCTGCTGCCGGGCCGCGAATTCCCGATGGACGAGGCGGCACGCACGGCTTTCGCAGCCGCTGGCGCGAGCGCTTCGAAGGCGACCCGTCGCGCTCGCCGGTCTACAAGGACATCGGCAGCGGCATCGCCTCGGCCGGCATCGAGTACTACCTGCCGCTGTTCTTCGACGACGACGGCGACGCTGTTCGACTACCTGCCCGACGACGCGCCGCTGGCCCTGGTCGGCGATATCGACGGCGCCATCGCGCGCTTCTGGACGGACACCGAATCGCGCTACCGCTTCCTGAAAAGCGACCGCGATCGCCCGCTGCTCGAGCCGCGCGAACTGTTCCTGTCGAGCCGAGCAGTTCTTCACCTGCGCCAAGCGCGCACGGGCGCTGGAACATCGCGCGCGACGCGCTGGCATGGCGGCGTCCGAACTGTCCGCGCCGATTCCCGACATCGCCGTCAACCGCCGCCTGGACGACCCGCTGGCGAGCCTGCGCGCGTTCTTGTCGCGGACCGACGCGCGCGTGATGATCTGCGCCGAATCGACCGGCCGGCGCGAAACGCTGCAGCAGTATTTCAACGAATACCAGCCTCGACGTGGTCCCGGTCGAAGGCTTCGAGGGCATGCGCGCCAGCGAGCGCACGCCTGGCGCTGGGCGTGGCGCCGCTGCAGGCCGGCTTCGAGCTGATCGAGGCAGCGAGCGGGCACCTGGTCTTCATCACCGAGACCGAGCTGTATGCCGGCTCGGGCCGGCGCGCCGGCAAGAAGAAGCAGGAAGCGACCAGCCAGGTCGAATCGATGGTGCGCGACCTGTCCGAGCTCAAGATCGGCGACCCGGTCGTGCACATCAACCACGGCATCGGGCGCTACATGGGCCTCGATCTCGCATGGACCTGGGCGAAGGCGAGACCGAGTTCCTGCACCTCGAATACGCGAAGGACACCAAGCTGTACGTGCCGGTGTCGCAGCTGCACGTGATCTCGCGCTACTCCGGCACCGCGCCCGAAGACGCGCCGCTGCATTCGCTCGGCTCGGGCCAGTGGGAAAAGGCCAAGCGCAAGGCCGCCGAGCAGGTGCGCGACACCGCCGCCGAGCTGCTCAACCTGTACGCGCGCCGCGCGCGCGCGCAGGGCCACGCCTTCGAATACTCGATCGACCGACTACGAAACCTTCGCCGCAGGCTTCGGCTTCGAGGAGACGCCGGACCAGGCCGCGGCCATCATCAACGTCATCAAGGACATGACCTCGGGCCGGCCGATGGACCGCCTGGTCTGCGGCGACGTCGGCTTCGGCAAGACCGAAGTCGCGCTGCGCGCGGCCTTCATCGCCGTCATGGGCGGCAAGCAGGTCGCGATCCTGGCGCCGACCACGCTGCTGGCCGAGCAGCATGCGCAGACCTTCGCCGACCGCTTCGCCGACTGGCCGGTGAAGATCGCCGAGCTGTCGCGCTTCCGCACCGGCAAGGAGATCAACAACGCGATCAAGGGCATGGCCGACGGCACGCTCGACATCGTGATCGGCACCCACAAGCTGCTCTCGCCGGACGTGAAGTTCACGCGCCTGGGCCTGGTGATCATCGACGAGGAACACCGCTTCGGCGTGCGCCAGAAGGAAGCGCTGAAGGCGCTGCGCGCCGAAGTCGACGTGCTGACGCTGACCGCCACGCCGATCCCGCGCACGCTGGGCATGGCGCTGGAAGGCCTGCGCGACTTTTCCATCATCGCCACCGCGCCGCAAAAGCGCCTGGCGATCAAGACCTTCGTCGCGCAGCGAAGACGGCTCGGTGATCCGCGAAGCCTGCCTGCGCGAACTGAAGCGCGGCGGCCAGATCTACTTCCTGCACAACGAAGTCGAGACCATCGAGAACCGCCACGCGATGCTGCAGGCGCTGCTGCCGGAAGCGCGCATCGGCGTGGCCCACGGCCAGATGCACGAGCGCGACCTGGAACAGGTGATGCGCGACTTCGTGGCAGCAGCGCTTCAACATCCTGCTGTGCACGACCATCATCGAGACCGGCATCGACATGCCGACCGCCAACACCATCATCATGCACCGCGCCGACAAGTTCGGCCTGGCGCAGCTGCACCAGCTGCGCGGCCGCGTCGGCCGCTCGCACCACCAGGCCTATGCCTACCTGCTGGTCTCCGACGTGCAGACCCTGACCAAGCAGGCGCAGCGCCGCCTGGACGCGATCCAGGCGATGGAAGAACTGGGCAGCGGCTTCTATCTCGCCATGCACGACCTGGAGATCCGCGGCGCCGGCGAAGTGCTGGGCGAGAACCAGTCGGGCGAGATGCAGGAAATCGGCTTCCAGCTGTATACCGACATGCTCAACGAAGCGGTGCGCTCGCTCAAGGCCGGCAAGGAGCCCGACCTGGCCGCGCCGCTGTCGACCACCACCGAGATCAACCTGCACGTGCCGGCCCTGCTGCCCGACGACTACTGCGGCGACGTGCACGAGCGCCTGTCGATCTACAAGCGCCTGGCCAACTGCGAAACGCCAGGCAAGATCGACGACATGCAGGAAGAGCTGATCGACCGCTTCGGCAAACTGCCCGAGCAGGTGAAGGCCCTGATCGAGACGCACCGCCTGCGCATCGCGGCGAAGACCGTGGGCATCGTCAAGATCGACGCCCACAGCGAAGCGGCCAGCCTGCAGTTCATGGAAAAGCCGCCGATCGACCCGATCAAGATCATCACGCTGATCCAGAAGAACCGCCACATCAAGCTGGCCGGCCAGGACAAGCTGCGCATCACCGCCGCCATGCCGGACCTGGCGGCGCGGGTGCTGCAGGTGAAGCAAACCATCAAACAACTACTCGCATGACGATGATGAATCTGGTGTTACAAGGGCCCGGGGCCGATGGCGTCCACGCTGGAAGCGATTGCGGCGCTGGCGTCGCCGGCGCGGGTCAGCGGACTTGCCGTCGCGTGCGCTGCGCTGCGAAGACGTGGCGTCTCGCGCCGGACGTCGTGGAAGCCGGTGCAGGCGGCGGCGCTGGCCGCCCGGGTCGACGCGACCTTCATCGCCGCCGGGCGCACGCTGGCCGACTTTTCGCTGGTGGCGATGGACATGGACTCGACCCTGATCACGATCGAATGCATCGACGAGATCGCGGACATGCAGGGCTTGAAGGCCGAGGTCTCGGAGATCACCGAAGCGGCGATGCGCGGCGAGCTCGATTTTTCCGCCAGCCTGACGCGCGCGCGTCGCGCTGCTCAAGGGCCTGGAAGCGTCGGCGCTCGAAGCGCGTGTACGAAGAGCGGCTGCGCCTGTCGCCGGGTGCGCGAAACCATGCTCGCCGCGGTGCGCGCGGCCGGCTTGAAGACGCTGCTGGTGTCGGGCGGGTTCACCTTCTTTACCGACCGCCTCAAGGCGCGGCTCGGCCTGGACTATACGCATGCGAACGTGCTCGAGATCGAGGACGGCCGGCTGACCGGCCGGGTGTTGGCGGGATCGTCGATGCCGAGGAAAAGATGCGCACCGTGGAGCGGGTATGCGCGGAACTCGGCGTGGACACGCGGCGCGCGATCGTGATGGGCGACGGCGCCAACGACCTCAAGATGATGGGCATCGGCGGGCTTGTCGGTGGCGTTTCGCGCCAAGCCGGTGGTGCGGGCGCAGGCGGACGTGGCGCTCAATTTCAGCGGGCTGGATGGCGTGTTGGCGGTGTTGGGGCAGTAAACAATGCTGAACCCCAAGGCAATTCTCAGCAAACTCTGCGCCGCCGCAAATCCCCTGTCGTGCATCCCTTGAGCGACCGGGCTCCCGCGATTTAGATTGGTTCCTGCGCCCCGCATGGCGCTGCCGGTTCCGCCAACCTGTCCGCGAGAGCAATCACATGAAAGATGCAGCGCCCGCCCCTGACGCCGGCTTGAACCGGCGCGCCTTCCTGAAAACCGGCCCCCTGCTCGCCGCCACGCTCGCCGCGGCCGCCGCTGTTCCCGCACCGCGCGCGCGCGCCCAGGCCGGCGGCGCCGTGCGCTGGTGCGCGACCTGGGGCACGGCCCCGGCCGGGCCGCCGCCCGCGGCCAGCACCCAGACCTTTACCGGCCAGACCCTGCGCCTGGTCGTGCGCGCCAGCATCGGCGGCAGCCGGGTGCGCATCCGCGTGTCGAACGAGATGGGTTCCACGCCGCTGCGCATCGGCCGCGCCAGCATCGCCCTGCGTTCCAGCGGCGCGGCCATCAACGCGGCCAGCCTGCGCGAGCTGCGCTTCGGCGGCGCCGCCGCGATCACGATTCCGGCCGGCGCCCCGGCCCTGTCCGACCCGGTCGACTTGCCGGTGCCGAACCAGGCCGACCTCGCCATCAGCCTCTACCTGCCCGGCAGTGCGCAAGCGACCACGCTGCACAACGCCGCGCTGCAGACCAGTTATGTCTCGCTCGCCGGCGACTACACGTCCACCATTTCGCTGCCGGTCGCGCGCACGCTCGGCTCCTGGCCCTTCCTGACCGAGGTCGACGTCGATGCCGCCGCGCCCTGCCTGGTGGCCCTGGGCGATTCGATCACCGACGGCCAGGGCAGCAGCGCGAATGCCAACAACCGCTGGCCCGACTACCTGGCGCGGCGCCTGCAGGCCACGCTCGGCGCGGCCGGCAGGATCGGCGTCGTCAACCGCGGCATCAGCGCCAACCTGCTGCTGAACGACTACAGCACGGCGCTGCTGGCGGGGCACGACACGCTCGAGCGCTTCGACCGCGACGTGCTGGCCACCGCCGGCGTGCGCTACCTGATTGCCTTCATCGGCATCAACGACATCAGCTACAGCCCCGGCTCGAACCCGATCCCGGCCGGCGAGCTCATTGCCGGCTACCGCCAGCTGATCGCCCGTGCGCACGCGCGCGAGCTCAGCATCATCGGCGCCACCCTGCCGCCCTTCGAGGGCTTCGTGTATTTCACGCCGGCGCGCGAAGGCGGTGCGGCGCGCGGTGAACGACTGGCTGCGCGCCAGCGGCGAATTCGATGGCCTGCTCGACACCGACCTGGCGCTGCGCAACCCGGCCAGCCCGACCCGCATGCTGCCGGCCTATGACAGCGGCGACCACCTGCACCCGAACAATGCCGGCTACCTGGCGATCGCGAACGCCGTTCCGCTGGCGCCCTTCGTTTCCGGCAGCGCCGCGCGCGGCGAGGAGCTCGCCTGATGCGCGCGAATGCTGCAAAGCCGACCGAGGTGTAACCAACTGTAATTCCCTGCCAAAATGGACACGAAAAAACTATCATGGCGTCATCAGGAGGACCGTCATGAAAAAACTCATTTTCGTATTTGCTTCGCTGGCCGCTCTGGCCGGCTGCGCCACGCCCGGCCCCGGCCCGGCGAATTACGGCACCCGTGGCTATGCCCAATCGAACGATCCGAACGGCTGGCAAGTCGTCTCGGTGACGCCGGTACCGCTCGGCACCGGCGAACGCGCCGGGCGACGCCGGCGTCGTCACCAGTTCGGACGTCGTCGACCAATCCGGCGCCCGTCGTGGCCGGCCGGCCAGGTGTACGGCGCGCCGGTGTATGGCGCGCCTGTGTATGGCGCGCCGGTCTACGCGCCGCCGCCGGTCTATACGTCCAGGATCCGTACTGGTATCCGCCGGTGTCGATCGGCCTGGGCTTCAGCTTCGGCCGCAGCTGGGGTGGCGGCGGTCATCACCACGGCGGCTACCGCCGGCGCTGAGCCGCGCGCGGCAGCCATCGCGCTGCCGCAAAAACGCACCAAAACAGGGAGGCCGCACGGCATGTGCGGCCTCTTTTATTTTGCCCGTGCATACGCTCCTTTTCCTTACCATTTTCTTACGCGGCTTTATGTTGTTCGCATGGTGCGATGCGTCATAGCAATCGATTGCTGTTGGCCGATTGCTAACCTACAATGAGTTGGTCGACTGGCACTGGAGCGGCAGTTTTTTGCGCGCAGTCCGGCGTACGGAATGACCAAAAAACATACTACGGAGACGGCAATGAATTTCAAGTTGAAGGCATTGGTTGCAGGGGTAGCACTGGGTTTTTCGATGTCCGGCATGGCTGCGGAGCCGATCAAGATCGGCGTGTCCGGTCCATTCACGGGCGGCTCGGCGCCGATGGGCGTGTCGATGCGTGACGGCGTCAAGCTGGCCGTCAACGAGATCAACGCCGCCGGCGGCGTGCTCGGCCGCCAGATCCAGCTGATCGAGCGCGACGACGAAGCCAAGAACGAACGCGGCGTGCAGATCGCCCAGGAGCTGATCAACAAGGAACGCGTCGTCGCCACCGTCGGCTACATCAACACCGGCGTGGCCCTGGCCTCGCAGCGCTTCTACCAGCAGGCGCAGATCCCGGTGATGAACAACGTCGCCACCGGCTCGATCGTCACCCAGCAATTCGCCACCCAGCCGATGAATTTCGTCTTCCGTAATTCGGCCAGCGACGCGATCCAGTCGCAGATGATCGTCGACGAAGCCATCGGCCGCCGCGGCTTCAAGAAGGTCGCCATCCTGGCCGACTCGACCAACTACGGCCAGCTCGGCCGCGCCGACCTCGAAAAGGCGCTCGAGAAGAAAGGCATCACGCCGGTCGCCGTCGAGAAATACAACCTGCAGGACGTCGACATGACCTCCCAGCTGCTGAAAGCCAAGCAGGCCGGCGCCGAAGCCGTGCTGACCTACGGCATCGGCCCCGAGCTGGCCCAGATCGCCAACGGCATGGAAAAGCTGGGCTGGAAAGTGCCGATGATCGGCAGCTGGACGCTCTCGATGGCCAACTTCGTCGACAACGCCGGCAAGAACGGCGAAGGCACGCGCATGCCGCAGACCTTCATCCAGGAGCCGAATACGCCCAAGCGCAAGGCCTTCATCGACGCCTACGTGAAAGCCTACAGCCCGCCGGGCGGACGCATGCCGTCGGCCGTGTCGGCCGCGCAGGGCTATGACTCGATCTACCTGCTGGCCGCGGCCATGAAGCAGGCCAATTCGACCGAAGGACCGAAGATCGTCGCCGCGCTGGAAAACCTGAACACCAAGGTCGAAGGCGTCGTCACCACCTACGAGAAGCCGTACTCGAAGACCGACCACGAAGCCATCAACTTCAACAACACCGTGTTCGGCGAAGTGCGCGGCGGCCGCGTGGTCCACGCCAAGTAAGGCAACAGCAGGATGCTTCAATCGTGGCCAGTCCGGGTAGACTCCTGGCTGGCCATTTTCTTGTTGACCGGAGGCGCCGGGTCCTGCGACCGCGCGCCTCCTAATGGTGAAACTCATGGATATCCTTCTGCAGCTCGTCTTCAGCGGAATCGCGCTCGGCATGATCTATGCCGTCGTCGCGTTCGGCTATCAACTTACCTTCGCCACTTCCGGCACCCTCAATTTCGGCCAGGGCGAGGCGCTCATGCTGGGCGCCCTGGTCGGCCTGTCCTTCGTGGGCGGCATCCACGGCGGCCCCTACATGAGCTACTGGCTGATGATCCCGCTGGTGATCGCCTTCGGCGCGCTGCAGGGCATGTTCGTCGAATGGATCGGCGTGCGTCCGGCCATCAAGATCAAATCCGAATTCGGCTGGATCATGTCGACCATCGCGCTGGCCATCATCTTCAAGAACGTCGCCGAGAACATCTGGGGCAAGGACGTGCTGCCCTTCCCTTCGCCGCTCTCCTCGACCCCGTTCCAGTTCATGGGCGCCAACGTGCAGCCGATGCAGGTGGCGGTCATCATCGGCGCGCTGGCGATCATGCTCGCGGTCGAGATCTTCAACCGCAAGTCGATCTACGGCAAGGCCGTCGTCGCCACCTCGAACGACCGCGACGCGGCCGGCCTGATGGGCATTAACACGGGCCGCGTGATCACCTTCTCGTATGCGCTGTCCTCGGCCACGGCGGCCTTCGCCGGCGCCCTGATCGCGCCGCTCACGCTCACCAGCGCCACCATGGGCGCCTCGCTCGGCCTGAAAGCCTTCGCGGTGGCCATCATCGGCGGGCTGACCTCGCGGCATGGGCGCCATCGTCGGCGGCCTGATCCTGGGCATCGCGGAAACCGCGACCGGCTACTACATTTCGACCGGCTACAAGGAAGTGCCGGGCCTGATCCTGCTGCTGCTGGTGCTGGCGGTGAAACCGTCCGGCCTGTTCGGCAAGGCCGCGATCAAGAAAGTCTGACCATGATGAAAAATAAATCCCTGCTTGCCGCCAGCGTCGTCGGCTTGATCGTGCTGGCGGTGTTCCCGCACGTCTTCACCGAATCCCTATTACATCCACCTGGCCGAAACCATCCTGATCTACGCGATCCTGCTGTTCGGCCTGGACATCGTGGTCGGCTACACCGGCCAGGTCTCGCTCGGCCACGCCGGCCTGTTCGGCGTCGGTTCCTACGTCACCGGCGTGCTGGTGATGAAGCTGGGCGCGCCCTGGTTCCTCGCCGTGCCCGCCAGCATCGGCATCACGGCGCTGTTCGGCGCCGTGCTGGCGCTGCCGGCGCTGCGCGTGACCGGCCCCTACCTGGCGATGGTCACGCTGGCCTTCGGCACCATCGTCCAGATCATGATCAACGAGATGACCTTCCTCACCGAAGGCCCGCTCGGCATCATGGTGCCGAAACCGAAGGTGCTGGGCACGGACCTGAACGAGACCCAGTATTTCTACATGGTCGCCGTGTTCATGGTGCTGTCGCTGGTGCTGGTGCACCGCCTGCTCAAGTCGAACATCGGGCGCGCCTTCGAGGCGCTGCGCGACAGCCCGATCGCGTCCGACTGCATGGGCGTGTCGGTCTACCGCTACAAGGTGTATGCCTTCGTGATCAGCGCCGGCTTCGCCGGCCTGGCCGGCAGCCTGTACGCGTATTCGGAGCAGTACATCTCGCCGAACACCTACAACTTCGAACTCACCATCCTGTTCCTGCTGGCCGTGATCATGGGCGGGCGCAAGACGCGCGTGGGCGCGATCCTGGGCGCGATCATCGTCGTGATGCTGCCTAGCCTGCTGTCCGACATCGCCCTGTTCCGCCAGATCGCCGTCGCCGCCGCCGTGCTGGGCGTGATCGGCTCGGCGATCGCGCTGGCGAAGAAAACGCGCCTCGCCGCGCAAGGTGATCGTGCCGCTGGTCGCCACCATCGGCCTGGCGATCTGGTCGTACCGGATCGAGAACATGGTCGACTGGCGCCTGACCATCTTCGGCCTGATGACGCTGTTCGTCGTCTACTACCTGCAGGACGGGATCGTCGGCTTCTTCCGCCAGCTGCTGGGACGGCGCGCGGCGCACGTGCGCGCGGTCGGGCTGGACGCGGCGGCCGATCCCTTCGAAGGCGTGGCCAAGGGCGAGGCCGGCGGCGTCCTGCTGCAGGCGCGAGCAGATCCTGATGCAGTTCGGCGGCCTGAAGGCGCTGAACCTGGTCGACCTGAACGTGGCGCGCGGTTCGGTGCACGGCCTGATCGGCCCGAACGGCTCGGGCAAGAGCACGATGATGAACGTCCTGACCGGCATCTACAAGCCGACCGCGGGCGGCGTCGTGTTCGCCGGCCAGCCGATCAGCGGGCGCACGCCCTCCGCAGATCGCGCTGCGGCGGCATCGCGCGCACCTTCCAGAACGTGCAGCTGTTCGGCGAAATGACGGCCACCGAAAACGTGCTGGTCGGCCTGCACCACACCTTCCGCTCGACCGTGTTCGATGCGATGGTCACCACGCCGCGCATGCGCCGCGAGGAAGCGGCGGCGCGCAAGCGCGCGGCGGCGATCCTCGACTTCGTCGGGCTGTCCGACCTGGCCGACGAGGAGGCGCGCAACCTCCCCTACGGCAAGCAGCGCCTGCTCGAGATCGGGCGCGCGCTGGGGCTGAACCCGCAGCTGCTGCTGCTCGACGAACCGGCCGCGGGCCTCACCGCCCCGGACATCCGCGAGCTGATGGCGATCATCCGCAAGATCCGCGACCACGGCATCACCATCATCCTGATCGAGCACCACATGGACGTCGTGATGTCGATCTCGGACACGGTCACCGTGCTCGACTTCGGCCAGAAGATCGCCGAGGGCATCCCGGCCAAGGTGCAGGCCGATCCGAAAGTCATCGAGGCCTATCTCGGCGGCGCCAGCGAAGCCACCCCACCGGCCGCGGCCGCAGTCTGAGGAGAGACCATGCTAACGATCCAGAATCTGGAAGCGGCCTACGGCAAGGTGCAGGTGCTGCACGGCATTTCGCTCGAGGTCCCGCAGGGCAAGCTCGTGACCCTGATCGGCTCGAACGGCGCCGGCAAGACCACCACCATGCGCGCCATCTCGGGCATGATCAAGCCGACGGCCGGCTCGATCAGCCTGGGCGGCAAGGACATCACCGGCCTCGACTCGCACCGCATCGCGCGCGCCGGCCTGGCCCATTCGCCCGAGGGCCGGCGCGTGTTCGCCGACCATGAGCGTGACCGACAACCTGCTGCTGGGCGCCTTCCCCCGTTTCACGCGGGCGCGCCCGAAAGGCGACGTCCAGCGCGACCTGGAAAAGGCGATGGAGCTGTTCCCGCGCCTGAAAGAACGCCGCAACCAGCTGGCCGGAACGCTCTCCGGCGGCGAGCAGCAGATGCTGGCGATGGCGCGCGCCGTCATGCTCAACCCGGACGTGGTGCTGCTCGACGAACCCTCGATGGGCCTGGCGCCGATCCTGGTCGAAGAGGTCTTCCGCATCATCACGCGCCTGAAATCGCGAAGGCGTGACCATGCTGCTGGTCGAGCAGTTCGCGGCCGCCGCGCTGAACGTCGCCGACTACGGCTACGTGCTGGAAAACGGCCGCATCTCGGTGCACGGCCCGGCGGAGAGCCTGAAAAACGATCCGAAGGTGGTGGCCGCTTATCTCGGCGGCGGGCACGCGCATTAAGATGAGCGAATCCAGCGGCGCACTGCAGGGGCGCGACTATGCTGCGGCCCTGTGCGTCGTTGTCGTATGGGGCACCAACTTCGTGGCCATGAAACTCGGCCTGCGCGAAGTCACGCCCTTCCAGCTTGGCGCCGGGCGCTACCTGTTCGCGCTCCTGCCGCTGCTGCTGTTCGTCCGTCCGCCCAAGCTGGCGCCGCGCTTCGTTGTCCTGTATGGCCTGTTCCAGGGTGTCGGCCAGTTCGGCCTGCTGTTCCTGGCGCTGCGCGCGGGCATGTCGGCCTCGCTGGCGCCGGTGATGCTGCAGATGCAGGTGTTTTTCACCGCCCTGTTCGCGTGGCTGATCCTGAAGGAAAAGGTCGGACGCAGGCTGCAGGCGGCGATGGGGATCGCGGCGCTGGGCCTGGCCTGCCTGTGCGTCGACGCCCTCGGGCGCGGTTCGAACGTGACGCTCGCCGGGCTTCCTGCTCAGCATCGCCTCGGCGGCGATGTGGGCGGCCTCGAACATCGTCGTGCGCATCGCCCAGCGCAGCACGCCGCGCTTCGACGTGCTGCCCTTCATGGTCTGGAGCAGCATGGTGCCGATCCTGCCCTTCATCCTGCTCTCGCTGGCCTTCGACCCGCCGGCGACGCGCTGGGACTGGCAGGCGGTGTCGAGCACGGCCTGGGCCTCGATGGCCTACCTGGGCTGGTTCGCCACCATCCTCGGCTACGCGATGTGGACCGGCCTGCTCAAGCGCCATCCGGCCAACCGCGTCGCGCCGTTTTCCCTGGCCGTGCCGCCGGTCGGCATCGCGGCCGGGATGCTGGGGCTGGGAGAAACCATCACACCCTGGCAATGGGCCGGCATCGTGCTGGTCGTCGCCTCGCTGGCGCTGGTCATCATCAAGCCGCGGGTGGCAGCAGCGGCCCCACTATAATGCGGTTTTGACAGCGTATTCATCCATGGACACTTCGAAATTCTCGCGCTACACGGCCTCGCGCCTGTTCTGGTTCCTGTTCGGGACCATCCTCGGCGGCATCGGCGTCTGGAGCGGACTCAGGCAAGGCCTGATCGGCGAAACCATGATCGGACTGGGCCTGATCCTGCTCGGCATCCAGGGCCTGCTGCGGCCGGTCGTCCTGTCGCGGGTGGCGAAGATGAGCAAGGAAGAGATGACGCGCGAGGTGTCGATCGGTTCCGACACCCTGCATGGCGCGCTGTCGCTGGTGATGGCTGCAACGCTGGTCGTCGGCTTTGTCATGAAATATCTGGTCAAGGTCTGAACGTGCGCCAGCGGTTTCATCCGGCGAATTGAGCGCATTTCTCCAACAGAATTGATGATTTTGAGGAAATCTAGTAGCTTTACTGTAGGCAATGATTTAATCCTGTAGGAATTCTCCTACTCTGTCTTGCCATGGACCGAAGCTACCCTTATACCCGACGCATCGCACGCCGCGCACAAAGCCGGCGGCCCTTCGCCGCGCTTGTCCTGCTCGGCCTCGCCGGCTGCGCGGTGGCGCTCGGCGCTGGACTTCGGTCCCGATCCGATCGCGGCCGCGACGAACCAGGCAACGCCGCAAGGCCGCGCCAGCGGCGCTGGCCCAGGCGCAAGTCAAACACGCCCCGCGCCGCGTGTATCCTTACTCGGTCGTGCCCGGCGGCGTCGCCAGCCAGGCGGAACTGGTACGCATCGTCCGCAGCGACAAGGTCGTCGCCACGCATTACGCAAGCTTCGACCTCAGCCGCGCGCATGCGGTCACCGTCGCCAAGCCGCGCGCGGTACACGTGTCCTACCGCAAGGGCGACAAGGTGTACTGGACGGCGAAGAAAGTCATGCTGCGCGAAGGCGAAACCCTGCTCTCCGATGGCAAGAACGAGATGCGCACCCGTTGCGCGAACCGGATTTCCGATGTCGCCCAGTTCCCGGTCGAGGCGCACGCGCCCAGCGCGGAATTGCTCGATGCCGCCTACGAAGGGCGACGAAGGCAGCCTGCAAAACGCCAGCGCCGACCTGGCCGATGAAGGCGACCTCCCTGCGCTCGGCCAGCAGCCCCAGTTGCCGGCCCTGGCCAACGCAAGCGCCGGCGAAGTCGACATCCATCACGACGGACCGGACCACCGCCGCGCACTCGCCGCGCATGCCCTCGTTCGCCGACCGTTTCGGGACCGGGCCGCTGACGCCGCTGTGTCGCCACTACGCCGGGCGCAGCGCAGCCAGTGCCGGATACGGCAGCGGACCCCGGGTCTCGTCGGCGCCGGCGCTGGTCGTGGCGACCGATGTGACGCAATCGACGACGCGGCGCCGGCGAAGCCCGGGCATGCCGGCGCCGTCCCGCTGGCGCCGTCGGAGCCGGTCGCCACCCAGCCCGGGCTCGGCGGCGACCCGCAGCCCGGGGACGCCGCGCCTGCCATGCCGGCCAGCGACGGCCGCAGCCCAAGCCGACCGAGTTGCCCGAACCCGGCACCGCATGGCTGATCGCGCTGGCGCTGGGGTCGATGCTGGTGATGCGCAACAAGCGCTGAGGCCGCGCGCCGGAGCGGGCGTGTTCAGTCCGATCCGAACAGGTCGCCGGCATCCAGGATGGCCCAGGCGATCTCGGGCTTTTCCTGCAGGCGCTTGCGCACCGCCGCCGGCACCGACTGGCGCACCTTCTTGCACAGCCCCGGCTTCTCCTCGAGCACGATGATGATGCCGCGCATCGTGCGCACTTCCTTCGGCCCCGGCGCGATGTGCAGCTCGGCGCCGATATTCTTCCGGATCAGTTCCTGCACATGCCGCAGGTCGGCATAGCTGTCGATCCGCTCGATCCGTTCGATCAGCCGGGATTCCTGCTTGCGGTCGAGCGCCAGCGGACGCATATCGGCATCGGGTTCGCGCAGCAGGCGCTCGCGCTCGCAGACGCAGGCGCCGGGCGGGCACCCGGGCCGGATCGGAAACGGTAGCGGGGGCGAGGAAGGATTCACGTGTGCGATTCTAGCCGAATAAAAAGCGAAAGCTTGCCGTCGCCTTGGAAGGATGACAATCAGGCCGGGGGCGGCTCGATTTCCCCGCAGGCGCGCAGCACGTCGAGCGCATTCTGCACCGCTTCGCCGGCCGCGGTGTTATCGAAGATGCACCAGACCCGGCGCCCGGCGGCACGGTGCACGGCGATGTCGCGCACCAGCGCATCGAGGTACTCGCGCGAATACGACGAATAATAAATGCGCGGCGCCCCATGCAGGCGCACGTAGATGTCGTTCGTGGTCGGCACGTGCGGGCCGGGCTGGCCGGCGGCCGGGTCGGCGATCACGCGCGTGACCCGCCGTTCGCGCAGCACTTCGGTGGCGATCTCGCTGAACCAGCTCGGATGGCGCCCTTCGCAGGCGATCATGCAGCCGAAGCTATCCTCGCAGCTTCATGAAGAAGTCGCGCGCGGTCTGGTCGTGGAAGCCGAGCTTGGGCGGGGTTTGCACCAGCAGGCAGCCGAGCTTGTGCTTCAACTCCCCGACCTCGCCGGCGAAGCGCGCCAGCAGTTCGTCGATGTCGCGCATCTGGGCATCGTGGGTGATCGCGCGCGGCACCTTGACCGAGAAGCGGAAATCCTCCGGCACGCTCTCGGCCCAGCGCGCCCAGGTTTGCGGGCGGTGCGGCTTGTAGAAGGACGAATTGACCTCGACCACCGGAAACACGGCGGCATAGCGTTCCAGGTGGCTGCCGGCTTCGGGAAAGGCCGCAGCCGCTTCCTTGGGAACAGTCCAGCCGGCGCAACCGATCAGCGGGGTGGCGGCCTCAGTTACGGCATCAATCAGTTTTTTCATTGACGATTTTGCAATTATGATGGGCCGATTTTACGCGCCTCGCGCTCACCTGGGCGCATGGTTGAGCCGCGGCGTGCGAAACCGTGCGCGGCACGGGCGGCGCACTCGCCTTAGAATATCGCCAACACTTCACTTGTGAAGGATTCCCCGTGACCGACGCCATCCACATCGTCTGCCCCGCCTGCGACGCCGTCAACCGCCTGAACCAGGCCCGCCTGGCGGACAACCCCGTCTGCGGCAAATGCGCCGCGCCCCTCTTCGCCGGGCGTCCGCTCGACGTCACGGCCGAGCGTTTCAACAAGCACGTCGCCCGCAACGACATCCCGGTGCTGGTCGACTTCTGGGCCGAATGGTGCGGTCCCGTGCAAGATGATGGCGCCGGCTATGCGCAGGCGGCCACCCGGCTCGAGCCGCGCGTGCGCCTGCTGAAGGTCGATACCGAGCGCGCCCAGGATCTGTCGGCGCAGTTCGGCATCCGCAGCATCCCGACGCTGGCCCTGTTCAGGGGCGGACGCGAGGTGGCGCGCCAGCCGGGCGCCATGGATGCGGGCAATATCGTGGCCTGGGTGCAGTCGAAACTATAGGATGCAGTGTTGAAACGTTAGCGAAATCGCCACAAATGGCTGCTACAATCGGGGCCAAAGCGGGGTCGTCCCGCAAGGAGCCATTCATGTCGCAACAACTCGTCCTGGACAGCGGTACCGAAGACGCCAAGCAGATGGCGCGCATCCTGTACCTGGTGCACGCCTGCACCTTCTTCTTTTCGCTCGGCATGCTGTCCTTCCTGCCGCTGATCGTCAACTACATCAAGCGCCCGGATACCAGCGGCACCATCGTCTACAGCCACCATAGCTGGATGATCCGCTCGTTCTGGTTTTACGCGCTGTGGATGGTCGGTGGGCGGCATCCTGTTCGCCACCATTATCGGCATTCCCCTTGCATGGCTGATATGGACGGTGGCATGGGTCTGGAAGGCATATCGTCTAATTCGTGGTTTTTTGGACCTGAACAGCAATAAACCGATGCCAGTCTGAGAATTGTTTGACCGGTTTCGGCAATTTCACGTTTAGAATACTTTCCTGATGGCACTATAACTTTTCAGGACAAGATATGAAATCGGTTCAGCAGGAAGTCGACGAGCGCAGCAATCTGGCGGGCACCAACAAATTCGAGCTCTTGCTCTTCCGCCTGGGCGGCGACGAGAACGGCGATCGAAACGAGCTGTTCGGCATCAACGTGTTCAAGATCCGCGAAATCGTGGCCATGCCGGAAATTACGGCCGTGGCCGGTTCGCCCGCCCACGTGCTGGGCGTGGTCAACCTGCGCGGCCAGATCATCCAGGTGCTGGACCTGCCGGCCATCGCCGGCGTCAAGCCCAAGACCGGGCTGAACATCATGCTGGTCACCGAGTTCGCCCGCACCACCCAGGCGTTCGCGGTCGAGAGCGTCGAGGAAATCGTGCGCCTGGACTGGAGCCAGGTGATGTCGGCCGAAAAGAGCGCCGGCAGCAGCATCGTCACCAGCATCGCGCGCCTGGAAGGCGAGAACGGCGCACCGATCCGCCTGGCCCAGGTGCTCGACGTCGAGACCATCCTGCGCAACATGAATCCGGACAGCGGTCCGGAAATCAGCCAGCAGACGGTCGGCGCGAAGATCCAGATCAAGCCGGGTTCCGTGATCCTGGCGGCGGACGATTCGGTCGTCGCGCGCGCCCTGATCGAGCAGGGGCTGGACGCGATGGGCCTGCCCTTCATCATGACCAAGAGCGGCAAGGAGTGCTGGGACCAGCTGAACTCGATCGCCAACGCGGCCGAGACCGAGGGCAAGAGCGTCTACGACCGCGTCGCCCTGGTGCTGACCGACCTCGAGATGCCGGAAATGGACGGCTTCACGCTGACCCGCAACATCAAGAAGAACGCGCGCTTCGCCAACCTGCCGGTGGTGATCCACTCCTCGCTGTCGGGCACGACGAACGAAGAACACGTCAAGAACGTGGGCGCCGATGCCTATGTGGCCAAGTTTTCGGCGGAAGACCTGTCGACGACGCTGCGCCGGGTGCTCAAGCAGTAAGGACAGCACACTGCCCCGGCCGGGGCATAAAAAAGGGCGCGTCGCGGGAATTCCCGCCACGCGCCCTTTTTACATCGACACCGGTTCAGCGCTCGCGCGCCGCTTCGTGCCAGGCCTTCTGCATCGGCGACAGCAGGTACTCGAGCACGGTACGGGTGCCGAGCAGGATTTCGGCATTCGCCTGCATGCCGGCGCTGAGCGGGAAGCGCGCGCCGTCGGCCTCCAGAGCGGCGGCGTCCAACGCGACCAGCGCCTTGTAGGTCGAGCGCTTCGCTTCGCCCGGGGCGGCGTTCGGCGCGCCTTCGCTGGCTGGCGTCGCTCGCATCGGCGCCGATGTGCTCCACCCTGCCCTGCACCATGCCGTATTTCTGGAACGGGAAGGCGGCAAATTTCATGCGCACGGTCTGTCCTTCCTTGACGAAGCCGATGTCGTCGTTCGACAGCCAGACTTCGGCGCGCAGGCTTTCGTTGCGCGGCACCAGGGTCAGCAGCACGGTCCCGGGCTGGACCACGGTGCCGATCGAATGGGTCGCCAGGTCCTTCACCACGCTGTCCTGGGTCGCCTTCAGTTCCATCAGCTCCTTGCGGTGGGTCTGCTTGGCCAGTTCCTGCGCCAGCTGGTCGACCGCGCGCTGGGCTTCGCCGCGTTCGACGTGCAGCTGGCGCCGGTAGTCCGAGTCGATCTGCACCAGCTTCATTTCCGATTGCTGGACGCCGGCGCGGGCCGACTCGATCATGTGCGCCTGGGTCGCCAGCTCCTGCTCCTTCTCGATGCGTTCGCGCCGCTTGTCGCTCACCAGCACGCCGTTGGCGAAGCCGTCGCGCCCCAGCTTCTCGAAGGCCTTTTCCTGTTCGCGGTAATGCGGCAGGACCGTGCTGAACTTGCGTTCGACCTCGATCGCGGCGGCCAGGTCCTGGCGCGCCTTGGCCAGGTGGCTGCGTTCTTCGGCCAGCGCGGCCTCGAAGGCGGCGCGGTCGGCGCGGTACTGCGCCTGCGCGGCGGCGGCCAGGTGGGCCGAGTCGCCCGCTTTCAGTTCGAAGGGCGCGTTCGCCAGTTCGGCGTCGACCCGGCGCAGCGCCAGGCGTTTGCCTTGCAGGTCGGACTGCACCGAGCTGGCGTCGGCGTCGGTCAGCAGGGTATCCATGCGCATCAGGACCTGCCCGGCGCGCACGGTATCGCCTTCGCGCACCAGGATTTCCTTGACGATGCCCGATTCGGCCGGCTGGACGATCTTCACATAGCTCTGCGGGACCAGCTTGCCTTCGGCGACCGCGACGATGTCGAGGCGGCCGAAGTAGGACCACAGGGCGATCCCCGCCAACAGCAGCAGCAAGGCCCACAGCACCTTGCGCCCGAGGGGATTCGGCGCCGCCGTCTGCAGGCGCAGCAGCGGCGGCGAGAAATCGAGGGCGCTGCGATTCGCGTTGGAGCTTCGGTTTTTCACGATTGGTACCCATCCCGTTTATTTGATTTTCTTGGTGCCCTGCCCAGGCCCTCGAAGCCCCTCAAAGTCGCGCCGCCGATAGCCGCCAGCGACACCTGGCCGCCGCCGAAGGCCGTGGTCGAGCCCAGGAAACCGGAGCTCGCCTGTGCCAGCACGGTGGTGTCGGCGCCATTGCGCTCGGCGGTCCAGCTCAGCGACTGCTTGTCGGCCTGCGCCGCCGACACGGCCAGGTCGACCGCCAGCCAGAGGCCGAAGCTTTGCGCCGACGTGCTGTTGCCGATGCTGCTGCTGGCCGGCAGTGCATATTCGGTGACCTTGTTGAAGTTCAGGTAGGCCGGGACGGTCGATCCGGTGCCGCCGGCGCTCGATTCCACCGATGCCGCGACCGCCAGCGTGGCGACGCCGTTGGCCGCGCTCAGGTTGATCGACAGGCTCAGCTTCTTGCCGCCGCTCGAGCCCGGATTGCCCGGCGAAGTGCCCGGACCGTCGTTCTGGTTCTCGTCGTGGCCGGCCGGTGGGGCGTCCGAACCATTGCCGACGCCTTCGTTGCCATGGCTGACCGCCAGCGAGAACACGTCCGACGCCGACAGGCTGCCGACGGTGCTGCCGTCCGCCGCCTGGTCGGTGGCGGTGACGCGCACGTCGATCTTGCCGGCCTGCTTGGGCGAGGTGCCCGAGAAGGTGCCGGTGGCCGCATCGAACTTCAGCCAGGACGGCAGCGCCGCGCCGTCGGCCAGTGCGGCCGTGTAAGTCAGCTTGTCGCCCTGGTCGATGTCCTTGAAGCTGTCGGCCGGGAGCTTGAACGAGAACGCCTTGTTGAAGGTGACGTCCTTGTCCGCCAGCGCCTTGACCAGGATCGGCGCGTCATTGGCGCCGGCCACGGTGATGTCGAGGTTCGAGCTCGCAGCGGCGATGCCGTCGCTGGCGTTGATCACGAAGTGCTCGGCCACGCTGGCCTTGCGGCCGAGCGACTGGGCCGCCGCCGCATCGAGTTGATAAGCATAGCTGCCGTCTTTCGCCAGCGTCAGCTTGCCTTGGGTACCGGCCAGCGTGCCGGCGTTGGTCACCGCCAGCACCGTGCCGGTATCGACATCGCTGTCGTTGGCGAGCACGTTGCCGCTGACGCCAGCCATATCTTCCGTCATGCGCGCGCTGTCGGCGGCCAGCAGTGGCCCGTCGTTGGCGCCGGTGATGGTGATCGCGAGCGTCGACGCCACCTGCGCCCTGCCGTCGGTGGCCGCGTAGCCGAAGCTGTCGACCACGGTCTGGCCGGCGGCGAGCGCTTGCACGGCTTTCGACGCATTGTTCAGGTTATAGGTATAGCTGCCGTCGGCCGCCAGGTTCAGGCTGCCGTAGGTGCCGGCATAGGTGCCGGGGGCGGCGACGGCCAGCACCGTGCCGCTGTCGACGTCCAGGTCGTTGGCCAGCACGTTGCCGGCGGCGCTGATCGATCCGTCCTCGCCCACCTGCGCCACGTCGGCCGTGACGACCGGAGCGTCGTTGGTGCCGCTGATGGTCACGGCCAGGTTCGAGGCGACCCGCTCTCGCCATCGGTGGCGACGTAATCGAAGCGGTCGACGACCGTCTGGCCGGCGGCCAGCGACTGCACGCTCGCCAGGGTGTTGTCCAGGCTGTAGGTATAGCTGCCGTCCTGCGCCAGCACCAGGGTGCCGTAGGCGCCGCTGTAGGAGCCGGGCGCCGCCACGCTCAGGTGGGCGCCGCTGTCGGCATCGCTGTCGTTGGCCAGCACGTTGCCGCTGGCGGCCAGCACGCCGTCTTCCGCCACCAGCGCCACGTCCGCCGTGACGACCGGCGCGTCGTTGGTGCCGGCGATCGTGATCGCCAGGTGCGAGGCCACGCCTTCGATGCCGTCGGTGGCGACATAGGTAAAGGTGTCGGTCACGCGTTCGCCCGCGTTCAGGCCCTGCACATTCGCGGCATCGTTATTCAGCGTGTAGCTGTAGCTGCCGTCCTGGGCGATGGTCAAGCTGCCGTAGATGCCGGCATAGGTGCCCGCATTGGCCACCTGCAGTACGGTGCCATGGTCGACGTCGCTATCGTTGGCCAGCACGTTGCCGGTGACGGCGCCCGTGCTGCCTTCCACGGTGGCGCCGGCGTCGCTCGTGGTCACGGCCGCATCGTTGGCGCCGATGATGGTCACGTGCGCGATGGCGGTCGAGGTTTCGCCCATGTCGTCGGCGATGGTGTAGCTGAAGCTGTCTTCGACGCTCTCGCCAGCCGCCAGGCTCTGCCAGGCGTCGCCGATGCCGTAGACGATCTGGCCGTCTTCGAAGCCGATGCCGGCGCCAATGCTCGAGGCGCCGACCGCGATCACGGTCACGGCGTCGCCGAAGTCCGGGTCGCTGTCGTTCGCCAGCAGCTGGGTCACCGGGACCAGCAGCGCGCCGTCGTCCTCGCCGACGCTCAGCACGTCGTCGAAGGCCGTCGGCGCCGCGTTCAGCAGGCCGGCGATGCCGCCGTGGTCGAGCACGCTGCCGTCGTCGAACACGATCTCGGTGATGCCTTCGGACTGCACCAGCCAGTCGGCCAGCACGATGCTCTCGCCCGTGGCGAGAATCGTCAGCACCAGGTCGTTGCCGGACTGGGTGGCGTCGAGATCGGCGGCGGTGAGGCCGCCGCGAATCGCCAGCGTGCCGCTGCCCTCGGCATCGACCACGCGGTCATGGCCGTCCCCCAGGCCGAACAGGTAGGTGTCGGCGCCCGCGCCGCCCAGCAGCAGGTCGTTGCCGGCGCCGCCAGCGAGGATGTCGTTGCCGGCCATGCCGGCGATGCGGTCGTCGCCGCTGGTACCGGTGATGCTGTTGTCGGAGGCGTTGCCGGTGCCTTGCAGGCCGGTGCTGCCGGTCAGGACCAGGTTTTCCACGTTCGCGCCCAGCACATGGCTGGCGCTGGCGTAGACGGTATCGATGCCGTTGCCGGCCGCCTCGACAATGGTGTCGCCCGCGTTGTCGACCAGGTAGACGTCGTTGCCGGCGCCGCCCTGCATCAGGTCGGCATCCACGCCGCCGTCGAGGCGGTCGTCGCCCTCGCCGCCAACCAGCGTGTCGTTGCCGGCGCCGCCGTTCAAGAAGTCCGCGCCCTGGCCGCCGTCGAGCAGGTTGTTGCCGCTGTTGCCGGTGAGCGTGTTGTCGCCCGCGTTGCCGACGCCGTTGATATTGGCGCTGCCGGTCAGGCTAAGGTGCTCGACGTTGGCCGAGAGCTGGTAGCTGGCGCTGGCCAGCACCGTGTCGACGCCGTTGCCGGCCGCCTCGACGACCACGTCGGCGCTGTTGTCGACGATATAGGTGTCGTTGCCGGCGCCGCCATCGAGCGTGTCGGCGCCCAGGCCGCCGTCGAGGACGTTGTTGCCGGCCGTGCCGAGGATGGCGTTGGCGAGCGCATTGCCGGTGCCGTTCAGGTCGCCGCCGGCCAGGACCAGGTTCTCGACGTTGGCGCCGAGGGTGTAACTGAAGCCGGCGCGCACCGTGTCGGTGCCCGCGCCCGCGGCTTCGACGACCGTGTCGAATGCATCGACTTCATAGACGTCGTTGCCGGCGCCGCCCAGCAGCGTGTCGCTGCCGGCGCCGCCGTTCAGGACGTTGTTGCCGCCGTTGCCGGTGATGACATTGTCGAACGCATTGCCGCTGCCGTCGATGTTGGCCGTGCCGGTCAGCGTCAGGTTTTCGAGGTTGTTGCCGAGCGTCGTCGTGAAGCTGGCCTGGACGGTATCGACGCCCTCGCCCGCGTTTTCGACGATGACGTCGAGCGCGCTGTCGACGATATACGTGTCGTTGCCGGTGCCGCCGACCAGCAGGTCGGCGCCGGTGCCGCCGTCGAGGATGTCGTTGCCCGCGCCGCCTTCGATGCTGTCGTTGCCGGCCATGCCGGACAGGACGTTGTTGCCGTCGTTGCCGATGATGTTGTTGTCCTGGGCGTTGCCGGTGCCGTTGATGCCGGCCACACCGGTCAGGACCAGTTTTTCCACGTTCGCGCTGAGCGTATAGGTGGCGCTCGAGTAAGCCACGTCTGAGCCGGCGTTAGCGCCTTCCACGATCACGTCGCCCGTGTTGTCGACGATATAGGTGTCGTCACCAAGGCCGCCGCTCATCGTGTCGATGCCCGCGCCGCCATCGATCAGGTTGTTGCCCGCATTGCCGGTGATGCTGTTCGCCAGCGTGTTGCCGGTGCCGGACAGGTTGTCGCTGCCAAGCAGCTCCAGGTTCTCGACGTTGGCGCCCAGCGTGTAGTCGATCGAGGACTGGACGGTGTCGATGGTGCCCTGGCCAGCCGCCTCGATCACGACGTCGCCGGCGTTGTCGACCACATAGGTGTCGTTGCCGATCCCGCCCTGCATGGTGTCCGCGCCCGTGCCGCCGTCGAGGATGTCGTCGCCGCCATTGCCGACCAGCGTATCGTTGCCGGCGTCGCCATTCAGCCGGTTGGCCGCGTTATTGCCGGTGACGACGTTGTCGAGCGCGTTGCCGGTGCCGTTGATGCCGCCGGCGCCCGTCAGCGTCAGGTTCTCGACATTGCCGCTCAGGGTAGTGCGTGATCGAGGACTGGACCGTGTCGTTGCCCTCGCCAGCGTTCTCAGCGACCACGTCGCCCGCGTTGTCGACGATGTACAGGTCGTCGCCCAGGCCGCCGGCCATGCTGTCGGCGCCGACGCCGCCGTTGAGCGTGTCCTTGCCGCTGTCGCCCTGCAGGCGGTCGTCGCCGGCATCGCCATTCAGGATATCGTCGCCCTCGCCGCCGATCAGGGTGTCGTTGCCGAGGTTGCCGTTGATGGTGTCGTCGCCGGCCTTGCCGTCGAGGACGTTGGCGCCGGTATTGCCGTTGATGAGGTTCGCCAGTTCGTTGCCGTTGCCGTCGATGTCGAGGGCGCCGGTCAGCGTCAGGTTCTCGACATTGTCGGTCAGCGTATAGGTGATGCTCGACTGGACCAGGTCGGTGCCTTCGCCCGCGCTTTCCAGCACCAGGTCGCCCGCGTCGTCGACGACGAAGGTATCGTTGCCGAGACCGCCCGCCATGCGGTCGGCTCCCCAGGCCGCCGTCGATGCTGTCGTTGCCGGCGTCGCCGAACAGCTGGTCGTCGCCCGTTTCGCCGTACAGCTGGTCGTCGCCGTTGCCGCCGCTGACGAGGTCGTTGCCGCCGCCGGCCCGGACGATGTCGGCGCCGTCGCCGGCGTTGGCGGTGTTGTTGCCGCTGTTGCCGATGATGAGGTTGTTCATCGTGTTGCCGGTGCCGTTCAGGTCGGCGGCGCCAAGCAGGGTCAGGTTCTCGACGTTCGCCGTCAGGGTGTAGTCGATGCTGGAATACACGGTGTCGTTGCCGGCGCCGGCCAGTTCCTCGACCAGGTCGCCGGCGTTGTCGACGATATAGCTGTCTTCGCCGGTGCCACCCAGCATGCGGTCGGCGCCGAGGCCGCCGTCGAGGGTATCGTTGCCGGCCCCGCCGTCGAGCAGGTCGTCGCCCTCCAGGCCGAACAGCGTGTTGTTGCCGATATTCCCGCTCAGCGTGTTATTGAGCTCGTTGCCGGTGCCGCGCACGCCGGCAAAGCCGGTCTGGGTCAGGTTCTCGACATTGGCCGTGAGCGTGTAGTCGATGCCGGTCTTGACGATGTCGATGCCTTCGCCCGCGACTTCGATGACCTGGTCCAGCGCATTGTCGACGATGAAGGTGTCGTCGCCCGTGCCGCCCGCCATGCGGTCGGCGCCGAGCGCCGCCGTTGAGGTTGTCGTCGCCGGCGTCGCCCTGCAAGGCGTCGTCGCCCGCATCGCCGTTCAGGGTGTCCTTGCCGTCGCCGCCGATCAGGGTATCGGCGCCGCCGTTGCCGTTGATGGTGTCGTTGCCGGCCAGGCCGTCGAGCAGGTTGGCGCCGCCATTGCCGTTGATGACGTTGTCGAGCTCGTTGCCGGTGCCGCTGATGTCGGCCGTGCCGGTCAGGGTCAGGTTCTCGACGTTGTCGGTCAGGGTGTAGCTGACGCTCGCGCTCACCAGGTCGATGCCGCCGCCGCTGCCTTCGACCACCAGGTCGCCCGCATTGTCGAGCACGTAGCTGTCGTTGCCGCTGCCGCCTTCCATGCGGTCGGCGCCCGTGCCGCCGTCGAGGAGGTCGTCGCCGGCCTCGCCGAACAGGGTGTCGTTGCCGCCGCCGCCGTTGACGTTGTCGTTGCCGGCGCCGGCCGCCAGCGTGTTGCTGCCGGCATTGCCGGTCATGACGTTGGCCAGCGCGTTGCCGGTGCCGTTGAGGTTGGCGGTCCCGGTCAACACCAGGTTCTCGACGTTGTCGGTCAGCGTGTAGTCGATGCCGGCGCGCGCCGTGTCGTTGCCGGCGCCGGCAGCCTCGACGACGCGGTCGCCGGCGTTGTCGACGACATAGGTGTCGTCGCCGATCCCGCCGTCCATCGCGTCGGCGCCGAGGCCGCCGTCGAGCGTGTCGTTGCCGGCGTTGCCGGACAAGACATCGTCGCCCTCCATGCCGGACAGGATATTGTTGCCGCCGTTGCCGGTGACGACGTTGTCGAGTTCGTTGCCGGTGGCGCTGACGGCCGCACCCGTCAGCGTCAGGTTCTCGACGTTGGCGGTGAGTGTGTAGTTCACGCCGGCGAAGACCTTGTCGACGCCTTCGCCGCCGTTTTCCAGCACCAGGTCGGCGCTGTTGTCGACGACATAGGTGTCGTCGCCCAGGCCGCCTTCCATGCGGTCGATGCCGCTGCCGCCGTCCAGGGTGTCGTTGCCGAGGCCGCCGAACAGGCGGTCGTCGCCGCCATTGCCGTTCAGGATGTCGTTGCCTTCGAGGCCGGACAGGGTATTCGCGCCGCTGTTGCCATTGACGAGGTTGTCCAGGGTGTTGCCGCTGCCGTCGATGTTGGCGCTGCCGGTCAGCGTCAGGTTCTCGGTGTTCTCGGTGAGCGTGTAGTGATGCCCGACTGGACGGTATCCAGGCCGGCGCCGGCAGCTTCCGTCACCAGGTCGCCGGCCTCGTCCACCACATAGGTGTCGTTGCCGATGCCGCCTTCCATCGCGTCGGCGCCGATGCCGCCGTCGAGGAAATCGTCGCCCGCTTCGCCGTAGAGGACGTCGCTGCCGCCCTGGCCATTCAGGGTGTCGTTGCCGTCGCCGCCGAACACGAGGTCGTTGCCGAGCCCGGCGTTGACGGTGTCGATGCCGGCGCCGGCCAGCACGGTATTCGCGCCGCTGTTGCCGGTGATGATGTTATTCAGGGCATTGCCGCTGGCGGACAAGTCGGCCGCGCCGAGCAGGGCCAGGTTCTCGAGGTTGTCGCCCAGGGTGTAGTCGATGCTGGAATTGACCGTGTCGGTGCCGCCGGCACGCCTTCGGTGACGATGTCGCCCGCGTTGTCGACCACATAGCTGTCGTCGCCGCTGCCGCCCGCCATGCTGTCGATCCCGCTGCCGCCGTCGAGAATGTCGTTGCCCGCGCCGCCGACCAGGGTGTCGTTGCCGTCCAGGCCGGACAGTTGGTTGTTGCCGGTGTTGCCGGTAATGACGTTGTCGAGCGCATTGCCGCTGCCGTTGATGCTGGTGCCGCCCGTCAGCGTCAGGTTTTCGACGTTGTCGGCCAGCGTGTAAGTGACGCTGGACTGCACCGTGTCCGTGCCCTCGCCCGCGTTCTCGACCACGCGGTCGCCCGCATTCTCCACCACATAGGTATCGTTGCCGGCGCCGCCGATCAGCGTATCGGCGCCGCCGCGGCCGTCGAGCAGGTTCGCGCCGCTGTTGCCGGTGATCGTGTTGGCCAGCGCATTGCCGGTGCCGTTGATGTCGGCCGTGCCCGTCAGGATCAGGTCGTCGATGGTGGACGCGAGCGTGGTGGTGACGGACGAAGTGGTGGTGGTGGTCATGACGTTTCCTCTTATTTACTTATGGCGGAAGGCGTGGGAATCAGGCAGATGCGTGCGCGGCTGGCTGGCACGACTTGCATTTTTGCGTCCGCCGAGCGATCGAAGCTGAACACTTCGTCGACCTGCAGGCCGCGGGGAATCTGGTGGGTGATGAAGAGCATCGTGACCTTGCCCTTGAGCGAATTCACGGTGCGCGCGAACTGCTCGGCGGTCTGCTGGTCGAGGTTCGACACGGCTTCGTCGAAGATCAGGATGTTCGGGTTGCGCAGCAGGGCGCGCGCAATGGCCAGGCGCTGGCGCTGGCCGCCGGACAGGCCGGTGCCGCGTTCGCCGATCTCGGTCTGGTAGCCGTTCGGCAGCTTTTCGATGGTGGCGTGGATCTCGGCCGATTTACAAGCGGCGATCACGTCCTCGAAACGTGGCATGCGGATGGGCCATCACCAGGTTGTCGTAGATGGTGCCGGAAAACAGCACGGTTTCCTGGGGCACGACGCCGAAGGTCTGGCGCAATTCATTCGCGGCGAGGAAGCGGATATCGCGCCCGTCGAGCTGGATCAGGCCGTCGCTCGGCTGGTAAAAGCCCAGCAGCAGCTTGGCCAGCGTGCTCTTGCCGCAGCCCGAAGGTCCCATCAGCACGCTGAGCTTGCCCGGCTTGAAGGACAGGTTCAGGTTGCGGTACAGGTAGGGGTGGTGTTCGGAATAGCGGAAGGCGACATTCACCAGGTCCAGCGCGCCCTGCCCCCTGGCTTCGCGGCTCGGCGTCATGGCATAGGGTTCGGCCGGCATGTCCATCATGTCGCCCAGGCGTTTCACGGCGATGTTCGCCTGCTGGAATTCCTGCCACAGGCTCGACAGGCGCAGCATCGGCTGGCTCATGCGTCCCGCGAACATCTGGAAGGCGACCAGCATGCCGATGGTGAAGCCGTCGTTGCGCATCACGAATAAAGCGCCGACCAGCAGGATCGACAGCGTCATCACCTGCTCGACCGCGTTGGCGGCGACGTTATAGGTATTCCCGACCTGCTTGGTCGAAAAGCCGGCCGCCAGCGACTGGGCCAGCAGGTCGCTGTACTTGCGGTCGACGTCCGGCTCCATCTGCAGGGATTTCACGGTGCCCATGCCGGCCAGGTATTCGGTGAGGAAGGCCTGGTTGCGCGCGCCCAGCATGAACTGCTTGTTCAGGCGATCGCGAAACAGCGGCGTGACCAGGATGCCCATCACGGCGATCACGCCCAGCAGGCCGAGCGCGATCAGGGACAGCTGCCAGCTGTAGCTGAACATGACGGCGAGGAAAATCAACAGGAAGGGCAAGTCGAGGATCAGCGTGACGGCCGCGCCCGAAATGAATTCGCGGATGGTCTCGACGCCATGCAGGCGCGCCACCAGGGTGCCGGTCGGGCGCTGCTCGAAAAACGGCAGCGGCAGGCGCAGCATGTGGCGGAACACTTCGCTGCCCAGCACGGCGTCGATGCGGTTACCGGTGTGCAGCACCAGGTATTGGCGCAGCCAGGTCATGCCGGAGGTGAAGACCATGAACATGACCAGGCCGACGGCCAGCACGGCCAGGGTGTTCTGGGTCTGGTGCACCACCACCTTGTCGATGATGGCCTGGGTGAACAGCGGCGTGGCCAGGCCGACCAGCTGGATTGCCAGCGAGGCGAGCAGGATGTCGCGCCAGATGTTCTTGTGCTTGGCGAGTTCGGGCAGGAACCAGCGGAAGCCGAAGGCTTTCTTTTCGTTGGCGAAGCCGGCGATGTCGGCGTCCGGCCCGGCGTCGACGATCGTTTCCTTGCCGAACAGGAGCAGTTCGGGGGCGAAGCGGCTCGGCGGCTTGCGTGACGTCGATCGATTCGGCGACCTCGCTGCCGGCGCGGAAGCAGCTCAGCAGCTTGCCGTCGGTTTTCAGGATCAGCAGCGCGGTGAGCGCTTCGCCTTCGCCTTCGGGCGCGCGCAGGAAGGCGACGGCCGGCAGCGGCACCTGCTGCCAGTCGAGTCCCGCGATGGGGCAGCTGCCGGTCTTGATGCCGACGGCGCGCGCCATGTCGTGGAAGGTGCCGACGTTGTAGGGCGGCGGAAACTGCTGGGCGACCAGTGCACTGTCGAACGGCAGGCGATAGAGCCCGCACAGGCTCCCCAGTGCCCACAAAACTTCCTCACGCCGCACAGTGTCGGTAAGCGACATAGACTGTTGTTTCCGTATGGTTGAATATTCGCGGGTTGTGTTTTGCATAACCCGACTTTCTATAAGGAAATATTTTACCATATAGTTGCCGCACAGAAATGCGCTCGCCCAAGCCTTATGTGTTTCTCGAAAGAATTTGTTGCATAAGGCAGACGAAAAAAAACCACCGCATGCGGTGGCTTCTTGTCTGGTCGGGCGAATCTGGCTTAGTCCTGCAACTGCTCCAGCGAGCGCGCGATGTCGGCGATCAGGTCGTCCGTGTCTTCCAGGCCGATATTGAAGCGCACCAGCAAGCCCTTGCCTTGCCAGTCGCGGCGGATCGCCGTCATCCGGTAAGGCATCACCAGGCTGTTGGCGCCGCCCCAGCTATAGCCGAGGCCGAACAATTCCAGCGAATCGACGAAGCGGTCGACCTGTTCTTCCGTATAGCGCTCGTCGAAGATCACCGAGAACAGGCCGCCGGCGCCGGAAAAATCGCGCTTCCAGGTGGCGTGGCCAGGGCAATCCTCGAAGGCCGGATGCAGCACGCTGCGTGATTTCCGGACGCGCCTTGAGCCAGGCGGCGACACGGCGCGCGCCGGCGTCGTGGGCCTCGAAGCGCAGCTTCATGCTCGGCAGGCCGCGCATGACCAGCTAGGCATCGTCGGCGCGACACGCCCTGCCCCAGCCGCATGTGGGCCATGGCCAGCTTGTCGTGCACCGCGCGCTCGCGCGTGATGACGGCGCCCATCAGCACGTCCGAGCCGCCCGACTGGTATTTGGTGAGGGCCTGCATGATGATGTCGACGCCGAGGTCGAAGCCGCGCAGGGCCAGGCCGGCCGACCAGGTGTTGTCCAGCGCGACCAGCACGCCGCGCGCGCGTGCGCGGCGGCGCAGATCGCGGGCAGATCCGGCACTTCCATCGATACCGAACCCGGCGCTTCGGTCCAGATCAGCTTCGTGTTCGGCTGGATCAGTTCCGCGATGCCGGCGCCGATCATCGGATCGTAATAGCGCGCGGTGATGCCGAAATCGTGCGACAGCCAGCGCCCCAGTTCGCGGTTCGGGTTGTAGACGTTCTCCGGCAGCAGCACGTCGTCGCCGGTTTTCAGGAGGGCGAAATCGACCATCGCGATCGCCGCCAGGCCCGAGGGCGCCAGCAGGCAGTGGGCGCCGCCTTCGATCTCGGCCAGGCGCGCTTCCAGCGTGAAGGTGGTCGGCGTGCCGTGCAGGCCGTAGGTATAGGCGTTCTTCTCTTTCCACTCGCCCGAGCGCATCGCCGCCACGTTCTTGAACAGCACGGTCGAGGCGTGGTGGATCGCCGGCGGGAAGGCGTCGAAGCCTTCCGGCGCCGTGTAATCCGTGTGGATCAGCGTGGTCTGGAGCGACTTCTTCGTCATGGCGCTCAGCGGCTTCAGAGCGGGCTGGCCCACAGGTCGTGGGCGTCGGCTTTGGTGACGACGACGTCGGCGAACTGGCCGACCGCCAGCTTGGTCTTGCCCGGCACCAGCGAGCGCTTGATGTGGACCACGCCGTCGATTTCCGGCGCATCGGCGCTCGAGCGGCCGATGGCTTCGCGCGGGGTGACTTCGTCGATCAGCACGCGGATGGTCTTGCCGACCTTGGCCTGCAGGCGCTTGAGCGAAATTTCTTCCTGCAGCAGCATGACGCGCGCGCGGCGCTCTTCGCGCACTTCCTGCGGCACCGGATTGTCCAGCAGGTTGGCGGTCGCGCCTTCCACCGGCGAATAGGCGAAGCAGCCCAGGCGGTCGATCTGCGCTTCGCGCAGGAAGTCGAGCAGGTATTCGAACTCGGCCTCGGTCTCGCCGGGGAAGCCGGCGATGAAGGTCGAGCGGATCGTCAGGTCCGGATTCATCGCGCGCCAGGCCAGGATGCGGTCGAGGTTCTTCTCGCCGGAGGCCGGACGCTTCATGCGCTTGAGCACATCCGGATGCGCGTGCTGCATCGGGATGTCGAGGTAAGGCAGCACATGGCCGTCGCCCATCAGCGGGATGACCTGGTCGACGTGCGGGTACGGATACACGTAGTGCAGGCGCACCCAGGCGTCGTACTGGCGCGCCAGCTGGCCCAGCGCTTCGGTCAGCTGCGTCATGTGGGTCTTGATCGGGCGGCCGTTCCAGAAGCCGGTGCGGAACTTGACGTCCACGCCGTAGGCGCTGGTGTCCTGCGAAATGACCAGCAGTTCCTTGACGCCGGCCTTGAACAGGTTCTCGGCTTCGACCAGCACTTCGTGGATCGGGCGCGAGACCAGGTCGCCGCGCATCGACGGGATGATGCAGAAGCTGCAGCGGTGGTTGCAGCCCTCGGAAATCTTCAGGTAGGCGTAGTGCTTGGGCGTGAGCTTGACGCCGTGGTCCGGCATCAGGTCGAGGAACGGGTTCGTGCGGCTTCGGCAGGTGCAGGTGCACCGATTCCATCACCTCGGCCATCGCATGCGGGCCGGTCACGGCCAGCACCTTCGGGTGCACCTTGGTGATGATGTCGTCGCCCGCCGCATCCTTCTTCGCGCCCAGGCAGCCGGTGACGATGACCTTGCCGTTTTCGGCCAGCGCTTCGCCGATGGCGTCGAGCGACTCCTGCACCGCGGCGTCGATGAAGCCGCAGGTGTTGACGATGACGAGGTCGGCGCCGGCGTAGGACTTGGCGGTCTGGTAACCCTCGGCGCGCAGCTGGGTCAGGATCTGTTCCGAGTCGACCAGCGCCTTGGGGCAGCCGAGCGAGACGAAACCGACCTTCGGCGCGGCGGCCGGAGCGGCAGCGAGACGCTTCAGGATTGGCGGCGGGGACGGGATTGCGGCGGAGTTCGAGCATGGGCGGGAGGCGGGAAAGATTCTGGGCAATCGGCGATTGTACAGGAAGCGGCGTGCCAGGAGAACCGCAGGGGCGGTTTTGCCAGCGAGCGCGGGCGCGTACACGGCCTTGTCAGCTGAAAACGCGTTCGGCAGAAAAACAGATGCCCGGCACGTGGCCGGGCATCCGTGTGCACAACTGCGCGACTTACTTCTTGTCGGTCGGCGGCGTCACCGGCGGGAACGGAAACGCGCTGAACAAGGCCTTGCTCTGGTTCTGCATCTGCTCCTGCATCTGCACGAACAGGTTCTTGCTCTGGTCGATATAGCTGTTCATCATGCCCTGCATCATCGGGCCCTGGACGTTCATGAACTGGGTCCACATTTCCGGGCTGAAGGGCTTGCCTTCGACGGCGCCGGCGGCGCTGCTGGTGAACTTGTTCTGGATGTCGGTGAACGCTTGCACGTTCTTTTCCAGGTAGGAACCCATCATGCCCTGCATCGCATGGCCGTAGTAACGGATGATCTGGGACAGCACGACGCTCGAAAACATCGGCGCGCCGTTCGCTTCCTCTTCCAGGATGATCTGCAGCAGGATCGCCCGGGTCAGGTCTTCGCTGGTCTTGGCATCGACCACCGTGAACTCGTCGGCGTCGAGCACCAGCTGCTTCACGTCCGTCAGGGTGATGTAGGAACTGGTCTGGGTGTCGTAGAGACGACGGTTCGGGTATTTCTTGATCAGGCGTTCAGTACTGTTTTTTACACTACTCATCTCAAGTTCCATTGTTGCGCCAGCCTTGTGGGCAGCGCGCTGCGAAGATTGTTCAATTTTGAGGCGTCGGTTGGCCGGATCGAATGTTGCCGGACAGGACGAACCGACTAAAAATACCACGTTCAAACGCGCAGGTGCAGCAATTATCGCTTTTGCCACTGAATTTATTCCATGGCAAGAACACACGTGCTTTGCTCAGGCCCGCACCTTGCACATAGCGTCCCGGCGCCGGCTCCGACGGCTGGTACTGTGTCGTTGCCCGCCCGGGCCGGCGCCGGCACTTCCTCGCCGCCGTTCTCCTGCAGGAAGCGCGCCCATTCCGGCCACCAGCTGCCCTTGTGCTCGGTCGCGCCGGCGAACCATTCCTCGGCCGAACCCGGTCCCTTCTTGCCGCTTCTTGTCGCCCGTCCGTCGTTCACCCAATAGCTGCGCTTGCCCTTCGAGGCCGGGTTGATCACGCCGGCGATGTGGCCCGAGGCGCCCAGCACGAAGCGGTTGGCTTTCGGGTTCTTCGGATTGAGCAGGCTGCGCGAGGCGAACGCCGCCGGCCAGGGCACGATGTGGTCTTCCTTCGAGCCGTAGATGAAGACGGGCGCGTCGATGCGGCCGAGGTCGACCGGCACGCCGCAGACCGTCAGCGCGGCCCGGCTCCTTCAGCTTGTTCTCGAGATAGGTATTGCGCAGGTACCAGCAGAACATCGGCCCCGGCAGATTGGTGCTGTCGGCATTCCAGTACAGCAGGTCGAAGGCCGGCGGCGTCTTGCCCTTCAGGTAGTTCTGCTGGACGTAATTCCAGACCAGGTCGTTCGGGCGCAGCGCCGAGAAGGTGGTCGCCAGGTCGCCGCCCGGCAGGATGCCGCCCTTGGCCAGCTTGGCCTCGTGCTTGCGCCACCTGGGTCTTCGTCGATGAAGACTTCCAGCACGCCGGTATCGGAAAAGTCGAGCAGCGTGGTCAGCAGGGTCAGGCTGGCCGCCGGCTGCTGGCCGCGCGCCGCCAGCACCGCCAGCGCGGTGGCGGCAATCGTGCCGCCGACGCAGAAGCCGAAGACGTGCACCTTGTGCTGGCCGGTGATCTCGTGCGCGACCCGGATCGCTTCGATGGCGCCGCGCTCGACGTAATCGTCCCAGGTCAGGTTGGCCATCGTCTGGTCCGGGATTGCGCCAGGACACCATGAAGACGGTATTGCCCTGCTCGACCGCGTAGCGCACCACCGAGTTTTCCGGCTGCAGGTCGAGGATGTAGAACTTGTTGATGCAAGGCGGGATCATCAGGAGCGGCACCGCTGCGCACGGTCGGCGTCGTCGGGCTGTACTGGATCAGCTGGAACAGCTCGTTCTCGTAGACCACCTGGCCGGGCGTGGTGCCGACATTCTTGCCGACCTCGAAGGCCGACTCGTCGGTCTGGGAGATGCGGCCCTTGGCCAGGTCTTCCAGCATGTTCTTCAAGCCCATGGTCAGGCTCTCGCCCTTGGTTTCGATGAGCTGGGCCTGGGCTTCCGGGTTCGTCGCCAGGAAATTGGCCGGCGACATGGCGTCGACCATCTGCTGCACCGCGAAGCGGATCTTCTGGCGCTCGCGCGGCACCGGCCTCGACCGCGTCGGACATGGCCATCATGAATTCGCCGTTGAGCAGGTAGGAGGCGGCGGTGAAGGCGGCAAACGGCGTGGCGGTCCACTCCGCACTCGAGAAACGCTTGTCCTTCAGCGGCCGGCGTCTTGCCGGACATGAAGTCTTGCCACATCGCCCCGACTTTCTGCAGGTAATCCTGGCGCAGCGCGTCCATGCGCGCCGGCGGGATCGCCGACGTTGAAATCCTTGAACACCCCGGCCAGCGGATTGGCTGCGGCGGCAGGCGCCGCCGCATCGCTCGCATCGCGGGCATCTTCATCCACCCCTGCCAGGCCGAGGGATCGGTCAGCTGGTTCATCCAGGTGGTGGCGAAAGCTTGGGGGTCGGGCATATTCATGTCGGCGTCCGTTAGAATCGGGTTAAATAACCAGCGAAAAACGTGGAGAAACGTATGTGGATCGTTGCAATCGGCTGGAGTTATGTCGTCATCCTGATGGCGGCGACGGAAACCTCGGTCACCGCGGGGATCATGACATTTCTTCTATACTGCATGATACCCCTGTCTATACTTTTTTACCTCACCGGTGGCAAGCGGCGAAAGGCGCGCCGGGCACTGGCGGCCGCGACCGTAGCGCGCCAGGCGGCGCAGGCGCGAGGCCGCGCACGAGGAAGCCGTTGCAAAAACGACACAGACTTGCCTGCGGCGCTGACGGCGAAACCAAGAGAGTATTGATGACGCCGGAAGGCGTTATTTGAGCCAGATCAAACTCGCCTGGCGTCCCGTCACGCCGTCGCGGCGGTAGGAATAAAAGCGATCCGGCTTGCGTGGCCGTGCACCGGTCGCCGCCGGCCACGCTGGTCACGCCATCGCGCGCCAGCATCAGGCGCGCCAGTGCGAACATATCGGCCAGGTATTTGCCCTCGTGCCCAGGACGGGCCGCGAAGGCGAAGCCGACATCGATGCCCGGCAGCGCGTGCGCAAAGCTGTCGAACACGTCCTGCCCGACCTCGAAGGCGCGCGGCGCCGATGGCCGGCCCCATCCAGGCCGTGATCTCGCCGGCGCCGGCCGCGCGCATGCGCGCCACCGTCTGCCCCAGCACGCCGCCGGCCAGCCCGCGCCAGCCCGCGTGGGCCGCGCCCACCACCCTGCCCGCGCGGTCGGCGAACAGCACCGGCAGGCAGTCGGCGGTGAGGATGGCGCAGACCACGCCGGGCTGCGGTGGCGATGCTGGCGTCGCCGGTGCGCACCGGCTGGTCGAGCGCCGACGGTGGACGCATCGACCACGTCGACGCCGTGCACCTGGGCGATCCAGGCCGGGCGGCCCGGCAACCAGCGCCTGCAGGCGTGCGCGGTTCTCGCGCACGGCAGCCGGATCGTCGTTCACGTGCAGGCCGAGGTTCAGCCCGCCGCCGCCGCTGCCGTCGTCATACGGGCCGCGCGAGACGCCGCCCAGGCGCGTGGTGGCCAGCGCGCCGACGTTCGCCGGCGCGTCCGGCCAGTCCGGAACGACGACATCGCGCAGCAGCATCAGACCGCTTCCGGCTCGGGAATGCCGGCCTTGGCGATCAGCTCGGCGAAGTCCTCGGCCAGCGGCACGACCCATTCGCAGGCCTCGCCGGTGAACGGGTGCACCAGGCCCAGGCGGCGCGCCTGCAGCGCCTGGCGGTGGAACACCGGGATCAGGTGCGCCTTGCCGTAGACCGAATCGCCGACCAGGCCGAAGCCGATCGACAGCATGTGCACGCGGATCTGGTGGGTGCGGCCGGTTTCCAGGCGGCACTGCACCAGGCTCACCGGACGGCGGTCGAGCATGCCTTCGGCCAGGCGCGTGTAGTGGGTGATCGCCGGTTTCGCGCCCAGGCTGGTCGAGACCGCCATCTTGACGCGGTCTTTCGGATGCGCGGCCCATCGAGGCGTCGATCGTGCCCGACAGCTGCGGCGTGCCCCAGACCAGCGCGAAGTATTCGCGCTTGACGGTGCGCGCCTGCAACTGGCGCACCAGGTCGGTCTGCGCGGCCAGCGTCTTGCCGACCACCATCAGGCCACTGGTGTCCTTGTCGAGGCGGTGCACGATGCCGGCGCGCGGCACCGAACCCAGTTGCGGCGCATGGTGCAGCAGGCCGTTGAGCAGCGTGCCCGACCAGTTGCCGGCGCCCGGATGCACGACCAGGCCGGCCGGCTTGTTGATGACCATGATGTGCTCGTCTTCGTAGACGATGTTCAGCGCGATTTCTTCGGGCGCGAACGCGGTGTCCTCGGGCGCCGGCTGCGGCAGCACCTCGATGGTTTCGTCGCCGTAGGCCGTATCCTTGCCGCGCGCGGTCTTGCCGTCGACCAGCACGTGGCCGCCGTCGAACCACAGCTGCAGGCGGCTGCGCGAGAACTGCGGCACGAGCGAAGCGACCACCTTGTCCAGGCGCTGGCCGCAAGCGGCTTCGTCCAGGTGCAGGGTGATCGGAGAGAGGTCGATGCCGCTCGGGGGCAGGAACTCGACGATTTCATCGTCGAAATCCGGGTCCAGGGGCAAATCCGCCGAAATCGGCGCAGGAGTTAATATCACGTCAGTCCCATCGGCTATAATCAGCCGTTCGTTGAATCTAGGTAAAACTTTTCTGCAAAAAGCTATGCAAAAAAAACTGTTGGTAGTGGTTGCTATGAGTGCCCTGTTGGGTCTGTCCGGCTGCGGGCTGTTGCCTGACAAAACCGACGAGACCGCAAAGTGGTCAGCGGAGAAATTATACGCTGAGGCACGCGAGGAGATGGCCGGCGCCCATTATGAGGCGGCGATCAAGTTATTCCAACGCCTCGAAGCGAACTATCCGTTCGGCACCTACGCCACCCAGGCGCAGATGGAAATCGCCTATGCGCATTACAAGGCGCAGGACCAGGCGGAAGCGCTGGCCGCGGTGGAACGCTTCATCAAGCTGCACCCGAATCATCCGCAGGTGGACTACATGTACTACCTGCGCGGCCTGATCAATTTCAACGACCGGATCGGCTTCCTCTCCGTGATCTATTCGCAGGATCCGACCGAGCGCGACCCGAAAGCGACGCGCGAAGCCTTCGCCGCCTTCCGCGCCCTGATCGACAAGTTCCCGAACAGCAAGTACGCGCCGGATGCGATCGCCCGCCTGAACTACCTGATCAACGCGATGGCGTCCGTACGAAGTGCACGTGGCGAATTACTACTATCGCCGCGGCGCCTACCTCGCCGCCGTCAACCGCGCCCAGAGCGCCGTGGCCGACTACGCCGGCGCCCCGGCGCGCGAAGAAGCGCTGTTCATCATGGTGCGCAGCTACGACAAGCTCGGCATGCTGGCGCCTGCGCGACGACGCCCAGCGCGTGCTGACGCTGAACTACCCGGACAGCCGCTTCCTGAATCCGAACGCCCGCGGCGAAGCGCCGTGGTGGAAGTTCTGGTCGAAGTCGGGCCCGAAGGCGGCGCCGAAGGATGCGATGAAATAAGCGTCAGGCGTAAATGCGATGCGGGGTGGACACGGTGCCCACCCCGCGTTGTTTCATGTCGGCGACTTTCCGGCGGAACAGCCAGCTCGTCTCGGTCGACCCGGCCGGCACGAAGGCGTAGCCGTCGACCTCGAAGTCCTTCAGTGCTTCCGCATCCGTGATCCCGTTCTCGATCGCAAAGCGCGCCATCATCCCGCGCGCGCGCTTGGCGTAGAACGAGATGATCTTGTACTTGCCGTTCTTCCAGTCCTCGAACACGGGCGTGATCACCGGCGCCTTCGAGCAGCGCCGGCTTGACCGACTTGAAGTATTCTTCGGAAGCCAGGTTGACCAGCGCCGTCGACTTGCGTGGCCGCGAGCTGCTTGTTCAGCGCCTTGGTGATCGTGTCGTCCCAGAACGCGTACAGGTTGCTGCCGCGCCGTCGTTGCCAGCCGCGTGCCCATTTCCAGCCGGTAGGGATGGATCAGGTCGAGCGGGCGCAGCAAGCCGTACAGGCCCGACAGGATGCGCAGGTGGCGCTGGGCGAAGTCGATCGCCGCGGGCGCCAGGCTGCGCGCATCGAGCCCGCCATACACGTCGCCATTGAAGGCCATCATGGCCTGGTAGCCGTCCGCGTGGTCCGGCTTCCAGCTGGCGTAGCGCCCGACGTTCAGCACGGACAATGGGTCCGAGAGGTGCATCAGTTCGCCGACCTGGCCGGGCGACAGCTTGCGCAGCACCTTGATCAGTTCGGCGGCGCGTTTGGTGAAATCGGGGAGCGTGTGTTCCTGGGTCGGGACTTGGCGTGTCGAGGTCGAGGGATTTGGCAGGCGATAATACGATCAGCATAAACAATCAGCACTAAAAAAATTTCCCACATGATACTCGCTTCCGCCCAACCCATCGTCCTCGACACCAATGTCTGCCTCGACCTGTTCGTCTTCCACGACCCGCGCTGGGCGCGCTTGCTGGACGCGCTCGAACGGGGCGAACTGGCCGCCGTCACGCGCGCCGATTGCCGCGACGAATACCGGATCGTGCTGCACTACCCGCACCTGCCGCTCGACGACGACAGCCGCGCCATCGCCGCCGCGCGCTTCGACAGCCTGATCACGGTCGTCGCGCCCGACAGCAAACCGGTGCGCCTGCCGATCTGCAGCGACCGCGACGACCAGAAATTCCTGGAACTCGCGCGCGACGCCGGCGCCGCGATCCTGGTCACCAAGGACAAGGCGCTGCTGAAGCTCAACCGCAAGACGACGCAGGCCGGGATGTTCCGCATCATGCTGCCCGAGGCCTGGGTCAAACTGCAAACGCGCGGCCGCGCTAGAATAAGCGACCGCCATTCTCTTTCGATTGCCCATGACCACCCCTGCCCTGCAATCCCGCCTGCCCGCTCGTCGGCACCACCGTGTTTTCCACCATGTCGGCCCTGGCCAGCCAGCATGGCGCCGTCAACCTCGGCCAGGGCTTCCCCGATTTCGGCTGCGACCCGCGCCTGGTCGACGCCGTGAGCGAGGCCATGCGCGCCGGCCACAACCAGTATCCGCCGATGACCGGCGTGCCGGCGCTGCGCGAGGCGATCGCCGCCAAGATCGACGCGCTGTACGGCCGCGCCTACGACGCCGCCAGCGAAATCACGGTCACCGCCGGCGCCACCCAGGCGCTGACCACCGCCATCCTGTGCTGCGTGCATCCGGGCGACGAGGCCATCGTCATCGAGCCGGCCTACGACAGCTATGCGCCGGCGATCGCGCTGGCCGGCGGCGTGCCGGTGCCGGTGGAGATGGAAGTCGGCGAGAACGGCTACGCGGTGCCGTGGCGAGCGGTCGCCGCCGCCGTCACGCCGCGCACGCGCCTGATCGTCATCAACTCGCCGCACAACCCGACCGGCTCCGTCCTGCGCCGCGCCGACCTCGACGCAGCTGGCGGCGATCGTCGCCGGCACGCGACATCCTGATCCTGTCCGACGAAGTCTACGAACACATGGTCTACGACGGCGAGCGGCACGCCTCGGTCGCCAGCCACCCGCAGCTGGCCGAGCGCGCCTTCGTCGTCTCGAGCTTCGGCAAGACCTATCACGTGACGGGCTGGAAGGTCGGCTACGTGGCGGCGCCGGCGGCATTGAGCGCCGAGTTTCGCAAGGTCCACCAGTACAACGTGTTCACGGTGAATACGCCGATGCAGCACGGGCTGGCGGCTTACATGGCAGACCCGGCGCCGTATCTCGGACTGTCCGATTTCTACCAGCGCAAGCGCGACCTGTTCCGCGCGGGCCTGGCGCAGACGCGCCTGCGCCTGCTGCCGGCCGACGGCACCTACTTCCAGTGCGTGGATTACGGCGCCGTGTCCGACCTGCCGGAAGCGCAGTTCGCGCAGTGGCTGACGACCGAGATTGAAGGTGGCGGCGATTCCCGTGTCGGCGTTTTATACGAGCCGCAAGGAATCGGGGATCGTGCGCTTCTGCTTTGCGAAGGAGGACGAGACCCTGCAGCTGGCGCTCGATCGACTCGCGGCCCTCTAGGCTCGCATTCAAGGAAACGGAAATCCAGTCATCTGGTACCTGGCCGCGATCGACCGCGCGATATTTTTCAGGGTCTCGTCGTTATCGTTCGCATTGATCATGATGACGATCCCATCCCCGCTGCCCGGCGCAAACCACAGGAAGGCATCGAAACCCCGGTTCCTTCCCGCATACCAGAGACTGGGCGCGCGGTTGTCGGTGCCCATGACGAACAGGCCCAGCCCCTCCGAGCGAATTTGCCGGCTCATCATCTCTTTTGTCATCTGCTGGGAAATCAGGGCGTCCGGGCGCCCTGCGAACGCGTGCTGCAATCCGATGGCGAAGCGCGCCAGGTCGGGGGCAGTGGTCCACAGGCCGGCAGCTGCCAGTTCCGGTAGGTGTGGCGCCCGTTCGGCAGCGGCTGACCATCGACGTGGCCGGCCGCTGGCGCCGGGAGTGCCGCCGGCAGCGTTTGCTCAAAGGTGCTGTGCTTCATCTCCAGCGGCGCCAGCACCAGGTCGTGCATCAGGCGCTCGAATGGCTGGCCGCCGGCATCGCTCATCAATTGTTGCAGGACTGCGTGTCCGCCACCGGAATAACGCCACTCGCTGCGCGGCACATACTCGACCCGCACCGCGGCGGTATTCGCCGGCGCTTTTCCATCGAGCACCTGCTGCAGGGTCGGCACGGGCGCGCCGGCGGCGTAGCCCGGAAAGCTCGGTACGCCCAGCCCGCTACTGTTGCTGAGAATCCCGCGCAAGGTGACCTTGCTGTCTTTGGTGAATTCATTGTCCGGCACCTGCCACGTGCGCAGCGTGCGATTGACGTTCGTATCGAGTTGCAGCTTGCCCGCTTCCACCAGGCGCAGCGCGCCGAGGGCGGCCACCGCCTTGCTGATCGACGCAGACTGGAACAGCGTTGCCGGCGTCACCGCTGTCTGCGCGGTACTGCTGGTGGCGCCGAAACCGCCTTCCCTGACGATCGCGCCTTTCGACACCACGGCCAGCGACAAGCCCGGGATACGGTGTTCGCGCATGTGCGCCTTGACGAGATCGTCGATGTCGTCGGCCTGCGCAGTGCCGATGCACAGGGCCAGGAGGCTGGCGCACAGGATGAATGGTGCCTTCAGGCGGCGCTTGCGAATGGCGTGATCGTGCATGGAATCCCTGTTAGTAGTTAACCTGGCGGCAATATATATCCCGCACGGTCGAACGACACGGGCAATGCGGCGAACCGTTTATCCCGTGCGGCGAACCGGTGGATGCTCCAGTGCCGCCGTCAGCCCGTCGATATAGGTGCGGCTGGCCCTGAGCGGTGTGCCATCGCGCAGGCACAGCAAGGCGTCGCGGTTGGGCAGCGCACGCATTTCGGCAACCTGGTCGATGCGGACGATGGTCGAGCGGTGCACGCGTACGAAGGAGGCGGGGTCGAGGCGCTCCGCAAGCCGCTGCAAGGACTCGCGCACCAGGAATTGACGGCCGTTCGCGTGCAGCGTCGCGTAGTCGTCGCTGGCGTCGATCCATTCCACGTCGGCGGCATCGATGAACAGCGTGCGGCTCCCCAGCCGCACCGTGAACGTCCGCAGCCAGGATGCCGGTGCGGGCCTGGACGGCGTCCCGGCGGCCCCTTGCCGCAGCGCATACGTGGTGCGTGCACGCGTGAGCGCTTCGGCGAAGCGGTCGTCGTCGATTGGCTTGAGGAGATAGTCGACGACGTTCAAGGCGAAGGCACGGATGGCAAACTGGTCGTGCGCCGTCAGCAGGATTGCCAGCGGCCGCCGCTCGGGCGCCAGCGCGGCGAGCATGTCGATCCCGCCCAGGACAGGCATCTGGATGTCGAGGAAAACCAGGTCGGGAACATCGGCCGCAATCCCGGCAAGCGCAGCGGCGCCGTCCGCGTATTGCGCCACCACCTCGACATCCGCGCAGTGCGCGAGCCGGGCGATCACACCGCTGCGTGCCAGCGGCTCGTCGTCGACGACGGCCACCCGCATCATGCCGGCGCCGAGGTGGCGGCAAGGGCCGCGCCTGCGCTCGCCGTGGTCTCGACACGGAGCGGCAGCGCCACCGTCACGCGGAAACGTCCGTCCTCCCCGGCCGTGGCCGTGAATTCATGATGCTCGCCATACAGGCCCGCCAGCCGTGCAGCGACGTTGGCGATGCCGACACCGGGCAAGGTGTCGTGCTGCCCGGGCGTGGGCAGGTCGTTGTCCAGCACCATGCGCAGCTTGTCGCCGTCGCGCGTGATCCTCAGGTCCAGCCGGCCCGCTGAACGGCGCGGCGCGATACCGTGGCGGATGGCGTTTTCCACCAGCGGCTGCAAGATCAGATAGGGAACCGGAACGTCGAGCAGGCCCGGAGCGACATTCAGTCGGACGGCCAGACGCTCCCCGAGGCGCGCCTTCTCGATCTCGAGATAGCTGCTCGTCAACGCCAGCTCGTCCGCCAGTGGATGTTCGTGGCCCTTGCCGCCATCGAGCGTGGCGCGCAGGAAGTCTGCCAGCTGCGCAATCATGCGCGTCGCATCGCGGCTGCGCCCATTCGCTACCAGCGATGAAATCGCGTTGAGCGTGTTGAACAGAAAATGGGGCTGCAATTGGTAGCGCAATGCACGCAGTTCGGCATCCCGCGCGCCGGCCAGTGCCTGGTCGAGGCGCAAGCGTTCATGGCCGAGTGCAGCGAACGACGCGACCACGGCATGGCTGGCGCAAAACGCGATCATCGGAATCCAGCAGCCGTCGATGCCGCGGAAGATCCCGCTCCACTTGTATCCTGGTGCAGTGCCGAGGTAAATCGAGAGGGTCTGGCCAATCGCATTGTTCACGAGCGACAAGCCATAGGTCACCGCCAGCAGCAGTGGAATCATGCGCTGCCACGACAGGCCGCGACGCCACAGCCGGCGCTGCAGCCACGTCAGTGGAAACACCCAGAGCAGGAAAGCACACAGGTAGAGCGCGCGGAAGGCCCCGGCCGTTCCCTGCCCCAGATAAGGCAGCGCACTGATGACCATGCAGAACGCGATGGGAATGGCGGCCAGGAGGGGGATGTGGACCGGCAACCGGGCCAGGGCAAAGCCGCTGGCCAATCGTGGCTGGACGCTGTTCATCATGATCTCACTGGGTGGCATCTGTGGCGACGGTAGCGTCGCGCCCAGCTGCCCCAGTCGGCGCTCGACGAAAGCCTGCAACTCCGGCGACAAACTCCCCAGCGCCTTCGCCTGGCGGAAGGCGTCCGCCGCCTCCGCATTGCGCTTGTCTCCCTGCAGCGCAATCCCCAGTCCCATCCACCACACGGCATTGCCCGGCGCGCTGCGCAGCGCCGTCTGGTACTGCTCGGCCGCTTCGCGGAAGCGGCCCTGGCGCTGCAGCGCGCCGCCGAGGAAGGCCGGGTAGTCGCCGTTGCCGCCGGCGTAAGGCAGCGTGCGCAGCAAGGCCTCGATGCCGCTCTTGCCGCGCTCGATCTGCAGGCGCGCCAGCAGCATCGCCAGCGCCGGCTGGCGCGGGTCGAGGCTCAAGGCTTGCTGGAGCTGGGTCATGGCTTCGTCGCCGCGGTTGTTTTCGATGAGCAGGCTGACCAGGGTCTGGCGCGCCGCTTCGTGGCGCGGATTGGCGCGCAGCACGGCCTGCAGGCTGGAGATCGCCTCGCTCACGCGCCCCTCCTGCAAGCTCGCCAGCGCGCGCCGGTAAGCGTTTTCGGCGCTCTGGCTGCCGGTTTCGACACGCCCCTGGCCGCGCGCGGCGGCGGCAGCCGGCGGCGCTTCGGCGGCGATTGGCGCACTTCCGCCGGCCGCTTCCTTGCGCTTGAGCGAAGCCAGCCAGGCCGCCTCGGTTTTGGCGCGGGCGGCGGCCTGCGCCTGTTCCTCGCGCAGCTTGCGCTCTGCCTCGCGGCGCTGCGATGCCGGCAGCTTGGCAAGCCGGGCCTCCTCGCCTTTCCAGCGCCGCGCCAGGCGTTCCTGTTCGGTGCGGGCGCGTTCGCTGGCGACCGCCCACGAGGTGGTGCTGCCTGCGGACTGCGCGTCCGCGACGGCCGGCGGCGTCGGGCGGACACGCGCCGCGGGCGCCGGCTCGCACCGGTTCCGCCTTGACGACCGCGGGTGGCGCCGCCTTGCGCGGCGCGGGCGCGGTCTTCTCGCTGGCGGCGCGCGCCGGCGGCGGCTCCACGGGGGCCGGCACCGGCGGCGCAGGCTCGACTTCGCGACCGGCGCCGGCGCCACCTCGGCCACGGTCACCGGCGCCGGCTCGGCTTCGCGACAGCCACCGGCGCGGCGCGCCGGCGGCAGCGGCTGCACGTCATACGTCTTGCCCTTGATCGGGAGCACGAACCAGGCCGCCGCGCCCATCAGCGCCACCAGCACCCCGGCCGAGATGGCGGCAATGCGCAGCGCCGGCATGCGCTCGCGCGTCGCCGACACGGTCTTGATTTCGGGCGGCACCCCATCGGCGCGCGTGGTGCCGCGCGCATCGAGGTCCTGCAGCATCTTGTTAATCAGGCTCATCGCACGAAAGTCCAGGCCAGTCCGGCCGCCATGCCGGCCAGCGCGCCCGCGCCGGCCAGCCACGGCCAGAGCGCGCGCCGCTGCGCGACGGTGTCGCGCGCGGCGCCGTTCACGTGGGCGCCGTCGACCATCTGCTTGCCCTCGCCGTAGCACAGCATCAGGGCCTTGTGCGCCATGATGTTGACCAGGCGCGGGATGCCGCCGCTGGCGCGGTACAGGCGCTTGACCGCGGCCGGCGAGAACAGGCGCGCGCCGGTGTAGCCCGCCACCCGCAGGCGGTGCGCCAGGTAGAAGTCGAGGTCGTCGCGGCTCAGGGGGCCGAGGTGATAGTGAAAGGTGATGCGCTGGGCCAGCTGGCGGATCGCATCGAGTTCCAGCTTGCGGTTCAGCTCGGGCTGGCCGAACAGGACGATCTGCAAGAGCTTCCTCTTCTCCGTTTCCAGGTTGGTCAGCAGGCGCAGCGCTTCCAGGCTTTCGACCGGAATCGCCTGCGCCTCGTCCAGGCAGAGCAGCACGCGCTTGCCCTGGCGCGCCAGGTCCAGCAGGCGCTGCATGATGGCTTTCAGCAGGCGGTGCTGGTCGACCTCGCGTTCGAGCGGCACTTCGAGTTCGTCGGCCAGCGCCAGCATCAGCGTGCGCGGCTCGAGGAAAGGATTCGGGATGTAGGCGGTGACGAAATTCTCGCCCAGGGTCGCCATGAACTTGCGGCACAGGAGGGTCTTGCCGGTGCCGACCTCGCCCGTGATCTTGATGAAGCCTTCGCCGCTGCGCGCGGCGACCAGCAAGGTATTGAGCGCTTCCTGCGAACCCGGACTGCCGAAGAAAAAGCTCGTGTCCGGGGTGATCCCGAACGGCAGTTCGCGCAGGCCGAAATGCGCCGCGTACATTACTTGCGCTCCTGGGTGCGCGGGTCCAGCGGTCTCGATGCGGCGGCTGGTGTCGAGCAGGTCCTGGCTCCAGTTGCTGGCGCTGTCGACGATGGTCGGCTTGATCAGCACCACCAGCTCGCGCTTCTGGTTGACCTTGTTCTTGTTGCGGAACAGCGCACCCAGCACCGGCACCCGGCTGGCGCCCGGCAGCCCGCTGGTGTCGTCGGTCGACGGCCTGGCGCATCAGGCCGCCCACGGCGACCACCTGCCCGTCCTGGCCGCGGACAATACTGTCCAGTTCCGAGGTCGAGGACGCGGCCAGCGGCAGCGTCAGCGAGCCGGCCGAGCCGAGGTCGATGCCCTTGGTGATGGTGGTCACCTGGCTCACCGACGGGTGCACGTGCAGCAGGATGTTGCCCTTCTCGTCGATCTGCGGCGTCACGTCCAGCACCACGCCCGAGAAGAAGGGCTGCAGGGTCACGCTCGGCGTCACCGTATTGCCGGTGGCGCTGGTGTTGGTGGTGGTGGTGACGCCGGTGACGAAGAATTCGTCGGTGCCGATTTTCAGCACCGCCTTTTGGTTGTTGACCGCCGCCACGCGCGGGCTCGACAACACGTGGACCGTGCCCTGCTGCTCGAGCAGCGAAATCAGGGCCGCGAAATTATTCGTCTGGAAGGCAAAGCCGAACAGGGCGCCGGCCGCATTCGCCGCGTTCGAGAGCGAAAAGCCGGTGCTGGCCGCGAGGCCGTTGCCGTTGTTGATGATGGGCGGCTGGCCGCCGTTGAAGGGCAGCGGCGCCAGCGAGGCGCCCGGCCCGATCACGCCGGTGCTGACGCGGTTGTTGCGCGAATTGCCGATCGACGAGAAGCTGGCCCAGTTGATCCCGCTCTGGAACTGGTCGTTCAGCTCGACTTCGAGGATCTTCGCCTCCAGGATCACCTGGCGGTCGACCGAGAGCTGGGTCGCTTTCAGGTACATGTCGACGTTGCGCAGCTCTTCCGGCATGGCGCGGATCACCAGCACGCCCGACTGCGGGCTGACGACGACGCTGCGCCCGCCCTCTTTCGAGCCGACGATGGCCTCGATCGAGGATTTCAGGTCGACCCAGAAGTCGCTGTTCGAGACGGTGTTGACGTCGGTGCTGTCGACCTGCGCCGCATTGCCGCCGTTCTGGTTCTGGTTGTTGCCGCCCTGGTTCTGGTTGCCCTGCTGCCCCTGCTGCCCTTGGTTACTGCCGCCGTTATTGTTGCTGCCCACGCTGGACACCGAGGTCGAGGTCACGCGCAGGTTCGAGGAACCGCGCCGGCTGCCGACCAGGTAATTCACATGGAACATGCGCGTCTGCATGGTCAGCGGCCGGATCGTGATCCGGGTGCCGTCGATCTTGTAGTCGTAGCCGTACATCTCGCGCACGGCTTCCAGCGTTTCGGCCAGGGTCACGTCCTTCAGGTTGGCGCTGATGTTGCCGGCCACTTCGGGATGGACCAGCATGTTGTAGCGCGTGCCGGCCACGATCGAACGGAAGAACTGCTGGGCCGGGACGTTGTTGAAGGCGACGTTGAAGCGTTCTTCCAGCGCCGGCCTGGCTTTCGGCAGCTCGCGCGCGAGGCTGGCGGCCGGCGGCAGCAAGGCATTCGCGACCGCGTCGTCGCCATGCGCCGCCGCCGCGGCTGGCGGCCTGGCGCTGGCCACCTCGCGTTTGATGGCGTCATAGGTCTGGTGCGGCGGCGTGCTCTGGCAGCCGGCCAGCAGCGCACCCATGAGGGTCGTCAGCAGGGAGGTGTGGCGGATCGATGTCATTCGGTTCTTACTCGCTCGATGGCACCGGCATTCGCCGGCATGGCTGCATTCAGTTTCAAGACCTGGCGCGCGTTGCCGCGGCTAAGCTCCACTTCGTTCTGTTCGATGCGCGTCACGCGCGCGCCCTGGTAGCTGTCGCCGATGCGCAGCGTTTCGCCGTCGATCACGGCGACGTGGCGCCCGCCCGGCTGGCGCGCGATCAGCACCGACTGCAGGCGCGGCGCCTTCTTCACCGGCGCGGCGGCCGCGCTGTCGGCGGCGCCGGCCTGGCGCGCCGACCAGGCTCGCCGGCGGACGGGTCGGATCCTGCAGCGCCTGGGCCGCGGCCAGGCTGGCGCAGGCGAGCAGGCAGCAGGCCAACACATGCACGCTTCACAGCTTCATCCATTTCGCATCCAGGCTCAGGGTGTACAAGGTCAGGGTCAGGCGCGAAGCCGGCCAGGTTTCGGCCTCCAGCTGGGCGCGGCCCCAGAACAGCTGGGTCGGCATCGCCTCCAGCGCCGCCATATACGCGATCATGTCGAGGTAATTGCCGCGCACGCTGACTTCCACGCCATGACGATACAGCAGCGCGCCCTGTTTGTTGGCGCTTTGCGCCTCGGCGCCGGCGTTTGCGGGCGCCGCCTGTGGTTTTGCGGCACCGGGCACGGGTTCGACCGGCAGCGTGCGCATCGACACCAGTTGCAGGCGGCCGTTGGCGCGCAGGATGCTGTCGACCAGCGGCGCCATGCGCTCCGGCGGCACCAGGCCGTTCTGCATGGCGCGCAGGCTGGTCGCCAGCGCATCGAGCTGGGCGCGCGCGGCGACGATGCGCGCGCGCGTCGGCGCATCCGGGTCGACCTGGGCGGCTTCGACCTTCTCGCGGATCTCGTTGTCGATGCCCTCGAGGTTGTTCTGCTGCTGGACGATGCGGGTGCGCAGCAAGGCCTGTTTGGCGAACATCGGCCCCAGGCCGAAGAAGTAGACGACGAAAATGGTGGACGCGGCGATCGCCGCGAACAGCAGCACCCGCTCGCGCAGGGTCAGCGCGTCGATCCGGGTCGCGAGCCGGGCGAGTCCTGTCTTTCACGGCTTGGCTCCTTCCGGCGTCGACTGCAGGCTGAATTCGACGTAGGGCGCCGGCGCCGGCGCGGTCTTGCCCTGCTCGTCCGTGCGCGCGCCGGGTGCGCCCTGGCTGATCTGCAGGCTGCCGAAGGCCTTGCCGCGCATGATAGGTTCGAGGGTCAGGCGGTTCAGGTAGCCGGGCACGCGCTGCGGATCGAGGGCGCGTCCGCGCACGCCGATATCAAGCCCGGCGCCAACGATGCTGACCCCGGTCAGCCAGAGGCCGTCGACGTGCTGGCGCGCGAAGGCGCGGAAGTATTCGGCATAGCCCTGGGTATTGCCCAGCTCCCCGCGCGCCAGCACGCCGGAGACTTCACGCAAGCTGGCGAGCTGGCTTTCGACCTCGGCCAGTTCGGCCTCGACCTCGGCGCTTTTCACGCGCGGTGCGAAGTCAAGCTTGACGCTGGCCAGGCGCGCCTCCTTTTGCGTGAGCTGGGCGGCGCCGGCGTCGGCTTCCTTCTGCAAGGCTTGCAGGCGCATGTTGCCGTACAGGGTAAGCGCGCCGACGCCCGCGAACAGCAGCAGCAGCGCGGCAGCCATCGCGCGCGACGAAAAAATCTTCTTTTGCTGGAGGAAGACCGGGTTGTACAGGTTGATCTGCTGGCTCACAGCACCGTCTCCTCGTGGCGCAGGGCCGCGCCGAGGGGCACCAGGAAACGCTGCTGCAGCAAACCGTCGGCCAGCTCGGGCGTGCGCTCGAAGTCGAACACCGTCGCCAGGTCGAGCGTGTCGACCGGGGTGTAGAGGTTGCTCGACAGGTAGTCGTCGAGGCCCTGCACGCTGGACGGCGCCAGCACCAGCTTGGCCACGCTGATGAAGGAATACTGGCGCTCGAAGTTGTCGAGCGAGCGCTGCAGCTCGAGGGTGACGCGGTCGAAGGCCGCGTTGCGGCGGTCGATGTCCTCGTCCAGCAGCTGCTCGAGCGCGAGGTCGATGCGGCGCGCCAGGTAGAGTTCGCCGCGGTAGGAGACGGTCAGCAAACCGCCCTCGGCGCCGAACGACAGCATCGCCACGCCGCGCCCCGCCGGCTCGACCAGGGCCGAGATATTCCGTTGCGCCAGTTCGGGAATGTCGATCACGGCCAGCTCGACCTTGGCCGAGGTGAACAGCTTCTGGCGCGCTTCGATCACGCTGTTGCGCGCGGCGATCGCGTACATCGAATGCTGGGCGCGCACGGCCGCATTCGGATCGATCGGCAGGTCGAGGACGTCGATGGTGGCGTCGTCGACGTGGAAGTCGAGCATGTCCTTCAGGCGCCAGCGCACCGCGGTTTTCAGTTCGTCGGCCGGGACGTTCGGCGCGTCGACCGACAGGATCTGGTATTCGCCGCTCGAGAGGACGGTGATCGAACGGTAGGCATGGGCATGCAGTTCGCGCCCCGCCCTGGCCAGCAGCTCGACGTGGTCCTTTCCCGGATAGAACACGGCCTGGCGCACCTGGGGCCGGATGCCCGGCGCGGTCTGCATGCTGACGGCGGCCAGCCCGTCGCGCTTGCAGCGCGATGGCGAGCCACCCTTCTCTTTTCTTTGCTTTTCTAAAAAAACGCATGCGGGCCGTGGTCGAGGTGAAGCTGGTGTCTGAAGTAAAGACGGTAGAGGATTGATTATATTCAAGAACGGCCGGAAAAGACCGGATAATAAATCCGCAACGAAATAATTTGTGGCGCCCGGCACATCAATACACTTCGCGCACATAGATCAGCGGACTGCGGTGGCTGCCGAAGTTGACCCGCCCGATCGTGCTCGGCAGCCAGGTCCAGGCGTCGAACTGCACGCTGACGGCGCCCTCGCGGCGCTTGCCGGCGAGCCCGCTTGCCGCCCTGCTTGCCGGGTGCAGCGAGCCACAGCACGCCTGCGCCCTTGTCCAGCTTGACGGTCGTCGGCAGCGGCGGCGCAAGCGTCGCGACGCTGACCAGCGCCGGGTTGCAGGCCGTATCCGTCCCGGCGAGCGTGTGCGTGCACAGGCTGAAGCGGGCCAGCGCGGCGTCCCGCACCAGCGGCTCGGTGTACTCGGCGTGGCCGCGCCAGGCAGTTCCCGACCAGTATTCGGCGCGCAGCGCCAGCGGCGTGCGCAGCACGTCGGTGCCGAGCGCATTCGGCACGCGCAGCCGGCCGCTGACGACGACCAGGCCGTCTTCGTCGACGACACGGCCGGAGCGGTCGCTGGACACGCCTTTCGGGTCGAGCCCGTCCTGCGCCTGCGCGCGCAGGTAGAAGGTGCGGGCGCGCTCCAGTTGTCCGCGCGCGGGCTTTGCCGCTAGGGATTCGCCAGCGTGTAGGTGAGCCGGTGGTGCCGCTCGCGTTCAACTGGAGCGGCGCGAGCACGCCGGCCGCCGCCGCGGCGCCCTTGGCGTCCACCGCGCTCAGGTTGATGGTGCGGAACCACGCCCCCGTGAAATTGACGAGCTCCTGGCCCTGCACGCCGCGCGCCACCACGCGCGCGATGAACTGCTGGCCCGAATAGGCCACGCCGACCGGGTCGGCCGTGCCGCTCCGGGCAGGCGATGCCGGAGCCGCAAACGACGGCGGGGTGATCTCGGTGGTGAACCAGGCCGGATAAAAGCGGCCGACGTTTTGCCCGCTGCCGGTCACCAGCCCCGCCCCCAGGTAATCCGGCAGGCCGATCGTGAAGGTGGTGGCGCCTACCTCGCCCCAGGAGGCGTTCACCCACCACTTGCCGGCCGCGCTCTTCCAGCTCGCCTCATCGAAGGCGAGTGGCGGCCCGGCTGCAAATAGTCGGTCTTGGCTGGCATCCGTAAACAATGCGGCGCGGCCAAGCGCAAGCGCCGGGCGCGTCGTCTCGTTGCCGAAATTCGGCGCCCAGGTCACCTTGCCCGCATCTTCCACGCGGGCGCCGATCTCGACCAGCACGGGCTTCGCCGGCCATGGCAAAGGCAGGGCCATTCGCCGCGACGGTCGATGGCGCCGCGACGCCGCCGCGGCTGATGCCCCGGAAGTCCACCATCCATGGCTTGGAAATGAATGCCGCCGCCGTGCCGGCCGTCCGCCCTGGCGCAGGTGCAGTTCGACCGCACCGACGTCGGCGTACCGGAAGCTCAGCGCTGCCGAGGCCTGGTTGGCGGCGAAGGCCACGTCGAGCGCGGCGCCCCACCGGGTCGCGTCCGGGAGCGTGTCCGCTTTCGGCGCGCAGGCCGGCAGCTCGACCCCGCCCATGCTCGCCTTGATCCCCGCCGTCGCGGCCGGGTTCATGCAGCGTAGCGCGAACTGCATCGAGACCGGCGTCGTGGGCGGGGCTTTCGCCTTGCCGTCGGCGTCGGTGGCCGTGAGATAGATCGTGGCCGCGCGGCCGGCCGTCGTCGGCACCTTGTAATGATCGCAGGCGTTGCCGGCGCCGACCGTCGTGCCGATGGCGCAGGCCCTGTCGGTCAGGACGTATTTGGCGACCGGCGCGCCGGCGGATCGGCCGGCACGGCGGTGCCGGTATCGGTCGCCGTGTTGTTGGCGCCGATCGGGTCGCTGGTGCCGGTCACGGTCGCCGTCACCGACTTCTGGCCTGCGGTGTTGACGAGTGCCGTGATCGTCAATACGGGGGCGCTGCACCGGACGCCAGGTCGGCGTCGTAGGTGCAGCTGCCGAGCGTACCGCTGACGTGCAGCTCCAGCCGGTGCCGCTCACGGCCGGTAATGTTCAAGCCCGCGCGACGCTGGCGCCGACCGTGATCCTGCCGAATTCGGTGCCCGTGCCCTTGTTGGTCACGGTGACCGCGTAGGTGACGCTTTTTCCGACCTGGAAACTTCCCGAGCGCACGATCGCGATCGACAGGTCGGCAGGCGAGAAGGCGGTGCCGGTGTCGTTGGCCGTGTTGTTGGCGCTGTTCTTGTCGGTGTTGCCGCTGACGCTGGCGGTCACCGTCTTCTCGCCTTCGGTAGCGACTACACCGTGACCGTCAACGGCTGGGCGTTGACGCCCGGCGCCAGGCCGCCTCCTACGAGCAGCTGCCGAGCGCGCCGCCGGACGTACAGGTCCAGCCGCTGCCGCTGACGCTGTAGAGGGAGAGGCCGGCGGGGATGCTGCCGCCGACCTCGATGGCGCCGAGTTGGCTGCCCGGGCCATTGTTGGTCACCGTGACGGCATAGGTGACGTAGGTCCCCACCTGGAAGGTCCCCGTGCGCGCGATGGCGACCGACAGGTCGGCGGCACAAAATAGGTGCCGGTGTCGCTGGCCGTGTTGTTGTTGGTGTTGGTATCATTGCTGCCGCCGACAGTCGCCTTGAAGGTCTTCTGGCCTGCGCTCGTGGCCTCCACGGTCAGCGTCAGCACCGGCGCCTTCGCGTACGCCGCCAGGTCGGTGGTGGTCGAACAAATGCCGGTCGTGCCGCTGCAAGTCCAGCCGGTACCGCTGGTACCGGTGACGCTCATGCCGGCCGGGAGGGTGCGCGCGACCGTGATAGTCCCGCTTTCCTTCCCGGGGCCATTGTTGGTTACCGTCAGCGCGTACGTGACACGACGTGCCGACTTTGTAGCTGCCGCTGCGTACCATGGCAATCGACAGGTCGGCCGCGGCGCAGCCTGCGCGGGCAAGGCCGCCAGCATCACCAGGCCAGCAGCAAGGCCCAGAGCGGCATGCAGCGCCCTCACAGCTGCACCTCGATCACGCGCTGGACGAAGTCGGGACCGCGCACCGCGCTGGCGCAGGTGGCGGGCAGCGCCACGCTGCAGGCTTCGGCGCGCATATGGAGCACGCGCAGCTTGACGGCGTGCCGGTGAGCGGGTCGATGACCGCCGGACCGTCGACGCTGGTGCAGCTCACGGTCACCACGAAGCCGGCCAGCACGCTGGTGGCAGGCAGGGCAAAGCTGCTGCTGCCGCTGCAGCCGCCCTTGTGCCTGTGCTGGTACAGGCCCCATTCGATGCCGGCTGCGCGCGGCCTGGAGGCGCGCACGCCCTGCTCGTCGAGCAGCGATGCCCTGGCTGCTGGCGGTCGACAGGGCGACCAGGGCGACGCCGAGGCCGGACAGCACCACCAGCAGGAAAATCGCGGTGACGATGCCGACGCCCGGCACTGCGGCGGCGCCCGGCGGCAGGGAGGAAAGGTCTGGCTCATGGCGTGTTGTCGACGTGGACCTGGTGCACCAGGCGGATGCGGCCCGCCGCGTCGTCGCCGGTCCGCCGCGCGTATGCAGGGCCAGGCGTCAGGATGCACCAGCGCGCTGCGGCGCAGTTCGACGGCTCGGGCGGCGTCGTAGCTGAACAAGTCCGGCGCAGGCGCTCAGGCGGCGGCCAGCAAGGCCGAGCCTGCCGCGCCTGCGGCGGGTCGGTCATCGCCGCTCGGATGTCGTAGCCGGCGATAGCGGCGCAGCACGAATTTGGCTGCCCTCGCGCTGGCAGCGGTAGGTGACCGGCGTGCTGACGATCTGGAAGCGGCTGCCGGGCGACGGCATCGGCTCGCTCTGGCGCGCGAACGGATTGCGGCCTCATCGTGATCTGCGCTGCGCGCCGGCCGCGGCGGCCTCGACGCGTGCGATGTTGGGTTGTGGCCGGGTCGTTGAGCGTAGGCGTCGGCCGGCGCCATGCCGGGGCCGAGGTTGTAGACCACCACGTAATCGCCGGCGGCCACCGGCGCCTGCAGGCCGCCGACGACGGTGAAGCCGGGCTGTCGACGGGTTCGCGAAGTCGAGCGGCGTGCCGCTGGTGGCCGCGTCCTCGGCGGCCAGGTAGCGCCCGCCGGTTTTCGTCAGCAGGAATTCGATCGCGCTGCCGTCCGCATTCACGCGCACGCTGTTGGGCAGCGCCAGCCGGATGTCGCGCGCCATGCGGCGCAGCGCCAGGTCGGCTTCGTCGCCCGCCTCGGCGCGCGCGACGCTGTCGGCATAGCCCTGGATCGGCGCGCGGATGAAGACGGCGACGATGGCGCCGAGGATGCCGATGATGACGATCACGATGATCGCCTCGACCAGGGTGAAGCCGCGTCGCGCGGCGCGCGGCGGCGTGCGCTTCATCCGGCCTCGGGGTCGGCGCGTAGCGCGCACGGTAGCCGTCGAGCGTCACCGGTCGCATCGCGCCGTACTTCGACCACGATGCGGATGCGCAGCGCATTGCTGTCGGCGCCGGCGCCGGCGCGCGATGTCGCCCGAGCCGCTCGGGCGCTGATCGCCACCGTCGCGCTGTAGCCGCTGAGGTCCATCGGGCGGCCGAGGGCGTCGAGCAGGCACGCTGCCGCCGCCGTTGAAGGCGGCGTTCGGCGTGCCGGAGGCGCTGACGTAATCGTTGACGTTGTCGTAGGGGCGCAGGGACGGCGCCGGCCGCCCTCGTTGCCCCAGTTTTCCTTGACGCTTGCAGCTCGGCCGTACTGGCTGCCGTGTCGGCATTCTCGGCGAACTCGGGTCGCAGTAGGTGAAGCCGGCCAGGCGCACTTCTTCGAGCAGGCGCCTCGGCGATCATCAGCGCCTGCTTGCGGCGCAGCGGGTCGGCGCTGTTGGCGGTGGTGAAGCGCATGATTCTGCAGGATCCCGGCCAGCGCGATCGAAATGATCACGATGAACATGATCAGTTCGACCAGCGTGACGCCGGCCTGGCGCGATGCGCGCGGCCTCAATCGACATAGCCGGTCTCCGCGTCGATGGCGACGACTTGCGTGAGGCCGTCGCCCTTGATTTCGAGCCGTGCCGGCGAAGCCGCCGCTCATGGTGGCGCGGCCCAGGCCGTCGAAGGCGACGCTGCCGATCGTGGTGGCCGCGCCGCCCGGCAGGCCCATGGAGAGGCCCGCGGGACGGCCTTCGCACATCCAGCTGCCCGACCCGCAGGCGGCGCGCGGTGGCGCCCGAACCGCTGTTGGCGCCGCCCGGCGCCGGCAGGCGCGCGCTGGCGGCGGCGCAGGCGGTGTCGCTGGCCAGGCACACGGCGATGCGCGCCGGCGTCAGGTGGACGTAGACGGGGGTGTTCTGGGCGATCGCCAGCTTCTGCGCATAGCGCAGCGTCGACCTGACCTGGTCGGTCCAGGCGGCGGTGTCGAAGGTGGAGCGTGTCCATGAAGCGGCCGACGGCGATGGTGCCGAGGATGCCGATGAGGACGATGACAACGATGAGTTCCACCATGGTGAAGCCATGGTGGAACCGGTTGCCGCGGCTGGATGCAGGACGCAAGGGTCGGGGTTGCAGGCCAGCCACGGGCGGTGAAGCGCTTACTCGCAGTCGGAGACGGCGGTGGCGTGTGTCCGGCTGCCGAGCGGTGATGGTCGGTGCGGTGTTGGCGGCGGTGGCGCCGGTGTACAGCACGAAGCACTTGGCTGCCTTGGCGTGCGCGGCGATGCTGGTCGGGACGATGGCCAGCTGGCTCGCGTCCAGGGTGGCTTGCTTGGTCGGCGGTGCTGGTCGGCGGTGAACACGGTGTAGTCGGCGGCCGACAGGCCGGCGGCGGCGGCCAGCGCATCGCGCCTGCGCCTGGGTCGTCACGGCCGGATAGCCCGACGGCGCGTTCATGGCCACGGCAGTGCCTTCGACGGTGATGTTCGCCGGCCGCCCGGGGTGACCAGCCATTTACCGTGCGTCATTGCCGAGGTCGCGCTCGAGCGACCCTTGGCGGCATTCAGGCTGGCCAGGCGGGCTTCGCCGCTCAGGCTGGCGAACTTCGGCAGCGCGGTCGCGGCCAGGATGCCGAGGATGACGATCACGACGATCAGTTCGATCAGGGTAAAACCGCCTTGCGCTGCTTTGATGCTCTTGTTCATTACTTTTTCTCCGAGAAATAAGGACGCGAGACGGACCCCGCAATATTGTTAATGGCGACGCTTGAATCGCTGAGCTGATCAAGAACCAGGCCGGTACTGCCCTTCTCCCGTCCATCTGTATTGACCGGGCCGGACATGTGAACCAATTTTACCTTGAAGATTAGTATTTTTTGTATCCCTACGGAAAAAGATTTCTCTGACGCAGGCGAGATAAACGAGCGTTTGTCCTACACGGTCGAAATACCAATTTCCGCTCGGAAGCTCCGCTTTGTTAGGAGAATAATATTCTCCAAGGTAGTTTTTAGGCGGTTGTTGCAACCATGTCATCGGATTTTGATGTGCTAGTGCCAACAAACCGGCCTCGCCTGTTGTCGAAATGACCTTGGCGGAGCGCACCGCGAGCGCCGTGCGCAGCGAACCGATGAGTTGTTTCGCCGCTACTTGTTCGCTTTCGCCCCTGGTGCTAATGAGGCAATTCAACAACAAACCGGCGAGCAACGCGGTCACGACGGCCGGCCAGCGCCAGTTCCAGCAGCGAGGCGCCGCGCTGGCGCCTGCATCGTGAAAGGCTGCATCAGCGATGCAGGGCAGCCTTGCCCAGGTCCCAGATCGGCAGGAAGATACCGAGCGCCATCACCAGCACCATCACGCCGAGGAAGGTGATCAGGATCGGCTCGATCTGGCTCGACAGCGTTTTCAGTTCGTAGTCGACCTCGCGCTCGTACATCAGCGCGATTTCGTCCATCAGGTCGTCGAGCGAACCGGTTTCCTCGCCCACGGCGATCATCTGCAGCACGATCGGGGTGAACACGTTGGCCGCGGTCGAGGTGCGCAGGATGCTTTCGCCGCGCTCGACGCCGTCGCGCATCTGTTCGATGCGGGCGGCGAGATAGGCGTTGTCGGCGGTTTGCGCGACCACGGTCAGGGCCTGCACCACCGGCACGCCGCTCCTCATCGAGAGCGCGAAGCTGCGCGCGAAACGCGCCATGGTCGCCTTCAGCATGATCTTGCCGGCGATCGGGAAGCCGAGCTTGCGCTTGTCCCAGCTGTAGCGGCCGGCCGGCGTGCCGACCCAGGAGCGGAAGGCGACGAAGGCGCCGACCGTGATCCCGGCCAGCAGCGGCCAGTAATCGAGCGTGAAACGCGAGGTCGCCATCAGCACGCGCGTCATGAAGGGCAGCGTCGCGTGGAAGCTCTCGAACACCTTGGCGAACTGCGGGATGACGAACATGTTCACGATGACCATGGCGAGGGCCATCGCGATCATCACGAAGCTCGGGTAGCGCAGCGCGGTTTTCACGCGGTCGCGCATGTCGCGGTCGAATTCGAGGTGGTCGAACAGGCGCAGGAAGACTTCTTCCAGGCGGCCCGTCATTTCGCCCACGCGCACCATCGACAGGTAGAAGGTCGAGAAGCATTCGGGATGGCGGCGCATCGCGGCTGGACAGTTCGCGGCCGGCGTCGAGCGACTCGCGCACGTCCCTGATCACGCGCGCGAACGCCGGGCTGGTGGCCGACTCCTGCAGGCCGGCCAGGCCGCGCATGATCGGCACGCCGGATTTGAGCAAGGTATGCATCTGGCGCGAGAACAGCTGCACGTCCATCGACGTGACCTTCTTTTCCTTCAGCCGGCGCCAGATTTCCTGGATGCTGGAACCGGCGTCGCCACTCGCCGTTGCCGTGCCGCGCCGCGTCGGCAGGATTTCGACGGGCGTGACGCCGGTGCCGAACAGCTGGTCGGCCACGGCGCCGCTGTCGGGCCCTTCCAGCACGCCCTGCATCAGTTCGCCGCGCGCGTTGCGGCCCTTGTAGGCGAAGAAAGGCATCAGTCGTCCGCCTGGTTACTGATCCGCATCGCTTCGCCGATCGTGGTGCGGCCCTGCACGGCCAGCGCCACGCCGTGGCGGCGCAGGGTCTCGCCGCCCATCTCGGCATGCGCGACCTTCAGGAAGTGGGCCGGGTCGGGGTGGTTCGCGGCGTCGGTGACGGCGCGCGTCATCTCGAGCAGTTCGTAGACGCCGGTACGGCCCCGGTAGCCGGTGCCGTTGCAGTGCGAGCAGCCTTTGCCGTGGAAGAACTGGGCCTGCTCGACGAAAGTGCCCGAGTTCGGCGCGCAGCCAGGTCTGTTCCGGCGGGGTCGGCGTGTAGACGGTGCTGCAGCTTTCGCAGATCACGCGCACCAGGCGCTGGGCCAGCACCGCCTGCAGCGAGCCGCCCACCATGTAGCGCGGCACGCCCATGTCCATCAGGCGCAGCGGGGTACTGGCCGCATCGTTGGTGTGCAGGGTCGAGAGCACCAGGTGGCCCGTCATCGCGGCGCGCAGGCCGATCTGCGCGGTTTCCTGGTCGCGCATCTCGCCCACCAGCACGATGTCCGGATCCTGGCGCAGCGCCGAGCGCAGCACGCGCGCGAACGACAGCTCGATCTTGTCGTTGACCTGCACCTGGTTGATGCCCTGCAGCCGGTATTCGACCGGGTCCTCGACCGTGATCAGCTTCTTTTCCACGGAGTTCAGTTCGGCCAGCGCGCTGTAGAGCGTGGTGGTCTTGCCGCTGCCCGTGGGGCCGGTGACCAGCACCAGGCCGTTCGGGCGCTGGACGATGGCGCGGAAGCGCTCCAGCATCTTCCTCGGCATGCCGATCGATTCCAGGCGCAGCGTATTGCCGGCCTGGTTCAGCAGCCGCATGACGACCGATTCGCCGAACTGGGTCGGCATGGTCGAGATACGCACGTCGATGCGCTGGCCCTTGACCTTCATGCCGAAGCGGCCGTCCTGGGGCAGGCGCTTTTCCGAGATGTCGAGGTCGGCCATCAGTTTCAGGCGCAGCGCCAGCGGGGTGGCGATCTTGATGTCGGCCTCGGTCTGCAGGTGCAGCACGCCGTCGATGCGGAAGCGGATCTGCAGGCGCCCTTCCTGCGGCTCGATGTGGATGTCCGAGGCGCGCACCTGGGCGGCGTCGTCGAACACCGACTGCAGCAGCTTGACGACCGGCGCTTCTTCCAGGCCGGGGTTGACCGTCATGGCGCCGAAGTCGACCAGGGTGTCGCCGACGTCGGCCTCGACTTCGCGCGCGAAATCGGTGATCTCGCCGGTGCGGCGGTAGATGCGGTCGATCGCGTGCAGCACCTCGGTCTCGTTGACCACGGCCAGCTCGACCGTTCTTCTTCAGCAGGCGCGCGATCTCGTCGTAGGCGAACAGGTCGGTCGGATCGGACACGCCGACCAGCAGCGAGTCGGCGCGCTGTTCCAGCACCAGCGCGCGGAAGCGGCGCGCGGCCGTTTCCGGCAGCAGGCGCACCAGGGTGTCGCTGATGTTGTAGAACTTGAGGTTGATGTAGGGGATGTTCAGCTGGCGCGCCAGCGCGCCCGAGATCTGCTCTTCGGTCACGAAGCCGTTCTCGACGAAGACGCGCCCGAGCTTGCGGCCGGTGCGCTTCTGGTCGGCGAGCGCCTGCGTCAGCTGCTCTTCGGACAACAGCTTTTGCTGCACCAGGATCTCACCGAGCCGAACCTTTTCTGGCCTTGCCATACCACCCCTTGTATTGCCGTCAAAATGGGAAATCATTTTAAGGCAGAACGGAGCAATATTTACGGCTGGAATTTGTTTTGTGGTCGAAAGGCCGCGCTCAGCAGTTGGGGGCGTGTAATATAAATAAGATTGAATTGACCCGTCCGGATCCATGTTAGAGGAGCAGCATGCACGATCAAGCTACCGCCCGCCGGCGCATCTTCCTGATGCGCCACGGCAGCGTCACCTACTTCGACGCCGCCGGCCGCCCCGTCCTGCCCGAACAAGTCCCCCTCAACGAGACACGGCCGCGCCCAGGCCGATGCCGCCGGCCACGCCTTCGCCGCCGCCGGCATCACCTTCGACCGCGTGATCGTCTCGGGCCTGCCGCGGACCGTCGAAACGGCGGCGCGCGTGCTGGCCGTCACCGGGCAGCAGATCGTCCCCGAAACCTGGCCCGACCTGCACGAAATCCGCGGCGGGCGCCTCTCGACGATTCCCGAGGCGGAACTCAAGCGCGCCTTCACCGGCGTCTTCGAAGGCCTGGTCGCTCCCGAGCAGCGCTTCCTCGGCGGCGAGTCGGTCGGCGAGATGATGGACCGGGTCCACCCCGCCCTCGAGCGCCTGCGCGCCGACCCGGACTGGGACACCATCCTGCTGGTCCTGCACGGCGGCGTCAACTGCGCGATCCTGTCGCTGGCGCTCACCGGCCAGCGCCTGTTCCTGGGCGGCCTGGCGCAGGAAGCGGGCTGCATCAATGCGCTCGACGTCGGCACGGATCCGCTCGACTGGGTGGTGCGCTTCGTGAACCATGTGCCGCCCTGCCCGCTCCAACCGGAGGCGCGCAGCACGACCATGGAACAGCTGTATTCGCCAGTACCGCCGCGCCACCTGAAAGTCAGCCAAATAAATAGTACGGTCGTTCGATTCATCAGCTACAATCTTTTGACAACAACACGCGGAGGAGACGCCAGTGTATGAAGAGATGATGGGCACCAAGCCGGTGTCCGAGCGCCAGAAATTCGATGTCGACGCGCTGGCGACCTGGCTGCGGGCGAATGTGCCGGACTTCCCGGCCGGCCCGTTGGAAGTCGAACAATTCAAGGGCGGGCAATCGAACCCGACCTTCAAACTGCGCGTCGGGGACAAGCAGTTTGTCCTGCGCACCAAGCCCGGCCCGGCGGCCAAACTGCTGCCCTCGGCCCACGCCATCGACCGCGAATTCAAGGTGATGAACGCCCTGAACAAGGCCGGCTTTCCGGCGCCGCGCCAGATCGCGCTCTGCACCGACGAGTCCGTCATCGGGCGCGCCTTCTTCCTGATGGACTTCGTCGAAGGCCGCGTGCTGTGGGAGCAATCCCTGCCCGGCATGTCGCGCGAGGAACGCGGCGCCATCTACGACGAACTGAACCGCGTGATCGCCCAGCTGCACACGGTCGACTACGCCGCCATCGGCCTGGCCGACTACGGCAAGCCCGGCAATTACTTTGCGCGCCAGATCGAACGCTGGACCAAGCAGTATCAGGCCTCCGCGACCGAGCAGATCGACGCCATGGACCGCCTCATCGAATGGCTGCCGAAGAACATCCCGCCCGGCGAAGACACCTCCATCGTGCATGGCGACTTCCGGCTCGACAACATCATCTTCCACCCGACCGAACCGCGCATCCTGGCCGTGCTCGACTGGGAACTGTCGACCCTCGGCCATCCGCTCGCCGATTTCAGTTATCACTGCATGAGCTGGCATATCGAGCCGGGCAAATTCCGCGGCATCGCCGGCCTCGACCTGGAAGCGCTCGGCATCCCCGACCTGGACAGCTATATCGCCCGCTATTCCGAGCGCACCGGCAAGACCATCCGCAAGGAAGACTTCAACTTCTACCTGGCCTACAACATGTTCCGGCTGGCCGGCATCATGCAAGGCATCATGAAACGCTATGTCGACGGCACCGCCTCGAGCGCGCAGGCGCTGGAAAACGGCAAGGCCGCCCGCCCGATGGCCGAGATGGCCTGGCAATTCGCGAACCGATAAGGAATATCCCATGGACTTCGACTACTCCGACCGCTGCAAGGAACTGCGTACCCGCCTGCTCGCCTTCATGGACGAGCACATCTACCCGAACGAAAAAGCCTATAAACAGGAAATCGACCGCAACGGCGTGGCCGGCAACCGCTGGGTGCCGACCGAACTGATCGAGCGCCTGAAACCGCTCGCGCGCGAACAGGGCCTGTGGAATTTGTTCCTGCCGAAATCGAAGCGCGCGCCGGAAGGCCTGTCGAACCTCGACTACGCCCCGCTGTGCGAAATCATGGGCCGCGTCGGCTGGGCGCCCGAAGTGTTCAACTGCTCGGCGCCCGACACCGGCAACATGGAAACCCTGGAACGCTACGCCGCCGAGGAATTCAAGCAGCAATGGCTGGAACCCCTGCTGCGCGGCGAGATCCGCTCGGCCTTCGCCATGACCGAGCCGGACGTCGCTTCCTCGGACGCGACCAACATCGCGACCCGCATCGAGCGCGACGGCGACGACTACGTCATCAACGGCCACAAATGGTGGATTTCCGGCGCCGGCGACCCGCGCTGCCAGATCTACATCGTGATGGGCAAGACCGACCCGGAGGCCGCGCGCCACCAGCAGCAGTCGATGATCCTGGTGCCCGGCGAACACCCCCGGCATCACGGTGAAACGTCCGCTGCCGGTGTTCGGCTACGACGACGCGCCGCACGGCCACTGCGAAATCCTGTTCGAGAACGTGCGCGTGCCGGCCTCGCACATGCTGCTCGGCGAAGGCCGCGGCTTCGAGATCGCCCAGGGCCGCCTCGGACCGGGCCGCATCCACCACTGCATGCGCGCCATCGGCGTGGCCGAGCGCGCGCTCGAACTGATGTGCAAGCGCCTCGATTCGCGCGTCGCCTTCGGCAAGAAGATTTCCGAACAGGGCGTCTGGCGCGAACGCATCGCCGAGTCGCGCATCCGCATCGACACCGCGCGCCTGCTCACGCTTAAAGGCGGCGTAGATGATGGACACGGTCGGCAACAAGGTCGCGGCGGCCGAGATCGCGATGATCAAGGTGCTGGCGCCGAACGTGGCCCAGGACGTGCTCGACTGGGCGATCCAGGCCCACGGCGCCGGCGGCGTCTCGGACGACTTCCCGCTGGCCTCGCAGTGGGCGGGCAACCGCACCTTGCGCCTGGCGGATGGGCCGGACGAGGTGCACCGGAATGCGATCGCCAAGGTGGAGCTGGCGAAGTATCTGTAGTCACTTGAACGACCGTTGGGTGGGCCGGGCCCCGATCCGACCGTGCCCACCCGACGGCTATTACCCTTGCGTCGACGCCGGCCGCCGCTTGAACATCGCCATGCCGTCGATCGTGCACACCGGTCTCCCCGCGCTGGTTGCTCGCCACCCAGGTCGAAAACACCACGCCCCGGTCCGGCTTCGAGGTCGAAGGCTTGACCTCCTTCGTCACGTAGCGCAGCGAGAGCGTATCGCCGGCGCGCACCGGCTGCAGCCAGCGCACGCCGTCCAGGCCGGGCGAACCCATGCTCGCTTCCTCGCAGCGCATCCCGTCCAGCACCATGCGCATCATCATCGCGCAGGTATGCCAGCCGCTGGCGATCACGCCGCCGTAGATCGATTTGGCCGCCGCTTCCCTGTCGATATGGAAGGGCTGCGGGTCGAACTGGGTGGCGAACGCAATGATCTCGTCTTCGCTGACGGTGCGCTGGCCGAGGTCGATTTCCTGGCCCGGCACGAAATCGTCGAAATACCACTGCTTGTCGCTCATGCCGCGGCCCTTTCGCTAAAGCCCGGCTGCGCCATGAAGCGCGCCAGGTGGTGGTCGGCGTCGCCCAGCGTCAGTTCGATCGTGGAGAGGCGCTTGAAATAGTGCGCGGCCGGCAGTTCGTCGGTCACGCCCATGCCGCCATGCAGCTGCACCGCCTGCTGGCCGACATAGCGCGCGGCCTGGTTGATGCGGTACTTGGCGGCCGACACGGCGCGGCGGCGTTCGCCCGCATCGCTGCGAGCCGACCTTGACGGCGGCCAGCAGCGCCATCGAGCGCGCCTGTTCGAGGTGGATGTACATGTCGGCCATGCGGTGCTGCAGGGCCTGGAACTTGCCGATCGGCGCGCCGAATTGCTGGCGCGTCTTCAGGTAGTCCAGCGTGGCGGCGAAGATCGCTTCCATCGCGCCCAGCGCTTCGGCGCACAGCAGGCTGGCGCCGTAGTCGAGCGCGGCGTCGAGGATGTCGCCGCCGGCGCCCTCTTGCCCCAGCAGGCTGGCGCGCGGCGCCTGCACGTTCTCGAAGCGCACGTCGGCGGCGCGCTGGCCGTCGAGGGTGCGGTAGTCGGTGATGGTGATGCCCGGCCGTAGTCGGCCGGCAGCACGAACAGCGACACGCCAGTCCTGCCCGCGCTGCTCGCCGCCGGTGCGCGCCGACACGACCAGCATGCCGGCCTGGCCGCCATGGATGACGACCTTCTTTTCGCCGTTCAGGATCCAGCCGTCGGCGTTCGGCAACGGCGCGGGTCGCGATGTCGAACATGTCGTGGCGCGACTGGCGCTCGCCCAGCGCGCAGGCGAGTTTCAGTTCGCCGCTGGCGACCTGCTCCAGCAAGGCGCCCTGGCCGCCTGCCAGGCGCAGGAATTCGGCGCCCAGCACGGTGGCGAAATAGGGTTCGACGACCAGGCCGCGGCCCAGTTCCTGCATCACGACGAACATGTCGACCGCGTTGCCGTTGAAGCCGCCGTGTTCCTCGGCCACCGGCAGCGCCGTCATGCCCAGTTCGGCCAGCGTGGCCCAGGCGGCATCGGAGGTGCCGCTGCTCGGAATGGATGATCCCGCGGCGCACATCGAAACTGTAATCGCGGCCGATCCAGCGTTTCAGGGCATCGGCGAACTGGAGCTGCTCGGAAGTGAAATTGAAGTCCATGCGGTTCTCCCCTTACAGGCCCAGGATCATCTGGGTGATGATGTTGCGTTGGATCTCGTTCGAGCCGCCGTAGATGGAGGTCTTGCGATAGTTGAAGTAGTGCGACAGCAGCGGCGCGGCGTCGTCGTCGTCGACCACGCTGTGCGTCACGCTCGCCGTCGAGGTAGGCCGGATCGAAGGGCAGCGCCATCGGTCCCACCGCTTCGACCATCAGCTCGGAGAGCAGTTGCTGGATGTCGGTGCCGCGCACTTTCAGGACCGAGGCTTCCGGGCCCGGGCCCTTGTCGGCGCGCGACAGCACGCGCAGCACGGTCATTTCGAGCGCCATCAGTTCGATTTCCAGGCTGGCCAGTTTGGCGCCAAAATGCGGATCGTCGATCAGGGGCTTGCCGTTCTTGCTTTCGCGTGCGGCCAGGGTCTTGAGGAAGGCCAGTTCGCGCTTCGAGCGGCCGACCGCGGCAATCCCCGTGCGCTCGTGGCCGAGCAGGTATTTGGCATAGGTCCAGCCGCGGTTTTCCTGGCCGACCAGGTTTGCCACCGGCACCCGCACGTTGTCGAAGAAGACTTCGTTCACTTCGTGGTCTTCGTCGAGCATGATGATCGGGCGCACCGTGATGCCGGGCGTGTGCATGTCGATCAGCAGGAAGGAGATGCCCTCCTGCTTCCTCACGCCGGTATCGGTGCGCACCAGGCAGAAGATCATGTCGGCATGCTGGGCCAGCGTGGTCCAGGTTTTCTGGCCGTTGACGATGTAGTGGTCGCCGTCGCGAACGGCCGTGGTCTTCAGCGAGGCGAGATCGGAGCCGGCGCCCGGCTCCGAATAGCCCTGGCACCACCAGTCCTCGCAGGACAGGATGCGCGGCAGGTAATACGCTTTTTGTTCGGGACTGCCGAAGGCCATGATCACCGGGGCGACCATGTTGACGCCGAAGGGCATGATCTGGGGCGTGCCGGCGCGCGCGCATTCTTCCTCGAAGATGTGGCGCTGGACCGGCGTCCAGCCCGTGCCGCCGAATTCGACCGGCCAGCCGGGCGCGACCCAGCCCTTGCTGGCCAGAATCTTGTGCCAGCGGACGCTGTCGTCCTTGTTCAGGCGCAGGTGGTGGCGCACCTTGTGCTGCAGGTCACGCGGCAAGGCCTCGGCCAGGAAGCTGCGCACTTCGTCGCGAAATGCCAGGTCTTCATCGAGATAATTCAGGTCCATTCAGTCTCCTCGTTTTCGTCGCGCCAGGCGAAAAAGCACGATCGTTCAGAAGATTGTACCCGAAAAGAAGACGGACTTATCAAATGAAAAAGGCGGCAAGTCCGACCTGGACCATGCCGCCTTTCAGGAATGCGAAAGACTGATTACTTGCGGCGGCGACGCAGCGCGCCAACACCCATGACACCGGCGAGCAGCAGAGCGATGCTCGATGGCTCAGGCACTTCGCCGACTGCGGCAGGACCGATGATTGGATCGGCAGCGACGACCGGCGCGACTGCGGCGGTCGGCACAGGAACCAGCGACAGCCGCGGCGGTCGATGCGCCGACGACTTTACCCTGGACGGCCCAGCCGGTCAGGGTACCGGCGTGTGGACGGATGGATTCGGCGTGGGCGGCGGTTGCGCTGACGAGCAGGGCGGCGATGGCGAGATGGCGAACTTGCATGGTGGCTCCTTCTTGTGTGAGGTGACTGTGATAAGTATTACAACAGTGAACACACTTTACCATCTCACCAGAGGAAGCTCATCCTACAAACTTCTCGTGTTCAAGTAAGAAGTTTCCTACAAACGCTTTCCCAGACAGAAGTTTCCTACTGGAAACAGAAACTTCTTCTTAGAAATAACGCAATTCAGTCGACCCGCGCCGCCATGTAAGGCATCGTGCGCGAGGCCATCCGGGTGTCGGTCTTCAGCATCCCCGCTTCGTCCGCCAGGATATTGGCCGCTTCCTGCAGCATGACGTCCTTGGCATCCTTGGCCGCCTTCTCTGCCGCGATTTCCGCCGACAGGGCGCGCTCGTCGCCCTGCAAGCCGTCGTCGCGCAGCGCGCTGCGCGACGCCACCACCGCCTTGACCGGCCGGGTCGGCTCGGGCACCTTGCTGCGCGCTTCCTTGCCGCCAGGCGCCGCGACCGGCTCGTCGACGCTGCCCTTGGCTGCCGCCAGGCGCGCCTCGCGCAGCTTGGCGCGGGCATCCTGGGTGTCGCGCTCCTTGCGGCGCACGGCTTCGTTCAGCGAGATCGCGTTTTCCTTGCGCAGCTTCATGACTTCGGCGATGTCTTCGCGCAGGTCCTGGAATTCCTTGTCCTTCGCGATGCGCGCCTCGTGGCGTTTCTGCAGCGGCGCGACCAGTTCCTTCAGGTCGCCGGCCGGCACGTAATTGGCCGGCTTGATCGACACCCACGGCAAGGCGTTGTCGAACGAGGATTCGCCGAAGCTGTCCGGATCGGTCGTCACCGGCAGCTTGATGTCGGGCGTGACGCCGCGCAGCTGGGTGGTGCCGCCATTGATGCGGAAGAACTGGGCGATCGTCATCTTCAGTTCGCCGTAACGCACCTTGTCGTTCTGCGAGAAGCGGTCGAGGTCGATCAGGGTCTGCACCGTGCCCTTGCCGAAGCTCGGCTCGCCGATCACCAGGCCGCGGCCGTAATCCTGGATCGCGGCGGCGAAAATTTCCGACGCCGAGGCCGAACCGCGGTTGATCAGGACGCCCATCGGGCCATCCCAGGCCAGGCCGGCCGCGGTGTCGCTTTCGACTTCGACGCGGCCTTCCGCCGTGCGCTGCTGCACGACCGGGCCCTTGTCGATGAACAGGCCCGTCAGTTCGACCGCCTCGATCAGCGAACCGCCGCCGTTGTTGCGCAGGTCGATCAGGACGTTGTCGACTTTCTCCTTCTTGAGCTCGCCCAGGATGCGGGCGACGTCGCGCGTGGCGCTCTTGAAGTCTTTGTCGCCCTTGCGGCGCGCCTCGAAGTCCTGGTAGAAGGTCGGCAGCGAGATGATGCCGATGCGGCGCTTGACGCCGTTTTCCTTGACCTGGATGATCGACTTCTTGGCCGCCTGCTCTTCCATGCTGATTTTCTTGCGCACCATCGAGACGGTCACGTGCTTGGCGTCGACGCCGGCGTCGCCCGGAATCACGTCCAGGCGCACGGTCGTGCCCTTCTCGCCGCGCACCAGCTGCACGACGTCGTCGATGCGCCAGCCGAGCACGTCGGTGAAGGCGCCCTGCCCTTGCGCCACGCCGACGATGCGGTCGCCGACCTTCAGCTTGCCGGACTTGTCGGCCGGGCTGCCCGGCACGACTTCGCGGATCACCGTGTAGTCGTCGCGCGACTGCAGCACGGCGCCGATGCCTTCGAGCGACAGGCGCATCGCGATGTCGAAGTTATCGGCCGAGCGCGGGCCGAGGTAATTGGTGTGCGGCTCGATGGCGGTGGCGTACGCGTTCATGAACATCTGGAACACGTCTTCGTTGTTCAGCTTTTTCATGCGCGTGACGTAGTTCTCGTAGCGCTTGTCGAGCGTTTCGCGGATCGCTTTTTCTTCCTTGCCGGCCAGTTTCAGGCGCAGCCAGTCGTTCTTGACGCGCTTCCGCCACAGGTCGCGCACCTCGTCCTCGCTCTTGGCCCACGGGGCTTTTTCGCGGTCGAGCTGCAGCGTCTCGTCGGTCGATGAAATCGAACTTGGTCTTGAGCAGGCTGCGCGCATAGTCCATGCGGTCGGCAAAGCGCTGCTGGTACAGGTTGTAGATCGCAAACGGCTGCGTCAGGTCTTCGTTGTTGATGGCGTCGTCGAAGCTTGGTGCGCATCGGCGCGAAGCGGTCGATGTCGGCCTGGGTGAAATACAGCTTTTCGCTGTCGAGCGTCTTCGAAGTAGTTGTCGAAGATCTTTTCCGACATCGCATCGTCGAGCGGCAGCGCCTTGTAGTGGTAGCGGCCCAGCACGCGCGAGGCCCACAGCGCGGCCTGCGTCTGTGCGGCGATCGGCTTCATCTGGGTGGACGCGACTTTTTCCGGCTGTGCGGTGACCGCGTGCGTCGACATGGCGCAGGCGGCGGCCAGGGCAACGATCAACATCTGCTTCTTCATTCGTGCGTTCTCCGAACGTGATCTTGAGTAACTGCGAGCATGCGCCGGCGATACCTGCGGTATCGACGGCTCTTCGAACCCATTCTACAGGAACGCGGGCGCGCGTCGAGCCGGCTTGTGCGGGGCGTACGCGCCACGATTAAGGCTGGCTTAAGGCGCCGTGATCAGCTGTCTTACGATTCGAAACAACGAGTCAGTGCCCGCAGAGTACAAGGCGCCGCCCAGCGCCAGCAGCACCAGCCAGGGCCAGGAGCGCGCCGCCAGGCGCCAGTCCACCGGCGACGGCCAGAACGACAGGAACTGCGGCGCCAGCAACACGGCATGGCCAGGTCGACCGGCTCGAAGCGCCAGCCGGGCCGGGTGCGCCACGCGGCCACGCCCAGCGGCAGCAGCAGGATCAGCAGCGGCGCCAGCGCGGCCGGGCGCCGCGTTGTACCAGCGCAGGTTGGAAAAGGTGACCGAGCCGAGTTCCCAGCAGCTTGCCCTTGCGCGATCGGCGCGGCAACAGGCTGATGTCCGACCGGCTCGGCGTTGGTGAGCAGGCCGACGCGCGAAATGCGCCAGCTCGTGGCACAGGGTGCCGGGCGCGGTGAGCAGGAAAAAGGCGGGATGCGCGCCGGACAGCATCCAGAACAGGAAGGCCAGCGCCACCGAGGGCACCAGGTAGAGCAGGATGTCGAGCGACGGCGCGGCCACAGCGCAGGCGGCGGCAGGACAGCCGGCGCATGCAGGCAGCAGGCCATGCGCGTCAGGTACGTAGAAGCAGCGGCCGCAGGCCTGGCGGTAGCTCTCGTTGCCGCCGATGCTGACCTGCTCGCCTTCGCGGATGCGGCGGCCGTTCTCGTCGACGCGGATGTTCATCGTCGCCTTCTTGCCGCAGCTGCAGATGTTCTTGATTTCCTCGATGTCGTCGGCCAGCGCCAGCAGGTAGGCCGAGCCCGGGAACGGGTCGCCGCGAAAATCGCTGCGCAGGCCGTAGCAGATGACGGGCACGCCGCGCACCTGCGCCAGCTGGTGCAGCTGCTGGACCTGCGCCTTGGTGAGGAACTGGGCTTCGTCGACCAGCACGCAGGCCACTTTCGGCGCCGCGGCCAGGAAGTTGGTGCCGCCGTCGAAGGTATCGACCTCGCGCTGCGGCCCGAGGCGCGACGTGATCAGGCCGACGCCGTAGCGGTTGTCGATCGCCGCCGTGTAGAGCTTGACCTGCTGGCCCTGCTCTTCATAGTTGTGCGCGACCTGCAGCAGCGCCGTCGATTTGCCGGCGTTCATCGCCGAGTACCTGAAATAGAGTTTTGCCACTGCCCTGCCCGTGCGCTGAATGTGAAGACTGAATTCGCGAAATTATAGCAAGCGCGGCGCCGCACCAGCTCAGCCGTTGCCGGCCGCACACGCGCGCCGGATTGCCGGCCACCGTCGCCCCCGCCGGCACGTCGCGCGTGACCACGCTGCCGGCGCCGACGATCGCATCGTCGCCGATCGTCACGCCCGGCAGGATGATGGCGCCGCCGCCGATCCAGACATTGCTGCCGATGGTGACCGGCACGCCCGACTCCAGGCCGCTGCGGCGCACGGCCGGATCGCGCGGATGGTCGGCCGTATAGATCTGGACGGCCGGGCCGATCCGCGTATCGTCGCCGATGGTGACCGGGCCGTATCGAGGATCACGCAGTTGTAGTTCAGGAAGACATTCGCACCCAGGCGGATGTTGAAGCCGTAATCGCAATAGAACGGCGGACGCAGCATGGCGCCCTCGCCCACCGCTGCCCAGGCGCTCGCCCAGCAGGCTGCGCCAGACCGGCGGCGCCTCGCCCATCGCCGCGTTGTAGCGGGCCAGCCAGGCCGCGCAGGCTTCCAGCTCGGCCTGCAATTCGGGGCTGCTCGGGTGGTACAGCTCGCCGGCCAGCATCTTCTCTTTTTCGCTTTGCTTGTCCGTCATTTACTGTCCCGGGTGGTATCTGCGTTCGAGCTGCTTCTCGATGTCTTCCTTGTAGAACAGCACGTCCTTGAACTCGCCGCGGCTGTACATCGCGGCCTGGTCGTCGAAATGCTTCGAGGCCGGGTTGCTGCTCTGGCCGCCGGCCAGGATGCTTTTCGCCTTGCACCTTCGGCCCGAATTCGACGGCGGCGACGAAACTGTTGCCGCGGTCGCCGTAGATGCGCTTGGTCTTTTGCTTGGCCACCATGCCGAACGAGGCCAGCGAACCCCAGTTGGCCGAGGTGAAGGCGACCGGCCAGCTTGGCTTGCTGTCGTCGTATTGCTGGTCGACGTCGCCGCTGATGCGCTGGAAGCGGTTGATCTCGCCCCAGGGCGTCTTCCAGGTGCCGAAGTCGCTTGTCAGCTTTTCGCTGGCGCGCTGCAAGGCGTCGAGGCGTTCGTCGCCGTTCAGGCTGGTCGTGATGAAGTCGACCGTCGGGATCTTTCGCTTCGCGCGCGCGCTTCGCGTTGGCCGCCACCATCTCCTGGCCCCAGTAGACGGCCAGCGCGGTCGGCACCGAGTTCGCGGCCCAGCGCAGGTTCCAGCCGCGCAGGCTGGCCACCTGCTCGGCCAGCGCCGCCTTGCGGCGGCATCGCCGGCCGGCAGCGCGTCGAAGTCCTTGGCCAGTTGCGGCACCAGCGGCTCGAACGCCGTCAGGTAAGTGTCGTAGGCGGAGGCGATCAGGCTGTCGATGGTCAAGCCCTTCGCCTCCTTCAGCACCCGTTCGGCATGGCGGCCGCGCGCGTTTTCCGGCAGCGACCACATGTAGGCCGGATAATCCTTGTCGCTTCGGGCTGTTCGCGCCCGACGACGCTGAAGGGCCAGTTGTTGGTATTCGAGATATAGCCGCTGGCCGGATTGAAGAGCGTGATCGTGTCCTTGATCGCGTGCAGGCCCTGCCATTCGGTGGCGGGATTGCTGCCGTCGACCGGTTTGGACCAGTCGAATTGCGGGTCGCGCTTCGGGATGAAATTCCCGTGGAAATAAGCGATATTCCCGTCGGCGTCGGCATACACGGTGTTGTTCGAGGAATTCGTGCGCAACTCCATCGTCTTGTAGAAGGCCGCGTAGTTTTTCGCCTTGGTGCGCGAATACGACTGGGTCAGCGCCTTGACCGGTTCGTCCATGATCTTGATGGCGACCCATTTGCCGTCCTTGGCGCGCACGATGGGGCCGTGGTGGCTGAAGTAAGCCGTGACCGTGCGGCTGCCCATGGCGCCATCGGGCTTCTTGAACGGCAGCGTCACCGGCACGGCGCGCAAGGCGCGCTCCTTGCCGCCGTATTTGTAGAAGAATTTGCCTTTGCGTTCGACCACCGTTTCCAGGTATTCGTCGATCACGTCGCCGCCGCCCGAGGTATGCATCCAGCCGGCGCGGTCGTTGAAACCCTGGTAGATGAAGAACTGGCCCCAGGTCACGGCGCCGTAGGCATTCAGCCCCTGCTCGCTGACCATGTGGATCTCGGGACGGAAGTAGAACGAGGTGTGCGGATTGATCAGCAGCAGCGGATGGCCCGAGGCGGACAGTTTCGGGCGCGATGGCGAAACCGTTCGAGCCGCGCGGCTCGGCGTCGCGCAGGTTGCTGTTATCGCGCAAGCGTCAGGCCTTGGGCGCCTTGCCATAGAACGCTTCCAGCTCCTTCAGGTCGATTTCCTCGATGTCGCCGCCGATGCTGCCCTCGCTGAAGGACAGCGCCATCCAGGGCTCGAAGCGGGTGAGCAGCTTGGGCTTCACTTCGGGATGCGTATGCAGGTAGAAATTCAGGCCGTCGGCCCAGGCATTCATCAAGTCCTTGAGCCAGGCCGGGCTGGCCGCATACTTGGCGCGCATGTCGCCCGGGTCGATATACAGCTTCATGCGCAGGTCGCGCCAGACTTCCTGTCTCGCCCTCGACTTCGGCCAGGCGCCCCATCGCATTGATGTAATTGCGTTCGACGCGGTTGAAGTCGTCCTCGGCCTGGGCGTACACCATGCCGAAGACGGCGTCGGCATCGCGCTTGCCGAAGACGTGGGGAATGCCCCATTTGTCGCGCATGATCGTGACCCCGTCCGCCGTCTTTTGCCAGCGCGCCAGTTCCGCCGCCGTCGGCGCAGCGCGTGCGGGCGCGGCGCAGCGCCTTGTGCGCCGGTTCGGCCGATGCGGGGAACGCGGCGCCGGCGACCGCTGCGCCGGCCAGGGTCAGTGCGACAAGACGAGACAGGGACAGGGTCATGCGTGATTCTCCGGTTGGTGTTAGATGGCGCTCAGGCGGCGTGCGCGAGCTTCTGTTTCAGGACTTCGTTCTCGGTCAGCAGGCTCGCCATGCGGTCTTTCAGCGCGGCGATCTCGGCTTTCAGGGCGGCCTTTTCGTCGATCGGTTCGCCATCCGGGCCGAGCTTCTTCGGCTTGCCCGCCGCCTTTTGCTCGCGCACCTGGCGCGCGGCCTGCTGGAGTTCCTTGCGGCCACCGGCGACGGCGGCGATCTGCTCCGATTCCGGCAGCGACGCCACGTTGGCGGCGGCATTGATCGAGATCGTGCCCGAGCGCACCGCTTCGACCAGCTGCGGCGTGGCCGCCTTCTGGATGCGTTCGATCTGGCTGATGGTATTGCTCGACACGCGCGCCGCCTTCGCGACTTCCTCGCGCGTATTCCATGGCGGCGGCGGGCGCGCGTCCATGTCGTCCGGATTCGGCACCGGCGGTTCCTCGGCCATTTTCTGGGCCATGCGCGCGGTGACGATCTCTTTTTTCTTCAGCGCCAGCACGCCGCGCTGGAAATCCGACACGCTGCGGCGCGCCAGGTGGTTATCGATCATCCACAGCATGACGTCTTCGATGGTCTCGAAGCTGTTGTTGTGGACGGTACGGAAAGGAATGCCGTTGCGGCGGCAAATCTCGTAGCGGTTATGGCCGTCGATCAGGACGTCGCGCCACAGCACGAGGGCGTCGCGGCAGCCTTCGGCGAGCAGGCTGCGCTCGAGGGCCTCGCGTTCGATCTCGGTGAGCGGGTCGACGAAGGCGCGCAGCTGGTCGTGGATGATGATGTTCGTGGTAGTCAATGGTGGTCCTTGTGCTTCTTGTCACGGCGCTCGATCAGAGCGTTCTCTGCGCCGGGAAGCATGCTACACCATTCGCTGGCCGGGCCAAAGGCTGGCCGGCTTTGCCACAAGAAATCTTGCAATTTCGACCCCGGGGCGACGCCTGTGCTAGAATCCTGCCGCTGCCCGGATGGTGAAACTGGTAGACACCCGGGACTTAAAATCCCGTGCTCGCAAGGGCGTGCCGGTTCGATTCCGGCTCCGGGCACCACATCTCTCATGCAGCTCACTCGTAGCGCAGGGCATCGATCGGATTCAGGTTCGCAGCCTTTGCGGCCAGCATGTTGCCCAATTCCATACCGACCAGCCTGAAATATTGATCCCTTCTTGCCTGCTGGCCGGGTCAGCGCGCTCTACCCTTGCGCTGCTGCGTGTGGTGGCGCACCGACCGGCGCCGGCTCGGCAGTTACGCTGGTGCAGTTGTCAGGTAATCCCACGCTGAGCCTTCCCCTCCCTTCCGACCCCGTATCCTCGTTCCGGCTACCATGCCGCCATCGAGAGCGCCGTCGTCATTAGTCCACGAAAGCAATCAATGTCATTTAATAACACCGTCGTTTGGCTCGACCATACCAAAGCCCAGATCATTCACTTCGACAAGAATGCATCGGAGTCCGAGTCGCTGAAAACGCACTCGACCCACCCGCACCCGCGCGACAACCACGGCGACAACCACATGAACGGCGACGACAATACGCTGTTCTACAAGGACATCGCCAACGCGCTGGCCGACAGCGAGCAGATCCTGGTCGTCGGCCCGGCGGAAGAAAAAACCAGCTTCGTCACCTACCTGACCGACAAGGTGCCTGCGGTTGCCGGCAAGATCAAAGCGGTCGAGACCGTCGATCACCCGTCGGACAAGCAATTGCTCGCCTACGCGCGCCAGCATTTCGTCAGCAGCGGCGGCATGCAGTAACACGCTTTCGCAGGTAATAGACAAAACCCGCTTGCCGGCACGGCAAGCGGGTTTTTTATCGTCTTGTGCGTTCAGCTACCTTGGTAAATCAGCACCGCGCAGGCGGCGGCGCCGATGGCGAGCAGGCCATACAGGAAATACCGCATCGCCGTTGCCAGGCCGGCAACGGCCCTGTCGGCATCCTTGCTGAGCATGCCGCGCTTGCGGCCCGGATTCATCAGCATCGCGATGAAAACGAAGCTCGCGAACAGGATCAGGACAAATTTCATGGCGCCGGCATCAGGTCCGCGCCAGCACCAGGGCCAGCGACACGATGCCGAGCACGCTCGATGCCGCGGCCACGAAACCGATCAGGCTCAGGCGCTCGCGCGCGGCCTGCAGTTTCGCGATCAGCTGGGCGTTCTGGTCGGCCAGTTCCGCGATCACTTTCGACGCTTCGCGCATCTGGCCCTGCAGCTGGACGATGGCGACGTCCTGCTGCTCGACCTGCGCGGCGACCATCGCCAGGCCGTCGTCGACCGGCATGCGCGCCACCGTTTCGTCGAACTCCATGTTCGGCTCGACGATCCCCTTGCGCCCCACCGTCTCCCACAGCCTGCGCGCGCTGCTCGCCACTTGCGGTGCGGCCGAGATCACCTCGCCCCAGGGAACCGATTTCAGTACTTTCAGCCAGGCTGCCGCCATGTCGCTCTCTCCTTAACTTGTCATTTTTACAGGATAGCATCACCCTGCCCCCGCACCGCCCAGGCCAATCGTGCGCAGAGGGTTTTGCAGTACCATGGATTCCATGTGTGGACGATTTGACCAAAGCCAAACGGCGAGATTCTATGCGAACGTCTTCGGCTGGGCCGATGCCGTGTATGACAGCGAATCGACGCCTGCCTACAACGTGCCGCCCGGCACGTATCGCCCCGTCATGCACGTGCAGGACGGCGAACGGCGCATCGACGATGTGTTCTGGAGTTATCGCGCGAAATGGGCGGAAGGCAAGCTTCCGATCTCGATCAATGCCCGCCTCGACAAGCTCACCAACCGCTACTGGAGCCGGCTGCTGAAGAACGGCCGCGCGATCGTGCCGGCCGACGGCTGGTACGAGTGGACCGGAGAGAAGGGAAAGAAGCAGCCCTGGCACATCCACCGCAAGGACCGCGCGCCGCTGTTCATGCTGGCGCTGGCGAACTTCGGCGAATTCGTCGAGAACCGCGCCGAAGCGGGCTTCGTGCTGGTCACCGACGATGCCGCCGAAGGCATGCTCGACATCCACGACCGCCGCCCCGTGGTGCTGGAGGCGGCCGACGCCGCGCTCTGGCTCGATCCGGACATCAGTCCCGAGCAGGCGCTCGAACTGGCGCGCCAGGCGGCGCTGCCGCCGGAGGCCTTCGAATGGTTCAAGGTCACGCCGGAAGTCAACCGCGCAAACGCCGACAGCCCGAGCATGGCGCTGCCGATGTCCGAGTAAGCCTGCGTTTTACTCCAGCATCGTCAGCAGGGCAACGATTCCCAGCGACAAACCGATCAGCACGCCGGCGCGGTTGCGCAGGCGCTGGCCGCGTTCGAGCACGCGCTTGGCGACATCGCGGCGCGGACGGCCCGCATCGTCGAGGCCTGATTCGTGTTGTGTTTCTTTGGTGTTCATCTCTACGATATCCATTGTGTGTAACCCGGAAAACAGCGAGTAAATGCGGTGCCTGGCCGGCGGGCGATGGCGGAAGGCCGGGAAGGCGTCGGCAGCGGCAAGCCGCGGCGCGGCCTGGCTGCAAGTCGCGCGAGCGGCGAACGGCGCGGGCAGGCGCCGCGCCGTCGAAGCTGAAGGAGCTCGTAATGCACAGTGCTTGACATGCCGGTACCGTAATCGATCTGCTGCCGGGAGCACCGCGTGCCACCGGGACGTCCGTCCCGCCCGCAACATCAAGCAATTGATTCTACACGAAGCCCTCTTCTGTTCAATACGTATTTGCAACACATGTTTGCGCCAGGTCAAGACGCAGGCGACATGCGGAGTTCTCGCGAAATCGAACAGAACCATGATCCATGTCGTGCTCGACGCCGCAACTAAAGAGAAGTGGCCCCTGTCATATCTGGTATCACCCGATTCCGACGTGCGAGGACACCGATGGGCATTTATATGCAACTACGAGACACGCTGAAGGAAGGCGAACATTACGCCGGCATCATCCTTGGCAAGGGCGGCGAACCCGACCACCACCTGATCCTGCTGCCCGGAGACGCCGCCGATGTCGGCTGGCCGGGCGCGCTCGAATGGACGGCGGCGCAAGGCGGCGAACTGCCGAACCGGCGCGAGCTGTCGCTCTTGTTCGCGAACCTGCGCGAGCAGTTCGAGCGCGAGTGGTACTGGTCGTCCGAACCGCACGAAACGCGGGCGCAACTGGTCTGGGGCGAAAATTTCGCCAGCGGCATCCAGACCGTGTACGGGCGGCCCTTCCGCGGTCACGCCCGCGCGATCAGGCGGGTGCCGATCGAATAAGCGGCAAGGCCGGGCCGCGGCCTGCGCGTGCCCTGTCCCGCCATGGCATGCTCTTAACGGGCAGGCACGACCGCGCGTCCGATCGGTTCCTCGACATTCGCCAGGAACCAGGCCGTGGCCGCCATCAGCGCAACGTGGCGGCGCAGGTTGTCGGGATCGACCTTGTCGAGCGTATCGGCTGCCGTGTGGTGGTAGTCGAAATAGCGCGAGGTGTCGATCAGCGGCGCGAAGCTGGGCACGCCGGCGCGCTCCAGGCCCGACAGGTCGCCCGTCGAGAGCGCGTCCTGGCGCTGGAAGACGCCCGCGCCGATCGGCTGCAGCGCCGCCTGCAGGGGGCGAACACGCGGGTCGCGCTGACCGGCACGCTCGCGCGCAGGCCGAACGGACGCCCTGCGCCGTTGTCGCTTTCGATCGCGCCGACGTGGTTCGCGGCGTTGGCCGTGTTCGCCGTCGAGATAGGTGCGTGCGCCGCGCGTGCCGTTCTCCTCGTTCATCCAGGCGATCAGGCGGATCGTGCGGCGCGGCCGGTAGTCGAGCTTTTTCAGGGTATCGAACACGGCCATGGCGCTGGCCACGCCGGAGGCATCGTCGTGGGCGCCGGTGCGCCAGGTCCCAGGAATCGAGGTGGCCCGAGACGATCACGATTTCCTCCGGCCTTGTCGCGTGCCCGGCAGGTCGGCGATCACGTTGTAGCTGTCGGCGTCCGGCAGGATCTGCGGCGTGAGCACCAGGCGCATGCGTGAGCGGGCCGCGCTTGGCCAGGCGGCTCATCAGCATGGCGTCTTCGACCGTGACGGCCGCGGCCGGGATGCGCGCGCCATCCTGCAAATTGGTCGCGCCCGTATGCGGCAGGCGGTAGGTCGGCGCCGCCGACCGAGCGCACCAGCGCCGCCGCCGCGCCCAGCTCGGCGGCCATGCGCGGACCGTTGGTGCGGTAGTTCGACCCCTGGCCATAGGCCTGGCCGGCCAGGCCGCGGTCGGCCATGTTCTGGTCGAAGGCGACGTCGAACAGCACGATGCTTGCCCTTCACCTCGCTTGCCCGCGCCTTGAGTTCGTCGAAACTCGTCACCACGATCACCGGCGCCGTCAGGCCGGCGGCCGGGGTCGCGCCCGAGCCGCCCAGCGCGGTGAGCACCACGCGCTGGCTGATGCCGGCCGGCCGGCCGCGGTACTCGACCAGCTCGGCCGTTTCCTGGCCGCGCACCCAGTGCGGCACCTTGACCGGCTGCAGCGTCACCTTCGCGCCCAGCTTGCGCATCGCCTCGGCCACCTGGGTCACGGCCGCCGCCGCGCCGGGCGAACCCGACAGGCGCGGACCGATCAGGTCGGTCATGTCCGCCATCCGTTCCCAGGCATAGTCGCTCTGCAGTGCGGCATCGCGGATCTTGGCCAGCGCGGCCGGATCGTTGCCGGGACTGGCCGCCTGCGCGGCGCCGGCGAACAGGGCTGCGGCCAGCAGGCCGAGGGGGAAGCTGGAGGAAGACGGTTCATGCGGGCGATCCTTCGAATGGTAAGGATCAGCAGATTAGCGCATCCGGCAACATTTTGCTGTCTTTACAAGGGCAAGTTGCCGCTCAGGCGGGCACCAGGCGCACCAGCGTGATCTCCGACGGCGCCCCGAAGCGCTTCGGCGGTCCCCAGTAACCGGTGCCGCGGCTGGTGTAGACCCACAGCCGCCGCACCCGGTGCAGGCCGGCAACAAAGGGCTGCTGCAGCGGCACGAACAGATTCCAGGGGAAGAACTGGCCGCCGTGCGTATGGCCCGACAGTTGCAGGTCGAAACCGGCCGCCGCGGCGGCCGTCGCGCTGCGCGGCTGGTGCGCCAGCAGGATGCGCACGGCCAGGTCCGGCGGGGCGCCGGCTGCCGCCGCCTGCGGATCGCTGCGGTGCGCGGGATTGAAATGGTGGGCCGAAAAATCGGCCACGCCGGCGATCATCAGGCGAGGCGCCGCCGCGCTGCGCGCACCACGTGCTGGTTCAGCAGCACCGTCAGGCCGAGGCGGCGCAGTTCGACGATCCACTCTTCGCGCGCCCGAATAGTATTCGTGGTTGCCGGTCACGAAAAACGCGCCGTCGGGCGCCGCCAGCCGCGCCAGCGGCTGGGTATGCGCGGACAGGCGCGCCACGCTGCCGTCGACCAGGTCGCCCGTCACCGCGATCGCATCGGCCCCGAGGCCATTGACGCGCTCGACGATGGCATCGAGGTAGGGGCGCTTGATGGTGGGGCCGACGTGGATATCGGAAATCTGCGCGATCGCATAGCCGTGCAGCGCTTGCGGGCAAGCCGTCGATCGGCACGTCGACCCGCACCACGCGCGCCACGCGGCGGGCGTTGACGAAGCCGATGACCGTCACCGCCAGCGCCAGCAGCGGCACGGCCAGCGCGCTGTAGTAATTCAGCATCACGCTGCCGACACCGGCCAGCACCGGCAGCCAGCAGGAACAGGTCGCGCAGGAAGGTCAGCACCAGCAGCGAGGAGAACAGGCCCATCGCCAGCAGGCCGACCCAGGTCAGCTGTTCCGACCAGCGCCGCCGGCGCAGCGACGAGGACAGCAGGCCGACCGGCACCAGCAGCGTCGACAGGAGCAGGAAAACACTCCGGCGAGCATGCCGGCCAGGCCCAGGCCCAGGTCGGGCATCAGGCGCAGGCCGATATACACGTGCAGGAGGACCAGCAGGGAGAGGACGACAAGCAGGTTACGGCGTGCGGACATGAAGGCTCGAATAAAGGGGTAATACAATAGGCAGATGGGGGAATGTGGTCGATCTGCAAGGCTTGCCAAAAGAATGTTACCGAGTACCGGATCAGATGTAAGAATCTGTATTAAGCACGTGCCGTGCGGACCAGCCCCCTTTATAGTTCATTCCATGCCCCGGCGTCACAGCGATCATGTCGATCCTCGTTGAGGCAAAAAAGGAAAAGCCATGTTGAATAAAAAATGCTTTGGTGCGGTGATCTTGGCCGCTGTCGCCGTCTCGCCCTCGGCATTCGCTGGCGACCGCGGCACGAATACGGCGGTCGGCGCGGTGCTCGGCGCAGCGATCGGCGGCACGGCGGGCGGTGGCGGCGGCGCGCTGGTCGGCGGCGTACTGGGCGCCGCGGTCGGCAACTCGCTCGGTGGCCACGACGACCGTCGCTACTACAACAACAACCGCGGCTACGCCTCGGTGAATTATTACCAGCCGGCCCCGGTGTACTACAACCAGCCACGCCCGGTGTACTACGAACAGCCACGCCCGGTGTACTACGAGCAGCCGCGCTACTACCGCGAATCGGCGGTCGTGTATGTCGCACCACGCGGCGGCTACCGTGACCACGGCTGGGATCGCGGCCATGGCCGGGCCACGGCGGCTGGGACCGCGACGACCGCGGCGGCCGTGACTGGGACCGCGATGGCCGCGGCGACCGTCACGACGGCTACCGCCGTTAATCCGGCACCTGCAGCACATGAAAACCGCGTCTTCGGACGCGGTTTTTTTTCGTCCCGCGCCTTGTCCAGCTTTGCCCCTCCCCCCGCTAGCGCTTGACGACGGCAACCGGCCGTCATTCTCGAGGAGAAGCATGGTGCAAAGCGGCGATATCGTGACGCTGGGAGCGGGCCACTACCGCCTGCAGGCGCAACTGGCGGCGTCGAGCTACGGCGTGGTCTGGCGCGCCGAGCGCGACGGCCTGGGCCCGGTCGCGCTCAAACTCGTCAACCGCGCGCAGATGGAGCGCTGCGCGAGCCGTCACTGCGCGCCGCCTGGCGCGACTGCGCGGCGCGCGAAATCGCCTTCCTCTCGCGCCTCGCCCCCTGGGATGCGCGCCACATCGTGCGCCTGCTCGACCATGGCAGCCACGACGGCCTGCCGGCGCTGGCGCTCGAACTGTGCGACGGCGACCTGGCCGCGCACATGGCGCGCGCGAACGCGTCCGCGACGCGCGCATCGGCCTGGCGCAGGCCCTGGCCTGGCTCGGCCAGGTCAACGCGGCGCTGGCCAAGGTGCACCAGCACGGCTGGCGCTATCTCGACCTGAAACCGGCGAACCTGCTGGTCGATGCGGCCAGCAGGCGACCAGCCTCAAGCTCGCCGATTTCGGCACCAGCCGCAGCCTGGCCGACGCGCAAGCCCATTCCTATGCCGGCACCGCCAGCTGGCAGGCGCCCGAGCAGTTCTTCCCGGCGCTGCCCGGCACGCCGGCAGGCTATCTGACCGATGCCCGCGCCGATTATTTTTCGCTCGGCGCCCTCTTCTACTATCTCGTCACCGACGGCGCCACCCTGCGCTATTGCAGCGCCTGCGGCGACGCCTTTCGCGCCCATGGCCGCGCAGGCGCCGCCCAGCTCGGGGGCACGCCGCCGACGATCCTGGCCGAGGATGAAGCCGCGCGCTTCCTGGCCTGCGCCGGCGCCGGGGGCGAGGCGAGATCGATTCCGGCGGCGGCCTTGACGCTGCTGCGCGCCCTGCTGGCGCGCCGTGCGCAAGACCGTCCGCCGCACGCGCTGGCCATCAGCCGCCTGATCGCGGCGGCGCTCGGCGCCGCCTGGCGGCGGGCGGCATGATGCGCCGTCGGACGCCAAGACCCTGGCCTGCGCCGCGCTCGCGCTCCTGTGCCTGCTGCAGGCGCTGGCCGTGCTGCGCACGCCGCCCGCCTGGCTGCCGGCCGCGATCGACGTCAGCTTGCCGCCCGGCGCCGAAACGGTGCTCGGACGCGCCGAACTGGCCGCGCCCCAGGCCGGGCAGCGCCACCTGCGCCTGCGCCGCGATGCCGCCGGCGCCTGGTTCGCCGCCAGCGCCGACGGCGTGCAGGGACTGCGCTTCGAGCGCGGCGCCGAGCGCATCAGGAGCGGCGCGCTTGCGCTGCGCGCCGGCCAGCAGTTCCAGCTGGGCGCCGTGCGCTACCGGGTCGACGCCGCCGGCGGCAACACGGTCGCGTTCAGCGACGGCCTGCACGCCTGGCGCTACGACGGCGCCACGCGTCCGGCGCGACGGCGTGGCGCTGGGCGCCTGTCCGGGTGCGGCGCCCGGCTGCCCGCCTGCTGGGCCTGTGGAACCGCTGGGCGCCCGGCGCGCTCACGGTCGAACGCGCGCTGCGCTTTGGCGGCAACCTGTCCTGCGGCACCCAGGTCGGGAATGCCGATGCGCCGGCCGGCAGCGCCCAGCTCGCTGTTCGAGGACGGCGTGCCGCTCCTGATCGCCGCCGCCAGCCTCGAACGGGCGCCGCTGCTGGTGCTGGACGCCGGCCTGCCGCGCGACCTGGCGCTGGCCGAGCAGCCGCTGGCCGGCGTCACGGCGATCACGGTCGGGCGCACGCGCATGCTGGCCAGCGTCGATGACGGCGTGCTGCGCCTGCAGCCGGCGCAGCGCGTCGCCCTGTTCGCCAAGCCGTCCGTCGAGCTGCCCGACGGGCGTGCGCTGGCACTGGCAGCAACGCGACTGCCTGGGCCTGGCCGGCGAGCCTGTCGTGGTGGGCTGCTCGGCGCTGCCGCAGCCGGCCTGCTGGCGGCGCTGCTGGCCAGCCGCACCCGCTATCGCAAGGACCTGCCGGCATGCGTGCGCCTGGGCGCCTGCGTCGCACTCGCCATCGCCGGCCTGGGCCTGCTGCTGGCCCAGCGCGCCGGCGGCGCACCGGGCGTGATGCCTTCGCTGCTGCTGGCCTGGGCGGCCTTGTGGATGGCAATGGCCGCGCGCCGCAGCGGGGCGGTGATGATGCTGGGCGTGCTGCTGCTGGCCGCCGGCCTGCTGCTGCAGCTCGAACTGGGCATCGGCGCGCCCGACACCTCCTGGCTGCGCCACGTCCAGAAGACGGCCGCCGTCAGCACGCTCGGGCTGGGCCTGGTGGGCCTGGCCGCGCTGCTCAAAGGCGCCAAGCCGCCCGGCCAGGCCGGCGTCGAGACGCTGCTGCTGCTGCTGGCCGGCGCCGCCCTGGCCGCGCTGCTGCTGCAGGTCGGCTGGGGCAACGAGACCGGCGTGTTCGACCTGCAGCCGGTGGAATTCGCCAAGCTGGCCTTGACGGTGCTGAGCGCCCATTGCGTGGCGCTCGGCCTGGGTACAGGACGAAACGCGCGGCGGCGCCCTGCTGCGCTGGCTGCGCCTGGCCTCGCCCGCCCTGCTGTTCGTCGCTGCTGCTGGCGGTCGCGCTGGTGCAGGTCGACGATTATTCGCCCCTGATCCTGCTGCTGGTCTGGGGCGCGGCCATGCTGCTGGCCTGGTCCTGCGCGGCGCGCAAGGCGGGGCCGGCGTTGGCCGTGCTGGCGCTGGCGGGAAGCTGCCTGCTGGCGTTGACCGTCCTGCGCGGCGCGGCGCCCGGCGACGTCGCGCAGTGGAGTTTTTACGGCGAGCGCTTCGGCGTCTGGCTCGATCCGGCGGCGCATCCGCACACGGGCCAGCAACTGCTGCTGGGCGCGCAGGCGATCGCCCAGGGCGGCTGGTTCGGGGCCGACGGCCTGTTCGGCTTGCAGGCGCTCGGCGGCGCCGCGCTTGAAGCGGTGGCGATCCCCGCGGTGCAGGACGATTTCGCGCCCTCCTTCCTGCTGCAGCGGCACGGCCTGGCTTCGGGTTTGATGCTGTGGGCGCTGCAGGCGCTGTTCCTGGGCGCGCTGCTGCAGGCGGCCTGGCGCGCCTGGCAGGCGGGCAGCACGGCGCGCGATTACCGCCAGGCCTGGCTGGGACGCTTTCGCAGCTTCGTGCTGTGCGGCGGCGCGGCCTTCGTGTTCGGCCACTTCCTGCTGTCCTGGGGCACCAACCTCGCCTTCTTTCCGATCATGGGCCAGCCGATGAGTTTCCTGTCCGCCGGCGGCTCGCACCTGCTGTTTTTCATCTTCCCCCTGCTAGCGTTCGGTGCCGCAGGCGCCCCATCAATCGAGGAGAATCCATCATGCCGGTCTACGTCCAACACGAAACCTTGAACCGCGTCAGCGACGTGTTCAATGCCGAAGCCCTGTGGCAGGCGCCCGGCCTGGCGCTGCTGAACCGCCGCCCCTTCCTGCGCGACCTGCTCGAACGCGCGCCGCGCGAGCAGCGCGGACGCGCCGCCACGCGCTGCTTCTCGCACGTGACCCTGGTGCTGCCGCAGGAAGAGGTCGACGACGACCGCCACCTGACCCGCGGCGCCCGCATGCGCGACCTGGCGCAGACGCTGCAGGCGCTGCACCAGAAGGATTTCGGCGACCTGCTCGGGCTCGACGACGTGCGCTACCACGTGCTCGGTTCCGAAGCGCTGGAAGCCGGGCCAGGTCGAGGTCAAGTTCGGCCACGCCGTCTACCTGCCGGCCCCGGGCGAACAGGTGCTGCACACGGTCAGCGTCTCGCGCGACAGCGCCATCTGGCAGCCGGTCTGCCCGGTCTATCCGAACCAGCGCCTGACGGTGCTCGGCGCCGACGCGGCCCAGGCCACCCATGCCGTCCCGGGCTGGCCCTTCGCCCAGGACGCCAACATCCTCCTCATCAACGACGGGCCCGACGCGCCGGTCGAGGTGCAGGTGCGCCCGAAAGACGCCTTCGAATGCAGTTTCGACGCCGCCAGCGGCTACTACACGATCCGCGCGCGCAGCAGCGAGCTGCCCGGCAGCGCGCCGCGCCTGCTGCTGAAAATCACGCCGAGCCAGCCGGCGGCGCTTGCCGCGCCGCGTGCCCGTCAGCGCGCCGCCCGCCGCGCGCGCGCCCGCCGTCTGGAAGTCGCGCACGCGGCCCCTCGACGATGCCGAGCTGACCGCCGTGCCGGTCATGCACCGCGCCGGCGCCGCCGTCGAGCCCGCACGCCATGCGCGGCCCAGGACGCCACCTATGCGCCCGTCGATGCGCCAGCGCGTCAGCCTGGCCGCGCTGGCCCTGCCGCGCCTCTCGCGCTACCGCGACACGGGCGCCGCCGCCATCGAGTTCGGCCTCACGCGCGAACTCGGCGTCGGCCCCCTGACGCCGGACTCCCTGCTCGGCTTCGCGCTCGACGCGAGCGACGCCGTGCATGCGGTCACCGGCGACGGACGCCAGCGCATCGCCGTGCCGAACCGCTTCGCGCCGCGCGACGGCGTCGACGTGCGCGTGCTGGCGCCCAGCGCCGCAGATGGCCGAGCGCTACAGCGCCATCGTCTGCCTGCCGCAGCCGCAGGGCCTGCCGGTGCTGGGCGGCACGCGCCACGTGTTCGGCCGCGCGGCGCCGATGCTGTCCGCACTGCGCGTGCTCGACGCCGCGACCTGCCTGCGCGGCGCCGACGGCGCTCGACGCCGGCGGCGCCGACCGCCTCGGCCTGTCGCGCAACGCCTTCGGCTTCGAAGCCGGGCCGAGGGCTACCGCATCACCCGCGAGTCGCCGACCCAGGCCCTGTACCACCTCGACGAGCGCCTCGGCTTCGTGGCCGCGATCGAGAGCGCGACGGCCGGACGACGCCGTATATCGTGCCGCTCGGGCACCACATCGTCGCCGGTCATTACGTGCTGCGCGTCGAGGCCTGACGATGGCGCCGGGCCTGCTCGCCCTCGCCTGCTGCGGCGCCGCGCTGCTGGCGACCCTGGTGCTGGCCGCGCGCTGCACGCCGCGCGCCTGGTGGCGCCGGCCGAACGCGCGCGCGCTGGCGGTGCTGGTGCTGGGCACCGCGCTTGCTCGGCGGCGCGCTGTGGTGGTGGCTGGCGCCGCCGCGCAGCGCCGCGCCGCTCAGCGCGCTGGCCGCCCCGGCCGATCAGGCATCGCCGTGCCGCGCGCCGGGCGCAGCTACCGCGTGGCCGATGCGCTCAACCTGCGTTCGGAACACGGCGTCGGCGCGCGGCGCGTGCTGGTGCTGCCGGCCGGCGCGCTGGTGCGGGCGACGGGCCGGCGCGACGGCGACTGGTGGCAAGTGGTGCACGAGGCCGATGGCCAGCGCTTCGAAGGCTGGGCCAGCAGCCTGTGGCTGCGCCGCGCCGACGAGCGCGGGCGGTGAATGCTTCATGCCGGCACGTAGCGCATCGGATTGAAATACAGGCCCTTCACGCACTGGGTCGGCGCGACGCGCACGAAGCCGAACGCCTCATACACCGGCACGGCGTAATTCGAGGCGTTGACCGTGAAGCTGCCGTCGCCGCCGCGTTCGACGGCCGCGGCGCGCGCCGTCTGCCACAGGCGCCGCGCCAGTCCCTGGCCGTGGCGGCGCTTGTCGATGAACAGGTGGAACACGTGGCTGTTGGCGCGGATGCGCGATGAAGCCGGCGATCTCCCCGGCGTCCTCGGCCACGTGGTAGACGTGGCCGGCGGCCAGGTAGCCGCGCAGGCCGTCTTCGTCGTTCTCGCGCAGGAAGGTGCAGGCGCCTTCGGGCGGCGATTCGTGGACGATGAATTCGATCGCGCTGGCGCGCAGCAGGCGCGCGCAGGCGGGCAGGTCGGCGGCAATCAGGGGACGGATCTGCATGCGGTGCGGGGCTTTGTCAAAACCCAAACATACCATACGATAGGCGCCATGCCGGCAAGCCGGCCAACGACGAATGAGGAGCAGGTCGGAATGCTTGACGTAGCGGTACGCAGCGAGATCGGCGCGGGGCCGGTGCGGCGCGCCGAGAACCAGGATAATTTCGTGGTCATCGACGGCGCGGGCCGCGCCCGCTTCCTGCGCGGCGGCCAGGCGCAATCGGTACAGCTCGACGGCTGGCCGCCGGGCCACCTGCGCCTGGCCGTCATGGACGGCATGGGCGGCCATGGGCACGGGCGCGAGGCCGCCGAATCGGTCGCCGCCGGCCTGCTGGCGATTCCCGCCTGCGTCGACGTCGACAGCTTGAGCCTGCACCTCGACGCCCTGCACCGCACGCCTGCAGCAGCGCTTCGACGATTTGCACGAAGCCGGCCCGCGTCCCGGCACCACGCTGACCATGCTCGAGATCCCGCCTGGCGGCAGCCCGCTGCTCTGGCATGCCGGCGACTCGCGCCTGTACGAAATCACCGCGCAGGCGGCCCTGCCCCTGACGGTCGACCACGTGCCGGCCACCGTGCTGGCCATCGCCGGGCTGCTCGACGAAGACGCCTGGTGGCGCCACGTGCACGGCAGCCACGCGCCGCAGATCGCCCAGGCCTTCATCCTCGGCAATACCCTGCGCGACCCGGCCCGCCTCGACGACGGCCTGTTCGCGCTCGACGCCCGCACGCTGCCGCCCTGGCTGGGCGCCCTGTCCGACCGCCGCCCGATCGCGCTGCGGCCGGATGCGACTTACCTGCTCGCCACCGACGGCTTCTGGTCGAGCAGCGATCCGGCCGAATTCGTCGCGCGCTGGCCGCGCCTGTTCGCCGGCGAGCGACGCCGCCGCCTGCCTGGACGCCCTGTTCGCCGAAATGAGCGGTCCATCCGCCCGTCGGCCTGCAGGCCGACAACCTGACCGCGATCGTGCTGCGCATGCGCGGCGCCGGGCGCGACGAGACCGCCCTGCCGCAAAGCTGGTTGAACACCGGCGGTTGATTTACAATAGGAAATAATGCGTTAAATCAACCACATGCAGCCGCTGGCGCGCGCCACGGCTGGGCAAATCCACGTAAGCTTCACCGGTCCACGAGGCCTTTTCCATGAACCGTTGCAGCCATCCCGATCATCCACATTGCACCGTCTGGGTGATGCCCGGAGAGAGCGCCTGCGCCCACGGCCATGTCCAGCCGGCGACGGCTGCGGCTGCGTCGCGGCGCCTGAACTGCCCGCCAGCGGGCCGATCGCCGCGCCGGGTGCACCAGCGCCTCACTGCGTCCGCATCCGCACCTGCACATCAGCGGTTTCGATCCGCGCGCCGCCGGCGGACGCCAGGTCCTGAAACTCGACCTGCGCGGCATGCCGCCCGACAGCGCCGCGCAAGTGACCCTGCTCGCCAGTTCGCGCCTGCAGCTCGAAAACGGCGAGCGCCACGCTTTACGCGCACCGTGCGCGGCGACTGGCTGCCGGTCTTCCTCGAATTTTCCTCGCGCGGGCTGGAACACGGCCAGTACCGCATCGAAGTCGAACTCCACAGCCGCGCCGACGGGCTCGACGCCGCGCCGCGCACCTGGATCGCCACCCTGCTGATCCTGGCCCCGCGCGCCGACGCCAGCCTGCACGAGATCCACCAGACCTTCCTCGCCACCCACAAGAACGTGCGCGTGCATGCCGACGACGCCTCGATCGCGCGCGTCGGCGCGCGCGCCGGCGGCGGCCGGGTCGACATCGACGTCAGCGCCACGAATGCCGGCATCGCCCACCTCGACCTCGATGCCGGCCTGGCGCCGGCAAGATCGACCTCGGCTTTTCCAGCATCGCCTGGGACGAGGACCTGCTCGAGATCGACGTGCCGGCCCAGGCCGCGCTGCATCCCTGCCCGGCCAGCGCGGGCTGCCTGGTGCTGGACGAATGCCGGGCAGGCCCGGACAACCGCGCTACCTGCGCCTGTTCGCCCTCGACGAATGCGTGCTGGGGCGCGACGAACCGGGCGCGGTCGATGCCGATATCCGCCTGATGCACCATGGCGAAACCGGCCCCGTGCCAGAAGGCCTGACGCGGCGCATTTCGAGCCGCCACGCCCTGATCCGGCGCGGACGCGACGGTTACGACATCGAAGACGTGTCGCGCTATGGCTTGCTGGTCGACGGCGTCTGGCCCGGCAAACATACGCCCGTGGCCCTGCGTCCCGGCATGCGCATCGAACTGACCGCCAGCATTCCGGGCGTCGCGGTGCTCGAGGTGACGGCGCTGCTGCCGAACGGGATCATCCTGCACCGGGTCGACCCGGGCATGGGCCATGAAGCGTTTTATCTGATGGACCCGGAGCGCAGGCTCGAGCCCGCGCCGCGCCTGGCTGCGCTCGGTTTGCCGCTGCTGTTTCACCGCGATGGCGGGTTCTGGCATCTCGACCCGGTCAGCGGCGAAGCGACACCGCTGACGCCGACGCTGTCCACCGCAGGACTGTCGGGCTGGCCGCAAGGGGCGCAGTTTGCCGCCCGGCCGTATCCGGAAGACCGGAGCGGACCGGCCACGCCGCGCGCCGCGCATGCCAGGAAGCGGCACCGGCGCCCTGCCTGAGCGCTTAATGCCCTTCCGGCAGCATCAGCAAGAAAATCAGGATCCAGCCGGCCATCATTGCTGCTTGCAGTCCGAACACGAAGGCGGGAATGCGCAGCTCTTCGGGGATTTTCATGGCATCCTCCGATGCGATAAAAAGTCCATGTGACTGCATCAGAATACGCCTCGCGCGCCTGCCCGACTTCCACACGCTACCGTGAGAAATCGGCTTCAGGAAAGGTCGCGTCGCGTCGCCCTCTTCCGGCAGCTCGCGCACGACCCGGAAACCCACGATATCGTTCGACATCACCGCCGAAAAGCCGTTGCGCAAGGCCGAGCGCAGGTAGCGCGGGTTGTACAGCCAGGAGCCGCCGCGCAGGATGCGGCGGGCGCGCTCGCCGCCCGCTTCCCAGGCGCTGCCGTCGAGCGGCGCGCCCTCGTAGTTCTCGTGCATGACGTCCTGCACCCATTCCCAGACATTGCCGTGCATGTCGTGCAGGCCCCAGGGGTTCGGCGCGAACTGGTCGACCGGCGTGGTGCCGCGCCGGTACTCGCCGCGCTGGCCGCCGTTCCAGGTGAAATTGCCGTCGTAGTTGGCCTTGCCGGTGTCGATGGCGTCGCCGAAGCTGAACGCGGTCTTGGTGCCGGCGCGGCAGGCGTATTCCCATTCGGCTTCGCTCGGCAGGCGGTAGCGCTGGCCGGTGCGTTCGCTCAGCCAGGCCACATACTGTTGGGCGTCGTTCCACGAGACGCCGACCACCGGATGCAGCGTCGGTCTGGGCGAAGCCGGGTGCGGTCCAGTCGACCTCGCCGCCCGGCTGCCAGCCGCTGGCCTCGGCAAAGGCGCGCCACTCCCCGACCGTGACCGGGTAGCGGCCGATGGCGAAGGGCCGTTCGATGCCGACCCAGTGCTGCGGCGTTTCGCGCGCCAGCCAGTTCTTCTGGGCGCCGGACGCCATCGCGATCTTGCGCTCGTGCTCGGATGAGCCCATCTGGAAGCGGCCGGCGCGCAGCACGACCAGTTCCGGACCCTCGCCTTCGCCGTCGATGAAGCGGTCGCGCAGCAGCGTCGGCGGCTCGATCGGCGTGGCCGGCGCCGGCGGCTTCTTCAGGCGCCGGCTGGGCGCGGACGCGTTCCTGCTCGGCGAGATAGGCCGCGGCGGCCTTGGCCTGCAGCGGCCTTGCGCTGGGCCTCGTCCTGGGCCTGGCGCGTCTTGGCGGCTTCCTCGTCGCGGCGTGCGGCCAGTTGTTCGCGCAGCGCTTCGCGGCGCGCGCGGCGCACCACGTCTTCTTCGGCGCGCTCGCGCTTTTGCTGTTCGCGCAGCAGCTGGCGCGCGGCCTGGCTGGCGGCTGCAACGGCGGCGTTGCGGGGCTGTTCGGCCGCTTCCAGCGCCTGTTGCGCGGCCGGGTCGGGCGGCGTTGGCGCGCGGTGCTGGATCGGCGGCGTCGGGCCGGCTGGCGCCGGCGGCGGTTCGGGCACGGCGTCGCGCGCCTGCGGCGTCGCGGCAGCGAGACGCGTCGAGCAGCGCCGACACGCTCTGCGGCCGCGCTGCGGGATCCTGGGCCAGGCCGCTGCACAAGGCTTGCCACTGGCTGTCGTTCAAGCCGCGTCGGGCGCGCCGGCTCGCCGCTGGCGGGCGTGGCGATCCCGGACAGCATCTGGTGCACCATGACCGCCACCGAATACACGTCGAGCGCGCGCGAAGGCACGACGCCGGGCGCGCCCGCTTCCGGCGCGCGGTAGCCGGGCGTGCCGGACAGAGCCGGCGCCTCGGTCAGGGTGCCCCCGCCGGCACGGGCGCGCGCGGCGATGCCGAAGTCGAGCAGCTTGATTTCGTCGCGCGCCGTGACGAACACATTGCCCGGCTTGATGTCGCGGTGGACCAGGCGATGACGCTCCCAGGCATAGTCGAGCGCCTCGGCGACGGGACGCAGCAGCGCCAGCGTGCGCGCCAGCGGCAGCGCGCCTTCGCGCGCCAGCAGGCTTTCCAGGTCTTCCCCCGCCAGGCATTCCATGATCACGAAATAGCTGGACGTGGCCGGGTCCTGGGCCCAGTCGTAGACGCGCACGATGTGCTCGTGCGCCAGGCGCCGCGCACGGGTCGCCTCCTGCACCAGCAGCTTGGCGTGGCTCGCGCTTTCGGTCAGTTCGGGCGACAGGATTTTCAGCGCCACCTGGGCGCTGTGGCCCAGTTCCGCGTGGGTGGCGAGGTCGGTCGCCTGCCAGACCTGGCCCATGCCGCCGAGCGCGATCAGGCGCTCGAGGCGGTAGCGGCGGTTGCCCGGGCCGATGTGCTGGCCCGCCATCAGGCCAAGCTCGGTGCCGCGCGCGGCGGCGGGCGCGTCCGGCGCCGCCGGCTGCGCGTGGGCCGCATCGAGGATGGCGTTCTTGCGCTGGTCGAATTCCTGGCGGCTCAGCAGGCCGTCCTCGTGCAGCGCACGCAGTTCGCGGATCTTGTCGATGGCGGTTTGCATCTGGCCTTCGTCAAGCCAGCGGCGCGCCGCAGGCGCCGCAGAAACGGGCATCCAAGCGCACCGGGTGGCCGTGGATGCAGGCGCGCGCCGCAGTCGCCACGGCCGCACGCCACCTGCGCCTGGGCGCCGAGCGCCGCCTTGTTCACGTCGTTCTGCAGCGCCAGCAGGTCGAGCTGGTGGCGGCGGTCCTTGTCGACCTCGATCTCGCGCCGCACCCGTTCGCGTTCGAGCGCCTCCTGCGCCAGGCGCGCGGCGTCCATCGCACTGAGCGCCCCGCCGGCCGCGACCACGCCGGCCAGGGCCGTCAACTGGCCGGCATCCATTCCCGCATGCACGCGCGTCTTGAGGTAGTCGGCCAGCACCGCCGCATTCGGCGCGGCGGCCACGGCCAGCTTGGTCGTGTCGTCGAGCGCGTCGAGCGATTCGGCGCGCGTGATTTCCAGGCGCGCCAGGTCGAGCGCATGCGCGAGCTGGGCGGCGCGTTCGGCGCGTTCCGCGCCCATGCGGCGCAACTCCTGCTGCCAGCTGGCTTCCTGCTCGGCGCGCTGCTGCTGGTGGCGCCTCTCCTCGCCCAGCAGCTCGACTTCCTTGGCGGCGCGCGCCTGGCGGTGCTCGGCCTCGATCGTGCGCAGCAGCTTTTCGTGCTGGGCGATCGACTCCTGCTGGCCGCCCTCGCGGCGCAGCGCGTCGAGCTTCTGCTTGACGCCTTCGGCTTCCAGGTCTTCGCCGCGCACGTGCTCGCGCACGCGCGCCTGCGCCTGCAGCTCGATCCATTCCTGTTCGCGCTCGCTGGGCGCGCCGGCGGGCGGCGTTCGCCAGCAGCACCAGGTCGAACTGCGCTTTATGCTCTTCCTCGTCGAGGTCGCGCGCACGGCGCGCCGCCGCTTCTTCATTGGCGCGCAGGCGCGCCAGTTCGGCGCGCTGGCGCGAGGCATCCTCGATCTCTTTGGCCTGCTCGACCTTGTTGCGGATCTGCTGGGTGAGCAGCTGCTGCGAGAAGCGCTGGCGCGCCAGGGTGCGCGTTTGCTGCGCCTCCTGCTGCGCCACTTCGAGCGCGCTGCGCATGCGGATGGCGGCCAGGGCTTGCAGGTGGGCCCACTCGGCCTGTTCGCCCGCACGCTGGCCGCGCTTTTGCGCCAGGTCGTGTTCGAGTTCGGCCAGCACTTCGCCGGCGCCGCGCTCGAGCGCTTCGCGCCGGTTTTTCGCTTCCGCGATGCGCCCGTACAGTTCGATCTCGCGCGCACGCATGGCAAGGGCGCGTTCGGCATGATCGAGTTTCACCTGGCCGCGCTCCAGGGTTTCGCTTTCCTGCAGTGCGAGGCGGCGCAGGCGCTGGCGCGTGGCCTGCTCTTCGCGCGCGATGCGGTGCCAGGCCTGCTCGTCGTACAGCTCCTCGAGCTGGCGCGCATGCGTCATCTGCACGCGGCGCTCGTCGGCGGCCAGCCACAGGGTGCCGATGCGCGCGCGGTTGGCGTCGAACTTGTCGTGGCGCAGGGCCAGCGTGTCGACCTGCACCACGCCCAGGCCGTAGTCCGCCAGCAGCAGGCGCAGCGCGCCCTGCAGGCGTTCGTCGAACTGGCCGCGCAGTGCGGGCTCATGGGCCATCTCGCGCAGCGAACGGCTGCCGACGAATTCGGCGGCCAGCTGGCGCACGGCGGGTAGCAGGAGTTCGCGCAGCTGGGCAGTCGTCACGGTGCCGGGCATGGTCATGAAATGGCGCGCAAAGGCGGGCACGTTCTCGATGCGCAGGCTGACGGTAAAGCGCGCGCCGACCGCCAGATGTTCGGCGGTTTCGATATCGTCGAACTCGAATTCGACCGGCAGCGCATTCGTGCGCGTGACCAGGATCTCGGCGTGGCCGTCGCGCAGCAGGTGGTTCAGGCGCGAGAAGAAGCCTTCGATCTCGTACTCGCCCTGCGGCACTTCGGTGGCCTGGCCGCCTTGCAGGATGTAGGCGCGCGCGGTGGCCGGCACGCGCAGGGTTTTCACGAAGAGGCCGGACAAGGCCTGCACGCCGAAGAACACGGCCAGCTCGTCGGGACCGGCGACCCAGCGGTTGTCGACCAGCACCGGGCTGCGGCCCGGCGCCCCCAGCGTGATGCCGCAGGCGGCGCAATAGCCGGCGCCGCCCACGTTCTTGTGCGCACAACGCGGACACTTGCTGCCGCCAAAACCGAACATCTGGACCATGATCCCACTCCATCTCAGGTAATTCTTGAACACGCGACGGCCCATGCCGATTCTATCAGGCGCCGCCTCAAATGATCCCGATGCGCTCCACGCAGACCAGGCTGGCGCCCTTCGCGCGCAGCGCGTCTTGCAAACCGGGCGGCAGCGCCGCTCTCCCAGGCGCGCGGCAGCAGCACGCGGTCCCCAGGCTGCGCCTCGCGTTCGATCAGGGCGCATTTCGGCGCCAGCCCTTCGACCGGCTCGACCAGCCCGGCATGCCAGGCGCTCGAGCAGCCGCTGGCGATGATGCGGCCGCGCGGCACGAATTCGCGTCCGCGCGCCAGGCGGTCGGCCAGCACCAGGGCCAGCTCGTGCGAATTGCCGTGGAAGCCGTCGTGGCCGAAGCGCACCGTGGTGCGCCAGCGCGCGGCCTGTTCGCCGTCGAAATGGCGCGCACCGGCCAGCACCTGGCGCAGCGCCTGCTGGCGCACGCCGTCCAGGCCCGGCGCCGCGATCGCTTCCTCGTCGCTGCCCGCCGCCCGCGCGCCAGCGGATAGACGCTGACCTCGACCCAGCACAAGGCGTCGTTGATGCCGCCGCTGTGCAGCGGGAACCAGGCGCGCGCGCTCGACACCGAGGCCGCCACGTCGGGCTGGCCCGTCAATGCGCCAAGATGATGCAAATGACCGGGTCCGCCGCGCAGCGCGCCCGGCGCGGCGCTGTCCACGTCGTGGCCGTCGATGCGGCCAATCTGCCACTGCGCCGACCAGCCGTTGGCAAGGACGCCGCCCGGCAGCGCCAGCAGGCCGCGCACCGCGCGGTCGGCCAGCACGACGGCCAGCTCCCAGTCGCGCGCGAGCTCGCCCGGCGCACGGTCCATGCTGATGACGACCTGGTCGCGGCTGTCGTGGCGCGCCTCGGTATGGCGCGCCAGATGCGCCACCTGCGCCATGCGCGCGGCCAGCTGGGGCGCACCCGGCGCGCTGCACTTGATGTCGGCGCGGCCGGCGCGCGGACGGCGCGTGGCGGTGACCGTCACGACGCCGCCATCCTGCAGCTGGCTGCGCACGGCGACGGTGTCGGGACGTTTTGGCAGTGCCGCGTTCATGCGTCCTCGCTCGTCGGGCGCCACGCGCTTGCGTTCAAGCAGTGCGGGTTCGAGGTTGGCGACGATGCGGTCGGCTTCGTCGAACAGGCAGCTCGAGTCCCTCGTCGCCGGCGCGTTCGAGGCGTGCCAGCAGCGCCCAGGCTTCGTCGAGCGCGCTCGCTGCGCGCAGGCTGTGGCGCGCGCGGCGGTGCTGGGTGTCGATGTCCAGCGGCTGGCCAGGCGCCGCCAGGCCGAGGGCCGGCATGGTGGAGGCGGCCAGGCAGGCCAGGTCGAGGCGCTGGAGCAAAGCCTGCTGCTGGTGGAACAGCGCCTGCCCCTGCGGCAGCGCCGCCTCGCGCACGCGGCACATCACGCAGGGCAGTTCGAGGAAGAGCCGGCGCAGCGCGCGGGCATCCTCGACGGCGGCATCGATCGGAGGCGATGCCGCGGACCGGAGCGGCGGCGGCAGGGACGGCGGCCACGCTCGTCCTCCACCGCGCGCGCCGTCAGCGCGCGCGCGAAATCGCGGGTGTCCCCCAGGTCCACCGGCACGCAATCGTCGACCGTCAGGCCGAAGCGCGTGTAGAGCAGCTGGTTGAAGCCGCCCCGGAAAGCATTCCATTCGTCGAGCGTCGTGCAGGGCGGCAGGTCGAGGTTGCCCTGGGCCAGCTCGCGCTGCAGGGCCTCTTCGATGCGCGCGGCAAGGCTGGCCACGGTCAGCTCGCCCGCCGCCTTCGCTGGCGAGGAAGAGGTCGAAGCGCTGCTGGGTCACGCGCGGGTCCGGGCTGTCGATGGCGAAGTGCACGCGCAGCCCGATCTCGGGCGCGGCGGCAAACGGCACCAGGTCGCAGCCGTAGGGGCCGCCGTGGAAGCACCAGCCGGTCTCGCCCGCGGCCAGCACCAGGCGCCCGCCGGCGCTGACGCGGCGCGGACGGCCGCTGGCGGCGACCACGACGCCGACGCCGTTCGGCGGCAGCAGGCAGCTGGCGGCGACCGGCCGCGCGACCGTCGTCACGCCCAGGCCGGCGGCGTCGAAGGCGGGCGCGCGTGCCATGCGCTTGAACAGGTCGAGCATCAAGGCTCCGGTCTGCACGCTGAAAGCTGCGCCATGCCGCTGGAAGTGCGCCGCCGGATCGTCGGCGAAGGGCCAGGCGCATTCGCACTCGCCGTCGAGGTCGAGGCGGCCCGGCCAGCACCTCGGCGCCGGCGCCGTCGAGCACGCGCAGCAGCGTCGCCTTCGCGCAGCAGGCGCGCGGCGAACGGCGCCTCCGGCATCAGTTGCAGGATCACGCGCCGCGCGCCGGCGCTGTCGACGAAATGCAGGCGCCAGAAGCCGTCGTCGGTGGCCAGTTGGGTCAGCGCCGCGCCGCTGTCGGCCGCGCGCAGCATGCCGCGGCTGCCCTGCCAGGCATCGTTTGCCGCCGGCCGGCGTTCGATCGCCAGCGTGCGCAGGCGGCGCGTGGTCAGCGGCGAGCCCTGCAGGGCCGCGCGTTCGCCGGCGGTCAGCGCGCGGCTGCCGTCGAGGGCCGCCAGCAGCACCGCGTCGCCCAGCATCAGGCGGTCGCCCTCCACGCGCGGCGCCAGCAGCAGCCGTTCGCGCAGCTTGCGGTCGATATCGCTGCTAGTCTTCATGTGCTTCTCCCTTTCGATGTTGCGTCCTGCAGCCGGGCAATCGCCGCGTCGCGCCGTTTGCGCAGCGTCGGCAGCGAGACGGCGTCGAGCGCCGCCAGTTGCGCCATCGTCGGCAGCTGGCCGGTGGCCGGGTCGCGCCAGGCGTCCGGATAGCTGTCGTCGTCCAGCCCGAGCAGCTTGGCATACACGGCCAGGCGCACCGCCAGCGTGTCGCCGGCCAGCATGCGCGCGCTCCAGCTGGCCGGATCCTGCGCCGCGCCCGCCGCCAATACGAAGCCGGGGGGCAGTGAAACCGACTGCGCGCGCAGCACGGCGACGGGATCGTCTTCCTCGGCCGCGGCGGCAGGCGCGGGCGCATCGAGCACCATCGAGTTCGTCCTGCAGCGCTTCCAGGATCAGGTCCGGTCCCGGCGTGCTGGCGGCGTTCGATTCGTCGAGCACGCGCCAGTAATCCTCGATCCAGGCGGCCGAGGTGTCAAGGTCCTGCAGCCAGTCGCGGTCGCGGTTTGCCGACAAGGCCTCGTATTCGCCGATCTCGCAGCAGCATCTCGCCTGATCTTGTCGGCATTGCCCTTGAGGCTGTCGAAGCGCTTCGAGCGCGTGTGCAGCGGGCCGGGCGAGCCCGTGAAGCGCTCCAGGGTCTCGCTCCAGCGCAGGATCCATTCGGGACGGCAGCCGGCGATCGAGGCCAGTTGCCTGACCTCGATCGGCAGCGCGCTGTCGAGCGGCACGCCCGAGGATGGCGCCGACCTGGGCGCGGTGTTCGCGCCAGCCGGCGAACAGGCGCGCTGATCTCGCCATACGCGGTATCGAGCATGCGGTAGGCATAGATGCGGTTCGGGCTGCAGGGACGTCCGCAGGCGGCCTGGTAATTGTCGGCGTCGACCTTGTCGCGCAGGAGGGCGAACATGTCGTTGACCTTCTTGCGCAGCAGCGCCTCGCCGCGTGCATGCGGCGGGCGGCAGCGCCGTGCGGAAGGCGTCGAAGTCGCCCGGCCGCGCAGCCAGTTCGTACACCAGCAGCAGCGCCAGCTCGACCACGCTGTCGCCATAGCTGTTGCCCGCCGCCTGGGCGCGCGCGCTGCGGCTGGCCGCGTGCAGCGACTCGGCCAGCAGCTCGACGTACACGCCCAGCGCATCGTCCTGCGCGAGCAGCTGCGTCCACGTCGCAGCGGCTGAACACATCGAGCGAGCACTGGCCGAGCAGTTTGCGCACCTGCTCCCACCCAGGCTCCTGATACCGGGTTCCCGGCAAACGCATACCTTCCTCTTGTCTGATGGCGTATCCGCGAGATAACGGATTTTGTAAATCATGCCACGAAAACACAAAATCAAGGCGCGCTGGAGGGGCTCAGTTCCGTGTCTGTTTGTCGCTTTTGAAGCATCGTGCGCAGCAGGCTGGCCACGACCGGGGCCGCATGCTCGCCGCCGGTCGCGTCCGAGCGGCTGACGAACACCGCAAACGCCAGGCGCCGCGTCTGGCCGGGAATGCTGCCCGGCTCGAGATACCCGGTGAACCAGACGCGTGGCCTGGCCATCGTCGCCCACCGGGGCGGTGCCGGTCTTGCCGAACAGGCCGGCGCGCAGGCGCTCGAATTCGGCGCCGCGGAAGGCGCTCGCCGCCGTGCCGCCGGCGACGACCCCGTGCAGGCCGGCGCGGATGCGGTCCAGGCGCACGCCGAGCGGCGCGCCCGCTTCCGGCTGCGCCTTGCGCCCGTCGAGCGCCAGCAGCAGGCGCGGGTTGACCGCCCTGCCCTCGCCGACGGCGCCGGCGGCCATCGCCATGTGCAGCGGCGTGGCCTGCATGCGCAGGCCGATCGCCATCTGGCGCAGTTCGTGGCGCGAACCGATCGGATCGATAGCGGCGACGCTCGCCTGCAGCGCATCCCAGCCGCGCCAGTCGTAGCCCGGCGGCAGCAGGCCGCCGTCGAGTGTCAAGGCGCGCTCGAAGCCGAGCCGGCGCGCCATGTCGGCGATCGGGCGCACGCCGGCCAACGCGTTGTCGTCGAGCGCACGCAGGCTGGGCACGCCGCCCTGCGCTTGCCCGAGCAGGCTGGCGTCGGAGAGTTCGGCAGCCCAGGCGAACCAGGTGTTCAGGCTGTAGGTGAGCGCCTGGGCCAGGCCCAGCTTGCCGTCCTGGGCGCGGCGGTCGAGGATGCCGTCGCGGAAATTCGTGATGCGCGCGCCGCTGCCGCTGTTCGGATAAGCCGGCGCATCGGTGCGGAAGGCGTAGCCGCGCGCAGCCGCCAGCGCATTGATCCCGGCCAGCGGCATTCCTCCCAGCAGCGCATCCAGGCGCGGGTCGCGCTGCGCGGCCAGTTCCAGTCCGAGCGCGCTGACGATCTTGAAGGTCGAGCCCGGACTGCGCTCGGCGCCGCCGTCGTGCTGGAAGGCGGCCTGGCGCAAGGGGCTGCGCGCCGGGTCGACGCGGTCGAAGTCGCGCACCTCGCGCCAGTCCGCGTGCGCGACCGGGCTGTGAGCCGCTGCGCTGGCGGCGGCGAGGATATCGCCGCTGCCGGTGTCGAGCAGCACCAGGCCGGCCTGGCGCCCGGCCGGCGGGCTCGCGCCGCCCAGGCAGCGCGTCGCCGTCCCACTGGCCGCGGCGCATGCCGACGCAGTCCAGGCCCGCCTGGGCGGCGCGCTGCAGGGACAAGTCGAGCGTCAGGTGGCGGCATGCGCGCGGCCGCTTGGGGACGGCAGCCGCGCCAGCATGCCGGCCACGCTGCTCGCATGCTGGGTGTTCAGGCCCAGCAGCGTGGCAAGGCCCGCATCGCGTGCCGCCGCGCTGGCGCTGCCGGCCTCCCACAGCGGCGCGCCGGCGCGGTCGAGCAGCGTGACCGGCACCGGCGCCGCAGCCGCGCCGCGCCCTCTCTGCGCCAGCGCCTGCCAGGCCAGCCGTCCCTCCTTGACTTGCAGGTGACGATACAGCGCGTCGCCGTTGCCGCCCATGCCGGCCAGGTCGAGCGGCGCCGCGTCGATCACGATCCGGCGCGCGCCGGGATGCGGCGCCAGCACCAGTTCGCGCACGTCGTCGGCGCGCAGGCAGGCGCGCCCGCCGCAAGCCGCACGCACGGCCGCCGGCGCGGCGCCGGCGATGGCGCCGACCTGCCCCGCCAGCATCAATTCGATGCGTTCGTCGCCGCGCGCCGGCTGCGCCAGGCTCAGCACCAGCCGCGCCGTTTGCGCGGTGGCCGGCCAGTCGGCCACGCGCTGCCAGGGCGCCCAGCCCTGCGGCAGGCTGTCGAACAGGCGCGCCGCGCCCAGCGGCATGGCCTCGTTGGTGCCGACCGCAACCGATCCAGCCTGCGCCTGCCAGGCCTGGTTCGCCGCGCCGGGACGCACGCGCCAGGCCAGCAGGCGCCGTTCGCCATTGAAGACGCGGACTTGCTCGCGCACATAGGCGCCGTCGGCGCGGTGGTGCAGGCGCTCGAGCAGGCGCAGCCCGGCCGCATCGAGCGCGACGCCATCCCAGCTGCGCAGGTCGGCCGTGCGCTGGCCAGGCGCGGCCGCGCGCCACTGGGCCAGGTCGCGCGGCGCGGTCTCGATCAAGCCGCCCGGCGCGAGACGAATGAAACCGCGCGCCAGCAGGCTGTCGAACAGGTCGCTGTCTTCCAGCGCCGGGGGAGCGGCGGCCGGAATGCGGTAGTCGCCGGGCGCGAGACGCGCGCTCGAGCGCCGCGCCGTGCGCGGGGAAGGCGGCGACGAAGGCAGCCGACGCCGCGCGTCGCGCCGGCGCCGCGGTAACGCGTCAGTACCAGCTCGCCTTGCGGCGCAGGCGGCGCCGGCGCGGCGCGCGATGCGCAGTGCTTCATGCTCGCCCCACGCCAGCCAGCCTTCGCGTCCCAGCAGCACGGCGCCGCGCTCGCCGCGCGCGATGCTGCCCGCAGCGGCGTCGCCGATCCAGCGCGCCGCCTGGCCCGCCAGGCCAGCTGCAGGGGCGCGTCCAGGGATCCGGTGATGTCGACCTGCGGCATGGCCGAGCCGCTCAGGACGACGTTGCGCAGCGTGACCGGATTGGCCGCCGTCCCATTGCGCGCCGCCCAGCGCGCCACCTCGGCAAAGCGGTAACCGATGCGCAGCGGCGCCAGCCGGCCGCCGCTGCCGGCCAGCGCCTGGCTGCACAGGTCGATCACGACCGGGCGCTCGGCGCGCATGTTGGCCACGACCAGCAAGGCGCCGCCCGGCTGGGCCGACAGGTTGACGGCAGGGTCGCGCGGCACGTTGAAGGACACGCCGGGCAGCGCCGGCTGGAAGGACGCGAGCGTGCGCACCGGGCCGCCGTTCGACGCCTGCGCGCTGGCGGCAGCCGCGCCGAGCGACCGTGCATGGCTGGCGATCAGCACGGCGCCCCCTGCCAGCAGCGTCGATCCCGCCAGCGCCAGCCACAGGCGCGGCCCGGCCGGCCAGCCGCGGCGTCCGCTCGGCACGCACGGCCCGTACCCCGCCCACACGCAGGTTGCGCGCACGGCGCCAGGCCCTGCGGTTGGCTGTCAAGCCGGCGAATACCGTGGCGAACATCTCCCCCATCCCTCTCTCCCTCGCGTCCCGAACGGCCGCGCCCGCAGCGTCTAGCGGGGGGAGACGAAAAGCGCGATGTTAGCGCCGGGTTCGCCGATGTTGACGACGCGCGTCGAACCCCGTTTTGTGCAGGCCATCCCGCTTTTCATGCACCTTGTCGCAATCCGATGGAGCCATGCGAGGGCTTTGGCTACATTGGACACATCGAAACCCCACCCGCAAAGGAGAAACACCGTGAACATCGCCAAGCACATGGAAGCCGTTTTCGTCGTCGCCCTCGCCGCCGCCGGCTCGGCCAGCTTCCTGTCCAACCCGCTGCAGGAGGCCGCAGCCCAGTCCCGCCCGGCCGTCATCCAGGATTCGAGCATCGCCACCGAAACCAAAATGGCGGTCGTGGTCGTGAAAGGCAAGCGTCCCGCAGCTGCCGGGCAGCGCACCGTGCTGGCCGATGGCGGCAAAGCAGGGAGCCGGATTTGATCTCCTATCCGATCTCCTTCCCGCGCCGGGCCGCTCCTTGACGGACGCCCGGCACGCCCCGTACACTCCCCCTTCTCCCTCCCCGTAGCGCCTGTCGCAGCCGAGCTGCTTCAATTCTGTGTCAGTTGTAAGCCTTTGCATCAAACGTCCCATTTCTCGCAAGCGATTGATATATTGAATCATCCGCTTTTGGAGATGGAGACCGACATGAAATCCAGCCTGACCCTCGCAGCCCTGACCGCCGCCGGCGCCGCTGCTTTCGCACCACTGCCTTCGATGGCGCAAAATGTTGAACTGTATATCGGCTCGGCCCCGCCGGCCCCGCTGTACGAACGTGCGCCCGCCGTGCGCCGCGGCTATGTCTGGTCGCCGGGCTACTGGGCATGGAACGGCCATCGCCACCACTGGGTCGCCGGCAACTACATCGTCGAACGTCCCGGCTATGTGTACGCGCCGCCGGCATGGCAGCAGCGCGGCGGCCGCTGGTACATGCAGCAAGGCGGCTGGGCGCCCCACGGCGGCGGCTACTATGCGAACAACGGCTACGGCCGCCAGGGCTTCTATGACGGCGGCTACCGCGGCGGCGACCGTTACGAGCGCCATGGCCGCGGCCACGGTGGCGGCGGACGCGACTTCGACCGCGACGGCATCCCGGCCCGCTATGACCGCGACCGCGACAACGACGGCGTGCCGAACCGCTACGACCGCGACCGCGACGGCGACGGCCGCTCGAACCGCCGCGACAGCAGCCCGGATAATCCGTACCGCCGCTGATCGATCGCTGCACCACGAAAGCGCCCTCCGGGGCGCTTTTTTACGTCCCGGCGGTCGTGATGAAATGATCGAAAACGGTTATCCTCACGAAATGACCGAACTCGACCGCCTGCAAGGCGCCGCCAACCGCACCGAACTTGCCGCCAGCCGCAAACTCGCCCGGCAGCGCAGCCTGCCGCTGGCCGACGCCTTGCGCGCCACCCTCACGACCAGCGCCGGCGCGGCCGGGCTGGCAGCGCTGCTGGCCGAGCGCACGGCCCTGCGCGAGACGGAAGCGGCGCGTGCGCTGGCGCGGCGCGCCGAACGCGCCGCCGCGCTGGCGCTGCACCGCAGCCGCCACGACGGCGCCGCCAGCGCCTGGCGCGCCTGGTTCGACGGCTCGGCGCGCCCGAATCCGGGCCGCTGCGGCATCGGCGCACGCCTGGCCGGCCCGAACGGCGAGCTCATCGAACTATCCGAAGCCGGCCGGCTACGGCAACAGCAGCGAGGCCGAATACCTGGCCCTCATCGCCGTGCTCGAGGCGGCGCTGGCGCAGCGCGCGTTCGACCTCACCGTCTACGGCGACAGCCGCGTCGTGATCGACGACGTCGCCGCCCCCGCCTCGCAAGCGCGCGGCGAGCCTGGCGCCCTTGCGCGCGCGCGTGCACGCGCTGCTGGCCCAACTGCCGGGCGCCCGCCTGCGCTGGGTGCCGCGCCACAAGAACATGGACGCCGACGCGCTGTCGCAGCGCGCCAGCCTGACCTCTATCATGGAACCCGATGCACCTTGAACTCGACCGCTGGCGCGCGCCGCTGGCAGAACTCGCCGCCGGCGCCGCCGGCAACGACGGCGCCCACGACGCCAGCCACCTCGAGCGCGTCTGGCGCAATGCGCAAGCGCTGCTGGCCCACCATCCCGAGGCCGACGCGCTGGTCGTGATGGCCGCCTGCTACCTGCACGACCTGGTCAACCTGCCCGAAGAACGATCCCGAGCGCGCCCAGGCATCGCGGCGCTCGGCCGTGCTGGCGCGCGCGGAGCTGGCGCGGCTCGGCTTTCCCGCGCGAGCAGCTGGACGCCGTGGCGCACGCCATCGAAGCGCACAGCTTCTCGGCCGCGATCGCGCCCACGACGCTGGAGGCGAAGATCGTGCAGGACGCCGACCGCCTCGATTCGCTCGGCGCCATCGGCCTGGCGCGCATGTTCTATGTCGCCGGCAGCATGGGCAGCGCGCCTCGCGCACGCCACCGATCCCCTGGCCGAGACGCGCGCCCTCGACGACCAGGCCTGGTCGCTCGACCACATCGTCGTCAAGCTGGCGAAACTGCCCGCCATGATGCAGACTCGATGCCGGCCGCGCGCTCGCCGAGGCGCGGCTGGCGCGCCTGATGGCATTCCGCGAGGAGTTTGCCGCCGAGTGGCTCGGGAGCGCCGTGTGAACGCGCACGCGGCGCCGCGCTGCTGCCTCAGGCGATGAGTGCTGCCGTGATCGCCGCCGTCCTGGTGGCGGCGCTCATGCACGCAGGGTGGAATACCCTGGTCAAGGCGCGCGCCGGCACGGGCGCGCCGACCGTGCTGGTGGTCGCCGGTTCCGCGCTGCTGTGCGCATGCTGCCTGCCCTTCGTCGCCGCACCGGCACCGGCAAGCTGGCCCTTCATCGCCGCCTCCGCGCTGGTGCAGACCGGGTACTACATGCTCCTGATCGAAACCTACCGTACGGGCGAACTGAGTCACGCCTATCCGCTCATGCGCGGCTGTGCGCCATTGATGGTCGCCTTGCCGGGCCCCTTGATGGGCGAACGCCTGGGCGCAGGCCAGTGGCTGGCCGTGGGCCTGATCTGCGGCGGCGTGCTGGTGATTTTTTTCGATGCGGCCGGCCGGTGCTGCACGGCGCACGACCCTGCTCGCCCTGGCGACGGCCTGCGTGATCGCCTGCTACACACTGATCGACGGCGCCGGCGTGCGCCGCTCGGGCGCCGGCGTCACGATGTGGCTGTTCGTGCGTCGCCTGGTCGTGGCGCTCGTGGCGCGCCGGCGCGGATTGCTGCCGTTCGCGCGCGCCATCCTGATCCTGTTCGCGCGGCGCCATGTCCGCCGGCGCCTCGGCATGCCTTGTGGCGATGACGCAGGCGCCGTGGCGCTGGTGGCGGCGCTGCGCGAGACCTCGATCCTGTTCGCCACCGCCATCGCGGCGCTGGTGCTGCGCGAACGGATCAGCCGCACACGCCTGCTGGCCGTCGGCCTGATCGCCGGCGGCGCGTGCGCGATGCGGTTGGCGTGAAGGTTACGCGTCCTAGAACTTCAGCTCCAGCGTCGCACGCAGGCTCGGCCCGGCCTTGAATACGCTGTCGCGCAAGACCGGTCCACGTCCCTGTTCCACGATAACTGCTGCGGTTGACGAAGTCCTGGCCGAGCAGGTTGGTGAAGGCCAGGCGCAGCTGCTGCTTCGGCGTGAACTTGTAGAGCGCATAGGCTTCGAGCTCGCGCCGCGCCACGAGGAAGTTGGTCTGGCGATCCGAGACGCGCACCGTGCCGCCCTGTTTGTAGGCGAAGCTGGCGCCGGTGGAGAAGGCGCTGTGCTTGTAGTCGAAGCCGAGGTTGGCCGAGAGCGGGGTCTGGCCGTCGAGGCGGTTGTCCGGGCCCGGCACGCCGTCCACGCGCGACCAGTTGGCGCTGACGCTGGCGCGCAGGTCGATCGCCGGCGCATCCTTCATCAGCGCTTTCAGGGGGAACTTGGTTTCCAGTTCCAGCCCGCGGGTCGTCGCGCGGCCCGCGTTCATCGGCATCGCCACCCAGCGCGCGCCGTCGAAATTGACCAGGTAGCGCGTGTAGTCGTCGATGCGGCGCATCGAGCCGCTGATCGAGAACATCGCGCCTTCGGCCCAGTAATGCTCGTACGAGGCGTCGAAGCCGAGCGCCAGTTCGGGCTTCAGGTCCGGGTTGCCGGCGAAGTCGGGATCGGTCGAGCGGTTGTCGATCGAGGTCTGGCGGCGCGGGATCAGCTGCTGGAAGCTGGGCGCCTTGTAGGTGCGGGTGACGGCGAAGCGCAGCTGGTCGCCCTTGGTGTCCGGGATCTTGAATAGAGTCTGCATCACCGGGCTCCAGACGTTTGAGCTCGAGCGGCCGGTGTTGAAGGTGTTGCCGGTGGTCGTGGTGCGGATGCCTTCCCAGCGCGCGCCCAGGTAGAGCGACCAGCGCGGCGTCAGGTTCCACTCGTCCTGGGCGTACAGCGCCAGGCGCGCCACGCGCGAGTCCGACGTTTCGCCGCTTGGTAGCGCCGGGAACAGCCAGGCGGCCCGCCTCGGTTTCCTCGCGGCTGTCTTCGCGCTTCGAGTAGCCGGCGTCCCAGCCCATGCCCAGGTTGTGGCCGGCCATGATGGTCTTGCTGTACTTGCCGACCGTGGTCGTGCCCACTTCCTCGGCTTCCAGGTGCACCAGGTTGTCGACCGGACGCGCCGCCCCGGCCGGCGTGACGCGCCGGTTGTCGGTCGTGTTCTGGCCGCCGACCAGGCTGGCCTTGACGTCGAGCTTGGCGCCGTCGGCCATCTTGTGAACCCAGTTCAGCTTCGGTGCGCACGACATCGTTGTCGGAACGGATCGACGTATCGAGCACCGGGTACAAGGGCGCTGCGCCCAGGCTGGTGCTGGTGAGCTCATGGCTGCCGTTGCGATAGCGCGCCGAATTGACGAAGCTCTGCGAGGTCAGCGTGTCGCCGCCGTCCAGGGTCCAGTTCAGGCGCGGGGCGAAGTTGTAAAAGTTGATCCGGCCGCTTTCGTTGCCGAGCGGTACGCCGCGCCAGCGAAGGCTGGCCCGCCAGGTCGAAACCATGTTCGTCGCTGGTGATCTCGCGCTTCATCTGCTCGGCCATCACGCTGCCCGCGATCGAATACGACATCTTGCCCAGCTTGTCGGACAATTGCACACTCGCCGTCGGACCGCTGAAACCGCTGCCGGCGCGCGCGCCGAGCTTGAATTCGCGCTGGCCGCTGCGCGCCGTTTTCTTGAGCACGATGTTGACGGTGCCGGCCACCGACTGGGTCGAGAACTCGGCGCTGGCCGCGCGCAGCACCTCGATGCGCTCGATCACGTCGGGCGAGAGCGAGTCGAGCGTGAAGCCGTTCGGCGCGCGCTCGCCGTTGATCAGGATTTGCGTGTAGCCGGCGCCCAGGCCACGCATGCGGATCTCGGCGTTGCGCCCGTTCGGGCTGCTGACCGTGATGCCGGGCACGCGCTTGAGCACATCGGCCACGTTGGTGTCGCCGTATTTGAGGATCTCTTCCTGGCCGACGACGATCTTGGTCGCGGTGTCGTCGCGGCGCGGGTCGTAGCTGTTGGCATTCGCGCGCACTTCGACTTGCTGCATTTTCTGCTCGCCGGCGGCCGGCGCGGTGTCGGCTTTGACGGGCGCGGCGGCGCACTGGTCTCCTGGGCAAAGGTCGGGAAGGCGGCGGCCAGCGCGGCGGCCAGCAGGGTCATGCGAAGCGGTGAAAGGATATACATATCAGAAAGCCAAGTTTATGAGAACGTATTGTCCTCGACTTGGCCCTGCAAAAGTTGGTTTTGGAGAAATATTTTCGATATGCATGCTTCGATTGGCACTGCGCTCCCGGGCTGGCGGCCCTGATGTGACCGATGCGCTACACTGCGTCACCGGGTGCTCGCAGAAAACAAAGATATGCACGGCAACGCCCCTTATTTATAATTCGCCATCATCACAAGTTATAAAGGGCTGCCATCGTGTCCGACCGTTTCAAAGTATTGCCGCAATATGTCCTGCCGAAGCAGGCGCTGACCACCTTCGCCGGCCGCGTCGCCGGCCACCGCGGAGGCAAGGTGACCACCCGCCTGATCCGCTGGTTCGTCGGCAAATACGGCGTCAACATGGATGAGGCGGCCAACTCCGACATCGCCAGCTACGCCAGCTTCAACGAATTCTTCACGCGCCCGCTGAAAGACGGCGTGCGTCCGCTGGCCGACGCCGATTTCGTCTGCCCGGTCGACGGCGCGATCAGCCAGTTCGGCGCGATCGACGACCACCACATCCTGCAGGCCAAGGGCCACAAGTTCACCACCACCCAGCTGGTCGGCGGCGACGCCACCCTGGGCGCCCAGTTCCAGCACGGCGCGTTTGCCAACCTCTACCTGAGCCCGAAGGATTACCACCGCCTGCACATGCCCTGCGACGGCCGCCTGACGCGCATGATCTACGTGCCGGGCGCCCTGTTTTCGGTGAACCCGACCACCGCGCGCGGCGTGCCCGGCCTGTTCGCGCGCAACGAGCGCGTGACCTGCGTGTTCGAGTCCGAACAGTTCGGCACCTTCGTGATGGTGCTGGTCGGCGCGACCATCGTCGGCAGCATGGCCACGCCATGGCACGGCGTCGTCAATCCCAAGCGCACCGGCATGGTCTCGGAGTGGACCTACGACGACAAGCCGGTCGTGCTGAAGAAAGGCGAAGAGATGGGCCGCTTCCTGCTCGGCTCGACCGTCGTGATGCTGTTCAAGCCCAACACGATCAGCTTCAACCGGACTGGGCGCCGGAGCGCAAGGTGCGCCTGGGCGAGATGATGGGGAACCGGCCGGCCTGAGCGTGTGCCGGCGGGGTTCAGGCCGGACGATGCGCAATGACGAGTTCGACTGCTTGACACGACAAGGAGAAAGACCATGATCAAGGTAAGCGTGATGTATCCGAACGGCCCCGACGCCCATTTCGACGAAGCCTATTACCGCGACAAGCACATGCCGATGGTGAAGCGGCTGATGGGCGAGCATTGCAAGTCGTACGCGGTCGACCGCGCGGTATCGAGCGGCCAGGACGCATCGAACGCGCCCTACATCGCCATGGGCCACCTGTTCTGCGAGTCGGTCGAGGCCTTCCAGGCCGGCTTCGGTCCGCACACGAAGGAAATCATGGGCGACATCCCGAACTACACCAACCAGAAGCCGATCATCCAGATGAGCGACGTGCTGGTGGGCTGAGCGCCGCGGCCGCCTCCCGTGCGGCTTACAAATTGAAACTCCTCTTACAGTGCGGGGAACGCTTTTATCGGCGTTAACTGAGACACTGTGTCCATGCGCATACGGCGGGCCGGGCTCGCCGCAGCGTCCACAATCCATCCGCACCGGGAGACCACCATGAAACTCGCCAGCCCAACCATCCGCCGTATCGTCGCCGTCCTCGCCTTGACGGCCGCTTCCACCTCCGCGTTTGCCCAGAGCGCCGACTACCGCCGTGGCTACGACGACGGTTATGCCGCCGGCCAGCGCGACAGCCGGGGCGATCGTGGCGACCGTGGCGACCGTGGCCGCGATTGGGGTGTGCGCGTCGAGCAAGCCGACTACGGCAGCAGCCGCGGCATGTGCAACGCCCGCCGCGCAGTGCGCGACATCATCGAGCGTGGCGGCGACATCATCCCGGTCGGCAACCAGCTGTGCGGCGATCCGGCCGTCAGCACCCAGAAGCGCCTGACCGTTGTCTACCGCTGCGGCAACAGCGAACCGGTGCGGGTGTCGGCACGCGAAAACGAAAACCTGCGCCTGAGCTGCCGCCGCTAACGTCAACCGCTGGGGTCAGGTCTGACATTCGGACACGGCCTCATCCGTTTGCTCGCGTCTGATCGACTCTCGGCGCGGAGAATTAGCGACTAAGGCAGAGTTCGTGTCCGAATGTCAGACCTGACCCCAGCCGTAAAGCGATCCAGACGTGGCGCCGCCGCAGTCCGGATCGTCCGCGGCATGCCGCAGCACCTGGAAACCATGCGCTTCCAGCAGGCTGCGGTAGTCGGCCTCGGCCAGCGATGCGTGATACAGCGCTTCGCCGCCGTTCTCGCTCCACACCTCGCCGGCTTCGCTGCCCGAGGTGAACATCAACAGGCCGCCCGGATCCAGATGCCGGGCGAAGGTCTGGAACATCGCGCGCTGATCGTCGGGCGGCAAATGGAACAGGCTGTGCCAGGCGACGATGGCGTCGAAGCTGCGCTGCAGCGGCAAGGCGCGCATGTCGCCCACCAGCAAGCGGGCGGCGGGGAAGCGCGTACTGGCGATGGCGATCATTGCGGCGCTCGCGTCGACGCCCACGACCTCGTACTCGCTTTTCCAGCAGCCAGCGCAGTATCGGTTCGCCGGTGCCGCAGCCCAGGTCGAGAATGCAAGCGCCCCGCTCGACTGCCCCCGCCAGATGGTCGAGATAAGGCAGTTCGATCAGCGCGCGCGTGCGCGTCTGGTCGAACCAGCCTGCGATTTTTTCGTAGACGGCGGCGACCTCGTTCATGGCTGCTGTCGTTTCAAGGGGCGGCGCCCGTCGTTACCTCGCTGCAGAACATCGCTTCCATCATATCGAGGAAGGCGCGCGTCTTGGCCGGCATCAGGCGCCGCCCCGGGAACACCGCCCAGCCGGTGGCGGGCGGCAGGTCCCACTCCGGCAGCACCCGCACCAGCTCCCCTTTTTTCACGAACGGCTGCGCGAACAGTTCCGAGCTGGCGGCGATGCCCGCGCCGCTGCAGGCGATGCGCGCCAGCAGGTCGGGCGAGTTCGCCGTCAGCCGGGCGCGCAGGTCGCGCTGCCAGCGCACCTTGCCGCGCGTGAGCGTCCAGGGCAGCGGCCCGCCGCCGCGGCTGAGCAGGCACAGCAGGTCGTGGCTGAGCAAGTCGTCCGGATGCTCGGGCAGGCCGCGCACGGCCGTGTAGCAAGGCGAGGCGTACAGGCCGAAGCGCTGGATCGTGACCCGGCGCGCCGCCAGCGAGGCGTCGTCCGGCAGGTCGCCCATGCGGATCGCGATGTCGAAATTCTCCGCCACCAGGTCGACCCGGCGCGGCGACAGGTCGAGCTCCACGTTCACCGCCGGATAGCGTTCGATGAACCGGGCGATCATCGCGCTCATGCCGAGGTTGGCGAAATCGGACGGCAGCGAAATGCGCAGGCGTCCGCTCGGCGCGGCCTGGCGGTGCTGGGCCAACGCGCCGGCCGCCTCCGCTTCCTCGACCACCTTGCGCGCGTGCTCGAGCAGGCTGGCGCCGAATTCCGTGACCATCAGTTTGCGCGTCGTGCGCTGCAGCAGGCGTTCGCCCAGGCGCGCCTCGAGCAGCGAGATGCGGCGCGAGACGGTCGATTTCGGCAGGTTGACGCGGGTGGCGGCGGCGCTGAAGCTGCCGGCCTCGACAATGCGCGCGAACAGCAGCAGGTCGTTCGGTTCGACTTCCATGATTGTTCCACTGGCTGAATAATGTTATCCATTCTAGCGTCTTCTGAATTGATTTTGGAACTGTTAAAGTGGGTGCATCGAAACACCGAACACCACACAAAGGACATCACCATGAACATCCTGCACATCACTTCCAGCCTGCGTGGCGCCGAATCCGAGTCGAGCCGCGTCACCAACAGCATCGTCGCCAAGCTGAGCGCCGCCAATCCGGGCGCCACCGTCGTCACCCGCGACCTGGCCCGCGACCCGCACCCGCAGCTGGACGAAGCGGCGCTCGGCGCCCTGTTCACGCCGGTGGAAAGCCGCACGCCCGTACAGGCCGCCCGCGTGGCGCTCGACGACGCCCTGATCGCCCAGGTGCAGGCCGCCGACGTGGTCGTGATCGGCGCGCCGATGTACAACTTCGGCATCCCGGTGCAGCTGAAAAGCTGGTTCGACGCGATCGCCCGTGCCGGCGTCACCTTCCGCTACACCGAGACTGGCCCGGAAGGCCTCCTGAAGGGCAAGAAGGTGTTTGTCGCCACCGCGCGCGGCGGCATCTACCCGCTTGACGCCGACCCGCAAGTGCCGTTCGTGCGCATGCTGCTGAACTTCCTCGGCATGACCGATCACACCTTCGTGTATTCGGCGGCGCAGGCGATGGGTCCGGAAGCATCGGGCAAGGGCCGCGCCGAGGCCGACGCAACGATCGAAGCCGCACTGGCCTGAGCGGCGGCGGCGATTTCAAGGAGAACATGATGAATGCAGTGATCTCGACCAGCGTGGCGCGCCCACGCGGCGTGGAACGCGTAATCAGCGGCCAGTTCGTGATGGACGGCGCGGGCGTCAAGATCAACCGCGTGCTGACCCAGACCCTGCAGCGCCGCCTCGATCCCTTCCTGATGCTCGACGCCTTCGGCAGCGACAAGGCGGGCGACTACATCGCCGGCTTCCCGGAGCACCCGCACCGCGGCTTCGAGACCGTCACCTACATGCTCAAGGGCCGCATGCGCCACCGCGACAGCGCCGGCAACGAAGGCCTGATCACCGATGGCGGCGTGCAGTGGATGACGGCCGGGCGCGGCGTCATCCACTCCGAGATGCCGGAGCAGAACGAAGGCCTGATGGAAGGCTTCCAGCTGTGGCTGAACCTGCCCCGGCAAGGACAAGCTGCGCGACCCGTGGTACCGCGACATCCCGAACGCCGAGGTGCCGCGCTTTACCCTCGATCCGGCGTGACCGTGCAGGTGATCGCCGGCAGCGCCCACGGCGTGGCGGGCGCGGTGCAGCGCGAAGGCACCGAGCCGCTGTATCTCGACATCGAGCTGCCGGCGGGCGCCGAGCTTCGAGCAGCCGATGCCCGACGGGCACAACGCCTTCTTCTATGTGTTCCGCGGCGAAGCGGTCATCGAGGGCAAGGGGTGCCGCAGACGCGCATGGCGATCCTCGACAATGCCGAAGGCGCCGACGGCGTCGCATCAAGGCGGTCGAGCCGACGCGTCTGATGCTGCTGGCCGGCCGTCCGCTGAACGAACCGATCGCCCAGTACGGGCCGTTCGTGATGAATACCCAGGCCGAGCTGCTGCAGGCGTTCGAGGATTTCCGCGCCGGGCGTTTCGCGGCTAAGCGGCTGTTTTACCTGCGCCTGGGCGGTCATTCGATCGCCCTGCGCACTTGCGCTACACTGCCGGCATGCCTTTACCCGACATCCTGCCTCGACCTGCTGGCCCGCGCCAGCTTCGCCCTCGGCCTCGAGACGGCCGACCGTTTCCCGCGCGGCCACCTGCATGCGCGCACGCGCTGGAACAAGGCCTACTTCGACATCCCGTCCGACCTGAAGCCCGAGCCATCGAGCACGCGTGTGCGCCGCGATCGCCAACACGCCCGCTATTTTCGCCGAAATCGTCAACCCTACGCCGGGCATGCAGCGCGCGCTGCTGGGCATCATCGAGACGCGCCTGCGCCGCGCGTGCGGCGCGCCTCCGACCTGGTGGCGCTGCTGATCGAGGCTTACCGCAGCCCCCACACGATGGAAGCGGGACCGGGCCTGCGCGCGGCGATCGAAGCCACCGACGGCCTCGACGCGCGAGCGCGTGCACGCGGTGCTGGCCTTCCTGGCAGATGCCGCTGGCCTTCGACGTCATCGAGGCGCGCGAAGCCGGGCGCGCCAGGTTGCCCGGCACGTAGCGGGCGCGCAGCGCCATAAGGGTGTCTCCACCAGCCGGTACAGCAGCCAGCCCGACAGCACCGACAATCCCAGCAGCAGCGCCATCGCCACCCCCGCTGAGGGCCGTAGCCGAGCTTCTGCAGGGCGCGACGGCGACCGCGCAGGCACCGCGGTGGTCAGGTAGATGGCGTACGACCAGACGGCCAGGCGGCCGGCGCCGGGAATCCTCAGGTCGCGCAGCAAGGAGCGCTGCGACAGCGCGGCCAGGATCAGGAGGCCGAAGCCGAGCGCCAGCAGCGGAAAACCATCACGGTCGCCGCGAGCCGTAGCGGTCTCGAGGAAGAGCCAGAAGGTCAGCCCCGTGACCGGCAGTCCCGCCGCCAGGATGCGGTTGCCATGGGCCGTGACCCGCGTCCAGGCGTCCGGATGTCGGTTCTTCAGCAGCGCCAGCCCTACCCCGGCCAGCAGTTCGTCGAGCCGGCAGAAGCTTGAGTAATAAATGAGCTTGTAATAGAAGTAAATCCCATACTCGTGCCATCGACGTGGACGCACCAGAGCCGGGCGCGCACCAGCATGCCGGCGGCGACAACGCCCGCGATGAAGATCCAGGCCGCGCCGATGCGCAGGCGCAGTGCGATGCCCAGCAGCGCCAGCGCCGGCAGCAGCAAATAAAACTGCTCCTCGATCGCCAGCGACCAGCTGTGCGAAAAGGCGGTGCCCGGCGCCAGCGCCAGGTTCTGGGTAAAGCTCAGGTAGCGCCAGGCCGGCGCGAGCGCGGCGTTCTCGCCCCAGGCCGGCCACAGGAAATAGATCGCCAGCATCACCAGGTAATTCGGCAGCGTGCGCAGCAGGCGCCGCGCATAGAAGGCCTTGAGGGACAGGCCGGCCCCGCTTTCAAGGCGGCAAAAATCTGGTTGCCGATCAGGTAGCCCGACAGCGCGAAAAACAGGTCGACCCCGGCCCAGCCGATCCGCCCGACCCAGCCGAAGGTGTTCTCGTCGCCCGAGACGAACAGCGTGTAATGGTGGAGCACGACCAGCGTCACGGCGAGGGCGCGCAAGGTATCGAGGCCGTGGAGGCGGATGCTGCGGGCTGTCGTTCATTGGATGAAGCGGGAAAGAAGAGGGGCGGATGATGCCATGGCGCTTGCACCCGTGCCATGTTTCCCGATAAAATGACGGCACCTGTTATCTCTCTGGATCATTACGCATGACCGCCGCACCGAATCTGCAGTTCAAGTCTGTCAACTATACCGGCCTGGCCGGGCCCACGCGTGATCATCATGGGCGCCACCCACGGCAACGAGATCTGCGGCACCGAAGCGATCCGCCGCGTCATGGCCGAACTCGATAGCGGCGCGCGCAAGATCGCCGCCGGCAGCGTCACCTTCGTTCCTATCGTCAATCCCCTCGCCTATTTCAAGAACCAGCGCAACGGCGACCGCAACCTGAACCGGAACCTGTTCCCGAAGGAAGATCCGCAGGATTTCGAGGACCAGATCGCCAACTGGCTGTGCCCGCTGCTGGCCCAGCACGACGTGCTGCTCGACCTGCACTCCTTCAACGCCGCGCATGGCGAACCCTTCGTGATGGTGGGGCCGGTAACAACGACGGCCCGCTCGAGGCCTTCAAGCATGCCGACAAAGAGCGCGCCCTTGCCCGCCGCCTCGGCGTACGCCGCTTCGTCACCGGCTGGATGGCGGCCTACGGCGGCGGCGTCCAGCGCCGCTCGCGCGGCAATGCCGCCGAACTGGAAACCGTGCTGCGCTACGGCGTCGGCACCACCGAATACATGCGCACCACGGGCGGCTACGCGTTGACCCTCGAATGCGGCCAGCACCTCGATCCGCAGGCACCGGAAGTGGCTTACCGCGCGATTGTCAACACCCTGGCGTTCCTGGAATTGATCGAGGCGCCGGCACCGGAACCGGTCCCCTTCGACGAGATGGAAGCGCTGCAGATGGTCGCGGTGCACGACAAACAGGACGCCGGCGACGCGTTTGTGCGCGCCTGGGCCAGCTTCGATCCCGTCCCGAAGGCGAGCAGATCGGCACCCGCGCCGACGGCACGCCGGTCCTGGCCGAATTCTCCGGCCGCATCCTGTCCCCGGACGCGAAAGCGGGGGCGAATTCGGAGTGGGATGACCTGACGCGGGCCTATCCGGCCTTCGGCCGCGATTGTAAGCAGCGGCGCAGCGGCGGCGTGCACCGTTGTCCCGGCCGCGGTTCTAGGCGATAATTCGCCCATGAACGATACCGCAACCCTCCCCCCTCTCCCAGACCGGCTCTCGATCGATCCGAGCAGCCCTTTCCACAACCGCGACGTGTTCCAGCATGACGTCGGCATTCGCTTCAACGACAAGGACCGTTTTGACGTCGAAGAGTATCGCCTGAGCGAAGGCTGGATCAAGGTCGCCGCCGGGAAGACCCTGGACCGCAAGGGCAAGCCAATGCTGATCAAACTGAAGGGCAAGGTCGAAGCTTTCTACCGCTGACCGGGGCCAGCGGTACTGGTTCTCCTCCAGCACCGTTCATCCTCCCGGCGTGTCCGGCGCCATTTACTTTCCGCACGCTGTCGTCCGTCCGCAACAGCGCTTGCCGCGCGGAAAAAAGCTTGCGCTCCCCAATTCCGGAAACCCTATGATTGCGGCCTAGGATTGCCGCACGGCAATTCTTGACCCGCGTTGGCGCGTGCTGGAAATTGGAAATGAAATGAAAATTACGAAGATCGTGTCGATCCTGTTGGTCGCCCTGGCAGCGGCCAACACGGCCCAGGCCGGCGAGATCGCCACCACGGTCGACCTCGGCACCACCGGTCTCGGCCTGCACCTCAGCACCCCGTTGACGACGCAACTCAACGCCCGCGTCGGCCTGAACTACGCCAATTACTCGTCCGACGGCCATCACCTCGGACGTGCAATACGATTTCAAGCTCAAGTTGGCCACCGCCGACGCCTTGCTCGACTACCACCCGTTCGCGGCGCCTTCCGCGTCACCGGCGGCCTCGTCTTCAACGGCAACAGCATCGAGTGAACGCCCGGCCGAACGCGAACGGCAGCTACACCATCAACGGCCGCAGCTACGCCGCCGCATCCGTGGGCCAGATGAAGGGCGAGATCGATTCCGCAAACCGGCGCCTTACCTGGGCATCGGCTGGGGCAATGCGGTCCAGGCCGCCGGCTGGGGCTTCGGCGTGGATCTGGGCGTGGCCTTCCAGGGCGCGCCCAAGACCAGCCTGGCAATACCGGCTGCACTTCGCTCGGCCGCCGTGTGCACCCAAGATCGCGAACGACGTGGCCGCCGAAAACGCCAAGCTGGCCGACGAAGTCAAGGACCTCAAAATTTACCCGGTGATCCGCGTCGGCCTGAGCTACCGTTTCTGATGCATCGCATCGAGCAGGAATGAAAGCAGGCCGCCGGCCTGCTTTTTTCATGGGCGTCCACGCCCGGGGTCAACAGCTTCAAGCCCGCGATCCCGAGGGCGATCAGGCCGATCGAGCCGATGCGCAGCGCGCCGGCCGGTTCGCCCAGGATCATCATGCCGAAGATCGCGGTGCCGATGGTGCCGATGCCGGTCCAGACCGCGTAGGCCGTGCCGAGCGGCAAATGGCGCAGGGCCAGGCCCAGCATGCCGACGCTGAGCAGCATCGCCAGCAGCGTAAAGGCGCTCGGGATCGGCTTGGTGAAACCTTCCGTGTACTTCAATCCGGCCGCCCATGCCACTTCCAGCAAGCCCGCCAGCACCAGGTAAATCCAGCTCATCTTCGACCTTTCGCGGGGCTTGCCCGTTCGTAAAAACGGGCGCAAGTATAGCACCGGGCCTCGGCCGAGCCCGGCACAGCGGCGAAAATGAGGCGTCCTCGGCAGGAATTCGGCGGGTCCCGTAAGATGCCCCGACTTAACTCACGAGGAATTCGCATGACCACTTTATTTGACCCAATCAAGATCGGCGCCCTCGAGCTGCCGAACCGCATCATCATGGCGCCGCTGACCCGCGCCCGCGCCATCGGCCCCGGCCGCGTGCCGAACGCCCTGATGGCCGAATACTATGTGCAGCGCGCCAGCGCCGGCCTGATCCTGACCGAAGCGACCTCGGTCACGCCGATGGGCGTCGGCTATGCCGACACGCCGGGCATCTGGTCCGACGAGCAGGTCGCGGGCTGGAAGCAGATCACCGACGCCGTGCACGCCGCCGGCGGACGCATCGTCCTGCAGCTCTGGCACGTCGGCCGCATTTCCGATCCGGTCTTCCTGGACGGCGCAGCGCCGGTCGCGCCGAGCGCGGTCAAGCCGGCCGGCCCGTCAGCCTGGTGCGCCCGAAGCGCGACTTCGTCACCCCGCGCGCGCTGGAGACGAACGAGATCCCCGGCATCGTCGCCGCCTACCGCCGGGGCGCCGAGAATGCGAAGCGCGCCGGCTTCGACGGCGTCGAGATCCACGGCGCCAACGGCTATCTGCTCGACCAGTTCCTGCAAGACAGCACCAACCTGCGCACCGACGAATACGGCGGCCCGATCGAAAACCGCGCGCGCCTGATGCTCGAAGTCACCGACGCCGCATCGCCGTCTGGGGCGCCGACCGCGTCGGCATGCACCTGGCGCCGCGCGGCGACGCGCACGACATGGGCGACTCGAACCCGGTCGCGACCTTCGGCTACGTCGCACGCGAACTCGGCAAGCGCGGCATCGCCTTCATCTTCGCGCGCGAAGCGGTCGGCGAGGACAGCCTCGGCCCGCTGCTGAAGAAAGAGTTCGGCGGCGTCTTCATCGCCAACGAAAAGATGACGGTCGAGACGGCCGAGCGCCTGCTCACCGCGGCAAAGCCGACGCCATCGCCTTCGGCATGTTGTTCATCGCCAATCCCGACTTGCCGCAGCGCTTGCAAAGCGGCGCACCGCTGAACGACTTGCGTCCGGAAGTGATCTACGGCAGCGGCGCCGAAGGCTATACGGACTACGCGTCCCTGCAGCAAGCCTCGTAAATCACCGGGTATTTACACATATGTACGGGGTACATGCCCCGTACAGTGTTCCGTTTTTCCCTGTAATTGCTCTTGCACTCATGCTATTCTTGCGCGATTCGCGGTCGCGCCGGTCGGCGGTGCACGCTTCAAACAGGGAACCATCTTGACTAGTCTTGCACCACGCGCGATGACGCTCGCCATCGCAGCGGCATTCGCCGTATCGACCTTCGCAGCAAGCGCCGCGCAAACCGCCACCGGCGCCCCGCGCGCCGAAAACGCCTTCCTGTCGCAGCAAGATGCCGCCGCCCGTTCGGCGCGCGTGTCGAACGTCGACTACGCCCTCGAATTCACGCTGACCGGCAAGGAAAGCTTCAGCGGCGTCACCACCGCCACCTTCGACCTCGCCGACAACAGCGCCCCCCTGACGATCGACCTCGACAAGGCCACCGTGCAAGTCGGTCACGGTCAACGGCAAGCGGGTCGACGCCAGGTACAACAACTGGTTCCTGACGATCGCCGCCGCCGACCTGGCGCAGGGCAGGAATACCGTCGTCATCGCCTACGAGCGCCTGCACAGCACGAATGGCGAAGGCCTGCACCGCATGGTCGACCCGGTCGATGGCCGCGTCTACACCTATTCGCATTTCGAGCCGGCCGCCGCGCACCAGATGTTCGCGGTCTTCGACCAGCCCGACCTGAAGGCCACTTACCAGGTCACCGCCACCGCCCCGGCCGACTGGCAGGTGGTGTCGACCACGCGCGAAACGCGTGTCGAGGACGCCGGCACCAGCAAGCGCTGGATTTTCCCGAAGTCGAAGAAACTGAGCCCGTACAATTTCTCGCTGCACGCCGGCCCGTATAAAGTGTGGGAAGACAAGAGCGGCAAATACCCGATGCGCCTGTTCGCGCGCCAGTCGGTGGCGGCGCAAGTCACGCCCGCGGACTGGTTCCGCTACACCAAGGATGGCCTGGCCTTCTTCGACAATTACTTCGGCATCCCTTACCAGTTCGAGAAATACGACCAGCTGCTGGTGCCCGACTTCCTGTACGGCGCGATGGAAAACGCCGGCGCGATCACCTTCGCCGAGGGCGGTTTCCTGCACAAGGCGGCCATGACCGATGCCCAGCGCCAGTCGCTGGCCTCGGTCATCATGCACGAGATGGCGCACCAGTGGTTCGGCGACCTGGTCACCATGAAGTGGTGGAACGGCCTGTGGCTGAACGAAAGCTTCGCCTCCTTCATGGGCACGCTGGCCACGGCCGAAGCGACCGAATTCAAGGACGCCTGGCAGCACTTCTACTCGACCGGCAAGCAGGCCGCCTACGCCCAGGACCAGAAGGCGAACACCCACCCGATCGAAGTGCCGGTGCCGTCGACCGCGAACGCCTTCGACAACATCGATGCGATCACCTATTCGAAGGGCGCCTCGACCCTGATCCAGCTGCGCCACCTGCTGGGCGCGGAAGTGTTCCGCAAGGGCGTGCACAACTATCTGACCAAGTATTCCTACCAGAACGCGAAGCTCGACGATTTCATCGGCAGCCTGGGCGAGGCGGCCGGGCGCGACCTGTCGGGCTGGACCAAACAGTGGCTGTACGAGCCGGGCGTGAACACGATCGCGGCGAATTTCACCTGCTGCGAAACGGCAAAGATCAATCCTTCACGCTGCAGCAGAGCGCGCCGAGCAAGGCGCTGCCGACGCTGCGCGAACAGCGCGTGCAAGTGGCCACCTTCAAGGTCGACGGCGACAAATTCACCGCGCTGAAAACCGTGCCGGTGACCTATTCGGGCGCGACGACCAAGCGTGCCGGCCCTGGTGGGCAGCGCCTGCCCGGACATGGCCTACCCGAACTACCAGGACTGGGGCTTCGTGAAGGTGCAGCTCGACAAGCGTTCGTTCGAGACCGCGCGCGCCAGCCTGTCGCATGTCGAGGATCCGCTGCTGCGCACGATGCTGTGGCAGAGCCTGTGGGATGGCGTGCGTGACGGCAAGCTGCCGCTGAACGAATTCATCAAGACCGCGCTGGCGAATGCGCCGCTGGAAAAGGATTACACCTTGCTGGGCGACGTGCTCGGCAAAGTCGGCACGGCCAAGCGACTATCTCGACGCGATGGGCTTGCAGTCGCCCTGGGCGCAGCAGACCCGCGGCGCGCTCGAAGACATGGCGTGGAATGGCGTGCTGGCGAACAAGGGCAACGACAACTTCCAGCGCCGCTGGTTCGGCACCTACCTGGACCTGGCCAGCACGCCGGCCGCGCTCGAGCGCCTGGCGGGCATCCTCGCCGGCACGCGTCAAGGTCGACGGCCTGGACATCAACCAGGACCTGCGCTGGGCCATCGTCGCGCGCCTGAACCGCTACGACCACGCCGGCGCGCCAGCCCTGGTCGAGCAGGAGGCCAGGCGCGACAACTCGGACAGCGGCCAGGCCGCGGCGCTGGCCGCGACCGTGGTGCGCCCGGATCCGAGTCAAGGCCGAGTGGCTGGGTACGGTCGAAGACCTGAAGACCAAGCTGCCGTTCTCGAAGATCCGCACCGCGATGGACAGCCTGTATCCGACCGAGCAGGGCGCGCTCGCCGAGCAGACCGCGGCCCAGCGCCTGGCGAAGCTGCCGGCGATCGACAAGGCGGCCGGCCCCGTGTACATGCGTTCTACGCGAACACGCTGATCCCGACCAGCTGCACGCCGGCCAGCGTCAAGCGCCTGACCGAGGCGGCCGGGCAGATGAAGGACCTGTCGGCCGGCACCCGCCGCGCCCTGCTCGACGCCCAGCAGGAAGACCAGCGCTGCGTGAGCATCAAGCAAGCCATGACGGCGCCGAAGTAAGCGGTGACGCGCGCCGCCGGCGCTATGCGGCCTTTACGGCGTATGCGGCGCCACGCTCGTGGACGCCGCTCGCGCTCACGCTGGGCTTGCACCTGCTGCTGGTGCTGGCCTGGCTGACGGGCGCGCACGGCGGCCGCGTGCCCGAGCCGCCGCAGCGCGCTTTTACCTTCGTACTGGTCCAGCCTGCCGGCGCGGCCCAAGCCGGCGCCCGCGCTGCCGCCGCCCGTTGCCCCTTCCCCGTAGCCGCCTGCCGGCAAGCATCCATACGCCAACGCCTGTCGCGGCGCGCCAGCCATCCGCTGCGTCCACGCCGGATGCAGCCGGCCAGCGCGCCACAAGCCGCCCCGCACCAGTCGGCGGCCGAGGCCCTGCCCGGCGATCTCCTGAAGTCGTCGAGGGCGATGGCGGGACGGATCGACCGCGAGCTGCGCAATGGTGCGAGCCCCATCAGCGCCGAACCCGAGCGCAAGTGGGAACGCTTTGCCGAAGCCTTCGCAGCCGCACGCACGAGCGGCGGCAACACCGTCACCCTCGACAGCTACACCTCGCCGGACGGCGTCATCATTTACCGCAGGACCATCGGCGGGCGGTCGAGCTGCTACCGCACCGGCAGCGTCGGCGGCCTCGTCACCGGCTTCGGCAACGCCGACCTGCACGGCGCCAGCATCATGGCCTGCCCGAGCGGCCTCAGCTGGACCCGGCACTAAGGATCGCCTCTTTTCGGCGGTTTTCCGCTCCCGCCCGGGACGCACAACGCGGCCAGGCGGCGCCAGGCCCCATCGGCCCCGCATCCCGGCGGCGGCTGGTTCTTGAAAAGATCGCCGATGCCCTGCGGCGCCAGTTCGTTCACCCTCACCTCGCGATTGATCGGCAGGCAGACGGCGTCGTGCCAGGCCGCATCGTAGGAACGCGGCGTGGGCAGCGGTCCGCGCAGGCGGGCGGCGGCCGTCTCGCATTCGGCGCGCGTGGCGTACGCGCCGCGCAGGCTGCTGCTCTCGAGCGTGACCTCGAGGTGCACTTGCAGGTACAACAGCAAAATGATCGTGAACACCCCAGCCTCCACACGCCTGTCTGCTTGTTGGATGGGTCGCGGCCTGCGCCGGTTCGGCGCGCACGGCTGACCTGGATCAGATCGGACCGGCGCGAGCGGCTAGAATGTCGGTTTGCCGGCAGCACTGGCCGGAGACGAAAAGGATGACTGTGACCTGGGATTATCCACGACCGTTCCTGTTGTCCCTGGCGCCCGGCGCCGGCGACATCGATGGACTGAACCACACCAACAATGCCGTCTATGTGCGCTGGTGCGAGCAGATCGGCTGGGCGCACTCCGAGTCGCTCGGCCTGGGCATCGCCGACTACCGCCGGCTCGACCGCGCGATGGCGATCCGGCGCGGCGAATACGATTACATCCTGCCGACCCTGCTCGCGGAAGAACTCCGCTTGCGACCTGGCTGGTCGGCGGCGACGGCAAGCTGTCGATGGAGCGCCGCTTCCAGCTGGTGCGCGCGCAGCGACGGCGCGACCGTCCTGCGCGGGCGCTGGGAGCTGGTCTGCATCGACATCAGCGGCGGCCGCCCGCGCCGCATGCCGCCCGAATTCCTCGACACCTATATGCCGCAGGTCGTGCGCAGCGCCCTCGACGAGGGCGGCAGCTGACCTATACATGGGCCTGCGCACCTCACCTTGCGTCCGCTCAAAAGCAACCTTGAGCAAACCGCGCCGGTAGCCGTGCGCACCGGGCGACACTGCATCGGTGTCCGCTGTCAACGAGGTCCTGCCCATGTCCGGTCCACCGAACCGCCCCGCCAGTGCACTGCTTGCAGTCCTGCTATTCACGTTCCTGCTGATGATGGGAGGCTGCAGCCTGCGCGAGGGTTCTTCCGAGCAGCAGGTCGTTCCCGAAGTCGTGCGCACCAACCTGTTCGTCGCCCCCAACGGCTCGGACGCCAATCCCGGCACCCAGGAAGAACCCTTCCGCACGATCGCGCGCGCGGCCCAGGTGGTCACCTCGGGCACCACCGTGTATGTGGCGCCGGGCCAGTACACGGGCGGCTTCCGCACGAATGCCAACGGCACCCCGGACGCGCGCATCATTTTCGTCTCGTCCGAACGCTGGGGTGCGAAGATCGTGCCGCCGCTCGACTCGCGCACCGCCAGCGCCTGGGATAATCGCGGCAGCTACGTCGACATCGTCGGCTTCGACGTCGACGGCACCCAGTACCAGAGCGGTACCAAATGGCTCAGCGGCATCTACAACGCCGGCTCGTACAACAACATCCGCCACAACCACGTGCACCACATCGCCCTCGACATCCCCTGCGAGCCAGACCGGCGGCTCGGGCATCGGCATGGACAGCTATTACAAGGGCAAGCAGGGCGAAGTCATCGGCAACAGCGTGCACGACATCGGCCCCGGCGAGTGCCGCTACCACCACGGCATCCATGTCGGCACCCAGGCGCGCATCTGCAGCAACGTCGTCTACCGGATCTCGGGCGCCGGCATCCACCTGTGGCACGACGCCCAGCGCGTCGACATCACCGGCAATACGGTGTCCGCGCTCGGGCTCGGGCATCGTCGTCGGCGGCGGCGACTTCTATTACTCGAAAGGGCCGAACGACTACACGGTCGTGGCCAATAACATCGTCTTCGACAACGTCTACGGCATCCTCGAACAAGGCGCGACGGGCCGCAACAACCGCTACGTGCACAACCTGGTGTTCAAGAACGAAGCGGCCGACTGGCGCCTGGCGCCGGGGCGCGAACATGTGGGCACGATCACGGCCGAACCGGGCTTCCTCGACTACAGCCGCAGCGGCACCCCGGATTTCCGCCTGCGCGGCAAGTCGCCGGCGATCGGACGCGGCATCGCCGTCGACGCGCCGGAACCGGACTTCGAGGGCAAGCAGCGCACGGCCGCTACCGGCTTCGACATCGGCGCCTTCCAGCACGAGGACCTGCCGGACGGCGTGCGTGCCGGGCAGCGGCGAGCTCGAGGCGAACAGATAGCCGCCCCTGTCCGCACAACGCGGCAGCGGCGGTCAGAGAATTTCGCGCACCGTTTCAGGCGGGCGGCACAGCCGCACACCCTTCGGCGTCACCACGAAGGGGCGGTTCATCAGCACCGGATGCGCCAGCATGGCGTCGACCAGGGCGTCGTCGCTCACGGCGGCGGCGTCCAGGCCGAGTTCGGTGTACAGGCTTTCCTTGGTGCGCATTGCCTCGCGCGGGCGCAAGCCGGCGGCAGCGAGCATGCGCACCAGTTCCGCGCGCGCGGGCGGCGTTTCCAGGTAGGCGACGACGCGCGGCTCCAGCCCGGCTTCGCGGATCGCCGCCAGCGTATTGCGCGAATTGCTGCAGTGGGGATTGTGGTAAATCGTGACGTCCATGATGGCTGATTGGCAAAGAATTGACAAAGAAGCCGCCATGATACGGCGCGTGCTGCCAACAAACCAGCTTTTGCCCTTGTCGCTCTTGCCCTGGCGCTATAAAATCCTCCGCTTCGTTTTCCGCAAGGTAAGATGGCGCCTTGCGCGAGTCACATCACAGAACACCATAGAACAAGACGGCCGCCCAGATGCGGACCGACGGAGAAATAATGAGCGACACCCTGATGCGTCCAGCGGCCTTGCCGACCTGGGGGCAGCGTACCGCGCTGCGCCTGTTGAACCTGCTCGGCTGGAAGCTGCGCTACCGCCCCCTGCCCGGCCCGCACGGCATTGCCGTGGTCTATCCGCATACCTCGAACTGGGATTTCCTGATCGGCCTGCTGAGCAAATGGGCGCTCGGCCTCCAGTTCAGCTGGCTTGCCAAGGATTCGCTGTTCCGCGGTCCGCTCGGCCCCCTCATGCGCTACTGGGGCGGCGTGCCGGTCGACCGCCGCGCGCCGATGGGCGCGACGCGCCTGCTGGCCGAGCGCATGCTGGGCGAGCCATGGTGCTGGGTCGGCATCACGCCGGAAGGCACGCGCAGCTATCGTCCGCACTGGAAGAGCGGCTTCTACCACCTCGCGATGGCCGCCAAGGTGCCGCTGGTGCTGGTCTACATCGACTACGGCAAGAAGGAACTCGGCCTGGTCGACTTCATCACCCTGAGCGGCGACCAGGACGCCGACATGGCGGCGATTGCCGCCGTCTACGAAGGCCGCCAGGCACTCAACCCGCTTGATGCCGCGCCGATCAAGCTGGCGCCGCCCCACATCGGTCCCGACCGCCGCAAGGCCTGAAGCGGCTCAGGCCGCGAGCAACGCCTGTGCGCTCGCGCAGGAACAGGGTCTTGTACCAGATCGCGGTGGCGCGCCAGGCGCCGCCCGGCGTGGCGCAGTATTCGGGCAATTCGCCCACCCGCGTATAACCCAGGCGCGCGTACAGGCTTTCCGCATCCGATCCCGCCTCGGTATCGAGAAACAGCAGGCCGCGGCGCAGCGCCAGCGCCTGCGTCTCGGCCGCCGCCATCAGGCCTGTTCCGACCCCGCCACGGCGCGCGCCGCTGTGCACCAGCAGTTTCTGCACCTCGGCGCGGTTGCTGCCGTTCGGTTTCATGCACAGGTCGAGCTGCACCGTGCCGACCATCACATCGTCGCGCCAGCCGACCAGCAGGATGCGCGACCCTTCTTCGACCGCCTCGATCACGGCGCGCCAGTAAGCGTCGGCTTGCGCCTCGGCGAGCGGCAGCAGGAAGCCGATCGAGGCCCCGTGTGCGACCGCATCCAACAGCAGCGCGCGCAGTTGCGGCGCATGGGCCCTGGCGCCGGCGGCGTCCAACATGTTTACCTGCATGTCCCCTCCTCTTTGATGAATGATTGCAGCTTTTGCAAGATTCATGCCCGGCGTCGCCAGCACAGCAGCCGATCGCAACCGCACCATATTGGTGCAATCGAGACCGTTTGCACTAAAAGCGGGCCCCAGCGACGTCGGCGGACAAGGCATCCCAGGCCATGGCCGTGCTGAGGAACAGCCTGCCGTTGAGTGCCCCGAGCAGCGCGCTGTGCTTCAGGCGGTCCATCACCGGCCCCTTCACTTCGGCCAGGTGCAGGCCGATGCCGCGCGCGCGCAGCGTGGCGTTCAGTTCGCCCAGCGCGAACAGCGCCGAGGTATCGATCGCGTTCACGGCCGACAGCACCAGCACCAGGTGGCGCGTGCAGGGGCGCGCGGCGAGCTCCTCCTCGATGCGCTGGTTGACCGCTTCGGCATTCCCGAAGAACAGGCCGGCGTCGACCCGCAGCAGGAGCAGGCCGGCCGTCGTATCGGCGGTGTAGCGCTCGATGTTGCGGAAGTGTTCGGTGCCGGGAATGCGTCCCAGCACCGCGATATGCGGACGGCTGGCGCGCCAGATCAGCGCCCCCATCGACAGCGCCACGCCGACCACCACGCCCGCCTCGACGCCCAGCGCCAGTACGCCGGCGGCGGTTGCCAGCAGCGCGGCCGCGTCGGCCCGGTCGTAGCGCCAGGCGGTGCGCAGGGTCGTGGTGTCGAACATGCCGAAGACGGCGACGATGATGGTGGCCGCCAGGGTCGGCAGCGGCAGCAGCGCCAGCCAGCCGGTGGGCGCCACCAGGGCCAGCGCCAGCAGGCTGGCCGTGATCAGGCTGGCGAGCTGGGTGTTCGCCCCGGCGGCGAAATTCACCGCCGAGCGCGAAATGCTGCCGGTGACGGGAAAGCCGCCGGTCAGCGCGCTGCCGACGTTGGCCGCGCCCAGGCCGATCAGTTCGTAGTTACTGTGCAGCTTCTCGGCGCGCTTCAGGGCCAGGGTCTGGGCGCCGGACATGCTGATCAGGAAGACCATGAAGCCGATCAGCAGGGCCGGCTGCAGCAGCGCCTGCCAGTGTTCGGTCGAGGTCGCGAGATTCAGGACCGGCAGCCCGGCCGGCACCGCGCCCGTGGTGCGCACGCCGAGCGCTTCCAGGCCGAGCAGGGGCACCAGCGCGGTCGCGCCCAGCACCACGAGCATCGGGGCCAGCTTGGCGCCGATGTCGGCCACGGTTGGACGCAGGCCGAGCACGGCGCAGCAGCGGCGCGAGCCAGTTGCGCGCCGCCAGCAGGAGCAGCAGCGAGGACAGGCCCAGGATCGCGCTCGGCAGGTGCAGCGCGGGCAAGCGTGCCGCCGAGCAGCGCCGGGAGCTGGCCGAGCGCGATCACGACCGAGGAGCCGATCGTGAAGCCGCTCATCACCGGGCGCGAAAAGAAGTTCGCCATGAAACCGATGCGCAGCAGGCCGCAGGCCAGCAGCACCAGGCCGGACAGCAGCGCCAGCTGGGCGGCCAGGATCGTATACAGCGGCGTGCCGGCGGCCGCCAGCGGCGCCAGGGTCGACGGCCGTCATCAGCGAGATGATCGCCATCGGGCCCGACCGACTGCGTATGCTGGTGCCGAACAGCGCGTACAGGACGGGCGGGACGATGCTGGCATAGATGCCGACCACCGGCGGCAAGCCGGCCACCAGGGCGTAGGCCATGCCTTGCGGGATCATCATCATCGCCACCACCACGCCGGCGCTGATGTCGCCGGGAAGCATGGCGCGCCGGTAGTGCCTCAACCAGTGCAGCATTGCGCGTCCGTTTCAAAAGGCGCAAGGGTAGCACGGCCAGCACACCTACCCCATCGCCAGCTCGACGCAATTGCGCCCCGCCCGCTTGGCCCGCGCCAGCGCCGCATTCACGCGCACGGTCAGCGAATCGGCGCTCTCGTGCTCGCCCAGCTGGGCCACGCCCAGGCTGATGGTGACCTGGTCGACGCCCGGCATCGCGGTCGGCCTCGATCGCGGTGCGCAGCTTCTCGGCCATTTTCAGGGCGTCGATGGCGCTGGTGTGCGGCGCGATCACCTGGAATTCCTCGCCGCCGGCGCGCACCACCACGTCGCTGGCGCGCACCAGCTAGCGGGCGGCGTCGGCCACCGCGCGCAGCACCATGTCGCCCACCGGATGGCCATAGCGGTCGTTGACGCCCTTGAAGCGGTCGATGTCGAAGGCGATCAGCGCCAGCGGCAGCTTGTAGCGGCGCGCGCGCCGGATCTCCTGCTCGAGCAGGGTCTCGCCATGGCGCCGGTTGGCCACGCCGGTCAGGGCGTCGAGGGTCGACAGGTGGGTCACGCGCACCAGCATTTCCTCGCTCTCGCGGTTCAGGTCGGCCATGCGCAGGCCGACGGCGGCAAGATCGGCCAGTTCGGCCAGCGCATCGAGTTCGTCGCCCGAGAAGCGTGCGCGCGCTCGCGCAGCAGCAGGCACAGCGAACCGCGCGGCGTGCCCGGCCCGTTCGAGGGGATCGGCAGCGCCAGCACCATCCGCGATGCCATGCCCGCGCAGGCCTCGGCGAGCGCCGGCTCGCCCGCTTTGTCGAGGTCGTCGAGCAGCGCGATGTGTTGCCGGCCGCCGCCAGCAGGCCCGGGAAGGCATGGCGCAGGGGCGACTGCAGCAGGCGGTCGGCGCGCCCCAGCACCTTGGCCAGGTTCAGGTTGCGCTCGCCGGCCTGGGCCTGCAGCTGCAGGTCGCCGCCGCGGCTGCAGGTAGAACAGCGCGGCATGCGCCACCCCCGGCCAGCCGCACAGGGCCTGGCACAGGCGCTCGGCCAGCGCGCGCCTGCTCCGTCGCCCTCGTCCAGCGCCTGCGCGCACGCGCGCGCGCAGCGCCGCCAGGGCGTCGAGTTCGCTGTTCGCGCGGGCTGGGCGCAGCGGCGGGCGGCGGTCGGCCCGGCGCGCCAGGCGCGCGCCGATCGCCGCGTGCAGGCTTCGTCGCCCAGCGGCGCGATCGCATACTCGACCGGGCCGAACGCCATCAGGACCGGCAGCCAGCGCGCATTCGTGAACGGGCACAGGACCAAGGTCGGGCGCACCGGCGCGGGCCGCCACCAGGCGCGCCAGGCCGCCATGGTCGAGCTCCGGATCGAAATGGTCGAGATCGATGACGAGCAGGCCGGGGTGGCGATGTCGGGCATCGCCAGCGCGGCGTCGGCGCCGTCGACCAGGGCCAGGCGGCTGAACAAGGCGCCGCAGGCGGCGTCGAAATCGGCGCGGCGCCCGGCTGCCGGATTGACGAACAACCCGGTAAGTAAGCCTTGCGGCGCGGCCTGCTGGGACATGGTTTCTCCTTGTGGTAGCATATTTGTTACATAGACGATGCCGATTTTGACATAAAGGGCGCGCACACGACAGTCGAAGTGGCGCTCCTGTGTGTGGGAGCGCACCGTCGCGCCGCGCGAATGCGGCCGATACTTGTCCGGTCAAGAACAAACGCAGAGTGAAGGAAACGACGATGGCCAACCAGGACGATGTAGCGAACCACCAGAAGGCAATCCAGAACCGCCAGGACCAGATCGACGCCAGCGGCAAGGAAGAGCAAGGCAGAGAGCCGGTCCAGACCGGCGCCCGGCCAGCCGGTGCCGCCGATGCCGGCGCAGCACCTGGCCAAGCCCGGCCTGGAAGCGCAGATGGAGGTCAAGCCGCGCTTCATGGCCGAGGACTACAAGGGCAGCGGCAAGCTCGAGGGCCATGGTGGCGATCGTCACCGGCGGCGACTCCGGCATCGGCCGCGCGGTGGCGGTGCTGTTCGCGCGCGAAGGCGCCGACGTCGCCATCCTCTACCTGAACGAACACGAAGACGCCGAAGAAACCCAGCGCTGCATCGAGGCCGAGGGCCGGCGCTGCGTGACGATCGCCGGCGACGTCAAGGACATGGACTTCTGCCAGCAGGCGGTCGACACCAGTCGTCAAGCAGTGGGGCCGCCTCGACGTGCTGGTCAATAACGCCGCCTTCCAGAAGCATGCCGACTCGCTGCTCGACATCACCGAAGAGCGTTTCGACGAAACCATGCGCACGAATATCTACGGCTACTTCCACATGGCCAAGGCCGCCCTGCCCTACATGAAGCGCGGCGCGGCCATCATCAACACCGGCTCGGTGACGGGCCTGAAAGGTTCCAAGCTCTGCTCGACTATTCGTCGACCAAGGGCGCGATCCACGCCTTCACGATGTCGCTCGCGGCCAACCTGCTCGACAAGGGCATCCGCGTCAACTGCGTGGCGCCGGGCCCGGTCTGGACGCCGCTCAATCCGGCCGACCAGGCGCCGGACAAGATCGTCCACTTCGGCGAGAGCACCACCTACGGGCGCCCGGCCCAGCCGGAAGAACTGTCGCCGGCCTATGTGTTCCTGGCCTCGAACGCCTGCTCGAGCTATATCACGGGCATCGTGCTGCCGGTGACCGGCAGCGTCGGCGAATAACGCGAAGAGGAGCATGCGATGGCACGCAGCATGTGGAAAGGCGCGATCAGCTTCGGGCTGGTGCATATCCCGGTCGAGATGTATCCGGCGGTCGAACAACAAGGGACTCGACCTGAACATGCTCGACCGCCGCGACTTCTCGCCGATCGGCTTCAAACGCTACAACAAGAGCAACCGGCAAGGAAGTCGGCTGGGACGACATCGTCAAGGGCTACGAGTACGAGGAGGGCGAATACGTGGTGCTGTCCGACGAAGACCTGCGCCGCGCGAATCCGGAATCGACCCAGACGATCGACATCCTCGCCTTTGTCGACGCCGAGCGAGGTACCGCTGATCTACTACGACCAGCCCTACTACCTGGCGCCCGGCAAGGGCGGCGCCAAGGTGTATGCGCTGCTGCGCGACACCCTGAAAAAAGCCGGCAAGATCGGCATCGCCCACGTCGTCATCCGCGTCAAGCAGCACCTGGCGGCGCTGCACTGCGTGGGCGACACGATCGTCATGAACACGCTGCGCTACCCGGACGAAATCCGCGACGACAGCGAACTCAAGATCCCGGCCGCGAACGCCAAGGACGCCGTCGATCAGCGACAAGGAACTCAAGATGGCGATGGCCCTGGTGCAGGGCATGAGCGAGGACTGGAAGCCGAGCCAGTACCAGCGACACCTACCGCGAAGACGTGCTGGCCCTGATCGAGAAAAAGATCAAGGCCAAGGCAGACCAAGACCATCACCATGCCCGATCCGGACGAAAAGCCGGCCAAGAGCCAACGTGATCGACCTGGTCTCGCTGCTGCAGGCCAGCCTGGGCAAGAAGCCGGGCAAGGCGGCGCTGGAAGACGATGACGACGACGAATCGCCGCCGCCAAGCGTCGCGCAAACCGGCCGATGGAGGACGCGACGACGAGCCGGCGCCGCGCGCGCGCAAGGCGGCCGGCCAAGTCGGAGGCGGCCGCGGCCAAGGCAGCGCCAAGCCAGCCGCGAAGAAGGCGGCGGCCAAGCCGGCGCAAAGCGCCCGCGCGCCGCAAGAAGGCGGCTTGAGGCATGGAGGGATTTCTCGACTTCCTGCAATGGCCCGCGATGGCGGTCAGCCTGTATGCCGCCTTCCTGATCGGCTCGAAAAAAGCCGGCAAACGCATCTTCGGTTTCTGGATGTTCATCCTCAGTAACGTCTGTGGATCGTCTGGGGCTTGCACGACGAGGCCTGGGCGCTGATCTCGCTGCAGGTGGCGCTGATGGCCATGAACGTGCGCGGGATTTTCAAGAACGAATCGGCAAGCTAGGCAGCAACTACATTCAACCGGACGGCCTCCCGCCGTCCACCAACAAGGAGGTTTTCCATGCGTAAGATGATCATGATGGCAATCGCGGGTTTCATCTGGAAGAAGATCCAGGCGAAGATGAACAAGCCAACGTATAACGGCACGACCAGTACGCGCCGTTATTAAAGTCGGAGAAGCCGGGCCAGTTCAACACTGGCCCGGTTTTTCGTGTGGTGCGTACCCTGCAGCGCATATCGACCCGATCGCGTCAGCAACAGCCCCGCCTATCAAGGCTTGTACCCCAACTCCTTCATCGCCCCGGTCAGCGTCTTCGCCGCCTTCGCATACCCCTCCCACGGCATCGTTGCCCTTGTCCAGCCGCGTGTGCGCATTCAACACGTTCCACTGGTCGCTCGACTTCATGCGTCGCCAGTTCATCCCAGGCCAGCGGCACCGAAATCCCCAACCCCGGGCGCGCGCGCGCCGACCAGGCGCAGACCGTGGTCGCGCCCTGGCCGTTGCGCAGGTAGTCGATGAAAATCTTGCCGACCCGGTTCTTTGGCGCCGCTCTTGGCCGAATAGCGCTCCGGGAAGGTGGTGGCCAGGTGGTTCACGATCGCCTGCGAGAAGCCCTTGACGGTGTCCCAGTCCTTGCCGCCCTTGATCGGCACCACCACGTGCAAGCCCTTGCCGCCGCTGGTTTTCAGGAAGGCCGGCAGGCCGAGTTCGTCGAGGAAGGCGCGCATCACCTGGGCCGCTTCCTGCATCGCGGGCCACTCGACGCCCTCGCCCGGATCGAGGTCGAACACCATGCGGTCCGGCTTCTCGTAGGCCTTGCCGAGCGCGTTCTGGGTGTGGAATTCGAGCGCATTCCACTGCGCCGCCGACAGGATGCCGGCGGCCTTGTCGACCGTGAGCATGGGCGGATGGTCGGGGTCGAGCGCCTGGTCCATGTGCTTCATGCCCGGCAGCTTCTTGAGGTCGGCATGCTTCTGGAAGATCAGCTCGCCCTTGATGCCTGCTGGTGCGCGCACCAGCGAGACCGGACGGCCCTTCAGGTGCTCCATCATCAGCTCGCCCACCAGCGCGTAGTAGCGCACCACGTCCATCTTGGTGGCGCCGCTCTGGTCGTCGACGACGCGGTCGCCGTTGGTGATCTTCAGGGTGGCGGGCATCTTGCTGTCTACATCGCGTCGGTTCGGTCGCTGCGGCTTCGGCTTCCTCGCTCATGTCGATGTCCTCCACGGGTGTCGGGAGTTCGCGCGTGATGCCTGGCCGCGGGCTTGTCGGTGCGCAGGCCCTGGAATACCGGATGGCGCACCGCGCCGGCGCTGGTCCATTCGGAAAAACTGACTTCGGCGATCAGCTCGGGCTTGACCCAGTGGTGCTTGCGCCCGGGGACCGAGCGCGGCGGGAAGGGGCTGGCGTCGGTGCGCGAGCGCCTTGAGTCTGGCGGTGATGTCGCGCAGGCTCTCGGCATTGAAGCCGCTGCCGACATTGCCGGCATAGCGCAGCACGCCGTCCTTGTCGTAGGTGCCCGAGCAGCAGCGCGCCGATGCCGGTGCGCGCGCCCTTGGGATCGGTGTAGCCGGCGATCACGAATTCCTGGCGCTGCCCGCATTTCAGCTTGATCCAGTCGGGCGAGCGGCGCGAGACGTAGCGCGAATCGCGGCGCTTGCCGATCACGCCTTCCAGGCCGATCTTGCAGGCGGCCGCCACCAGTCCTTCGGGATCGGTGCCGAATACATCCGAGAAGCGCACCATGTCCGAGGCCTTGGCCTGCTTCAGCGCCCCTTCGAGCAGGGCGCGGCGGTCGACCAGGGCGGCATTGCGCAGGTCGTAGCCGCCGAGATAAGGCGCGTCGAACAGGAAATAGGCGATCTCGGCCTTGTCGTTGCCGTCGAAGGCCAGTCTGCAGCAGGCCGAAATTCGGCCGTGCCGTCGGCGTCGTGGACGACGATTTCGCCGTCATACCAGCCGTCCGGCAGGCCGATGCGCTCGATTTCCTTCTTCAACGGACGCAGCTTGTCGGTCCAGTCGTTGTTGTTGCGGGTGATCAGGCGCACCTTGCCTTTTTCGATGCGCGCGAGCATGCGATAGCCGTCGAACTTGACCTCGAACACCCAGTCTTCCGGATTGGCGGGCGGGCTGTCGACCAGGGTCGCCAGTTCGGGGGCGAATTCCTCGGGCAGCGGCGCTTCAGCACGCCCTCGGGCAGGCTGGCGTCGGCGCGCCTTGCCCGCCGCTTTTTTGGCGCTTCGCCTTCGCCTTGCCCTTCACCTTGGCCGGCAGCTTCTCGCTGGTGCCCGGCATCGGCAGCGCCTTGACGCTGTCGGGCATCTCGTCGACCACCGAAAACTCGTCGGCCGGACGCGTGTACTCGTCCTTTTCCTTGATCAAGAGCCAGGGCTCCTGTTTTTCGCCCTTGCCCTTCATGCGCACCAGCACCCAGTTGCCGTGCATCTTGTGCCCGCGCAGCTGGAATTTCAGGTTGCCCTTGCGATAGCCCTCCTGCGGGTCGCCGACCGGCTCCCAGGTGCCCTTGTCCCAGATGATGACCTTGCCGGCGCCATACTGCTTCTCGGGAATCGTGCCCTCGAAATCGGCATAGGAAATCGGGTGATCCTCGACGTGCACGGCCATGCGCTTGTCGTGGGTGTCGTAGCTCGGGCCCTTGGGCACGGCCCAGCTTTTCATGGTGCCGTCGAGCTCGAGCCGGAAATCGTAGTGCAGGCGGCTGGCCCAGTGCTTCTGGATGACGAAGGTCAAGGCATCCTTGCCGGGCTTGCCGCCCTCGGCGGGTTCGGAGGTGATCGAAAAGTCGCGCTTGGCTTTGTACAGCTTGAGGGCGTCGGGCATGTCGGGCTCCTGCGTTTTCCGGTCGATCCAGTGTAGTGGGCGCCCTGGCGAGCGACTGTACGGCAGCTAACGGTCGCGCCGGGCGCGCTCGGCCGGGATGTTTGTAACCGGATGTAATTTCGCGTCAACGCTGTCAAACCGGGCCGCGTTAATGGGCACAGCAGCACCCCTACCCCACACCTGAAGGAATGACACCATGAGCAAAATCGTCGCTACCCTGATCGCCGGCCTGTTCGCCACCTCGGCATTCGCCCAGACCGCCACGCATACGACGGCCCCGGTCGCCAAGGCGGAAGCCAAGCAGGCCAAGGAAGTCGCGAAGGCAGATGCGAAGGTAGAGAAGGCCAATGCCGAAGCCAAGTCCGACGTCGCCGAGGCGAAAGCCGACGCTGCGAAGGACAAGGCCAAGGCCACGAAAAAAGCCTCCAAGAAAAAAGCGGAAGCCAAAGCCGACGCCGCCGAAGCGAAGGCCGAGCACAAGGCAGACACGGCTGCACACGCCGCGCACACGACCACTGCCTCCACCAAATAATTACACGCCGCTCAAGCCCCACCATGGCCCAAAAAAGACAGGGTTCGCCCTGTCTTTTTTTTGCCCGCATTTCGATGGACTAGCGGCTGAAACCGGTGCATCCTTCAGTGTATTCTTACCCGCGCCGGGTAGTTATCCTGCGCTTCGGCTGCATAGCCATTTCCTTACCCCATCAGGCGCATGCTCTACAATATGCGCACCCCTTCCTGGAGCGCGCCATGCACAAGATCGTCTTCCTCGACCGCGACAGCCTGCTCGCCAGCGTACGGCGTCCCGCCTTTGACCACGACTGGCAGGAGCATCCGGCAACCAAGCCCGACCAGGTCGTCGAACGCCTGCGCGGCGCCACGATCGCCATCACCAACAAGGTGCCGCTGCGCGCCGACGACGCTCGACCAGCTGCCGGCGCTGCGCATGGTGGCCGTTGCCGCCACCGGCACCGACAACGTCGACCTGGCCGCCTGCCGCGCGCGCGGCATCGTGGTCGCGAATATCCGCGACTATTCGCGGCGTCTCGGTGCCCGAGCATTGCTTCACCCTGATGCTGGCGCTGCGCCGCAACCTGCGCGCCTATGTCGCCGACGTCGAAGCGGGCCGCTGGGAGCACTCCGACCGCTTCTGCCTGCTCGACCATCCGATCGGCGACCTGGCCGGCAGCCGGCTCGGCATCGTCGGCTACGGCGCCCTCGGCCGCCGCGTGGCGCAGATCGGCCAGGCCTTCGGCATGACGATCGCGACCAATTCGCGTTCGAAAGTGGACGAGCCCGGCGTGACGCAGCTGGCACTGGACGAGCTGCTGGCCACCTCGCGACGTCATCAGCCTGCACCTGCCCTTGAGCGAGGCCACGCGCCACATGATCGGCGCCCGCGAACTGGGGCTGATGAAAAAGACCGCCATCCTGATCAACACCGCGCGCGGCGGCCTGGTCGACGAGGACGCGCTGGCCGAAGCGCTGATGCGGCGCACCATCGGCGGCGCCGGTTTCGACGTGCTGAGCAAGGAACCGCCCTCGCAGGACAATCCGCTGCTGGGCCTGCGCCTGCCGAACTTTATCCTGACGCCGCACGTGGCCTGGGCCAGTGCCGGGGCGATGCAGACGCTGGCGGATATGCTGGTCGATAACGTCGAGGCGTGGGAAGCGGGACGGGCGATCAACGTCGTCGGTTGAAGCGGGCGGCGCCTCGCGCCGTTACTGCAAACGAATCGCCATGTCGAACACCCAGGTGCGCCGGATTTCCACCACGTCGTACTGACGCGCCAGGGCCGGCGGGAAGCGGCCGTACGGCGCCTGGCTCTCCACCACCTTGCGGATCGCGTCGTCGATCGCGGGCACGCCGCTCGACGCCACGAAGGTCACCTTCTCCACCGAGCCGTCGGCGCGCACCGCCACCGTCACCACCGGCTGCGCGTGCGGCTGCTTCACCGCCTCGCGCACCATGTCGAAGGTCATGTTCATCTCGATCTTGCGGCTCATGGCTTGCGCATACTCCACCAGATCGGCATTGGCATCGGCGCGGCCGAACAGCCAGCCGCGCCGCAGGCTGCTGGTCGTGGGCGCGGCATCGCGCTGGGCGGCTTCCTGCTTCATCTGCTGGCCGATCGCACGCAGGCGCTCCTCGCGTTTCGCTTCCTGCTCGGCGCGCTCGCGCTGCGCCTGGTCCTGTTTTGCCTGCGCCTGCCGCGCCGCTTCCTGGTTCGCGGCGTCCTGGCGCGCGGCGGCTTGGCGGAGGGCGTCCTGGCGCGCGGCCTCCTGCCTGAGGGCGTCCTGGCGCGCGGCTTCTTGCCTGAGTGCGTCCTGGCGTGCGGCCTCCTGCTTGACGCCTCCTGGCGCGCGGCCTCCTGCTGGCTTGCGCCGTGCGCGCAGCCTCCAGCTGCGCCTGTTCCTTGCGCGCCGCGTCGAGTTGCGCCTGCCTTGCTGCTCCTGCTTTGCCTGTTCCTGCTTTGCCTGTTCCTGCCTTGCCTGTTCCTGCCGCGCCGCTTCCTTGCGCTGCGGCCTCCTGGCTGCGCCCTGGCCTCGGCTGCTTTGGCTGTACCTGCTCCTGGCGCAGGGCCTCTTGCCGGGCAAGCTCCTGGCGTTCGGCAGCCAGGCGCGCCGCTTCGCGCTGCGCGCCCTGCTGCTGTTCGATCCTCGCCTGCTCGATCCTGGCCTGCTCGGCCGCGCGCGCCTTCGCCTCCTGCTCGGCCTGCTTTTGCGCCGTATCGTCCGCGACGGCGACCGGCTCCGGCGCCACGGTGTCGGCTGACGCCCTGGTCGCAGGGGCATCGGGCGCCACCGGCAGGTTGACTTTGGGCCGTGCCGGCGCCGCCGCTGACCGGCGCGGGCGGCGGCGGGGGAAGCACGACGGGAGCGCTCGGGCTTTGCGGCGCGACGGGCGCCGTCACCGGAGGCGCCGATACTACCGGTGCGGGCGGCGCGGGCGCCGGCGCAGGCGCCGGTGCCGGCGCCAGCACGATGCGCAAATCGTCCGCCCCCAGCCGCCGCTCCTTCCAGGGAAAACTCAGGCCGGGAAGCCCGAGCGCGTCGCCGCCGAGGGCCAGGCTGAGCAGCACCCCATGCGCCAGCAAGGAAAGCGCGACCGCAATCCGCAGGCGCGACGGAGAATGCGCGGCAAGGACGACGCAGGCTGCGGATCGACGCTCCGGTTCCCCCGGCGCGTTGGCGGCGTCGCAGCCACACGCGTGCATTGGCGGCGGCGCTCATGCGTGCATGTTTCTTTCCTCGTCGGTGGCGGGAAGCCGCGCCTCGGCCGCGCGCAAAGGCAGCTCGAGGGTGAAGACGGTGCCGGCGCCGGGTGCGCTGTCGACCCGGATCGAGCCCTTCATCAGCGAGGTGACGATGGTATGGGCGATGTTCAGGCCCAGGCCCGTGCCGCCCTGCCCCATGCGCGTGGTGAAGAAGGGATCGAACACGCGCGCCAGGTGCTCGGGCGAGATGCCGCGGCCGTCGTCGGCGAAGGCGATGCGCACCCAGTGCTGGTCGAGCAGTTCGGCCGACAGGCGCATCGTGCCGCCCGGCGCCTCGAACGCGTGCAGCAGTGCGTTGTTCACGAAATTGATCAGGACCTGCCCGAGCGGCCCGGGATAACTGTCCATCCAGATCCCGTCCGGCACGTCGAGCATCAAGGTGTGCCCGGCGATGCGCACCTTGTTCATCAGGGTCGCCACGATTTCCTGGCAGGCGCGCGCCAGTTCGAAGCGGCGGCGCTGGGCGCTGGCCTGGTCGACCGAGACCTGGCGGAAGCTGCTGACCAGGTCGGCCGCCTGCTGCAGGCTGCGCATGATCAGTTCCGACGCTTCGCCGGCCGCGCCGATGTAGTCTTCCAGTGCCTTGCGCCGCAGCGCCTGCGTATCGAGCGCCTCGCGGATGTCGCGGGTCTTGTCGTGCAGGGTGCTGGCCATCAGCAGGCTGTTGCCGATCGGGGTGTTCAGTTCGTGCGCGACGCCGGCCACCAGCGAACCGAGCGAGGCCAGTTTTTCCTGCGCCGCCAGCTGGCCCTGCACGTCCTTCAGCTGGCGGTAGGCCTGGGCGTTGTCGAGCGCGACGCCGACATAGGCCGCCAGCGTGCGCAGCATGTCGAGGTGCACGCGCTGGTAGGCGCGCGGCGCGAAGCTCTGCACCGACAAGGCGCCCAGCACGCGCTGGCCGACCGCCACCGGCACGTACAGGAGCGAGGCCGGCAGGGCAGCCGACGCCGCCGTGGCGCGCCCGGCGCGCAGGGCAGCGCCGCCGCCGCCGCTTCGCGGCGGATCGATGCCCGGCAGGTAGCGCGCGCAATCGAGTGCGACGTCGTTGATGAAGACCTCGCGCCCGTGCTCGATGCACCAGGCGGCCAGCTGGCGCGGATCGCGCGCGATCGCAGCTGGAAGGCGCGCAGCGCGTGCCGTTCACCGCCGCATACGGGAACTCGAGCGAGCTGCCTTCGGAGCGCGCCACCGCCACGGCGAACACCGGCGCGTCCATCAGCACCTGCACGTGTTCGTAGAGCGTGGTGACGATCGCCTCGGTATCGAGGTTGGCGGTCAGGCGGCGGCCGATGTCCGACAGCAGCGCGATGTTGCGGCGCGCGCTGTCGGCCGCCTGCTCCTGTTGTTCGGCTTCGCGCTTCGCTCGCTCGGCCGCGTCCTTCTGCAGCAGCAGTTCGGCGGTGCGGCGAGCCGACCTCGCGTTCGAGCACGGCCTTTTGCTGCATCAGCGCGCGGATGCGCAGGCGGTAACCCAGCACGGCCGCGCTCGCCACCAGCGCCAGCGCCAGCAAGCGGAACCACCAGCTCTTCCACCAGGGCGGCGTGATCGTGACCGTCACGGTGGCCGGCGCCTCGCTCCAGACGCCGTCCTTGTTGCTGGCCCGGACCCGGAACACATAGGTGCCCGGATCGAGGTTGGTGTAGGTGGCGAAGCGTTTGGTGGCGTCGGTATCGACCCAGCCGGCGTCGAAGCCGTCGAGCCGGTAGGCGTAGCGGTTGCTGCCCGGCGCCGCGTAGTGCAGGCCGGCGAACTCGAAGGAGAATACCGATTCGCGCTGGGTCAGCGTGATCTCGCGGGTGCGGTCGATCGGCGTGGCGAGGCGCTGCGGCTTGTTAAAGACGAGGAAATCGGTGATGCGCACCACCGGCGGATAGGGGTTGTCGCGGATCGCGTCCGGCATGAAGGAGACCAGGCCGTTGACGCCGCCGAAATGGAGCTGGCCGTCCGGCCCGCGCGCGGAGGAGCCGACGAAAAAGGTGCCTTCGTTCAGGCCGTCCTTGGCCGTGTAGTGCTTGTACTGGCCGGTGGCCGGATCGTAGCGGCTGATGCCCTCGGTCATGCTGGCCCACAGGCGTCCGCGCCCGTCTTCCAGCACGGCGCCGATCGGCAGCGGTTCGCGCGCATCGCGCAGCTTGACCAGCTTGAAAATCGCCTTGCCGGCGGCGTCCTGGCGGAAGCTGTGCAGGCCGCCGGCGGTGCCGACCCAGAGCTGGCCGCGCGCCGTCATCGTCAGGCCGTACACGCGGTTGTGGCGCAGGCTGTCGGGGTCGCGCGGATCGTGGCGGTAATGGGTGAAGACGCCGCGCTTGCGGTCGAAGCGGTCGAGGCCATTGTCGGTGCCGATCCAGAGGATGCCTTGCGGGTCCTCGACCATCTGGAACAGGGTATTGTCGCCGAGACCCTCGGGGTGGTGCGGGTCGTGGCGCCAGGCCTGGCGCACTTTCAGGTCGTCGCCGAGCTGGTACAGGCCGGCGCGCGTGACCGCCCACAAGCATGCCGTCGCGCGTACGCAGCACTTCCTGCACCGGGGCGGTGCCCAGGCCGGGCAGCTCGATCCGGTGAAAGGGCCCGCCCTGCACGTCGCTCCAGGCCAGGGCCCCGGCGGCGCCGACATACAGGCGGTCGCCGACGATCGAGAGGCTGTGGACGATGTCGGTGGGGATCGTGTCGTCGCGCCCGTCCTGGTGGCGCAACTGGCGCGTGGCCCCGCTGTCGGGGTCGAGCAGCACCAGGCCGCCGCCGGTGGTGCCGATCCAGATCTTGCCGTCGGCGCGCACGGCGGCGTCGCGCACCTTTTCGAAACCGATCCGGTAGTTGCCCTCGGGGCGGAAACTGAAGTTCGAGAAGCCGCCGCTGGCAAGGTCGGTGCGCGACAGGCCGCGCACCCGGGTGCCGACCCAGAGCGTGCCGGTGCGGTCGACCCGGATCGCGCCGACCTGGTTGTCGGACAGGCTGTGCGCATCGAGCGGCCGGTTGCTGTAGGTGACGAAGCGGCCGCTGGACGGGTCGCGCCATTTCACGCCGTCGAAATCGGTGCCGACCCAGAGCGTGCCGCCGGCGTCGTGGTAGAGCGCCCCCACCCGTCCTTCGCCGACGCCTTCCTGCGCGCCGATCGGACGCCGGCGCGGCACCGGCGTCAGCGACGTCCCAGGCTTCGAGTCCGGCGTCGGTGCCGGCCCAGAGGACGTCGCGCGGCCCCATCGAGAGCGCGTTGATGCGTGCGCGGCGCGGGTCGGCGCCGGGCGGCGCGAAATGCTCGAGGTGCTTCGCGCCCGGCACCAGCCGCCCCAGCCCGCGCGCGGTACCCACCCACAGCGCGCCCTGGGCGTCGAACGCCAGCGCGTTGACGGTGTCGCCTCCCGGGGCGCCGTCGTGGGCCGGATGGCGGATCGTGGTGAAGGCGCCGCTGACCGGATCGAAGCGTTTCAGGCCGTCGCTCGTGCCCAGCCAGAGCATGCCGCGGGCGTCGGCGGCGATCGCGTTGACGCTGCGGTTGGCGTCGAGCGAGCTGCCGGCATCGGCCAGCGCATAGCGCACGAACTTGCCGGCGGCCGCATCGAAGCGCGCCAGGCCGCCCTTGGTGCCGAACCAGAGGCGCCCTTCGGCATCCTCGAAGGAGGCATTGATGAAGCTGTCGGGGAGCGAGTCCGGATCTTGCGGGTCGGTGCGGTAGACGGTCATCTTGTAGCCGTCGTAGCGGTTCAGGCCGGCCTGGGTGCCGAACCACATGAAGCCCTGGCGGTCCTGCAGGATGGTCAGCACCGATTCCTGCGACAGGCCCTGTTCGATCGACACGCGTTCGAAGCGCAGGTTGCGCTGGTGGCGATCGAAGCCGGCCGCGTTTGCCATCTCGCCCAGCGCCAGCATGCCAAGGACCGCCATCAGCAAGGTGCATAGTGTGCGTTCTGCGGCTCTGCGCACGCGCGAGGTGTTGCCCAGCATAGTCTTATCGAAATCGGATACAGAATGCCTAATCTACCAGATGCACCTAAAGAGTTGTAATAAATTAAGACTTCCGCAATGCCAAGGCCGCTGCTATAATTCGTTCCACGGGCGGCTGTAGCTCAGCTGGATAGAGTACTTGGCTACGAACCAAGGGGTCGTGGGTTCGATTCCTGCCAGCCGCACCACGAATATGAAGGCCAGATCGCGAGATCTGGCCTTTTTCGTTTGGGCTGCTGTTGCTTCTTTTGCCGATGTCGAAACGGCCCTTCCCAATTCGCCGATGCCCCGCTATAATGCTGGCCTTGGGCGGCTGTAGCTCAGCTGGATAGAGTACTTGGCTACGAACCAAGGGGTCGTGGGTTCGATTCCTGCCAGCCGCACCAACGAATACCGAAGGCCAGATCGCGAGATCTGGCCTTTTTCGTTATGGCCGACTTCCTCGGGGCTGCACAGGAAGGAAACCGGATGGCCTGGTAACCCAGGCAGGCCAGCTTCGCCCCGGTTTTCCTTGCTATGATGAGTGTCTCCGGAGGAACAATGCGAAAACTACAGGCGAAAGCGGTGCCGGCTATAACCAGTCAAGGGCGCAACCGTGCGCGTGGGCACAGGCTGCCCTGCATTTCTGGCAGGCGCTTGAATACCTGGCTCCGAAAGCCGCCAGACGTCGATTCCGATGAACAGGTCTGGCAAGTCGATGCCGACGCTTTGCCCGAAGACATGCCCTGGCGCGACCCGCGAAAACAGAAAATCCTGAAACCAGGCATCTGCGTTGGCGTTTCCAGATCTCTTCCGCATTGCCGATGGCCCGCCTATAATGACGTGCCTCCTCGGGCGGCTGTAGCTCAGCTGGATAGAGTACTTGGCTGCCAGATCCGGCCGCCTGCGTCGTACTCGAAGTAAACGGTGAAGGGATGGCGACGGGTGAAGTGTTCATCAGCACCGTACCCTGGGCGCTGGCGCAGATCGTCGACCATGCCGGAAAAACCACACCGGTCGACTTCCACGGCTTCTTCGGCCTCGAGGGCGCGCAGGAAACGCTCCAGCGCAGCGTGCGCAATTTGATGGTGGAACGCAGACTCCTGCGCGCGGCGCAGGCGACAGCGTCGCCGGCGGAAGAGTCCGCATCGACACCCTCCCCTTCCGATGCGCTGCGCGCCGTCACCGCCGACGAACCAAGGGGTCGAAGCCTGGGTTCGACATTCGGCTGGTTCCAGCCGCACCACAGTCGTTCGCGTCAAGGCAATCATGGAATCGGCCAAGGGAGCGAAAAAAGCTTCCGACGATCCATTCAACATCTTTTACGCCGAGGATCTCGAAAGGGTGAGTGCGGCCCTGGCCTGCGGCGATATCGGCAAGGCGCTCGAAGCCTACCTGCAACGAGAGGATTCGCCGGGGCGCATCGATCTTGGAGCACCAACGCGCGGCTCTGATTGCAGGCGTCCGCCCACGACAATTGCCACCTGGCGCCTGGCCGGCGGAACATCCGCTGGTGACCGCGCAGCAATTCGCCGTCAACACCATCGCACGGAACTGGGCGACTGCGGCGGCATCTTTTCCGTCAACGGTCCGCCCGGGACCGGCAAAACGAGAATAGCTCAAGGATATCGATTGCCGCCACCGTTGTGCGCACTCGCCGATGTCATGGCGCGTATGCAGCGCCGGCCTCGGCCTTCTTTTCCGAGCTGAAATTGAGCACTACCCGTACAATGCCTTCGCTTGACCCGGCATTGCGCGGCTTCGGGATCGTCGTCAGGTCCGCCAATAACGGCGCCGTGGAAAACATCAGCAAGGAATTGCCGGGCCTGGCCGCCGTCGCCAAGGGACTCGAACTGGACTATTCTTCCACGTTGCCGACTCGAGTGTCGCCGCCGAGTCACACGGCTTGCAAGGAAACACCCAAAATCGAGTCCCTCCCCTTTGCTAGCATAAAGTCCCCGATTGCCATAACCCGGCCGCAGGACGCGGCTGATTTTGCGAGAGGACGGTTCATCTGGAGTGTACTGGCAGGCGCGTCGTGCCCGGTCGCATGGGCGCAGACGGACATCAGCAGCCCGCCACAGGCGCTCGACCTGGTCGACGGCTCCGCCTTTTCGGCGACATGCGGCAACAGCGGCAATACCTTCGCCGACGGTTTACCTTCACCGTGACCGGCACCGTCGGCCAGAACCTGGATGCCATCGTCGCTTCGGTCAGCCGCACGGCCGACGTCGGCCTCGACATCACCAACTTCCGGCTGTTACGACGGCAGCAATACCCTGATCAGCACGGGGACGTCGATGGAAACCGGCGCGGTGGACGTCTGGAAGATGGCAGGCAACAACCTGAGCGCGGGGGATTATTACACTCCGCGTGGACGCACCCGCTGCGCTCGCATCCGCGTGGACGGCACCGTGGTGTCGGACGACGGCGCCTCCTTCGGCGGGGCGATGATGCTCATGCCGGTGCCGGAGCCGGAGACCTACGGCATGATGCTGGGCGGCCTGGGCGTACTCGGCTTCCTGGCACGCCGCCGCAAGGCCAGGTAAGCGCAGGCCGGTGCGGTGCGGCGAGCTGGATAGAGTACTTGGCTACGAACCAAGGGGTCGTGGGTTCGATTCCTGCCAGCCGCACCAACGAATACCGGAGGCCAGAACGCGAAATTCTGGCCTTTTTTCGTTTGCGGCTCGCCGCCCGATTCGCTAAGCAAGCGCGCAGACTCACGCGACTCTTCCCAAGCTCGCGAACATGCCGTGCTATAATGCGTGCTTCGGGCGGCTGTAGCTCAGCTGGATAGAGTACTTGGCTACGAACCAAGGGGTCGTGGGTTCGATTCCTGCCAGCCGCACCAAAGTTCTCAAGAAATGGCTCAGAAGCGATTCTGAGCCATTTTCTTTCCTCTGCGTTTGCCCGCGCGACTCCAGACGAGCGTCAGCGCATTCGCACCGCCTCCATTCCATTTCAAGTACGCAGCTTCTTGATGATCGCGCGGTTGCCCAGGATTTCCTCGATCTGCTCGAAGCGCACCGGCTTGACCATGTGGTGGTCGAAACCGGCCTCGAAGGCGAGCTGGCGGTCTTTCTCCTGGCCCCAGCCGGTCACCGCGATCAGCACCGTCATCGGGCCGCAGGACAGCTTGCGGATGCCGCGCGCCAGGTCGTAGCCCGACATCGCCGGCAGGCCGATATCCAGGAAAGCGTAGTCCGGGCAGAAGCGCGCCGCCGCGGCCAGCGCGTCGGGGCCGTTATGGGTGATCACCACGCTGTGCCCCATCGCGGTGAGCAAGGCGCCGATGCTGTTGACGAAGTCGACGTTGTCGTCGGCCAGCAGGATGCGGTAGGTCTCGGTGCTGATGAAGGCGGCCGGCGTCGGCTTGGTCGGCAGCTCGGGCTCGACCACGATCGGCAGGCGCACCGTGAAGCGGCTGCCGCGTCCCAGGCCCTCGCTCGACGCCGCGATCGTGCCGCCATGCAGCTCGACCAGTTTGCGCGCCAGCGACAGGCCCACGCCCAGGCCGGCATTCGTGCGCTCCAGGGTCGAGTCGACCTGCACGAACATCTCGAACACCGAGTCGAGCATGTCGGGCGACAGGCCGATGCCGGTATCGGCCACGTCCAGCACCAGGGTCTTTTCCTCGACGTGGGCCGAGAGCGTGACGCGCCCGCCGCGGTTGGTGTACTTGGCCGCGTTGTTGAGCAGGTTCGACAGGATCTGGGCCAGGCGCGTGGCGTCGCCGTGCAGGAAGACCGGACGGTCCGGCAAGTCGATCGCCAGTTCGTGCCCGTGCAGCTCGATATACGAACGCACCACCTCCAGCGCGTCGTTGACGACCGCTTTCAGTTCGACGCGGCCCATCTTGATGGCGAACTTGCCGGTATTGATGCGCGAGACGTCCAGCAAGTCGTCCACCAGGCGCACCATCTGGCGCAGCTGGCGTTCCATGATGTCGGTCGCGCGCTGGGTGGCCTGGGCGTCGCCGCTGCGGATGCGCAGGATGTCGAGGCCGGTGCGGATCGGCGCCAGCGGGTTGCGCAGCTCATGCGCGAGGGTGGCGAGGAATTCGTCTTTCCTGCGGTCGGCCACGATCAGCGCATCCTCGGCCTTCTGGCGCACGTCCATTTCGTGTTCCAGGGTGCGGTTCGCCGCCTGCAGGGCGTCGGCGCGGCGTCCGATCTCGGCCAGCATGTCGTTGAAGGCTTCGACCAGCACCCCGATCTCGCCGCTGTTATTGCCCGGCACGCGCAGCGTGAAGTCGCGCTGCTGCATCACCTGGCGCGCCACGTTGGTCACCGCCTCCAGCGGACGCGTGATCGCCGCCTGCAGGCGCGAGGCGACCAGCGCCGCGATCACCAGCGCGCCCAGCATCACGCCGCCGAGGATGGCGCCGTAATTGAGCAGGCGCTCGACCAGCCCGTAGCGCGAGCGCAGGAACACGGTGCCCACCAGCTCGCCGTTTTCGACGATCCGTGTGCCAGACCTCGAGGTGGCCGCGCTCGATGCGGTAGCCGGCCGGCTGCGGGCCTGGCGGGCAAGTCCTGCTCGGTGCCGGCCTTGGCGTAGGTGGCGAAGCGCGCGCCGCTGTTGGCGTACACGGCGCGCGGCCACGATTTGCGGACGCGCGCGCAGCACCGCCAGCTGCTGCTGGGCGGTGATGGCGTCGTTGAAGGCCAGGGCCGGGGCGGTGACGCTGGCCATGATGCCGGCCTGGGTGGTGAGGTCGTCGACCCAGTAGCGCTGGAAGGTGCGCAGGTCGAGCAGGAGCATGGCGATCGAGGCCGACAGGAGCGCGGCGAGCGTCGTGAAGACGGCCATCTTGATCAATTTGCTGCGGACCGAACCGCCGTCGTGGGAATGCTGGCGGGACTGCATCAGGATGTTCCCTTTACGACGCGGTTGGCGACTGTCAGCAGGCGCGAACTGAGTTTCACGTTATTCCTCTCTGCGGAATCGAGCGAGACGTCGAAACGCACCCGCTCCTCGATGATCCTGAAATTGATGACACTGCCGTACTGCAGGCCGAGTTCGCACTCGGTGACCGGCAGCAGGGCCGACGATGTTGCCGCGCTGCTGGCCAGGGCGGCGCGCAGGATGCGCGCCGAACGCGCATTGTCGCTGCCGGCGACGAACAGCAGGTGCACCTGGCCCGGCTCGCCTTCGCGCAGGGTGCGCACGACGATCGGGCGCCCGCGCACCTGGCGCCCCGCCACCACTTGCGCCAGTTCGGCCGCCATCTCGTCGGAACCGACCACGCCGATCGTCACCGGGGAGGCGCTGTCGGCAAAGGCGGCGGCGGGGAAATCGGCATAGCCGAGGAACTTGTAGAGAAAGGCCGCCTTGACGCGCCGTTCGAGCGCCTGGCTGGCCGCCTTGTGCGTACGCGGGCGTGGGCGCGACCGCAATGGCGGCGACCGCGGCGAACGCGGACGCGGCGCAGGCCAGCGCCCAGCCGGCCACGCGGCCGCGCGCCGGCGTAGGCGCCGGGGTGCGTCCGACCTTGGCGACAGCGGGGTGCGGGAAAAGCGGTGTTGCATCATGGGCCGGGGTTAAGTTTGCGGGTTTTGCAGACCGCGCTTGTCCATGCGCTCGAACGCCTGGCGCACACCCGGTTCGCCAAGCGCGATACGCCCATCGCTGGGCCGCCAGACGGTTCGAACGCATGATAGCCCGGCACGGCCGATTCCGACAGTCCGGCGCGCACGCAGGACAGCTTGGGGATCGGGCCTCTGGTGCTGCGGAGCCATGAATTGTTTCTTGACATATGGCATGGTAAAACATTTTCTCCTGTGCACCAAGCAAGTGCGCATTCGCGTGCGCATATGCACCAGCCATATACAAGGTCAATGACCGTCATCAGGAATCTAAATTGGCAATTCGTATTGCGTTGCAGCATAATTCTTCCTGTCTCCTCTATCTCCTTCTCGGAAATAGATTCAGCCCGCTCCCATGCGAGCGGGCTTTTTTTTGCCCGGGCGCGTTATCATCGCCAGACCATGACGACGCCCCGCCCCTCCCTCGAATTCTGGTTCGAATTCGGCAGCAACTACAGTTATCTTTCCGCGCTGCGGATCGACGCCCTGGCGCGCGCGGCCGGCGTCGATGTGCACTGGCGCCCCTTCCTGCTCGGCCCGATCTTCCGCGAACTCGGCTGGAGCAGCTCGCCTTTCGTGCTGCAGCCGGCCAAAGGCCGCTACATGTGGCGCGACATGGAGCGCGAGGCCGCCAAATATGGCTTGCCGTGGCGCCGCCCGAGCGCCTTTCCGCGCAGCGCCGTGTTGCCGATGCGCGTCGCCACGCTGGGAGCGGATGCGCCCTGGATCGGCGAATTCTGCCGCCGCGTGATGCGGCAGAACTGGGTCCAGGACCGCGAGATCGACGACCCGGCACAGGTAGCCGAGGCATTGGCCGGCCTGGTGCCGGATCCGGAGGCGGTCCTCGCCGCCGCGCTCGCGCCCGAGAATAAACTGCGCCTGCGCGCGAATACGGAAACGGCCGCGGCGCGCGGCGTGTTCGGGGCGCCGACCTTCTTCGTGGGCGACGAGATGTTTTGGGGTAACGACCGGCTCGAGGACGCCATCGCACTGGCGCGCAGCCAATTGGCAGGCTTTTAGTGTACGATTCGGCCATGTTTTTGAATACACAACAGGCCGTCTCCATGCACGCTTCCGGTAAGTCCCGCACCTACATTTCCTCCTACGACTGGAGCGCCAGCACGCTCGGCGACCCTGCAGCGTGGCCGCAGCCGCTGCGCATTGCCGCCGACCTGATGTTCAACACCCCGCTGCCGATGCTGCTGGCCTGGGGCGAACAACCTGTCGTGTTCTGCAACGAAGCCTATGGCGAACTGGCCGGCCCGGCCTTTGCGCGCGTGCCGGGCGGCTCGGTGCCGGCGATGCTGCCGCCGCCCTTCGCCGCGGCCGGCGAGGCCTACGCCGGCGCCCGCCGCGGCGCGCCCGCCTGCGTGCCTGGCGCCGCCCTCAATTTCGGCAACGGCCAGGCCCACTTCGACCTGTATTTCACCCCGGTGAGCGGGGGCGGCGTGCTGTGCGCGCTGGCTGCCGCCCAGGCGCCGGCGCAAGCGGCCCAGGATCCCGGCACCCTGCACATCCTGGTGGTCGAGGACAACCTCGACTCCCAGTACCTGGTCTGCGAGATGCTGAAGGCCTTCGGCTACGAGGCCGACGGCGTGGCCCATCCGGACGACGCCCTGGCGCATCTGGCCGCAAGCCATTACCACGTCCTGTTTACCGACGTCAGCCTGCCGGGCATGTCGGGCGTCGACCTGGCGCGCCTGTCGCTGGAGCGCTACCCGCACCTGAAAGTGATCTTCGCTTCGGGCTACGGCGACATGCTGCTGCGCCACCTCGACTTCCCTTACCAGTCGCTGCAGAAGCCTTACGAGCTCGATCAGCTGCAGGACGCGCTGGGCAAAGTCGGCAGCGCGCTGCGGGCGGGCGGCTGAGTGCCGTTCTCGCTGCCGTTCTCGCGTGTTGAGCCATTGCCTGCGGCCGGGCTAGAATGGCCGCTAGCCGCGCCCCGTGGCGCTTCCGATCCGTCCATGATGTCCCTTGAATTGCCTACCTCAGGAGACGCCGCGTGAGCGATAACCGCGACGACCTCGAATTGATGCGCGCTGCCGAAGCGCGCAACGCCACGACCGTGCTGGCCGCGCGCGAACGCGCCGAAGCCGAGCTGATGGCCGCCAAGGAAGCGCTGCGCCAGGCCAATGCGCGCATGGAAAACATGCTCGAGAGCCTGACCGACGCCTTCTGCGCGGTCGACTTCGACTGGCGCATCACCTATGTCAACGGGCGCGCCCTGCAACTGCTGGCGCCCCTGAACAAGTCGCGCGAAGGGCTGCTGGGCCGGCGCCTGTGGGAAGAGTTCGAGGAACTCAACGGCACCAGCCTGGCGACCGAACTCGAGCGCGCGATGCAGTCGCGCAAGACCGGCAACCGCGAATTCTTCTATGCGCGCCTGGCGATCTGGATCGAGGCGCGCATGTACCCCTCGCCCGACGGCCTGACCCTGTATTTCCAGGACATCACGCAGCGCCGCGCCGACCAGCAGGCCCTGATGGACGGCAACAGCCGGCTGCAGGTGGCGCTGGCCGCCGGCCGCCTGGGCGACTGGCGCTGGGACGCCGCCAGCGACCTGATCAGCCTGGGCGAGCGCGCCGCCGAAATCCTCGGCCTCGATCCGGAGGTCGCGCATGCCTGGCTTGACGTGCGCGCGCGCCTGGACGAACCGGACCGCGAAACCGTGCGCCGCGAAGTGCTGCATGCCTTCGCCACCCACGCCGACCTGAACATCGAATGCCGCCTGCTGCCGGACGGCGGCCAGGCGCGCTGGATCGGCCTGGTCGGCCGCGCCGACTATGCCGACCCGACCTTGCGCGACAGCGTGGTCGGCATGACCGGCGTGATGCAGGACATTTCCTCGCGCAAGAATGCCGAGGACAGCCTGCGCCAGAGCGAGGAAGTGCTGCGCGCGCTGGCCAACACGATCCCGCAACTGGCCTGGATGGCCCAGGCCGACGGCGCCATCGTCTGGTTCAACGAGCGCTGGTACGAGTACACCGGCACCACGCCCGACAACGCGACCGGCTGGGGCTGGCAAGACACGGTCGAGCCGGACGCCCTGCCCTCGATGCTGGAACACTGGCGCGCCTCGATCCAGAGCGGCGCCCCGTTCGAGATGGAATACCCGATCCGCGGCGCCGACGGCCAGTACCGCTGGTACCTGACCCGCGTGAACGCCGTGCGCGACCGCAACGGCAAGGTCGTGCGCTGGTTCGGCACGAATACCGACGTCGACCAGGTCAAGCGGGTCGAGCAAGCCTTGCGCGAAGAATCGAAAGTGCTCGAACTGCTCAACAGCACCGGCGGCGCGCTGGCCTCGACGCGCGACCTGCGTTCGCTGATGCAGGTGGCCACCGACGCCGCCAGCGGCATCGCCGGCGCCCGCTTCGGCGCCTTCTTCTACCACGGCAAGGAAAGCGAAGGACCCAAGTTCTCGCTGTATACCTTGTCGGGCGGCACCGGCACCGAATTCCAGAGCTTTGGCGAACCGCAGGCGAGCGCCCTGTTCGGTCCCGCCTTCCGCGGCGCCGGACTGATCCGGTCAAGCGACATCCTCGACGATCCGCGCTACGGGCCGAGTCCCACCCAGTTCAGCCTGCTGTCGGGCCAGCCGACGGTGCGCAGCTACCTGGCGGTCCCGGTCATGGCCGGCTCCGGCGAAGTGCTGGGCACCATGTTCTTCGGCCACCCGGAACCGGGCATCTTCACGGAACGCACCGAACGCATCGTGCGCGGCATCGCCGCCCAGGCCGCGGTCGCACTCGACAATACCCGCCTGTACGAAGCGGCCCAGCAGGCCGCCGAGGAACGCAAGATCCTGCTCGAGAGCGAACGCGAGGCGCGCGGCGAAGCCGAACGCTCGAGCCAGATGAAGGACGAATTCCTGGCCACGCTCTCGCACGAACTGCGCACGCCGCTGTCCGCCATCCTCGGCTGGGCCCAGGTGCTGCGCCGCGGCGGCAAGGACGAGGCCGACCTGCAGCGCGGCCTGCAAACCATCGAGCGCAATGCGCGCGCCCAGGCCCAGCTGATCGAAGACCTGCTCGACATGAGCCGGATCACCTCGGGCAAGGTGCTGCTCGACATGCAGACCCTGAAGCCCGAGGGCTTCCTCGACGCCGCCATCGAAACCGTGCGCCCGGCGGCCGACGCCAAGAACATCCGCATCGAGAAGCGCTATGCCCCGAATCCCGGCATGGTTGCCGGCGATCCGGCGCGCCTGCAGCAGGTGGTCTGGAACCTGCTGTCGAATGCGATCAAGTTCACGCCGCGCGACGGCCTGGTGACGGTCGAGCTCGGCGGGCGCGACGGTTCGGTGGTGGTCACGGTGCGCGACAGCGGCGCCGGCATCCGCCCGGAATTCATCACCCACGTCTTCGAGCGCTTCCGCCAGGCCGACGCCTCGATGACGCGCCGCCACGGCGGGCTGGGCCTGGGCCTGGCCATCGTCAAGCACCTGATCGAGCAGCACGGCGGCACGGTGCGCGCCGAAAGCGCGGGCGAAGGACTCGGCTCGAGCTTCTCGTTCGAGCTGCCGCTGGCCAAGGCGATGACCCGCGCCGAGCGCCGCGCCGCCATGATCCTCGGCTCGCCGCCGCCGGCCGCGCCCGACATCACCATGCGCGACCTGACCGGCGCCTCGGTGCTGGTGGTCGACGACGACCGCGACGCGCGCGAACTGATCGCGCGCATCCTGACCGACTGCCACGCCAGGGTGCGCATCGCGGCCAGCGCGCGCGAAGCCTTCGAAACGCTGCAGGCCGACATGCCGGACCTCCTGATCAGCGACCTCGGCATGCCGGAAGTCGACGGCTTCGAATTGCTGTCCTGGATCCGCGCCCTGCCGCGCGACCGCGGCGGCCTGCTGCCGGCCGTCGCCCTGACCGCGTTCGCCCGTTCCGAGGACCGGCTGCGCGCCCTGGAAGCGGGCTTTTCCTCGCATATTTCGAAGCCGGTCGAGCCGAGCGAATTGATCGATGCGGTGGGCTCGCTGATACGCCCCGCAGCCGGGCGAATTCGATCATGAAGTTCCTACTATCGGACGCGGCGCTGTCCTACAAGAAATTCTTTGGCCTTTGGTAGACTAATTGAAGTGGGAAAGTTGGATTTCTGAAGTGAAACTAGTTTCCTTCCAGTACCTATTTCGAAGAGAAAAAGCATGCCGAGCAGACAAGAAATTCTGAATGCCAAAATCCTGGTCGTGGACGACTCGCCAGACAATATCGAATTGATGGAAGAGATATTGCGCGAAGAGGGCTACGCGAACGTCAGCTCGACCATGGAGCCGGAGCAAGTCTGCCCGCTGCATCGCGAGCACAACTACGACCTGATCCTGCTCGACCTGCAAATGCCCGGCCTGAACGGTTTCCAGGTGATGAAAAGCCTGAAGGAAATCGAAAAAGGCGGCTACCTGCCGGTGCTGGCGCTCACGGCCCAGCCGAGTTTCAAGATCGCGGCCCTGGAAGCCGGCGCGCGCGACTTCATCAGCAAGCCCTTCGACCTGCTGGAAGTGCACAAGCGCATCCACAACATGCTCGAAGTGCGCCTGCTCTATAAAGAGCTGGCCCAATACAGCCGCGCCCAGCAGGAACTGGCCCTGCACGACGCCCTTACCGGCCTGCCGAACCGGCGCCTGCTGGAAGACCGCATCGAATCGGCCCTGCAGCACGCCAACCGCAGCCACGCCAAGGCCGCGGTCATGTACCTCGACCTGGACGGCTTCAAGGCGATCAACGACACCTACGGCCATGCCTACGGCGACGAGATCCTGAAAATGGTCTCGCAGCGCCTGCTGGCCAACTCGCGCAAGGAAGACACGGTTGCGCGCCTGGGCGGCGACGAATTCATGGTCGTGCTGGGCGACATCCACAGCCTGGCCGATGCACAAGGTCCGGCCGCCAAGCTGGTCGAGGCCCTGGTCGAGCCCTTCTTCATCAACGACCTGACGCTGCGCCTGTCGACCTCGATCGGCATCAGCATCTTCCCGGACGACGCCGAATCGGTCGACGCCCTGATCAGCATTGCCGACTACGCCCTGTACGAAGCCAAGCGCTCCGGCAAGAACCGCTACTGCTCGACCGGCAGCGCACCGAAGGCGGCGATCATCAAGACGCCGGCCAAGCAGGCCGTGCCGGAACTGGTGCCGCACCGCTAAGCATCGGCGACAGACATACAAAAGGCCCAGTTCGAGTATCGAACTGGGCCTTTTTTGTCTTGCATACAGACCGTCAAACGACAACGGCGCCCGGACCCGCATTCCTGCGGGCGCGGGCGCCGTCGTTCAATCCAACCCGACGAATCAGGCCGAACCGATATCCTTCGACTTCGGTCTGCGGGCTGCCGACATTCGTGTGCCCGCATGCCTGCTCGTTGCTGGCAGCGATCGCCGCGGCGTTCTGGTGGTCGCGTGCGGCTTCGACTTTTTCAGGCGCGACTTCGATGCGGGTGATGCCGGAATCGACCGAGATCGGGTCGCTGGCCGGGAAGGTCATTTCGACGGCGTCGTCGAGCAGGGTTTCCTTGGCCGTTTCCGACGCCGACAGGGAGCCAGGGGCGGCGATCATCTCGATGGCGAAGGCATTCGCGATGACCTGGTGCCGGGCCAGTTCAGCGATGGTCGTCACGTTGAAGGCCTCCTGCAGGGCGCGCGCCTCTTTTTCGCCGATGCCCTTCAGGGCGGTCAGCGGTGCATCCACCAGTTCCTGCGGCGATTTGCCACGGTACTGCTCGTTAACGATAGTATCGATATTCATTTTTTGTCCTCGTGAGTAAGCAGCCGGTTTCCCTAACTTCGACGCTTCCACTATCGCATAGGCACGCCCTGTTCGTATGTGCGCTGGCGAACACGCAACACAGCGCACGATTGCCGTTAAGCACTAGAAATTGCCGTGATATCATTCGTTCGCTTGAATTGTGTCTTTACTTTGGAAAACAAAGGCTCTCTGCTATCCTTTCAGTCCCGCAGAATGCTGGCCCACTACGAATTGCAGCAGGAACGACGTGCCAACTATCGACAAACCAAAAATTCTCGTCGTCAATGACGATGCGGCCAGCCTGCTTGCCCTGAGCAGCCTGCTGGACCAATGGGCCGACGAGACCGGCTACACGGTCATGTCGGCGCGCTCCGGCCAGGAAGCGCTGCGCCAGGTGCTGCTGCACGACTTCGCCGTGATCATCCTCGACGTCAACATGCCCGGCATGGACGGCTTCGAGACGGCCGAAGCGATCCACCAGCGCGCCCGCTCCGCCGACATCCCGATCATTTTCGTCACCGCCTTCCTGGCCGACGAGATCGACCGCCTGAAGGCCTACCAGCGCGGCGCCGCCGACTTCCTGTTCACGCCGGTCATCCCGCAGATCCTGCACGCCAAGGTCTCGGTGTTCGTCGCCCTGGCCAACAAGAACGAGCAGTTGCGGCACCAGACCGAGAAGCTGTCGCAGCGTACGCTGGAGCTGACCGGCACCAACGAGCGCCTGATGCGCGAGATCGAGGAACGCCAGGCGGCCGAGGCCAAGAGCCATGCGAAGGACGAGTTCCTGGCCATGCTCGGCCACGAGCTGCGCAATCCCCTGTCGGCGATCAGCAGCGCCGCCGCCCTGATCGACATGCCGGGCGCGCACGCCGAAATGGCTCAGCCGGGCGCGCCAGATCATCCAGCGCCAGACCCAGCACCTGTCGCGCATCGTCGACGACCTGCTCGACCTGTCGCGCGCGATGTCGGGCAAGATTCTGCTGGCGCGCAAACCGGTCGACATGGCCAGCCTGGTCGGCGCCTGCCTCGACACCTTCCGCGCCACCGGCCGCACCGGCGGCTACCGCATCAATGTCGACCTGGCGCCGAACTGGGTCGACGGCGATCCGACCCGCCTCGAACAGATTGCGACCAACCTGATCGACAATGCGCTGAAATACACGCCGGCCGGCGGCACGATCGACATCACGATCGGGACGCGACGCCGACGACGTTCTCCTGACGCGTGCGCGACACCGGCGTCGGCATCGCGCCCGACCTGCTGCCGCACGTGTTCGACGTCTTCGTGCAGGGCTCGATCAGCCTCGACCGCGCCCAGGGCGGCCTGGGCATCGGGCTGTCGCTGGTGCGGCGCCTGGTCGAACTGCATGGCGGCAGCGTCAGCGCCAGCAGCAGCGGCGCCGGCGAAGGCAGCGCCTTCACCATCCGCCTGCCGCGCGCGAGCGCGCCGCAGGACCAGCTGACCCCGCACGTGGCAACGCCGAGCGAAGCCCCCGGCAAGCCGGCCGTGCTGCTGATCGAAGACAACGACGACGGCCGCGAAATGATGGCCACCATGCTCGACGTGTATGGCTATCCGGTGCTGCAGTCGGCCGACGGCCTCGACGGCGTGGAACTGGCGACGGCCCACCTGCCGAACGTGGCCCTGGTCGACATCGGCCTGCCCGGCATCGACGGCTACGAGGTGGCGCGCCGCCTGCGCGCCAATCCGGCCACCAGCGCCATGCGCCTGATCGCCCTGACCGGCTACGGCCTGGCCGAAGACCAGCGCCGCGTGCTGGAAGCGGGCTTCGACATGCACCTGGTGAAACCGGTGGACATTGCCCAGCTGCTGGGCGCGCTGGGCGAACCGGCGGCCTTGCCGGCCGCATAAGGCGGCGGCGAGGACGAAAAAAAACGGCGCCGCGGCGCCGTTTCTCATTTCAGCGCCGCTTATTGCGAGGCTTCGATTTCCATCTGGCGCGCCTTCATTTCCTGGCCCAGTGCTTTCAGGTCCAGCTTCAGCTCTGCGCGTTTTCGGGAACATTTCCTCTTCTTCTTCCTGGACGTGGTGTTCGACCAGCTCGCCCAGCACCTTGACCTTGGCGTCGTAGAGGTCGTCGCCCGGGTCCATTTCCATGATCTGGGCGATCAGGTCTTTCGCCGACGCGTGCTCGACGACGGCCTCGTCGACCATGTCTTCGGTTTCTTCGCTCGCTTCGCGCGTGGCCGGGTAGTAAATCTCTTCTTCGATCGTGGTGTGCATGATCAGTGCATTGCAGATTTCGTCGGCCAGCTTCTTCTTGCTGACCTTGGCGCGGTCGGTCATGTTTTCGAAGCGGTCGAACATCTCCTTGACCTCGCGGTGTTGCTGCGTCAGCAGTTCGATGGCGTCGATCGGTTCGTTCGTTTTAGGCATGGGAGCTCCCTGAGGTGTTTATGGTTTTAACAAGATATTCCAGGACTCCAGCATCGTCCTAAACGGCGCGCGCTACCGTTCGGCAGCGCACGGAGCGGGCCCCGTGCGCACTCGGGCGCGAAGCTGTTGTATTATTTGGGAAACATTCAACCGAGCCCACGATGACCGCACCGGACCCGCAGCACCCCGACCCGGACCTGGAACGGCTGGTTGCAGAACGCACCGCCGCCCTGACCGAGCTGGTCACCCACCTGATGAACTGCTGGGACGAAGAACGGCGCCTGCTGGCGCGCCAATTGCACGACAGCCTGGGCTCGTCGATGACGGCGCTGACCATGCACCTGGGCCTGCTGTCCAAGGGACTCACCGACGCCAAGTCCCTGGACCGCGCCGGCCAGATGAAGACGCTACTGAACGGCATCATCGAAACCAACCGCCAGGTGCAGCTGACGCTCTGGAACGACAAGCTCGAGTTCTTGGGCGTCAAGGCGGCCCTGTCCGAGCTGGTGGCCGAGTTCGGCGAGGAACACGGCATCGAGGCCCACGTGAGCCTGCCCGACGACGACGACGCCTATCCGCGCGGCCAGGGCGTGGCGCTGCTGCGCTGCGCCGAGGAAGGCTTGCAGCAATGCCCTGCAGCATGCGCAGGCGTCGCGAGGTCGATGTGATCCTCGACGACGATGGCGAGCAGCTGATGCTGACGGTGCGCGACGATGGCGTGGGGCTGGATCGGCGCGGCGACAGCCGGAGCCGCTGGATGCCATGGCGTGCGCTTGCTGCGCGAGCGGGCGCGGGCGCTGGGCGGGAGCGCGGTCGAGCCTGGCGCCGATTGAATGGTGCGGGCGGAACGGCCTTGACGATGGTGTTGCCGAGGCATCCAGCCGGGACTAACGCCGGCGTTGGACGTCAATGCAACTTCACCAGCGGCGTCGTCCTGCGAATCAGGAAGCGCGCCAGCGCCAGCACCCCGGTCCGCATCGCGCCCAGCACCGCCTGGTGGTGCATCAGGTGCAGGCTCGTGTACATCATGCGCCCGATCATGCCCTCGACGAACCAGCTCGCGCCGCTGAGCGAGCCCATCAGGCTGCCGACGCTGGTGGTCTTGCCGAGCGAGACCAGCGAGCCGTAGTCGCGGTACAGGTAGGGTTTTTCGCCCGGCGGCTTGCCGGCGGCGGCGCGCAGGAATTGCTTGACCAGGTAGTCGGCCTGCTGGTGCGCCGCCTGCGCGCGCGGCGGCACCGGCTTGCCGCGCGCCGTCGATGCAGGCCGCGCAATCGCCCAGCGCATACACGCCCGGCAACGCCCTTCACCCGCAGCTGCGCATCGACCTCGATCTGCCCGCCCTTGTTGACCGGCAGGCCCAGCCCGCTCAAAAATTCCGGCGCGCGGATGCCGGCCGCCCAGACGCACAGGCTGGCCGGATAGACGTTGCCGTCGGCGTCGTGATCCGGTCCGGCTTCGATCTGCGTGACGCGGCAGTTGTTGACGACGCGGATGCCGCGCTCGTCGAGCAGTTTCAGGGCCGCGATCGACACCCGTTCGGGCAGCGGCGCCAGGATGCGCGGCGCGCCTTCGAGCAGGGTGATGCGCACGTCGCGCTTGACCTGCAGGCGCGAGAAACCATAGGTGGCGTACACGCCCGAGGCTTCGCGCAGTTCGGCCGCCAGTTCGACGCCGGTGGCGCCGCCGCCGATGATGACGACGTCGAGCGCCGCATTCGTGTCCTTCTCGCTCTTCCCTGGCCTCCTGGGCCATCGCCATCAGGCGCAGCAAGCGCAGGCGGAAGCGCTCGGCGTCTTCGGTGGCGTTCAGGGAGATGGTGTGTTCGCGCGCGCCGGGCACGCCGAAATAATTCGAGGTGCTGCCGACCGCGATGACGAGCGAGCCGTAGCCGATGCGGCGTTCGTGCAGCACTTCTTCGCCGTCGGGCGCGCGCACGGAGCCGACCGTCAGGTGGCGCGCGCGCATGGTCGAGCGCCAGCATGGGGCCGTAGACGAAGGTGAACCCGTTATCGTGGGCCAGCATCTGGTAGGACAGGCCCTCCTGGTGGATGTCGAGGGTGCCCGCCGCCACTTCGTGCAGCGAGGGCTTCCAGATGTGGTACAGGCGCGAGTCGACCAGCATGACTTTCGCCGGCCCGAGCTTGCGCCCGAGTTTGCAGGCCAGTTCCAGGCCGCCCGCCCCACCACCCACGATGACGATTTCGCTCTGCAAGCCTTCCTCCGTTGGTTGCGCCGCCGGCCAGGGCCGCTCCTGGCTAACTTATTGGCTACCTGGCAAGTGTACACCCGGAGGAAGATCGGCGTACGCAGGCGGACTCGGGCTGGAATCAGTGGCCCTTGCCGTGACCGTTGCCATGGCCATTGCCGTGGCCATTGTCATGCTTGTCGTGCTTGTCGTGCTTGTCGTGCTTGTCGTGGCGGTCGCCGCGGTCGTCGTAGTCGCGGCGTTCGTCGTAACGCACCTCGCGCACTTCGCGCACCTCGCGGTAGCCGCCATGGTGACGCTCGCGGTACTGCGGCGCATAGGTATTCGTGTACCAGTCGTCGCGCACGAACATCACCGGACGGCCGCAGGCGTCGTAGCGGCCGCAATAGCGCGACCAGTTCTTGCGGTGGCCAGGCGGCACGCGCAGGTAGACCGGCTCGCTGCGCACGCTGCGCACTTCGCGCACGATGATCGGCTGCTGGGTGTAGACCACCGGACGCTGGTTGAAGTCGCCGAGGTCGATGCGGCCGTAGAAGCCGGGCTGGCCGATGTTGATGCTGACATTCGTCTGCGCCAACGCCGGGGACTGGCGGCAGGCCACGAGGGCGGCGCCGAGAAGCAGGGAACGGAGCGGGGATTTCATGATGGGTCCTCTCATTGTGATGATGTGCCGGACTTTATCAGGTGCAATACCTGAACACCGTTCGTTGCAACACATAATTACAACTTGTTGAGCGGCACCGAAACGGGAGCAAGCATGCATGGACAGCGCCCGAAATCCCGCTATGATGGAGGCGAAGGAGGAACCGCCATGAACACGCGTGCCCTGCGCTACGGCGCCCTTGCCCTTGTTTGCCTGCTGGCCGCCTGCAAGGGCCGCCAGGAACCGGTCAAGCCGATCGCCGCCAATCCGCTGGTCTGCTTCATTGACTATTAAGATTTGCCACCCGCGGGCGCGCCGTGCAGTAAACTGGCGGCTGTTCATTTGCCCCAAGGTTGACATGTCGTTTTCCTCGCTCGGCCTGATCGACACGATCACGCGCACCCTCGAGACCCTCGCTTACACCCAGCCGACCCCGGTCCAGACCCAGGCGATTCCCGCCGTGCTGGCCGGGCGCGACGTCATGGCCGCGGCCCAGACCGGCACCGGCAAGACCGCCGGCTTCGCCCTGCCGCTGCTGCAGCGCCTGACCATGGGCGGGGTGCAGCTGGCGCCCAATTCGGCGCGCGCGCTGGTGCTGGTGCCCACGCGCGAACTGGCCGAACAGGTGCACGCCAGTTTCAAGGCCTATGGCGCCGGCCTGCCGCTGCGCACGATGGTGGCGTATGGCGGCGTCAGCATCAATCCGCAGATGATGCGCCTGCGCAAAGGGCTCGACCTGCTGGTCGCCACGCCGGGCCGCCTGCTCGACCTGCAGCGCCAGAACGCCCTGAAGCTGGACCGGGTCGAGGTGCTGGTGCTGGACGAGGCCGACCGCATGCTCGATCTCGGCTTTTCGCGCGAACTCGACCAGGTGTTCGCCGCCTTGCCGAAGAAGCGCCAGACCTTGCTGTTCTCGGCCACCTTCTCCGACCCGATCCGGGCGCTGGCCGACAAGCTCCTGAACGACCCGGTCAGCATCGAGACCGCGCCGCGCAACACGACGGTCAAGGCGATCAAGCAGTGGGCCGTGACGGTCGACAAGAAGCGCAAGCCGGAACTCTTCATGCACCTGTTGCAGCGGCACGGCTGGAGCCAGGCGCTGGTGTTCGTCAAGACGCGGCGCGGGGTCGACGAACTGGTCGACCTGCTGCACGCGAAGCGCATCGGCGCCGATTCGATCCACGGCGACAAGCCGCAGCCGGCACGCCTGCGGGCGCTGGAGCGCTTCAAGGCGGGCGAGGTGAAGATCCTGGTGGCGACCGACGTCGCCGCGCGCGGGCTCGACATCGACGACTTGCCGGTGGTGGTGAACTTCGACTTGCCGATCGTGGCCGAGGACTACGTGCACCGCACCGGCCGCACCGGGCGCGCGGGCGCCTCGGGCGAGGCGGTGTCGCTGGTGTGCGCCGACGAAGTGACGCAGCTGGCGGCGATCGAAGCCCTGACCGGGCAGACGCTCGAGCGGATCGAGGAGCCGGGCTTCGCAGCCGAGCACCGGGTGCCGGAGACGAATGCCGGCGGGCAGATGGTGAAAAAGCCGAAGAAGCCGAAAAAGCCGAAGGGCGATGCGCAAGGTGGTGACGGAGGACGTGCGGTTCCGGCGTTGAACTTTGCGCGCAAGCGATGAAAGAATATTTCAATAGACAGGCTTACTGATGAAATTTTATTTCATCAAGAACCAGCTTGAACTTGCGCACGCCCTCCTCCCCCGTCGGCTCCACCACAAACCCCAGCTTTTTCACCAGCCCGATGATCCGGTTATTCTGCGGCAGCGCCTCGCCCACGATCTCGCGCGTGCCGCGCGAGCGGCAGTAGTCGATCAGCTTCTGCATCAGGATCCGGCCCAGCCCCATGCCCTTCAGGTCGGAGCGCACCGTCACCGCGAACTCGGCGCTGACATTGTCCGGATCGGCCACCACGCGCCCCACGCCCAGCGTCTCGGGCAGGCCGTCGGCGCCGGTGCGGGTGGCGATGAAGGCCATCTCGCGGTCGTAGTCGATCTGGGTGAAGCGCGCCAGCTGCGAAGGCTGCAGTTCGCGGATGCGCACGAACATCCGGTAGCGCACGTCGTCCGGCGTGAGCGCATCGAAAAAGCGCAGGTGGGCCGGGCCGTCCTCGGGGCGCACCGGGCGCAGCAGCAAGGGCGCGCCGCCGAAGTCGATCGTCTCTTCCAGTTCGCGCGGATAGGGCCGGATCGCCAGCCGGTCGAGCGTGCTGCCGGAACGGTCGGCCAGCGCCAGGCGCATGCGCGCGTCGAGCACGATGGCGCCGTTGGCGTCGGCGATCAGGGGGTTGATGTCGAGTTCGACGATTTCCGGAATGTCCGACACCAGGCGCGACACCTGCACCAGGGCCGCGACGATGGCGTCCATGTCGGCCGGCGGGCGGTTGCGGTAGCCGGCCAGCAGGCGCGCAACGCGGGTGCGGTCGATCATGTCGCGCGCCAGCACCGCGTTCAGCGGCGGCAAGGCGACCGCATGGTCGTCCGCCACCTGCACCGCGATGCCGCCCTGGCCGAACAGGATCACCGGGCCGAACACCGGATCGGTGGCCGCGCCCAGGATCAGTTCATGCCCTTCCGGGCGGCGCGCCATCGCCTGCACCGAAAAGCCCTCGAAGCGCGCGTCCGGACGCAGCTGCGCCAGGCGCTTGCGCACGCGCTGGGCGGCGGCGCGCACCGCCTGTTCGGAGTCGAGGTCGAGCGCCACGCCGCCGACGTCCGACTTGTGCATGACGTCGGGCGAGAGGATCTTGACGGCCACCGGAAAGCCGATGCTGCGCGCCGCCAGCACCGCTTCGTCGACCGTGGCGGCGGCGCGCGTCTCGACCAGGTCCATGCCGTAGGAACGCAGGATCGCCTTGGTCTCGGGGTCGGACAGCAGGTAGCGCCCGCCGGCCAGCGCTTCGCGCACCAGCGCGCGCGCCGCGCCGCGCTCGCTGGCGGGGATGCCCGGAGACGGACGGCGGCACCTGCATCAGGAGGTTCTGGTTCTGGCGGTAGTGGACGATCTGCAGGAAGCCGGCGACCGCGTCTTCGGGCGTGTCGAAGGTCGGCATGCCGGCGCTCGATGCGATCTCGCGCGCCGCCGCGACCGAATCGCCGCCCAGCCAGCACGAGAGCACGTTGCGCGAGGCGCCCTTGCGCCAGCGGCGCGATGGCGCGCGCGACGTCGGCGCTGTCGACGGTGGCCGTCGGCGCATGCACCACCAGCACCGCGTCGGTCTGCCGCGTCCTGCAGCAGGATCTCGAGCACCTGGCGGTAGCGTTCGGGCTCGGCGCGCGCCATGCAGGTTGACCGGATTGGCGCGCGCCGCATCCGGCGCCAGCACCTGGCCCAGGCGTTCGATCGTCTCGGGCGTGAAGCGCGGCCGCGCTGCCGTCCGCCGCAGACCAGCGCATCGAAGGCCAGCACGCCGGGGCCGGCGCCGTTGGCGACGATCGCCAGCCGTTCGCCGTGCAGCGGCTTGGCGTGGGCCAGGGTTTCGACCGCCGCGAACAGCTGCTCGGTGGTGAACACGCGCAGCATGCCGGCGCGCCGGATGGCGGCGTCGAACACGTCGTCCATGCCGGCCAGCGCCCCGCTTTCGCTGGCGGCGGCGCGCACGCCGGCCGGCACCGCGCCCGGCTTTCAGCACCAGCGTCGGTTTGCTGCGCGCCGCGGCGCGCGCGGCCGACATGAACTTGCGCGCATAGCGCAGGTGCTCGACGTAGAGCAGGATCGAGCCGGTGGCGCCATCGCTGGCGAGGTAGTCGAGCACGTCGCCGAGGTCGACGTCGGCCGAATCGCCGAGCGCGATGAAATGCGAGAAGCCGATGCCGCGCGAGTGCGCCCAGTCCAGCACCCCGGTCATCAGCGAGCCCGATTGCGAGACGAAGGCGATCCGGCCCGGCAGCGCGCCGCTGTGGGCGACGCTGGCGTTCAGGCCCAGGCCGGGCGCCAGCAGGCCCGGCGCTGTTCGGGCCGAGGATGCGCAGCAGGTAGGGATTGGCCGCGTCGAGCATGGCCTGCCTGAGCGAGCGGCCGCGCTCGTCGCGCGCCTGGGCCAGGCCGGCGCTGAGCACGATGGCGGCGCGCGTGCCCTTCTCGCCCAGCTGGCGAATCAGCGCCGGCACCGTGGCCGGCGGCGTGCAGATCACGGCCAGGTCGGGCGCGCTTGCCAGGTCGGCGACGCTGGCCGCCACCGGCAGGCCGGCGAGCTTGGTGTACTTCGGATTGACCGGATGGATGGCGCCGCGAAAGCCGCCGGCCATCAGGTTGTGCAGCAGCGTCGCGCCCAGGCTGCCGGGGCGTTCGGAGGCGCCGATCAGCGCCACCGAGCGCGGCGCGAAGAGTTTGCCGAGGTTGCGGACGCTCATCGCGCCGGCCTGTGCGCTGGCGAACCGGCTAAAACCGGCGAATTCGTTAGACTGGACCGCAACCTGACCTCCATCTTCGAACATGACCGACAATAAGAACACCGCCAGCACCGCACCTGCCACCGCCCCCGCCCCCGACAGCCGCAAGGTCATCTACGCCGCCATCGTCGCCAACCTCGGCATCGCCGTTGCCAAATTCGTCGTCGCCGCCATCACCGGCAGCGCCGCGATGCTGGCCGAAGGCATCCACTCGGCGGTCGACACCGGCAACGAACTGCTGCTGCTCGTGGGCGAAAAGATCGCCACCCGCGCGCCGGATGCACGCCACCCTTTCGGCTACGGCAAGGCCGTGTATTTCTGGGCGCTGATCGTGGCCTTGTCGGTATTCACGCTCGGCGGCGGGCTGTCGATCTATCACGGCATCGAGAGCCTGCGCGCGCCGGAGCCGCTGACCGACCCGTTCTGGAGCTATGTCGTGCTGGGTGTCGCCTTCCTGTTCGAAGGATACAGCTGGAACGTTTCGCGGCGCGCACTGAACAGCCGCCGGCGTCCCGGCGCCACGCTCTGGAAGACGGTCAAGGCCAGCAAGGATGCGTCGGTCTTCACCGTCTTCATCGAAGACACGGCGGCGCTGCTCGGGATCGTCGTGGCCGCGGCCGGGATTTTCCTCGGCCACCTGCTCGAGAATCCGTATATCGACCCGGCGGCCTCGGTCGTGATCGGCCTCCTGCTGATCGGCGCGGCCTTTACGCTGGCGCGCGAAACCGGCGCCTTGCTGGTGGGGGAAGGCGTGGGCGTGGAGCAGACCGGGAAACTGAAAGCGATCTTCGACGCCGATCCGGCCGTCGACAGCGTCGGCGAGCTGATGACGATGCAGCTCGGGCCGGACGACGTGCTGCTGACGGCGGCCGTGCGCTTCAAGCGCGGCATGCGCATCGACGAAGTCGACGTCGCCATTGCCCGGCTCGAAAGCAGCATCGCCGCGTTCAACCCGGCGATCCGGCGCGTTTATTTCGAGGCCGAGGCCATCCGTTCGGCGATGCGGTAACGCCGCGCCGGCAGTGCGCGCAGCGTCGCCGACTGCGCCAGCATGGCCGCCATCAGCTCGTCGACCAGGCACACGATCTGCTGCTGCAGCGCTTGCGCGGCCAGCACCAGCCTGCCCTGTTCTCCGCGCAGTACGCGCGCCTGCGCCAGCGTATCGGCGCGCACGGCCGCATGCACGCCTTCCAGGATGCCCGCGCAGCTGACGAAACGCACGCGCAACTGGCGGTCGACCAGCAGCGTCCCGTTGAGGAAACGGTCGATGCCGACATCGGCCAGTACGTGCGCGATCACCTCGGCCGCGCGGCCCGCGATCTCATGGTGGTTTTTACGGCGGCGGGGAATCAGAAGCTGGGCGATCCAGGTCATGATTGACTCCAGGAATTGTAGGACAAAATCGCTGTTGAGTGTAGGACAGGACGCCGACCATAGTAGCATTGGAGACAACTTGTAACAAGTAGTAACTGTCGTCCGGAGGCGACAGCATGCTAGAATATTTTCGGGCAGCGGCGGGGCGCCCCTACGACCCCGCAGTCACCCTGAAAGTCTGGACCATTCCCTGGCGTGCCATAAATCGCACTGCACGATGAACGCGATGGGCCGATCAGGTGAGCAACCTGATCCCGGCCAGGTCGCGCGCGCGTGGAGCGGCGCGACGGTGACGGTCAAAAAAACCGGCGAAGCTTCAGTACTGACCCTGGGCCCCTGCGCTTACCGGGTAGCCGGCGGCATCGATGGCCGCGGCGATCTTCGCCGCGTCCGCCCTGCTGTCGATGCGCACTTTCCCGGTCGCGAGGTCGATCTCGACCTTCGCGCCGGAATCGATTTCCTGCACGGTTTTCGTCACGCGGCCCACGCAATGGCCGCAGCTCATGCCTTCGACGGTCAGTTCAAGCATCCTGTCTGCTCCTGTTTATATTGGTACCGTCCCCGGCCGGCATCGGATTCCCACGCACATTGTAGGGCCTAATCAGCGTCAAGCGTGCAAGGCG